>NZ_AQQS01000021.1 GCF_002088275.1 Aurantimonas sp. 22II-16-19i
GCGCCGTATTACGCGAGGGGCCAGCGGCGCCGGGAGGCCGTCCGGGACGCCTCGCCTCCGGAAGACGAGACGGCGCGGAGACCGCATCGCCGGCCCGCAAGCGCTCCCGGCGAGCGCCCGTGCCCGGTTCCCGTCGACTTGGAGGGGGTGGACCGGCGATGGGGGGAGTATGGCGAGGGGGTGTGGGGCGGGGATGGGAATTTTTGCGGATTGAGGAGAATCAGGGGGTTGGTTGAAGTGGGAGAGAAAGTTATTGCCGGGCAGCGCAAGCGCCGCCTGGGGCGTCGCGAAATCCTCGCGATGCGACTTGCCGTGAATATGCATTGCATCGATATTGGCGCATGGACTTCAGCTGGAGCGAAGAGAAGAACGCGGTGCTGAAAGCCCGCCACGGCTTCGGCTTCGAGCGCGTCATCATCGCGCTCGCAGAGGGCGACCTGATCGCGGAGCGGCGGCATCCGAACGTCACGCGATACCCGGATCAGAGTCAGTACATCGTCCGGATCGACGACTATCTCTGGCTCGTCCCTTTCGTTCGATCAGCGGACAGCGTCTTTCTCAAGACGATGTATCCGAGCCGTAAGGCGACGAAGCAGTTTCAGGAGCAGGACCTATGAACCAGCCAAAGCCCCCTGAGCCCATCTTCGACAGCGAAGAGGAGCGCGCGGACTTCGCCTTTCAAGACTCCGACGAATGGATCGAAGTCGAAATGAGCGCGGAACGGCGGGCCGAGCTGCGACAAGCGGCGCGGCAGATGCTGGCGGGCCAGCCGCGCAAGCGGATCTCCATCGCCATTCCCGAGCGCGACCTCGCCCGGTTGAAGACCAGGGCCGCCGAGAAGGGCATGCCCTACCAGACGCTGATCAATTCGATTTTGCATGAGTATGTGGAGGGATAGGTTGGCGGTGGTGCGGGCTCTCGCCTCGCCGCTTCGCTTGGCTCGGGGGTGAGGGCCACATCGCCCGTAGTCTGGATCGGGCCGCGTCGACGAGGGGCAGCGAACCGTCACGCTTAGGACATTGGCGATTGACGGATGAGCTGCTAAATCGGCGAAAAGCAGCCTGCGATTGCAGAGCTACGCCTGTCCATTGCGGAACAGGATTCAGAACATCAAACTAGCGAGGGGCAACAATGTTTATATGCATATATAAAGAGAAAGGAAAATATGTTGCGCACTCTACATCAGATAAAAATGATTTTGAAAACGATTTTTCCACACAAAAGATCAAACACGATGCTAAATCGTTAGCGAGTAAAAAAATTGATGCTGATACGAAATTTTCAATATTGTTTTACGAATTCACGATTTCGATGATGAATTATCTTGAGCTGCTTCCGTTGGTGGCATCATTCACGCCCGCTATATCTCTAAGCTTGCAAGAGAAAGTAATTTCCGAATTTGTGATGTCTAATGGAACCGTACTTGAGGACGAGGAAAACAGAACGGTTGTTAGACTTGACGGCGACAGTGAATACGGGTTGGCAGAGCTACTCGAAAATTTCTCGGCCCTGAAAACGACGGGTCAGCAAATTCCAAAGATGCTACTAATCGGAGCTGTCAGTAGTTACGAATTTCATGTCGCTAATCTTATGAGATGCATATTCGAAATGAACCCGAGGTTGATGCGAGACAGTGAAAAAGAAGTAAAAATTCACGAAATTCTCACAATGGGTGACATCGAAGACTTCAAAAAATATGTATTGGAGAAAGAAATTGACCACATAATGAGGCAATCGGCGCATGAGCAAATCAAATGGCTCGAGAGTAGCTTGTCGATCGATAGCATTCAGAAGTCATATAAAGACTATTCTATTCTGATGGAGATTTTCGAACGGCGCAATTTGTTTGCACATTCCGACGGCGTTGTTAATAAGCAATATATCAATAATCTAAAGAAATTTTCTCATCCCGATTTCGAGAAACTGCAGATTGGCGGCCATTTAAGCGCTAAACCGAAATACTTCAACGCGTCATTGCGGACTGTCGCAGAGTTTGGTGTAAAACTGATTCAAATATGCTGGCGGAAAGCTGCTAAAAGCGAGAATGAGAACGCCGATGACATGCTTGGAAATTTTTGCTTGGAGCTTATAAATCGAGGAGAATATCAGCTCTCCAGCAAATTACTTGAGTTTGCTACCGCGATGCGTGGGAAAAAATCAGAGATGCGGCGCCGCATGGATATAGTAAATCTAGCCAATTGCTATAGACTTATGGGCGATTCAAAGAAATCTGAAAAAACACTCAACGCCGAAGAATGGTCAATCACCAGTGATGACTTTAAGCTCTGCGTGGCTGCGGTGCGCGGCGACGTTTCGGAAGCAGTGCGCGTCATGAAAAGAATCGGCTCGGAAGGTGATATCGAAGCATCAACCTATGAAGGTTGGCCCGTATTTCGAGGCCTGCAAACTGAAAAAGAATTTTGCCAAGCTTTTGAGGAGATATTTGGGCGTGAATTCAGCCCAAGAAATTCTGAACCGAAAAGCATTATCGGAGCGATCATACG
Organism: Aurantimonas sp. 22II-16-19i; assembly: GCF_002088275.1. GTDB lineage: Bacteria > Pseudomonadota > Alphaproteobacteria > Rhizobiales > Rhizobiaceae > Jiella. The sequence goes on from NZ_AQQS01000021.1 coordinate 2,505, forward strand.
TTTATCTAGTGTGATAGATGCGAGTGAGAAGATCGATACGGTAGCGCTCCAACCCAAAGCCGTTGTCAGTAAGACCAGCGGATCACCAGAAGATATATTCAGTTGAAAATTTGGCCGTCTTCCGTGCTAGACGCTACCCCGCCCGGAACCCCCGATACGTCGCCGCCCCCGGCTCCGCCACCGCCGACTCCGTCGTCGCCATCGCGCCGATCGACTCGTGCAGCGGCGACTTCACGCAGACCGGGTCGGTCGCGGCAGCGTCGCCGGTCAGCGCCAGGGCCTGGCAGCGGCAGCCGCCGAAGTCGAGGTGTTTGCGCTCGCAGGAGAGGCAGGGCTCCTGCATCCAGGAGGTGCCGCGATAGGCGGTGAAGGCGGGGCCGTCGTACCAGGTGTCGGCGAGGGAGTGGTCGCGGACGTTCCAGAAGTCGAGGTGACGGATGGTTTCCGCCGCGTGGCAGGGGAGCACCTTGCCGGCGGGGGTGACGGAGAAGGTGCGGGTGCCCCAGCCGCCGTTGCAGAGTTTGGGATAGCGGGCGTAGTAGTCCGGGAAGACCGCGTCGATGACCAGCGTGCCCTTGAGGCGCTCGCGGGCGGTCTCGACCTCCTCGATCGTGCGGTCGACGTCCTCCCGGGCGGGCATCAGCTGGGCGCGGTTCTTGAGCGCCCAGCCGTAATATTGCGTGTGGGCGATCTCGAGCCGCTTGGCGCCGAATTCGACGGCCTTCTCGATCATCTCCGGCACCTGGTGGATGTTCATCCGGTGGATGACGGCGTTGAGCGTCAAGGGCACGCCGCGCTCGACCACGGCGCGGGCGAAGGCCTGCTTCTTCTCATAGCCGCCGCGATAGCCGCCGACGCGCTGGGTGATGGCCTCGTCGGCGCCCTGCATGGAGAGCTGGATGTGGTCGCAGCCGGCCTCGATGAGGGCGTCGAGCTTGGCGTCGTCGACGCCGATGCCGGACGTGATGAGATTGATGTAGAGGCCGACCTCGGCGGCGTGGCGCGTCAGCTCGACGATGTCGCGGCGGGCCGTCGGCTCGCCGCCGGACATGTGGAGATGGATGACGCCGAGCTCGGCCGCCTCGGAGAAGACGCGCTTCCAGGTGTCGGTGTCGAGCTCTGACGATTTCGGATCGAGCTGCAGCGGGTTCGAGCAATAGGTGCAGCGCAAGGGGCAGCGATGGGTCACCTCGGCGAGGAGGCCGAGGGGCGGCTGCGGCCGCGGCGGGGCGGCAGCAACCGGGCGGTTTTCGAGCAGCGTCTGGCTCACAGGGTCACCATCTGCTTGTCGCTGAGGTCGATCAGCAGGCTCTCGACATCGGGACGGATCGTCGCCTCGTCGGCGGTGAAGAGTTCGGTCAACTGGGTCAGCATGCCCCTGAAGGTCGTGACGCCGTCGATGCGCTTCAAGATCTCGGTGGCGATCGCATCGGCCTCGAAGATCCGCTCGGGGCCGAGCAGCACGTAGCGGCCGCGCGCCTTGTCCTCGCGGAACTTCACGCCCCTCGGCAGCGCGGGGACGGCATCGTCGGGGATTCTCGGGGCCGCCTCGTTCATGCCGCCTCCCGGCCCCGGCCGGCCGTCTCCGCCTCGCCCGGGCGCCAGGCGTCCGGCGGCGTCAGGGCGGGGTCGACATAGGCGAAATACAGCGCGTCGAGCTGGGCCCAGAGGACGTGGCACTTGAAGCGCAGGGCATCCATCACGGCCTCCTGCTTCTCGCGGGTGTCGGCGTGTTCGAGGCAGTAGTTCAGGGCAAAATCGCTGTCGCGCTTGGCCTGCACCGGGCGCTTGTCGAAATAGGCCAGCGTCTCCTGCGAGATGAAGTCGTAATGGGCGAGCATGCCCTTGTTGCGCACGCCGATGACATTGGGCGAGAACAGCTCGGTGAGCGAGGAGGCGATCGCCTCGAGCAGCGAGCGGTCGCGCACGAAATGCACATAGGCGTCGACGGCAAAGCGCGTGCCGGCCAGGATGCCGCGGCCGGATTCGACATAGGCGCGGTCGAGGCCGACGCCGTCGGTCAGCGCGATCCACTTCTCGATGCCGCCGCGCTCGGTCTCGGAACCATCATGGTCGATGATGCGCTGGCGCCACTCGCGGCGCAGCGCCACCGTGCCGAGGCGGGCGAGGATGATGGAATCCTTCACCGGGATGTTCGCCTGGTAGTAATAGCGGTTGAGCGCCCAGGCCTGGACCTGCGCGCGGCTCAGCCGACCCTCCTGAAGGAGCGTCTGGAACGGATGCAGCGAATGGTATCGCGTCTCGCCGATGCGGCGAAGCGCGGCCTCCAGCTCGCCATGGCTCAGCAACTCGTCCGACCGACCCGTCATAGCGCGATCTCCATCCCGTCATTGGTCACCGTCCAGCCGGCGGCCTCGACGGTGTTGCGTTCGTTCGAACCCTCGATGAGGATGGGGTTCGTGTTGTTGATGTGGATATAGGCCTTCCGGCCGATGCCGAGGCCGTCGAAGGCGTCGAGGCTGCCGCCCTCCCCGGTGATCGGCATGTGGCCCATGCGCCGGCCGGTCTTCTCACCGACGCCGGCGCGGCGCATCTCGTCGTCGGCAAAGAGCGTGCCGTCGAAGAGCAGCGCGTCGGCGCCGCGGATGCGGGCCTTCAGCGATTCCGGCAGATGGGCGCAGCCGGGAATGTAGAAGGCGGTGCGGCCGTGGGCCGAGAGCTTGACGCCGACGGTCATCTCGCTTTCCTCGCCGACGTCGACCTCGCCCGTCTCCATGAACAGCGGCACCTTGCCGGGGACCGAGAAGATCTCGACCGCAAGGCCCGGGACCGGCTCGAAGGCCTCGCCGATCGTCACGGCGCGCTTGTCGACGAAGGCCGGGTCGAGCACCTGGAACACCGGGCTGCCCGCGATCATGCCGAGGACGCCGGCGGTGCCGTAGAGGGGCAGGCGCTGCTTTTCCCGCAGGGTCAGGAGACCGGCGATGTGGTCGACGTCGCCATTGGTGACGAGGACGGCGCCGATCGGCGTCGCGCGCTTCGTCGCGGCGCCGGATTCAGCGGAGTGGCCGGCGAGGCAGGCACCGGGCGACAGACGCGGCGAGGCGAGGATCTGCTGGCGCAGGTCCGGCGAGGCGTTGAGAAGCAGCCAGCTCCGCCCGTCGGCGGAGGCCGCGATCGAGGACTGCCCGCGCGCATTCACGCGCCCGTCACCCGCCCAGTAGAGCCGGCAGACGTCGCAGAGGCAGTTCCATTGGGGATAGCCGCCGCCGGCGGCAGAGCCCAAAACAAAAAGCCGCAGGCGGTTCTCCCGCCCGCGGCCCAGATCGATCGACATGATCGATTAGAATTCGACGGGCATGTAGCCGTTGATTTCCATCGCCATGCAGATTTCGGTCACGATCGGCTTGTTCCAGGCCATGATGTTCTCTCCCAGTTAGCATTGCGATGCAGCCTCGACGGACGCGCGATCCGCGCCGCGCCGCTCACCACATCCGGATCAACATAGGGGCTTCTGCCGCATGCGTGAAGCATCGAGCGTCGCCCGGCGAGAATCGGGAAGAGTTCCCAGTTCCGCCTGCGGGCCGCGGGGGAATGCCCCCGCGCACCGCACTCACTTCAGAACGACGATCTGGACCCGGCGGTTCCCCGCCGCCAGCGGATCGGCGGGATTCTTCAGGTCGCTCTCGCCGCGCCCGGCGACGATGAAGCGAGCCTCTTCCGCTCCGGTGAGGCCCATCAGGCGGTCGCGCACGGCCGCCGCCCGCCGGGTCGAGAGCTCCTGGTTGAAGGCCTCGCTGCCGGCCGCGTCGGTGTGGCCGATGACGACGAAGCGGCTGCCGGCAAAGCGGGCGTCGGCCACCGCCTCGGCCAGTGCGGCGATCTCGCCGCTCGACCGGTCGAGCGGGACATCGGCGCCGCTGGCAAAGAGGATCTCGACGTCGATCGACGGCAGCGGCATGGCCGCCTCCGCCTCGTCCTCGACGATCAGCAGGCGGCTGCGCTCCCCGGTGCGCATCGAGCGGGTCTTGCCGAGCTTCGCCGGACAGGCGGCTTCGTCGGCGATCTTCAGGTCGCAGAGCTCGCTGCGGCTGAAGCTGCGCGCGGCGCCGCCGGCTCCCGGGCCGCAATCGTCCGACTGGCCGGCGAGACAATCGCCGAGCTTCGAGGTTGACGGCTTGCCGAGATAGTCGTCGATCTCGACGGACTGCAGCTGCTGGGCCTGACCGACCGCCGGACCGGACAGGGCGAAGGCGATCCCGAGCACCGAGGCCCGCAGTCCAGCCACGAGGCGCAGGCGGGCGCGCGAACCGGGGTCGTGCGGCTCGATCCGCGGCGCGGCGGGCCGGGAACCCCCGCCGTTCCTGCGAAGGGTGCGTGCGATGCGGATCATGCCGTTTCACCCATCTTCGTTCGAAGCGCCGTGGAAGGACAGGTCGCTTCGGCCGGGTCCACCGCCCGGCAACCGTGCAGCGAACTTCCCAAAGGTCAGACTATCCACAGGGCGCGCGCTGTCAACATCGGCGACGCGCAGCCTTGGGCGGCAAGGCTGGCTGCGGCGCCGTGACGTCCGAGGCCCGGAGGCCCGGAGGCCCGGAGGCCGGCATTCGCGCTTTCAGCTGCCATCTGCCACCTGCCATATCTCGCTCCATCCATGCTGGAAACCCGGCGCGCGCAGCTGCCTGCCCAGCGTGATCGCGAGACCCACTTGAACGTTGGTGACATTCGTGCTCCTTTGCGGCACCCGCGGGAAACGGAAGAGTAGACCGAATCCTGATCCCCGGGATATTGCGACTACCAAAGAAGCCGTTCCCAATCGCGCCGGTATTTCGTAACAACTCCTTACGATCCCCCCCTCTGCCGCCCCTTCCGGACCCCACCCTTGAGACAGACAGTCTTTCTGCCGAGAGGTCTCCTGCCAGGCCTTGCGGCGCTAATCGGAGCCTGCATTCCCGTCATGGCAGCCGCTGCCTCCCAAGATCCGCCCGCATCGTCGGCATTCATCCTGCAACCCGCCGATTACATCACCCGCGAGATCGGCACCTTCGCCACGCCGTCGGAAGGCCTGCGGCTCGCGCATGTCGATCCGGTCGGCAAGGACGAGCGCTGTCGCCGCTCCGGCCGGACCTATCTGTGCGGGCATTATGCCTGGCAGAGCTGGAACGGTCTCCTGGCGACGTCTGCGCTGAACTGCCGACGCATCGCGCCGTCGTCCGAGCGCATCTCCTGCACCCTTGCGGACGGCACCGACCTTGCCGCCTGGCTCCTGCGCTCGGGCTGGGCGCGGGCCGGGTCGGATGCACCCGACGCATACCGCCAGCTCGAGGCCGAGGCGCGCGCCAAGGCCATCGGCATCTTCAGCAATCCCTGATCCCAACCTTCGAGGACGTTCGCCGTGCCATCCTCTTCCGTTTTCGACCCGACCAACTACACAGCCCTGATACCCGCCGGGATGCCCCGGTGGCACACGGGAAGCGGCTCCGTCACCTATTCCTTCCTCACCGCGATCCCGGACCACTACGACAACCCGGCTCCCGGCACCAACGACGGCTCGGTGATCGGCGGGGAGACCTATGCCGAGGGCACCAACCCGACGCTCACCGCCACCCAGCAGGCGATGGCCGAGCTCGCGATCGCCCGATACAATGAAGTGGCGAACATCAATATCGTCGCGGCTACCGGTGGCGCCCTCGGCCAGGTGACGTTCGGCGCGCTCAGCATGGCCGAGCCGGGGCTCTACGGTTTCGCCTTCTATCCCACGACCTCCGACCTCACCGGCGGCGACGTCTGGCTGAACAACAACAACGGCATCGTGGCGACACCGACCCTCTACGACGAAGGCTGGGACACCTTCATCCACGAACTCGGCCATGCGCTGGGGCTCGAGCATCCCTTCGATGGAACCACCCTCCCCGCCAACCTGGAGAATTCCCTCTATTCGGTCATGTCCTATAGTCCGGTCCCGAGCCAGGCGGACGTGGAAGATCCGATCCAGCAGTTTCCCGCCACGCCGATGCTCTACGACATCCAGGCGCTGCAGGTGCTCTACGGCGCCAACATGTCGACCCGGGCGGGCGACGACGTCTATTTCGCCAGCGGCGGCGTCGACGGCTTCGAGATTTCCAATGGCGGCTCGCTGATCGCGACGATCTGGGATGCCGGCGGCAACGACACCTTCGATGCCTCCGACCAGACGTCGGCGGTGCGGATCGACCTTCGCCCGGGCTATGCCTCGACGATCGGCTCGATCGCCGACAACATCCTGATAGCCCTCGGCGTCGGCGGGACGCGCGCGATGTCGGCCGTCATCGAGAACGCCGTCGGCGGCAGCGCCAACGACGTCCTCATCGGCAACACCGCCAACAACGTCCTGCGCGGCAATGCCGGGGCCGACCAGTTGAACGGGCTGGGGGGCTCCGATACCGCCAGCTACGCGGGCTCCAACGCCGGCGTCGTGGTCAATCTCAGCAACGGCACGGGCCAGCTCGGCCATGCGGCCGGCGACACGCTCACGGCCATCGAGAACCTCATTGGCTCGAGCCTCGGCGACACCCTCCTCGGCAACGCCATCGCGAACTTGCTGCAGGGCGAGGGCGGGAACGACGTCCTGCGCGGCTATGCCGGCAACGACCGGATCGAAGGCGGCGAAGGCGCTGACCAGCTGTCCGGCGACTTCAATGCCGACACGCTTCTCGGCGACGCCGGCAACGATACGCTGGCCGGCGGCGCCGGCGGCGACTACGTCGACGGCGGGGCCGGCAACGACACGATCACCGGCGATGCCGACGGCGCCCGGGACATCTTCGGCGGCGGCGCGGGCATCGACACCCTCGACTACAGCGCCGTCACCTCGGCGATTACCGTAGATCTCGTGGCGGGGCTTGCCACCGGCACGGCCATCGATACCGACCGGCTGTTCGGCATCGAGCGGGTGCTGGGCGGTTCGGGCGACGACGTGATGACCGGCAACGGCTTCACCACCCTCCTCGGCGGCGGCGGCGGCAACGACACGCTGCGCGGCGGCGGCGGCAACAACAGCCTGTGGGGCGGGACCGGCAACGACAACATCCGCGGCTATGCCGGCTTCGACGTGCTGATCGGCGGCGCCGGCAACGACCGGCTGCAGGGCGACGCCAATGCCGACACCTTCGCCTTCGGCAACGGCTTCGGCAAGGACATCATCGCCGACTTCGAGGCGACGAACGCGGCCGAGAAGATCGACCTGTCGGCGGTGACCGCCATCACCTCCTTCGCCGACCTCGCCGCCAACCACCTCACCCAGGTCGGCGGCAACGCCGTGATCACCGACGGCTTCAACACGATCACCCTCAACGGGGTGAGCATCGCCGACCTCGACGCCGGCGACTTCATCTTCTGAACGGAATGCCCGGCGAGACCGTCGGGATCCCGGTCTCCCGGGACACGCAGGTCGCCCCAGGAATTCTTCCCCCTCCGATCCGATCGATCGGACGGGGAGGGAAACCACACCGGTCACCGTGGCGGACCGGGACTGAGAAAGGCCGGAAGCGCGTGGCGTTTCCGGCCTTTTTCATTGCTCGCGGCAGTCCGGCACATCGAGCGCCACGGGCCACCGGCCTCAGCCGGTTGCGGCCATGGCGATGCGGTCTCGACTGCCCCTCCTGCGGCTTCGCGGCGGCGACGGGCCGGGCGGAAACCCGCAAGCGGCGGGCTGCCGGATGGCGCGAGGCCCATCAATGGGCGACGCCCGCCCGGCGCCGGCAAGCGGCCACTCGTGCAACTCCGGCTTGAACGACGACGACATCCGTGCTTTTCTGACTTGACGCAGGGTAAGATCGACGTCGGGAGGCGGCTTTTCCCTCGTTTTCAGAGTGTTCTCTGAGGCGCCGAAGCCCGGCCCAGCCTTGCGAGTTCGGGTCGCTGCGCCCGTCGGCGTGGCCCCGAGGTCCTGCTTCGTGGCATCGGCAAGGCGAACGGCATGTCGTCTGGCGAAGGCCTTCGCAGCTACTGCGGCCACCATTGGAGGTCCGGATTTCGCCATGACAGCTTCGGCCCCGCAGGATCCAGCGACGACGGCGACATTCACCCTGCGGCCGGGAGGCTACGACACGCGGGAGATCGGCGAATTCGCGGCGCCGTCGGGCGATTTCCGGCTCGCTCATATGCCCCCCGTCGGAAAGAACGAGCACTGTCGTCGCGTCGGCCGGACCGATTTGTGCGGACACTACGCCTGGCAGAGCTCAAACAACCTCCTCGCATCCTCCGACCTGACCTGCCGCCGCGTCGCGCCGGCGGCCGGCGCGGATCCGGCCTCGTGCCGGCTGGCGGACGGGACCGATCTCGCCGCCTGGCTGCTGCGCTCCGGCTGGGCGCGCGCCGCCCCGCATGCCCCCGATCCCTATCCACAGCTCGAGGCCGAGGCGCCCGCCAAGGCCATCGGCATCGTCAGCAGGCCCTGACGCCAACCTTGGAGGACATCCGCCGTGCCATCCTCTTCCGTTTTCGATCCGACCAACTACACCGCGCTGATCCCCGCCGGTACGCCCCGGTGGCATGACGGCAGCGGCTCCGTCACCTATTCGTTCCTGACGGAGATTCCCGCGCATTACGACAATCCCGCCGCCGGTGACAACGACGGCTCGGTGATCGCTGGGCAGACCTACGCTGAAGGCACCAACCCGTCGCTGACGCTGACGCAGCGGGCGATGGCGGAACTCGCGATCGAACGATACAACGAGGTCGCCAACATCAACCTCGTCCCGGCGGGCACCTCCGGATCCGGCGGATCGCCGACGACCGGCTCGCCGATCACCGGCAACGGCTCCCTCGTCGGCGGCCTCGGCGGACCCGCCGGCTTCGGCGAGACCGTCCTGAGCCGCAACGACGACGGTTCCTCGACGGTCGATGTCAGCGCGGTGTTCGAGAACGGCCTGAACTTCTTCGGCAACACCTATTCGAGCATCTTCGTCAACACCAACGGCAACATCACCTTCGGCAGCGGCCTGTCGACCTACACGCCCTTCGGCATCTCCGGCTCCGGCATCCCGATCATCGCGCCCTTCTTCGGCGACGTCGACACCCGCTCGCCGGCCCTCGCCGGCGCCGAGAGCGCGCCGATCTATGTCGACGTCAATCCGACCGGCGACATCGTCACCATCACCTGGGACAACGTCAACTTCTTCCGGCAGGACGGGACGCTGCAGAACAGCTTCCAGCTGCAGCTCTTCGACCGCGGCGGCGGCGACTTCGACATCGTCTTCCGCTACGAGGAAATCAACTGGACGACAGGCGATGCCAGCGGCGGCACGGACGGCCTCGGCGGCAGCATCGCACGGGCCGGCTTTTCCGCCGGCGACGGGCTGAACTTCTACGAGCTCGCCGCTTCCGGCAATCAGGCCGCGATCCTCAACCTCGAAAACGCCGCCGGCAACACCGGTACGAGCGGGCTCTGGGCCTTCGAGGTGAGGAACGGCGGCACCGGGCTCGGCGATGTGACCTTCGGCGCGATCAGCACGGGCGACCTCGGCCTCTACGGCTTCGCCTACTATCCGACGACGAGCGACCCGATCGGCGGCGACGTCTGGCTGAACAACAGCAACGGGATCGTGGCGACACCGACCTTCTACGACGAAGGCTGGGACACCTTCATCCACGAGCTCGGCCATGCGCTGGGGCTCGAACATCCCTTCGACGGCACCACCCTGCCCGCCAATCTCGACAATTCCCTCTATACGGTCATGTCCTATGACCCGATCCCGACCCAGGCGGGGGTGCCCGATCCGACCCAGCAGTTTCCCGCGACGCCGATGCTCTACGACATCCAGGCGCTGCAGGTGCTCTACGGCGCCAACATGTCGACCCGCACGGGCGACGACGTCTATTTCGCCAGCGGCGGCGTCAGCGGCTTCGAGATCCCCAATGGCGGCTCGCTGATCGCGACGATCTGGGATGCCGGCGGCATCGATACCTTCGACGCCTCCGAGCAGACGTCGGCGGTGCGGATCGATCTTCGCCCGGGCTTTGCCTCGACGATCGGCTCGATCGCCAACAACATCCTGATCGCCCTCGGCGCCCCGGGAACGCGCGCGATGTCGGCCGTCATCGAGAACGCCGTCGGCGGCAGCGCCAACGACGTCCTCATCGGCAACACCTCCAACAACGTGCTGCGCGGCAATGCCGGGGCCGACCAGATGAACGGCTTCGGAGGATCCGACACGGCGAGCTACGAGGGCTCGGCGGGCGTCAGGGTCAATCTGACCAATGGCCTGGGGTCCTTCGGCCATGCCCAGGGCGACATTCTCACCGCAATCGAGAACGTCACCGGCTCGGGCTTCGCCGATACGCTCCTCGGCAACAGCGGCGCCAACATCCTCAGAGGCGAAGGCGGCTTCGACGTGATCCACGGCTATGCCGGCAACGACCGCATCTATGGCGGCGGCGGCGCCGACAAGCTCTATGGCGAGTTCAACGCCGACGTCCTGTTCGGCGGCGACAGCAACGACATCCTCTCCGGCGGCGAGGGCGCCGACACCGTCTATGGTGAAGCCGGCGGCGATACCTTCATCGGCGACGCTGACGCCGCCAACGACACCTATGTCGGCGGTACCGGCCTCGACACCATCGACTACGGCGCCGTCGCCACGGCCATCAACGTCAACCTCGTCCTGAACTTCGCCTCCGGTGCCGCCATCGGCATCGACCGGCTCTTCGGGATCGAGCGCGTCCTGGCCGGCAACGGCAACGACAGGCTGTCCGCCGGCGCCGACACGGCCCTGCTGGCCGGCGGCGGCGGCAACGACAACATCGTCGGCGGCGGCGGCGACAACAACCTCTATGGCGGCGACGGCAACGACAACATCCGCGGCTTCGCCGGCTTCGACCGCATCTTCGGCGGCAACGGCAACGACCGCATGCAAGGCGACTTCAACGCCGACATATTCGTCTTCGAGAACAATTTCGGCAGGGACATCATCGCCGACTTCGAGGCGACCAACCCCGCCGAAAAGATCGACCTGTCGGCGGTGACGGCCATCACCTCCTTCGCCGACCTCGCCGCCAACCACCTGACGCAGGTCGGCGGCAATGCCGTGATCACCGACGGGTTCAACACGATCACCCTGAACGGCGTCGCCGTCGCCGCTCTCGACGCCGGCGACTTCGTGTTCTGAGACCGCCGGCCGCGATCTTCGGCCGGCGCCGAGGGGTTGCCGCTCCGGCGCCGCGCGGGCTCGATGCCTGAGTCCGATGGGCGCCTTCGGCGTCTCGGATCGCAGGTCGCGCCGGGCGCGCAAGCTCGATCCGCTGTCCGGCTCCCCTGGACCGGACAGCAGACGAAACCGATCCGGTCCCAGCACCGGGCCAAGACGAGAAAGGCCGGAAACGCGATGCGTTTCCGGCCTTCTCCTGCTTCTCGGTTCCTGCGTCCTGCTTCCTGCGGCAGTCCGGCGCGTCGAGCGCACGGGCCGCCGGCTGTCAGCCGGTTCAGGCGGCCTTGCGGCTCTTTTCGAAGCGCTTGCGCTCGTTGGAGTCGAGATAGAGCTTGCGCAGGCGGATGGTCTTCGGCGTCACCTCGACGAGTTCGTCGTCCTGGATCCAGGAGAGCGCCCGGTCGAGGGTCATGCGGATCGGCGGGGTGAGCTTCACCGCCTCGTCCTTGCCGGATGCGCGCATGTTGGTGAGCTTCTTGCCCTTGAGGACGTTGACCTCGAGGTCGTTGTCGCGGGTGTGGATGCCGATGATCATGCCGGCATAGACCTTGACGCCGGCGTCGATGACCATCGGGCCGCGGTCCTCGAGGTTGAACATCGCATAGGCGACGCTCTCGCCGTCTTCCGACGAGATCAGGACGCCGTTGTTGCGGCCGGCGAGCTCGCCCTTGTAGGGCTGGTAGGAGTGGAACAGCCGGTTCATGATCGCGGTGCCGCGGGTATCGGTCAGAAGCTCCGACTGGTAGCCGATGAGGCCGCGGGTCGGGGCGTGGAAGACCAGCCGCTGGCGAGCGCCGCCGGACGGACGCAGCTCGATCATCTCGGCCTTGCGCTCGGACATCTTCTGGACGACGACGCCGGCATGCTCCTCGTCGACGTCGATCACGACCTCTTCGATGGGCTCCAGCTTCTCGCCGTTCTCGCCATCCTTCATGACCACGCGGGGACGCGAGATGCCGAGCTCGAAGCCCTCGCGGCGCATCGTCTCGATGAGGACGGCGAGCTGCAGCTCGCCGCGACCGGAGACGTAGAAGCTATCCTTGTCGGCGGCCTCCTCGATCTTCAGTGCGACGTTGCCCTCGGCCTCCTTCAGGAGGCGGTCGCGGATGACGCGGCTCGTCACCTTGTCACCCTCGGTGCCGGCGAGCGGCGAATCGTTAACGATGAAGGACATCGTCACGGTCGGCGGATCGATCGGCTGGGCATGCAGCGGCTCGGAGACCTGCGGATCGCAGAAGGTGTCGGCGACGGTGCCCTTGGAAAGGCCGGCGATGGCGACGATGTCGCCCGCCTCGGCATAGTCGAGCGGCACCCGGTCGAGGCCGCGGAAGGCGAGGATCTTGGAGATGCGGCCGGATTCCAGCTGCTTGCCGTCATTGTTGAGCACCTTGACGGCCTGGTTCGGCTTGATCGAGCCGGCCTGGATGCGCCCGGTGATCAGCCGGCCGAGGAAGGGGTTGGCCTCGAGGATGGTGCCGATCATCTTGAACGGCTCGTCCTTGCCGGCGGTGTCCGGCTCCGGCACGTGCTTGACGATCAGGTCGAACAGCGGCTCGAGGCCCTTGTCCTGCGGACCATCCGGCTGCTCGGCCATCCAGCCGCCGCGGCCCGAGCCGTAGAGGACCGGGAAGTCGAGCTGCTCCTCGGTGGCGTCGAGGGCGACGAAAAGGTCGAAGATCTCGTCGAGGACTTCCAGGTGACGCTCGTCGTGGCGGTCGATCTTGTTGATCGCGACGATCGGCTTCAGCCCGACCTTCAGCGCCTTGCCGAGCACGAACTTGGTCTGCGGCATCGGGCCTTCCGACGCGTCGACCAGGATGACGGCGCCGTCGACCATGTTGAGGATACGCTCCACCTCGCCGCCGAAATCGGCGTGGCCAGGGGTGTCGACGATGTTGATGCGGGTGTCCTTCCACTCGACCGAGGTGGCCTTGGCGAGGATCGTGATCCCGCGCTCCTTCTCGAGGTCGTTGGAATCCATCGCCCGCTCTTCCTGGCGCTGGTTGTCGCGGAAGGTGCCGGACTGGGAGAGCAGCTTGTCGACGAGGGTGGTCTTGCCGTGGTCGACGTGGGCGATGATCGCAATGTTGCGAAGCTTCATAGGAATATCCGGTTCAGGGCGCGCCGAGAGCCCCCTGCCGCAAGACAGGAGGGGCGCTCAGCGGGTGGCGATCGAGAGTGCAGCGATCGGGGCTCGCGCGAGCCTTTACACGATTTTTCGCATCTGCGAAAGGGTGGGGTCAGGGTTGGCTTGCGAGTCATCGCCCGCCGGCCGAACCGGTCGGCGGTCTCAGTAGGCCGCGATCTTTCCGGTGATTGCGAGTTTGACCGGGACATCGGCGGAGAGAGGCGGCAGCCGTCTGGCGGTCCCCTCGTCCTCCACGAGGACCAGCACCGCATAGTCGTTGCCACTGTCGGTCTGGCCTATCCCGAGGCTGACGCCGGGCACGTCCTGCAATTGCTCCTTGATGCGTTGCCTGGCAAGCCTCGCCTCGCTCATCGTATGCAGTTTCGCGCTCATCGCTTTGCCTTCGATCCCGCCATACGACGATAGGACCGCAGCGACCATCGTCATGGAGCCGCAGCCTTGCCGGTTCGGCGGCGCATCGGGCCGCTGCAGCGGCGTTCCGACGCGTGGGCAGCCGATGGGAATGCGGAGGTTTTGCGGCCCGAGAACATTATTTCTTGTTCATTTGCGCGGCCTTTGCGGCCCGCCTAGCTTCCCCGTCGAAGCCGGGAAGCGCCGGCGGTTCCCTTGCCGGGGCCGCGACGCGACGCGACCGGACGGCTTCGCATCTGCCGGCGAGACCGCGGCGCATCGTCTGCCGCGCGCCGGCCATGACGAGGATGCGCCGATGCGTAGTCTCACAATCCCCCTCACCCTCGCCGCCTGCCTGATCGCCGGGGCGCCCGCCTTCGCGGCATCGCCGAGCATGGCGCAGGACGCGATGTCGCACGGTACGACGCCGTCCGGTTCGATGTCGTCTGGCGCGATGTCGGGCGGCGCGATGTCGAAAGGTTCGGTCAAGCACGTGGCAAGCGCCAAGGCCCACGAGGCGACGGGCAGGATCAAGTCGGTCGACGCCGCCGCCAGGACCCTGACGCTGGCCGACGGCAAGACCTTCGTGCTGCCGGCGGACGTCACCGCCTCGGCGGTGAAGACGGGCGAGCACGTCCGGGTCAGCTACCTGATGAACGGCAAGACGAGGTCGGCAACGAGCGTGCGGGCGATGAAATAGGCCTTGCCGGGGCCCGGCTCGGCCCAGAGGGTCGGGGCAAGGGCCGCGAAGGCGAAACACCGGGCGGATGACGTCCGATCACCCTCGGAAACAGCGGAGCCCCGTCAAGCGGCTTCGCGACCGGAGCGATCCCACCCCAGAGCCGCCCGGGTGCCCCCTCGCCCGGCCGGCTGCAGCGGACCGGAGGCCAGGCCTCCGGTCCGTTTCGTTCAAGCGCTGGATCAGGCCTTGCGGACCGGCTGCAGCGTGGTCTTCCACAATTCGGTGTCGGCGGTGTCCATGAGGCGGACGGTCAGTTCCTCGCTGGCGCCGTCGATGTCGACGATGCCGAAGAACTGCAGGCCGGCCGAGGGCGGCAGGTTGACCTGGCCGTCGGCCGGGGCCTTCACGTAGCGCACCTCGGGACCGAAGGTCATGTCGAGGTCGTTCGGGCCGAAGGTGCCGGCATGGATCGGGCCGGAGACGAACTCCCAGAACGGCTCGAAGTCCTGGAAGGCCGCGCGCTCCGGCGAATAATGGTGGGCGGCGGTGTAGTGGACGTCCGCCGTCAGCCAGACGGTGTTGGTGATGCCGGCCGACTTGATGAAGCGCAACAGATCGGCGAATTCCAGCTCGCGGCCCTTCGCATCGCCGTTGTCGCCATTGGCGACGGCCTCCCACTTCTCGCCGTCCGGCACCAGGAGGCCGATCGGCATGTCGGAGGCGATCACCTTCCAGGTGGCGCTGGAGTTGGCCAGCTCGCGCTTCAGCCAGGCGATCTGCTCGGCGCCCAGGATGGCGCTGGCATCAGAGGCGGTCGGCTGCAGGTTGTCGCTGTTGCCGCCGCGATAGGAGCGCAGGTCGAGGAAGAAGATGTCGAGCATCGGCCCGTAGGCGATCTTGCGATAGACCCGGCCGGGCTCCTGGGGCACGAAGCGGATCGGGGTCATCTCGTGGAAGGCGCGGGCGCCGCGCGCCGACAGGAGACCGATCTCCTTGACGCTGTAGCGCTCGTCGGCGGACAGGTCCTTGGTCGAGGACCAGTTGTTGACCACCTCATGGTCGTCCCACTGGTAGAAGGTCGGGACCGAGGCGTTGAGCGCCTGGACGTTCTTGTCGAGGAGGTTGTACTTCCACTGGCCGCGATATTCCTCGAGGGTCTCGGCAACCTTCGACTTCTCCGGCGTGACGATGTTCTTCCAGATCGTGCCGTCCGCCAGCTCCACGCTCTCCTTCAGCGGGCCGTCGGCATAGATCGTGTCGCCGGAATGCAGGAAGAAGTCCGGCTCGTGCTTGGCCATGGTGGCGTAGCCGATCATGCCGCCGCGAGCCTCGTCGATGCCCCAGCCCTGGCCGACGGTGTCGCCCGACCAGGTGAAGCGGACCGAGCGGCGCGAGGCCGGCGCGGTGCGGAAGCGGCCGACGATCGGCTGGGAGACGCCGTTGGTGTCGGTCAGGTCGGTGGCGACGGCGCGCCAGAAGATCTCCTGGTCCGACGGCAGGCCGTCGATCAGGCGCTTGACGGTGAAGTCGGAGGCCGGCGACGACGTCAGGGCGTGCAGCTTGCGGGCATTGGCGAAGCTCTCGGTGGTCGCCCATTCGAAATCGATCCGGGCCGGCCGGTCGACCCGCGTCCAGACCATGCCGGAGGTGGCATCGACGTCGCCGGTCTGGACGCCGTGGGTGAATTCCGGCCGGGTCGCGGCGCGGCTGATGGCCGGCATGGCGAAGGACGAGCCGGCGGCGAGAGCGGCGACGCCGCTCTGGGCGAGGAAGCGGCGACGCGTGAGGGAGAGCACCATCTGGGGACCTTTCGAATCCGGGTGAGACCGGCGGCACTTTCGAAAGATTCCATGTCAGGCGAGCTTCGCCCGGATGAAACTTTAGCGACGGCAGGGATCGCCCGGAGCGAAAGGCCGAGGCACCCGCCGCAGCCGTGCCGCGCGCCGGACCGGCCGCCGCGCCCCGGCGGCCGCGGGCGGCCGGGGCGTCGCAGCGCGATCAGGCGCAGCGGCCGCGGACCGAGACCTCTTCCTTCTTGTCGCCCCAGAAGACCGTCATCTTACCGGTGTATTCGATGTGATCGTCCAGCATCTGCGTCCCCGTGAGGACGAGACCGACGCTGATGCGCGGCTCGCCGGCCGCCCGCCAGTTGGTGACGACCGCCCCGTCCTTGCCGGCCGCGGTCTTGCCCTTTTCCAGCTCCCGCACGAGGCCGTTGGCCATCACGTAGCCGCGCTCGAGGGGCTGGCCCTCGCCGGCGTGGTCGGCGACCATGGTGACGAAGACGAAGCTTGTGTAGCCGTCATCGGCCTGCTCGTTCGTGCCGGGCCTGGGCAGCGCTTCCGGCTTGCCGCCGGCATCGGTCCGCACGAAGGCGCAACGGCTGGCGATCGGCGCCCAGTCGAGCCGGCCGAGATTGAGCCCGCGCGGGGTCAGGCCGGAGGACGGCTCCTGGCTCTGGCCGGGCTTGGGCGCGGCGAAGGGCGACGATTCCAGATCGATTCCGCCGGACGGCGGATCCTGGGCGAACGCGTCTGCGGCCACGAGAAGAACGGTTGCGGCGACGATCGCCCGCCAGCGGCCTTTCTCTGTCCTCGTCATGTCGATACCTCGGAACCTCGCCCCTGCCCCGGATGTCTCACAGAAAGCTCTGTGGGTCCATGTCGATTTGTATCTGGACCGAGCCGCGCGGGCGCGGCGCGTTCGCCAGCGTCTCGCGCAGATAGGCCTGGATCGGCGCCCGCCGGCTGGCCTCGACGAGGAGCCGGAACCGGTGCCGCCCGCGCACCACGGCAAGCGGCGCCTCGGCCGGCCCGAGCATCTCGATCTCCGGCGCCTCGGGCGCCGCCTTGCGGATTTCCCGGGCATGGGCTTCGGCGTCCCTGCGGCTGTCGGCCGAGACGATGATCGCCGCGAGCCGGCCGAAGGGCGGCAGGGCGCTGCGCCGGCGCTCGTCGATCTCGCTGTCGTAGAAGCTCTCGGGATCGGCCGCGACGAGGGCCTGCATGACCGGATGCTGGGGCTGGAAGGTCTGGATCAGTCCGCGGCTGGCGAGCCCCGTGCGCCCGGCGCGGCCGGTCACCTGATGGAGCAGCTGGAAGGTGCGCTCGGCGGCCCGCGGATCGCCGTTGGCAAGGCCGAGATCGGCGTCGATCGCGCCGACCAGCGTCATCTTCGGAAAATGATGGCCTTTCGCCACCAGTTGGGTGCCGATCACGATGTCGGCCTCACCGTCGGCGACGGCTTCGAGTTCACGGCGCAGCCGGCGCGGGCCGCCGGCGATGTCGGAGGACAGGACGATGGTGCGCGCCTCGGGAAAGTCTTCCACCATCTCCTCGGCGATCCGCTCCACCCCCGGGCCGCAGGCGACGAGATGATCCAGCGTGCCGCATTCGGGGCAGGCTTCGGGGCGGGGCGTCGAGAAGCCGCAATGGTGGCACTGGAGGACGCCCCGCAGCCGGTGATCCACCAGCCAGGTCGAGCAGTTGTGGCACTGGAACCGGTGGCCGCAGACCCGGCAGAGGGTCAGGGGCGCGTATCCCCGGCGATTGAGGAACAGGAGCGCCTGTTCGCCCTTCGCCAGCGTCTTGCGGATCTCGGTCTCAAGCACCGGCGAGACGAAGCGGCCCCTCGCCGGGGGATGGCGGCGCATGTCGACGAGGGAGAGTTCGGGCAGCGCCGCATCGCCGTGCCGCGCCTTCAGCCGGACATGGGCGTAGCGGCCGCTGACGGCGTTGACGCGGGTCTCGATGGACGGCGTCGCCGAGGCGAGGACGATGGGAAAGCCGCCGAGCGAGGCACGCACCACCGCCATGTCGCGGGCATGGTAGAAGGTGCGGTCCTCCTGCTTGTAGGCGGGGTCGTGCTCCTCGTCGACGACGATGAGGCCGAGCTCCCTGAACGGCAGGAACAGCGAGGACCGCGCACCGGCGACGATCCGCACCCGGCCTTCCGCCACCTGGCGCCAGATCGCCTCGCGCTTCTTCGGCGCAACGTCCGAATGCCATTCGGCCGGCGGCGCGCCGAAGCGGGAATGGAAGCGGTCGATGAAGCTCTGGGTGAGCGCGATCTCGGGCAGGAGGATCAGCACCTGCCGGCCGGCATCGAGGGCCGCGGCGACAGCCTCGAAATAGACCTCGGTCTTGCCGGAGCCGGTGGCGCCCTCGAGCAGCAGCGGCTGGAAGCGTGCCTTTTCGACCGCCGCGACGAGGTCGCCGGCGGCCTTCGCCTGATCCTCGCTGAGAGTGGCGCGGCCATAGCCCGTATCGGGCTCGGGGACGGCCGGCGGCGGCGGAAAGCGCACGGTCCTGAAGACGCCCTGCTTCAGGAGCCCGTCGACGACCGAGGTGCTGACGCCGGCCGCATGGGCGAGCCCGCTCTTCGACCAGGCGGGGGCATCCTCGGCCGCCGAAAGCACGCGCTTTCGCGCGGGCGTGACGCGATCCGGCGCCTCGCCCGTCGCCTCGATCCCCTCGATCCACGCCTCGGGATCGAAGGCCGCCGGAGCCCTCAGAGCCATCCGCACGACGAGGCCCGGCGGCGACAGCGTGTAGTCGGCGACCCAGTCGACGAAGCGGCGCATGGTCTCGTCCAGCGGCGGGCAGTCGAAGACGTGGGTGATCGGCCGAAGCTTCCTCGCATCCACCGCATCCGTCGGCCCGTCCCAGACGACGCCGGCCACCTGGCGCGGCCCGAGCGGCACCTGGACGATCGAGCCCGGACGCACGACCATCCCCTCCGGCACCGTATAGGAATAGGGCCGGTCGGCGGGCAGCGGCACCAGGACGGGAACCACGGCTTCGGGAAAGAGCTGGTCGGTGAGGTTCAACGGGGCTCCACGATGGGAAACGGCGCGGGTCTGCGGCGGGCCGGCCGGATATGGGGGTGGCTCGCGCCGGGCGGCAAGCCGCGATCGACCCGCCCGGGGCGCCTGCCGCTCCAGAGCGCGGGCCGAATGCCTCCACGACCGCGGCGCCGAAGCGAGTCGCGGGTCCCAGTCTACGATCCGGGCCCGGAAGTTGAAACCGCTTCGCGGGGGCGGACCACCGCCGCTGCCGAGACGGCCGACGCTTCGCAAGGCCGCAATGGCGCCGGGTCACTGCGGCAGGGTCACCGCCGCAGGGTCACGGCGCCGGGTGGACGGCGGCGATCGCGGCGAGGAAGCCGCTCCTGGGCAGCGCCGGAAGCTTCGACAGATCGACCGACAGATCCTGGGGCGGCACGTCGTAGTCGACCTCGCGGACCATGGCGGCGAGCACCGCCTCCATGATGCGGATGGTCGCCCATTCGCCGGGGCAGCGGTGGTTGGCGAAGTGGTCGCCGCCGCCCTGCGGGATGAGAGTGTAGGCGTCGCCGGGGCCGGAGAGGAAACGGTCGGGGAGGAATTCCTCCGCCTGCGGCCAGACGGCCTCGTGATGGGTGGTGCCGTAGAGATCGAGGAGGAAGCGATCGCCAGCCTCGAAGCGGTGCCCCTGCCAGTCGAAGCCGTGGCGGGCGATGCCGGCGACGACGGGAAAGAACGGCGTCAGCCGCCGCACTTCCTGGACGAAGGCGTGGCGGTAGTCGCTCTCGGCGGCAAGCCGCGGCCGCAGCTCCGGATGATCGCGCAGCGCCGCCATGAGAAAGACCAGGTAGCGCGCGACCGCGAAGATCGGGCGGACGACGTTGAGGAGTTCGACGGTGCAGACCTCCGGCGCGAGGAGATGCCCGGACAGGTCGCGGTGGGCGGTGACGATCCCCAGCGCCCGGTCGGGATCGGCCGCGACCCTGCCGGCGCGCACCTCGTCGACGATGTGCCGGATCATCGCCTCGGCCTTCCTGCGCCGGCCGCGGGCGATCCAGTTCATCGGGCCGGGATGTCCCGCCTCCGCGATCATCGCGCCGAGCTCGTCGGCAAGGTCGGCGAGTTCCTCGACCGCGAGTTCGATGCCGGCCCAGCGGCAGGCCGTCCGGGTGAGAACATGCCGGAACACGTCGTGCAGGGCGACGGGGCCGAGACCGGCGAGGCCCTGCAGCTGCTCGAGGAGATCGCCGCGCACGAAGGCGGCGAGTTCGCCGAGCCGCGCCTCGCTCATCATCGTCAGAAACATCGCCTTGCGGCAGCGATGCGCCGCCCCGTCCAGCGTCGCGACGCTGCCTTCGTCCTGCAGGAGATGCAGGACGAAGGTCGGCAGCGCGCCGTTGCGGGTCATCCGGTCCGGCTCGTAGAACATCCGCGCGGCGTCCGGTCCGCGCATGCAGTAGTAGGTCTCGCCGAGGAGGCGCGCCGCAAAGATCTCCGAGCCGAAGCGGCGGCAGCGAACGGCGACGAATTCATAGCCCTCGCTCTGAAGCGCGACCGAACTGTCGAGGACGTCGTCCTTCGGAATTTGGGGCATGGCGGGCTTCCCTGCGAGGCTGATGGTGCTTGCAGGAGTCACATTTGCCATTTCGCGGCGGGGTCAAGCTATTGAGACCGTGGCCAATCCGGCGGGTTCCATCCGAACTTGCGCCCCCCATATGGCATTGGAGCCGGACAACCTGCTAAGGAGGCCGCATCCCGTGGCCAGACTCATCTTCCGGAGGGCACTCCCATGAAATTCTTCGTCGATACCGCCGACGTCGCCGAGATCCGCGAGCTGGCGGAAGCCGGCCTGCTCGATGGCGTCACCACCAACCCGTCGCTGATCAAGAAGGCCAACCGGCCGATGACGGACATCATCGCCGAGATCTGCGAGATCGTCGACGGCCCGGTCTCGGCCGAGGTCGCCGCCATCGAGGCGCAGGAGATGATCCGCGAGGGCAAGTTCCTCGCCGGCATCGCCGACAACGTCTGCATCAAGCTGCCGCTGACTATGGACGGGCTGAAGGCCTGCAACGAGCTGACCAACGAGGGCTACCTCGTCAACGTCACGCTCTGCTTCTCCGCCGTCCAGGCGCTGCTCGCCGCCAAGGCCGGCGCGACCTTCATCTCGCCCTTCATCGGCCGCCTCGACGACATCAATCTCGACGGCATGGAGCTGATCGCCGACATCCGCCGGATCTACGACAATTACGGCTTCGACACCGAGATCCTCGCCGCCTCGATCCGCACGATGAACCACGTGCGCGAGGCCGCCCTGATCGGCGCCGACGTCGCGACGGTGCCGCCGGCGACGCTGAAGGGCCTCGTCAAGCACCCGCTGACGGACAAGGGCCTCGAGACCTTCCTCGCCGACTGGAAGGCGACCGGCCAGACCATCGGCTGAGGCGGCGATACGCCTTCCTGCCTTGCGGCGACCGCGATAAAATGGCTGGGCCGGCCCCTTCCCTTCAGAGGGTGGGCCGGCCTTTTTGCGACGATCGCGGCCGGCCTAGCCCCCGGCGCCAACGGGTGCCCACCATCCTCGCCCAGCCGGAAATGCTGCCGAACAGCGCGGCAAGCATGAGAGGCAGAGCGGCCAGATCGAACTGGCTCGACAGGGGCGGCTCCGCTCGGATCACCGGGCGGACGAAAAAGGGCGACGCCATGCGCCGCCCTCCGGGGTCATCAGGATCGCTCCACGCCCGACCGGGCGCGCTTCCAGCCGATCAGGACTGGAAGTGGCTCTCCATGAAGTAGATCGACTTGTCGAGACCGCGCCCGACGGCGGTGAGCAAGTCCTCGGTCAGGGGATCGCCGGCCTCGGAGGCCTCCTCGATGCCCTTCTCCACCGCCGCGCTCCAGGCGGCGTAGCTCTCGGTGAGACGCTTCAGGTGATCCTCGGACTTGACGAGGTCGAGCGGGTAAGGCTCGAGAATCGAGTTCTCCACCGCCGCCTGCACCGTGCCGTGGGCCTGGCCGCCGATCGCCGTCAGGCGCTCGGCGATGGTGTCGACATAGCCTTCGGTCAATTCGTGCAGCTCGTCGAACAGCTTGTGCACGGCGATGAAGTTCATGCCCTTGACGTTCCAGTGGGCCTGTTTGGTCTGGTAGGTGATGTCGACCGCCGTCGCCAGGTGAACCTGCAAGAGCTCGACCATCGAGCCGCGGATGTTCTCGGAAATCGGGTTCTTGGTCGGATGGAGATTGGTCTTGCCGGTCTTCTCGGCTTTGTCGCTCTTGTTGCCCTTGGCCATCGGTGGTCCCTTCTCGAACATGGAAACGCGGACGGACCGTCGGTGACGGCCCGCGCGAAAACTCGCTCGATAACCAATGCGAGGGGCCGAAGTTCCGAAAATGATCCCGCACTCCGGCCCAAACGTCTCCCCCGCCGAAAGCCGGCTCGCTGCGGTTGCACGGCCCGCCCTCCGCGCCAGATGCGATCCAGATCAGTCAAGGGAGACAGCCACGATGAAGACGATGCTCATCACCGGCGCGTCGAGCGGCATCGGCGCGGCGACGGCGAGGCGCGCCGTCGAGGCCGGCTACCGGGTGGGACTCGCCGCCCGGCGCAAGGAGAAGCTCGACGGGCTCGTCGACGAGCTTGGCCCGGACAACGCCCTGGCGGTCGGCTGCGACGTCACCGATTTCGCGTCCCAGCAGACCGCCGTCGCGGCCGTGATCGAGCGCTTCGGCGGCCTTAACGCTCTTTTCGCCAATGCCGGCGTCGGCGCCACGGGCTCCGGCACCGCCGGCGGCGATCCGGCGGAATGGCGGCAGATGGTGCTGACGAACGTTCTTGGTGTCATGTACAGTGTCAAGGCCGCGTACGAGGCGATCGCCGCCGCCCGGGGGCATATCCTCATCACCAGCTCCGGCGCCGGGCGCAAGGTCATCCCCGGTTCGGTCTATGGCGCGACCAAATGGGCGATGTCGGGCTATGGCGCAAACCTGCGCGAGGAGATGCGGGAGAAAGGCGTGAAGGTGACGCTGATCGAGCCCGGCATGGTCGACACGCCGTTCTTCGACGAACCGAAGCCGGGCGCCCTCGTCGCCGACGACATCGCCCGGGCCGTGATCTATGCCCTGTCGCAGCCGGAGAACGTCCTCGCCGGCGAGATCTGGGTCGAGCCGCTCAGGCGTTGAGGGCGGCGCCGCGGCGGGTCCGCCTCCCGATCCGTCGCGTCGTGGCCGGACGGGCCAGTGCCGCCCGGCTTTCGCGGAAGGCCAGCCTCAGCCCATGTGCTCCTTGATGCCCATGAAGGCCTTGTCGCCCCAGACCGACTCGACCCGCGAATTGCGCCCGCAGCCGGTGCGATAGTACTTATATTTCAGCGGGTTCTTCTTGTAGTAGTCCTGATGGTAGCCCTCGGCGTCCCAGAATTTCGGGGCCGTGGTGACCTCGGTCGCCACCTCGCCGAGATCCTTCTTCACCGCCGCCTCGGAGGCCTTCGCCTCCTTCAGCTGCTCGTCCGACGTCGCATAGATCGCGGTGGTGTAGGCGTAGCCGCGGTCGCAGAACTGGCCGCCGGCGTCAGTCGGATCGACCGAGTGCCAGAACACCTCCAGCAGCTTGTCGTAGCTGACCTTGGAGGGGTCGTAGGTGATCCGGACCGCCTCGCGGAACCCCTCGTGGTCGTAATAGGTCGGGTTCTGGGCTTCGCCGCCGATATAGCCGGACGTCGTGTCGAGGACGCCGGCGACATGGTCGAAATCGCTCTCGACGCACCAGAAACAGCCGCCGGCGAAGATCGCCGTCTCGCTCGTCTGGGCGCCCGCAGTGCCCGGAAGCGCCGCCAGACCGAGCCACAGCGCGGCCGCGCCCGCGAGCACCGAAGAAATTGTCCGCTTCATAACCGTCTCCATTCCCGTCTCCAGGATCGCCCATACCCGGTGCGCCCATGACCCGATGCGCCCATGACCCGATGCGCCGCGCCGACCGGCCGCAGAGATCACCCCTCGGCAATGGTCGGCCGCAAGCCGCCGCATCGGTCGCTCGCCTGGAACTTCGCACGAAACGCCGCGATTGTTTCAAGGGGGCGAAATCACTTCCGCCGTGATCTGTCCCGGGCCAGATCCCGAACGGGGCCCCGGACAGGGTCCGGGGCCGAGGCTCGGGGCTGCCGAAGCTCCGGAGCCGATCCGGAGCCTCGAACGGTCATTCAGGTCGGCGGCGCTCAGCCGCCGTCGGCCGCAAAACCCGCCGCCTCGATGCCGGCGATCGCCGCCGCCTCGTCGTTGTCCGAGGTGTCGCCGGTGACGCCGACGGCGCCGAGGATGGCGCCGCCCTCGCCCTTCACCAGCACGCCGCCCGGGACCGGCACCAGCACGCCCTTGGCCAGCGCGTTCATCGCCTGGATGAAATAGGCCTGCTCCTCGGCCCGCTTGCCGAGGGCGCGCGAGCCCATGCCGAGGCCGATCGCCCCGTTGGCCTTGCCGATGGCGATGTCCGGCCGCATGCGCGACGAGCCGTCCGAGCGTTCGAGGGCGATCAGCGCACCGCCGGCATCGAGGACGGCGACGGTGAGCGGCTTGAAGCCCTTGGCGATGCCGGTCTTCAGGGTCTCGGCGACGATGATGCGGGCCTTGTCGAGCGTCAGCATGGAATCTCCTTCGTGTTCGATGCCCGAAGATAGGCGACGGGACGGCGCTGTCAGCCGGAAACTGCAATGTCCGTTGCGAAGGGCGGATCGACGGGGCGGCGGCCGTAGCATCTTGCGCGGCGGGCCTGATCGGTTTGCGCCGAGGCACCCCCCTCTGCCCTCCTGAGCCGGTCGAAGGGCGGGCATCTCCCCCACAAGGAGGGAGATCAGTCGCGTTATCGCTTCCGCTTCCATGCCACCGATCATTGCCAACACCTCACAGTGGAGATCGAGTGCGGACCGGCGTGCCAGGCTGATCTCCCCCCTTGTGGGGGAGATGCCGGCAGGCAGAGGGGGGTGCCTTGGCGCCGACGCCGGAATGCTGAAACGCCGAGGACGGCAGCGTCCCTGCAAGGAGCGGTGCCAGGCGGCGCTTCTCAGCGGCCGACGAGGAGGATCTGCACCCGGCGGTTTTCCCCCGCCTCCGGATCGTAGGGGTTCTTCAGGTCGCGCTCGCCGCGCCCGGAGGCGACGAAGCGGCTGCGCGGCAGGCCCGACGCCTGGGAGAGCGCCTCGGCCAGAGCCTCGGAGCGGCGCTGGGACAGAGCGAGGTTGTAGGCGTCGCCGCCGGCGGCGTCGGTGTGGCCGAGGAGGACGAAGCGCTTGTCGGCGAGCCGGGGATCACCGAGGGCCGTCGCCAGCTCGGTGATCTTGCCATATTCCGAGACGAGCGGCTGGTCGTCGTCATAGGCGAAGAGCACCTCGATATCGATCGACGGCAGGGGCCGGGACTCCTCGACCGCCAGGGTGGCGCGCGCCTCCTGCCGTTCGGCCGGGCTCGCCGCGGCGGCAACCGCAGGTTCCGGCGCCTCCTCGATGACGCCGAGATTCTGCAGGTCGTCGAGGGAGAAGGATTTGGCGGATTTCTGGGCGCTTCCCGCGCAGTCCGCGCCGCCGCTGACGAGGCAGTCGCTGAGGCGGCCGGCGGAGGACGCGCCGGACGCGGGCGACTGCGCCGGCGGCCGAGGGTCCGAGGGCGCGACGGAATCGAGATCGAAGCTGTCGAGCGACAGGCCCTGGGCGAATGCCCCGCCGGCCGACGCCATCAGCAGGAGCGCCGCGGCGCCGGCGAGAGCCGCCCGCCGGACCCGGAACATCCCGCTCCTGCCGTGGCGGCCGCCCCGCGGCCGCGCCTCTGCCTTTACCGTGATCGTGGCCATGGCCGTCCGTCTCCCTCAGATGTCATCTCATAGCGTCGGCCCCGGTCTTCGACCGACGCCAAAGAGTTACCGCTCGAGCGCCGCGCGGGCTCGCTACCAGCGGTCGGGGAGTCGATCTCCCGGGCCGCCAGCATCACTGGACCTTCTCGACCGAGCCGATGGCATAGCCGACGCCGCCGGGCAGCGTCGCCGCGACGGCGCGGCGCTCGCTGGAAAGCTCGTCGCGGATCCCGCCCAGCCAGTCGACGAGATCGGATTTCTGCGGCTCGGCGACGCAGCTCGAGCAGAACAGCACCACCTTGTTCAGCCCGAGCGGATCGGTCTCTTCCAAATAGAGCTTGGCCCTGGTCCGCGGCGAGGACTCGTAGGCGGTCGCGCCGGAGGCCGTCTCGGTCTTCTCGAAGATGCGGACGGGGATCGGCGTGACCTTGCCGGATGCGAAGCCGAAGAAGGTCGGCGTGCACTGGCGGACCAGCGCCCGCAGGGACAGGCGGTCGCCGGTGCGCCCGGTGGCCGGGCCGACGGAAAAGTCGAGGATCTGGCCGGCCTCCCGGCAGGCCGGCGGCAGGGGATCCGGAACGGCAATGGGCTCAGGTTCGGGTTCGGGCTCGGGCTCGGGCTCGGGCTCGGTCGCGAAGCTGATGGCCGGCCCATCCGCCGCCGGCCCAGCGGCCGACCCATCGGCCGGCGCATCCAGGGGGTCGACCGGCACCGGCACGGTGGGAACGGTGCCGTCGGCGCGCGGCGCCGGCTCGCCTTGGTTGCCGCCGCCTCCCGCCGCGTCGCCAGGATCGGCGGCTTCCGGCGCGGCCGGAGGTGCCGCATCGTCGACGGTCCGGCCGGCGGTCTCGACCGGCTCCGGATCCTCGCCGGAGGGCGGCGGCCCGTCGGCCACCTCCGGCTCGTCGCGGCAGGCTTCCAGCTCGTCCGTCTCGGCGGCGACGGCATAGCGCTGGCGCGACAGGAGCCGCCCCTTGGCGCGCAGCGAGGCGAGGATGTCGAGCGTGTCGGCCGGCTGGCGCGGCACGGTGAAGGCGAGGTCGAGGGTCGCGACGTCGCTGCCCGCGGCGGGTTCGTCGATGAGAAGATCCGGCAGCTCGCGGCCGGCGCCGAAATCCATCGTGCCGTTGCCGTAATAGGCATCCTGGAAGCGCTCCGCGGCCCGATCGAGATAGGCGCAGGCCGGATCGGCGGAGGTCTTCAGATAGACGCCGGGAAGGCTCTTCAGCCGGGGCGCGAGCGTTGCCAGCGCCAGCCGGTAGGCGCCCTCGAGGGTGAGGTAGTCGCGCGGGCTGCGGCTGTCGGCCTGCGGCTCCAGGCTCTCCAGCGCCAGGTTGAAGGCGATCGAGCGGTTGCAGCCATAGGCGCCGTCGGCACCCCGGGCGAACACCGACAGATCGATCCGGGCGACGCCCGGCTCCGGCCGGCTGGCCTTCAGGACGATCGGCAGGGT
Source organism: Aurantimonas sp. 22II-16-19i (assembly GCF_002088275.1). GTDB lineage: Bacteria > Pseudomonadota > Alphaproteobacteria > Rhizobiales > Rhizobiaceae > Jiella. The sequence continues at coordinate 29,947 of NZ_AQQS01000021.1, forward strand.
CGACGAGCCGAGCCGCGACAGGGCCGTCGCCAGCTGGTTCTGGTCGGGCGTGCCGAGGCCGGCGATCGGCGCCAGCGCCCCAGCATCAGCGGCGGCGCTGACGTCGACGGCGACGCGGCGCGCCTCGCGCAGGCCGGTGAGGACGAGGTCGTTGATGCGCTGCCGGTCGTTCTGGGTGAAATGCGGATCGCCGATCGGCAGGCCGTAGAAGGTGACGGTGAAGGGCCGCGGCTCCTGCGGCCCGATGCAGTTGCGGGTGAGGACGTCGGCGACGGTGTCGCGCAGCCGCGCCTCGATCAGCGCCAGCGTGTCGTCGGCGCCCGCGGCACGGGCAGCGCCCGGCGCGGCGACGGCCATCGGCAGGGCGACCAGCGCCGCGAGCGCGCTGCGCACGACGCCGCGCCAGGGGCGCGCCGGCCGGCGTTGCCGCAAGATCGAGCCACCCGTCGAAGCCACGCCACCCTCCACGCCACCGTCCCTCATGCCTGCCCTTTCGTGCGACCGCGCCTGGTCATTGGAAGCGCCAGAGCGATCCGGCGCGGCGCGCTTCGCCGAACCCGGCCTGACTTCTTCATTTCTTCGCGCAAGGCAGGCCGGCCGAGCCGAACCGCGCCGAGCAGGCGATCTTCCCGATCAGCGACTGGGCCTCGACCGAGGCCCGGCCGTCGGCGCCGAGGGCGAAGCGCATGCGCACCGTCGCCGCCTCGTCGCCGTCGTCGAGGGCGAAGGTGTAGAAGCCCGAGCGCCGATCCGGCGCGACGCCGGAATAGACGAAGGCGCCGGCAAAGCTCTTGTCGTAGGTGAGGTTGCGCTTCTCGAGCCCGTCTCGCCGCAAGCGCTCCTCGGCAAAGAGGGTGGCGGGCCCGACATCGACCTCGACGTCGAGATCGCCGAAGCGCCAGACCCGCAGGTCGCCCGTATCGACGAGGGGCCGTACGTCCGAGATCACTGCCGCGGAAAACCGGGCGAAACCGGCCTCGGGCGGGGCAGCCGGAGCAGCCGGCGCCGCGGAGGAGGTCGCGTCGGGGATCGCGGCGGCAAGGGAGCCGGACGAAGCGGGCGGCGAGGCGGCAGGCGGCGGGTCGGCGGGGAGCGGCACGCCGCGCTTGTCGGCGGCGATCGCGGCGCGGGCGGCGGGGGCAAGGTCCGCGATGCGCATGTCCCTCGGCAGGAGCCAGGAGATCATCGGCGTCAGCCGCAGGACGCTCTGGCTCGCCCGCTGGCCGTCATAGGCCGCCTGGTTCCAGCCGCTGGAGGAGAAGACGAAGCTGGTGAAGGGCTCGGTATAGGTATCGCTGACGTCCTCGAGCCAGGCCATGCGGGCGAGCTGCACGGAAAAGTCGCCCGACGGGATCGCCTGTCCGGCGCCGGCGCCGCAGAAGGCCAGGGTCAGCGGCCGGTCGTCGATGTCGAAGCCGAGGAAGACTTCGCCCTCCTTCGTCCGCCCTGCCGGGGATTCCCGGTAGTCGGCCTGCAGCGCGGTGACCTCGGTGAGATCGGCGCGGTAGTGCAGCGCCAGCAGCTTCTCGCAGACGGCGCGGGTGATCGCCCGCCGGTCGAGGCCGAGGGTGGAGACCGGCACGGGCGGCAATTCGCCGCCGAAGGCGACGACGTCGGCAACCGTCTCGATCGCCATGACGTCGTCCGGCCCCATGGCGACGATCCGGTCGATCACCAGCGGGCTGACCGCGAAATCGGCGAGGAACCGCACCAGCGTCGAGATGCCGAGGCGCAGGCCGCTCGCCTGGGTGTCGAGGCGCTGGTCTTCCGGCAGGGCGGCCATCGCCGCCGGCGAGATGTAGGGCGAGTGGAAGCCGATCCGCCCGCCGGGCTCGACATAGCGGTCGACATAGGTGCCGACGCCGCCGGTGGCATGGAAGCTCGACCCGCCGAGCCAGGCGAGCGCGCAGGCCGAGAGGCAGACGGCGCCGTCCTCGACGATGGCCGCGACGCTCTTCTCGCGCATCAGATTGGCGATGGCGATGCCCTCGCCGAAGGAGCCGCCGGGACTGTCGAGGGTGAGCATTGCGGCGGTGTTCTGGTAGTCGCACTCGCGCTTTCGGCAGAGATCGGCGACGACGGCGGCAAGCTTTGCCGCATCGCCCTTGCCGATAGCGCCGGACAGGGCGATCACCGGCTCCGGCCGGCTGGCGCTGAAGGCCTCGCGCAGGACGCGGAATTCGGCGGCGTGGAGGGGCGACGGCAGGATGGCGATGCCGAGGGTGGGGCCGAGGATGGCCGCGGCGGCGCAGAGGGCAGCGGCGAAGCGAACCGGCAGGGCGGCTGGCCGGCGCCGAAACATGAAGTCACCGAGCCCGGCCGCCGCGCAGCCGACGCGGGCGATCAGGCTCGTCGGCGAGCGTCGAAGGCCGTCCAGCATCGATCGGCGTCTCCCTTCCGGCCCGGCGGCATGGCGCGCCGGGGAGGCTCGACCGCGTCATCATCGGGCGAGCACCATCGAGCGAGCACCATCGGGCTATCAACACAGCGCGGGCGGCGCCGCACGGGATCCTTGCATAACCTTGGGGAAGATAACACACCGAACGCCATGGGAAAATGACGTTTCGGGGAGCCGGCGGCGGGCCGGCCGGTCGGCTCAGCGGCGCGGCGGTCGGAGCTCGCCGTCATCGGGCAAAGGGTTTCGAAGGTCGTCGTGGAGCCAGACCATGCGGTCGCAGAACCACAGCTTGCCGCCCATCACGAGGGCAAGGCCGAAAAGGGTCGGCCAGACTTCCAGCCGCCAGAGACCATGGGCCAGGGGCAGGATCCCGGCGACGGAGACGGCGGTGAGGACGAGCGCCGCCCGCTGATGATGGCGGGGGACGGGGCGCTGCCGCCGCGCCAGGAACAGCCGCTCGCCATAGGTCGCCCTCGCCGCCCAGCTGTCCCGGCGGGCGGGCGCCGGGAACAGCCGGGGATTGACGTAGACGAAGACCAGCACCGCGGCGACCGGGACGATGCACCAGCCGCCGAGCCAGACGCGGCTCCAGATCGCCAGGACCAGAAGCGGGAGCGCCGCGACCCGGGTCCAGACGGAGAGCGGGCTCGCGTGCCGCTCCCACGCCGCGTCGTCCATGCGCATCAAACGCTCGGCAAGGGCGAAGATGTCCATGGTCCCCGCCCCTGCCTCTCTCTCTCTCTGTTCCTGACCCTCGGTGCTGGGGCCTCAGGCCTCAGCTCTCGTCGGCGAGCCCGTCGAACAGGGCGGTCGACAGATAGCGCTCGGCGAAGGAGGGGATGATGATGACGATGTTCTTGCCCGCCATCTCCTCGCGCTGGCCGACCTTCACCGCGGCCAGCACCGCCGCGCCGGACGAGATGCCGACCGGGATGCCCTCGAGCCGCGCCACCATGCGGGCGTATTCGAAGGTCTCCTCGTTGGAGACCTGGATGATCTCGTCGTAGATCTCGCGGTCGAGGATCGCCGGGGCGAAGCCGGCGCCGATGCCCTGGATCTTGTGGGGACCGGGAGTGCCGCCGGACAGGACCGGGGAGGCCTCGGGCTCGACGGCGACGATGCGGATCGCCGGGTTGCGCTCCTTCAGCACCTGGCCCGCGCCGGTGATCGTGCCGCCGGTGCCGATGCCGGCGACCAGCGCGTCGACCTTGCCGCCGGTGTCGTTCCAGATTTCCTCGGCGGTGGTGACCCGGTGGATCTGCGGATTGGCCGGGTTCTCGAACTGCTGCGGCATCACCGCGCCCTCGATCTGGGCGATCAGCTCCTCGGCCTTGGCGATGGCGCCCTTCATGCCCTTGGCGCCCTCGGTGAGGACGAGATCGGCGCCGAGCAGGCGGAGCATCTTGCGCCGCTCCATGGACATCGTCTCGGGCATCGTCAGGACCAGCTTGTAGCCCTTGGCGGCGGCCGCGAAGGCGAGGCCGATGCCGGTGTTGCCCGAGGTCGGCTCGACCAGCGTCGTCTTGCCCGGCGTAATCTTGCCCTCGGCCTCGAGCTTCTCGATCATCGCGACGCCGATGCGATCCTTGACGCTGGCGATCGGATTGAAGAATTCGAGCTTGGCGAGGAGGTTGGCCTTGACGCCGTACTGCCTGGCCACCTTGTCGAGACGCACCAGCGGCGTGTCGCCGATCGTGTCGGTGATGGAATCGTAGATCCGCCCGCGACCCCTGGTGCGCGGCTGACCGTCGTTGACCGGCTTGTCCATGATTTCCTCCGTGGTTTGCCCGGCGCAGGTCGTGACCTGCCCGTCGGCTGATGCGATCCTTGCGACGCCCCGCGGCGGGTCGTGCCGGCGGACGGCATCCGTCGCATGGGCTGCCTTGCGGCATATGTGGGAGCGATCGCCGGGCATGCCGCCCGAACCATGCGTCGAAACGTCGCTCGGGACCGAACATAGGGCACCGGCGAGGCACCTTGGAGGCCGATTATTCCAAAGCGTCGGGGGTTGCGGGAACGCCTTTGCCCCCGCCGCACCGCCAAGAGGCGATGCGGATGCGCGGGACTTGAATCAAACCTTAAGATCTCGCGAACCCTGATCTTAGGAAAATCGGTGCAGCGTTCCCGGATCGCAGGCAGCCACCCGTCTTCGCCGAGTCAGGATGATCTCATGCAACAGGCACCCGATCGCATGAAAACCGTCTTTGGAGAATTCGTTCTTCTCGTCATCGTGACGACGCTCGCGGTGGCGGCGCTGTCCTTGTGGTACTTCCGCTCCTTCGGCGAAGCGGTGATGATGCCGGCCGTGGGCTTCGCCGTCACGGTGACGGCGGCGAGCGCCCTGCCCTATCTTGCCTATCTGGTGTTCCGGGTCGCCTCGCTGCATGCCGACAATGACGGCCTGATGCGCGCGGCCCATACCGACCGGCTGACCGGCGTCCTCAACCGGCAGGGCTTCGAGAAGGTGTTCCGCAACCACCTGCGCTCGCTGGTCGGCCACAACGACAAGGGCCTGATGCTGCTGATCATCGATGCCGACCATTTCAAGCGCATCAACGACCGGCTCGGGCATCCGGTCGGCGACATCGCCCTGAAGAAGATCGCCGGCACGCTGAAGAAGCTCGTGCGCCAGAGCGACGCCGTCGGGCGTCTCGGCGGCGAGGAGTTCGTCGTCTCGCTGCCCTGCGGCACCGCCGAGCAGGGCGAGATGGTCGCCGAACGGCTGCGCATGGCGATCAACCGGCTCTATGTCGGCACGGGCAAGAACGGCGCGCAGCTGTCGGTGTCGATCGGCGGCGTGTTCATGCGCACGCCGCAGCCTTTCGACCGGATCTACGAGGCCGCCGACGCCAATCTCTACCGTTCGAAGGAAGGCGGCCGCAACCGCTGCACCATCGCCTCCATCGCGGCCCAGGGGCGCGGCCGGCTGCGCGGCATGGAGGCTCCGGCGACACCGCAGACGGCCGGCTGAGGCCGGGCCGCAGCGCCGGCCGCAAGCGCCGGCGCGACTACCTTTTGCCGGTCGAGCCGAACCCGCCGGCGCCTCGCATGGTGTCCGAAAGACCATCGACCAGCGTGAACTCGGCCCGGGTGACCGGGGCGATCACGGCCTGGGCGATGCGGTCGCCGGCAGCGATGGTGACGGTCTCCTCGCCGAGATTGACCAGCAGCACCTTCACCTCGCCGCGATAATCGGCATCGACCGTGCCGGGGGCGTTGAGCACCGTCACGCCATGCTTCGCGGCAAGGCCGGAGCGCGGCCGGATCTGCATCTCGAAGCCCTCCGGCAGTTCCACGGCGAGCCCCGTCGGCACCATCGCCCGGGCGCCCGGCGCGAGCGTCAGCGGCGCGTCGAGGCAGGCGCGAAGATCCGCCCCGGCGGCGCCCGCGCTGGCATAGTCCGGAAGCGCCGCCGGCTCGCGATCGCCCGAGGCGCCTTCGGCGCCAGCGGCGAGCCGCATGACGCGGACCGTCACCCGTCGCTCCGTCGTGTCCTGCGTCATGCGGTCTCCGTGCGTCCGAGCCGCGCCGCGATCCATTCGGCGAGGCGGGTGGCGGCGGCCTCCTTGGCCAGCGTCGGCCATTCCTCGACCCCCTCCGCCGTGACGAGGCGGATGGTGTTCTCTGTTCCTCCCATGACGCCTCCCCCAGCCCCGGCCCCTGGCGAAACGTCGTTGGCGAGGATCGCGTCGGCGCCCTTGCGGGCGAGCTTGCCGCGGGCATTCGCCAGAAGATCGTCGGTCTCGGCGGCAAAGCCGATCACCAGGCCCGGGCGCCTGTCGTGATGACCGATGGTCGAGAGGATGTCGGGATTCTCGGCCAGCGCCAGAGCCGGCGGCCCGTCGCCGGTCTTCTTGATCTTGCGGCTGCTCTCGGCGGCGACCCGCCAGTCGGCGACGGCGGCGACGAAGACGGCGATGTCGGCCGGCAGCGCCGCCTCGACGGCGATCAGCATCTCGGCCGCCGTCTCGACGTGCCGGACCGCGACGTCGCGCGGATCGGCGAGCGTCACCGGGCCGGAGACGAGAGTGACGCGGGCGCCGGCATCGCGCAGCGCCTCGGCGATGGCGTGGCCCTGGCGCCCGGAGGAGCGGTTGGCGATGTAGCGCACCGGATCGATCGGCTCGTGGGTCGGGCCGGAGGTGACGATGGCGGAGAGGCCGGTCAGAGGCCGTTTGCGCGGTGCCAGCAAGGCTTCGGCGGCCGCGACGATCTCCAGCGGCTCGGCCATGCGGCCGGTTCCGGCCTCGCCCTTTTCCGCCATCTCGCCGCTGCCGGGCCCGACGAAGCCGATCCCGTCGTCGAGGAGACGCCGGTGGTTGCGCCGGGTTGCCGGATGGTCCCACATCGCCGGGTTCATCGCCGGCGCCATCAGCACCGGCGCGCGGGTGGCGAGAAGGATCGCGCCGGCGAGATCCTCGGCGAGGCCGTTGGCAACGCGCGCCATGCGATCGGCCGTCGCCGGCGCGAGAAGGACGAGGTCGTGCTCGCGGGCGAGCCGGATGTGGCCGACGTCCTGCTCGTCCTCCCGGTCGAAGAGGTCGGAATAGACCCTGCTGGCGGCGAGCGCGCCGACCGACAGCGGCGTGACGAACTCGGCCGCCGCCCCGGTCATCACCGGGGTGACGGCGGCGCCCTGCTCGCGCAGCCGCCGGATGAGGTCGAGGCACTTGTAGGCCGCGATACCGCCGCCGACGATCAAGAGAATGCGCTTGCCGGACAGGACGCTCATGCCGACAGCGCCGCCGTCACGTCCGTCGCGCCGAAGTCGTCGCCCTTGAACAGCAGCGGCGCTGCGAGGAACACCGCCAGGGCATAGGAGAAGCAGTCGCCGAAATTCAGCTTCGCCGGGCTGCCGGAGCCGCGCCCGTAGCGGCGCCACGCATCGGCGGCGATGGCGGCCTGCGCCTCGGTGAACGGAGCGACTTCGATGTTGGCCAGCGTCATCAAGCCCTCGATGCGGCTCTTCGCCAAGATGCCGATGCGGGCGCCGAGGACGATGCTCGTCTCCAGATAGGTCGGCGCCGAGATCATCGGGTTCGGATCGACGGCGAGTGCGCCCCGGAACTGCTCGGCGTCCTCCTCGGCCAGAAGCAGGGCGACGATCGCCGACGCGTCCACGACGATCACGGGACGAAATTCCACAGATCGTCGGTAAAGGCCTTCTGGTCGAAGGGTTCTGCCGCCGGCTGCACGCTCAAGGCTGCCAAGCCCTCGTAGACCCGCTTCTGCTCGGCGGGTGAGCGCACCGGCAATCCGATCAACGCCGGCTCTCCCAGCGCCTCGCCGAGATCGGAAACGCCCTCCCCGGACCTGATCTGTTCGATCACCTTTCGCATTTTCTGCGTCTTTTCCATCGGCTGAACGATGCCTGTGTCGCCGGCACGATCCCGGGCAACCACCGCGATCAGCGCCCGCGCCTCCTCGGCCGGCGAGCGGCCGTGCCTGGCCGCGCGCGCCTGAAGGCGCTGCATCACCTCGTCGTCGAGGTCGTCGATCGTCAGGCTCGCCATCGCATCCTCCCTGAGGGCTGAACGCTCGTCCTTCCTCTCTAGCCCCGGCCTTGCGGCGGAGCAACGCCGGCCTCAGCCGAAGACCAGGGCGGCGGCGATCACCATCAGCGTGCCGGCGATCACCCAGCGCTCGACATGGCCGAGGATGATGCTAGCCTTGCCGTCCTGGACGAGGTCCTTCAGCGTGTCGTCGTTGAGCCGGATGCCGTTCTCGATCAGCTCGGGCAGCTCGCGGCTGAGGACCTCGAGGCCGACGGCGAGTTCCGGCGCCTTGCGCAGGAGCTTCAGCCCGGCCTCGATGCCGTCCCGCGCCTCCTGCAGCTTGGCGGCAGGGCCGAGCTCGGCGAGGATGTAGTCGGAGACCACCGGCTCGGCCGCCACCCACATGTTGAACTTCGGGTCGAAGGTGCGGGCGACGCCCTCGACCACCACCATGGTCTTCTGCAGGAGGACGAGTTCCGGCCGCGTCTGCATCTCGAAGAGTTCGGTCACCTCGAACAGGAGCGTCAGGAGGTGGCCCATCGAGATGGTCTCGGCGGGCTGGCCGTAGATCGGCTCGCCGATGGCCCGCAGCGCCTGGGCGAAGCTCGCCACATCCTGGTTGCGCGGCACGTAGCCTGCCTCGAAATGCAGCTCCGCCACCCGCCGGTAGTCGCGCTTGATGAAGCCGTAGAGGATCTCGGCGAGGAAGCGCTTGGACTCCCGGCTGAGGCGGCCGACGATGCCGAGATCGACGGCGACGATGGTGCCGTCCGGAGCGATGAACAGATTGCCCTGATGCATGTCGGCATGGAAGAAGCCGTCGCGCATGGCATGGCGCAGGAACGACTGGACGACGGTGACGCCGATCTGCTTGGTGTCGTGGCCGGCGGCGACGATGCCGGCGACATCGCTGAGCTTGAGGCCGTCGATCCACTCCATGGTGATGACGTCGCGGCCGGTGCGCTCCCAGTCGATGGCCGGCACCCGGAAGCCCTGGTCGTGGGCGACGTTCTCGGCCATCTCGGAAGAGGCCGCCGCCTCGAGCCGCAGGTCCATCTCGATGCGGGTCGACTGGGTCAGCGTCTCGACGACGGCGACGGGCCGCAGCCGCCGCGACGCCCGCACGAAGCGTTCGAGGAACCTGGCGATGAAGGCGAAGGTCTCGAGCTCGCGGCGGAACCGCGCCCGGATTCCCGGGCGGATCACCTTGACGGCGGCGAAATGCTCGCCGCCGTCGCGGCTGCGCACGCGGGCCTTGTAGACCTGCGCGATCGAGGCCGCGCCGACCACCTGGCCGAGATCGATGAACAGCTCGTCGATCGAGCGCCCGAGGGTCGTCTCGATCTCGGCGACGGCCAGCCGGTGATCGAAGGGCGGCACCTTGTCCTGCAGCGCCCCGAGCTCGCCGGCGATGTCGGCGCCGACGATGTCGGGCCGGGTCGCCAGGAACTGGCCGAGCTTGACATAGGAGGGGCCGAGCCGGTGCAGCGCCCGCGACAGCCGGTCCGACCGCGCCTGGTTCTTCGCCGAGCGGCGCTCCAGAAGCCGCGCCGCGCGATGCAGCATCGCCGGCACCGGCGGCAGTCCTTCGGAGGGAAAGGCGCCGACGACGCCCTCGCGTGCCAGCACGAAGCAGGCCCTCAACAGCGCGAACGTCCCGGTTACTGGATTTGCCACGGATCTCTTTGCTCGGTCGCGCTGGCGGGGGCCGCGTTCGAGACGAAACGCCGACCCTCACCCCTTCTGTTCCATTCGATCGATCGATGCGGGGCGCGCGGCCCCTTCTGCCCGATCATCGCCTCAGAGCTTCCATCCCGAATGGATGGCCGCGATGCCGCCGGACAGGTTCCGGTAGGCGACCCGCTCGAAGCCGGCCTGCCGGATGGTGGCGGCGAAATTCGTCTGGTTGGGGAAGCGGCGGATCGATTCGACCAGATATTCGTAGGACTCCCGGTCGTTCGCCACCATCTGGCCGATCCGCGGAATGGCCTTGAACGACCAGGCGTCATAGACCTTCTCGAGCACCGGCAGCTCGACCTCGGAAAATTCCAGGCAGAGGAACCGGCCGCCGGGCTTGAGCACGCGGTAGGCCTCCTCCAGCGCCGTGCCGATCCGCGGCACGTTGCGGATGCCGAAGGCGATCGTATAGGCGTCGAAATAATTGTCCGGCAACGGCAGCTTCTCGGCGTTGCCTTCGAGAAAGGCGAGGTTGTCGGAGAGCTTGCGCTTGATCGCCCGCTCGGCGCCGACGCCGAGCATCGAGGCGTTGATGTCGACGACCGTCCCGTGGGCGCGGCCGCGCGACGCCTCGACGATGCGGAAGGCGACGTCGCCGGTGCCGCCGGCAACGTCGACGAAGCGGAATTCCGGCCGGTGCGGCGGGCTCAGCCAGGCGACCATCGCCGCCTTCCAGGCCCGGTGCATGCCGCCGGACATCAGATCGTTCATCAGGTCGTAGCGCTCGGCCACCCGGTGGAAGACGGCGTTGACCCGCTCCTGCTTCTCGGCGCCGCCGCCGACGGTCGCAAAGCCGTAGGCGGTCTCCATGGCATCGGCTGCGGTGGCGCGCGATTGCGACATGACGTTTGACCTTACATTGCAACGCATCGGCTCGATGCGGATATTGCGGGCCCCGTTGGGTTCGCCTGCCGCCTTGTCCGAAGACGGGCCGGCGGGCGACACGGGGGTAGCGGCTTCTGCGCGCGTCGCCAAGGGGCGATGCGCGAGCGCCGCCATTCGAGCGAAGGACTTAAGCGAAGATGCCGGAATTACCAGAGGTGGAGACGGTGCGGCGCGGCCTCGAGCCGGTCATGGCGGGCGCCCGCGTCGAGGCGGTGGTCGCCGCGCGGCCGGACCTGCGCTTTCCCCTGCCGGAAAACTTCGCCGCGCGGCTTCAGGGCCGGCGGATCGAGAGCCTGGGGCGGCGGGCGAAATATCTCCTCGCCGATCTCGAGGGCGGCACGGTGCTCGCCATGCATCTCGGCATGTCCGGCTCGTTCCGGATCGAGAGCCGGACGGGGACCAGCCTTCCGGGCGTCTTCGTCCATGCCCGCTCGACCGCAAGGCTGCACGACCATGTCCGCTTCGATCTCACCGAGCCGGGCGGCCTGCCGGTCTCGGTGATCTTCAACGATCCCCGGAGGTTCGGCTATATGAGCCTGATCGAACGGGCCGATTTCGGCGCCCACCCGCATTTCCGCAGCCTCGGCATCGAGCCGACCGGCAATGCGCTGTCCGGCGAGGCGCTGGCGCCGCAGTTCGCCGGGCGCGCCGCGCCGCTGAAGGCCGTGCTCCTCGACCAGTCGGTGATCGCCGGGCTCGGCAACATCTATGTCTGCGAGGCGCTGTGGCGGGCGAGGCTGTCGCCGCGCCGGGCGGCCGGCACGCTGGTGACGGCGAAGGGCCTCGCCACCCAACGGCTCCAGAGCCTCGCCGAACATATTCGCGACACCATCGCCGACGCGATCGCCGCCGGCGGCTCGTCCCTGCGCGACTACCGCCAGGCGGACGGCTCGCTCGGCTATTTCCAGCACTCCTTCGCCGTCTACGACCGCGAGGACGACCCCTGTCCGCGCGCCACCTGCCGGGGGGTGGTGAAGCGGATCGTCCAGTCGGGGCGATCGACCTTCTACTGCCCGATCTGCCAGAGATAGAAGGCGAAATCCCGCCACGGCGGGCCGGCACCCTGCGCCGACGGGCCATATTGCGTTCGCCCGCCTGATCGTTCAAGCATGGCGACAACCCGCGTCGCCCGTTCGACGCCCGTCGATCCGGTGGAGCGCCATGAGCTACGAAACGATCAAGGTCGAGACCCGCGGCCGCGTCGGCCTTCTGACCTTCAACCGCCCGAAGGCGCTGAATGCGCTGAGCCAGCAGACGATGCGCGAGGTGGTGCAGGCGCTGAAGGGCTTCCAGGCCGACGCCAAGATCGGCGCCGTCGTCCTGACCGGCTCGGAGAAGGCCTTCGCCGCCGGGGCCGACATCAAGGACATGCAGGGCATGGACTTCACCGACGCCCTGTCGGCGGACCTGTGGGGCGAGTGGGAAGGCCTCGGCGAGTTCCGCAAGCCGACGGTGGCGGCGGTGGCCGGCTATGCGCTCGGCGGTGGCTGCGAGGTGGCGCTGATGTGCGACATCGTGATCGCCGCCGACAATGCCAAGTTCGGCCAGCCGGAGATTACCCTCGGGGTGATTCCGGGCATGGGCGGCACCCAGCGCCTCGCCCGCTCGATCGGCAAGGCCAAGACCATGGACCTGGTGCTCACCGGGCGGCTGATGGACGTGCAGGAGGCCGAACGCTGCGGCCTCGTGGCGCGGATCGTGCCCGCCGCCGATCTCCTCGAAGAGGCGCTGCGCACCGCCGACAAGATCGCCAACTTCTCGCTGCCGGCGGTGATGCTCGCCAAGGAGGCGGTCAACCGGGCCTTCGAGGTGCCGCTGTCGGAGGGGCTGCGATTCGAGCGGCGGGTGTTCCACTCGCTGTTCGCCACCGAGGACCAGAGCGAGGGCATGGAGGCCTTCGTCCAGAAGCGCTCGCCGCAGTTCAAGAATCGCTGACTGGTTCGAGAATCGCGCGTTTCAGGCTCGCCAGCTCCAGAATCGCCGAGCCGTCGCTTTTGCCACCGGCCGGAACGGCCTGCGGCCATCCGGCCGCGCTTGCTGCGACGCGCGGCCGAAACTGGCGGCGGCTTGCTGCCGCCTCGAGCCAATGACGTGAACGACGTCTTCCCGGCCGAAGATGTCTTCACCGCCGACACTTCACCGGGCGGACGGATGTTGACGCATCCCCCTCCATTCCCTATAAGACGCGCCACTTGGCGGCGTCTTTCGGGCGCCGCCCGTTCTTTTGTGCCGCCGCATGTCCTCGTGATTGCCGGCGCTGCGTGGTCCGATCAGGAAAGAGAGACGAACATGGCCAACACACCCTCGGCCAAGAAGGCGACGCGCAAGATCGCTCGCCGCACGGCCATCAACGGCGCCCGCCGCTCGCGCGTGCGCACCTTCCTGCGCAAGGTCGAGGAAGCGATCGCTTCCGGCAACAAGGATGCCGCCGTCGAGGCCTTCCGGGCGGCAGAGCCCGAGATGCGCCGCGCCGCTTCCAAGGGCGTCTTCCACCGCAACACGGTGTCCCGGAAGATCTCGCGCCTGTCGCACCGCGTGAAGGCGATCGCCGAGGCCTGATCTCGCGACGACGTCTGCCAGACGAGAGCCCGGCCCCGGCCGGGCTTTTCGATTCTCTGGGCCGGGCTTTTTCGGTTTACCGGGTCGGGCTTTCCGGTTCCGGCGGGCGGTGCCTGTCGATTCCCGGCGGGCTGGAAGGTCCGGCGGATCGCGGCGGGATTGCGGACGGGTCTGGGCACAGCGCCATCGGCAGCGCCGTCTGGCGATCGGTGCGCTCGTGACGGCGGATTCGACGGGCTTCGGGGCCTGGCCGGCGCGATCCCGGCGGCCTGTCCGCCGATTGCGACAGATCGATGTCGACCGGTGCGAACCGGCAGGCGCGATTCTCTCGGCGCAAGGGGCTGAATTGTCGCGAGATTCCGCCCTCAAACCAACATTACCAAAATATCGCATTAAAAACAGTCGCTTAGAAGAGGTCACTGAGCACAATAAAATTGCCGGCTAACCAAATTCTCGCAAGCCATTGAGTCAAGTGGGCCGTCACAAATTCTGCAAAATTTATTCTTTCGGCACTGCGTCAAACTGCCCGTCCGGGCCGAACCGCCTGACGGCAAGGGGTTTGGAACCGCGTCACGAAACCAGTGGATGACGGAGGCGCAACAAGACGCCCCAGAGTCACCCTCATTCGGTCCGAGTCGGCTTGCCCCGCCAGCCGTTGTTTCGTAACTTCCGGCCATGACAAGAGCGGAGAGAGACGAAGTGCGGGGATCGAAGGACTTATCCAAAGCTTCAGTGCAAGCTGTGATGTGTCCGTTCGCCGCGTCCGCTACGACTCTCTTATAGCGTTTCGGTCTCAACCAAAAATATAACGCTGAGGCGCGCTCGGTTGGTCAAGCAACCGGCGCGATGCTTTGGCATTACTGACTGACGGGAAGTTTCAATGGCAACTGGCTACGAAGGCGACGTGACCGTCCGGCAATGCTGGTCGGCCCTGTCGGACGACCCCGCTGCGATCCTCGTGGACGTGAGGACCGCGGCGGAATGGACCTATGTCGGCATTCCGGACCTGTCGCCGATCGGCAAGGCCGCGGTTCTCGCCGAGTGGCAGTCCTTTCCTTCCATGGCCGTCGATCCAGATTTCGCCAGCCGGGTGACGCGGGCCGTCGTCGACGGCAAGCGCGACCAGCAGAGCCGGGTCTTCCTTCTGTGCCGGTCGGGCGTGCGTTCGGTCGCCGCGGCACGGGCGCTGACCGCGGCCGGCTTCGACCATTGCTTCAACGTCCTCGACGGCTTCGAGGGACCGCCCGACGAGAACGGCCACCGTGGCACGAAGGCCGGCTGGAAAGCGGAGGACCTCCCATGGCTACAGAGATGATTCGCGGCGGCCAGGCGGCCACTGGCCATGCGACGATGACGTGGGACGGCTCTCGCGCCGGGCCGGCAAAAGACAGCGTGACATACGGGGCAGACATGACGGGTGGCGACGAGGATCGGGCCGAGGTGATCGAGCGCGTCAAGATGCGCCTCAAGGCTCAGCTCGGCCAGGACATCTTCATGAGCTGGTTCCAGCGCATGAAGCTCGACAGCCTCGGCAAGGGCGTCTGCCAGGTCTCGGTCCCGACCGCCTTCCTGCGGTCGTGGATCCAGTCGCACTATCAGGAGCTTCTGACCGAGATCTTCGCCGAGGAGGTGCCGGGCACCCTGCGCGTCGACATCGCCGTGCGCTCCGCCGTCCGGGGCGGCGGCGTCACCATCCGCTCGAGCCGCATCGGCGGACGGGCCGAAAGCGCCGCGCCGCTCGTCGCCAGCGAGCCGCGCATCGCCGAGCGGGCCGTCACGCAGGCGCTGCCCGCCGAGACGCCGCTGGCCATCTCCGGCTCGCCGGAATTCGGCTCGCCGCTCGATCCGCGCTACGTCTTCGACAGCTTCGTCGAGGGCTCGTCGAACCGCGTGGCGCTCGCGGCGGGCAAGGCGGTGGCCGAGAACGGGCCGGGCTCGGTGCGCTTCAACCCGCTCTTCGTCCATGCCGCCGTCGGCCTCGGCAAGACCCATCTCCTGCAGGCGATCGCCAATGCGGCGGTGCGCCGGCCGGACCAGCCGCGGGTCGTCTATCTGACGGCCGAATACTTCATGTGGCGCTTTGCCGCCGCGATCCGCGACAACCGCGCCCTCGACCTGAAGGAGACGCTGCGCGGCATCGACATCCTGATCATCGACGACACCCAGTTCCTGCAGGGCAAGTCGATCCAGCAGGAGTTCTGCCATCTCCTCAACGCCCTGATCGATTCGGCCAAGCAGGTGATCTGCGCCGCCGACCGGCCGGCGGCGGATCTGGAATCCCTCGATCCGCGGGTGCGCTCGCGGCTGGCCAACGGCATCACCCTCGAAATCGGCGTGCCGGACTATCCGATGCGCAAGGCGATCCTGGAAAGCCGGGCCGCGGCGATGCGCGCCGAGGATTCGAGCTTTTCCATGCCCGAGCACATGATCGACACGATCGCCCGGCGGGTCGCCGGCTCCGGCCGCGACCTCGAAGGCGCCTTCAACCAGATCGCCTTCCGCCACTCCCTCGGCCAGCCGCTCTCAGCCGAGCATCTGGAGGATCTCCTCAACCAGCTGACGCGGGCGAATGTCGAGCGTCGGGTGCGCATCGAGGACATTCTGAAATTCGTCTCGCGCCACTACAACGTGACGCGGACCGACCTCCTCTCGGCGCGCCGCACCAAGACCATCGTGCGGCCGCGCCAGATCGCCATGTATCTCGCCAAGACCATGACGCCGCGCTCGCTGCCGGAGATCGGCCGCAGGTTCGGCGGCCGCGATCACACCACGGTGCTCCACGCCGTGCGCAAGATCGAGGGCGAGCGCTCCAAGGACGAGACGTTTTCCAACGAGCTCGACCTGATCCGCCGGATGATCGAGGAATGATCGCCACCTGAGCGAACCCGGCCGGCCGCCTTGCGCCGGCC
This sequence comes from Aurantimonas sp. 22II-16-19i, assembly GCF_002088275.1. GTDB lineage: Bacteria > Pseudomonadota > Alphaproteobacteria > Rhizobiales > Rhizobiaceae > Jiella. Next base: position 45,930 of record NZ_AQQS01000021.1, read on the forward strand.
GGCGGACCATCCGTCGAAAGACGAACCGCGCCGGGCGAGCCGGCCGGAATCACAGCCCCCTGGCCCGGCCTGCCGGCCGCCCGGTGCCGTCGACGCGGCGCCCGGCGGCTACGCCCTTTTCAAGCCGGCGGCGAGCCACTAAGAACGATGGTCCCGGACGCGTCACCTCCTGGCGCCGGGATTCTATGGAACGGCAGACCTCATGCGTATCATCATCGAGCGATCGAACCTCCTGAAGTCGCTGTCGCACGTCCACCGCGTGGTCGAGCGACGCACGACGATCCCGATCCTGTCCAACGTGCTGGTCCGCACCGAGGATGGCGGGATGCGGCTGAAGGCGACCGACCTCGACATCGAGATCACCGAAAGCGTCGCCGCCATGGGTGAGGAACCCGGCGCGACGACCGTGCCGGCGCATCTCCTCTACGACATCGTGAGGAAGCTGCCCGAAGGCTCCGAGGTCAAGCTCGCCACCAATGGCGAGGGGACGCAGATGACGGTGTCCTCCGGCCGCTCGAACTTCCGGCTGCAGTGCCTGCCCGAGGCCGACTTTCCCGACATCACCGCCGGCAGCCTCAGCCATTCCTTCCAGCTCAAGGCCTCCGACCTCCTGCGGCTGATCGAGCGCACCCAGTTCGCGATCTCCACGGAGGAGACGCGCTACTATCTGAACGGCATCTATCTCCACACCGTCGAGGCCGAGGGCGACCTGTCGCTGCGGGCGGTCGCGACCGACGGCCACCGGCTCGCCCGCGCCGAGGTGAAGGCGCCGTCGGGCTCGGAGGGCATGCCCGGCATCATCGTGCCCCGCAAGACCGTCGGCGAGGTGCAGAAGCTGCTCGGCGACTGCGGCGACGACGACACCGTGGCCGTCGAACTCTCCGACGCGAAAATCCGCTTCACCATCGGCGCCGTGGTGATGACCTCCAAGCTGATCGACGGCACCTTCCCGGACTACCAGCGGGTGATCCCGCAGAACAACGACAAGGCGCTGACCCTCGACCGGCAGACCTTCTCCAACGCCGTCGACCGCGTGTCGACGATTTCCTCCGAGCGTGGCCGGGCGGTGAAGCTGTCGCTCTCGCCCGACCAGCTGACGCTGACGGTGAATTCCCCCGACAGCGGCACGGCGACCGAGGAACTCGCGGTCGAATACGGCTCCGACGACATCGAGATCGGCTTCAACGCCCGCTACCTCCTCGACATCACCAGCCAGCTCTCCGGCGAGAGCGCCGTCTTCATGCTGGCCGATCCCGGCTCGCCCACCCTGATCCGGGACGGCGGCGACGAGACGACGCTCTACGTCCTGATGCCGATGCGGGTGTGAGCGAAACGGCGAGGCGCGCCCCCTCGGCCGGGCCCATGGCCTCGGCGAGCCTGCCCTCCTCGCGGGTCGAGACCCTGCGTCTCGGCGACTTCCGCAACTATCCGTCGCTGGATCTGACCTTCGACAGCGGCTTCGTCGTGTTCTTCGGCGACAACGGCGCCGGCAAGACCAATCTCCTGGAAGCCCTCTCGCTGCTCTCGCCCGGCCGCGGCATCCGCCGCGCGACCTATGGCGAGATGGCGCGCCAGGGCGGCAGCGGAGGCTTTCTGGTGCGCGCCGCAGTGGCCTCGACCGACGGCGCAACGCGGGTCGAATCGCGGCTTTCGCCGCCCGGCGCCGTGCCGGCCTCGCGCAACGTGCGGATCGACGAGACGGCGGTCAAGACCGCCGACGAACTCCTGGAAATCTGCCGCGTCCTGTGGCTGACGCCGGCGATGGACGGCCTTTTCACCGGGCCCGGCGGCGACCGGCGGCGCTTCCTCGACCGCATGGTGCTCGCCGTCGACCCGGCCCATGGCCGGCGCGCCTCCGACTACGAGCGGGCGATGCGCTCGCGCAACAGGCTCCTGTCCGAGGACCGGATGGACGACGGCTGGCTCTCCGGGCTCGAGGCGCAGATGGCCGAACTCGGCGTCGCCATGGCGCTGGCGCGGGCGGAGCTGGTTCGCATGCTGGCGGCCAAGATCGATGCCGCGGCGGGCGCCAGCCCGTTTCCGCTGGCGCGGCTGGAGCTTGCCTCCGGCTACGAGAGCGCCGATCTTGCCGGCGCGGCGCTCGACACGGAGGAGGAGGTGCGGCTCGCGCTGCGCCGCTCGCGCGCCCTCGACCGGGCCAGCGGCCGCACCCGCGAGGGCGCCCACCGGGCCGATCTCGCGGTGTTCTTCGCGGCGAAGGCGATGCCGGCGGCGCTCGCCTCGACGGGCGAGCAGAAGGCGCTGCTGATCGGCCTCGTCCTCGCCCATGCCCAACTGGTGGCGCAGGTTTCCGGCTTCCGCCCGATCCTGCTGCTCGACGAGGTGGCGGCGCATCTTGATCCCGGCCGGCGCGGGGCGCTGTTCGATCTCGTCGCCTCGCTCGGGGTGCAGGCCTTCATGACCGGCACCGACGCGCAGCTCTTCGAGGCGCTGGGGGGCCGGGCGAACATGATCCCGATCGGCGCCACAGACTGAGGATGACACGATGCGCGAACCGTCTCTCGAGACCTCCGAGATCGAACGCTACGCCCGGCACATCGTCCTGCCGGAGGTGGGCGGGCCGGGCCAGCAGAAGCTGAAGGCGGCGCGCGTCCTCGTCATCGGTGCCGGCGGCCTCGGCTCGCCGGTGGCGCTCTATCTGGCGGCGGCCGGCGTCGGTCGCATCGGCATGGCCGACGATGACCGCGTGTCGCTGTCGAACCTGCAGCGCCAGGTGATCCACGCCACCGCCGACATCGGCCGATCAAAGCTCGACAGCGCCGAAGAGAGGATCACGGCCGTCAATCCGCATGTCGCCTTCACGGGCCACGAGGTGCGGATCGACGCCGAAAACGGGCCGGCCATCGTCGCGGGCTACGATCTCGTCGTCGACGGCTCGGACAATTTTTCCACCCGCTACCTGATGGCCGACCTCTGCGAGGCGGCGGGGATCCCGCTCGTCACCGCCGCGGTGCAGCGGTTTTCGGGCTCGCTCACCGTGCTGGCGCCGCATCTTGTGGACGGCGACGGACGGGCGAACCCGCGCTACCGGGATCTCTTTCCCGAGGCCCCTCCCCCCGGCGTCGTGCCGAGCTGCGCCGAGGCGGGCATCCTCGGCACCACCACCGGCGTCCTCGGCACGCTGGCGGCGAACGAGGCGATCAAGCTCGTCTGCGGCATCGGCGAGCCGCTGATCGGCAAGCTGCTGATGGTCGACCTCCTGGCCTTGCGTTTCGAGACGATCCGCTACCGGCGGCCGAAGAGCGGCTGAGGGCTTCGCCCGGGGCCGCTCCGACGCCGCGGCTGCAAGCGGCTACTCCGCCGCGACGGCGCTCTTGGCCACGGCCGGAGCCGCCGGTTCATCGACGGCGCTTTCGGGAATCGCCAGCGACAGGATGATCGCGGACAGGCCGGCCAGCGTGATCGGGGTCGCGAAGACCTGGCGGATGAAGTCCGGCAGCTGCTGGGTGGCGTCGGGCACCAGCGTCACGCCGAGGCCGAGACCGAAGGACACGGCCATGATGTAGGCCTTGCGCCGGTCGATCTCCTCGCTCGCCAGGATGCGGATGCCGGCGACGGCGATCGTCCCGAACAGGACCAGCGTCGCGCCGCCGATCACCGGCTTGGGGATCATCAGGAAGACGCTGCCGATGACCGGCAGAAAGCCCATCACCACCAGGATGCCGGCGATGTAGAGGCCGACATGGCGGCTGGCGACGCCGGTCATCTGGATGACGCCGTTGTTCTGGGAGAAGGTCGTGTTGGGGAAGGTGTTGAACAGCGCCGCAAGGCCGGAATTGACGCCGTCGGCCAGCACCCCGCCCTTGATCCGGGAGAGATAGAGGTCGCCCTTCACCGGCTCGCCGGCGATCACCGAATTGGCGGTGAGGTCGCCGGTCGTCTCGATGGCGGTGATGAGATAGATGAAGGCGATCGGCAGGAACAGCGCGAGATCGAAGTCGAGGCCGTAGCGCAGCGGCATCGGCAGCGCCACCAGCGGCCCGGCGCCGAAGGACGAGACGTCGACCTTGCCGAGGACGAGGGCGACGAGGAACCCCGCCACCAGGCCGAGCATGATCGCCGAGATGCGGATCATCGGGTTGGCATGGAAGCTGAGGACGAGGATCACCGCCACCACGAGGAAGCCGAGGGCGAGATTGACCGGATCGCCGAGATTCTCACCTGCGGTCGCGCCGCCGGCAAAGTCGGTGAAGCCGACCTTGACCAGCGACAGGCCGATGACGGTGATGACGACGCCGGTGACCGTCGGGGTGATGATCCGGCCGAGCCTGCCGATGAACTGGGAGAGCACGATCTCGACGAGGCAGCCGACGAGACAGAGGCCGAAGATCATCGCCAGGATGTCCTCCGGCGTGCCGCCGCGTCCCTTGACGGCGAAGCCCGCCGCGAGGACGGCGCCGAGAAAGGCGAAGCTCGTCCCCTGCAGGCTGAGGAGGCCGGAGCCGACCGGGCCGATCCGCCGGCACTGGATGAAGGTCGCGACGCCCGAGACGAACAGCGACATGGCGATGAGATAGGGGACTTCCGCGCCGAGGCCGAGCACCCCGCCGATGATCAGCGTCGGCGTGACGATGCCGACGATCGCCGCCAGGATGTGCTGGACGGCCGCCAGCGTCGCCGGTCCCGGCGGCGGCACGTCGTCGAGCGCATAGATCAGTGTGCCGAGGGGCGCTGCCGTCTTTTCGCGCATCGATGCCTCCAGTTGCGTCAGCCGGCGGGCGAGCGGCCCGTCCTGGGCGGCCGAGCCCGCTGACGATCAGCCAAGCAGGAACCATACCAGTTCTTCAAGATCGCAAGACTGCCAAACTCGCCTCCCTGGTCAAAGCATCAGAGCTTCGTCATCCCGGGCTTGACCCGGGATCCGTTCCTCTGCCCTGCAAACAGCCAATCGCGCCAGAAGATTGAACGGCTTCGGATTGATCTGTCGCTGCGGCATCAATGGTTTGGAATGGATCCCGGCTCGGGGGCCGGGATGACGAAGCTGCCATCTTCGCGACCCTCATTCGGCGCCGATGCCGCCTCGCATGAGATCGAAACAGAACCGCCCCCGGTGTTTGCCGGGGGCGAGGCAGTTTGCATATCCTGTGCTTGCGACGACGCGGGCGCCGAACGGCAAGCGCGGACTGTCCTGAGGCCTTAGGCCGCGGCCGCCTCGATCTGCTTGCCGTTGGCGTTGCCGGGCACGGTGTTGATCGCGATCGTGCGGGGCTTCATGGCCTCCGGAATGACGCGGACCAGATCGATGTGCAGCAAGCCGTTCTTCAGGCTGGCGCCCTTGACCTCGACATGCTCGGCGAGCTGGAAGCGGCGCTCGAAGGCGCGCCCGGCGATGCCGCGATAGAGGACTTCGGCGGGCGCGTCCTCCTTCTCGGTCTTCTCGCCCTTCACGGTCAGGACGTTCTCGCGGGACTCGATCGACAGCTCGGTCTCGTCGAAGCCGGCGACCGCCATGGTGATGCGGTAGGCGGTCTCGCCGGTGCGCTCGATGTTGTAGGGCGGATAGGTCTGGCCATTGTCGGGCTGGGACAGGCCGTCGAGCATCGAGACGAGCCGGTCGAAGCCGACGGTGGAACGATAGAGGGGGGCAAAGTCGACGTGACGCATGATGTTCTCCATTGGAAGCAACAGTTTCACCTATGACCGATCAAGCAACCCGTCTGGCGTTGCTTCGGCCGTGCGACCCTTTCCAGCGGTCGCAGACCCCATCTGGTGGCGATTTCTCGCCCGTTCAAGAGAGCGGCGCGAGGAGACAAGCAAGTTTTTGATGGTTGCTGGCGCGGGGCGGCAGGCGCCGGCTGCCGGCTCGTCACGCAGGCGGGCGACACCGGCCCACCGCCCGCCGCAAGTGCCCAGCGTCCCGGGGCCGAGTGGGCGAAGAAAAATTTACCTGAACGACAGATGAACGCGGGCTTCCGGCGGCATTCAGGCGCGGACCGCCATTGTGAGCGTCATGGAGCGACGGGGTCGACAACCCAAGGAACCGGCCCCGCCCCTCCGCCGCCCGTCTTCGAACTTGCGTTCGGCGGCTTTTGAAACGGTCGCAGTGTCCCGTCCCTTCCACTGTGGCCGCTCGACCGGGAGTCTTAAGACGGGGCTCCCGGTCACTTTTTTCCCGTGACATCGTCAGCAGCATTCGTGGAGCGTTCGGCCGCTCCGGCCGCAAGCGGCTGCGAGCCGGCGCCGCAGCACCGGCGACGTCACCACGACCGACGATCGATTCGCGAAAAATCCCCGGCCCGAAAACGCCCAGGCGACATCGCCCGGCCCTCAGCCCTGCCCGTCCCGGCCCGTCGCCCGGCGCGCCCGAGATCAGGCGGCGCGGGCCACCGGCACCATCGCCCGCGACGACGTCCCGCCGGCTGCCGCCGCCCGGTCTTCCTCCAGCATGCGGATGCGCTCTTCGCGCTTGGCGCTCTCGCGGTTCAGCCGCTCGATCTCGTGCTTGCGCTTGTAGGAGGCGCGGCGATGGTGCGCCTGGCTGAGGAAGGCGCCGATCCCGCCGAGGATCACGCCGACGATGAGCGCGCAGAACAAGAGAAGCGACAGCGGCGCGTCGAAGGTCAGCTGCGGGATGCTGCCGAAGGGATCCAGCGTGACCGGCACGGCGCCGCGATTGATCACCGTGAAGACGACGAGCACGGCGGCGATCGGCAGGAGGATGAGAAGGGAAACGATTTTGGCGATCATGGCTCTTCGTCCAGGCTCGTCGCAAGGCGCGACATGGGTCGACGCCATAAGATGGCAAAGTCGGGTGCGGCGTCAACGCGCCCGCCGCCCGTCAGATGGCGCCGGGGCGCGGTTCGGCCGCTCGCGACCGCCTATTTGGTGTTGAGCCGCTCGCGCAGTTCCTTGCCGGCCTTGAAGAACGGCACCCATTTCTCGTCGACCGACACGGCCTCGCCGGTCCGCGGGTTGCGGCCGGACCGGGGCGGCCGGTTCTTGACCGAGAAGGCGCCGAAGCCGCGCAGCTCGACGCGGTTGGAATCGCACAGCGCCTCGGTGATCTCGTCGAAGATGGCGTTGACGATGGTCTCGACGTCACGCTGATAGAGATGCGGATTGCGGTTGGCGATCGCCTGAACCAGCTCTGACTTGATCATGCGCGTTGTCCCTCTGCAAACCGGTGGCACCGGGTGACCTTGGTGCTCCGCACGAAGCCCTAGCGGAAAGTCGGGAAATTTGACAGATATTTCCGTGGCTTCACTGAACCCTTGGATGGCTACCGAAAGGCTGCCAGAGCGACACGAGCCCGTCAAGCCGGCCGGCCTTCATCATCAGCGCGGACTCGATGCTGCCGGCCCGCGAATCGAGGCCGACGACGGAATAGACGAGCGACCGCATCTCGCCGAGGATCGAGAAGGAGGAGGTGTCCTCCGGCTTGCGCTCGACGAATTTCAGCCCGGCCGGGATCTTCCTGTCCTCTTCGAGCCAACGGCGGACCGCCTCCTCGCCGCCGAGCTCGTCGACGAGCTTGAGGTCGAGGCCCTGGTGGCCGGTATAGATCGACCCGTCGGACAGGCTGCGTGCCGTCTCGATCGGGATCTGGCGGCGCTCGGCGACGAGACCGACGAACCAGTCGTAGGTATCCATCACCAGCCGCCGGATCATGTCTTCCGCGCCCGCCGGAGCCGGGCCGAAGGGCGACGGCTCGGCCTTCAGCGGCGAGGACTTGATGGCGTTGACCTCGACGCCGACCGTGTCGAGCAGCTTCTCGGCGTTCACATACTGGAAGATCACGCCGATCGATCCGACGATGGAGGTGCGCCGCGCGACGATGCGATCGGCCCCCGCCGCGATCATGTAGCCGGCCGAGGCGGCGAGCGTGCCCACCTCGGCGACCACCGGCTTCTTCTCGGCGATGGCGCGAACCGCCTGGTAGATCGATTCCCCGCCGACAGTGGTTCCGCCCGGCGAATCGATCCGCAGCACCACCGCCTTGACGGCGTCCTCGTCCTTGAGCTTGCCCAGGAGGTCGAGCAGCTTGCGGTCCTCGAGGATCATGCCCTCGATGGAGACGCGGGCGATCTGCTCTGACAGCCGGCCACTGATGGCCTGCGGATAGCCGAGCAGGAAGGGTGCGGCGATCAGCGCCACCACGGCGATGGCCACCGCGGTGATGCGCCAGAAGCTCAGCCTCCGTCGCAGCCGGCGACGGTCGATCATCTCTGCCGCGACATTGACCATCGTCTCTTCCGTCCTATCAATCGTCTCGCGTCGGCTGGCGCGACATGGGTTCCGCCCGGACGCGGCAACGACGCTCCGGCGCTTCGAAATCTTCCGACCGGCCCCACCGCCGGGCGCTTCCCGGGCTCAGCCCCCCGGGCTCGGACTCCTGCGCTCGAACCATCGAGCGTCGGGCCTGTCTCCGGCCTGCCCGGGCCTGCCCGGGCGATCGAGCGTCGGAGCCATGACCGAACGTCGCCCGGCTGGGAGACGAGACCGCGCATGATCGTGCACCGTCAGCGCCGTTCGCACCGGCTCCGGCCCCGCCCGTGAAGGCCCGCCGATCAAGGAAAGACGGGACAAGCCAACATGTTCGTGGCAGTAGCGAAAACCGCGGCGGCTGTGAAGGGGATCCCCGGGGCGGTGGCCGGCGCACGGCAGGCCGGGCGGACCTCTGGCCGGGAGTACCTCTGGCCGGGCGCAGTTCATTCACCACGCCGGCGGGCGGCGTCTCGACGAAGCGTGATCGCTTATCGTAAAACGGCGGCATTGATGATACAAGGCGCCGCCTTTAGATAATCTGCCAGTCTCCGCAAGACGGCCGGCTTTGCTGGCAAGCCCGGTTCCGATGAGGGGTTTCCTTGACATTCCAGACGGTTGATCTCGACCCACGACCGATGGGCGCCCCTCGCTCCATGGCGAGTTCGGCCAGCCGGCAGGCGGAATTCGCCCGCGCGGCTCGCCATTCGCGCGTCGTCCGGGCACTGAAGATCGGCCTGCCGATCCTCGCGGCGGCAATTCTCGTCACCGGAGCGGTGCTGCTCTGGCTGGCGCGCAGCGTCACCGACGACGTCTCGATCACCAGCGCCTCGATCGACGACGGCAGCGTCGTCATGCAGGACCCGCGCATGTCCGGCGTCGACAGCAAGAACCGGCCGTACCAGTTGATCGCCCAGCGCGCGGTGCAATCCCTCGACGGCGGCGGCATCAGCCTCGACGCCATCGAGGCGAAGGTCTCGATCGGCGAGGACGCCACCGCCGACATCCGGGCCGACGCCGGCTATTACGACGCGACGGCCGGCATCCTGCAGCTGACGAAGGGCATCTCGGTCGAGACGACCAACGGTGTCTCGGTCAAGCTCGCCGGCGCCGACATCGACCTTGCGTCCGGCACGATGAACGGCAAGGGTCCCGTCCTGATCAGATCGGGCACCCAGACGATCCAGTCGCAAAGCCTGACGGTCTCCGACAGCGGCAAGATGCTGTCCTTCGGCGGCCGCGTGAAGATGCTGATCAACCCCGCCTCGCTGAAGAGCGAGACATCTGCGTTCCAGCCGAAAGAGTGACGGAGCATGAGCTCTCAGATTTTCCGCATCAAAGCCGTCTGCATGGCGATCCTGCTGGTGTCGAGCGGGGTGGCCGTGGCGCAAAGCAGCGGAGACGCGAGGCAGACCTTCACCGGGCTGCAGCTGCGCGGCGACCAGCCGATCGCCATCGAGGCGAACCAGCTGGACGTCGACGACCGCAACACCGTCGCCACCTTCACCGGGAACGTTTCCGTGAAGCAGGGTGACGTGCAGCTGAGTTCCGGCAAGCTGATCGTCTACTACCGGCGCGACGGCAGTTCCGGCAACGGCACCGGGAATGCAGAGCCCGCCTCCGCGCCCGGCACCCTGCCCGGCGGCTCCAGCCAGATCGAGCGGCTGGAGGCGACCAACAACGTCTATGTGAAGTCCGCCGACCAGGTCGCCACCGCCAATCAGGCCGATTTCGAGATGGCGAAGCAGCTGGTGACGCTGACAGGCAACGTCGTCCTGACCCAGGGCGAGAACGTCGCCGAGGGCTGCCGGCTGACGATCAGCATGGACACCGGCGTCGCAAGGCTCGAGAGCCAGAGCTGCGGCAAGAACACCGGCGGGCGGGTTCGCCTGATGCTGACCCCCGGCCAGAGCGGTTCGGGCCAGGGCTCCGGCCGCTAGAAAGGGTCGAGGCGTGAATGTGCAGTCGCATCCCGAACGCGCGGCGTCGAGCGAAAGTCGTCTCGAGGGAACCCTGATCGCCCAGGGGCTTTCGAAGACCTATCGCGGCCGGCGGGTGGTCGACGACGTCGGGCTGGTGGTGCGCCGGGGCGAGGCGGTCGGGCTGCTCGGCCCGAACGGCGCCGGCAAGACGACCTGCTTCTACATGATCACCGGGCTCATCCCGGTGGATTCCGGCCGGATCGGGCTCGACGGCCACGACATCACGCGGGTGCCCATGTACCGGCGTGCCCGGCTCGGCATCGGCTACCTGCCCCAGGAGGCCTCGATCTTTCGCGGCCTGTCGGTGGAGGACAACATCCGCGCCGTGCTCGAGGTGACGCAGCCCGACCGCAAGGCCCGGGAGCTCGAGCTCGACGAACTGCTCGAGGAGTTCCACATCGCGCATCTGCGCAGGCAGCCCTCGACCTCGCTCTCCGGCGGCGAAAGGCGGCGCTGCGAGATCGCCCGGGCGCTGGCCTCGCGGCCGACCTTCATGCTGCTCGACGAGCCCTTCGCCGGCGTCGACCCGATCGCCGTCGCCGACATCCAGGGGCTGGTGCGCCACCTGACGGCGCGGGGCATCGGCGTGCTGATCACCGACCACAACGTCCGCGAGACGCTCGGCCTCATCGACCGCGCCTACATCATGCATGCCGGCTCGGTGCTGACCCATGGCAGCCCGCAGGCGATCGTCGACAATCCCGACGTGCGCCGGCTGTATCTCGGCGACCAGTTCCACTTCTAGCGGGTGGGTTGAGATCAGCTTCGATCGACATCTCGCTCAATCGTGCTTGGCGAGATCGTCTGGCTGATGAGCCAGGCCGAGGTCGAGCGAGCGTCACCGGCCGATCAGTGGTCCGGAGCGCCAGGTGATGCCGGCGATCCTCTATCGCCAGTTCCGGGCTTTCTAGGTGCGATGAATCGGCCATCAATATTCATATCTGCGCTAGTAATGTTGGCTTCGTGTTCGAATCCCCATGGAAAAGCGTTCGAGGCGATTTGCGCGCCCCAGCCAGATGCGAGTTCAGCCGCATTAGCGTCGTTTATCGAAGATAAATATCCATTTGTGATAGAAAACGGCCTCGATGATTACGGATCCATACTGGCTAATTACATAGCGGAACGCTCTATTAAACCCACAAGCGGAATACGCGCCTGCGAGACAAGTATGGGTGCTTGCAGAATTCATGTTGAATGTACCGTTAGATCCTTTTATGCTAAGGAAAATGTACGATATGATTTAATCTACAGTATGTTATACGATAAATTTTCTGTTATCAGCCTTGCCTCCCATGGTGACCGAGGCAATGATGGCTGGATTATCAGACGCAGGTTTTGATTTCTGACTCTCGTTGCCCCATGGTTCTTTCCGACAGTAGGTTCCCCCTTTTCCCGAGAGGAGGTTCCCACTTTTCGGGATCATGCTCTCGCGAGCGCCTCCGGGCTGCATTCGAGCAGCTCCGGGCTCCCCGTCCGCCGCGCGGATCGGGCACCGGCATGCCGGGCCCACGGCCGCGGCCATGGTGCCTGACCCGCCCCGGCCCTGCCCTTGCGTCACCGCAGGCCGGCAGGGTTTCACGGGCTGGACCGCGTCGTCGCCGGCCGGTCTCGGCGGCGCGGCCACCGACAGGTCCACAAGGACGATTGACAACCTGTCACATGACTCGCTTTGATGACGCCTGTGCGGATCGGGAGGGATAACGCGCGGCTTGCCTCCCGGCCGTTGCATCGTCGTCGCGTGACACTGGCATGACGCCACGTCGCGCCGGGTCCACCGCGAATTCGATCGGCGTAAATGGCACTATCCGCTAAGCTGCAGATCAGACAATCCCAGTCGCTGGTGATGACGCCCCAGCTGCTTCAGTCCATCCGTCTCCTGCAGTACAGCAACACCGAGCTGCAGGCCTTCGTCGACAGCCAGATGGAATGCAATCCGCTGCTGGCGCAGGGTGCGGCGGCGGGAGCGGAGGGGTCTCTCCCGGTGGCTGACGGCGCGCTGCGCACGGCCGTCGGGCAGAGCGCCGCCGCCACGTCGCCGGGCGGCCCTGCGCCGGCAGCCGCCGCGCCGCGCCGCGCCGCCGCCCGCGGCCCATCCGGGGACGGCGACTACAGCATCGACGACCTCGCCGACCGCCACATCTCGCTGCACGGCCATGCCATGAAGGAGGTCGCCGACATCCTCGGCGGCGGGACCGGCCGCAAGGTCGGCGAGGCGCTGGTGGAGCATCTGGACGAAAGCGGCTACATCCGCGTCTCGGCGGAGACCGTCGCGGCCGGTCTCGGCCTGCGCACCGGCCTCGTCGAGGACATCCTCACCCGCCTGCAGGCGGAGGTCACGCCGGCCGGCCTGTTCGCCCGCGACCTCGCCGAATGCCTGACCCTCCAGCTGAAGCGGCTGAACCGCTTCGACCCGGTGATCGGCATCGTCCTGAAGAACCTCGACCTCCTGGCGCGGCGCGACTTTTCCGCCCTGCGGCGCCTGACCGGCGAGGACGAGGCGGAGCTGATGGAGATCCTCGCCGAGATCCGCGGCCTCGATCCCAAGCCCGGTCATGCCTTCGACCACGACGGCTCGGAGGCCATCGTGCCGGACGTCTTCGTCACCGAGGCGGCGGATGGCGGCTGGCGGGTGGAGCTCAACCCGGACGCCCTGCCGCGGGTGATCGTCGACAACACCTATCTGGCGGCGGTGCGCGGCGGCACGCTCACCGACGAGGACGTCGCCTTCCTCGGCGAGTGCCAGCAGTCGGCCAACTGGCTGGTGCGCTCGCTCGACCAGCGGGCCCGCACGATCCTGAAGGTCGCGACCGAGATCGTCCGCCGCCAGGACGGGTTCCTCACCCGCGGCGTCGGCGGCCTGCGGCCGATGACCCTGATGTCGGTCGCCGAGGCGATCGGCATGCACGAATCGACGGTCAGCCGGGTGACCTCGACGAAATACATCGCGACGCCGCGCGGCACCTTCGAGATGCGGTTCTTCTTCACCGTGGCGATCGCCTCGGCCGACGGCGGCGATCCCCATTCGGCCGAGAGCGTCAAGCACCGCATCAAGATCCTGATCGACGCCGAGAGCGTCGGCAACGTGATGTCCGACGACGACATCGCCGCCATCCTGAAGAAGGAGGGCATCGATCTCGCCCGCCGCACCGTGGCGAAATACCGCGAGTCGCTCGGCATCCCGTCGTCGATCCAGCGCCGGCGCGAGATGAATGCCCGCAAGCTCGCCTCCTGAGGGCGCCCGGCCGCGATGCCGCGCGCGGCAGGGTCCGGGCGCGCTGCGGGCGCGCCATCCATTGCGAAGTCCGGGCCAGTATCTAGTTGTGTCAAAAGGCAGGTCGCGTTGACAGGGGCGAACGACGTTCCTAGAAGGCGCCACCTTGCGGACGCGCGGCGCGCTGCCGTGCGGGGGGCCGTCGGCGTTGCCGGATCGCCCCTTGGCGACGACGTCGGACGGGAAAGCCGCAGTGCCTCCCGCCCGTAAGAGAAGCGAGGAACCGGAGTGCCGCCGGGGGTCGTTCCCGGGGCCGGCGCTCCCGAAGCATGATGGCGGACGGCCGCGGCGGCCGTGAGGATCGCGTCATGCATGGAAACGAAGGTTTGGGGCAGGATCGTCGGCGTACCGTCGACGGGGTCGGCTTCGGGCAACAAGGAGAAGTCGAATGGCCTTGCGCGTATCGGGAAAGCATATGGACGTGGGCGAAGCGTTCCGCATCCGGATCGAGGAGCGCCTCGGCGAAGCGGTCGACAAGTATTTCGACGGCAATTTCTCCGGCACGGTCGTCGTCTCGAAGGAAGGCAGCAGCCGCTTCGCAACCGACTGCACCCTGCATCTGGACACCGGCGTCGTCTTCCAGGCGGCGGGCGAGGCGCATGACCCCGACGTGAGCTTCGCCGAGGCCGCCGAGCGCATCGAGAAGCGGCTGCGCCGCTACAAGCGCCGCCTCAAGGACCACCAGAACAACAGCCACCGCGAGATGGCCTACCAGGTCATGGCGGCGATCCCGGAGGAAGACGAGGAGGTTCCCGCCGACTATGCGCCGGCGATCATCGCCGAGATGACGCTGGCCGTCGGTACCCATTCGGTCGCCGGCGCCGTGATGGAGCTGGACCGACAGGACAGCCCGTTCGTGCTGTTCAGAAACGTCAACTCCGGCGATCTGAACATCGTCTTCCGCCGCGCCGACGGGAATTACGGTTGGGTCGACCCCTCGAACTACTCGCGGGAATCGTAACCGCGCGATAAGCTCCGCGCGGTAGGATGACGTGCCCGAAATGAGAAGGCAGGCTCTCGATGGATGTCGATACTCTGATTGACCCCGGCGCGATCCTGCCCGATCTCAGAGCGAATTCCAAAAAGCAGGTGTTGCAGGAGCTGGCCGCCAAGGCCGCCGAGCTCACCGGCCTTGCGGAACGCGAAATCTTCGAAACGGTGCTGGCGCGCGAGAAGCTCGGCTCCACCGGGGTCGGCAACGGCATCGCCATTCCCCATGGCAAGCTCGCCGATCTCGGCCGGATCGTCGGCGTCTTCGCGCGCCTGACGCGGCCGGTGGAGTTCGATTCCCTCGACGACCAGCCGGTCGACATCGTGTTCCTGCTGCTGGCGCCGCAGGGCTCGGGGGCGGACCACCTGAAGGCCCTCTCCAAGGTCGCGCGCCTCCTGCGCAACCGCAAGATCGTCGAGGAGATCCGCGAGACCCGCGATGCCCACGCGATCTATGCGCTGATGACCAACGCCATGGCGCAGAACGCCGCCTGACCGGGGCCGGACGAACGCCGCAGCCCATCTCCTCTCCCTTTCGACGTCACCTGCCTTCCACGCCGCCAGCCTTGCGCGTCGCCGGGATCGCCCGTCGAGCCGGGCCATGCCGCCGCGCGACCGGGACAACCACCTTTACGAGAGATTGTTTCGATTATGCATATATAGGTTGTTGATCGCATGCGATCCTTGATAGGCTGCGACGGTCGACCCTGCATCCGGTCCCCCCTCGGGGCGCACGGATAGACAGCGTCGACGCGACGTGGCTTCTCTTCCCGGGAAAGGGATCGATGAGCGGAGCGCTCCTGCAACGAACGCGCATCGGCGAGTTGACGACGCCGTTCGGCAAGGACGTCCTGGTGCTGCACCGGCTGACCGGGACCGAGGCGCTGAGCGAGAATTTCGAGCTGCGGGTGGATGCCCTGTCCAAGGTGCCCGGTCTCGATTTCTCCACGGCCATCGGCGAGCACTGCACCGTCCGCCTCAACACCATCCGCGACGGCATGCGCTTCTTCGACGGCCTCCTCACCGACGCCGAGTGGCTCGGCGCCGAGGACGGCGCCTATCGCTACCAGCTGACGCTGCGGCCCTGGTTCGAGCTGCTGGGACACCGGATCGACCGGCTGATCTTCCACGAGATGACCGCACCCGACATCGTCGCCAGGGTGTTTGCCGGCCATGGCGGCCTCGCCCGCTTCGAGCGGCGCCTCACCCGCTCCTATCCGACCCTCGAATACACCGTGCAGGCCGAGGAGAGCGATCTCGACTTCTGCCGCCGGCTGATGGAGGCCCATGGCATCGCCTACTACTTCACCCATGGGCGCGGCGAGCACACGCTGGTCATGGCGGACGGCATCTCGGGCTACGATCCGGTGCCGGGCGGAACCCGGAACTACTATCCGCTCGACCGGCAATATCGGCGCGACGAGGAGCATTTCGCCCGCGTCGTCGCCGGGCGGCGCTTCACCCACGGCCGCTCCACCCTCAACGACTACGACTTCAAAAAGCCGAGCGCCGACCTGACGGCGGAACGACGGGGCGACACCGACCACGCCCATGGCGGGCTGGAAGTCTACCGCTATCCCGGCCGCTACACCGAGCGAGGCGACGGCGAGGTCTATTCGCGCCTGAGGATCGACGCGTCGCGCAGCCTCGACCGGCAGATCAGCGCCGATGGCGACTGCATGAGCCTGTCGCCCGGCCATCTGGTGACGCTCGCCAACCACCCGAGCGGGCCGCTCAACCGCGAATACCTGACCCTGTCGGCGCGCCATCACTACCGGGCGGAGGACTATGTCAGCGGCGCCTCCGGCGACGAGGATTCCTACGAGGGCAGCTACACGTTCCTCGCCTCCGACATCCCTTTCGTGCCGCTGGCGGCGACGCCGCGGCCGAGGGCGCCCGGGCCGCAGACGGCCACGGTCGTCGGCGAGGGCGAGATCGACTGCGACGCCCATGGCCGCATCCTCGTGCGCTTCCACTGGGACCGGAAAGGCGACCAGTCGATGCGCTGCCGCGTCACCCAGGCCTGGGCCGGCAAGAGCTTCGGCGCGATCTTCATCCCCCGGGTCGGCATGGAGGTGATCGTCCAGTTCCTCGACGGCGACGCCGACCGGCCGGTGGTGACCGGTTGCGTCTACAACGGCGAGAACACGCCGCCCTATCCGCTCGGCGACGCCAAGACCATCGCCGGCTGGAAATCCCGCTCGACCATCGGCGGCGGCGGCTACAACGAGTTCGCCATCGACGACACCAAGGGCGACGAGCTCGTCCGCCTGCATGCCCAGCACGACCTTCAGGCCAAGGTCCTGAACGACGAGCGGCGCGAGGTCTTAAACGACCGCACGACCGGCATCGGCCATGACGACACGCTCACCGTCGGCCGCGACCTCACCGTCACCGCCGGGCGGCGGATCACGCTGAAGGTCGGCGCCAGTTCGATCGTCATCGATGCCGGCTCGATCACCATCCAGTCGCCCAATGTGGAGATCAGGGCATCGCAGGAGTTCACCTCCCGGGCAAGCATGAACTCCGAGCATAGCGCCGGCGTCCTGATGGACATCAAGGGTGCTCTGGTGAAGATCAACACATGAGCGAGCCGCTCGACCCCGCTCTTTCGCCCCGAGGCGAAGCACTGGCGCCTGCAGGCGACGTGCTGGCGCCCGTCGACCGAGCTCCGGCTCCGGCCGGCGAGACGCCGTCAGCGCGCAGCGGATTGCCGCCCCTTGCCCGGGACGTCTTCACGGCGATTCCCGAGATCGCCGAGGACATGGGGGCGAGGCCGTCGAACGAGACGTGCCCCGGCTTCGTCGATCGCCTGCTCGCCTCCCCGACCCCGGAGGAGGCGGTGACCTTCTTCGCCTATCTCCTGCCGCCCGAAGCGGCGGTGCTCTGGGGCCATCGCTGCATCGCCGCGAAGACCTCCGCGACGACGCCGGCGGAACGGCCGCTCGCCGATCTCATCGCCGTCTTCGTGGCCAGCGGTCTGGCACCGGACGAGCGCGAGGCGCTGCGGCAGGAGATCCGCGCCGTCGCCGAGACGTCGCGCCCGCGCAGCCCCGTCGTCTGGATCGCCCTCGGCCTCGCCTGGAGCACGGGCAGCCTCTCCGCCCCCGACCTGCCGCCGCTCACCGCCCCAGCCTATGCGACGCCGCGGGCGATCAATGCCGGCGTGCTCGGCCTCCTCGCCCGCGCCGACATCGCCGAGCGGGCCGCGACCCTTTCCGGCTTCGTCGCCATCGGACGGCGCATCGCCGCGGCGATCGCGGCGGGGCGGCCGGCCTAGCCAGACGCGAACCGAGCCCGGAGCCCGCCATGCGCATCGAACTCGTCATCGAGAACATCGACACCCTCGCCAATGGCGGGCCGACGCGGATCGCGATTGTCGACCGCTCCTTCGAGATCGGCCGCGAACCGCCGCGCGACTGGGTGCTGCCGGATCCCGACCGCTTCATCTCCAGCCGCCATTGCGAGGTCCGCTTCGAGGCCGGCGGCTTCGTGCTGGTCGACCATTCGACCAACGGCACCTTCCTCAACGGCTCGGACAGGCGGCTCACCGGGCCGCAGCGACTGGCCAGCGGCGACCGGATCCAGATCGGACGATATGTCGTCGCGGTGGCGATCGGCGGCGCGGCTGTCAGCGATCCCGTGATCGGCGATCCTGCGATCGGCGGCCGGGCGGACGGCTGGGGCGAGGAGCGCCCAGAACCATCCGGCGCCCGGCAGGACGCCGGCTGGGGCGAGGCATCGGACGATCCGTGGTCCATCGACGGGCCGTTCGCCCCGCCGATCGAGCTGACGCCGCCGCCCCGCCCCTTGCCGCCCTCCTTCGAGGCCGACGTCGTCCTGTCTTTCGGCTCCAGGGGCGGTCCCGGGGGCGGTTCCGGGGGCGGTTCCGGGGGCGGCGCGGCGAGCGGCGGCTTCCGGCCCGCCGGAGCGGTCACGCCTCCGGACGATAGCGGATGGGCGGGCGGGGTTCGCGGTCCTCGCGGCGCAGACGGCTGGGGAGACGGGGGCGAGGAAACCGGCGATCCCGACGCCGCCTCGCCCGGCCGGGAGGACGACGACGTCTTCGAGATCGGCGCTGCGGCCCGGCGCGCTTCGCAAGAAGCGATCGGCGACGAGCAGCGCCGGCCGGCGACGCTTCCGGCGGGCGCGAGGATGGCGGATGCCGCCGCCCCGATGGCCTTTGTCCCGGCGCGCCCTGCCCCGCGACCGGTCGAAGCCTCGTTCATGCCGGGACGTTCGACGCACGGGCCCTCGACGCACGGCCCATCGACGCCGGCGCCCTCGATGGCCGACCCCGCGCCGAGCGGGCCAACGACCGGTCCCGCGGCCGACACCGCCGGCGCCGAGCGCCTGCTCGCCGACATCGCCGTGGCGGCGGGCCTCGACCCCCGCGTCCTGACCGGCCGGCCGGCCGACGAGGTCGCCCGCGAGATCGGCGCGCTGCTGGCTCTCGTCACCGGCGGGGTGGGCGAATTGTTGCGGATGCGGGCGAAGGCGAAGACGCTGACCCGCAGCGCCGACCGCACGACGATCGAGGCGGCGGGCAACAACGCGCTGAAGTTCTCGCCCAACGCGCAAGGCGCACTCGCCAAGATGTTCGGCGCCGAGGGGCCCGGCTATCTCGCCGCCGGGGAGAGTTTCGAGGAGGCCTTTCGCGACCTCTCCCGCCACGAGCTGATCACCTTCGCGGCCATGCAGAAGGCGCTGAAGCGGCTGATCGACGACCTGTCGCCCGATTCCATCACCGCCCGGCTGCCCTCGTCGGTCATGCCGTTCTCGAAGAAGGCGCAGGCCTGGGATCTCTTCGTCACCCGCTGGGACGCCAAGACCGAGCCCTTCGAGCACGGCATGCTCGACGTGTTCCTGCAGTATTTTCGCGAGATCTACGACGAGACCGCCCGGAGCAAGCGGGGGTGACGGGGAGCGATGACGCCGTTGCGAGCCTGCCCCGCGCCAGCGGCGGCGCGGTTCGGGCGGAGCGGCGAGGCAGCCCAGATTGACACCAAAGATTGCAGAGGATTTAATCGATGCTCGTTTAACGAGAATTGTGGGGCCCGCCCATGTCGCGACATCCGACCCTGTCACTCAGCCTCGCGGTGGCCATGGCGGCAGTCATCGCGGAATCAGGACCGGCCGCGGCCGATCCGGCCTATGATCGCCGCGAGGTGACCGAGTTCTTCCTGAAATCGGCGGGCGAGGTGAAGGGTCTCGGCAAGACAAGGTCCATGCGCGTCGCCGGCACCCGGGGGATCTGCGTCGGGCTGGAATCGGAATGCCGCAAAGGCGCCCAGCGGCCGACCGGCTTCGATCTCCTCATCAACTTCGACTACGATTCGGCGACGCTGACCGGGGCGGCGCGGGACAATCTCGACGAGATGGCCGCCGCCCTCACCGACCGCAGGCTGAGCGCGGTGCAGTTCGTCATCGAGGGCCACACCGACGCCCGCGGCGCCGACCGGTACAATCAGGAGCTTTCGCGCCGGCGGGCCGAATCCGTCCGGGCCTATCTGCTCGCCCGGGGCATCGAGCCGGGGAAGATCTCGGCCCTCGGCCTCGGCGAGCGGGTGCCGCGCGTCGCCGACCCGCTCGATCCGGTCAACCGCAGGGTCGAGATGCGGGTGAGCGTCCAGTAGACCCCGCGCGGGACGCGGCGCGCGATGGCGGACATGGTAGCCGACGAAACCGCCCTGCTGGCGCCTCTCTCCCCGGACGAACCCTGTGGCCCCGATCTCGTGGCAGCGGGCGATCCGCAGGTGCTGACGTTCCGGGACCGGATCGAGGCGCTGCTGCCGGCGAGTTTTCCGGGCGGGCGCCTCACCCGGGAGGACGGGCTGCCCTTCGACGTGCGGGAGATCCGGCTGCGCGACGAGCGGGCCGCGATCGCCGCGCTTCTCGCCCGATCCCGCGATCTGCGCCTCGTGCTGCTCGAGGCGCGGCTCCTGCTGCTGGCCGGCGACCTGCCGGGGCTCGCCGGCCGGATCGCGCTCGCGGCAAGGCTCCTCGACACCCACTGGGAGAGCGTGCATCCGCAGGCGGCGGCGGACCGGCGGAGCGAGTTCGAGGCCTTCGAGCCGCCCGTGGCGGGTCCGATCCCGCTGCAATTCGTGCCGATCCTGCGCGACCGGCGGGCGGGGGCGATCCGCTTTCGCGACGTGATGATCGCGGCGGGCGAGGCGCGGGGACCGGAGAGCGAAACGACCCTCGACGAGGCGACCATCCGCGCCGCCCTGGCCGATCCGGCGAACCGGGCAGCGGTGGCGGCCACGCGCGACGCGCTCCTCGCCATCGAGGACGCGATCGAGGCGGTGAAGGCGGCCTTCGCCGCCCATGGCGCGGCGGGCGCGGCGCCCCGGATGCAGGCGTTCCGCGCCATGGCCGGGCGGATCGCCGCGCTGATCGACGAGGCATGCGGCGGGCCGCCCGACCGGCGCGGCCAGGAGGCCGCCGGCCCGGCACCGGGGGCAGCGGCTTCGGCCGGTCCGCCGCCCGGCCTTGCGGCGCTGGCGACGATCCCGATCGGCCATCATGACGAGGCCGCGGCGGCCCTTCTCGCTGCCGGCCGCTATTTCGCCTCCAGCGAGCCGTCCTCGCCGTCGCTGCTGCTCGTCCATCAGGCGCGGGCTCTGATCGGCCGCCCGCTGATGGAGGCGCTGGCGGTGCTGGCGCCCGAGCGGCTCGCCGAGGCATCGCTGGGGATCGACGGGGCGCCCGGTCTGGCGCTGGACCTCGCCCGCCTGCAGGCGCTGAGCGACACGGCCGGCGGTGCAGCCGACGCCGGGGCCGGCGGCCGGGCGCCCGCCGGAGCCGGCCATGGGGCTCCTGCGACGATGCGCTTCGAGGCGAAGAACCGCGAGGCTGCCGCAGCGCTGATCGCCAGCGTCGAGGCCTATTTCCGCCTCGCCGAGCCGTCGAGCCCGGTGCCGCTGCTGCTGGCGCGGGCGCGCGGGCTCATCGGCCGCGACTTCGCGGCGCTGCTGCCGCAACTGTTCCCGTCGCTCCGCCGGGACGCGGACTGAACCCGGCGTGCCGCGGCGCCCGGCGCGGCCGCCCGCGCCGCCCGGCAGCTGCCTCTCGGGCAGGGCCAACAACTCGTATAAGTTTTGTTTGACTTTATATTTCAACTCTGGCTTGCTTCGGTTCGACACAGCAACAGGGAGCAGCAGCCATGGCCTCCGATTCCGGCCAGCGCTTCATCCAGCGCAACCGCCCCCCGCGCGTGCAGATCTCCTACGAGGATCCGCACGATGCCAATCGCCGGGTGGAGCTGCCCTTCGTCATGGGGGTGATGGCCGATCTCTCCGGCAATGCGCCGGGCCGGGAGAAGCCGCCCGTCGGCGAGCGGACCTTCGAGCAGGTCGACATGGAGACTTTCGACGACCTGATGGCCAAGCTGAAGCCCGGCGTCCGCTTCGCCGCCGAGAGCACGCTGAAGGACGAGAGCACCTCGAAGGACGGGGGCGGCGACCGCCTCTCCGTCGAGCTCGACTTCCAGTCGATGGACGATTTCAGCCCGGCCGCCGTCGCCCGCAAGGTGCCGCCGCTGAGGAAGCTGCTGGAGGCGCGCCAGCAGCTGTCGAACCTGCGCAGCTACATGACCGGCCGCGTCCAGGCGGAGGATCTGTTGCAGAAGCTCCTGTCCGACCCGGCCCTGATGGCGGCGATCAAGGATCGGCGGGCCGGCATTCCGGCCGTCGCCGGGGCAGACGGTGAAGGCGCCGAGCGCGGCAGCGATGCGGAAAAGCCCGGCGGCCACGCCTGACGACCCCAGACGACACCAGACGACAAGGAAGAACGCGCCGATGAGCGAGATCCGGTCCACCGCCCTGGAAGCCCGCAGCGAGGCCGTCGCCGGCACGGTCAGCGAGGCCGGGGCGAACGAGGCCGACGCCTTCGCAGCGCTGCTCAAGCAGAGCATCAACCCGACAAGGTCAGAGGCCCGCGCCAGCGAGGTCGACCGCGCCTTCGACACGCTGATCGCCGAGGCGCTGGAAAATGCCGACCTCGTCGGCTCCGACGTCTACGAGACGCTGGGAGCGATGATCGCCCGCATCGACGAGGCGCTGTCGACGCAGATCAACGCCATCATCCACCATCCGACCTTCCAGGAGATCGAGAGCGCCTGGCGGGGGCTCGAATATCTCGTCACCCATTCCGAGACCGACGCCAACCTGAAACTCAAGGTGATGAATGTCGGCAAGCTGGAGCTCTACCGGGAGCTCGAGAGCTATCGCGGCGCGCGCTGGGACCAGAGCCCGCTGTTCAAGGAGCTCTACGAGGCGGAGTTCGGCCAGCTCGGCGGCCAGCCCTATGGCGCGCTGATCGGCGACTACTATTTCGAGAAGTCACCGACCGACATCGCGCTGCTGCGCCATCTCGGCAAGATCGCCTCGGCCTCCCACTGCCCCTTCGTCGCCTCCGCCGGCCCGGCGCTGCTCGACATGGAGAGCTGGAACGAACTGTCGAAGCCGCGCGACATCTCCACCGTCCTCGACACGCCGGACTTCGCCGCCTGGAAGTCGCTGCGGGACTCGGAGAATTCCCGCTATCTCGGCCTCTGCATGCCGCGGGTGCTGGCGCGCGAGCCCTATGGCGCAAAATCGGTGCCGGTCGAGGAATTCGGCTTCGAGGAGGAGACCGACGGCCATGCCGGGCAGAAATACGCCTGGATGAACGCCGCCTACACCTATGCCGCCAACATCAACCGCGCCTTCAAGGACTATGGCTGGACGGTGCGCATCCGGGGCGTCAATTCCGGCGGCGAGGTCTCGGACCTGCCCACCCACGCCTTTTCGACCAGCGATCCGGACGCCGGCAGCGGCAAGATGATCGACCTCAAATGCCCGACCGAGATCGCCATCTCCGACCGGCGCGAGGCGGAGCTGTCGAAGGCCGGGCTGCTGCCGCTGATCCACCGCAAGAACACCGACAAGGCGGCGTTCATCGGCGCCCAGTCGCTCTACCGCCCCAAGGCCTACGACGACGCCGAGGCCACCGCCTCCGACAACCTCTCCTCGCGCCTCACCTACATGTTCGCGGTGTCGCGTTTTGCCCATTACCTCAAGCAGATGGTCCGCGACCACATCGGCACCTACAGGGAGCAGGAGAAGCTGCAGACCTGGCTGCAGACCTGGATCTACCAGTATGTCGACGGCGATCCGCGCAATTCGTCCGAGGAAGCCAAGGCCAAGCGGCCGCTCGCCGAGGCGCGGGTCGAGGTGTTCCCCGACGAGGAGAACCCCGGCTATTACGGCGCGAAATTCCACCTGCGCCCGCATTTCCAGCTGGAAGGCATGGATATCGGCCTCAGCCTGGTCTCGAAGCTGCCGAAGAACGAGGCCGCCTGAGGCGCCCGCCCGCGAGCGGGGCTGCCCGGCCTGCGCCTCCCCGGCAGCGGGCAAGGCAGCCCCGCCCGATCCTCATGACATTGCTTGCGGGCGGATCGACCGCCCGGCCATCACTGGAGACGCGACATGGCAGTCGACATCTTTCTGAAGATCGAGGGCATCACCGGCGAGGCCCAGGACGAGAAGCACCGGGGCGAGATCGACGTCCTCGCCTGGAGCTGGGGGCTGGCCCAGAGCGGGACGACCCACATGGGCCCCGGCGCCGGCTCGGGCAAGGTCGCGGTGCAGGACATCACCTTCACCAAATACTGCGACAAGGCGACCACCAACATCCTGAAATACTGCTCCAACGGCAAGCACATCGCGAAGGCGCTGCTGACCATCCGCAAGGCGGGCGGCGACGCGCCGGTCGAGTATTTCAAGCTCGACATGACCGACCTCATCGTCTCGTCCTACGCCACCGGCGGCTCCGCCGACGGGCTCGACCGGCTGCAGGAGACGGTGACCCTCAACTTCCGCAAATACACCGTCACCTACACCGAGCAGACCAAGCAGGGCACGCCCGGCGCCGCCACCGACGCCACCTGGGACATCGCCGCCAACGTCGGCTCGTGAGGGAGAGGACTCCGGCGGCGGGCGACGGCGCGCAGCCGGAGCTTTGCCGCCGGCCTCGTGCGACAGGCGCTGCGGCGCGGCCCACGCGCTGCCGCGCATGGCCGGCCTCGCGGCCTGACCACGCGCCGGCCGCAGTGTAGACCCGCCTCCCCCCGACGGCAGCCCCCGGAGACACGCGATGCCGCCCCGTCCCGCACCGGACCGCCACCTGGCCCCGCTGATGCTGGTGTTTTCCGAGCCGCATCGCCGGCGCGAGGAAGCCGGCAGCGGCCGGCGCGCGTCGCACGGCCCGACCACCGAGCAGCGCCCCGGCCGCGCGGCGACCCGCCGGCAGATCGAGGACAGCTTCAAGGCGCGGGTGACGGCGCTCGCCGAGACCATCGATCTCGCCTCGGCCCGCGATCTCTCCGCCCATCCCCATGTCGCCGCCTCGATCCTCAACCACGGCCGGCCGGACGTCACCGCCATGGTGGCGGGGGCGAGCCGCCTCGACGATCTCGCCGCCTGCCTGCACAAGGCGCTGGAGAGCCACGAACCGGCGATCGTCGCCGGCAGTCTCAGCGTCCGCGAGGCCGAGGGGGACGCGTTTCGCCACGGCTTCAACGAGGTGAGCCAATCCCTGCGCTACGTGATCTCGCTCGACCTCACGTTCTCGCCGCTGCCGATCCCGGTAACCTTCCATGCCGATCTCGACGTCGCCGCCGGCAAGCTGCAGATCGACGCCGCCAGCCCGTCCGCGGCCTGAGCGACGCCATGGACGAGGCGCTGCTCTCCTCCTTCGAAGAAGAACTGGCCATCCTCTACGAGCGCGCCGAGGAGTTCGCCGCCGAGTTTCCGGGCGTCGCCGAGCGGCTCGGCGGCCTGAAGCGCGACACCGTCGATCCCGGCATCAAGGCGCTGCTGGAAGGCGCCGCCTTCATGGCCGCCCGGGTGCAGCTGCAGCTGAAGGCGGAATTTGCGACCTTCACCACCGAGCTTCTGGAGCAGCTCCTGCCCGGCCATCTGGAGCCGGTCCCCTCCTGCGCCCTCGTCGTGGCGCAGCCGCTTGCCGGCGGCGAGGCGGGCACCGGGCCGCGCGTCGTCCCCGCCGGCGCGATGATGGAGAGCACCCACCGCGACGCCCGGCGCGGCGTCGCCTGCCAGTTCCGCCTCGCCAGCCCGATCACCCGCTGGCCCGTCGAGCTCGTGGCGGCCGAATATCTGGCGTCGGCCGCCGCGATGCAGGCGCTGCGCGCCGGCTCGGGCGAGAGCGTCCTCGCCGGCCTGAAGATCAGCCTCCGACGCATCGCGCCGGCCGGCGCGCCGGGCGAGCCGGCAAAGCCGTTTTCCGACCTGCCGATCGAGGATCTGACCGTCCACATCCTCGGGGCGCGCGGCGAGCGGGACGCGATCTACGAGCAGCTCTTCGCGCGGCTCGAAGGCGTCGCCGTCCGTCATCTCGACGCCAACGGCGATCCGCGCTTTTCCCGCCCGCCCCCGGAGGCGGTCCGGCAGATCGGCTTTTCCCGGGACGAGGCGCTGTTTCCCGCCGACGACCGCTCGTCGCCCGGATTTACGCTTCTGCGCGAGTTCTTCGCCTTTCCGGACAAGTATCTCGGCTTCAGGCTGACCGGCCTTTCGGCCGCACTGAAGGGGGTCGCGGCGGGCGAGATCGACCTCGTCTTCGAGTTTTCCGAGGTCGATCCGAGCCTTGCCGCAAGGGTGTCGGCGAAGAGCTTCCAGCTCCATGCGGCGCCGGCGGTCAATCTCTTCGAGAAGCCCTGCGACCGCATCCGTCTCGGTGCCGAGCGCTTCGAGTACCAGGTGGTGCCCGATCGCAGCGCGCTGCTCGAATACGAGCCGCACCGGGTCATCAGGGTCGCCGCGATCCATGCGGGCAAGCAGGAGGGCGTCGCCGTCCTGCCGCTGCATGCGCCGGCGGCGGCGCTCGACGTCGCCGCAGCCGTGTCCGGCGGCGGGGGCGATGGGGCGGCGCTGACCTACACGACCAGGCGCCTGCCCCGGCGGACCACCGACCGCGAGCGCCGGCACGGCGACGGGCCGGCCTATCGGGGCACCGACCTGTTTCTCAGCCTCGGCGAGGGCTCGACGCCGGATCTGGGCCGGGCGCCGCGCGAACTCGCCGTCACCGCCCTCTGCTCCAATCGGCATCTCGCCGGCGAACTCGCCCATGTGGCGGGCGGCGGCAGGATGCGCCTCTTCGGCGACGGCGAGACGCGGCTGGAGGCCATCGCAGGGCCGACCGAGCCGCGGCGCTCGATCGTCACCCATCAAAGATCCGCCGGCGGCCCCGAGCGCGGCGAGATCCTGTGGCGGCTGGTGGCCTTCCTCGCCTTTTCCCATGACGGGCTCGCGGGCCATGATCCGAAGGCCGGCGCCGAGTCGCTCCGGGCGGTCCTGTCGCTCTATGCGGACCTCTCGGACATCGCCGCGGAACGGCGGCTGCGGGGCATCCTCGCTTTGTCCTGCCGCCCGGTGACCCGGCGGCTGCGGCGGCCGGACGGCTTTCACGGCGCCCGGGGCATCGAGGTGACGGTGCGGCTCGACGACGCCGCCTTCGAGGGCGCGGGGGTGATGCTGCTCGGCGCGGTGCTGGAGCGCTTCTTCGCCGATCTCGCCAGCGTCAATTCCTTCACCGAGACGGTGATCGAGACGCCCGCCCGCGGCGTCGTCAAGCGCTGGCCACCGCGCTCCGGCACCGGACCGGTGCTGTGAGCGGGCGGCGCGAGGATCCCCTGCAGGTGGAGGCGGCGGCGGGGGCCGGCATGGCCGCGCAGGCGCCGGCCGGTTCGCTGGCGGCCCGCGCGGCGGCGGATCCCGAATCCGTCGATCTGTTCCTGTTGCTCCGGGCGATCGAGCGCGGCGCCTTGGAAAAACCGCGCATCGGCCGGAGCCGTGCCGCCCGCGAGGACAGCGTGACGCTCGGCCAGGAGCCCTTCGCCGGATTTCCGGCGGGCAACGTCGCGCGTCTGGAGATCCGCGCCGGACGGCCGCATGTGACGACGCGGTTCCTCGGCTATTTCGGCCCGCAGGGCGCCCTGCCGCTCGCCACCACCCTCGACGCGCTCGCCTGGCGGGACGCGCGCGATCCGTCGTTCCTGCGCTTCACCGAAATCGTCTCGAACCGCTTCCTGCAGCTGTTCTTCCGGGCCTTCGCCGACGCCCGCGCCATCACCGAGGCCGACCGGCCGGCCGAGGATCGCTTTGCCGTCCATCTGGCGCGCCTTGCGGGCGGCGGCGGCGCGTCCTGCGGCAAGGCCGCCTCTGCGGCGGCGGGCGCGCGCATCGGCCTTGCCGGCCTCCTATCCGCCCGCGTGAAGACCCCGGCGCGGCTGTCGCAGCTCCTGGCCGCGACGCTCGGCATCGAGGCGCGGATCGTCGAGCGGGTGCCGTCCTGGCTGCGCTTCGAGCCGACCCAGCAGACGATGCTCGGCCGGGCGCGTTCACGCCTCGGGCGGGATACCGCGCTCGGGGCGCGCCAGCTGTCGCTCGGCGACAAGGTGGCGATCGAGATCCGCGCCGGGAGCCTTGCCGAATACCGCGCCCTGCTGCCCGGCGGCAAAAAGGCGGGGCCGCTGGCAGAGCTCGTCTTCCTCGCTTTCGGCCGCCATGTGGAGACCGAGATCCGCCTCGGCATCCCCGCTGATCTCGCGCCGCCGATGCGGCTCGGCGCGGCCGGCGAACTCGGCCTCACCGGCTGGATCGCGCCGCCGGGAACGCAAGCGGGCGATGGCCGAGCCGGGCGCTCCGTGCCCTACCGTTTCGACGCCCGCTACGTCCCCGGCGCTCCCGGCGCTACAGCTGCTTCGGGCGAGGGCCCGCCGCGACCCGCGCCGCCGCGAGACGCCACCCCGCAGGAGGCCCAGCCATGACCGACATCAGCTACGAGATCCTCACCGGCAAGCTGACGCCGCTCGCCCACGAGGCCTTCCGCAAGGCCTTCTGGCAGGCGAGGGAGGCCGGCAACCAGCATGTCGAGCTCGCCCATTTCCTGTTCCAGCTGGTCTCGGCCGAGGGCTCCGACGTCGCGCTGAGCCTCGATCATTTCGGCGTCTCCGCCGGTGCGGTGCTCGCCGAACTCGCGGACGCGATCGGCCGGGGCAAGCGCAACGTCACCGAGATGCCCTCGGTCGGCGCGGCGCTGGGGGAAAGCCTCGATCGCGGCTGGCTCTACGCCTCGCTGCTGTTCGGCTCGCCGGCGATCCGCAGCGGCCATGTGCTGGTCGGCGCGCTGCGGGACGAGGCGTTGCAGAAGACCCTCGCCGCAGCCTCGCGCAGCCTTGCCGGGATCGACGCCGGCCGGCTCGCCGACGCGGCCCGCACCGTCTGGGGCGGCTCGCCCGAGGAAACCCAGCGGCCGGTCGACGGCTCGTCGCTGCCGGAGGTTTCCGGCGGCCGGGCACCGGCGTCGGGGCTGTCGCCGGAGGATACGTCGCGCTCTCCCCTCGCCCGCTTCGCCACCGACCTCACCGCGGAGGCCGCGAGCGGCCGGATGGACCCGGTGGTCGGCCGCGACCACGAGATCCGCCAGATCGTCGACGTGCTCTCGCGCCGGCGCCAGAACAATCCGCTGCTGACCGGCGAGGCCGGCGTCGGCAAGACCGCCGTCGTCGAGGGCTTCGCCCAGCGGATCGCGGCCGGCGACGTCCCGCCATCACTGCGAAAGGTGAAGCTCCACGCCCTCGACGTCGGGCTGATGCAGGCGGGGGCCTCGGTGAAGGGCGAGTTCGAGCAGCGGCTGCGCGCCCTCGTCGACGAGGTCCAGGCCTCGCCCGAGCCGATCATCCTGTTCATCGACGAGGTCCACACGCTGGTCGGCGCCGGCGGCGCCAAGGGAACCGGCGACGCGGCGAACCTCCTGAAGCCGGCGCTGGCGCGGGGCACGCTGCGCACCATCGGCGCGACGACCTTTGCCGAATACCGCACCCATATCGAGAGCGACCCGGCCCTCACCCGCCGCTTCCAGCCGATCCCGATCGGCGAGCCGGACATCGCCCGGGCGGCGATCATGCTGCGCGGCCTCGCCCTGCCGATGGAGCGGCACCACGGGGTCCGCATCCTCGACGAGGCGGTGACCGCAGCGGTCTCCCTGTCGGCCCGCTACATCCCCGCCCGCCAGCTGCCGGACAAGGCCGTCAGCCTGCTCGACACGGCGGCGGCGCGGGTAGCGATCAGCCAGACGACGGTACCGGCACGCATCGCCGACCTTGCCGCCGCGATCGACGCGCTGGCGGCGGAAGGACGGGCCCTCGAGCGCGAGGCGGCTCTCACGGGGGAGACCGGCGAGCGGCGGAGCGAGATCGCCGCGGAGATCGCCGAGAAAACCGCCCGGCGCACGGCGCTCCTCGCCGCGCATGAGGAAGAGGCGGCGCTGGTGAAGACGATCGTCGCGCTGGCCGGCCCGGAGCGGGCGGCGAAGCCGCGGGCGGGCGGGGCGACGGATGGCGAAGCGCCGGTCGTCGAGGGCACGGCGGCCGATGGGGACGCGGTATCGCCCGCCCCGCCGCCGGAGCAAGACGGGACCCGCGACGAACTGGCGCACAGCCTCGCCGCGCTGGCCGCCATCGATCCCGACCGCCGGATGATCCACGCTCATGTGGATGCCGACGCCGTCGCCTCGGTCGTCTCCGACTGGACCGGCATTCCCGTCGGGCGGATGCTGCGCGACGAGATCGCCACCGTCCTCGGCCTCGCGGGCCTCCTGAAGAAGCGCGTCGTCGGCCAGGATCACGGGCTGGAGACGATCGCCCGGCGGATCCTGACCAGCCGGGCCGGCCTCGACGATCCGGGCAAGCCGGTGGGGGTGTTCCTCCTCTGCGGCCCCTCCGGCGTCGGCAAGACCGAGACGGCGCTGGCGCTCGCCGAAACCCTCTATGGCGGCGAAGAGAACCTCGTCACCATCAACATGTCGGAGTTCCAGGAGGCGCACACCGTCTCGGCCCTGAAGGGCGCGCCGCCGGGCTATGTCGGCTATGGCGAGGGCGGCAGGCTGACCGAGGCGGTGCGGCGGCGGCCCTATTCGGTCGTCCTCCTCGACGAGGTGGAAAAGGCCCATCCCGACGTCCACGAATTGTTCTTCCAGGTGTTCGACAAGGGCTGGATGGAGGACGGCACCGGACGGCGCATCGATTTCCGCAACACGCTGATCATCCTCACCTCGAATGTCGGCACCGAGGCGATCATGGCCGCCAGCGGCGAGGGGCTGCGCGACATTGCGGTCGAGGAGCTGGACCGCCTGCTGCGGCCGGAGCTTCTGGACGTCTTTCCCCCGGCGCTGATCGGCCGCATGGTGACGGTGCCCTACCGGCCGCTGTCGGCCGAGATGCTGGAGGCGATCGTCCGGCTGCAGCTCGCCCGCATCGTCGAACGGGTGAAGGAGAGCCAGCGGGCGGCGCTGCGGATCGACGATGCGGTGGTGGCGGAAATCGTCGGCCGCTGCCGCGACCCGCAGTCGGGCGGCCGGATGATCGACCGGATCGTCACCCAGACGCTTCTGCCGGAACTCTCGCGGAAATTCCTCGAGGCGATGGTGTCCGGCGACGTCGCGACGACGGCGCATGTCGGGCTCGGCGAGGACGGGGCGTTCGTGGTCGCGGTGGAATGAGACGATACGGGGTCCTATGCCAGGCAACGCCCCTCGCGGGCCAAGCAACGCCTGGTGCGGGGCAAGCGCCGGGCCTCGCCCGCAACAGGCGGACTTCCGGCGGCAAGGATAAACTCCGGCGGGGTCAAGGGACGGTTCGGCTTTGGGGGCCGAACCGTCCGAGTCGCCTCCCCGGCAACTCCCGCCGCGGCAGCACATTCGATTGCTGCTCTCCGTGGTCTTCCACGATTTGAGTCAATACAATGGTCGGGCTGCGGGTGGTAGTGGCCGGAATCCTCGGTCCAAAGGAATTGGCAACTCTCGTTACCAGATCGTTACTTCATCCACAGGCAATTGCGGCGCCTCTGGAAAAGTCGCGGTCCGGCGGAGCCGGCGTGAGCCCGGGCGTTTTCGAGGCAGGCCACCGAAACCAAGGCCCGCGGCGCAGATGCCGCGCGGCGCGATCCGCTCAGAGACGTTCGGCAAGCGCCTTCGACGGCCAGCAGGTCTCCGGCAGGCCGAGGACCTGTTCCATCACGCCGATCGAGCGGCGGGTCCTGAAGCCCGCGAGGCCGTCCACCGTGCCGACGTCGTGGCCGCTCACCACGAGCTGCTGCTGCAGGCGGAGGACGTCGCCACGGGTGAGCCGGTCGGCCGGCTGCCAGCGCCCTGTCAGGGGCCCCGCCCCGAGGATGCGGTCGGCGACGTGGCCGACGAACAGGGCGTAGAGGTCGGAGTTGTTGTATGCCTTGATGACGTAGAAGTTCGGCGTCGCGACGAATGTGGGCCCGAGCCGGCCGCCGGGAAACAGGAGATGGCCCGGCGAGTTCATCTCATTGGCCGGGAACGGCCGGCCGGACACCCGCGTCACCCCCGCCGCGACGAGATCGGCGATGCGGAACGCCTGGTCCGGGCCCTCGCCCCGGCAGGAGACGGAGGCCGGGATCATCGCCTCGAAGCCCCAGTCGCGGCCGGTCCGCCAGCCGGCGGCCTTCAGGTAGTTGGCGATCGAGGCGAGCGTGTCGGGCACCGAATTCCAGATGTCGCGCCGGCCGTCGCCGTCGAAATCCACCGCGTATTGCAGGAACTTCGACGGCATGAACTGGGGCTGGCCGAGGGCGCCGGCCCAGGACGACTTCATCTGGGAGACCGTCAGGTGGCCGTCGGCGACGATCTGCAACGCGGCGACCAGTTCCTCGCGGAACATCTCCTTGCGGCGCGACAGATAGGCCTTGGTGCCCAGCACCTCGAAGGCGTTCATCGGGATCTTCGCCGCGCCGAAGGCCGATTCGCGGCCCCAGATGGCGAGGATGATCGGTGACGGCACGCCGCTTTGCCGCTCGATGCGCGCGAGGAGATCGCGATGCTTCGCCAAAAGCCGCCGGCCGGTCGCCGCATTGCCGGCGACGGCGCGCTCGGAGAGATAGTCGGCACCGCTCTTGAACTCGGCCTGAAAGTTGATCTCGGCGACGGTGTCCTTCCCGCCGGGCAGAATCAGGTCCGGCAGCCTGGTGTTCGGCGAGACGCCCCTGAAGGCTTCGTCGAACACGGCGCGCGGAACGCCCCTCGCCCGCGCCTCGGGCCAGATCTCGGCCTCCAGATAGCGGCGGAAGCCTTCATCGAGCGCGGCCGCCCTCGCCGGCAGGGCGAAGGCGAGGAGAAGGGCGAGACAAGCGAGGCAGAGACGGGTCATCATGGGCTCCCTGATAGCCTCCGGCGGATGACGCCGAAAGGCGCGATCGCGGCCCGGCCGATCACCGTCCCTTGAACACCGGCCGGCGCTTTTCGGCAAAGGCTGCGACCGCGTCGCGAAAATCCTCGCTGAGATAGGCTTCGAGGAGGAGATCGCGGTCGCCGGCTCCCGCCCCGTCGCGGCGCAGGCGCCGCAGCGCCTCCTTGGTGGCCGACAGCGTGATCGGCGCCAGATCCGCAATCCCCGCCGCCATCTCTTCGGCCGCCGCGAGGAGGGCCGGGCGATCGGCGACGACGCGGCTGACGAGGCTGATCGCCTGCGCTTCCTCGGCGCCGATCAACCGGGCCGTGAGCATGAGCTCGCGCAGCCGCGACAGGCCGACCAGCTCTCCGACGCGGGCGAGGTTCTCCACCGACAGGGCGTTGCCGAGGGTGCGGGCGATGGGAAAGCCGAAGCGCAGGTTCTGCGCGGCAAGCCGGATGTCGGCCGCGCAGGCGATGGCTGCGCCGCCGCCGGTGGCAGCCCCCGCCATCGCCGCGATCACCGGCACCGGACAGGCCTCGATGGCGCGGAAGACGCGCTCCATCAGCGCCTCGTAGCCGAGCACTGCCGCTGCGTCCGTCACGGTCCGGAAGGTGGCGATGTCGGTGCCGGCGGCAAAGGCCCGCTCACCCGCACCGACGATGACGAGGCAGCGGATGTCGCCGTCCCGCGCGATGGCTTCGCAGATCTCGGCGAGGCGCTCGTACATCGGCAGGGTGAGCGCGTTCATCGCGTCCGGCCGGTCGAGGGTGATCCAGCCGGTCCGGCCGCGGATCTCGAAGGTCAGCGGGCCGTCCTGCCGGTGCGCCGCCGCGGGTCCATTCGTCTGGCCGGCCGGTGTGCCGTCCGTTTTCGTGGCGTCCATGCCGCTTCCTCCCTGCCCCGCGGAACCCACCGTCCGATACGCGCGAACCCGCGACCAGGGCAACGAAAAAGCCCGGTATCGACGATACCGGGCTTGCAGGGTCTGCGCCGATCGAAGCGCGACATCAGGTCGGGGGGCATCAGAAGCGCCCCGCCGATAGGACAGGTTCGCCATCCGCGCCGGACATCGACACCCGTCCCGGACGATGCCCTCGTCCGGCGGCCTCGCCTCAGCTGTTCATGTCCCGCAGCTCGGTGATGTATTCCTTCGGCAGGTTCAGCGGGCTCGGCGTCTTGAAGCCCATGTGGCGGGCGATGTCGGAGACGAAGGCGCTGCAGTTGTAGGTCACCGCGTTCCAGACGGGGCTGCGCGCCTGGAGATTGTGAATGTAGGACGCGATCTCGTTGTACTGCGCCGGGGTCAGCGGAATGGTCCACTCGGCGAGGAGATAGGCACGCTCGGTGTCGCCGTCGCTGGCGCCGGTTTCCGAGGGGACGGGCAGGATGTGGCCGATCATGTAGGGCACGACGCTGGTCGAGGCCGGATGCAGGCCGGCGACCTCGGTCATGCTCGGGACCAGCACGCCCTGCGAATCATAGGGAACGCGGCCCTTGGCGTCGAGCTTGCCGAACACCACGAAGGTATGGCCGTAGCTCTCGGCATTGCGGGCGCGAAACGAGATGAAGTAGGGCTTGGACAGCGCGGCGGTGGCGGTCGGCGCATAGGCGGCGGCCTGGACGAAGCCGTCGCTGGAGGCGACCTTGTTCGCCATGACGCTGTTGCTGGTCGAAGCCGTCGACGTGCATCCGGCAACGGCGAGGCTCAGGAGCGCTGCAGCCACCAGCCGAAGGAATGAGGGAAGCATACTGCCACCTTTCTCGAAAACAAAACGTGAGACCCGATCAAACTTGTTCTTTTACGGGCAACTGTCATGACGCATACAGACCAACAAACCGTCACCAGAAGTGCGGCGTGGCGTCATGTCACGCTGTCGATGCTCCAGCCATGGAGCGAAGCGCAGGTTTCCTGTCGAAGATCTGAGATCGATCGCGTGGCAAGGAAATGCGCTGGGGTCGGCTCGGTTCCGTCACCGAATTGCCGGCGGCCCGTGGGCCGTCCGGCAGATTGAAGAGGGAGAGCCACGAGGGCTCTCCCTCGATGTCAGCAGGGATCAACCCTTGGTGACGTAGGCCGGCTCGGAGTACGCCGGCTCGACCGGGGCCTTGCCCTTGCCCTTGCCGACGCCCTTGCCCATGCAGCCGGCGAAGGTTGCGAGAGCGAAGCACGCGACCGATGCGATGATGACTTTCTTCATAGTAACTACCTATTCGTGCCTGTCGGTTGATTGCCGCAGTTCAAATTCCCGACGCGATTGCGGCCGGTGCGCTCGGAACCTGTTGCCAAAACACGCTAGCGGCAAGTGCCTAAAAGCCACAGTGCCTACCGAACGTCTTGAAGCTATCCTGATCGTCGTTAACAAATTGTATCCGAGGTGTTTCGGACCGTTAGCAACCCCTTGCCGGACAGGCTCGTGCGACGCCAGTGTCACAGTTGCGGGGGTCTTGGCAAGGGCGTTGCCGGATGGTCGCAGCGGGCCCGAAATCGTCACCGACGCCACGCCGAAGCCCCACCGGATCACGGCAGGCGAATCGTTTGCTATCAAACCGTTGCACAGCCGGCGGTTGGTTCCGCCACAGCCGCGCCGGCGCGCCGGCCCGACGTCGGGGCGACGTAGCGCAAGACTTGCCCGTTTGCGCTCCCGATGCCCGCGCTCAAGCAACGGCGCATCCTGTTCTTCCGTCACCTGACGTCGCAGCCGCCACGACCGTGTCCCGGCCGGATCGGCCGCGGCTGCCGCAAGCACTGTCGGTGCGGCTTCTGACTTGCGGCATCGCCGACATGGTCGCGGGCCAGGACGTACCCCGGGCGCCAAGTCTTCCAGAGGACGAAACCTTGTGGGCGGAGGCACGATCGTTGCTCCGGCGGACTTCTGCCTTCGAAAGCCTTGCGCCGGTGAGAGCGCGCCGGACGATAGCGCCGCCGCGAGGATCACTGGCCGAGCGGTGCCGGCGGAATCACCCCGGCCGGCGCCAGGAGGCCCGGCGCGTTCTGCACGGCGACTTCCGACTCGGTCACGAGAACCGAACCCGGCGGGCCCTTGATCACGACCCGCGCCTCGCCGATCGCCGCGCGGTTCTGCTGGAGAATCGTCGGCCGCTCGGCGTCGAGGAGAATCGTGCCGGGCTGGCCGGTCGCCTCCGCGAACCGTGCGGACAGATCCTCGCGGGTGGTGGCGCAGGCCTGGTAGGCGTTCTCGGCGACCACGTCGTCGGACAGGCCGAGCGTCACCTGCTTGACGCTTTCATCGTAGTTGCAGAAGGCGTCGGCCCGCAGCGCCACGTCGAAGCCGCCGGTGACCGGGCCGTACTGGGACTGGATGACCGCCTTTCGGGCGTTGTAGTCGTTGAGATAGGTCTTGCGCATCGCCAGCCGGCACTGGGCATAGACGAGTTCGCCGGGGCGCATCAGCAGGCTCTGGCAATGGGCGTCGTCGACCGGCGCCTCGAGATCCAACGCCTCGTCGATGCCGTCATTGGTGACGCAGCCGGACAGGGTGCCCGACAGGGGCAGGAGAATGGCGGCGAGAGCCATCAGTCGCATCGTGGTCACATCCAAAGAAGAGGTCGCGGCGCCCGCCCCCGTGGTTTCGTTCACGGGGCGTGGCGACGCCGGCGGCCGTTCCTCGCCTGCCGGTTCGCCCCACCCGCCGCGCGGGCGGCCGGCGGCGACGCCAGTCGCAAGAGCCGGGCCTTCGTCTGCCATGACCTCGTGAAGCTCAATGCGGCGAAGGTGTGGCGCCGGGCGGCGCCAGCCGTCCCGCACTGCAAAAAAGCCCGGCTATTGCGCCGCCACCACCTCGTCGCTCCGCCCTATTCTTCGGTTCGCACGACCTTGCGGACCTCGGCCTCCAGCGCTTCGGTGGTCTTCTTGGCGGCGCAGGTCCGGGTCGGGCTGATGGTGACCTGCTGCTCCAGATCGCCGGCATCCACCGGGCAGACGTCGCTGGCGATGTCGGGGGAGACCATGACCGTCAGCGGAATCTGCGAGGTCTTGCGGGACAGCTTCTCGGCGATGGAGGTCTTCACCTCCCAGTCGCCGAGCGACACCTCCACCAGGGCGTCGACCGGATCGACGGCAATCGGATCCTCCTCGGCGGAAATCGCCGGCTGCGCGAGGCTCTGCCCGCTCCCGACGCCCAGCGCCATCAGGGCCGCCAGCAACGGGACGGCCAGCCATCGCTTGTGTCTTCTGCCATCGGTACGCGATGTCATCGCACTGGTGCTCCAAACGTTTCGTGTTCCGCGCCGGAACTGCCAGCCCGAGATCTTCGGCGCGGCGCCTTCCTTGAACGCGGACGGAAGGCTGGCGCGCGATCGGCTGAAGTCAAATTTCCCCAGAGGAAGACTCACGGCCCGGCCCGCAGCTCTCGCATCAGATAATCTTACTGGCCCGGTAAGCCGCGCTTTGCGGCCCGTGCTTTGATCGAACCAGCCGATCGAGCAATAGAAGATCGCCGCCAGACCAAAAACTCATGGCTGCCATGCTATTGTGCGCCGCAGCAATCGGCAATATGTCTGCGGTCAACACGGACGAAACAAGCAACGAGGCAATCCCCATGAAGACGAAGATGATCACCGCGGCAGCAATTCTTGTCGGCCTCGCAACGGGCGCCGGCGCAGCGGATCTGAAGCCGGCGAGCGGCCACACGATCAATCTCGGCGCGGTCAACGGATCGGCCTACTACACCGTCGAGGACGGCGGCCTGCGCCTGGTGGCGACGGTGGCCGGCGGCGAGACCTCGGCTCCCGTCCGCTTCATCTCCACCCTCGCCGACGGTCAGGCCATGACGATCTCGGTGCCGGCCTCCGGCGGCGCCGAGGAACTCACCTTCCGCCGCATCGGCGACCGGCTGGTGGTCGAGGACGAGCAGGACCTGCGCGCCTCGCTGGCGCAGTAAAGGGCTGGCCGATCGTTTCGATCGGACGGCGGATCGAGCCCGCGCGGCGCTCGAAAAGATGTGAGGTCCGGCCCCCAAAAGTCTGGGTCGGACGTCGTTGAGACCCGGGACGCAGCGATGCGCCCGCAAGGGCCGGCGCGATGGGGCGCGCGCCGGCCTTTCCTCCTTTCAGCCCGTTCCCCTTCTCAGGCCTTTTCCCCTTTCAGGCCTGCTCCCTCTCCGGCCCCCTCCTTCGGGCCTTTCCGGCCTTTTGCTCGTCTGGCGCTTTTCAGGCGGGACATTCGCTGGCATTCTCGCACCATGATCGAGATCCTGCCGAACGACGCTCTCATCGTCGTCGACGTCCAGAGCGACTTCTGTGTCGGCGGCGCGCTCGCCGTGCCGGATGGAGACGCCGTCGTGCCGGTGGTGAACCGGCTGGCGGAGCTGTTTCCCGTCGTCGTCCTCACTCAGGACTGGCACACGCCGGGCCATGTCTCCTTCGCCTCCAGCCACGACGCGGCGCCCTTCGCTACGACAGAACTCGCCTATGGCACGCAGGTGCTGTGGCCGGATCACTGCGTCATGGGCACCGAGGGCGCGGCGTTCCATCCGGAGCTCAAGGTCCCCGCCGCGCAGATGGTGGTGCGCAAGGGTTTCCATCCCGAGGTCGACAGCTACTCGGCCTTCCTCGAGGCCGACCACGCGACCGCGACCGGGCTCGCCGGCTATCTGCGGGAGCGCGGCGTGAAGCGGCTCTTCGTCTGCGGCCTCGCCACCGACTTCTGCGTCGCCTGGACCGCGATGGACGGGCGCAAGACCGGCTTTGCCGTCACCGTCATCGAGGATGCCTGCCGGGCGATCGATCTCGGCGACTCCCTTGCCAAGGCCTGGACCGACATGGCCGGGCTCGGCGTCGAGCGCGCGGTTTCGGCCGATCTCGTCTCTGCGTGACGGAGGCGGCGGCGTGACGCGGCCTTCCGGCGACAGCGCGATCTTCATCCTGACGGGTGCCGGGATCTCCGCCGAATCCGGCGTCGAGACCTTTCGCGACAAGGGCGGGATCTGGTCGAAGGTCCGGCTGGAGGACGTCGCGACGCCGGAAGGCTTCGCCCGCGATCCGGATAAGGTGCACGCATTCTACAATGCCCGCCGCGCCGGGCTTTCGAGCGCCCTGCCGAATCCCGCCCATCGCGCCCTCGCGCGGCTGGAGCGCGACTTTCCCGGCCGCCTCACCCTCGTCACCCAGAACATCGACGATCTGCACGAGCGGGCCGGCTCGAATGACGTCGTCCACATGCATGGCGAACTCTCCCGCTCTCTCTGCGGCCATTGCGGGGCGAAGGCCGACGCGTCGGCCGCGCTGTCGACGGCGACCGCCTGCCATGCCTGCGGCCGCGAAGGCGGCATGCGCCCGGACGTCGTCTGGTTCGGCGAGATGCCCTACCGGATGGACGAGATCTATGAACGGCTGGTCGAAGCCGATCTCTTCGTCTCGATCGGCACCTCCGGCGCCGTCTATCCGGCGGCGGGCTTCGTTGCCGAGGCGCGCTCGGCCGGCATCCGCACGCTGGAACTCAACCTCGAACCCTCCGAGGGCACCTTCCTGTTCGACGAGGCGCGGCACGGCCCCGCCACGGCCCTCGTCCCCGCCTTCGTCGAGGCCGTCCTCGCCGGCGTGCCCGCCGCCGGAAGGCCGCGATAGTCTGGCTCAAGATTGCCGTGCGAGCGTTGCTGTCGGACCGGCGAGACCGGGGCCGGACCCGGATACGGAAAGGCAGCCTGACGCAGGCGTGAATTCCCGGCGCCGCATCCGCGCCGCTTTGTCGGTCGAACCTGCCCGTGGCGTGCGCGCAGCATCCCGTGCCGAGGGCCTGTAGCGGGAGCGATCACGTCGAAGGTGAAGCGTCCGGACGGTTGCAAGCCTTGCCGCATCTCGAGCCGCGGCCCACTTGATTCCATGGCCGCCGGGTGAAACTGTTTTGCACTGCGGCATGGCGGCGCGGCATGATGGCGAAGCGTTCGACACACACAGGCTGACCGGCGGGCGCATAGTTGCGCATCCGGGCGGCAAAGACAATGGAAAACGCCGGGTGATTTTGAAATTTAATGATTGTTTCCAACGGTTTGAGATGTAGCATGGCGTAGTCGGGACTGACGGGCATGCCCCGCGAGGACACCTCGAAGCATGCCGTGGCGAATGGAGGTGGGTGATGAGCACATTGTTCGACCAGTACGCCAGGACATACGAGCAGCGGCGCGAAACGCTGATGTCGCTGTCGCAGTTTCTCGAGAATTGCCGGGAGGATCCGATCCTCTATGCCGGGCCGCACGAGCGGCTGCTGGCGGCGATCGGCGAGCCGGAGATGGTGGACACGTCCATGGACTCTCGGCTCGGGCGGATCTTCCAGAACCGCACGATCCGCACCTACAAGGCCTTTCCGGACTTCTACGGCATGGAGGAGACGGTCGAGCGGATCGTCGCCTTCCTGCGCCAGGCCGCGCAGGGGCTCGAGGAGCGCAAGCAGATCCTCTACCTGCTCGGCCCGGTCGGCGGCGGCAAGTCGTCGCTGGCGGAGCGGATCAAATATCTGATCGAGAACCAGCCGATCTACGTGCTGAAGGCCGGCGACGAGCTCTCGCCGGTGTTCGAGAGCCCGCTCGTCCTGTTCGATCCGACGACGATGGGCGAGATGCTGGAGGCCGAATACGGCATTCCCCGCCGGCGCCTGTCGGGGCTGATGAGCCCCTGGTGCGTCAAGCGCCTCGACGAGTTCGGCGGCGACATCTCGAAATTCAAGGTGGCCAAGCTGATGCCCTCGCGGCTGAAGCAGATCGGCGTCGCCAAGACCGAGCCCGGCGACGACAACAACCAGGACATCTCCTCCCTCGTCGGCAAGGTGGACATCCGCCGGCTGGAGACCTTCGCCCAGAACGACCCGGACGCCTATTCCTATTCCGGCGGCCTCAACCGGGCGAACCAGGGCGTGCTCGAATTCGTCGAGATGTTCAAGGCGCCGATCAAGATGCTGCATCCGCTCCTGACGGCGACGCAGGAAGGCTCCTATGTCGGCTCGGAGAACATCGGCGCGATCCCCTTCACCGGCATGATCATGGCCCACTCGAACGAATCGGAATGGAAGAGCTTCAAGAACAACAAGAACAACGAGGCCTTCATCGATCGCATCTACGTGATCAAGGTGCCCTACTGCCTGCGGGTGGACGAGGAGACCAAGATCTACGAGAAGCTCGTATCGGGCTCGGAACTCGCCGAGGCGCCCTGCGCGCCCGACACCTTGTCGATGCTGGCGCGCTTCGCCGTCCTGTCGCGGCTGAAGCCGCACGAGAACTCCTCGCTCTACGCCAAGATGCGCGTCTATAACGGCGAGAGCCTGCGCGAGGTCGACCCCAAGGCCCGCACCCTGCAGGAATACCGGGACGCGGCCGGCGTCGACGAGGGCATGAACGGCATCTCCACCCGGTTCGCCTTCAAGGCGCTGTCGGCGACGTTCAACCACGACACCGAGGAGGTGGCGGCCGATCCGGTGCATCTGATGTATGTGCTGGAACAGGCGGTGCGCCGCGAGCAGTTTCCGGAAGACATCGAGAGCGACTATCTGGAATTCATCAAGGCCGAGCTCGCGCCCCGCTACGCCGAGTTCATCGGCAACGAGATCCAGAAGGCCTATCTCGAAAGCTATCACGACTACGGCCAGAACCTCTTCGACCGCTACGTCTCCTATGCCGACGCCTGGATCGAGGATCAGGACTACAAGGATCCCGACACCGGCCAGCTGCTCGACCGGGACCTTCTGAACCAGGAGCTCACCAAGATCGAGAAGCCGGCGGGCATCGCCAACCCGAAGGACTTCCGCAACGAGGTGGTGAAGTTCTCGCTGCGCTCGAGAGCCGCCAATCGCGGCCGCAACCCCTCCTGGACCAGCTACGAGAAGATCCGCGACGTCGTCGAGAAGCGGATGTTCAGCCAGGTCGAGGATCTCCTGCCGGTGATCTCCTTCGGATCGAAGAAGGATTCGGAGACCGAGAAGAAGCACAACGAGTTCGTCGAGCGGATGGTCGAGCGCGGGTTTACGCCAAGGCAGGTGCGGCGACTCGTCGAATGGTATATGCGTGTCAGACAGGCGAGCTGAGGATACTCAGGCTTTCCACGGGATCAGCTATGCACATCATCGACCGTCGCCGCGACCCCGGGGGCAAGAGCCTCGCCAACCGCCAACGCTTCATGCGGCGCGCGAGGGCTCTGGTGAAGCAGGCGGTGCGCGAGGCCGCCGGCAGCCGCAAGATCCGCGAGATCGACGGCGGCGGCGCCGTGACGATCCCGGCGGACGACGTCCACGAGCCGAGCTTCCACGCCGGCCGGGACGGCGGCATGCGCGACTATGTCCTGCCCGGCAACAAGAAATTCGTCTCCGGCGATCGCATCCAGCGGCCGAAGCAAGGCGCCGGCTCCGGCTCGCAGGGGAGCGCCGACGGCGAGGGCGAGGACAGTTTCCGCTTCGTCCTGTCGCGGGACGAATTCCTCGACCTGTTCCTGGAAGATCTCGAACTGCCCAATCTCGCCAAGCGGCAGGTGATGGGTGACGCCGCCGAGAAGCGGCATCCGGCCGGCTTCAAGACCTCCGGATCGCCGGCCTCGCTGTCGGTCGGGCGGACCATGCGGCGCAGCCTGTCGCGCCGGATCGCGCTGAAGCGGCCGAACCCGGCCGAGCTCGAGGCGATGCGCCAGGAGCTGAGCGAGCTCGAGGCGGCGGGCGGCGAGGCCGCCCGCATCACCGCCCTGAAGGCCGAGATCGAGCGGCAGGAGCGGCGCGCCCGGGTCATCCCCTTCATCGACCCGGTGGACCTGCGCTACCGGCGCATCGAGGTGACGCCGGAGCCGATCGCACGGGCGGCGATGTTCTGCCTGATGGACGTCTCGGCGTCGATGGACGAGCACATGAAGGACCTCGCCAAGCGGTTCTTCTCGCTGCTCTACCTGTTCCTGACGCGGCGCTACAAGCAGGTCGAGATCGTCTTCATCCGCCACACCCACGAGGCCAAGGAGGTCGACGAGGAGACCTTCTTCCACTCGCGGGAATCCGGCGGCACGGTGATCTCCTCGGCGCTGATCGAGATGGCGAAGGTCGCCAAGACGCGGTTCCCGCCGGACCAGTGGAACATCTATGCCGCGCAGGCTTCGGACGGCGACAACCTCTCCTCCGACAACGCCCGCTCGGTGGCGCTTCTGCGCGAGACCATCCTGCCGATGTCGCAATACTACGCCTATCTGCAGGTCGGGCGCGGCGACTACGACCGGGAGGACGGCGTCTTCGCCCGCCAGGAGACGACGCTGTGGCGGGCCTATCAGGAGCTGATCCGGCCGAACCTGCCGATGGCGATGCGCAAGGTGAACGACCGGCGCGACATCTATCCGGTGTTCCGCGAACTGTTCGAGCGCCGCGACGAAATGGCGGAGACGTGAGCCATGGCCAAGACCGCCCCGAAGATCGCAACACCCGCCTCGCGCCCGCCGCTGTTCACCGGCCGCGACTGGGACTTTCCGCTGCTCTCCAGGGTCTATGACGCGATCGGCGAGATCGCCGAAAAGGAACTGCAGCTCGACATCTATCCGAACCAGATCGAGGTGATCACGTCGGAGCAGATGCTCGACGCCTATGCCTCCACCGGCATGCCGCTGTTCTACAAGCACTGGTCCTTCGGCAAGCATTTCGTGCGCAACGAGACGCTCTATCGCAAGGGCTGGCAGGGCCTCGCCTACGAGATCGTCATCAATTCGAGCCCCTGCATCGTCTACATCATGGAGGAGAACTCCGCGACGATGCAGACGC
This sequence comes from Aurantimonas sp. 22II-16-19i, assembly GCF_002088275.1. GTDB lineage: Bacteria > Pseudomonadota > Alphaproteobacteria > Rhizobiales > Rhizobiaceae > Jiella. The sequence continues at coordinate 89,387 of NZ_AQQS01000021.1, forward strand.
TGGTGCTGGCGCATGCCGCCTTCGGCCACAACCACTTCTTCAAGAACAACTACTGCTTCAAGCAGTGGACCGACGCGACCAGCATCCTCGATTATCTGGATTTCGCCAAGAAATACGTCGCGGCCTGCGAGGACCGCCACGGCCAGGAGAATGTCGAGCAGATCCTCGACGCCGCCCATGCGCTGATGAGCCACGGCGTCCACCGCTATCCCGGCAAGCACGCGCTCGACCTGAAGTTCGAGCAGCGCCGGCTGGAGGAGCGCCAGGCGTTTGCCGAGCAGCACTTCTCCGACCTCTGGCGCACGCTGCCGAAGACGGTGGCCGGGCCGAAGCGCGACCACGATTCGGAGCGCCGGCGCCAGATGCTCGGCCTGCCCGAGGAAAACATCCTCTATTTCCTCGAGAAGAACGCCCCGCGCCTCGCCGGCTGGCAGCGCGAGCTGATCCGCATCGTGCGCCAGATCGCCCAGTACTTCTATCCCCAGCGCCAGACCAAGGTGATGAACGAGGGCTGCGCCACCTTCAGCCATTACCGGCTGATGACGCGGCTGCACGAGAGCGGCCAGATCACCGACGGGTCGTACCTCGAATTCCTGCACTCCCACACCAGCGTCGTCTTCCAGCCCGAATATGACGACCCGCGTTATTCGGGGATCAACCCCTATGCGCTGGGCTTCGCCATGATGCAGGACATCGAGCGGATCGCCACCCAGCCGACGCCGGAGGACCGCGCCTTCTTCCCGGACTTCGCCGGCTGCGGCGACGCCTACGGCGTCATGCGCGACGCCTGGGCGAACTACCGCGACGAGAGCTTCGTCCTGCAGTTTCTCAGCCCCAACGTCATCCGCAAGCAGAAGCTGTTCCGGCTCGTGGACGACAGCGAGGACGACGAGATCCTCGTCGCCTCGATCCACGACGAGCGCGGCTACAAGGCGGTGCGCCAGTCGCTGTCGCGGCAGTTCGACGTCGGCCGGCAGGATCCGGACATTCAGGTCGCCGACGTCGACCTTGCCGGCGACCGCAAGCTCATCCTCCACCACAACGTCGTCGACGGCGTGACCCTGGAGGCCAAGGACGCGGCGAAGGTCCTGCACCATCTCGCCAATCTCTGGGGCTACGACGTCAAGCTGCTGGAGATCGAGGACGGCGACACCGTCGCCGCCCATGACGGCTCGCCGTCGAAGGCGTTCCGGTAGGAGAGCGCTCCCCTCGCCTCGGGCGGGTTGGGGCATACGAGGGCCGGAGCGAAGATCGGGTCAGGCCGGGGTCGGCGAGACGAGGGCCCGAGACGCGGCGTTGGCGACGGCAATCGCGTCCTCGGCGACAATCGCGACGTCCAGCTGGCCGTGCGCGAGCGCATTGCGTATGCGCCAGAGGCCCAGCAACCGCCGATGGTCCGCCTCGCCGATCTCGCCGGCATCGAGAAGCGCCAACAGACCCGCTGTGACGGGTCCCTTGGCCTCGTTGGGAAACCGCCGCCGCATTGCCGCCTCGAAGGCCGACCAGGCAAGCAGCAGGGCCGCCCTCGGCTCCTGCCCGGCCAGCCTTCCGGCGGAGGCGAGCGCCTCCGCGATCTGAGCCTCGTGGACGGGGCCAACCACCGGCCTGTCGGAAGGCGCATAGACCACTTCCAGACGCCAATCGCTCCGTCCGCCCAGGAGCTTGCGGATCTGGTCGAGCTTGTACTCGGCCGCCTTGCCCGTCCCCATGACCTCGATCAGGAGGGACGGCTCGGGTCCGACCGCGATGGCATCCGGCTCAAGGCCACCCAGAAAATCCGGCAGGTCGCTGCGATCGGGTTCGCGGATGAGCTGGTAGCCCTGAGACTTCCAGCGCGGCTCCATCGCGTCGATTGCATTTCGTTCCGCCGAGGCCAACATCACGACAACTCCTCATGCAGATCGTCGGTGACCCGCAGATAGACGACCGCGCTCGCATGGCCGTTTCCAGGCTGAGACTTGGATTGGAGAACGCGGGGATGTGGCCGGGCTCGAGGTTGAACGGTCGCACCGAGCGGCCTGTATGCTTGCCTGAACTGGCGAAAGACGGAAAATTCCCACAAATGAAGAGAGCCGCCGCGGCCTGGAGGGGGATACGCCGGGACGGCTCTCTTTCACTGTCAGCGACGCCGGTCCTGGAGAGGGGGGAAGAGGATCCAGGCGTCTGAATTTCGGCTCGAAAGCGGGGGACGTGCCTTGGCCGAATACGACGCTGTGTATCGCGCCGTCGCTTATTATAATGCGACCGCGGATCACGGAAATCAAGCTATGGGTAAGGCTCACCTTCTCACATCGACGTGATTTGGGTGATTTTCCTGAAATGACCATGGATCGCACTGCAATGCAACGCTCCAGCGGGCGCAATCATGCAGAAACCATACGACGTGACATTTCAGCAACGTTTCATCCGGACCTCTTTCCGGAGGCTCTTCCCGCCGTCGGGCCCTCCCGTCGAAGCCATGGTCGGGAGGGCCATGGTCAGGAGGGGCAATGGTCGGGAGGGGCCATGCTCAGGGAGGGGCCGGGCGGCATCGCCATTGCGATGGACAGGCCGGCGGGCGCGCGATACCACGCTTGCCATGAAAAAAGGCGACCACCTCTTCCTCGTCGACGGCTCGGCTTACATCTTCCGGGCCTATCACGCGCTGCCGCCGCTGACCCGCAAGTCCGACGGCCTGCCGGTCGGGGCCGTCTCGGGCTTCTGCAACATGCTGTGGAAGCTGGTCGAGGAATCGCGCGAGACGTCGGTGGGCGTCGCGCCCACCCATTTCGCCGTCATCTTCGACCATTCCTCCACGACCTTCCGCAACGAGCTCTACGACCAGTACAAGGCCAACCGGACGGCGCCGCCGGAAGACCTCGTGCCGCAGTTCGCGGTGATCCGCGAGGCGGTGCGCGCCTTCGACCTGCCCTGCATCGAGAAGCAGGGATACGAGGCCGACGACCTGATCGCCACCTATACGCGGCTTGCCGTCGAGGCCGGCGGCGACGTGACGATCGTCTCCTCGGACAAGGACCTCATGCAGCTCGTCGGGCCGGGGGTGATCCTCTACGACCAGATGAAGGACAAGCGCCTCGGGGCCGAAGAGGTGAAGGAGAAGTTCGGCGTCTATCCCGACAAGATGATCGACCTGCAGGCCCTCGTCGGCGACACTTCCGACAACGTGCCGGGCGTGCCGGGGATCGGCCCGAAGACCGCCGCCGACCTGCTTCAGACCTATGGCGACCTCGAAACGCTGCTGGAGCGGGCGGGCGAGATCAAGCAGGCCAAGCGCCGCGAGAACCTGATCGCCTTCGCCGAGCAGGCGCGGCTGTCGAAGCGGCTGGTGACCCTCGATCAGGACACACCCCTCGACGCCCCCCTCGACGAATTGTTCCTGCACGAGCCGGACGGCGAGAAGCTGATCGCCTTCCTGAAGGCGATGGAGTTCACCACCCTCACCCGCCGGGTCGCGGCGAGGCTTTCGGTCTCGGCGAGCGATGTCGAGACCGCGACGATCGCAGTGGACGGCCCGGCGCGCGGACCGGATCTCGATCCCGCGGCGGCGGCAGTCTCGCGGCCGACCATCGGCGACGGGGACGGCGGCGCGCCGCGCCTCGCCTTGACGCCGCAGATGCTCGTGGAACAGCGCCGCGCCGAGGCGGCGGGCGCCAGCTTCGACCATTCGGCCTATCTGACGATCCGCAACGAGGCATCACTGCGGGACTTCCTCGCCGAGGCGATCGAGACCGGCATCCTCGCCTTCGACACCGAGACCGACCAGCTCTCGGCGATGAACGGCAAGCTCGTCGGCGTCTCCTTCGCGACGGCTCCGGGGCGCGCCGCCTATGTGCCGCTCGGCCACGTCTCGCCCGGCGGCGAGGCGGACCTTCTGTCGGAAAAATCGCTGGAAGAGGAGATCGGCCCGCAGATCCCGCTGGAGGCGGCGCTGGCGATCCTGAAGCCGGTTCTCGAGGATCCGGCAATCCTGAAGGTCGGGCAGAACACCAAATACGACACTCTCGTCATGCTGCGGCACGGCATCGCCGTCGCCCCCTTCGACGACACGATGCTGATCTCCTATGCCCTCGACGCCTCGGCCTCGCTCTCCGGCCACGGCATGGACGAGCTGTCGGAACGCTTCCTCGGGCACAAGCCGATCTCGTTCAAGGATCTCTGCGGTTCGGGCCGCACTGCCAGGCCTATCGCCGCCTGCCCGATCGACAAGGTCACCGCATACGCCGCCGAGGACGCCGACGTGACGCTGCGCCTGTGGCGGGTGCTCAAGCCGCGCCTCGTCGCCGAAGGCCTCGCCTCGGTCTATGAAAGGCTCGAAAAGCCGCTGGTGCCGGTGCTCGCCCGCATGGAGGAGCGCGGCGTCATGGTCGACCGGCAGATCCTGTCGCGGCTCTCCGGGCAGTTCGCCCAGAAGCAGGGCGCGCTCGAGGCCGAGATCGCCGATTTCGCCGGGGAGGAGTTCAACCCCGGTTCGCCCAAGCAGCTCGGCGAGATCCTGTTCGGCAAGTTCAACCTGCCGGGCGGCAAGAAGACCAAGAGCGGCCAGTGGTCGACCGACGTCAAGGTGCTGGAGGAGCTCGCCGCCGAAGGCCACGAGCTGCCGGCGAAGATCGTCGCGTGGCGCCAGCTGACCAAGCTGAAGGGCACCTACACCGATACGCTGCCGAACCACATGGATGCGCGCGGGCGCATCCACACCTCCTATTCCATGGCCTCGACGACCACCGGGCGGCTCTCCTCCTCGGAGCCGAACCTCCAGAACATCCCGGTGCGCACCGAGGAAGGCCGGGCGATCCGCACCGCCTTCGTCGCGCCGGAGGGCAACCGCCTGGTCTCGGCCGACTACAGCCAGATCGAGCTGCGCATCCTCGCCCACATCGCCGACATCCCGCAGCTGAAGCAGGCGTTTCAGGAGGGGCTCGACATCCACGCCATGACGGCGTCGGAGATGTTCGGGGTGCCTGTCGAGGGCATGCCGTCGGACGTCCGGCGGCGGGCCAAGGCGATCAATTTCGGCATCATCTACGGCATCTCCGCCTTCGGCCTCGCCAACCAGCTGGCGATCCCGCGCGAGGAGGCCGGCCTCTACATCCGGCGCTATTTCGAGCGCTTTCCCGGCATCCGGGACTACATGGACGCCACCAAGGCCTTCGCCAAGCAGCACGGCTATGTCGAGACGCTGTTCGGCCGGCGGGCGCATTATCCGGACATCAAGTCGCCGAACGCCGCGATGCGCGCCTTCAACGAGCGCGCGGCGATCAACGCGCCGATCCAGGGGACGGCGGCGGACATCATCCGCCGGGCGATGATCCGCATGGAGGGGGCGCTCGCCGAGGCGGGGCTGTCCGCGAAGATGCTGCTGCAGGTCCATGACGAACTGGTCTTCGAGGTGCCGGAGGAGGAGGTCGAGGCGACCCTGCCGCTGGTCAAGCGGGTGATGGCCGAAGCCCCCCTCCCCCGCGTCAATTTGTCAGTGCCCCTCGAGGTCGACGCCAAGGCGGCGGCGGACTGGGAAGCGGCCCACTGAGCGCATCCCCGGGGATGTCCTCGTTGCAACTGAAACCGGGGACGCGACAAGGAGTTGCCGCCCTCGAGCGCACTCGCAGCGCCTGCCGGGAAGCAGCCAAGCCCATGCATTCATGAGGCTATTGCCGCAACGGGAGCCGATCCCGAAGTCTTGAAAACGGACTGGCCGAGCCAATGTTATCGGCGGTTGCCGGGCGAGTTATCCGAAATGACGATCCTCGGGGCAGCCTCGCCGATGACGGCCAGGCGGCTCGAGAACGGTTTCGGCTCCCCATCGGCTTAGGAATGCGCCCGGCTGGAAGCGGCGCCAGTGAGGTCAAATGGACACGCGCGAGGACGACACTCCCGAGACGTTCGGTGTTCCGTCGAACATCACGACAGCGGCTCTCGCCAAGCTGCCGCTGGCGCTCGTCCTGACCAATCCGCATCTCGACGGCAACCCGATCATCTACGCCAACGACGCCTTCGGGCGCATCACCGGCTATGCCGCGGCGGCGACGATCGGGCGCAACTGCCGGTTCCTCCAGGGCGACGAGACCGATCCCGAGCACGCCCGCCAGATCGGCGAAGCGCTGCGGGCCGAGCGCGACATCTCGCTGGACATCCTGAACTACCGCGCCGACGGCACGAAATTCATCAACCGCCTGATGATCACGCCGCTCTACGACGAGAACGGCAAGCTGCAGTGCTTCCTCGGCGTCCAGCGCGACATGAGCGACGGCCAGGACGCCGCGACGACCCATACGCAGGGCGCCAAGGCGCCGGTGGATTCCGCCCTCGGCGAGATCCAGCACCGGGTGAAGAACCACCTGTCGATGATCGTCGGCATGATCCGCATGCAGGCGCGGATGAAGACCAGCCAGGAGAGCTTCAGCGCGCTGGCGCGCCGGATCGAGAGCCTGCAGCTGCTCTATCAGGAGATGACCGATGCCGGCGTCGGCTCGCACCGCTCCGAGCGCGTGCCGCTCGGCGCCTATGTCAGCCGCGTCGCGGCGACGATCGGCCATCTGGACGGCCGCAACTCGGTGCGCATCAATGTCGACTGCGACGCCATCGACGTGAAGGTCGACCGCGCGGCGCGGATCGGGCTGTTGTTTTCCGAGCTGCTCACCAACGCCCTCAAGCATGCCTTCGACGGCCGCGAGGAAGGCCTCGTCGAGGCGCGGCTGAAGATGCTCTCCTCCGGCGTCATCCGCCTCACCGTGACCGACGACGGCGTCGGCCTGCCCAAGGGCAGCGCGTGGCCCTACGACAACTCCAAGCCGGCACCCCTCAGCCAAAACGAGATCAACGCGATCCGGCAGGAGGCGGCACGGGCGGCGGTCGAGGACGACACTGTCAACGAGGCGCGCCAGCTCGCCGACTCCCTCGGCATGTCGCGCGGCACCAGCGAGCCCGGCAGCCAGATCGTCGAGACCGGCGAGCAGGCGGCCCGCCGGCAGAGGGCGCGGGAGGTCGAAGGCGGGCTCGGCGGCCGCATCACCGTGTCGCTGGTCCGGGGTCTCGACGCCACGATCGACGTGAACTCCCTTACCACCGGCACCACCGTGACCGTCGACATTCCTCCCGAATGATGAAATGACGGCGGCCGGAAGCCTGACGCCGACGAGCCGCGAGGAGTGTGAAGTTTGAGTCTCGAAGCCGCAAGGGACAGGCTGATCGTCGGGCTGGACGTGACCGGCCGGGCCGAAGCCGAAGCCGTCGTCGACACCCTCGGTGACACGGTCACCTGGTACAAGATCGGCTTCCAGCTGGCGCTGTCCGGCGGCCTGCCGCTGGTCGGCGAGCTGGCCCGCTCGGGCAAGCGCGTGTTTCTCGACATGAAGCTCCTCGACATCTCCAACACCGTCGAGAAGGGTGTCGCCAGCGCCCTCGACCTCGGCGCCTCGATGCTGACCATCCACGCCTATCCGCATGCCATGCGCGCCGCGGTGAAGGCGGCCGAGGGCAGCCCCCTCACCCTTCTCGGCGTCACCGTGCTCACGTCCCTCGACGACGACGACCTTGTCGCCAGCGGCTACCGGATGAGCGTTGCCGAGCTCGTCGCCGCGCGCGTCGCCCAGGCCCGCGACATCGGCATGGGCGGCGTCGTCGCATCGCCCGCCGAGGCCGCGGCCATCCGGCGCGCGATCGGCCCCGACATGGCGATCGTCACCCCGGGCATCAGGCCGGCCGGAAGCGACAGCGGCGACCAGAAGCGCATCGCGGCGCCGGCCGACGCCCTGGCCGCGGGCGCCTCGCATCTCGTCGTCGGACGGCCGATCGTCGCCGCCGGCGACGCTCGGGCAGCAGCCGAGGCGATCCTCGCCGAAATGGCCGGCGCCGCGGCCTGAGGCGCGACTGCAAAACGACCATAAGAAAAGGGAGGCAAATGATGGCCAAGGGATACTGGATCGCGCGCGTCGACGTCCGCGACCCCGAGGGATACAAGGCCTATGTCGCGGCGGCCAAGCCCGCCTTCGAGGCCCATGGGGCGAAGTTCCTGGCGCGCGGCGGCGAGTTCGCGGCACTCGAGGGAACGGCCCGCAACCGCAACGTGGTGATCGAGTTCGACAGCGTCGAGACGGCCCGGGCCTGCTACGAGAGCGACGACTACCAGAAGGCCAAGGCCATCCGCCAGACCGTCGCCGAGGCGGAGATGATCATCATCGAGGGCTATGACGGCTGAGCCTCGCGGCCGCGCCCCTGGCCGAGAGCCGCGGCCGGGGCGCAAGGCGTTCAAGGGCATGGCGCCGAAGGGCTACCGCATCCGGATGATGGAGCCGGGCGAGGCGCGCGAACTGATGGCGATCGAGCGGCGCGCCGAGGCGACGCTGATCGCCCTCGGCAAGGCCGAGCTCGCCGAGGCGCCGCCGCCGGAGATCGGCGACTTCGTGAGGCTGCTGGTCGAGAACGAGGTCTTCGTCGCCGAGCACAAGCGCTCGGGCGAGGCGGTCGGCTTCGTCGCGGCGCACGATCTGCCGGACCTCTACTGGATCGCCGAACTCTCCGTCGATCCGGCGCATGGGCGCCGCGGCATCGGCCGCGCGCTGGTCGGGGCCGTTCTCGAACGGGCCCGCTGGTTCCAGCACCGGGCCGTCGGCCTGACGACCTGTGCCGACATCCCCGTCGGCGCGCCCTTCTACGAGACGTCCGGTTTCACGAAGATCCCGGGGGACGATTGTCCGCCCTGGCTGCGCGACCTCCGGCAGGTGGAAACGCCGCCGGGAAGCGACCCGGCGACACGCTGCGCGATGATCCGCTGGCTGTGAGGAGCCGCCCGGACGACTGCGACGGGCCGCCGAGGGGCCCGCAGACGCCTCGCAGTGACGCGAAAGGCACGGTCGTTCGCCCGCGTGCGGTGTCCATGCGCAAGAGCGGTCGACTTGCGCAATGATTCATCCTGTTATGATCAGGGCGATGTCATGAAGGTTTCACGAAAGGATTTGTCGGTTAAGTCATGACGAGCCGGGATCGGCCGGCCGCAGGCCTTGCGACATTTGCCGAACGGCACCAGCGGCGGGGGCCGTGACGGGCGGCCGCGCTGCTTCGGCGTCGGCACGGCGAGCGGAACGGATTTGCGACACCGCTGCAGCGAAACCGCGAGCTGGCGCGTTTCGCAAGGGGCCGCCCGAAGCCAGACGCTTCAATTTGTGCATTGCAGCAACGATTGCTATATTCGGCGGAAACGAGAGGCACTTGCCATGTTGTACCAGCTCTATGAGTGGAATCACGCCGCGCTGACGCCGTTCCGCGCCGTGGCGGACGCCACCCGCCTGTTCTACCAGAACCCGCTGAACCCGTTGTCGCACACCACCGCCGGCCGCTCCTTCGCGGCCATGGCCGAACTGTTCGAACGCACGACGCGGGTCTACGGAAAGCCCGAATTCGGCCTCCACGAGACGACGATCCGCGGGCTACGTGTCCCGGTCGCCGACAAGCCGGTGTGGAAGAAGCCGTTCTGCAACCTCCTGCATTTCGAGCGCGCGCTGCCGAAGGGCCACGGCAAGGACCCGCGCATCCTCATCGTCGCGCCGATGTCCGGCCACTACGCGACGCTGCTGCGCGGCACCGTCGAGGCGCTGCTGCCCTATGCCGACGTCTACATCACCGACTGGAAGGACGCCCGCAGCGTGCCGCTCGCGGCCGGCTCCTTCAGCCTCGACGACTATGTCGACTATGTCATCGAGATCCTGCAGTTCCTCGGGCCCGACACCCATGTCATCGGCGTCTGCCAGCCGGCCGTGCCGGTGCTGATGGCGACGGCGGTGATGGAGGCGGCCGAGGACCCGTGCGCGCCGGCGACCATGACGCTGATGGGCGGGCCGATCGACACGCGCATCAACCCGACGGCGGTCAACGATCTCGCCAAGGAGCGCGGCATCGACTGGTTCCGCGACAACGTCATCATGTCGGTGCCCTTCCCCCATGCCGGCTTCATGCGGCAGGTCTATCCGGGCTTCCTGCAGCTGACCGGCTTCATGTCGATGAATCTCGACCGCCACGTCACCGCGCACAAGGATTTCTTCTGGCACCTCGTCAAGGACGACGGCGATTCGGCGGAGAAGCACCGCAGCTTCTACGACGAGTACAACGCCGTGATGGACATGACGGCGGAGTTCTACCTGCAGACCGTCGACGAGGTGTTCGTCAAGCACTCGCTGCCGAAGGGCGAGATCACCCATCGCGGCAAGCGGATCGACCTGACGGCGATCCGGCGCACCGGCCTCCTCACCGTCGAGGGCGAGAACGACGACATTTCCGGCGTCGGCCAGACCGAGGCGGCGCAGGACCTGTGCATCAACATTCCCGGCGACAAGCGCGTCCACTACGTGCAGCCGAAGGTCGGCCATTACGGCGTCTTCAACGGCTCGCGCTTCCGCGCCGAGATCGCCCCGCGCATCGTCGACTTCGCGCTGACCCACGGCACCACCCACACCGGCGCCTCGCAGCCGCGCAAGTCGGCCGAAGCCGAGACCGGCCCCCGCCGCATGGGCGCCTATGCCGAGCGCATCGCCAAGGCCGGCACCCTCGGCCGCCGCGTGCCCGCCTCGGGCGAGAGCGGCATCGGCGCAGTCGCCACGCTGAACGGGCTCGAGGGCCTCGAAGCGGCGATGAACGCCATGGCGGCGCCGGCCAAGGCGCTGATGTCGACAGCCCTCGAGGCCGCCAACTACTCCTACGGCTCGTTTGCCGGCAGCAACAATTCCGGCTTCTCCGCGCCATCGATCACGCGCCAGCCGGCGAGCCCCGCCGGGTCGACCTCGAATGGCGGCATCAAGGCGACGCCCCTTCCGGTGCCGGCCGCCGAGACGCCCGCCCAGGCGGAGACGCTTCGGGCAGCGCCTGCACCGGCGGTGAAGAACGAGGCCGCGCCGGCCGCCAAGGCCGAGCCCGCTCCGGCCGCGAAGGCTGCGCCGAAGGATGACGCGCCGGCCGCGAAGGTCGAGGCCAAGGCCGACGCCGCGAAGACCGAGGCCGACAAGCCGGCAACAAAGCGTGACATGAAGGCCGAAGCACCCGCCGCCAAACCGGCGGCGAAGGCCGAGGTTCCCGCTACCGCCGAGGCGAAGGCCAAGGCCGAGGCTCCGGCAAAGACCCCGGCGAAGACTGGGGAGGCCACGCCGAAGGCCGCCGAACCCGCGGCCAAGTCGGAGCCCGCACCGGCTGCCAAGGCGGAGCCCGCACCGAAGGCGTCCCCCAAGGCAGAGGCCAAGTCCGAAACCGAGGCACAGTCGAAGGCCGACGTGAAAGCCGAAGCGAAAGACGTTGCCAAGCCGGAACCGACGGCGTCCGAGCCTGCTGCCGGCGAAGCCAAGCCTGCCGCGCCGGAGAAGTCGGCTGCCGAAAAGCCCGCCTCCGGCAACGCCAAGGCGGCGGCGAAGACGCCGGCCAAGACCGGCGCCGTCAGCGCCAAGGCCTCCGACGACCAGGTCTCGGAGGCCGGCGGAGCGAGCGACCTGTTCACCTCGGGACCCGCCCCGACCTCGCCCACGCGCGCGCGTCCGGGGACACGGTCGAAGGGTCCGTCGGGCCGCGCCCGTCGGCGCTGAGCCGGCGTCGCATGATCCGGGAGGGTGGCTCGACCAGCCTTCCGGCGGGAGCGTCACGAGGACGGGATGGAGCCGGTCGCGATCGCCGCCGATGGGACGAGCCGCCGGCGCAGGCGGTAGCGGTTCCGTGCGGCCACCTGTCAGGCCGAGCTGTCGCCGCGGCCGTGGCGTGCGAGAAGGTCCGGCCGCCGCTCGGCGGTGATCCGCTCGGCCTCGGCGCGACGCCAGCGCTCGACGGCACCATGATCGCCGGAGGTGAGGACGGGCGGGATGGTCCGGCCCTCCCACTCGGCCGGCCGGGTATAGTGCGGGTGTTCCAGGCGCTGCGTCTCGAAGCTCTCGTGGAGGCCCGACTGGTCGTTGCCCATGACGCCCGGCAGCAGCCGGATCACCGCGTCGAGCAGCACCATCGCGGCGATCTCGCCGCCCGACAGCACATAGTCGCCGATCGAGACTTCGCGAAGGCCCCGCCCCTCGATGATCCGCTCGTCGACGCCCTCGAAGCGGCCGCAGACGATCAGCGCCCCCTCGCCCGCCGCGAGTTCGCGGACGAGATCCTGGGTCAGCGGCCGGCCGCGCGGGCTCATCAGCAGGCGGGGCCGAAGATCGCCCTCATCACACGCCGCGTCGATCGCATCGGCCAGGACGTCGGCGCGCAGCACCATGCCGGCGCCGCCGCCGGCCGGCGTGTCGTCCACCGCCCGGTGGCGGCCGCGACCGAAGTCGCGGATCTGCCGGGTCTCGACGACGGCGTCGCCGCGCTCCAGCGCCCGGCCCGCCAGCGACACGCCGAGGGGGCCCGGAAACATCTCCGGATAGAGCGTCAGGACGGTGGCGCGGAAGGCCATCAGCCGAGCGGTTCGGCCTTGCCGGCCTCGATCAGCTTCAGGTCGCGCTCGATCACCGTGACGGCCGAGAGCGCCTTGTGCCAGGCGGCGATGTGGGCGGAGCGGCCATGGGCGGCGAGCGCCTCGCGGCTCTCCCATTCCTCGTAGATGCGCACGAGACCCGGCTCGAGCAGGTCCTCGGCGAAGGAATAGACGATGCAGCCGTCCTCGGCCCGGGTCGCGGAGAGCACCCCCGCCGCCGCCTCGCGCAGGCTGGCGAGATCGGCTGCGGCAAGCCGCAGGATGCCGGAAACGATGATCATCGGTCGTCCTCTCGTGTCTGGTGGCGGCGCGGCGACGCGCCTGCGTCTTCGCCCATCTCGTCTTTGCCCGCCGGATCTTCGCCCATCTCGTCGGCGTCGTCGTCGCTGTCGACGAGCCCCGCCGCGACCGGATCGACGCTGATCGTCCCCGCCTCCAGGTCGAGCCCGGGCACCGCGGCCTCGGAGAACGGGATCATCACCGTCGGCCCCTTCGGCGGGGCGATCTCCAGGATGTCGCCGGCGCCGAAATTGTGCACCGCGAAGACCCGGCCGATGAGCTCGCCATCGACCGCCCGCGCCTCGAGGCCGATCAGGTCCTCCAGATAGAACTCGTCGTCGTCCTCGGTCTCGGGCAACAGCGAGCGGTCGACGAAGAGTTCGGTGCCGTTCAGCCGTTCGGCCTGGTTGCGGTCGGCGACTTCGGCGAAGCGCACCAGAAGCACGGTCTTCTGGGGCCGCGCGGCCTTCACCGTGTAGCGGTTGCCCTTGGCATCGTAGAGCGGGCCGTAGCGGCCGAAGGCCTCCGGCTCCTCGGTGAAGGACTTGACGCGGCACTCGCCGCGGATGCCGTGGGCGCCGCCGATGACGGCGAGGAGGACGGGCGTTGCCGGCCCGGCGGAGGGCTGGCCAGCCCCGGCGCCGGGCGAGGCGCCGGGTCCAGCACTGGGCCGAGTGTTGGGCGATGCGTCGCGATTGGTTGGTTTGGCAGGCAAAAGCGTCTTCGATCCCGTTGCTGTCGCTTGACCCGCCCGTCCCCTGTGCCGTCGCTGCGGCGCCGGAAGGGGTCGTCGGTTGCCGCTTGGGCGCGGCTCGCGAGCCTTTTTCGACGGCATAGACGGTTCCGGCGCCGCCGTCGACAGTCTCCTCATTCGTCGGCCTGCATCGCCCACCCGGCGACGGTCGCGCCGGGCGGCGGGGCCGGTGTTCAGGCCCCCCGGCTGTGCTTGACGCCGGGCGCGCCGGCTTCGCCGTCGGCCTCGGCATAGTGCCGGTGCTTGGCCTCGTACATCCGCTTGTCGGCGCGCTTCACCGTCTCCTCGAGCCGCTCGAGCTGCAGCGACGTCGCGAGGCCCAGGGAGAAGGACAGGGGCGAGCCGGTGTAGAACTGGTTGTTGAGCTCGACCAGTTCCTCGATGTCGGCGATCATCTGCAGGCCCTCGGCCTCGCCGCTCGCCGGCAGCAGGATGACGAACTCGTCGCCGCCGATCCGCGCCGCGCAATGGGGCTTCTGCACGGCCTCGCGCAGCACCTCGCCGGCCCGGCGGAGCAGCGCGTCGCCGGCGGCGTGGCCGAGCGTGTCGTTGACCGCCTTCAGGCCGTTGAGGTCGGCGACGATCACCGTCACCGGCAGCGGCCCCTTGCGTTCGAGGCGGTTGAGTTCGTCGACGAAGAAGGAGCGGTTGTAGAGCTTGGTGAGGATGTCGTGCTTGCCGAGGAATTCCAGATAGGCCTCGGCCTTCTTGCGGGCGGTGATGTCGGTGAGCGCCACCTGCACCAGCGACCAGTCGTCCTCGCGTCCGGGAAACACCGAGAACTGCATGTGGACGTGCAGTCCCTCGCCGTCGAGGGCGTAGTTCACCACCTCGCGCTGCTGGAACAGCTGGCCGGACCAGAGATCGATGAGCTGCTCGCGAAAATGCGGCTCCATGTCGTCGCGAAACACTTCGCCGAGGCGGCTGAGGAGATCCGGCCGGTCCTTCGCGCGGAACAGCTCGAGGGTGTGGCGGTTGACGTCGAGGACGCGGATCTCGCTCATGCAGCGGAAGACGAATTCCGGATGCACGTCGAGGAAGGTGCGGAAGTCGCTGACGCCGCGCTCGCGCACCTCGTCCATGAGCGACTTGACGACGGAGAAGTCCTCGACCCAGAGCGAGATCGGCGAGTGCTCGAACAGCCCGCGGGCGAAGGCTTCGCTGGCCGCGAGCCGCCGGCGGCCCTCCTCGCCTTCGGTCACGTCCTCGGTCGACAGGATCACCCGGCCCCAGTCGTCCTCGTGGCCCGGCAGGATGCGGGCCTTCAGCAGGACGTCGAGGCGGCGGCCGGACAGCGTGTAGTTGACCGCCTGGCTCTCGAAGCCGTCGCTGCGTTCCCACAGCTGGCACAGTTCGCCCATATGGGAGGAGAGCATGTCGCGGGAAAAGACGACGTCGAGATTGGCGATGAGGTGCTCGGGACTGTCGGCCTCGAAGAGTTCGACGGTCTTGTCGTTCACGGCGATCACCCGGATCGACAGGGCGGCCTGGCGCACGAGGTCCGGATGCGCCTCGAGATGGGCCCGGAGGTCGCTCACACCGTCCGCACGCCAGCCCTCGAGGAGCGTCTTGACGGCGCTGAAGTCTTCCAGCCAGAGCGGCAGGGGCGCCAGCTGGAAGACGTCGCCGATCGGGTCCGCCTCGTTTCGGGTGTCCTGGGGCATGGCTTCCATCGAACGGGTATCCATGGCTCGGTCGCGGCGCGCTCGCCGAAGGGGGGGAAATCGAGACACGCCCGCGACCGGCTTCGATTCGTCGCTGGGCATTCTTTCGACGTAATCCTTACCGTCGCGTTATGGAACAATAAACTTCTAAGCAATTGGTATCGAAAAACGAAACGGGCGGCGCCGGATGGCGCCGCCCGCGGAAAGTCTGGC
>NZ_AQQS01000022.1 GCF_002088275.1 Aurantimonas sp. 22II-16-19i
CGACGACGAGGAGCTGCTCGAGCTGGTCGAGCTCGAGGTTCGCGAGCTGCTCTCGTCCTACGAGTTCCCGGGCGACGACATTCCGATCGTCAAGGGCTCGGCGCTGGCCGCTCTCGAAGACAGCGACAAGAAGATCGGCGAAGACGCGGTGCGCGAGCTGATGGCGGCGGTCGACGCCTACATCCCGACGCCGGAGCGTCCGATCAACATGCCGTTCCTGATGCCGATCGAGGACGTGTTCTCGATCTCGGGCCGCGGCACGGTCGTCACCGGCCGCGTCGAGCGCGGCGTCGTCAAGGTCGGCGAGGAAGTCGAGATCGTCGGCATCCGCGACACCAAGAAGACCACGGTCACCGGCGTCGAGATGTTCCGCAAGCTGCTCGACCAGGGCCAGGCCGGCGACAACATCGGCGCGCTGATCCGCGGTGTGGATCGCGAGGGCGTCGAGCGTGGACAGGTGCTGTGCAAGCCGGGTTCGGTGAAGCCGCACACCAAGTTCAAGGCCGAGGCCTACATCCTGACCAAGGAAGAGGGTGGCCGTCACACGCCGTTCTTCACCAACTACCGCCCGCAGTTCTACTTCCGCACGACGGACGTGACCGGCGTGTGCACGCTGCCCGAGGGCACCGAGATGGTGATGCCCGGCGACAACGTGACCATGGACGTGACGCTGATCGTCCCGATCGCGATGGAAGAGCGCCTGCGCTTCGCCATCCGTGAAGGCGGCCGCACCGTCGGCGCCGGCATCGTCGCGGCGATCGTCGAGTAGTCGGCGCTCGCGCAAGGTTGGTCGTCAGCGCTGACGACACATCGATCCAACATTGCGAACGGGCCCCGAGCGGGCCCGTTTTCGCATCCCGGTCTCGTGGCCGTCTTGGGATCGTCTCCGGGATCGCACGGCCCTCACAAACCGGCCGTGTGGACCTGCGTCGGCGCTTTCGGAACGCAGAAAAGAAAAAACAGGCCCGCCGGGGCCTGTTTTTGTGTCGCCATCCGGAGCAGCTGTCGCCGCGCCTTGCCGGCGCGCCCGCTTTCGTCGCGGCCCGAGCCCTACTTGTCGAGCTGGCAGGTGGTCTCGGGCCGGTCGAAGCCGAGGGTGTCGAGCTCGGAGACCTGGTGCAGGAAGCCTTCCTGCGGCGAAGCGCTGACGACCGAATCCTCGGTGCCGAGCAGCACCGGCTGGCGCAGCTGCCAGTCCCAGTCCCGGAAGGTCAGGCGCTGTCCCTTGAACGCGGCGACGGTGAAGTCGTCGCTCCGGATGAAGGCGTCGATCTTCTCCGGATCGACCGAATTGGTCCGCGAGGCGGCCTCGCCGATGGTGCGCACCGCCGTCCAGGCCTGCATGTCCTTGGATTCCATCCGCCGGCCGGAGGCATCCTCGAAGCGGTTCTGGATCTGCGCGCCGCCCCACTGTTCGCTCGCCGGATGCCAGGAGCCGGGCACGAGGCCGGCTGTCCCGGCGACCGGGCGCGGGATCCAGGTCCGCCAGGGAATGTAGGTGCCGAAGACCTCGCTCTCGTCGGCGACGAGCAGCACGTCGTGGTCGGGCAGGTCCTGCAGGAAGACCGGGATCTGCCGCTGGACGAGGGCCTGGCCGGAATCCGTCGCGCGGGCGCCGCCGCGATCCTCGAAGACCTTCTCCGCGACGATCCTGCCGCCGAACTTCGTCGCCGAGCGCTTCAGCGCCTCGGCGAAGAGCTTGTCCTTCTCGTGGGAGCCCTCGACCAGCGCCCAGTTCCGCCACTGCTTCCACATCAGATATTGCGCCAGCCCGTCGGTGAGCATGGAGCGCGACGGTGCCGTGTGGAGCATGTTGTTGCGGCAGTCGTCGTTGCGCAGGCGGTCGTCCTCGGCACCGGCATTGAAGATGATCGCGCCCGTCTCTGCGGCGAGATCGGCGGCCTTCAGGGTATCGTCGGCGGAGAGGTCGGTGACGACGTAGTGGGCGCCGTCATCCAGGAGCTTGCGGAGTGGCGCGGCGATGTCGTCGCCGGGCTTCAGCGTCACCACGTCGAGCTCGAACTTCTGGCCCATGAAGGAGCCGGTGGTGTCGTTGTCCTTGATCGCCACCTTTGCGCCGGCAACGCCGATGTCCTCGGGCGGAATGTCGAGGACGGACAGGGCCAGCGTGCGCTCGTAGCTGCGCAGATAGCCGATCCGGATCGTCCGCATCGTCTTCTCGGCCGGACTTGCGGCGGGTGCGGCGGGCTTGGCCTCCTGGCCGGTTCCCTGTGCCGCGGCCGACAGCGTCAGCGCGATGGCCGTCAGCGGTGCGAGCGCGAGTGGCAGAAGCCCCCGTCCCAGGCGATCGAGCTCGAACATCTTGGCATTCCTCCCGCATGTCGCGCGGCGACGCCCGGCTTCCTGCCGCGTCGCCGCAATCATTGCTCCTCACGCCCAACGCGCTATCACTTGCCTCGGGCACCGCACATTGCATCCACGGAGAAGCCGAATGTTTGCGTCCACGATGTGTCGCGGAGCAGGTCTCATCAGGCAAGCGCGATTTTTTCCCGTTGTTCTGGTCGCAGTCTTCGCGGCCGGGCCTGCCATGGCTGAGGACGACAAGGTCGCGGTCTTCGGCTTCGAGCTGATCGATTCCAGCCTCGAGGGGTCGATGCTGGGCAAGGACGAGGCGCAGGAGGCCCGGCTGGCCCGGCTGGCCCCGGAGCTGCGCGACAACATTGCCGGCGTCGGCGGCTACGAGATCGTCGACGTCGGTCCGGTCGAGGCGAAGGCCAGCGCCGCCAATCTCCAGAGCTGCGGCAATTGCGCGCTGACATTCGCGCGCGAGATCGGGGCCGACATCGCCGTCGTCGGAACCGTGCAGAAGGTCTCCAACCTCATCCTCAACATCAACGCCTATGCTTTCGACGTCGAAACCGGTAAGGCGCTCGCACGCGGCAGCGCCGACATCCGCTCGAACACCGACGAGAGCTGGGACCGCGGCCTGCGCTACCTGTTCAAGAACACCCTGCGGAAGCAGCTGGAGGCCGCGCGTTGACGAAACTCCTGGCGAGTGTCACCGGGCCCGGGGAAGCCGAGACGGCACTCCTCGGCGGCGCCGACATCATCGACCTGAAAGACCCGGCGAGGGGCGCGCTCGGCGCGGTGTCGCCGGAGGTGCTTGCCGCGACGATCGCCACGGTCGCCGGCCGCCGGCCGGTCTCCGCCGTGGCTGGCGACCTGCCGATGCGGCCTGACCTCGTCGTGGGGGAGGTCGAGGCGCGGCGGGCGGCGGATTTCGTCAAGATCGGCCTCTTCCCGGCGACGTCCGTCGAGCGTCTCGCGGTGATCGGCGCGCTTGCCGCGGTGGCGCGCGACATTCGGCTCGTCGCCGTGTTCTTCGCCGACGGCGAGCCGGATTTCGCGCTTCTCGGTCCGCTCGCCGAGGCGGGGTTCCATGGCGCGATGATCGACACGATGGACAAGGCCGGCGGCGGCCTGTTGACCCGGCTTTCGGTCGGCACCCTGGCCCGCTTCGTCGAGACCGCCCGTGATTTCGGCCTGATGACCGGCCTCGCCGGCTCGCTGGAAGCGCCGGACGTTCCCCGCCTGAAGGCCCTTCGGCCCGATTATCTCGGCTTTCGCGGCGCGCTCACCGGCGGCGCGCGCGGCGATGCGGTCGAGGAGACACAGGTGCGCCGCATCGCGTCGCTGCTGCGCCCCGAAACGGGCGCTGCGGCCGGGGCCGGACCGGCGCCGACGGTTGATCCGGCGCCGGCGGGGCATTCCGGGCTCGACCGCATCTTCGTGCGCGACCTCGTCCTCGACCTGGAGATCGGCGCCTATGGCCACGAGCGCGGGCGCCGGCAGAAGGTGCGCTTCTCGGTCGAGGCGCTGATCGCCCGGATCGCGGCGAACCGCGACGACATCGCCGAGGTCTATTCCTACGATCTGATCACCGACGCGGTCCGGGCCTTGGCCGAAGCCGGCCATACCGATCTCGTCGAGACGCTCGCCCTCGATCTCGCCCGAACCGTCCTGTCGGACGGCCGCGTCTTCGAGGTGAGCGTCCGGGTCGAAAAGCTCGAACTCGGCGCCGGCGCCGTCGGCATCGAGATCCGTCGCCGCCGGTCGGACTTCGCCGACTGATCCGGCGCGGCATCCCGTACCGTCACCCCGATTCGTCCCGGCCGACCAGCCACCGATCGCCCGTCTCGGGACTGCGACCGGCCAGCTTGGCAGCCTGACGGACGGCGGACGGCGGCTTGCGCCAGCCAAGGCTTCCGAGGGTCAGGCAGCACCGCGGCTGGCCGGCGGCGAGCATCGCGCAGACGATCCCACAGACGATGCCGCGCGGCGCGAGCGAGCCCCGCCCTTGCGCCCGGTCCGATCCTGGCGTTCACTACCTGCCAGGCGCACGATCGGCAGATCCAGCGCTCTGGTCGGCGGTGGGCGGATTCGCCACGGCGCTCCAGAGAACCATCTGAATCTGCAAGTGGAAGCCGCAATCGACTCGCAGAGGTCGAAGCGGGTGGGAGACGGCAGCCGGTGTGTCATCACGGGCTGCCGGCAGGAAACGTCAACGGGGCAGGGCATCATGGGTACACTCAAGCAACTTGTTGTCGTCAAGCTGGGCGGCAGTTCGGCGTCCTCGCCGGATCTCGTCCGCTGGGTCAGGGCGATCGAACAGGCCACGGTTCCGCTGGTCGTCGTCCCCGGCGGCGGCCCCTTCGCCAACACGGTGCGGCGCTACCAGCCGAAGCTCGGCTTCGACGACCGCGCCGCCCACGAAATGGCGATCCTCGGGATGGAGCAGTTCGGCCTGGCGCTGATCAGCCTGTCGTCGCGGATGGTCAGGGCGCGCGACCGGGAGGACATCGAGACGGCCATCGAAGCCGGGCGCATCCCGGTCTGGCTGCCGCGCGACGTCGCGCTGACCGCGCCCGACATCGCCCAGGACTGGAACGTGACGTCGGATTCGCTCGCCGCCTGGCTCGCCCGCAGGCTCTCGGCGCGCCATCTCTGCCTGATCAAGCAGCTCGACGTTCCGGAGGGCTCCAGCGTCGAGGCGCTGATCGGCGCGCAGATCGTCGACGAGAGTTTCGGCGAGCATCTGGGCGACACGGCGACCGTCCATGTCGCGGGGCCGGGCGATCTTGCGACCGCGGGGCTCCGGCTGTCGGACGGCGAGGTGCCGGGCAACCGGCTGGCGCGCGCCTCCATGGGCATCGCCACCGCGGCGGAATGAGGCAGGCGAACTTGCGGTCATCGGCGACGCCGGCCTTTTCATCGGCCGGCGAATGTCCGACATAGCCGCAATGGCGAAACCGCGACTTCTCTTCCTGACCGGGCATCTCGCCCGCCCGCGCCTCGAGCGGATCCTGTCCGGCCTCGGGGCTGCGGATTTCGACTGGGCGATCGCCGACATCGGCGTGAAGGTGGCCGCGCTCGCCACCGGCGAGATCATCGAGCGACGCCTGCCACGTCCGGTCGAGGCGACGCAGGTCGTCCTGCCCGGCCGCTGCCGTGCCGATCTCGACCGGCTCGCGGCCTCGTTCGGCGTGCCCTTCGTGCGCGGCCCGGACGAGCTGGCCGACCTGCCGGCCTTTCTCGGCCGCAAGGGCGGGCCGCCGGATCTCTCCCGCCATGCCATGCGGATCTTCGCCGAGATCGTCGACGCCACCGCCCATCCGGTCGAGGCGATCGTCGAGCGGGCGCAAAGGATGCGCGGCGAGGGCGCCGACGTCATCGATCTCGGCTGCCTGCCGGATACGCCGTTTCCGCATCTGGAAGCGACGATCGGTGCGCTGAAGGCTGCCGGCCACCGGGTCAGCGTCGATTCGGCCAACCCCGATGAGCTGTCCCGCGCGACCAGGGCCGGCGCCGACTATCTTCTCAGCCTCACCGAGGAAACGCTGGAAATCGCCCGGGAGGGCGACGCGGTGCCGATTCTCGTGCCGGCCGTGCCCCACGACATGGGCTCCCTCGACCGGGCGATCGACAAGGCGAAGGGGATGGGGATCGACTTCATCGCCGATGCGATCCTCGATCCGATCCATTTCGGCTTTTCGGCCTCGCTCGTGCGCTACCACGAGCTGCGACGACGCCATCCCGACATCTCCATCCTGATGGGCACCGGCAATCTCACCGAGCTGACCGACGCCGACACCTCGGGCATCACCGCGACCCTCCTCGGCATCTGCTCGGAGCTGTCGATCGACAACCTCCTGATCGTCCATGTCAGCCCGCACACCCGCGCGACCATCGCCGAGCACGACGCGGCGCGGCGCATGCTGTTCGCCGCCAGGGAAGACAACGCCCTGCCGCGCGGCTATTCCAACGCGCTGCTGCAGGTCCACGACGTCAATCCCTTCGCCGCGACGCCGGACGAACTCCGCGAGCTGGCGGCGACGATCAAGGACCGCAACTACCGGATCGAGACCGCCGAGGACGGCATCCATCTCTACAATCGCGACATGCACGAGGTCGCGACCGACGCCTTCGAGCTGTTCCCGCATATCGCGGTCGATGGCGACACCGGCCACGCCTTCTATCTCGGCGCGGAACTCCAGAAGGCGGAGATCGCCTGGCGGCTCGGCAAGCGCTATGCCCAGGACGCGCCGCTCGACTTCGGCGTCGGCGCGCAGCGGGACGAGGAGGACCGCACCCGGCTGGAAGAGGCGGGCCATACGCTGAAGGCGAAGAAGAAGAACACGGGGACCGCAGCGGCGGCCGACGAGACCGGCGAAGGGAGTTGAGGCCATGGCCTATATTCGCGAGACCATCCTGACCACCATCTCCGAGGCCGGCGAAGTCCATATCGCGCCGCTCGGGATCATCCAGGAGGCCGACGGCTGGGTGATCGCGCCGTTCCGGCCCTCGACGACGCTCGCCAACATCGAGGCGAACGGCCTTGCCGTCGTCAACTACACCGACGAGGCGAAGATCTTCGCCGGCTGCCTCACCGGGCGCAAGGACTGGCCGCTGGCACCGCTCGACGACTGCCCGGTGCCGCGGCTGGAGGCGGCGCTGTCGCACGACGTCCTGAAGGTCGAGCGTGTCACCGATGACGAGACCCGCCCGCGCCATTTCTGCAAGGTCGTCTCTTCCGGCCAGCACCGGCCCTTTCTCGGCATGAACCGCGCCAAGGCTGCGGTGCTGGAGGCGGCGATCCTGGTCAGCCGGCTGAAGATGCTGCCGGCCGAGAAGATCGAGACCGAAATCGCCTATCTCAAGATCGCCATCGACAAGACCGCCGGGCCTGACGAGGAGCAGGCGTTCTACTGGCTGCTGGAGAAGGTGATCGAGCACCTGGCGGAGGTGGAGGGGGCGGGCTGAGCGCCAGGCGCCCGGGAATGTCGCAGGTGGGCTGCTTCATTGGTGGCGTTGGACGATCATGCTATCATCCGGTCTGACTGAGAGGGAAGACGTTCGTGCCCCAGATCACGATCCGCAAGCTGTCCGATGAAGTCCACCGCGCTCTGCGCGCGCAGGCGGCCAATGAAGGCATCAGTGCCGAGGAAAAGGCACGCCGCCTTTTGGCAGAAGGTCTTTTTCCGTCGGCGCAGTCTGGGTTCGGGGACCGTCTGCGCGAACTTGCCAGGAACGTCGACCTGGACGGTGTGGACTTGGAGCGGGATCGCTCCGGCATAGACGCTGCCGATCTGTCGTGATCGTGCTCGACACCAATGTCTTGTCGGAGACCATGAAGCCTGATCCCGATCCGAATGTCATTGCATGGTTGAACAGGCAGTCGCCGTCGTCGCTCTGGTTGACGACGATCACTGTTGCGGAACTACGCTACGGCGCCGCCAAGCTGCCACACGGCAGGCGCCGCATGGCGTTCGAGCGCATGATCGAGGCCTACGTCTCCGACGCGTTCAGGAATCGGATCGCGACGTTCGACCTCCCGGCGACGACGATGTTTGCCAGGCGTGCTGCAGACGCTGCGCGCGCTGGCCGGGAGGTCAAGGGTTTTGCCGATGCGGCGATTGCAGCCATAGCCTTGGCGAAGGGTTTTTCCGTTGCGACCCGAGACGTTCGCCCCTTCGACGACATGGGCGTCGCGGTGGTTGATCCTTGGTTGCCGCTGTGAACCGACGGTGCCTGAGCATCATTCGATACGTTGCTGCCTATCCACGGGGCGTGGGACGAAACGATAGCTCCACCCCCCGCTGCTGCTGAACACTTCGTCACCGCACGAAACCATCCCGCCCGCCGTCCGTTAGCGTACGGATTTCGAACCGTTCCAATTTGGGCGTGGCCATGCCTCACGCCCCTCGGACGCCAACGAAGGGCAACTCAACGCGATGAAGTTGAAGATCAACGGAACCGAGCACGAGCTCGACGTCGACATGCGGACCTCGCTGCTCGACGCCTGCCGTGACCATCTCGGCCTTACCGGCTCGAAGAAGGGCTGCGACCACGGCCAGTGCGGCGCCTGCACCATGCTGGTCAATGACCGCCGCATCAATTCCTGCCTCACCCTCGCGGTCATGCACGAGGGCGACGAGATCACCACCATCGAGGGCCTGGGCGGTCCGGCCAACCTGCATCCGATGCAGGAGGCCTTCCTGCATCACGACGGCTTCCAGTGCGGCTACTGCACGCCGGGCCAGATCGTCTCCGCGGTCGGCATGCTGGGCGAGGTTTCCGACGGCTGGCCGAGCCACGCCACCGCCGACGTCAAGGACGGCGCGTCCCTGTCGCAGGGCGAGATCCGTGAGCGGATGAGCGGCAATCTCTGCCGCTGCTCGGCCTATCCCAACATCGTCGACGCCATCGAGACCGCCAGCGCCAAGATGAAGGAGACCGCATGAGACCGTTCGAATACGCCCGGGCCGGTAACGTCTCCGAGGCCGGCCAGCTCGCGGGGCGGTTCATCGCCGGCGGCACCAACCTCCTCGACCTGATGAAGCTCGAGGTCGAGACGCCCGAAAAGCTCGTCGACATCACCCGCCTGCCGCTGCGCGAGATCGTGGAGACCGAAGACGGCGGCCTTCGCATCGGGGCGCTGGTGACGAATTCCGACCTCGCCGCCGAGCCGCGCATTCGCCGCGACTACGAGGTCCTGTCGCGGGCGCTGCTCGCCGGTGCGTCCGGCCAGCTCCGCAACAAGGCGACCACCGGCGGCAATCTCCTGCAGCGCACCCGCTGCAGCTATTTCTACGAGACCTCCCAGCCCTGCAACAAGCGCGAACCCGGCTCCGGCTGCGGCGCCATCGGCGGCTTCAACCGCATCCACGCGATCCTCGGGGCGTCCGACAAGTGCATCGCGACCCACCCCTCCGACATGGCCGTCGCCATGCGGCTGCTCGACGCCGTCGTCGAAACGCTGAAGGCCGACGGCTCGAGCCGGGAGATTTCCGTCGGCGAGTTCTACCGGCTGCCGGGCGAGACGCCGCAGGTCGAGACGGTGCTGGAACAGGGCGAGCTGATCACCGCCGTGCGCCTGCCGAAGCCGCTTTCGGGCGAGCATCGCTACCGCAAGGTGCGTGACCGCGCCTCCTACGCCTTCGCCCTCGTTTCCGTCGCCGCGGTCGTCCGGATGGATGGCGGCCGGATCGCTGAGGCCCGTCTCGCCTTCGGCGGTCTCGCCCACATGCCTTGGCGCGACGCGGCGGTGGAAGATGCGCTGGTCGGCGAAGCGCCCTCGATGGCGCTGTTCGACAAGGCCGCCGACATCCTCCTCGCCGAGGCCAAGCGGCAGGGCGAGAACGACTTCAAGATCCCGCTCGCCCGGCGCACGCTGAAAGCGGTGCTGGCCGACGCGACGAAGGGAGCCTGATCATGAACGAGCACGTGATGAACCAGCCGATCGGCGAGACGCGCCTCGATCGGAACACCCAAGGGGTGATCGGCAAGGGCGTCGATCGCTACGAGGGCAGGCTGAAGGTCTCCGGCAAGGCGCCCTATGCCTATGAGCACCTGATCGGCGAGAAGGTCGCCTACGGCTTCGTCGTGCCGGGGCCTGTCGGCCGCGCCAGGGTCCGCTCGATCGACACGTCGAAGGCGATGGCCGAGCCCGGCGTCCTCGCCGTCGTCACCGGCGACGGGCTGCCGCGCTCCTCCGCCCAGCCGATGTCTCCGGCCGGCCAGACGATGGACGGCGAGATCTTCCACTACAACCAGCCGGTCGCGCTGGTGGTGGCGGAAAGCTTCGAGATCGCCCGCCACGCCTCGCATCTCGTCAAGGTGGATTACGAGGAGATCCCGGGTCGCTACGAGATCGAGAGCCGTCGCGGCACCGGTCGCGCCACCGAGGAAGGCCCGATGGCCGCCGACACTAATCGCGGCGACTTCGAGAAGGCCTTCGCCGCGGCCGAGGTCCAGTTCGACCAGACCTATCGCACCCCGGCCTACCATTCGGCGGCGATGGAGCCTCACACCTCGGTGGCCAAGTGGGACGGCGACCAGCTGACCGTCTGGTCCTCCTGCCAGTTGCTCGAGACCAACGTCCAGCAGATCGCCAGCGGCGTCGGCGTCGACGTCTCCAAGGTCCGGCTGCTCAGCCCCTATATCGGCGGCGGCTTCGGCTCCAAGCTCGGCATCGGCCCGGACGCGGTCCTCGCCGCGCTCGGCGCCCGCGAGGCGGGGCGGCCGGTGAAGCTGGCGCTGACCCGCCAGAACGTCTTCCAGACGACGTCGCGGCGCGGCGAGACGATCCAGCGGGTGCGCATCGGCGCGACCAGGGACGGCAAGATCACCTGCTTTGCCCATGAGACGGAGACGCCGAACTCGGAAGGCGAGGGCTTCTTCGAACCCTCCGGCATCTCCAGCGTCTTCCTCTATCCCGGCGCCGACCGGCTGGTGACGCACCGGGTGATCACTTCGGACGTGCTGATGAGCTCGGCCGTGCGTGCCCCCGGCGAGGCGACCGGCATGCTCGCCACCGAGAGCGCCCTCGACGAGCTGGCCGTGCGCTTCGCCATCGATCCGGTCGAGTTCCGCCGGATGAACGAGCCGGAGAAGGACCCGCAACAGGACGTGCCGTTCTCCTCGCGCAAGCTCCTCGAATGCATCGACGTCGGGGCGGAGCGTTTCGGCTGGGCCGACCGTCCGAAGACGCCGGGATCGCGCCGCGAGGGCGAGTGGCTGATCGGCTATGGCATGGCGTCGGCGAGCCGCGCCAACTCGCTGATGCAGTCCTCGGCCGAGATCGAGATGACGCCTGACGGCCGCGCCACGGTCAAGACGGCGATGACCGACATCGGCACGGGGACCTATACGATCCTCCAGCAGATCGCGGCGGAGATGCTCGGCATGCCGCTGGATCAGGTCGACGTCCTCCTCGGCGACACGTCGTTGCCGGCCTCCTCCGGCTCGGGCGGCTCCTGGGGTGCGAACTCCGCCGGCTCCTCGGTCTATGTCGCGGCCGAGGCGGTCATCGCGGAATTCGCCAAGCGCCTCGGCGTCGAGGCCGAGACGCTGACCCTGAAGGACGGCCACGCCATCGCCGGCAACCGCCAGATCCCGTTCACCGAGATCCTGAACGGCGACACCATCCGGGTCGTCGGGACGATCAAGCCCGGCGAGACGTCCGAGAAGACCAACCAGGCGAGCTACGGCGCCCATTATGCCGAAGTCGCAGTCAACGCTACCACCGGCGAGACCCGGGTGCGGCGTCTCCTCACGGTCGGCGCCGCGGGCCGCATCCTCAACGAGAAGACCGCCACGTCCCAGTGCTATGGCGGCCAGATCTGGGGCATCGGCTACGCGCTGGAGGAGGATCTCGTCGTCGACGCGCGCAACGGCCTGATCGTCAATCACGACCTCGCCGAATACCACGTGCCGGTGCATGCGGACGTCCCCAAGCTCGACGTCGTGCTGCTCGAGGAGCGGGACCGGCATGCCAGCCCGCTTGCCGGCAAGGGCATCGGCGAGCTCGCCATCGCCGGCGTTGGAGCCGCGATCAACAATGCGATCTTCAACGCCACCGGTGCCCGGATCCGCTCCTACCCGGTGACGATGGACAAGCTCCTGCCGCATCTGCCGGAAGAGGTCGGCGCGGCGGCCTGAGGTTGGCCGTTGCCAGAAACGGAAAGGCCGGCGTCCACGCGCCGGCCTTTTCTTTCGTCGGTCTCTCGCCGCGATTCCGCCAATGTCCGTCGGAACGCGAATGCGGACGTTACTGGACTGCGTATTCGCCCGCGCTCGGCCAGACGCACTGGGCGGAAAGGTCAGCATAGAAGAGATCGGCGAGGCGTCTCCTCTCGGCTTCGACCAGCGGGCCGTCGATGGCCACTTCGCGGCAACGGCCGTGCTGGCCGGCGGGGACGAAATCGGGATTGGCGAGGACATCGTCGAGATCGCCGTCGAACCAGCCGCGCGAGCCCATGTCGAAGAAGCTCTCGGCCGGCAGGCCGTCAGCGAGCAGCACGTCGTGCTGATCGAGTTCGATGTGCCAGTAGGTGACGGACGGCATCGACGTGCGCTCGATGGTCGTGCCGTTGATCAGGTTCATGATCGGTACGAGCACTTCTTCGCCGTTCTGCCTCACCAGCACGGGATGGCCCGGCGACAGCAATACGTCGCGCTCGGGCACGCCGACGCCGAAGGCGTTCGCCCGCACCTTGACCGGCGCCATGTGCCAATACTCACCAGAACAGTCAGTCGTCCGACTACCGATCCAGACGATCTTGCGCTCGCCACCTGACGCGGTCACTGCCACATCCCCGACAGCCAGTCGTTCGATCGCAACGGGACCGATCGTCGTTTCTATGCTCGCGCCCGTGGTAAAGCACTGGATGGCAAAATCGGCGTCGACAGAAGTCAGTGTATCGCCAAGCCCGTAATTTGCATTATACTGAAAAGCATACAGCCGGCCATTACTGTTCCAGCTGCCAATGAATCCGTCTCCGTTAGACAATGCCGCCACATAGGTTAATACGTTCCCTCCTAAGCCAAACGTATCAACCGCGATATCACCAAGGACGGTCGTGTCATCACCACCTCCATCGTCGACATCTGTCAGGGTGAACCCGCCGCCAAAGTTGGCATTGATATCGTATGTACCGTCTCCATTCGCAACGACTCGGTCTAAGAACATACTGGCTGTTGTGCCCATTTACTCTTTCCTTAGCTCTTTTCCTCAGCTCTTTTCCTTGGACGCGGCGATCAACCAAGATCAATTCAGGAGAGCCGCTGACCCATCCAACATGCAGAAAACCGGTTCCACAGCGAAATGCCTCGCAAGTTCGCATGGCAAATTTCGTCGAACCTCCGATTTCGCTGTCAAAACAGTTCTTCTTTGCATCAGCGGGATTTACTTCACTGCATACTGTCTTCCTCAACGGCATGAGAAGAGGATATGGCGCTCAATCCGCCACTTGCCGCAGAGACGGGCTTGCCGCTTCGTTGGGTCCGAAAGCGGCGACCGAGATGATCTCATTCGCTATTCAATCGCTAAGGTTATTATCGCCTAAAATCAAGTTGCGTCATTCAAGGATTCACTGGCGCCACGCCTCATATCCACGCATTGCGATGACGCCAGGGCGGTGGTGAAATCGGGGCGCTCGCGGCAAGCGCCAGTGCCGCCAATGGCCTCGACCTGAGCGATGTCGTCCGCCCCCTCCGGCTGGGCCAAAGTCTGCTTCAGACGGCCAAGCGCTTGGCCATTCGCTCTTCGATTCGCTTGAACACGTCCCGATGGCGTCGGGGAACTGGTGGCGAGCCGGTGACGACGGAAGGATGCGGCAGCGCAGAACTTGACCTTCACCGGAACGACGTGCCCACCGCGTCGAGCGCAACGGGCGAAATTCCGGTGTCATGGTGACGATCAGGTCGAAATAGCCACTCTCTATGGCCCTCGGAGCGATCGCGCGCGACGTCAGAGGCCGGCGACGTGTCCGGCCACTGGCCAGGCGCACTGGGCGGAAAGATCGGCATAGAACAGATCGGCAAGACGCTTGCGCTCGGCCTCGACCAGCGGGCCGTCGATCGCCACGTCCCGGCAGCGGCCATGCTGGCCGGCAGGGACGAGGTCGGGGTTGGCGAGGACGTCGTCGAGGTCGTTGTCGAACCAGCCGCGCGAGCCCATGTCGAAGAAGCTTTCGGCCGGCAGGCCGTCGGCAAGCAGGATGTCGTGCTGGTCGAGTTCGATGTGCCAGTAGGTCACGGACGGCATCTCGGTGCGCTCGATGGTCGTGCCGTTGATCAGGTTCATGATCGGGACCAGCACTTCGCGACCATCCTGCTTCACCAGGACCGGATGGCCGGGGGAAAGGCGAACGTCGCGTTCCGGGACCCCGGCTCCAAACGCGTCGGCCCGAACTTGCACCGGCGCAGAACCCGATCTTTCGCCTGAACACTCGATTGTTCGTTTGCCGATCCAGGTTACGGGTCGCTCACCGCCGGAGGCGGTCAAAACCATGTCGCCAAGGCAAAGCGCCTCGATCCCAACGGGACCACCAGGCGTCTCGATGCGGACACCGGACGTAAAGCACTGAATGGCAAAATTCTGGCCGCTGGAAGCGTTTATGACTTCGTAATAATTGTATGTGTTGTATGAATAGAGAAAATATCCGCCCCCGACGCTGACGACAATTCCGTTTGCGTTCGAGGCAAAAAAGGTAGCTCCAAAATAAATCGTGTTGCTGGTGGAAATATATTTAACATCCAGCGTATCATTTGTTATGTCTCCGAGAATGGTCAAATCATCATCGGGGCTATCGGAGATATCTACAAAATAATAGTATGATCCAAAATAATTATCTACAGTAAACGTTCCGTCGCCATTGTTCGTGACCTTGTGGCCGGTCATGGGAGTAACGCTTCTCATGACACCCTCTCTCTACAGCTTTGCAGCGCGCGCTCATCGCACTCCAACGCTTGGGCCAAGATCACGAGGGGTCGGTTCACCAGCATCAGAAACCGTCGCGGGATCGAACTACCAGGAGAACATACGGGCCAAGGTTGTGAGAATGCAAGTTCGATTGACGCTGCGGTAGCAGCATTTCTTTCCTTGCGTAACAGGTCAGCGCGACGCTTTCTCTCGGCTTCGACCAGCGGGCCCGTCGATCGTGACCTTGCGGCAGCGGCCGTGCTGGCCGGCGGGGGCGAGGGCGGGATTGGCGAGGAGATCGTCGAGATCTCTCTCGAACCAGCCGCGAGTGCCCATGTCGAAGAAGCTCTCTCTGCCGGCAGCCCATCGGCCAGAAGTACGTCGTGCTGGTCGAGCTCGACATGCCAATAGGTGGCGGACTGCATCGACATGCGCTCGATGGTCGTGCCGTTCATCGGGTTCATGGTCGGCGCGAGCACTTTGGCGCTGCCTCGTTTGACCAGCACCGGATGGCCCGGCGAAAGCAGCCCGTCGCGCCTGGCTACACCGGCGCCGAAGGCGTTTGCCCGCACGCCGAATGGGTGCCAAGCGGACGGTCTCGCCGTCGCGACGACATCACAGCAAAGCAAACCAAGCGGACCGACGCCGACCGCTTCCCGAGCGCAGCGTCAATGCCGCCTCGCATGACCCACTCGACGTGACGGCCGGATGCCCGTTCCGCCGCATCTACCGCGACCGCCCCGCCAGCACCGCCAGCGCCGCTGCGGGCGCTGCCCGGCAGACCGCGTCGCGCAGCTCGGCCGGGCAGTCGAAGAGATCGGGAAAGTCGACGATGCCGCGGTCGAGCCTCGCCGCCAGACGCCTCAGCACCGGGCGCCCCGTGCCGGCGACGACGACGGGTGCGTCTTCCGAAATGTCCTCCCGCGACAGGACGAGCAGCACCGCGTCGTGGATCTTGCGCAGCTGTTCCTCGGCAAAGCCGTGGGCGAGCCACTCCCAGGCGCCGTCGGTGCCGTCCTCGGCGTCGAGGCCGATCATCCGGGCGAGGCGTCGCCGCGAGGCCTCGACGCTCTTCTCCTGCCCGTCGGCTGGCGGATAGAGATCGTCGGCCTCGTCCAATATGCCGACGATGCGCTGGACATCCGCCATGGTGGCGAAGAACTCGTTCATCACCGGCACGCTGCGCCCGGCAAAGGCGGCGCGGCTCGCCACCGCCATCAGCGGCGTGCGGGTGTAGCCCTGATAGACGAGTTCGCCGCAGGCGAGGCGCGCATTGTCGCTCGCCCCGGCCGCCTTCACGACACCGCCCGCCACCGGCAGGATGTCGGTGGTGGTCGAGCCCATGTCGATCACCACCGCCTCCTCGATGTTCGCCGCCGCCAGCGCCGCGCTGGCGTGCCAGTTGGCCGAGGCGATCTCGTCGGCATGGGAGCGGGCGTTGCCCGGCGACAGGAAGCCCGCCGCGCCGCCATAGAGCGACACGTCGCCCGACAGCTTCTCGGCAAACAGCCGCGCCAGGGTCTCCACCCCCTCGCGCCGCGACGAGAAGACGTCGGAGAGTTCGCCCGTCATGGTGATGGCGTGGCGCTCGACCTGGCCCGGCTCGACGGCATCGAGGATGGTGCGCAGACCGGCCTCCAGATGCTCGAGGCCCTGCCAGATCGGCGTTCGCTCCTGCCAGACGCGGATGATCCGGTCGTTCTCGGCGAGCGCCGCCTTCAGATGCGCTCCGCCGACGTCCCAGCCCAAGGTTCTCGTCATGGCGTCATCGTCTCGCAATTCGTCCGTCTGGCCGACGCCTCCGCAAAAGCGCCAAAAGAGCGGCATCCCGTGGCCCGAAGCGGAGCATTCCGGAGGGAATCCCTTGGTCCGCCCGCTCGGCTCGGCGTATATGACCATCGAAAGCGGTCCGGTCTCAAGGTCGAAGATGCAAGTCGTTCCCGTACTCGACATCAAGAACGCGCTGGTCGTGCGCGGCGTCATGGGCGACCGGGCGAGCTACCGGCCGATCGTGACGCCGCTTGCGCCGGGCCCCGAGCCGCTGACCGTGGCGCGCGGCCTGATGGCGGTGCATCCGTTCGAAGCCCTCTACATCGCCGATCTCGACGCGATCGAGGGGGTGCCGCGCCACGAGGCGGGCGAGGGTGGACCGGCAGATGACGGGCCGTCGGCCGGCGCCGGAACGGACGCTCCCGCCGCCCGCCGGCGGCGCGGCGAACCCGATGCGGTGCTGGTCGAGCGGCTGGTCGCCGCCCATCCCGGCGTCACGCTCTGGCTCGATGCCGGCGTCACGAGGCTCGAGGACGCGATGCGGATCGCCGCCATGCCCGGCGTCAGGGTCGTCGTCGGCAGCGAATCGATCGACGGCGCCCAGAGCCTGCGCGGCCTTGCCGGCAGCGCCGACTTCGCGCTCTCCCTCGACTTCCGGGGCGAGACGTTCGTCGGGCCGGCGGAGATCCTCGCCGACGAGAGCCTGTGGCCGCAGACGCTGATCGTCATGACCCTCGCCAAGGTCGGCAGCGGCGCCGGCCCCGATCTCGAGCGGCTGCGGGCGGTGAAGGCGCGGGCAGGGGACCGCCGCGTCTTCGCCGCCGGCGGCGTGCGCGGTCCCGCCGACCTCGAAACCCTCGCCGCCATGGGCATTGCCGGCGCGCTGGTCGCGACGGCCCTCCATGACGGCCGGATCTCGCCAGCCGATCTCGCCGCCCTCGACGCCCGCGCGACGCCCGGCTGAACCGCCAGCCGCCCAGCCGCCATCGCTCCCGCCGATCCGCCGAGAGGCCCATTTGTGCCCCCGAACCCGACGATTTTTCGCGTGCCGCGCCGGCCGCCTTATGCTATCGCACCCCGCGGGCCGGCGTAGCACAGCGGTAGTGCAGCGGTTTTGTAAACCGAAGGTCGGGAGTTCGATCCTCTCCGCCGGCACCATTTGAAACAGCCACTTGGCAGCACTTCGGCGACAATGCCTCTTCGGCGGTCGGCAGCGCGTTCACTGTGCATGAAGTGTTGCAAGAAGAACCCGTCTGTCCCAGCCTTCTCCCACCCATCCTCCCATGCTAGCGGCAGATCGGAAGACGTCCGATCCGGGTCGGCAACTGCGGAGGTGACGATGAGCGCGACTGCGGCGAACGTGCATGGGCGCGCTCGAGCGCCCGTGAGCCCGGTCGATCGGTGCCTGTCGCTGGCGGCGCTGGGACTGCTCTGCGTCGTTCTGGTGGCGATCGGCCGCGGACAGGCCCACTGGGCGCAGGCGCCGTGGCTGGTCTGGGCGCATCTGTTGACGATCGTCTGTGCGCTGGCGCTGACGGTGGTCCAGCTCTGGCGGCCGAAGGGCGGCGCCACCCACCGGGCGATCGGCCTGACATGGGTGATGCTGATGTTCGCGACGGCGCTGATCACCCTCTTCATCGTCGGCGCGGACGATGGCGGCTACAGCATCCTGCACGGGCTCTCGGTCTGGGTGATGATCCAGGTTCCGATGATCGCGATCGCGGCGCGAAAGCGGCAGATCGAGCGCCACCAGCGGGCGGCCAGGGCGATGGTCGTCGGTTCTCTGCTCATCGCCGGCTTCTTCACGTTCCCCTTCCACCGCCTGCTCGGGACGTGGCTCTTCGGCTAGAGCCTGATCCCGAAAAGGCGTCGGGGAGGCCGTGGGGACGGCTTTTTCGCGCTTCCGCCCTATATACCGGGTACAAGCAACGGCGAAAGAGAAACAATGGCCAAGGAACACAGCTCCGTTCTCCAGGCTCGCGCGGATGACGCTGACGAGGCGATGCGGGCGGCCAGCCTGGTATCGGTGCAGGCGCGGCTCGAGAGCGCCCGCGATGCCTGGCAGGGTCTTGCGGACGGCGCGCGGGAACGCGAGAGCGAGGACGCCCAACGGGCCGAGGCGAAGGCCGCGGTCTCGCAGGCCTGAGAGATCCTCTGATCGAACGGCTCGACCCTCACCCGGCCGGGCGTTCCGGTCGATCGGGGCCGGCGCCCCGCCGCAAGGTCTGGGACGCCGGCAGGTCGAGTTGCGCCCGGCACAGCTCTTCACCTTGGTGCAGATTGCCGTGGTGCAGACTGCCGTCTCGATGGCCGGACACCACCGCGCAGGATCGCGGCTGGCCGCCGGAGACCATCAACCGTCGCGGTCGCGGTCGCAACGCCCGTCGCTTGGCTCCGCCGAACCCGCGGCCGCCCTCCGCGACGGCGGCCGCAATGGCGGTCAGGCCGCGGTCTGGCGGCGGGGAAGCTTCCAGTTCGGCCGCACGAAGTGGCAGGTGTAGCCGTTGGGGATCCGCTCCAGATAGTCCTGATGCTCGGGCTCGGCCTCCCAGAAGGCGCCGGCTTCCGCCACCTCGGTGACCACCTTGCCGGGCCAGATGCCCGAGGCGTCGACGTCGGCGATGGTCTCCTCGGCGATGCGCTTCTGCTCGTCGCTGGTGTAGAAGATCGCCGAGCGATAGCTGAGGCCCCGATCGTTGCCCTGGCGGTTCGGCGTCGAGGGGTCGTGGATCTGGAAGAAGAACTCGAGCAGGTCGCGGAAGCTAATCGTCTCGGGGTCGTAGACGATCTCGATCGCCTCGGCATGGGTGCCATGGTCGCGATAGGTGGCGTTCTCGACATCGCCGCCGGAATAGCCGACCCGCGTCGCGACGACGCCCGGCATCCGCCGGATCAGTTGCTGCATGCCCCAGAAACAGCCGCCGGCGAGGATGGCGCGTTCGGTCTTGTCAGTCATGGCTGAGCCTCGTGGTTGGAAGACGCTTCATGTGTCGTCGCGGCCGCCGATCGTCAACGCCTCGCCACAAGACCCTCGCGCGATACCCTCCTTGGACAGCCTTGCCGAGCACCGGCCACCGGCGGTTGCGATCTTACGTGGTCGTGATCGGTGAAAACCACTTTCGGTAGACAGCCAAGCGACCTGGCGCTACTCTGCCATCCGACGTCGAAGGACGTCCGATCGGAGCCGAAAGGCTGGCCTGTCTCGTTCTGCACCTGTCTCGTTCTTTAGGAGAGCGCGTCATGACGCATGCGATCACCGTCGGCACGGCGGCCAATCTCCTCTACGGCTACCGACCTGTCTGGGATCCGAACGGTCCGATCGCCTCGCCCTTCTTCACGCCGCCCCAGCAGCCGCTGCAGCCGCAGGGCCCGACCACCGTGGCGTCGGACTTCCCGTTCTGGTCGGGCACGCCGGTGATCACGCTGCACCAGTCGGTGCAGTCGCTGGTCTCGGCGGTCTATCGCTACGAGGTGCTGCCGCTCTCGAACGATCCGCGGGCGATCGCGGTGCCGTCCGGCCCGCTGGCGCTGAACGATGCCGACGGCGCCGCGGCGCTGGCCGCTGCGGCGCAGTTCCTCGGCATCGACCCCGCCGGGCCGGCCAACTACATGCTCGTCACCTACGAGCGGTGCGCCTCGACGACGACGGGGGACTACACCGACGGCAACGCCTCGCAGGACTATCAGGACGTTCTGACCGCGCAGGCCGCAGCGATCGTCGACGCGCTGCCGAGGGCCGAGGAACCGGTGTCCGGATCGCCGCTCTACGACAGCAGGCTGACGCTGGCCGATGCCCGGCGGTATCTGGCGGCGATCGCCGAGCTCGGCACCCATTTCGTCACGACGATCTTCAACGGCGACAAGCTTCTGCAGGTGTTCGTCTATCAGGACGCCCCGTTCAAGTATCTGCAGACGCAGTTCAAGCTGGCGGCAACGAAGCAGCCCGACGGCACCATGGCGGTGTCGGGCGTCCTCGCCAACAGCTGGGTGATCTATACCTCGCCGCTGGCCGGCGGCGGCTTCGTCAGCGCCTACGGCGCCCTGACGACGATCGGCCGGGACCCGGCGCTCGCCACCGCGATCGCCAATGGCGACTGGGCCAACGGCTACGTTCCCGACGGCACGCCCAGCATCTTCGCGGCCTCCCAGGATTATTCGCGGCTTTCGGCCCTGACCCTCGACGTCACCTATGCCTGCCAGCTGACGCCGATCGCCGAGCTGATGCCGGGCGCGCTCGTCGAAGGTCCGTGGGATCGGCTGGTGGCCGGCGGCCTGATGCAGAAATACGGCAGCGGCGTCGTCATCCCCCTGCGCCGCCCCCTCGACTACGACTGGGCGACGATCTTTCCCCAGACCGACGATTCCTGGGCGTCCGGCATCGTGACGCCGGTCGTCGACATCTATCAGGAGCGCGTCGACCTCGCAAAGGTGAAGCTGATGGGGGCCGAGATCATCGGCGAGACCTATCCGTTGCAGAGCTTCTCCTGTTTCGCGCAGGTGCTGCAGGCGAGTTCCGGCCATGGCGCCCCGCCCATCGCGCTGCCGTCGGACAACATCACCCTCGTCGCGCAGATCATCGACACCACCCAGGCGGCCCAGACCCCGGTGCTGGCCATGAGCGACAAGGGGCTGCAGCAACTCACCGTCGCCTGCCAGGAGATGTATGGCGCGCTCATTTTCCAGAGCGACGCAGCGAGCCCGGTGAAGCGCAAGACCGCCCTCGACGGCTTCCTCATGGAGACGACGGCGACCGTCGATCCCGCGACGCGGCGCTACACGGTCGATGTCGCCGGCGTCCTGACCGATCCCCCGAGCCCCTGCGTCCTGTCCGGTCTGTCCCAGAGCGTCGAGTTCTCGGTGGTCGCGGGGGAGGCCCTGCTGCAGGCGCAGGGCGCCGGCGCCGAGCTCGTCCAGGGGCTGGAGATCGCCTATCTGAACTGGCTGGCGCGCATCATCCCGGCGGACACCGACGACGAGGTGCTGGCGAATGCGAGGGTGCGGGCGCTCTACCTCGCCAATTCCGTTGCGACCTTCGGCGCCGAAACGGTCTTCGTGCCCTATGTCACCTATGACAGCTATTCGAAATATGTCGGCGACCTGGTCAACCAGGCGACGCTGCTGAGCGGCCAGATCGGCAATTACCAGACCCAGCTCGTCACCACCGTCGCCAGCTACAAGGTGATGACCTCCATTGCCGCGGTCAACGACAACGTCCGGGCGATCGGCGGCGTCCTCACCCAGTATTTCCAGGCGCTGGCCGATGGTCGCCAGGCGATGGACCAGTACTACCAGAACATCATCGACCAGCTCGACCTGCAGCTGCAGAAGTCGCTGCAGAACATCACCCAGCTGAAGACGCAGCTCGGCGCCCAGCAGACGCTGATCAGCAATCTCGGCGCGCCTCCCGGCATCGTCCAGCAGTTCGAGATCGACTATGTCAATTACGAGAAGGACGAGATCTTCAAGGCCGTGGTGGGCATCGCCGAGGGGCTGTTCAGCCTCGGAATGGCCTTCGCCGGCATTCCGGCGGCGGCCGAGAAGGGGGTGCTCGACGCGCTGAAGGCGCTGAAGGACGTCTATGACAAGCTGCAGGCGGTCATGAAGGTGATCAGCCAGCTCTCGGTGATCGAGACGGTCACCAAGGACCTCTCCAAGATCAACGCGCTGGCCGCCTCGATCCAGGCGGCTTCCGACGCCGGCGACCTCGAGATGCCGAGCCTCGTCGACCTGCAGATGATCCCGAACAATGTCGAGGCGGCGCTCGCCGGCGTACCGCAGAACGGCAAGCTGCAGCAGGACAAGGCCAATCTGATCGCCGCCGTCAGGAACCTCGTCATCGTCGGTTCGGCGCTTCTCAGCGCCCAGACCGAGGCCAGCCGGCTGCTGGTCGAGATCGCCAACAACCAGCGGCTGAAGACCATCAACGGCCAGCAGCAGGCCAGGATCTCGGCGCTGACCAACGCCCTCAACCTCACCAACCCCTCCGTCCCGCCGGACCTCGCCAAGCTCGACCTGATCGGCATGACCGGGCAGCTGCAGTTCCAGCTGAAGCAGGTACTGAGCACGCTGGCACGGGTGCTGGAGACCCAGAACGGGGCGCTGCAATTCACCTATTTCGGCGATCCGGTGCCGATCACCTCGTTTTCGCTCAACCAGCTCCTGGGGGTGATCTCCAGCCAGGACGCCAGCATCATCGGCGCGATCCAGCACCTCAACCCGCAGCCGCAGAAGGTGAACGACCCGATCGTCGTCAAGGTCGCCTCGATCCCCTACAAGGAGCTGATCGGCGGCCGCTTCAAGCGGATCTCGGTGCACCTGTCGGATCCGGGCTTCCTGAACTACGTGATGGTCCGGATCGACCGGGTGGTGCCGAAGATCTCAGGGGTGAAATCCACCGCCTCGGGCGATTACGAGATCGCGCTCAACACCCAGGCGCAACCTTTCCTCGACCGCGACCAGGAACGCCAGACCCGCACCTTCACCTCGACGATGCGGGCCTTCGGCCCCTATGTCTACGACGTCGCGACCGGTGCCGCGAAGTTCGGCACCAACACCGGCACCTTCGCCGATCAGGTGACGCATCTGACGCCCTTCACCGACTGGAACATCGGCTTTCCGGCCAAGAGCACCAACAAGGACATCGCCTTCGACGATCTCCTGGTCGACATCGAGCTCGAATTCCACGTCACCGCGATCTACAACGATCCGGTCGAGTCCCTGCGGCGCACGATGATGCGCGCCCTGTGCGGCCGCCGTGCCGAGCCGGCGGCCTTCCTTGCCGGGCCTCGGAGGGACAGCGAGGAAACGGTCTTCGCCGCGGTGCCGAGTTCGGCCCCGAGCCTCGGCTATCTCGAAGGCCAGATGTACCAGAACCAGGCGGTGCTGAACGGCTGGGATGCCGCCTTCAGCATGTTGTCGGGGCCGGTGAACGCCTTCCTGAACCAGCAGTTCCAGGCCTATCTGAAGACGCTGCATCCCGGCAGCGACACCGGCCTGATGACGATCAAGGCGTCCTATTTCGGCACGCCGACGCCGGTCGTGTTCCGGGGGCAGACCTTCTGGACCAGCCAGGTCACCCAGCTCCAGATCGACCTCACCAACCCGTTGCTGCAGTTCGTCGCGAGTTCCGACCAGGCGACGGTGCAGCAGTTCATCAAGGGCGGCGAGGTCAAGGCGGGCTCGGTCGACGTCAATGGCAGCGCCACCGTTCCCAGCACCTTCATTCCGGCAGACGCCTATCTGCCGGCCGGCCCCCTGACCTTCACCGCGGATGTCGCGACGGGCGAGCTGGTGATCCCGGCGCGCGACGTGCTCGGCCCCGGCCTCGGCAGCATCTTCCTCACCAGCACGGGGACCTTGCCGGCGCCGCTTCAGGTCGGCGATCCCTCGACGGGTGCCAACGAATACTACATCGTCGGCTGGTCGAGCACGGCAAACGAGACCCGCATCAAGCTGTCCGCCGATCCGGCCGGAACGACGCCGATCACGCTCACCGATCAAGGCAGCGGCACCCAGACCCTGACCCTCAACGTCTCATGGAGTTCGCCGGCCGTCGTCGACACCAGCAAGTCGCCCTACGTCTTTGCCAACGTGCAGCTGTCGACGATCAAGGGCGTCGTCGAGCCGCCGCCGGGGCAGGGCGACAAGGACAAGACCCTGACGGTCACGCTGGACTTCCCGACCGGCTCCTTCGTCCTGCGCAACATCCACGTCAATCCGCCCAACTGGGATCCGGCTCCCAACGCGACGCAGATCTCCGCGGCGATCGCCGACTACTATGCCCAGAACGAGATCCGCTTCGACGTCCAGACCATCAACACGACCAATCTCGCCAGCGATGCGGATCTGACGCCGACGAAGTTCGTGCTGCATGCGATGAACACCAATGCCGGCAACAACGTCCTGCAGATGCTGATGGCCACCACCGGCAAGGTGCAGAACCTGCAGTCCCTGGCGCTGACCGAGCCGGTCGCCTACGACCCGGCCGGACCGGTCGCGGGATCCAGCGATTTCATGATCTCGCTGATGATCAGCTCGGAGCTGACCTTCAAGCACATCTTCGCCGACAGCTTCAATCGCGGCTCCACCAATTTCGAGGTCGAGGCCATCGCCCCCGCCAAGGACTTCGAGGCCTGGAGCGCCAAGATGTCGAAGGGCACCGTGACCGCGCCGGTTCCCTTCGCCGACAGCTACGACGTCGACGGCACGACGACCGAGTTCCGGATCTCGGCCCAGTCGAACGACCTTGTCTGGGACCTCTCCGGGCTGACCTTCGAACGCACCCAGACGGACGGCATCGCCCTTGCCTATACCAACGGCACGGCCAACCCGCCGAGCGGCGGGACCTCGGTGAGCTTCCAGTACCGGCAATATGTCTATGCGCAAGGCGGACCGGAAAGCCCTGGGCACTACTACTGGACGAACTGGCAGACCGCCTCGGCCACCGTCTATGTGACGATGGACGGCACCTATCCGCTGGAGGTCTTCGACAGCGGCACCAACCAGGTGGTCCGGTTCGCGACCACCAATCCGAGCGTGACGGTCGACAAGTCGAGCGACCTGAAGCCGACCGCCGCCTGCCACTGCGACGACAACGACATCAAGATCGCGCTCCTGTCGGCCCTGTCGTCCGCGGTGCCGAGCCAGTTGCAGTCCAACATGAGTCAGATCAGCTTCAAGCCGCTGTCGATCATGGCGCTGGAGAGCCTGCTGTTTCCGGCCGATCAGCTGATCGCCATGTCCACCGCCAAGGTGCCGTCCTCGGCGCTGGTGGTCGGCAGCTTCCTTGCCAAGGTGCGCAAGACGAATGCCACCTACACGGTGACCGTTCCCGCCTCCGCCGGCGCGAAGGGCAGCTTCGGCGGCGTCAACTTCGAGAGCGGCACGACGACCAGCAGCGTCACCAAGACCGGCCTGCCCAAGAGCTTCAGCTTCACCTACGGCCCCATCGACCCGGCGATCGGTGGGCAGGTCAACTACACGATCGATATCGAGGCGGGCGCCGTGACCCCGCCGCTGATCGCCGTCGTCTGGCAGCCGGACATCGAGAATGATCCGCAGAACGTCACCCTGCTTCTGCCGGGATATCCGCTGCCCGGCACGACGGGGAGCTGAGGGTGGCGCTCGCGCCCGGCCCGGAGCGTCGCGTCGCAGCGGGGCAGGGCGCCGAGACGAGCCGGGGCGCCGGGTGGCGGCGATGAATCCGGCGGCCGGCCGGGACAGGGCGGCGGTGCTCGCCGCAATGCGCGAGGCCCCGTCGCTGCCGGAGGGCTGGGACGTCGCTCTGAACCTCTCCGCGTCATCCGTCCGGTCTCTCCTCGCCAGCAGGAGCAGCGGGGCGCAGGCCCGGGACGCGGACGACGCCCTCGTCTTCATCGGGCCCGGCGAGACCGATGGACGTCGTGGCCTCGTCGCCCTGCGCGCCGACCTGCCGTCCCCGAGCCTCGTTCTCAGCCAGAGCGATCAGGCGGCGCGGCTGCTATTCCGGATCGAAGCCGGCACGCTGCAGCCCGGCAGGCTGCCTGGTGAAACCCCGCCCGCCATTCCCGACGCCCGCGCGCTCCTCGAAGGCGTCGGTACCCGCTGGTCGGATCCGCTCGTCATCACCGACGACAGCCCGCTGCATCTGACGGTGCTGGCGCCGCTCGCGGTTCGGAGGGAGCCGGAGGGCGGCTTCACGGTCGAACTCGATCTTACCGCCGCCGGCGTCACTCTGGCCGACGCTCGCGGCGCCGACATTTCCGGCGAGCTCATCTGTGGTGATACCGGCGAGTGGCTGGCGGCGGGCGGGTTTTCCGGCCACATCGCCAGCCTGGCATCGCCGCAGGGGTACCCGCCCCACGCGCTGGCACCGGGGCAGGTCGCCGCCCGCATCGCCGCGTCGCTCGAGGGCGAGCCGCTGCTGCAGATCCTCACGGGACCCGCCTCGGCGCCGCAGCTTGCCGCGGCGAGCGCCCCGGTGCCGCATCCGGACGGCGACGGCTTCAGCGTCATCGTCGGGTCCGAGGCTGCGATGGCGCTGGTCGCCAGCAGCTACAATCTCGGCACCGGCGACATCAAGCTGTCCTGCGTGCCGCCTCAGGACGGGCAGGTCCACTGGTTCCTGCAGGTGCATGAGCCGATGGTCTTCGAGGGCCGCTTCGGCAACACGGACGGGCAGATCTACGTCACCGACCACGCCCGGTTCTACATGCGCTTCGGTGGCTCCTGCGACGAAGGCCTGCAGCTCTTCACCTTCACCGACCCGGCCTCGACGGTCCGGCTCGAGCTGGAGCTTTCCGCCCATTATCCGGTGGCGATCAGCGGAGAGGGGACCGGCCAACTCGTCGGGCTGGAGGAGGGCGCGCAGGCGGTGACGGGCGAGGGGTTCTACGAAAACATCGTCAAGCCGCAGCTTCAGACGTTCCTTCTCGGCGACATCCGGGCCGACATGACGCGGGTGCGGCTGACGGCGGTCAGCGATCTGGTGCTGCGCGATCTGGCCCTGCCCGGCCATGCCTTGACCTTCGAGGTGGCGGCACTTCCGGGCGACCTCCTGATCGCCGGAAGCCTGGCCCCGACCCCCTGAGAGCGCGTCCACCGAAAGCGAAACCGATGGCCGATGATCCGACGCTCAGCAACCTGCTCGCCCAGATGGCGCAGGACAAGGAGGTGCTCAACGGCTGGGACGCGGTGCTCAACGTCCTCGAAAGCGCGGTCGACGCGTTCTTCCAGGCGCAGTTTGTGGGCCTGACCGCCGGCAGCGGCCAGATGACCATCGCGCAGGTCTTCTGCGGCCCGGCGCTTTCCAGCCCGCACGGCACCTATTGCGTCGTCACGCAGGTCTCCTTCACGTTGGCCGCGCCGAGCTTCGTCTTCACCGGCGGCTCGAACACCGTCACCGTGACCCAGGCGATCACCGCTGGCAGCACCTGCTCGGGCACGATGCCGGTCGCCTCCGGGTTCCAGCCGGCGTCCTGCGGCTGCACGCCGAACGACGGCCGTGTCACCTGGGGGCCGGTCCAGACCATCGATGTCGGCAGCAATCCTTCGATCTCGGCCGCGGTCCCGCTCACCTCGGTCACCGGCCTGATCGACGCGACCACCCACACCGTCCTGCTCGACTTCGCCAATGGCGCCTTCACGGTCACCAATGTGACCATCGACGGCGTCACGTCGCAGGAGCTCGCGGACCAGATCCGCAGCTGGTTCGCCACCCACGGGGTGACCTATCAGGTCGCCTCGGTGGATTTCGGCAGCGGCACCATCGCGGCGCTGACGCCGACAGGGTTCCAGTTCAACGTGTTGCAGACCAATTCCGGCAACATCGTCGTGCAGCTGCTGATCACCACCGACGGCACGCCCGCCAGCGGCGACCCGATCGTGCTGGAGCCGGTCCCGACCGCCAGCGGCTACACCTGCAGCCTGATGATCAGCTCCCGCATCGTCTTTGCGAACATCCTGTGCGTCGGCTTCAACGGCGCCGGCAAGCCGTTCAGCCTCTATCCCCAGTCACCGTCGGCTTCGGAGGGATACAGCGCCTATATCGCGCCGCAGATGCATTTTTCCGGCTCGTTCAGCTATGGCAGCTGTTGCGACAAGACCACCGTCACCTATTCGCTCTATCTCGGCGGAACCTATTCCGGCACCGCGACCGACGGCTTCTTCCTCTACCAGTCGATCACCCCCAGCGGAAACGTCGGCAACACCATCACGGTTGCGGCCAACAACCCCGTCAGCCTGTCGGGAAGCGGCGCGTCCCAGGCGATCCAGATCACCCCGCAGGCACCCTCCGTCACCGTGACCGGCGGCGCGTCGGGAACCATCAACAGCGAGCTGCAGTCGATCCTGAGCAGTGACTTCACCAGTGCGATGGCCGGCATCTCCTTCGGGCCGATCACCTATTTCGCCCTGCGCAACGTCCTGTTTCCCTCCAGCCTGATGACGATGAGCGTCGTCGCGGTGCCGACCGACCTCGTCATCGTCGGCACCTTCGAGGCGAACTGACCGCCGGCATGGACGAGAACCTTCGCCCGAACCTCCGCCTGGGAGACCCGGTCGACCTCCTGTCGGGCCTGAAGCCCGCTTTCGTCGCGCCGGAGCTGCCCTGGCACCGCCCTGCGGGCACGCCGGTGGT
This sequence comes from Aurantimonas sp. 22II-16-19i, assembly GCF_002088275.1. Taxonomy (GTDB): domain Bacteria; phylum Pseudomonadota; class Alphaproteobacteria; order Rhizobiales; family Rhizobiaceae; genus Jiella. The sequence goes on from NZ_AQQS01000022.1 coordinate 28,611, forward strand.
GAGCGAGACCGCGCCCGTTCCGGCCGGACCGGCCAGATGGGACCCGCCGGTCCTCTCCCTCCACGACAGCGTCGAGGATCTTCTCTCCCACGTCTTCGACTATTCCGTCGCTCCGATGGTCGGGCTCGACGGGCCGCTGTCGGTTTGCGCCGGCAGCCTGATGGCCGGGCAGGATCTCTCGGACCTCGAGGCCCGGCTGGGGCTCGACCTCAGCCTGCGCCCGGCGCACGCCCATCTCCTCGTCCGCCTCGGCGGCCGGCGCGGCACCGCCACCCACACGCAGGAATGGCTGGGGCTCAACCGCAAGGTCCGGATCCTCCAATGGCTGACGCCGGAGGGCCGGGCAGCGATGGCGCGGCTGCGCCTGCGGGAGATGCGGCGCGAGGGGGCCGAACTCCATGGCGACGTCACCGCCCGGCAGGCAGGGCGCTATCTCGCCTACTTCGAGGATTTCGGCACCCATGTCGTGCGCTCCATCACCTATGGCGAGCGGCTGTTCCAGCTGTTCGAGGTGAGCGGCGACCTTCTGGCGAGCCTGCGCCGGGTTTTCGCCGAGGCGCCTCGCCCGTTCTGCGGCCCCGCCGCCTTCGCCATGGCGCATCTCACCCGGTCACCGTGGACGGCGAAGGCGAGCCCGATCCTCTCCGTCGGCGACTGCGACATCGCGCGGCGGGTCACCCGTCACGCGATCTGGGCGAGCGGCAGCCCGGGCGACCCGCCGTCCCTCCTGTCCCGGGGCGCGGTGGTGCCAGCGAATCTCGAGACCGTCCTCGCCGAACTTCCCGCCCGCAGCATCACCGCGGTCGGCTTTGCCTGCCAGGCGCTGTTCATGGAGGACCACCGGGCCGATGCCTGGGCGCGGCTGATGCGCGGCAGCCTCTGCCAGCGATTCCCCGGCCTGCGGCAGGTCGGCTGGCGCGAGCGGGGGAGCTTCCGGCCGCAAGCCTTCCTGAAGAGCGCTCGCCTGTCGGGCGATGAGGCGCTGTCGAAGCCGGCCCTGCCGTCGCTGCCGGAGATCGCCTTCGCGCTCGACGTCACCGCGAGCGGCCGGCTCGCCGACCCGGTCCCGCCATGCCTCGCCTTGTTCGCGGCGACGGATCCCGGCACCGGCTGCGCGGCCTGGCTCGAGTCCGGTGCGTCGGTGGCATTCGATCCCAGCCGCTTGACGATCCCGTTTCTCGACGGAGCTTTGTCCGTGACGTCCGGGGATGGCCGGCGCTGGTGTCTCGTCGAAAGTGCCTGGATCGGAGGAGACGGCGCGCCCGGCGTCGTCGCCGATCCGGCAACGCCGAGCGAGGATCTGCTCATCCGGTTCCGGCCGCAGCTCTCCGCCTATCTGCGGCTGGTCGCGCGGCTGCAGACGCCGCTGTTTCCCACAGACGTCGCGGCCGCCATGCGCCGCTGCGCCGTCTGGCTGGCCGAGGTGACGGCCGTCCACCCGGCGCTCGCGACGCTTCGGCTCCAGGCGCTGGCGGTGGCGCGGGGGCTCGGGCGCCACGACCCGCGTCAGCTCACCCTCGGCGACGAACATCTGGCGGACCTCGCCGCGCTCCTGCGATTGGCCGCAGCGCTGTCGGGCTTGCACCCTGACGGCGATGATCTGCGCCCTGCGTCCCAGCAGCAGGACCTCCGCCTGCGGGCCTTCCATCGCCGCCTGCCGGAATATTTCCCTCCGGCCGCGTTGGCCGAGCGCGTCGCGGCGGCGGCAAAGGCCCTTTGCCGAAGCTTCGCCGGTCTCGCCGGAGCGCCGGATCTGCCCGACCATGCGCGGCGGCTCTTCCGGGCCGGCGCGGGGCTCGCCGGGCCGCCGGACCCGCGCGTCCTGCCGCATGGCCTGATGCCGGGCGAGGCTCCCTATCCGCTGCTGTGGAATGCGCTGCTGGGGCTTCGGGCGCGCCATGCCGGTCTGCGGGCGGTCCTCCTGGCGGGCGAGGATCGGCTCGGCGAGGCCGCCGAGATCCTCTCACGCGAACCCATCGGCGCGGCGGATGCGCCGCCGGATCCTGCCGCCGACGCCGCATCCGCGCTCGCCGCGCTGGCCGACGACCTGCGCGGCTGCGATGCCGCGGTGATCGCAAGGCTCCCGGGAGAGATCGCCGAACTCGTCGCGGCCAGCCGCTCGGCCGGTCTCCTCTGGCGCGCCGATGACCTCGCCCTGTCGGGCAGCCCGACCGCAGAAGTCGGGCCGCAGCTCCACCGGCTGCTCGTCGTCCTCGAAACCCTCGATTTGGCTTGCCTCGCGGGCCTGCCACTGGCCCCGCTCGCGAGCCTCGCCCCCGATCTCCTGGCCGCCCGGATCAACGACGCGCTCACGGCGCTGGCACGGCATCCGGCACGCGCCTGACGGCGAGGGCGGCATAGTGGCCGCCGAAGGCGAAGGAGTTCGACAGGGCGGCGGCGGTCTCCATCCGCCGCACCGGCTCCCCACCGGCCGCGCCCGGCGGTGCCGGGACACCGTCCGGCGGCAGCAGGTCGACGGGGCAGGGCGCTTCCTGCCGGCGAAGCGCCAGGATGGCGGCGACGGCCTCGACGGCGCTGCCGGCGCCCATGCAGTGCCCGATCGCCGCCTTGCAGGCGCTGACGCGGATGTCGTCCGCCCGTGCCCCGAACAGTTCGCGGATCGCCTGGCTCTCCAGCGCGTCGTTGAGCTCGGTCGCCGTGCCATGGGCGTTGACGTGGCCGATGTCCTCGGGGGCAATACCAGCGTCGGCGATGGCCGCCCGCATCGCCCGCGTCATCCCCGGCAGCGTCGGCTTCGTCAGGCTGGCCGCGTCCGAGACGGCGCCGACGCCGCAGATCTCGCCCAGGATCGGCGCGCCGCGCGAGCGTGCCCGCTCTTCCCGCTCCAGCACCAGCACGGCGGCGGCCTCGCCGATGACGAAACCCGTCCGGTCCGGCGAAAACGGCCGCATGATGCCGGCGGCAGGATCGATCTCCGGGCTCATGATCGCCAGCGCGTCCCAGGCAGCGAACAGCGCCGACGTCGGAAATGCCTCCGCCCCGCCGGCGAGGCAGAGGTCCATCTCGCCCCGGCGGATGGCATGGACGGCGTCGGCGATCGCATGGGCCGAGGCGGCGCAGGCCGTGACATGGGCGGTCGCCGCCCGTTGCAGCCGGTAGCGGGCGCAGAGTGCCGCCGTCGCGCCGTTCAGCATCATCCTGACCACCGCGGTCGGCCGCAGCCTCTGGTGGCTCGCGGCCCGCAGCACGCAATCCTCTATCGCCTCCGCCGGGCCGAAGGCCGTCCCCATCATCGCCCCCGCCGCTGGGCCGATCTCGTCCGGACCCAGCCCCGCATGGCCGAGCGCTTCATCGGCCGCGGCCATCGCGAGAAGGCCGACCCGGTCGTAAAAGTGCAGCTCCGACCTGCGGACGAGGCCCTGCCAGTCGAACCCGGGGATCTCGGCGCCGAACCGGCAGGCCAGCCCGGCGGTATCGAAGCCCTCGATCCTGCGAATGGCGGATCGGCCGGAGAACAGGCCGGCCTCGAAGGCGGCAAGCCCCGCTCCGAAGCCCGACAGGACGCCGATGCCGGTGACGACGACGCGGGAGGCCGTGCGCTCACCCATTGGCATTGGCCGGCTGGACCCCCCGGTCCTTCAGGATCAGTTCCTCGGTCAGCCGCAGGACGTCGCCGAGATTGTGGATCTCGTCGCGGTGCCGCTGGATGTCGGAGCCGACCGGCACGTCGTATTTCTCCTCGATCTCGAACATGATCTCGATGAAATCGAGGGAGTCGATATGGAGATCCTCGAGCGTCCGGTAGTCCTGCAGTTCCTCCGGCGCAACGTCGAGATAGCCGGAAATGATCGCAATGAGCTCACTCTTCATCGACCTCGTCTCCCTTCGCGGCGCGCCGGCCCTCTTCGGCATCCGAAGAGCGAGGCGGGAGCCGGCAGCTTACACCCGGAAATTGCGATTGGCGCCCCGTAATGTCGGCGTCCGGTCTCGCCCATATCCCGGCGGCGGTCGCCGCTCCGGACGCTCTCGGCCGGAGGGGGGAGTTCATTTCGCCGGCTCGGCGAGGTCGTCGGCGATGATCGCGCCGATGGCCGCCAGGCTGTCGCCGCCGATCAGAATGGTGATCGGCAGAAGCACCCCGAATCTCTCCTCGATGAGCCGCTGCATCTCCACGGCGCCGAGGGAATCGAGCCCCATCCGGGTCAGCGGGATGTCCGCCGAGACCTGCCCGGGCGCCGCCTTCAGCACCTCGGCGAGGATCGGCCCCAGATGCTCCGCCACGACCCTCGGCCGCTGGCCGGCCGGGTGCCGGCCGAGGTCGCTGCGAAGGTCGGGCCGCGTTCCGCCTGACGCGACGGTGCCTTCCCGGAAAAACGCCATCCTGTCGGTCTGCGCTGCGCGCGGATCGTAGCGCGCCCAGCGACCCCAGTCGATCGGCCGGGACAGGCTGACCTGCGCCAGCCCCGCGCCCATCGCCGCGCCGAGGCCGGCGAGGGCGGACGCCATGGTCATGGCGGGCATGCCGGCCGCCACCAGATGCGCCGCGACCGCCGGATCGGCGGCCATCCCGGCGCCGGCGACAGGTCCGAAATTGACGCTGAGCGCCGGTAGTCCGGCCTTGTGGCGGGCGAGGGCGAGCCCGTCCAGATAGGCGTTCGCGGCGGCGTAGTTGGCCTGGCGCGGGTTGCCGGTGAGCGCGGAGAGCGACGAGGCGAGGACAAAATGATCGAGGGAAAGGTCGCGGCTCGCCAGATCGAGGGCCTCGGCCCCCTCCGCCTTCGGCCTCAGGACACGCTGCAGATCCTCGATCGTCAGCGCCGCGGCCGCACGATCGGCGGTCGCGCCGGCCCAGTGGAAGATCCCCGCGAGGGCCATGTCGGCGGATGCCAGCCGCTCCAGAGTGAGGCGCACCGCCCGTCGATCGGCCGGATCGAGGGTCTCGACGTGAAGCTGCGATCCGAGCGCGGCGATCTCGCGGGCGAGGGGGGCGATCCGCGCCTGCGGCGGCCGGCCCCGGCTGGTCGCGACGATGCGCCCGGCGCCGCGCCGCGCCAGCCAGAGTGCGAGCTGTTGGCCGAAGCCGCCCAGCCCGCCGGTGATCAGATAGGCGCGCGACCGATGAAAGCGCACCGAGCCGTCCCAGTCCGGCGGCAGCAGGGCTGGCCGGAGGCGCGGCAGCAGGCGGCGCCCCCGGCGGAACGCCACCTCGCTGGATTTGCCGAAAGACGCGATCTCCGCCGCCACGGCCATGTGCCAGGGCTCGTCCCGCGCCACGTCGACGAGCGTCGTCCCGCTCGCCGCCAGCTCGTTGCAGAGGGTACGGCCGAGGCCCCAGACGGCCGCCTGTTCGGGCTGGACCGGCAGGTCGGCCCCGCAGGCGGACGTTGCGTTGCGGGTGATCAGATAGAGCCGACCGCGTGCCGGATCGTCGGCGAGGGCGAGGAGGTCGCCGAGCCTGTCGGCGAGCGGCCGAGGACCGTCCGGCACGACGACAACGGTCGCCTCGGACGCATCGTCCTTCGCCGCCAGACCACCCATCTCCGCCCATGCCCTCTCCAACAGGGCGCCATCCGGACCATCCGAAGCCAGCACGGCAACGCGGCGGCCGATAGCGGCGCTGCAGGTCGCCTGCGTCTCCTCCCACCGGGTGATCAGCGACAGCTCCGGCAGCGGGGCGGTCTCTGGCGCCGGCCTCAGCGGTTTGACCACGATCCCGTCCATCTCCGCCAGGCAGTGGCCGGCCCTGTCGTACAGCCTCGCATCGAAGCGCAGGCCGCGGCCGCGGTGGTCCCGCAGGCTCACCATGGCCCACAGGGACGGCGGCAGTTCGCCATGCAGCGTATAGGCATCGATGCCGGCGGGAACCAGCGGCTCGCAGGCGACCGTCAGGGCCAGCGCCGCCTGCAGGACGCCGTCGAGAAGGCATGGCGCCGTCTGCACGGACGGCTCGCCAGACACGCTGCGATCGACGGCCAGCTGGGCAAGCACCGTCCGGCCGTCCGCCGCCAGGGAGAGGCTGCGAACCACCCTGAAGGCCGGGCCGTGCGCGAGGCCGAGGGCGGCGAGCCGCGCCTGATGCCGGTCGGTCTCCAGAGGATGCGGGGCGGCAGCCGCCAATGCCGCGATCGGTCGTGCCTCGGGGCGATGCCATGCGTCCGCCATCGGCGCATCCCCCGGCGGCGCCGCTGCAATCTGCGCCGAAAGGACGCGAAGGGCGCCGCTCGGACAGGCGGGATCACAGGCGAGCACTTCGAGCCCGCCGCCGAGATGCCGCGTGTCCAGCACCTGTCCCTGCCGCCGGTCGAGCCGGAACGGGGTGTGGAAGCGGATGTCGGCGAGGCGCACCGGCAGCGCCGGAGCATCCGTGTCGCGCACGGCCAGCGCCGTCCGCAGGGCAGCTTCCATGGCGGCGGTGCCGGGCAGGATCGCGACGCCCTCGATCCGGTGGTCGCCGAGAAAGGCGAAGACCTCCCGGTTGAGATCGGCGATCCAGCTCCGGGGAACCGGCGCCGGCTCCGCCCAGGGACTGGCGGCCGGATCGCCCAGCCGGTCGTGGGCCTGCACCTCGGCCTCGCGCCAGAGGCGCCGCCGATGCCAGCCGGTGACGGGCAGCGGGCAGGGGCTGCCGCCCGGCGCCATCCGCTTCCAGTCGATCCGCCCGCCGCTCAGATGGAAGCGGCCGATGGCCTGGCGCATCGCCCCGCGCTCGTCCTCCTGTCCGTCGAGGACCGCAATGACGGCGATCCTTCGCGCCTGCGCGCCGACGGCCTTCTGGACCGGGCTGCGAAGCACCGGCTTCGGCCCGATCTCGAGGCAGTGGGTTGCGCCGAGGGCGAATGCGGCTTCGAGAGCCGCCCGAAACCGCACCGGCGCGCGGACGTTCCTGCACCAGTAGGGCCCGTCCATCACGTCGTCGCCCGACAGGCGTCTGCCGGTGACGCTGGAGACCAGGGGGATCTCAGGCGGTCGCGGCACGAGGCCGGCGAGCCGGTCGCCGAGCTCGCCAAGGATCGGGTCCATGTTGGCGCTGTGATAGGCGATGTCGCCGTCGAGGCGGCGGAACGGCACGCCCTGGCGATGCAATTCGCCTTCGGCTTCGGAAAGAACGGCGTTCCGCCCCGCCAGCGTGATCGACGCCACAGCGTTGACGGCGGCGACCTCCAGCCCCGGCAGGCGCGCGCAGAGGGTCTCGGCTTCGGCCTCGCCGAGCGCTGCCGCCAGCATCCCGCCGTGTCCGGCCCGCCGGGTCTGCAGATCGGTCCGCGCCCACGAGACGACGAGCGCCTGCTCCAGGGTGAGATGCCCGGCGCAGTGGGCGGCGGCGACCTCGCCGGCGGAATGGCCGAGGCAGATGTCCGGCTCGACGCCGTAGCGCGCCAAAAGCTTTGCCAGCGCGACCTGCAACGCGAAGCTCGCCGGCTGGCCGATCCGGCCGTCGAGACGTGTCCTGTCGTTGCCCGCCACGCCCATGGCGTCGATCAGCGAGACGCCTGCCAGCGGCCGGAACGCCGCGTCGATCTCCTCCATCGCGTCCCGGAACACCGGTTCGCGGGCGAGGAGGTCGCGCCCCATCCCGGGCCATTGCGCTCCCATGCCGGAAAACACGAGCAGCGTCCGGGGCTCTCCGGCCGCGGCCATGTCGCAGCGCCGGCAGTCGGCGGGGCGAACCGCCCGGATCTTCGCCGCGATCGCCGCGGGAGCCTCGTCGCGTTCCACCCACACAGCGCCGCGATGGGCCCGGTGGCCCCGGCGCCTCGCCAGCGTATGAAGCAGGTCCACGGGCGAGGCGGTCTCGGCGTGGTCCGCGAGGCGCGGCAGCCAGGCGGCCAGCGCCTCGGCCGATTGCGCCGACAGCGGCAGCAGCGCCGGCCCGAACGCTTCCGGCGGTCCTTCCGCCACGGTGGTCCTGCAAGGCGCCGGGCCGATGATCGCATGGGCGCTGCTGCCGCCATAACCGAAGGCGTTGACCGCGACGTGGGGCGCCTCCAGCGGCTCGCAGGCCTCCGGCAGGCGCAGGCCGAGCGCCGAAAAGGGGATCGCCGGGTTCCGATGCCCGACCAGGAGATGCGGGGGAACCCGCCGCTCGCGGCAGATCAGCACCGCCTTGATGACGCCGGCGATTCCGGCGGCAGCTTCCAGATGGCCGATATTGGCCTTCATCGACCCGATCGCGACCGCCCCGCGCCGGGCCCCGTGGTCACCTGATGCATGCCGCCCCGATCGATCATCCCCGGAGGCATGGTCCGGGGATCCATGGCCGTAGACGGCGCCGATCGAGCGCGCCTCGACGAGATCGCCCTGCACTGTGCCGGTGCCGTGGGCCTCGACATAGCCGATGTCTCGCGCCGCAAGGCCGCAGGCCGCGAGTGCCCTTCGCATCACCGCCGCCTGGGCATCGCCGTTCGGCGCGGAAATGCCGGCGCTGCGGCCGCCATGTCCGGTGGCGACTGCCTCGACCACGGCGACGACTGGATCATCGTCCGCCAGGGCATCGGCCAGCCGCTTCAGCACCACGACGCCGCAACCCTCGCCGCGCCCGTAGCCGTCGGCGAGGCTGGAGAACGGTTTGCATCGCCCGTCGGCGGCGAGCAGCCCGGCCGCCGACATGGCGATCTGGTATTCCGGCCGGAGCATGACGCTCACACCTCCCGCCAGCGCCATGCCGCAGGCGCCGGCCTCGAGGTCCCGGACGGCAAGGGCGAGGGCGGTGAGGCTCGATGCGCAGGCGGTATCGACTGTCAGGCTGGGGCCGCGCAGGTCGAGGGCGTAGGACAGGCGGTTGGCGAGCATCGCCAGCGTCGAGCCGGCGGCCGAGAACCGCCCCAGCGCGCTGCGCGCCTGCGCCGAGAACTGGTTGAGGAGATGATCCGTTGTGAAGCCGCCGACATAGACGCCGACATCCTGGCCGGCGAGGCCGAAGGGATCGAGGCCCGCGGTCTCAAGGGCCTCGAAGGCGACTTCGAGCACGAGGCGCTGCTGGGGATCGAGGCCGGCGATTTCGTCCGGCGAGAAACCGAAGACGTCCGGGTCGAAGCCGCGGTAGTCATGGTCGAGGAAATGGCCGCGCCCGGCCTCGGTCTTGCCGGCCGCACGGTCGCTGGCGACGAAGCGCCCCGCCGACCAGCGGTCCGGCGGCACCTCGCCGCAGAAACAGCGCGCCTCGAGCAACTGGCCGAAGAACTGCGAGGTCGTTGCCGCGCCGCCGGGAAACCGACCCTGGAACCCGATGATCGCGATCTTCGACATCTGGCGGCCCGATCGGAACGGCGGCGCGAGACCGGACCGTAGCTTGCGCTACCGCCGAAGACAACCGGGCGTCCTTCGGCGCGCGGCAGGCCGCCGGCCCTCCCGGTAAAACCTCTGCCGGCGTTCGCTCAGCTCTCCGGCTGCAGTTCCAGATATTCCGGGTAGCGGCCGATGATGCTCGGCAGGGCGCTCAGCGTGCCGGACAGATGCTGCCGGATGGCGGCCTCGGCAGCCGCCGCGTCGGCACTCTCGATGCCGGTCAGGATGTCCGCGTGGCAGTCCAGGATGCCGGTCGTCTTGCCGGGATCGGGAAGGTTCAGGGCTCGCAGCCGGTCGATATGGCCGGAACGCTCGGAGATCACCCGCCAGAGCTGCGGAAACCCGGCCGCGTCACAGAGCGAGAGGTGGAAGTGCCGGTCGAGAATGGCGAATCGCTCCAGGTCGTCGGCCTCGACGGCGGCCCGTTGCAGCGACAGGATCTGCCGCGCCCGCAGCGTCGCGGACGCATCGCCCCGGCTGACGAGCGTCTTCATCACCTCGACTTCCAGGGCGACCCGCAGGAACTGGGTCTCCCTGGCATGGGCGACGTCGATCTTGGCGACGACGGTACGGGACTGCGGGAAGATCTCGACCAGGCCCTCGCGCTGCAGCTGGAAGAAGGCGTCGCGCACCGGCGTCTGGCTGACGCCGTATTCGGCGGCGAGCTGGGCGCGGGACAACAACTCCCCCGGCTTCAGCCGCAGATCGACGATGCGCCGCCGCAGCGATCCGTAGATACCCTGGGAGGCGAGAGGGCGCCGCTCGAAGTCGCTGGGAAAGTCGAGATCGGGCGCAAGCGCCGCGTCGCCAGTCGAATGCATGGGCTGTCCGTCCGTCAAATCACGTGGCGCAGATGGTAACAGAGCTTGCGAGGGTCCAACAAATATATTAGTGCTTCAGCGCTCCGGTTGCGACCGGTGAAGTTTTTTCCAGGGAGGAAATTCATGTCCATCCGCACGATCGTACTCGCCGGCCTCGCCTCGGCGGCGCTCTCGGCGCCCGCGCTCGCCGAGACCTACACCATCCAGACCTCGTTCAACGCCGGCGACTTCTCGACGACCTATCTCACCGAGAACTGGCTGCCGAAGATCAAGGAGATGACCGAGGGCCGGGTCGAGATCAACCTGACGCCGTCCGGCTCGGTCGTGCCCTCCAAGGAAACGCCGCAGGCGGTCTCGATGGGCGTCCTCGACGGCGACTTCACCTCGGTCAACTACTTCTCCGGTCAGGAGCCGGCCTTCGCCATCCTCGGTGACCTCATCTCCGGCTACGACACCCCCGCCCAGATGCTCGGCTTCTGCAAGGACGGCTCGGGCGAGAAGGTCTGGCAGAAGGCGCTGGACGAGATCGCCGATGGCCAGGCCCATCTCATCGGCTGCGGTCCCTACAGCCGCGAGTCGCTTCCCGCCCGCGTGCCGATCAGGACCTTCGAGGACCTGCAGGGCAAGAAGATCCGCTCGCCCGAGGGTCTCGCCTCGGCGGTGTTCGCGGCGGCCGGCGCGAGCCCGGTGTCGATCCCGTTCTCCGAAGTCTATGGCGCGCTGGAGAAGGGCATCGTCGATGCCGCCGACGCCTCGGCCTACGTCAACAATGCCGCCACCGGCCTCAACGACGTCGCGCCCTATCCGCTCTATCCGGGCATCCACTCCATGCCGGCCATGGAGCTGACCATGAACAAGGACAAGTGGGACGGCCTCGAGCCGCAGGACCAGAAGGCGCTGCGCGACTGGTTCTACATGGCGATGGAGGACCTCACCAACGTCGTTCACGAGCAGGACGAGAAGCTCGCCCAGGAAGACGCCAAGAAGGAAGGCATCGAGGTCATCGACTGGTCCCAGGACAGCCGCGACAAGATGCGCGTCGTCGCCCGCAAGGAGTGGGAAAAGTTCGCCGAGAAGAGCCCCCTCGCCAAGGAAGCCCTCGAGGCGAACCTCGAATACATGAAGACCATCGGCCTGATGAACTGAGCCGGGGCCGGCTCCGGCCGGCCTGCGACCCTCCGGGTCCGGGCGCCCCCGCGGCGTCCGGATGTTGAGGCGATCGCACTCGACGACCCCACCCGCCTCGGCTGTCCCTGCTGCCCATCGCGGCCGCAGGCGCATGTCCGGTGGGCAGCCTTTCCCTTCGCTCCTTCGTGTCCCCGGAGACCCCATGAGCAAGTTTCTGTCGCGCTATGCGGCGGCGATGGACCGCGCCAGCGTCTTCATCGGTCACGCCTGCTCGGCGCTATTCTTCGCCTGCATCGGCTTCTCGGCCCTCGAGGTCGTCATGCGCTACGGCTTCGATCATCCGACCTCGTGGTCGATCGAACTGACGATGGCCCTCTGTGCCATGGCCTGGGTGCTCTCCGTCGGCTACGTCACCGAGCGCAACCGCCACATCTCCATCACCATGCTGGAACTCGTCGTCGGTCCGCGGGTCTGGCGCTGGTTCCGCCTGATGCAGATCCTCGTCGCGATCGTGACGATCTCGATCTTCGCCATGGCGGTCTGGGACCCGGCGCTCCGGGTGTTCTCGCGGCCGGAATCTTCCGGCACGTCGCTGAACTCGATCCAGCCGAGCCTCCTCAAGGTCTTCATCCTGGTGGGCGCGGTCCTCTACGTCCTCCAGCTCCTCGCCAATCTGATCCGCTGGGTGCAGGGCACCGAGAAGGCCGCGACCCATGGGCATTGAGTACATCACCCTCCTGATCGTCGCCTCGCTTCTGGCGCTGATGGCGATCGGCATTCCCCTCGGCATCACCACGCTGCTGGTCTCGCTCGGCACCGCGGTGCTCTATTTCGGCGAGCGGGCGGGCTTCTTCCTCGTCTCGGCCAACGTCACCGAGGTGCTCCACAAATACGAGCTGATCGCCGTGCCGTTCTTCGTCTTCATGGCGAACGTCCTGGAGCGCTCGGGCATCGCCCACACGCTGTTCGAATCGATGGCGATCCTCGGCGGACGGTTCCGCGGCTCGGTCGCGGTGCAGACGACGATCGTCGCGGTGCTGCTCGCCGCCATGAGCGGCATCATGGGCGGCGAGATCGTCATGCTCGGCCTGATCGCTTTGCCGCAGATGCTGCGCCTCGGCTACGACCGGAAACTCTCGATCGGCATCATCTGCGCCGCCGGCGCGCTGGCGACGCTGATCCCGCCCTCGGTGGTGCTGATCGTCTACGGCCTCGCGGCCCAGGTCTCGATCACCAAGCTGTTCGCAGCCTCCGCGGTGCCCGGCCTGCTGCTCGCCGGCCTGTTCATCACCTACATCCTGATCCGGGTCCGGCTGAACCCGGCGATGGCGCCGATCTACGACATTCCCGAGACCGGCCTGCCGTTCTTCAACCGGCTGAAGTTCCTCAAGGGCGCGGTGCTGCCGGGCATCCTCATCGTCGTCGTCCTCGGCATGATCTATGGCGGCATCGCCACGGTGACGGAAGCCGCCGCCATCGGCGCGGTGGGCGCGGTGATGGTCTCCGCCGTCACCGGCCAGCTCTCCTGGACGATGGTGCGCAACGCCATGCGCCAGACGGTGCTGACGGTCGGCTCGATCATCTGGCTGGTGCTCGGCGCGGTCTCGCTGATCGGCATCTACAACCGCATCGGCGGCGGCGACTTCCTGCGCGATCTCCTCGGCTCGCTCGACATCGCGCCGATCATGGTCATCGTCGTCATGATGCTGATCGTCATGGTGCTCGGCACGTTCCTGGAATGGATCGCGATCCTCTTCATCACCGTGCCGATCTTCGCGCCGGTGGTGGCCGATCTCGGCTACGATCCGATCTGGTTCGGCGTGCTCTTTGCCATGAACATCCAGATCTACTACCTCTCGCCGCCCTTCGGGCCCGCCTGCTTCTTCCTGAAGTCGGTGACCAAGGACATCGAGCTGCAGGAGATCTTCGCGGCGGTGCTGCCGTTCATCGGGCTGCAGGCGATCGGCCTCTTCCTGGTGCTGCTCTTCCCGCAGATCGCCCTGTGGCTGCCATCCATGCTCGGCAACTAGACGAGGAGGCTCACGATGCAGACCGATCTTCACGACGAAAGCGAAGAGGGCATCTCGGCGGCGGCCTTCGACGCCGAGGAGAAGAGCGACCAGGCGGACTTCGGCAACTGGCCGGAGATCGTCGGCCTCGTGCTCGTCCTCCTCATCACCTACATGATCCTCGAAGTCACCGGATAGCTTCATGCCCTCGAAGACCTACGCGGACCTGCGCTCGGCACGCTGGTTCGCCCCCGACGACCTGCGCAGCTTCGGCCACCGCTCGCGGATGATGCAGCTCGGCTATTCCGAGGACGACTTCGTCGGCAAGCCGATCATCGGCATCCTGTCGACCTGGTCGGAGCTGAATTCCTGCCACGGCCACTTTCCCGAGCGGGTCGAGAACGTCCGCCGGGGCGTGCTGGCCGCCGGCGGCTTCGCCGTCGAGATGCCGGCCCTCTCGGTGGACGAGAGCTTCACCAAGCCGACCTCGATGCTCTATCGCAACATGCTGGCGATGGAGACCGAGGAGATGATCCGCGCCCATCCGCTGGACGGCGTCGTCCTGATGGGCGGCTGCGACAAGACCACGCCCGGCCTGATCATGGGCGCGATCACGGCCGGGGTGCCGATGATCTACCTGCCGGCCGGCCCGATGCTGAGCGGCCACTATGCCGGCCGTGTTCTCGGCTCCGGCTCGGACGCCTGGAAATACTGGGACGAGCGCCGCGCCGGCAACGTCACCGACGAGGAATGGCTCGGCGTCCAGGGCGGCATCGCCCGCTCCCACGGCACCTGCATGACCATGGGCACCGCGGCGACCATGATGTCGATCGCCGACGCCCTCGGCTTCACGCTGCCCGGCGCCTCCTCGATCCCGGCGGTCGACAGTGGCCACCAGCGCATGTCGACCGACTGCGGCAAGCGCATCGTCGACATGGTCTGGGAGGGCATGACGCCCGACATGGTCGCGACGACGCCCGCCTTCCACAACGCCGCCAAGGTGGCGATGGCCACCGGCTGCTCGACCAATGCCGTCGTCCACCTCATTGCCATGGCGCGGCGCGCCGGCGTCGACCTGACCCTCGACCATCTGGACGAACTCGGCCGGGTGACGCCACTGATCGCCAATGTCCGCCCCTCCGGCAAGGGCTACCTGATGGAGGACTTCTTCTACGCCGGCGGCCTTCGCGCGCTGATGAAGCAGATGGAGGCGATGCTCGACACCTCGGTCCTGACGGTCAACGGCAAGACCCTCGCCGAGAACATCGCCGGCGCCGAGGTCTACAATGCCGACGTCATCCGGCCCCTGTCGAACCCCGTTTACAAGGAAGGCTCGCTGGCCCTTTTGCGCGGCAATCTCTGCCCCGACGGCGCGGTGATCAAGCCGGCGGCCTGCGACCCGAGGTTCCACGTCCATGAGGGGCCGGCGCTGGTCTTCGACAGCTACCCGGAGATGAAGAAGGCCGTCGACGACGAGAATCTCGACGTCACCCCCGACCACGTCATGGTGCTCAGGAACGCCGGGCCCCTCGGCGGTCCGGGTTTCCCGGAATGGGGCATGCTGCCGATCCCCAAGGCGCTCATCAGGCAGGGCCACCGCGACATGCTGCGGATCTCCGACGCCCGCATGTCCGGCACCTCCTACGGTGCCTGCGTCCTGCACGTCGCACCGGAGAGCTTCATCGGCGGTCCGCTGGCGCTGCTCAGGACCGGCGACACCGTCCGCCTCGACCTGCCGAACCGGCGGCTCGACATGCTGGTCGACGAGGCCGAACTGGCGAAGAGAAAAGCCGAATGGACGCCGCCGGAGCCTCGATTCCAGCGCGGATGGGGCTACATGTTCTCCCGCCACGTGACGCAGGCCGACAAGGGCTGCGACTTCGACTTCCTCGAGCGTGACTTCGGCGCCGCCGCCGGCGAGCCGGACATCTTCTGATCGAACGGCCGGCCAGCCGGCCGGCCCCCATCGGTGAGCGCGGCGGCGCCGACGCGCCCGCGCCCGCCGATCCCCTTGAATTGACGAAAGAGGTCCAACAATGGCACTCGAACTGACCGGCAAGCATCTGATCGCGGGCGAATGGAAGGCCTCCGGCCAGACATTCCAGTCCGAGCCCGCGAGCGGCGAGGCGCGCGAATTTTCCGTCGGCACGCCCGACCTCGTCGACGAGGCGGTGCGGGCGGCCGAGGAGGCCTTCTGGAGCTATGCCGCCACCAGCCGCGAGGCGCGCGCCGCCTTCCTCGAGACGATCGCCGAGGAGATCGACAAGCGCGGCGAGGAGATCACCGAGATCGGCACCGAGGAGACCGGACTGCCCGCCGGCCGCCTGCAGGGCGAGCGCGGCCGCACCACCGGCCAGCTGAGGCTCTTCGCCAGCCATATCCGCGACGGCGCCTATCTCGACCGGCGCCATGACGCGGCGCTGCCCGACCGCCAGCCGGCGCCCCGTCCGGACATCCGCATGATGATGCGGCCGATCGGCCCCGTCGCCGTCTTCGGCGCGTCCAACTTCCCGCTCGCCTTCTCCACCGCCGGCGGCGACACCGCTGCGGCGCTTGCGGCCGGTTGCCCGGTGGTGGTCAAGGGCCATGGCGCCCATCCCGGCACCGGCGAGATCGTCGCCCAGGCGATCGCCGCCGCTGTCAAGAAGCACGACCTGCATCCGGGCGTCTTCTCGCTGGTCCAGGGCGGCAAGCGCGACGTCGGCGAGTCCCTCGTCACCCATCCGCTGATCAAGGCCGTCGGCTTCACCGGCTCGCTCGCCGGTGGCCGGGCGCTGTTCAACCTCTGCGCCCAGCGGCCCGAGCCGATCCCGTTCTTCGGCGAGCTCGGCTCGGTCAACCCGATGTTCCTGATGCCGGAAGCGGTGAAGGCACGGGGCGAGGCCATCGGTAAGGGCTGGGCCGGCTCGCTCACCATGGGTGCCGGCCAGTTCTGCACCAATCCGGGCATCGCCATCGTCGTCGACGGCGAGGGCGCCGACGCCTTCACAGCCGCCGCCGTCGAGGCAGCGAAAGACGTCGCCAAACAGGCGATGCTCACCGACGGCATCGCCGAGGCCTATCGCAAGGGCGCGGCGCGCGTCGAGGCAACCCCCGGCGTCAAGGCGCTGATCGGCGAGGCGAACGCCTCCCGCCATGCCTCGCCCTACATCTTCGAGACCACCGGCGAGGTCTTCGGCAGGGACGAGACGCTGACCGAGGAAGTCTTCGGGCCGCTCGGCATCGTGGTGCGCGTCAAGGACGTCGCCGAGATGGAGACGCTCGCCAAGGGCCTCCACGGCCAGCTCACCGTCACGCTGCACATCGATGCCGGCGACGCCGAGGCGGCCGGACGCCTGATGCCGACGCTGGAGCGCAAGGCCGGCCGCATCCTCGCCAATGGCTTTCCGACCGGCGTCGAGGTCTGCGACGCAATGGTCCATGGCGGCCCGTATCCGGCGTCGACCAACTTCGGCGCGACCTCGGTCGGCACGCTGTCGATCCGCCGCTTCCTGAGGCCGGTCTCCTACCAGAACCTGCCGGAAGCGATCCTTCCCACCGACCTCAAGTGAGACTTCGATGAACGAGGCAACCCGCGAAAAGCTGATGGGCGTCTCCGTGGCGACGCTGGCCACGGCGCTCTACAAGCGTGGCCTGCGCAGCCAGGTGATCCAGGGCGTCCACCCGGTCAAGGCCAAGGGCCGCAACATGGTCGGTCCGGCCTTCACGCTCCGCTACATGCCGGCGCGCGAGGACCGCAACCAGCTGTCGGAGTTCAGGAAGCCCGACCATCCGCAGCGGGTTGCCATCGAGACGTGCCCCGCGGGGCACGTCCTCGTCATGGACAGCCGCAAGGACGCCCGCGCCGCCTCGGCCGGCGACATCCTGATCACCCGGCTGATGGTGCGCGGCGGCGCCGGCATCGTCACCGACGGTGGTTTCCGCGATGCCGTGACGATCGGCGAGCTCGATATCCCGGCCTACCACACCCGGCCGTCGAGCCCGACCAACCTCACCCTGAACGAGGCGATCGCCATCAACGAGCCGATCGGCTGCGGCGACGCCCCGGTGTTTCCGGGCGACGTCATCGTCGGTGACGACGACTGCGTCATCGTCATCCCGGCCCATCTCGCCGACGAGATCGCCGACGAGGCGGTCGAGATGTCGGCCTATGAGGACTTCGTGGTGGAGAAGGTGAAGGGCGGCGAGACCATCATCGGCCTCTACCCCCGCACCAAGGACGAGCACCTCGCCGCCTTCGAAGAATGGCGCAAGGCGAACGGCCGCTGAGGCTCTCGCCCGGTCTGGAGCGCGATGAGATCAGCTTCGATCGACATGCCGCTCCATCGTATTGTTGCCGCATGATCTTTCCCAAAGACCGGTTCCCACTGTTCGGAATCATGCTCTGAAAGTTGCGAAGGGGCCGCGTCGCCGAGGTGGCGCGGCCCTTGGCGTCGCGCCTCCGCAACGCGCATTGCGAAACCCTTTTCCGGCCATTGCCCTTTCTGCCGCCAGCAGCTATCGGTCAGCGATGGAAAACACGATCGTCACGACGATGAACTGGTGGTGGGCGCTCTAGCGGAGCGGCCGAGCCGACATGCGTCGTGATCTCGAACGAAGGCCGCCTCGAAGTCCGGGCGGCCTTTTTGCTTGTGGCGTCCGGACCAAAGGGCACAACCCCCGGGGGGAATTTCCGATGGTGAGCGAGCATCTTCAGGACGGCGCGGAGCGCTACGAGACCGCCGGCGGCGTCACCGTGACGCGCAGGCGCGAGAAGGTCGCCTATGAGGGCGCCATCGATCCCTATTTCGACCGGCTGGACGGCCGTCGCGGCGCGATCCTGTTCTCCAACTACGAATATCCCGGCCGCTACACCCGCCAGGACGTCGCCTTCGTCGACCCGCCGCTGGCCATCGCCTCGCGCGGCCGGGCGCTCTGGATCGAGGCGCTGAACGCCCGGGGCAGGGTGCTCGCCGGCTTCCTCGCAAAAGCCCTCGACGACTGCGCCGACGTCGCCTCCGTCACGGTCGGGGACAACCGGATCGACGTCACCATCGCCGAGCCGGAACAAGCCGTCACCGAGGAGGAACGCTCGCGCATCCCGACGGTGTTTTCGGTGCTGCGGACGATCGTCTCGCTGTTCCGTTCATCCGAAGATGCGGCCATTGGCCTCTACGGCGCCTTCGGCTACGATCTCGCCTTCCAGTTCGATCCCGTCGCCGAGGTGCAGGCCCGCGATCCGGCCCGGCGCGACCTCGTCCTCTATCTTCCGGACGAACTGCTCGAGGTCGATCACTATTCCGCCGCGGCCTATCTCACCCGCTACGACTTTGCCTTCGCCGGCACTTCCACGGAAGGCCTGGAGCGGGGCGGCCCTGATGCACCATTCGTTGCGTCCGACACGATCCCGGCGCGGGGCGATCACCAGCCGGGCGAATATGCCGAGCTGGTGCGCGCCGCCAAGGAACAGTTCCGCTGCGGCAACCTGTTCGAGGTGGTTCCAGGCCAGGTCTTCTACCAGCGTGCCGAGCACCGCCCGTCGGAGATCTCCCGGCGGCTGAAATCGGTGAACCCGTCGCCCTACTCCTTCTTCATCAATCTCGGCGACAACGAATTCCTGATCGGCGCGAGCCCGGAGATGTTCGTCCGGGTCAATGGCCGGCGCGTCGAGACCTGCCCGATCTCCGGCACGATCAAGCGCGGCGAGGATGCGATCTCCGATTCCGAGCAGATCCTCAAGCTGCTCAACTCGAAAAAGGACGAGTCCGAGCTGACCATGTGCTCCGACGTCGATCGCAACGACAAGAGCCGGGTCTGCGAGCCGGGCTCGGTCAAGGTAATCGGCCGCCGGCAGATCGAGATGTATTCCCGCCTGATCCACACGGTGGACCACATCGAGGGCCGGCTGCGCGACGGCATGGACGCCTTCGACGCCTTCCTCTCCCACGCCTGGGCGGTCACCGTGACCGGCGCGCCAAAACTCTGGGCGATGCGCTTCATCGAGAGAAACGAGAAGAGCCCGCGCGCCTGGTATGGCGGGGCCGTCGGCATGGTGCATTTCAACGGCGACATGAACACCGGCCTGACGCTGCGCACGATTCGTCTCAAGGATGGGATCGCCGAGGTGCGCGCCGGCGCGACGCTGCTTTACGATTCCAATCCCGAGGAGGAAGAGGCCGAGACCGAGCTGAAGGCCTCCGCGCTTCTCGGCGCGATCCGCGACGCCGGCGCCTCGAACGCCGCGGCCGGGGCTCGGGAAGCCTCGAAGGTCGGGGAGGGGCTGAACATCCTCCTCGTCGACCACGAGGATTCCTTCGTCCACACGCTGGCGAACTATTTCCGCCAGACCGGCGCCAAGGTCTCGACGGTGCGCACGCCCGTCCCGGCCGAGGTCTTCGAGCGGATCGATCCCGACCTCGTGGTCCTGTCGCCCGGTCCCGGCATGCCGTCCGACTTCGACTGTAAGGGCACCATCGCCGCGGCGCGGGCCCATGGCGCGGCGATCTTCGGCGTCTGCCTCGGCCTGCAGGCGCTGGCGGAAGCCTATGGCGGCGCGCTGCGGACGCTGCACGTGCCGATGCACGGCAAGCCGTCGCGGATCCGGGTCGACAAACCTGGCATCATCTTCTCCGGCCTTCCCAAGGAGATCACCGTCGGGCGCTATCACTCGATCTTCGCCGATCCGGTGCGCCTGCCGAAGGACTTCGAGGTGACGGCCGAGACCGACGACGGCATCGTCATGGCCTTCGAACATCGCAGCGAGCCCGTCGCCGCCGTCCAGTTCCACCCCGAAAGCATCATGACGCTCGGCGGCGACGCCGGCATGCGGATGATCGAGAACGTCGTCGCCCATCTGCCGAGACGCGCCAGGGAGAAGGCCGCCTGAGCGCGGGCGGCCATTTGTGACAATGCCAGAATCCAACGCTCCGCTCGCCAAGCGCGTGGCGGCCGCGACGGTCGCCGTCGCGCTCGTCGTCCTTGCGATCAAATATCTCGCCTACGTCCTGACGGGATCGGTCGCGCTGTTCTCGGACGCGCTGGAATCGATCGTCAACGTCGTCGCCGGGCTGATCGCGCTCTGGGCGGTGACCGTCAGCTACAAGCCCGCCGACAACGACCATCCCTTCGGCCACACCAAGGCGGAGTATTTCTCCGCCGTGGTGGAAGGGGCGCTGATCGTTCTCGCCGCCCTCCTGATCCTGCGCGAGGCCTGGGGCGCTTATCTGGAGCCCCGCGGCTTCGAGGCGCCGGTCGAGGGGCTGTTGCTGAGCGGTCTCGCCACCCTCATCAATGTCGGCTGGGCGACCTTCCTGATCCGCTTCGGCAAGGCCCACCGCTCGCCGGCGATCTCCGCCGACGGGCGGCACATCATGGCCGACGTCGTCACCTCGGTCGGCGTCGTCCTCGGCCTGATCGTCGCCACGCTGACCGGCTGGACGATCCTCGACCCGCTGCTCGCCGCGCTGGTCGCCCTCAACATCCTGTGGGAAGGTGCCCGCGTCGTCACCACCTCGCTCTCAGGGCTGATGGACGAGGCGATCGATTCCGAATCCGACGCCAAGGTCCGCGAGACGATCTCCTGCAACGCCGACGGCGCCATCGAGGTGCACGACCTCAGGACCCGTCTTGCCGGGCGGGCGATGTTCATCGAGTTCCACCTGGTGGTGCCGGGCGAGATGACCGTCGCCGACTCGCACCGCATCTGCGACCGCATCGAGGACGCCCTGCAGGACCTCTTCACCGGCGTGCGCGTCCTTATCCACGTCGAGCCGGAGGACGAGGCCAAGCAGACCGGGGTGCCGGTGCTGTGACTGTCGGGGAGCGAGGCTGGAAGCGTTGCGCCTGCCGCTGAACCCGTGAAAGATCATGAACTCCGCGCGATCCGCCTAGCCCCTCGCGAGGGCGAGGCCCCTATGCGTCGATGCCCGATGGCGTGGAGTCCCGCCGGTCTTCCCCCGGCCGGTCCGGGCGACATCTGCCACTCGCGCCAGGCCTTGTCCGTATGAAGCCCGGGGCTCTTGTGCGGACGGGTGGTGATGCCATCCGACGCGTCGGCATTCTCGGGCACCGTCCCTACAGGGTTCACACATCTCCTGTCAGATACGAACGAGCGGCCGCCTGTTCTCCGGTCCGACGTCGCAGAACCGGTCAAGGCAGCAAAGCTTCGTCATCGCGGGCTTGACCCGGGATGACGAAGCGGCGGTGCTTCCAGCGCTTCTGCGACGTCGCTTCGTCGTGCCAGATGTCGATCGCAACACCGGCGCGAGATGGGTGAATCTTCTAAAGACAAGACCCTAAAGCGACGAGGGGCGGGGCTGGCGCCGGCGCCTGCTTTCCCGCAGCCGCGCGCCGCGAACGTCCCTCGCAAGGCGCCGGTCGCAACGGCGCCTGATCCGACCTGTGTTCGATGCCGGTTCGGCCCCTGTCCTCACTGATTCACCAGCTCGATATTCCCGATCACCGGCTGTGCCCCCGCTTCCGGATTGTCGGCCGGGACGACATAGTAGCTCAGCGGATCGCTGATGACGCCGGACTGGATCTGCCGGGTGATGTCGAAGACGAACCGCACCGGCTTGGCGGCGGCATCGGTGCCGAAGGGCTGGGCATCGAAGAACTGCAGCGAGCCGACATAGTTGGGGCTGTCGCCCGTCGACGGCTGGCTGCCCGGCTGGCCGGCGAAGACGTTGTAGACCGTGCCCGGCTGGACGTCCGTCCGGATGCCGGAAAGGACGAGATACTGGCGCTTGTCCGAACTGCGCAGGCTTTCCGAAAAGCTCTGGATCGAGGCGCCGCGCAGCATGGGTGACAGCGTGATCGCCGTCGGCGCCGCGCCGAGCACCAGCGGCTGGCCGGTCGTCGCCATCGTCTGGGACGGTATCGCGGGCTGCTCGGGCGTCTCGCCGTCGCCGGGCGAGGGGGCTGCGGCCGGTGGCGGGGTCCCGCCCGCCTGTGCGACCTGCGTGCCGCCGCCGAGGATGTCGTTGACCGCCGCAGCGCCGCTGGTCGCCGTCGATGCCCGCCCGACCGAGGCCACGGCCGCCTGCTGGCGCGGCAGGACGTCATAGGCATAGCCGAGCGGCTCGATCGCCGTGACCTGTCCGTTGGTGACCTCCGTCCGATGTCCGGACGCGTCGGCGAAGACGTGCACCTGCCGGCTCGCCCATTGCGCCCCGGTCGGGTTGCGCCCGCCATTGGCGTTCCATCCGGCCCAGATCCGGTCGATGTTGCAGTGATGGATCCAGAAGATCGGGTCCTGGGCGGCGAAGGGCACCGAGCCCATGTTCTGCGTGCCGCCGGTGTTGACGTGGATGAAGCCGTGCAACTCGTTGTCGATGCGCTCGTTGAAGCCCTGCGGCACGCCCTGCGGGCCGCTGTAGTACTGCCGCTCGTCCATCACGTCGAGGGACAGGAGATTGCCGGGCAGCCCGCCGCGGATGCGGTTCAGCGGCGTGCCCTCGTTGATGCCGGGGTTGCGATTCGCCTGGTAGAGCGCCGAAAACACCGGATCGTCCGGCTGGCGGAATTCCACCGGGATCGAGGCGTCCTCGGTATAGTTCCAGTAGGGCAGCGTGAAGCTGTCCTCGCTGGTCACCCTGCGGATCGTGTCCTCGAAGAACAGGATGAGCGCCCTGTGCCAGGGCAGGAAGTTCGGCTCCCAGGTGTTGCTGCCATGGGCCTGGCAGGTGCTCCACACCAGGTTGGCGAGGTCCCGGTCCGGGCTCGGCTGGCTGCCATAGATCCGGTTGAGCTCGGCGAGCTTGCTGCTCGAGCCGCTGACCGCGTGGGTGTACCACTGGAAGACCCAGGAGGAGGGAGTTCCCGCGCCGCTCTCCTTCATGATCCTCACCGCCCGGGCATAGGTCTCGAGATTGCGCTTGCCCTCCTGCGTGCGGGCGTCGTGACGCACCCGCAGCGGCTGGGCGCTGGCGAGCTGCCCGAAGCTTCCCGGCAGCAGCGTCACCACCGTCAGCGATGCCACGACCTTCAGAATTGTGCGTCTCGACATCATCATGGGACAGACCTCCAGCGGGAAGAACGAACGAGCGAGAGCGCAGTCATACGCCGGTTCGACTTCCGGCGCATTACAATGACGTTGCGTCACAGTAATGTTTTCCGGCCGCCCCGTTCCGTGCCCCCCGTCGCGCGGTTTCCTGGCTGCAGGCGGTCGAGGGCTCGCGGCATATTTTGCCGTCTTGCATTTCGGACCGGATCGGCTAGTTTCGCGCCCCATGAAGACGACGATGACCCCTTCGGCTTTCGGCCCGCGCGATACTCGCGCCGTCTCGTCGCGCGCCCTGCTTCCGCTTCTTGGCCTCCTTATCGGCGACCGTCGGACCCGGTGAGTCAGGGGCGTCCGGCGGTCGAAGCCGGCGCGGTCTGTTCGGACCGATCCGCATCCGCCCCTCGCACCCTCACCAACTCCGTTCCTCCACGGAGCCGTTCGTCGATGAAGACGGCGCTGCGGCATCGCCAACACCCCCGATCGACCATCGGCGGGCCCGATGCACAGAGCCGATGAGCCCGAGCGCCTTTCCTGCCTCCCCACGGTGGCAGGGCGCCCGCCAGCTCCCCGCGCGAACGCTCCGAGCGATCAAGGTTTGAAGCCGATGTCAGTCAGTCCCGCCACCTCATCCGCCGCCGCGCACTCCGGGGAAGAGCCCGCCGCGAGCCCGCGGACCACCATGCCGGACGCGCCGCGCAAGTACCGCCCCTATGGCCAGATCGACCTGCCCGATCGCACCTGGCCGTCCAACACCATCACGCAGGCGCCGGTGTGGTGCTCGGTCGATCTCAGGGACGGCAACCAGGCGCTGGTCGATCCCATGGGCCAGGACCGCAAGGCCCGCTTCTTCGCGCTGTTGCTGGCGATGAACTTCAAGGAAATCGAGATCGGTTTCCCCTCGGCCTCCCAGACCGATTTCGACTTCGCCCGCTGGTGCATCGAGCAGGGCGGGGCGCCCGAGGACGTCTCGCTGCAGGTGCTGGTCCAATGCCGCCCGGAGCTGATCCAGAAAACCTTCGAATCCCTGGAGGGCTCGGTCCGACCGATCGTCCACTTCTACAATTCCACCAGCGAGCTGCAGCGCCGCGTCGTGTTCCAGAAGGACCGCGCGGGAATCCGGCAGATCGCCGTCGATGCGGCGAAGATGATCACCGACATGGCGGCTAAGGCCGGGGGCGGCTACCGCTTCGAATATTCGCCCGAGAGCTTCACCGGCACCGAGCTCGATTTCGCCGTCGAGATCTGCAACGCGGTCGCCGAGGTCGTGAAGCCGACGCCCGAGAACAGGCTGATCTTCAATCTCCCTGCGACCGTCGAGATGTCGACGCCCAACGTCCATGCCGACCAGATCGAGTGGATGTGCCGCAACCTCGACAATCGCGACAGCCTGATCGTCTCGCTGCATCCCCACAACGACCGGGGCACCGCCATCGCCGCGACCGAGCTCGGCCTGATGGCCGGCGCCGACCGCGTCGAGGGCACCCTCTTCGGCAATGGCGAGCGGACCGGCAACGTCGATCTGGTGACGCTCGCCCTCAACATGTACACGCAGGGGATCGATCCCGGCCTCGACGTCTCCGACATCAACAGGATCAAGGACGTCTACGAATACTGCAACAGGCTGACGATCCCCGAGCGCCACCCTTACGTCGGCGAACTCGTCTACACCGCCTTCTCCGGCTCCCACCAGGACGCCATCAACAAGGGCATGAAGGCCCGGCGCGCGGCCAACAGTGAGGTCTGGGAAGTCCCCTATCTGCCGATCGACCCGAAGGACGTCGGCCGCAGCTACGAGGCGATCATCCGCATCAACTCGCAGTCGGGCAAGGGCGGCATCGCCTACATCCTGCAGGCCGACTACGGGCTCAACCTGCCGCGCAACCTGCAGATCGAGTTCCGCGAGGACATCCAGCGGATCACCGACGAGACCGGCGTGGAACTGCCGGCACGGGCGATCTACGACCGCTTCATCGAGCGCTATGTCGAGCAGCCGGCGGGCCGGATCAAGTTCGTCGACCACTTCACCCGGCCGAACCAGACCGTCAAGGGCGAGCGCATCGTCGAGGCGACGATCCTCGACGACGGTCGGGAAATCACCATCGAGGGCAACGGCACCGGCCCGATCGATGGCTTCATCGACGCGCTCAAGCGCCATCTCGGCATCGAGTTTTCGGTCTTCGACTATTCCGAGCACTCGCTCGGCGCCGGCTCGGACGCGCGGGCGATCTGCTACATGGAGATCGCCCATCCGGGCGGGCGGCTGTTCGGCGCGGCGATCAACAAGAACATCGTCTCGGCCTCCCTCGAGGCGATCGTCTCGGCGGTCAACCGCATCGTCGCGGCGTGAGCGGCCGGTGATCGAGACGCCGCGCCTCCATGCGCTGGAAACGGGAGGCGGCGACGAGCCGCCTGTCGTCTTCCTGCACGGCTTCGACGGCAGGGCCGAGGCCTTCGATGCCGTCGCCGCCAGCCTGGCAGGCGAGGGGCGACGCTGCCTCGCCTTCGACCTTCCCGGCCATGGCCGCTCGGCCGATTATCCGGGCTTCGGCCCGCCCAAGACCGCCGCCCGGGCGGTTCTCGCCGAGCTGCAGCGACGCGGCATCGCGCGGGCCCATCTCGTCGGCCATTCCATGGGCGGCGCCGTCGGCTGCCTCGCCACCCTGTTCGAACCGGGCCGGGTCGCCTCGCTGACGCTCCTCGCGCCCGGCGGCTTCGGGCCCGAGATCGGCCTCGATCCCATCCGCGCGGCGATGACGGCCGAGACCGTGGGCGACCTTCGCACAGCGCTCGGCCGGATGACGGCCCCCGGTTTCGCCGTCCCGCCGGACGCTGCGAGGGGCAACAACTGGCCGGAGGGGCGGGCGGCCATCCGTTCCGTCTTCGACCTCCTGTTCGGTTCCGGCAGCCAGGGCGTCCTGCCGCTGGCGGCGATCGCCGAAACGGGCAGGCCGATCGAAGTCCTCTGGGGCGAGGCGGACCAGGTGACGCCCGTCGGCCAGAGCGACGACCTGCCGCCGCCCTTCGCGGTGACCCGGCTTCCCGGCGTCGGCCATATGCTGATGCTCGAGGCGCCCGCAGAGACCTCGGCCGCGGTCCGCCGCGCCGTGGCGAGGGGCGAAGCTGACTGAGCGGCCGTGACGCGGCGTAACGGCAGTTTCCTTCGGCGGCAAACCCCGGTACGGTAAACATTCGGTAAAGCGGCGCGATTCGAGGCAGGAATGGGCGAGACCAGGGAAAAGACCGTCCAGCTGACGGGCCAGCTCACGGGAACGAAGCGGCTGGCGGATGCGGTGCGTCAGGCCAAGATCGCCACGGCCCAGCGCTCCGACGTCGTCGTCGACATCCGCGAGGCGGACCGCGCCCGCCTCGACATCCTGGCGGAAGAACTGCAGCCGATCATCCGCGAGCTCGAGCCCGGCGACGACTATTTCGACTTCACCGTCTCCGGCGGCAGCCATCCGCGCCTGTGGATCGATGGCACCGCCAATGTCCTGATGGCGCGCGACCGGCGAACCTACCGGTTCGTCCGCGAGACCCGGCTCGGTCGGCTGACACTGGCCGAATCCACCGAGCCGCGGGTGATCGCCGACCATGTGACGGATTATGTCGCCGAGCGCATCGTCGAGCGCGAGAAGGCGTTCGCCGCCGACGACGTCATGCGGCTCGCCGAGACCCACCAGCCGCCCCGCGCCGCCAAGGCGGCGCCCGAGGCGGACGAGCCGCTCCGCATGAAGGAGCCGGCGTCGCAGGCGCGGCTGGCCCGCTCGCGGGCGAGCGATGTCGCCATCGCGCTGATCTGGCTGATGATCGGCGCCGTCATCGGCGCCGCCATCCTGCTCGCCATCGCCTCCTATCGCGGCGTGGTCATCCCGGGCTGACGATTCGTTCCCGGCGCGGTCCCGGCTGACAGGTCTCTCCCGACCGGACCGACCACCGATCCTCCGCGTGGATTGCGTCAGGGCGAGACCAGCCGGAACAGATGGGCGAGATCCTTGAAGAAGATCCGCATGTGCGCTGCCGGATCGCGGCGGCTCAGCTTCTTGTTCATGTAGGATTCCCAGGTCAGGCGCTGCACGTCCTTGTCGCGGCAGATCGAGACGAAGCGCTCCCGCTGCTTGTCGGAGCGGTACCAGAAGGTCTGCATGATCCCGAGGATCCAGAACACCCGGCCATGCTCGCGCATGAAGGCTTTTCGCGCCGTCGCGAGGGCCTTGACGTTGCCGGTGGCGAGGAATGCCGTCGCGGCTTCGGCGACCATCACGGCGCTGACCATGGCATAATAGATGCCCTCGCCGGAGGCCGGGGCAACGACGCCCGCGGCATCGCCGGCGAGGATCACGTCGCGGCGGTTGTCCCAGCGCTTCAGCGGCTTCATCGGGATCGGCGCGCCCTCCCGGCGCAGCGTCTCGGCGCCGGCGAGCCCCGCCGCGGCCCGCAGCCGCTCCACCGCCGGGCGCAGGCCGTAGCCCTTGATCGCGCTGCCGGTTCCGATCGAGGCGGTCTCGCCATGGGGGAACACCCAGCCGTAGAAGTCCGGCGAGATGCGGCCCTGATAGTAGACGTCGCAGCGCACCGGGTCGTAGTCGGCGCCCTCTGCGGCGGGCTTCGCCCGGACGATCTCGTGATAGGCGAAGACGCAGGGCACCTTGTCGGCGCCCTTGATCGCCTGGCGGCCGACGGCCGAGCGCGCGCCGTCGGCGCCGACGACGAGGCGGGTCGCGATCAGCCTCTCTCCGCCGCCCGTTTCATCCGCGCCGCAAGGCTGGTAGCGAACCATGGTCCGCCCGCCGTCGCGCTCGATCGCGGTGAAGCGGCCGGTCAGGCGCGTCGCCCCGGCCGCCGCCGCCCGCTCGCGCAGCCATTCGTCGAAATGCTCCCGGTCGACCATGCCGACATAGCCGTTGTCGATGGGCATCGGCACGCGCTTTTGCGACGGCGCGACCATCTGGGCGCTGGCGATGCGGGCGACGAGGAGGTCCGGTGCGATGGCAAAGTCCCGCACCAGGCGCGGCGGGATCGCCCCGCCGCAGGGCTTGATGCGGCCCGCCCGGTCGATGAGCGCCACCGTGTGGCCGGCCCTCGCCAGATGTTCGGCGGCCGTCGCGCCGGCAGGGCCGCCGCCGACCACGACCACGTCGAAGAAGGCCATGTCGCGTCTTGCATCCGTCATGCCGGCACCACGTCGCTGGAGGAGGGCCCCGGCTCTCGCCGCGAGGATGCGGGCGGCGCCGAAGGCCGGGTCACGGCACGCAGGGCGAGCCGCGCCGAGAGGATGAAGAGCAGCGCCTCGGCGCCGAAGACGAAGGCGTAGGCGCTGCCGCCCCCGCCGAGGTTCTGGCCGAGGATCTGGCCGGTGAGATCGACCGCCACCGTGCCGAGAAAGCCGCCGAGGCCGAAGGCGATCGCCTGCGAGGCGCCCCAGACGCCCATCCGCACGCCCTCGCGTCCCTTGGCGCCCTCGCGGGCAAGGCCCATCATCCGGGCGATGGCGGCGACGGCGAAGACCCCGTTGCAAAGGCCGAGGGCAAAGACCAGCGGCGTCAGGGCGACGAGTCCCGGCAGGAAGCCCGAGGTCGCAAGGAGGCCCAGCGCCAGGGCCGAGCCGAGACAGCCGGCGACGCAGAGCCCCGTCAGGATGCCGGGGAGGCGGCGGGCGAGGAGCGGCGCCGCGAGTGCGACCAGCACCATGCCGAGCACCGTGCCGCCATGCTGGGCGCTGGAGAGGGCGGTGGTCTCGCCGGGCGTCATGGCGAAGACCAGGCCGGCGAAGGGCTCCAGCACCAGGTCCTGGGCGCTGTAGGCCAGCATCGACACGAAAATCAAGATGGTGAAGCGCCGCGTCTCGGCCTCGGCCCAGATTTCCGCGAGCGCCACCCGGAAGGCCGGCTTCGCCGCCGCCTCGGGCGTCTTCGCCGTGCCGCCCGAGCCCGAGGTCTCGACGCCGGCGACGGCGAGGAGGCTGACGAGGAAGGCGATGGCGCAGACGGTGGCGGTCACCGCCACCAGCCGGGCGGGCGAATAGGGATCGAGGAACTGCCCGGCGAGACCGGTCGTCACGGCGAAGCCCGCGATCATCATGATCCAGATCAGCGTCGCCGCCGGGCCGCGGCGATGCGGGGCGACTTGGGTGGCGACGAGGGTGAGGAGATTGGTTCCGGCCGCCCCGACCCCCGCCCCGATGAGGACGAAGGCGAGCATTGCGGCCAGGATGCCCGCGGTCGGCGACGTCGACATCAGCGCCGTCGCCGCCGCGGCCCCGACCGCGCCGAGGCCGAGCACGGCCATGCCGCCGACGATGAAGGGCGTGCGCCGCCTGCCGCCGTCCGATCCGTGCCCGAAGGCCGGGCGCAGCATCTGCAGGGCGTAGTGGATGGCGACGAGGGCGCCGGGCACGATGGCGGGGAGGGCGAGTTCGACCACCATCACCCGGTTCATCGTCGAGGTGGTGAGGACGACCATGGCACCGAGGGCGGTCTGGACGAGGGCGAGCCGGACGATCTGCAGCCAGGTCAGGCCGCCGCCACTTGCCGGCACCGCCGGCCGGTCGGAGGTCACCGGCACCGCCGGCCGCTTCGAGGCCTTCAGGAAGACCGGCCCGTCCGGCGCCGCCTGCACCCGCGGGGCCGAGGTCTCGCGGACGCTCCCGGAGGCGATCCCCGGCGACATCCGGCTGCGGGCGTGCCTGATCATGCCTCAGCCTCCATTGATGCCGGCGAGCGCGAAGGCGGCGATCATCATGCCGAGGACATAGAGGCTGGTTCCGGTGGCGTTGTACCACGGCGCCTTGCCGCGCGGATCGGCCATGAACCGGCGCATCAGGACGATCTGGAAGCCGATCAGGCCTGCCACCGCGAGCCCGTGCCACGGCGCGCCCCAGGCCGGCAGCAGCAACGCCACCACCGCCTGCGGCATCACCATGACGGCGCAGGCGATCAGCGCGGCGGGCCGGATCCCGTACTGGACCGGCAGGCTGCGCACGCCGAGGGCGCGGTCGCCCTCGATCGCCTTGAAGTCGTTCAGCGTCATGATGCCGTGGGCGCCGATGCTGTAGAGATAGGCGACGAAGATGATCCGCGCGTCGGGCAGGCCGCCGGCGACGACCGCCGCCCCGGTGAACCAGGCCAGCCCCTCATAGGAAAAGGCGACGGCGGCGTTGCCCCACCAGCCGTTGCGCTTGAGGCGCAGCGGCGGCGCGCTGTAGGCCCAGGACAGGACGCAGCCGAGGGCGGCGGCGATGCCGACCCAGGGCCCGAGGGCGAAGCCGACGGCCAGCGACAGCGCAGTCCAGACGATGGCGAGATAGAGCGCCGAACGGCCCGGCATGCGGCCGGACGGGATCGGCCGCTGCGGCTCGTTGATCGCGTCGACATGGCGGTCGCACCAGTCGTTGACCACCTGGCTGGCGCCGCAGAGCAGCGGTCCGGCCAGGATCACCCCGGCAAGGACGAGCCAGAAGCCGGCCTGGTCGGCCGAACCCGCGGAGCGCGCCGAGATCGCGCCGCAGCCGAAGGCCCACATCGGCGCAAACCAGGTGATCGGCTTCAGGAGTTCGATCCCGGCCGAAACGCTCGGACGCGCCAGTGACGCGGAATCTGCAATCAATCGGCTCATGCCCGGAAGGCTATGCGGCAGGCCGGAAAGTGTCAATCGGAATTGACACTCCCGCGTCAATCAATCTTGATCAACATCCCGATGCCAACCGGCGGATCGCCCGCGCCTTCAAGGCGAGCCGCTCGGTCTCATTGGAGACAGCCGACGCGAGGCGTCAGTGCGTCTCGTCGCTTTCCGAGAAATTGCCTGAAATGCCGTGCCGGCGGAGCTTCGAATAGAGGCTCTGGCGGCTGAGCCCGAGCATCTCGGCGGCCGAGGCCCGGTTGTTGCGGGTCAGGTCGAGGGCCGCCTCGATGCAGAGCTGCTCGATGATGTCGGCGGTTTCCCGGACGATCTCGCGCAAGGGGACGCGGCCGACGAGGCCGGTCATGTCGTGGGCGGAGCGGAACGGCTCGGAGGGTGCCGGGCGGGGCGGGGTGCGCGTCGCCTCGCGGATGGAGAAGCCGTAGAAGCGCTGGTCGTTCTTGGTGATCGCCGAGCCGCTGACCTCCACCTCGACGACGCCGCCATAGCGGCTGTTGAGGTGGGTCGAGAAATTGCGCACGAACCCTTCGGCATCGATCGCCTTCATCAGGATGGCGAGTTCCACCCCGCGGCGGCCGAGGAAGTCGCCCAGCGGCCGACCGACCACCTGGTTGCGGCTGGCGAGTTCGGTGACGTCGAGAAAGCTCTCGTTGACGTCCTGGACGAGGCCGTCGGGACCGACGACGGCGATGCCGTCGGGCAGGCTGTGGCTCAGCTGGGCGACGAGGTCGCGCTCGATCCCGTCCCGGTCGACGAGGCTTCCCGCCGAAAACCGCAGGATGATCCGGCTGCTGCCGTGCTGGCGATAGAAGCGGGCCGCGACGGGCACGGCCTTGTCCTCGCTTGGCAACGTGACGCTGGCCGTCTCCGACTCACCCGAATTGCGAGCCGCGGCGATGAGTGCGTCCACGGCGCCCTGGTTCGCCGGCCCGAACAGCGCCGCGAGACCGGCACCGGCGATCCGCTTGCCGTCGGTCTCGAAGCGCTGGCGCGCGGCGAGGTTCGCGTCGATGATCCGGCCGGTGCCGGCATCCACGAGAATGATCGGCTCGAGCGCCGTGTCGAACAGCACCCGGTACTGGGTCTCGGTGCTGCGCAGCCGCGCATAGTCGGTCTCCAGCGCCAGCTGGGTCTCGATGAGGTTCTGCTGCAGCGATGCCATGGTCCGCAGATCGCGGCCGAGCGCCAGCCGCATGCCGTGCTTGGTCAGCGGCATCAACGAATAGCCGATCGGCAGGTCCGCACCATGCGGCATCGGATGGTTGATCTCGCGCCGCGCAGGAGAATCCCGGTCGGGCTGCTCGGAGAGCATCCGCTCGACCTTCTGCCGGCTTTCGCTGCTCACCACGTCGACGAACTTCTTGCCGATCCAGCCCTTCTCGATGTCGCCGAAGAGGTCCGGCTCGCGAATCGCGATGTCGGCGATCGTACCCGAATCGTCCAGGAGCAAGGCGACGTCCGTCGCGGCCGTGACCATGGTCGCGACCATCGCAGCTTCGAGATTTGCGAAGGAACGGCTCGGATCGGAGAATTGCCGGCCAGTGCTCGGATGTTCCATCCTCGGTGCGCCTATCTCTTGCCGCCCCCCCGGGGTTGAAATCGAACCTGCCGGTCGTGGTCGTCTAACGCTCGATCAGCAGGGTCTCTGCTGTTTCGACGGCGCTGCGCCCATCTATCGCGATCAGGTCGGCTCCATAGTCCTCTAGCGTTTGTCCGCCACCGGTGAAAGCCCACCCGCCGAGAAAGATTTGGCTGTTGTGCACCCGCGAGGCCTGCCGGAGCGCCGCCACCTGCTCGCCGACGGGCGCCAGGAAGCGCTCGCTGCCGACGCTGAGGCCGATGAGGTCGAAGGGTCGCTGGTCGACCAGGCTGCAGAGCGAGTCCAGCGACGCATTGGCCTCCAGGGCGACGCTCCAGCCGGCGGCGAGAAACAGTTCGGCCAGGATGAACAGGCCGAAGGTGTGCTGCTCGCCGGGAACCGTCGCCAGGAGGACGCTCGCGCGGCCATCCTGCAGCACGAAGGAGTCCGAGCGGCCGAGCGACCGGATCATGTGCTGCAGGCGCGCCGATTTCGTCGAGACCTCGATGAAGCTCATCCGGTCGTTCAGCCACATCTCGCCGAGTTCTCGGACGGTCGGCGCCATGATCTCCAGCAGCAGCGTTTCCAGCTCCATCCCCGCCGCGCGGAGCCCCAGAAGATGCTGCCACTGGGCCTGCGGCGCGTCCGACAGAACCAGTCCGAGGAAGCGCTCGGCCTCCACGTGGCGCCACCGATCGACGCCGCCCCGGCTGTTCTGGTTGCCGGCGGTCTCGTCGCGGTGGGCCGCATAGAGCGAGGGGATCACCCTCGACATGATCGTTTCCGAAAGACGCTTCTTCCACTCGCGTTCGTCGCAAGCGTCAACTCTTCTTGACAGCTCAGGGCCGTCCGGCGGCTCCGAGAATGAGCGGCTGTACAACTCAGCAACGTGGGGGATGCTTGGCATGTAGAGCCCCTCCCGAAGGTCCGCCACGACTTGCTGCAGCCCCAAACCCCCGGGAATACGGCAGTCGCCCATATCTGGCGATTGTTGTTCATTAAGCTTCCTCCAAACTGCGCGAGAATGCAATCCGACTGCCGGGGATGGAACTGTAAAAAATCGAAGACGTCAATTTCACTTGACACATTGGGACAGCCGGCTTCACACTTCGTCCCATGGCATCGATTGATTTCCCATCGCCGAAGAGGACCGCCCCTGCCGAAAGCCGGCGGCCACTCTACACGCCGGCCGAGCGGGCAAGGCGGGACCGCACCGTGTGGACCCTCGTCCAGGGCATCCTCGCGCCGCTGCAGTTCCTGATCTGCCTGGTCTCCCTGACCCTCGTCCTCGCCTATCTGTCGACCGGCTCCGGATACGCGGCCGCGGCGGCCTCGGTCGTCGTCAAGACCTTTGCGCTCTACGCCATCATGGTCACCGGCTCGATCTGGGAGAAGGTGGTCTTCGGCCGCTGGCTCTTCGCGCCGGCCTTCTTCTGGGAGGACGTCGTGTCCATGGGCGTGATCGCCCTTCACACGGCCTATCTCGTCATGCTCGTCGCCGGCATCGGCACCGCCGGCGAACAGTTCGCCGTGGCGCTCGCCGGCTATGCCGCCTACGCCGTCAATGCCGCCCAGTTCGTCCTGAAGCTTCGGGCGGCGCGGCTGCAGGGCGGCTCGGGCGGTCAGGGCGCGCCGATGCGCGCCGAGGTGCCGGCATGACCGGCGCGATCCTCCGTCCCGCCCTGCCAGGTCCAGCCGTGCCGGCGCAAGGCTGCGCCGAGCGGCCGGTGCTGCGCGAGCGCGGCCAGCGCGAGGTGTTCTGCGGGCTCACCGGCATCGTCTGGCTGCATCGCAAGATCCAGGACGCGTTCTTCCTCGTCGTCGGCTCCAGGACCTGCGCCCATCTCATCCAGTCGGCCGCGGGCGTCATGATCTTCGCCGAGCCGCGTTTTGCCACGGCTGTCATGGAAGAGCGCGATCTCGCCGGCCTCGCCGACGCCAACGACGAGCTGGACAAGGCCGTGTCGCGGCTGATCGAGCGGCGGCCGGACATCAAGATGCTGTTCCTCGTCGGCTCCTGTCCCTCGGAGGTGATCAAGCTCGATCTGTCGCGCGCCGCCGCGCGGCTGTCCGAACGCTATTCGCCGGACGTGCGGATCCTCAACTATTCCGGCTCGGGCATCGAGACGACCTTCACGCAAGGCGAGGACAACTGCCTCGCCGCCCTCGTGCCGCAGCTTGCCGAAAGCCGGGCCGAGACGCCGCAGCTCCTCGTCGTGGGGGCGCTCGCCGACGTCGTCGAGGATCAGTTCGCCCGCCTGTTTGCCGCGATGGGGATCGACGACGTCCGTTTTCTGCCGCCGCGCCGGGCCCGCGACCTGCCGCCGGTCGGGCCGTCGACGCTCTATCTCCTCGCCCAGCCCTTCCTCGGCGAAACCGCGCGGGTTCTGGAAGAGCGGGGCGCGCGCCGCGTCGCCGCGCCGTTCCCGCTCGGCGCCGAGGGCACGACGCTCTGGCTGAAAGCGGCAGCGGAGGCCTTCGCCATCGACCCGATGCGTTTCCGCGCCGCGACGGCCGCGGCCGAGGCGCGGGCGAGGCGCGCGCTGGAGCCGTACCACGCCGAACTCTCCGGCCGCTCGATCTTCTTCTTCCCGGATTCGCAGCTGGAGATCCCGCTCGCCCGGATGCTCTCGCGCGAACTCGGCATGCGGCTGACCGAAGTCGGCACGCCCTATCTCCACCGCCAGCATCTCGCCGAGGAACTGGCGCTGCTGCCCGAGGACGCGCAGCTGTCCGAGGGCCAGGACGTCGACCGCCAGCTGGACCGCGCCCGCGCCGCGCGGCCGGACATCTCGGTGTGCGGCCTCGGCCTCGCCAATCCGCTGGAGGCCGAGGGGCTGACGACCAAATGGTCGATCGAGCTGCTCTTCACTCCGATCCAGGGCTACGAACAGGCCGGCGACCTCGCCGCCCTCTTCGCCCGCCCGCTCGACCGCAAGACGCGGCTGAGAGTTTAGGGGGAGGCGGCCATGCAACTCACCGTCTGGACCTATGAGGGCCCCCCACACATCGGCGCGATGCGCGTCGCCACCGCCATGGAGGGCGTCCACTACGTCCTCCATGCGCCCCAGGGCGACACCTATGCCGACCTCCTCTTCACCATGATCGAGCGCCGCGACAAGCGCCCGCCGGTGACCTACACGACCTTCGAGGCCCGTGATCTCGGCACCGACACCGCCGCCCTGTTCCAGCGGACGCTGAAGGATGCCTATGAGCGCTTCCGGCCGCAGGCGATGCTGGTCGGCGCCTCCTGCACCGCCGAGCTGATCCAGGACGATCCCGCCGGCCTCGCCAAGGCGTCGAACCTGCCGGTCCCGGTGATCCCGCTGGAACTGCCCTCCTATCAGCGCAAGGAGAACTGGGGCGCGGCGGAGACGTTCTATCAGGTGGTCCGGACGCTGGCGGGGGCGGAAGATAAGCGCACCGACGACGACAGGTCGGCGCGTGGCCACCCCCCTCACAGCCTTCCGGAGTGTGTGGACGAACTGGCGAACCGCAGTCGGGCCGGCCGCCCCAGCTGCAACATCCTCGGCCCCACGGCGCTGGGCTTCCGCCACCGCGACGACGTCGCCGAGATCCGCAAGCTGCTCGGCGAGATCGGCATCGACGTCGCCGTCGTCGCGCCGCTCGGCGCGTCTCCCGCCGATGTCGCCCGGCTCGGCGAGGCCGACTTCAACGTCGTCCTCTATCCCGAGATCGCCGGCGTCGCGGCCAAGTGGCTGAAGCGCACATACGGCCAGGAATTCACCACCATCGTGCCGATCGGCCATGGCGCGACGACGGACTTCGTCGCCGAGGTCCGCCGGCTCGCCGGGCTGCCGGAGGAAGCGGCGGAGGCTGCGGCCGGACCAGCCTCGAACCTTCCCTGGTTCTCCCGCTCGGTCGACTCCAGCTATCTGACCGGCAAGCGCGTCTTCGTCTTCGGCGACGCCACCCACGCGCTCGCCGCCGCCCGGGTAGCCACCGAGGAATTCGGCTTCACCCTCTGCGGTCTCGGCACCTATTCCCGCGAATTTGCCCGCGACATCCGCGCGGCCGCCGAGACATACGGCGTCGAGCCGCTGATCTGCGACGACTATCTCGACGTCGAACAGGCGATCGCGGCGGCCCAGCCGGAGCTCGTCCTCGGCACCCAGATGGAGCGCCACATCGCCAAGCGGCTCGGCGTCGCCTGCGCCGTGATCTCCGCCCCCGTCCACGTCCAGGACTATCCGGCGCGATACTCGCCGCAGATGGGCTTCGAGGGCGCCAACGTCCTCTGGGACTCATGGGTCCATCCGCTGGTCATGGGCCTCGAGGAGCATCTCCTCGGCATGTTCCGCGACGACTTCGAATTCAACGACGAGGCGAAGCCCTCGCATCTGGGTTCCGGCGCGCGGATCGCCGCCGAGCCGGTCACGGTCCCCGACACGACCGCCACCGTGTCCCCGACCATCCCCATCACAACGCATGGCTGGCGCTCGGAGGCCGAAGCCGAACTCAAGAAGATACCCTTTTTCGTGCGCGGCAAAGCCCGTCGCAACACCGAAAAATTCGCCGCAGAGCGGGGTCTTTCGGAGATCACCGTGGAGACGCTCTATGATGCAAAAGCCCATTTCAGCCGCTGACACGGCACAGGCGCGCGCCCGGGACATTCCCGTTCGCGTCGTCCTGATCAGCCTCGACGGACACGTCGCCGGGGCGGTCGCCGCAGCGCGGCATCGGCTCCGCGACGAGCTGCCGGGCCTGCAGATCGCCGTCCATGCCGCGACGGACTTGGGAGCGCGATCCGGTCCATCTCACCCGCTGCATCGAGGACATCGAGACGGCCGACATCGTCTTTGCCGGCATGCTCTTCCTGGAAAACCACATCCTGCCGGTGCTGCCGGCGCTGCGGGCCCGGCGCAACGATTGCGACGCCTTCGTCGGCGCAATGTGCGGCTCGGAGATCGTCAAGCTGACGCGGCTCGGCAAATTCGACATGAGCGGTGAGCCCACCGGTGCCCTGGCGCTGCTCAAACGCCTGCGCGGCGGCGGCAAGAAGGCGAAGAGCGAGACCTCTGGCGCCCGCCAGATGTCGATGCTGCGGCGGCTGCCCAAGATCCTGCGCTACATTCCCGGCACGGCACAGGACGTGCGCGCCTACTTCCTCATGCTGCAATACTGGCTGGCGGGCTCGGAAGAGAACATCGCCAACATGATCCGGCTCCTGGTGCAGCGCTACGCCACCGGTCCGCGTGCCGCGCTGAAGGCCAATCTCAGGCCCGCCGACCCCTTCGTCTATCCGGATGTCGGCCTCTATCACCCGAGGATGCGCGACCGCATCGCCGAACGGGCCCAGAGCCTGCCGAAGACCGGCGGCGAGGCCGGCACGGTCGGCCTCCTCGTGATGCGGTCCTATGTGCTTTCCGGCGATGCCGGCCACTATGACGGCGTCATTTCGGCGATGGAGGCGCGGGGCCTCAAGGTCATTCCCGCCTTCGCCAGCGGGCTCGATTCGCGCCCTGCCATCGAGGCCTATTTCAAGCGGGACGGAAAGCCGGTGATCGACGCGCTGGTGTCGCTCACCGGCTTCTCGCTGGTCGGCGGGCCGGCCTATAACGACGCCAAGGCGGCCGAAGACGTGCTGGCCGAACTCGACGTTCCCTATGTCGGCGCCCAGGCGGTCGAGTTCCAGTCGCTCGACGAGTGGCGGCTGTCCTCCGGCGGCCTGACGCCGGTCGAATCGACGATCATGGTGGCAATCCCGGAGATCGACGGTGCCACGGGGCCGATGCTGTTCGGCGGCCGTCCCGCAATGCCGCGCGGCGACGGCCACCGCGAGATGACGGTTTCGCTGGAGCGCGCCGCGATGCTGGCGCGGCGCGTGGCCCGGCTCATCGCCCTTCGGCGGCGGGCCAAGTCCGAGCGCAGGATCGCGCTGACGATCTTCAATTTCCCGCCCAATGCCGGCAGCGTCGGCACGGCCGCCTATCTCGCGGTCTTCGCCTCGATGTTCAACACTCTGAAGGCGCTCAAGGCCGACGGCTACACGGTCGACATGCCGGACAGCGTCGAGGCGCTGCGCGAGTCGATCCTCAACGGCAATGCCACGCGCTTCGGCGCTCCGGCCAACGTCCATGTCCGCATCCCGGCGGAGGATCACGTGCGCCGCGAGACCCATCTCGCCGAGATCGAAGCTGAGTGGGGGCCGGCGCCCGGCAAGCAGCAGTCGGACGGCTCGACGATCTTCGTCCTCGGCGTGCGCTGCGGCAACGTCTTCATCGGCATCCAGCCGGCCTTCGGTTACGAGGGCGATCCGATGCGGCTCCTGTTCGAGAAGGGCTTTGCCCCGACCCACGCCTTCTCGGCCTATTATCGGTGGCTTCGCGAGGATTTCGGCGCCGATGCGGTGCTGCATTTCGGCACCCATGGCGCGCTGGAATTCATGCCCGGCAAGCAGGTCGGACTGTCCGGCGACTGCTGGCCGGACCGGCTGATCCAGGATCTGCCGAACATCGATCTCTATGCGGCCAACAACCCGTCCGAGGGCACCATCGCCAAGCGCCGCGCCGCCGCGACGCTGGTCTCCTATCTGACGCCGCCGGTCGCCCATGCCGGGCTGTATCGCGGCCTCGCCGATCTGAAGGCCTCGATCGAGCGCTGGCGCGGCACGGCGCCGGACGCCGCCGAGGAGCGCCGCAACCTCGAGGCGACGATTGCCGCCCAGGCGGCCGAACTCGACCTGTGCGCCGAGCCGGCCGACGACATGCCGGTGGCCGTGGATGTCGCGGAGCTTCGCCGGACGGTTCTGGAGATCGAGGCGACACTGATCCCGCACGGCCTGCACGTCGTCGGCGAGCCTGTGTCCGAGGCCGAGCGCGCCGACCTGATCAGTGCCGCCGCGGAAGTCTCGCTCGGCATGGATCCGGGCTGCGAGGCGATCGCCGCCCTCGTGGCCGGCGACGACGGCATCGCCCTGAAAGCCGCGGTCGCTCTTCAGGCGGGCCAGAACGCCGACCGCGACGACCAGGTGTCGGCCCTCATCAAGCTGGAGCGCGATCTGCGCCAGGACTTCGAACTGCCGGCGCTCCTGCGGGCGCTCGACGGTCGCTTCATCCGGCCGGTGGCCGGCGGCGATCTCCTGCGGACCCCGCAGATCGTACCGACCGGCCGCAACATCCACGGTTTCGATCCGTTCCGCATTCCCAGCGCCTTCGCCGTCGCCGACGGCAGGCGCCAGGCCGATCGCATGCTCGCCCGCCATGCCGCGAGCGGTCATGCCCTGCCGGAAACGATCGCCATCGTTCTGTGGGGCGCCGACAATCTGAAGAGCGAGGGCGGCCCGCTCGCCCAGGCCCTGGCGCTGATGGGAACCGTGCCGCGCTTCGACGGCTTCGGGCGGCTCGCGGGGGCAGACCTCGTGCCGCTCGAAACACTCGGGCGGCCGCGCATCGA
This sequence comes from Aurantimonas sp. 22II-16-19i, assembly GCF_002088275.1. Classification (GTDB taxonomy): domain Bacteria; phylum Pseudomonadota; class Alphaproteobacteria; order Rhizobiales; family Rhizobiaceae; genus Jiella. The sequence goes on from NZ_AQQS01000022.1 coordinate 68,427, forward strand.
CGTCCTCGTCACCCTGTCGGGCATCTTCCGCGACCTGCTGCCGCTGCAATCGAAGCTCCTCGCCGAAGCCGCATTCCTCGCGGCCTCCGCGGACGAACCCGAGGCGATGAACTTCGTCCGCAAGCACGCGCTCGCCTATGTCGAGGAAACCGGCTGCGACTTCGAGACGGCGACGCTGCGGGTCTTCTCCAATGCCGACGGCGCCTATGGCTCGAACGTCAATCTGCTCGTCGATTCGGGCGCCTGGGAAAGCGAGGGCGAGCTCGCCGCCGCCTACACCCGGCGCAAGTGCTTCGCCGTCGATCGCAGGGGTCGCACCGGCGAACAGGCGGCGCTCCTGAAGGCGAGCTTCGCCAAGGTCGAGATGACCTATCAGAACCTCGAATCCGTCGAGCTCGGCGTCACCACCATCGACCACTATTTCGACACGCTCGGCGGGATCAGCCGGGCCGCCTCGGAAGCGCGCGGCGAGAAGGTGCCGGTCTATATCGGCGACCAGACGAGAGGCGAGGGCAAGGTGCGCACGCTGGAAGAGCAGGTCGCTCTCGAGGCCCGCACCCGGATGCTCAATCCGAAATGGATCGAGGCGATGCTCGCCCATGGCTACGAGGGCGTGCGCCAGATCGAGACCCACGTCACCAACACCCTCGGCTGGTCGGCGACGACCGGGCAGGTCTCACCCTGGGTCTACAAGCGCCTCGCCGAAACCTTCGTGCTCGATCCCGTGATGCGGGAGCGGCTCGCCAGCCTCAATCCGACCGCCTCGGCCCGCATGGCCGACCGGCTGATCGAGGCCGAGGAACGCCATTACTGGAAACCCGACGCAGCCGATCTCGAAGCGCTGCGCGACGCCGGCGCCGATCTCGAGGACCGGCTCGAAGGCATCACACACAAGGAGGTCGCCGCCGCATGACCGGGCTCAAGACCACTCTCCCGCTGCCGCGCACCGTCTATCGCAAGGAGGACGGCGAGGGCTCCGTCCAGGTGAAGATGAACACCGGGCCGAAGATCGACGGCGCCCTGGTGTTCGCCGTCTACGGCAAGGGCGGCATCGGCAAGTCGACGACGTCGTCGAACCTCTCCGTCGCCTTCTCCAAGCTCGGCAAGCGCGTGCTGCAGATCGGCTGCGACCCCAAGCACGATTCGACCTTCACCCTCACCAAGCGCCTGCAGCCGACGGTGATCGACGTGCTCGAAACCGTCGACTTCCACGCCGAGGAACTGCAGCCGGAGGACTTCGTCTTCGAGGGCTACAACGGCGTCATGTGCGTCGAGGCGGGCGGCCCGCCCGCCGGCACCGGCTGCGGCGGCTACGTCGTCGGCCAGACGGTCAAGCTCCTGAAGGAGCATCATCTCCTCGAAGACACTGACGTCGTCATCTTCGACGTCCTCGGCGACGTCGTCTGCGGCGGCTTCGCGGCGCCCCTCCAGCATGCCGACCGGGCGCTGGTCGTCACCGCCAACGACTTCGATTCGATCTTCGCCATGAACCGCATCGTCGCGGCGATCCAGGCCAAGGCCAAGAACTACGACGTGAGGCTGGGAGGCGTCATCGCCAACCGCTCCGCCGGTACCGACGAGATCGACCGGTTCAACGCCGCGACCGGGCTCCAGCGGATCGCGCATTTCCCCGATCTCGACGCCATCCGCAAGAGCCGGCTGAAGAAGGCGACGCTCTTCGAGATGGGCGATTCCCCCGAGGTGAAGGCGGTTCAGGACGAGTATCTGCGGCTCGCCGCCACCCTCTATGCCGGTGTCGCCCCCATGGACGGCAAGTCCATGAAGGACCGCGACATCTTCGACTTCCTCGGCTTCGAGTGAGGCGGCCGATGAGCGACACTGTCCCCTACGAGATCCGGCGCGGCGAGATCGAGACCTATTTCGATCGCACCGCCGCCGATGCCTGGAAGAAGCTCACCTCCGACGCCCCGCTCGGCCGCATCCGGGCGAGCGTCCGGGCGGGGCGCGAGGAGATGCGGTCCTTTCTCCTGTCGCTCATGCCGGCCGATCTCACCGGCGCGAGGGTCCTCGACGCTGGTTGCGGCACCGGGGCGCTGGCGATTGCGCTCGCGGCGCGCGGTGCGACCGTCGTCGGTATCGATCTTTCGCCGACATTGATTGCCCATGCCGCCGATCTCGCCAGGGCCGCCGGCTTTGGCCATGCCACGCGCTTCGAGGCCGGCGACATGCTGGCGTCCTCTCACGGCCGCTTCGACCATGTCGTCCTGATGGACTCGCTCATTCACTACGAGCCGGCCGATGCCGCCGCCGCTCTCGCGACCCTCGCGGCCCGGACCGACCGCTCGATCGCCTTCACCGTCGCGCCGAAGACCCCGATGCTCACCGTGATGCACCGCGCGGGCCGGCTGTTTCCGCGCGCCGACCGGGCGCCGGCGATCGTGCCGGTCGCGACCGATCGCTTCGGCGATCGCCTGGAGAGCCATCCGGGCCTCGCCGGCTGGAGCATGGAGCACGAGCGCCGCGTGACCAGCGGCTTCTACAAGAGCCACGGCATGGAGCTCGTCAGGTCATGAGGCTCCTGCGGCGAAACCGGCCGGATCTGGCTGCGGTGGGCAGGGCCCCAATGTCGGCGCGCGAGGCGGCGGCGCGGGCGCAGATGAGCCGCTTCATCATGTCGATCATGCCCTTCGCCGACGCGGCGTCGCGGGATCTGCCGCTTCTCCGGCTTTTCCGGCTTTCGCTGTTCCAGGTCTCGGTCGGCATCACCATGGTGCTGCTCGGCGGCACGCTCAACCGGGTGATGGCGATCGAGCTCGGCATCCCCGTGTCGATCATCGCCGTCGCCATGGCGCTGCCGCTGGTCGCAGCGCCCGCCCGCGCCCTGATCGGCCACAAGTCGGATACCCACCGCTCCTATCTCGGCTGGCGGCGGGTTCCCTACATCTGGTTCGGCGCGCTGATCCAGTTCGGCGGGCTCGCCGTGATGCCGTTCGCGCTGCTGTTGATCTCGGAAGGGCAGGCCGGCAAGGTCGTCTACGGCGAGGCGGGGATGACGCTCGCCTTCCTGATGGTCGGGCTCGGGCTCCACACGGTGCAGACAGCGGGCCTCGCACTCGCCACCGACCTCGCGCCCGCCGAGAAGCGCCCGCGCGTCGTCGCCATGCTCTACACGATGCTGCTCGTCGGGATGGTGCTCGGGGCGATCGTGATCGGGCGGCTCCTGTCGGACTTCTCGACCTTCCGCCTCATCCAGGTCCTGCAGGGCTCGGCGCTTCTCACCATCACCTTGACCTGCATCGCCATCTGGAAGCAGGAGCCGCGGCGCCGGGACATCCAGCCTGGAAATCAGGCGAAGGAGCCGTTCCGCGCGGCGCTGAAGGCGCTGCGCCAGCAGAAGGGCCTCGACCGGCTGCTCGTGGCGCTTGCCATCGGCACCGCCGCCTTCGGCATGCAGGACGTCCTCCTCGAGCCCTATGGCGGCTCCGTCCTCCACATGGCGGTGGGCGCGACGACGCTGCTGACGGCGCTGTTCGCCATGGGCAGTCTCGGCGGCTACTTCCTGTCCGCCCGCCTCATGGGCCGCGGCGGCAACCCCTATGTCGTCGCCGGCATCGGGCTGATGCTCGGCCTGCCGGGCTTTGCCGCGGTGATCATGGCGGCGCCCTTCGGCTCGGTCGTCGTGTTCTCGGCCGGCACCGCGATGATCGGGTTCGGCAGCGGACTGTTCGCCGTGTCGATGCTGATCGCCGCGATGGGGATGGTCGGCACCGGCCGGGGCGGCCTGGCGCTGGGCGCCTGGAGCGCCGTCCAGGCGGTGGCGCTGGGCCTCGCCGTCGCCGTCGGCGGCTTCATCCGGGACGCGGTCATGGGGCTTGCCGATGCCGGCTGGCTCGGCGCCGCGTTCCAGGGCCCCGCCAGCGGCTATTCCGTCGTCTATCTCGTCGAAATCGTTCTCGTCTTCGGGGCGCTCGCCAGCCTCGGTCCGCTCGTCAAGCCGCGGCGCATCGAGCCGCGGGCCGAACCACCGGCACGCTTCGGCCTCGCCGATCTGCCCAACTAGTCGCCAAAGCCCAAGGGAGTGCGTGTCTTGCCAGGATATTCATTCACGGAGCAGCTGGATATTCCTCTGCTGCTCGTCATCCTCTTCTTCCTGTTCTTCCTCGGGCTGGTCTACTACCTGCGCGGCGAGGACAAGCGGGAAGGCTATCCGCTGGAGAGCGACCGGCCCATCGGCACCGCCGGCCGGGTGCAGGTCGTCGGCTTCCCGCCGATGCCGTCGCCGAAGGTCTTCAAGCTGATGCATGGCGGCGAGACGAGGGTGCCGCGCGGCGAAATCCCCCGCGAGCTCAACGCCTATTCGGCCTACGAATTTCCCGGCTCGCCGATCATGCCGGCCGGCGACCCGCTGGTCGACGGTATCGGGCCGGCCGCCTATTCGCTGAAGTCCGACACGCCGGACCTGACGGTCGACGGATCGCTCAAGCTGACGCCCATGCGCAACCATCCGCAATATCGGCTGGAGGAGACCGGCATCGATCCGGTCGGCATGATGGTGATCGCCCGCGATGGCCTCGAAATCGGCCGGATCGTCGACGTCTGGATCAACGCGCACGAGTACTTTCCCCGCTATCTCGAGATCGAGGCGAATGTCGAGAGCGGCGGGCGCCGCATCCTGGCGCCCTTCGCCTTCGGCGACATCAAGCCGGCGCAGGGCATCGTTCGCTTCTCCTCGCTGAGCCGGCCGCAGTTCTCCCGGGTGCCGTCGCTTGCGAGCCCCGACCAGATCACCATGCGCGAGGAGGACCGCCTCAACGGCTACTTCGCCGGCGGTGCCTTCTTCGGTGGCTCGCCGATCGGGGATGCCCTGTCATGAGCGCCACGATGGACGAATTCGATGACATCAAGCCGCTCGTCACGCCGGATGAACTGCCGGCCAGCGACAGGATCCTGTGGCAGGGTCGGCCGGACTGGTGGCGGCTGGCGCTCGGCGCCTATCGCCTGAGGCTCGTCGGCGTCTGGTTCCTGGTCTTCGCCCTGTGGAAGGTCGGCGCGACGCGTCACGACACCGGCTCCTGGGCGGCCGGCTTCGCGGATGCCGCGACGCTGCTGCCGGCGTTCGGCATCGGCGCCGGTCTGATCATGCTCCTGGCCTTCCTGACCGCCCGCGCGACCAGCTTCACGCTCACCAATCGCCGGCTGGTCATGCGCTACGGCGTCGCCCTGCCGGCGCAGCTGAACATCCCGCTCGCCGACATCGACCATGCCGCCCTGAAGCTCAATGCCGACGGCTCCGGCGACATCCCGCTGACGATCCGCGGCAAGGGCCGTCCCTCCTATTTCCAGCTCTGGCCCTATGCCCGGCCGTGGAAGCTCGTCGCGGCCGAGCCGATGCTGCGGGCCGTTCCGGATGCGGCCGACGCCGCGCGCGTCATCTGCGAGGCCCTCGTCGCCTCCCAGGGCGGCCAGCGCGCCGCGATGCAGGGCGGGCGGGCGAGCGGGGAGACCCGCGCAGCGGCGGGCTTCACCGGCGCCCAGCCGGCGGCGATGTAGGAAAGGAAAAGGCTCATGCGCGCTCTCGCCGCCGCCATCCGCAACGGCTCGATCAAGATCAGCCCGGATTCGGACAAGCCGATCCCGAGGCCCATCCTGATGGCGGCCGAGGCACTTGCCTTTGCCGCGCTCGCGGCGATCGCGACCGGCCGCACCACCGGCGTCGGCCTCGCCGATACGCCGGACATCGCGACGCTTGCCCATCGCGACCTGCAGCTCGCCGAGCATGACGACGGCTCCGCCGCCGTCATCGACGCGGTGAGCCGCGCCACGCTGATCGAGGTCGGGCCGGGAAGCGGCGCCTTCGCCGTCGAGGTGCTGCGCAATCTCGCCCGCGACCGGATCCGCAAGGGCGCGGCGGCCGAGGACGGGCCCTACGTCCTGGCGCTGAAGGCCGACGGACGGCTGGTTGTCGAGGACCCGCAGACCCGCCAGCAGGTGGAATTGAGGGCGTTCGGAAAGCTGCAGGCGGAGGCCTTTGCCGGCCTGATGCCGGCCGCCGACGCGGCAAACAAGGGAGGTGCGAAATGATCGATCGCCTGTTGAGGAAACGATCCGAGGACGTCTGTTGTACTGTCGAGGTCTCCAACACCTTCGAGAGCCTGCACGCTCATGTGCGCTTCGACGGCGGTGTGACCGTCGAGCCGGGCGACGAGGTGCTGGTGCATGGGGCGCCCGTCGAGGTGCCCTATGGCGAGACCGCCTATCTGAGGCGCCGGGCGACGATCCGCCGGGCCGGCTGGCTGGAACGCCAGTGGACGCGGGCGACCGGCGACTTCGAATTCATGGAACTCTGCGAATTCTCCTTCTCTGAAAGGGCGACGCTATGAACGCGCATGCGAAAATCTCGGGCGCCGCGCCGGTCCGCGCCGAAGCGCCGAACGAGACCACCAAGATTGCCCAGCAGGATACGCTGCTGACGCCGCGCTTCTACACCACCGACTTCGACAAGCTCGACAAGGTCGACGTCTCCGGCGTCCGGCGCGAATGGGACGCGCTGATCGCCGAGATGAAGTCGGACCCCAACCGCGGCCATTTCCGGCGCGACGAGAACTGGGACAAGATCTCCCTCGACGATCTGCCCGAGGGCCTGCGCAAGGAGTTCGTCGACTTCCTCGTCTCCTCGCTGACGGCGGAATTCTCCGGCTGCGTCCTCTACAAGGAGATGAAGCGGCGCGGCACCAATCCCGACATCTGCGAGCTCTTCTCCTATATGAGCCGCGACGAGGCCCGCCACGCCGGCTTCATCAACGACGCGCTGAAGGAGTTCGGCATCGGCGTCAATCTCGGCTTCCTGACCAAGGAGAAGAAGTACACCTTCTTCCAGCCGAAGTTCATCTACTACGCCACCTATCTCTCCGAGAAGATCGGCTACGCCCGCTACATCACCATCTTCCGGCATCTGGAACAGCACCCGGAGCGGCGCTTCCACCCGATCTTCAAGTGGTTCGAGAAGTGGTGCAACGACGAGTTCCGCCACGGCGAGGCCTTCTCGCTGCTGATGCGCGCCGAGCGGCACACGCTGGAGGGCCGCAACAAGCTGTGGATCCGCTTCTTCCTCCTCGCCGTCTTCGCCACGATGTATGTGCGCGACCATGCGCGGCCGGAGTTCCACAAGGCGTTGGGGCTCGAGCCCTCCGACTACGGCTTCAAGGTGTTCCGCATCACCTCCGAGATCTCCAAGCAGGTCTTCCCGGTGATGCTCGACATCGACAATCCGCGCTTCAAGGCGGGGCTCGAGCGGCTCCTGAAGATCAGCCGCGACATCGACGCCGCGGCGCGTGAGGGCGGCGTCATCGGCAAGCTGAAGGTCTGGAAGGGCAAGGCGGCGGCGACGCTCGCCTTCGCCCGGCTCTACACCCTGCCGGTCATCCGCAACGAGATCCCGGCGGAGAGCAAGCTCGTCCCGGTGTGGTGAGGATAGGATGCTGCTCCCCGGTTTCCCCGGCTTCGGCCCCCGCCGCAGCAACTTTGAAGGCCGGGGGCAGGAACCTGAATTCGTCATTCCGGGCTTGACCCCGGCTTCGGCAGCCGCGGCAGCAACGTCGAAGGCGAGGGGCAGGAACCCGAACTCGTCATCCCGGGCTTGACCCCGGGTTCGCCGGCTACGGCTCCCGCCGCAGCAACCTTGAAGGTCGGAGGCAGGAACCTGAACTCGTCATCCCGGGCTTGACCCGGGATCCATTCCAAATCGTGGACGCTGCTCACACGGCTCAATCGAGGAAAAACGCGCTTCCCGCATCGCAGCGGCCATTCGGCGGCGGAGGAATGGATCCCGGGTCAAGCCCGGGATGACGACCGTTGAAGCGCTGTGACCAAGCGCGAAGGTCAGCACCTGACATCAATCGCATCCCCATCAAAGGACCCCGGCCATGACCGAATATCTCTACCCGGCGCTGTTCGCCCTCGTCGTCTGGTGGGCCTCGACGGTGGCGATCATCTATCTCGACGGACTGCCGCGCTGGACCTTCAAATATTCGATGATCGGGGCGACGGTGATTTTCGCCATCTCGCTGATCGGGCTGCAGACATCGGCGCAGGACGCCAGCATCACCGGCGCCTATCTCGCCTTCACCTTCGGGCTGCTCGCCTGGGGCTGGCAGGAGATGAGCTTCTACATGGGCTACGTCACCGGCCCGCGAAAACAGCCGTGCCCCGAGAACTGCAAGGGTTTTGGCCATTTCGTCCATGCCGTCCAGACCAGCCTCTATCACGAGCTGGCGATCATCGCCGCGGCCGGGCTCGTCGTCTGGCTCACCTGGGGCGCGCCGAACCAGATCGGCATGTGGACCTTCATGGTGCTGTGGTGGATGCACCAGAGCGCCAAGCTCAACGTCTTCTTCGGCGTCCGGAACCTCAACGAGGAGTTCCTGCCCGAGCATCTGGAGTTCCTCAAGGGCTTCCTGAACAAGCGCTCGATGAACATGCTCTTCCCGTTCTCCGTCACCATCTCCACGGTGATCACCGCGCTGCTCGTGGTCGCGGCGATGGCGGAGGGCGCCTCGGCCTTCGAGAAGGCCGGCTACACCTTCCTCGCCGTCCTGATGGCGCTGGCGATCCTCGAGCACTGGATGCTCGTCCTGCCGATGCCGTCCGGCGCCATCTGGTCGCCGGCGCTGAAGTCGCGCGGCACCAGCCAGCCCTTCGAGGCCGAGATCGTCGTCGGCTTCCTCGGCGCCGGCAAGACGACGACGCTGCGCCACATGCTGTCCGAGGCCGACCCGAACGTGAAGACCGTCGTCCTCGTCAATGATTTCGGCGAGCTCGGCATCGACGGATCGCTGCTCGAAGGGCAGGGCGCCGACGTCGTCGAACTCTCCAACGGCTGCATCTGCTGCTCGCTGCGCAAGGATCTGTCGGCGCAGCTGCGCGAGGTCGTGGCCAAGATCAGGCCGCAGCGTGTCCTGATCGAACCCTCCGGCGTCGCCGACGTCGCCTCGCTGCTGCGGGTGCTGCACGAGCCGGAGATCGCCGGGCTCACCAAGGCGCTGCGGCTCTACACCGTCATCGACGCCGGCGCGTTCCTGAGGGACTTTGCCCGCATGCCGGAGTATTTCCGCATCCAGGCGAAGCTCGCCCCGGTCTTCATCCTCAACAAGACCGACCTCGTGTCTCCGGGTGAACTGGAAACCGTGCGGGAAACCCTCGTCGCGCTGAACCCCGCGGCGACCATCCTGACGGCCCGCTACGGCATCGTCGACGGCACGCTCGACCCGGCGCTGGCCCTGTCGCATTGGCAGAGCGAGACCCGCGACATGATGCACGACGAGCTGGCGCAGGAACGGACCCACCGGGCAGAGGCCGCCAGGCCGCAGGCGCCCCATGGACAGGCGGGCCACCCCGCCGCGGCGCATGCCGCCCATGGCGGCCAAACCTCCGCGACCGCCGCTCACGCCGGACATCACCACGATCACGGTGCCCACGCCCATGGTCCCGCCAGCCGTGACCACGGCGCCCACAGCGACCATGGACACGGTGCCCACGGGGAGGGCGGCCACCACGCCCACACCGCCCATGCCCACCACGATCATGCGCACGACCGCCACGACGATCACGCGCATCATGACCACGACGACCACGCCCACCATGACGACCACGCCCACCACCACCACGACGCGCCGGGCCTCGGCCTTTCCTCCTGGAGCCGGCGGCTCTCCGGCCGGGTCGATGCCGACGCGCTCCGCGCCGTCCTCGCCGAGGTCGTCGCCGGAAAGGCCGGCGGGATCGACCGGATGAAGGGCATCGTGGAGACGAAGAGCGGCTGGCTGCGCTTCGACGTCGCCGGCGGGAGAGCCTCGATGGCGGCGCATGTGCCGAAGCCCGGCGAGACGGCGCGGGCGCTGGCGATCGGCGCCGATCCGAGCGCCGCCTGGCTCGACCGGGTCTTCGCGATGCTGACGGGCGAAACAGTCGCTGCGACGCCGATTTCGCCGACGGAGGCTCCGGTGTCGGTGCACGGGCCGGCGGCAAACATCCTGCCGGCGGAATAGGGCGGTTCGACGCGGACGGGCCCGGCTTGCCGGGATCATTGCCCACTCGCCGAATGGGCCATGGGCTCCGGGGATTCGGCGCGGGCCTTCAGACGGCCGGTGGCTTTCGCGTTTCGAGCCAGCGCGAGCGCGAGATCCGATAGAGCCGGTGGCGCAGCAGCTCCGGATGGGTGGCCGGATCGACCTTCGGGTGGTCGAAATCGGCCTCGCGCCAGAAGCCGAGGCGCAGCATGACCGCCTCGGAGGCGGCGTTGCTCTCGACGCAGAAGCTGACGATCTCGGCCAGCGGCTCCGGTTCTGCAAATGCCCGGTCGAGGCAGGCCTCGGCCGCCTCGGTAGCATAGCCTTGGCCCCAAACCTCCGGCAGCAGCCGCCAGCCGATCTCGACGCCCGGTGCAGACGGCATGATCGGATCGAGCAGCGCCATGCCGACGATCCCGACCACCTCACCCGAAGCGCGAGCTTCCAGGCCAAGGAAGGAAAAGCCGTCGCGATCGACCCGTCGGTTGAGATCGTCCATCATCGCGTCCGACTGCGCCCGGTCGCGGCGAAACGGAAAGAACCGCATCACCGCCTCGTCGCTGTTGAGGCGATGGAACGCCGCGCCGTCCCGGGCCTCCCAACGGCGCAGGCGCGTGCGGGGCGTTTCGATCGGTTCGCGCATGTCCATTTGGATTCTCCGGCGGTGTCGGCACGATCGCAAGGCGTCCTATCACGATCGAGTGCGGCGGGAAGCCCAGCGGGTTTATCCAGATCTTCCCTTGCGGTATCGGGATTTCGTCGCTCCCCGCATATGCGGGATCGGAACGGAGAAGACGAATGGCGCTTCGCATCGGCCGGCCGGGACGCAGGGGCCTCGTCGCGGTGGCGGCAGGCCTTCTGGCCGCATGCGCGACCATGCTCCTTTCGCCTCGTCCCGCCGGCGCCTTCGACGATCCGGCCTGGTGGAACGCCGAGATTGCAAAGGCGGAGGCGGAGGCGAGCCGGCTCTGGGACGTCATGCGGGCGAAGGGCACCGCCTCCGTGGGAACGGCGCTGAACGAGGTCGACGCCGAGATACACGCCTGCCACATCCTTTCGATCATGCTCGGCAAGGACCAACTGACGCCGCTGCTCGTGGCACAGCCGGACCCGCCGCAGCCCGGCGACGAACCGGGCTTTGCCGAAGGCGTCGAGGGCAATTCCCGGTCCAACTGGGCCGGTCTCGCAACCACCTATCTCGCTGAAACCGACGTCAAGCGCGTCCGCGCCTGGAACCTGAACTGCGTCGGGCAATTCGGCATCACCGCGCAGGACGCCGTCCGGGAAGACGTTCGCCGCGCCCTCGTCGAAGTCGACGGCGAGCAGATCCGGGTCCTCGGCAACGTGGAAAAGGGCTTCTTTGCGGAACTGAAGACGGCGATCGACGCGAACCCCGCCGCCAGCCGCATCGCGCTCGGCTCGGCCGGCGGCAGCGTCGGCGATGCCACCAGGGCCGGAAACTACATCCGCGAGCGGGGTCTGGCGACGCAGCTTTACGACAACTGCCGCTCGGCCTGCGCTCTCGTTTTCCTCGGCGGCGTCGATCGCCGGATCTTCTCGCCCTATCCCGAGATCGGCTTCCATCGGATCTCGGCCGATGGCGCCGCGATCGCCGACGACAGCGAGGTCTACGATCTCGTCAGGCGCTACGCCGACGATCTCGGCGTGGACGGTGCGGCCGTCGTCGCCTTCATGCAGAAGGCCGGCGTGAACGAGATGCACCATCCGGAACTGGACGAACTCTGCGCCGCCAATGTCGCGACGGCCGTGCAACGCGGCTGCGTCGGCTGGTTGCCAGCGCGCTCGGCGGCCCATGCCCGTCAAAGTCGCCCCACCAGCGATGAACCGGCGTCCAGAACATCGGCTTCGCAGCAGCAAGCTGGGGCAGGCGAGCGCGGGCCGGCTCCGGCCGGCCTGTGCCCGGACATCCGGGCGCAGCGGCAGCTTATCGCCGGGTCCGATCCGAAGATCGCCGGTGCGATCGCGGCGAATGGGCCGGATCGCGCTGGCATGCTGGCGATGTACGACGAGATGCTGCGCGACTACGGCTGCTGAGGCAGCGGCTGCGCGCCCCTCAGTCGACGAATTCGCTCTGGCGAAAACCCTGGATGTACAAGAGCGCCGTCAGGTCGCCGTGGTCGATGCGGTGTGGCGCCGCGGCCGCGACCGTCGGTTTGGCGTGCAGCGCGACGCCGGTGCCGGCGAGTTGCAGCATCGGCAGGTCGTTGGCGCCGTCGCCGACGGCAATCGTGTCGGCGGCAGTGAGGCCGTTGGCGGCGGCGATCTCCTTCAGCGCCGCGACCTTCGCTTCGGCCCCGAGGATCGGCTCGCCGACCGCGCCGGTGAGCTTGCCGTCCTTGCCGATCAGCCGGTTCGCCCGGGTCTCGTGGAAGCCCAGCGCCGCCCCGATCGGCCCGGTGAACACCGTGAAGCCGCCGGAGACCAGCGCCGTGTGCGCGCCCGCCGCCCGCATCGTCGCAATCAGCGTTCGGCCGCCCTTGGCATGGGTGATGCGCTCGGCGATGACCTTTTCGACGACGTCCTCGGCCAGCCCCGCGAGAAGCCCGACCCGCTCGCGCAACGCCGGCTCGAAGGCGATCTCGCCATTCATCGCCCGCGCCGTGATCGCGGCGATCTGGTCCTTGATGCCCACCTCGGCGGCCAGCTCGTCGATGCATTCCTGCTCGATCATGGTGGAATCCATGTCGGCGATCAGAAAGCGCTTGCGGCGGCCGGTAGCCTCCTGCACCACGAGGTCGAGAGCGAGCGCTGCGGCCTGCGCCCGCGCGCTGGCGACTGCCTCCGGCGCCGGGGCGGCAACGAGCGGCAGGTCGGCGGCGAGACCTTCGGCAAGCCATTCCGCCGCGTCCGCCGCGGCGCCGAGGAGCCCGGCGACGAGGCCGATCTCGCTGTTCGAGAAATGCGGGCCGTCCGGATGGGCGATCAGGGTGGCGACATGCATGGAACGACTCCCGATGAAGGGGCGATGAAGGGCAGCGATGACGGGGCGGCGATGACGGGGGAGTTCGAGGCCATCCTGATAGCCGGCCCCACCGCCAGCGGCAAGTCGCGGCTCGCCGTGGAACTCGCCGAGCGCCATGGCGGCGCCGTCGTCAACGCCGATTCCCTGCAGGTCTATGACGGGCTCGAGATCCTCACGGCGCGCCCGTCGCCCAAGGATCTCGTCCGCGTGCCGCATCATCTCTACGGCCATGTCGACCCGCGATCCGACTATTCCGCCGGCGCCTGGCTGCGCGACGCCGCACGGGTCCTCGAGGCGCTGCGCGCGGAGGGCCGGCTGCCGATCTTCTGCGGCGGCACCGGCCTCTATTTCAAAGCGCTGCTGGGGCTCCTCGACGCCATGCCGGCCGTGCCCGCCGAGATCCGCGCGCAGTGGCGGGAACGGTTGGCAACGCACGGTCCGGCCGCGCTGCACGACGAGCTGTCCCGCCGCGATCCCGTGGCGGCCGCCCGCCTCGATCCGGCCGACGGCCAGCGAATCGCCCGGGCGCTCGAGGTCGGCGAAACGGTCGGCAAGCCGCTGTCGGAACTCCAGACCGGCCGGGGCGAGGGGCTGATCGAGCCGGACCGCTCCCGGATGCTCGTCCTCGCCCCGGACCGCGCCGTGCTGCGCCAGCGCATCGCCGATCGCTTCGACCGGATGCTGGAGGAGGGGGCGCTCGACGAGGTCCGCCGTTTCGAGGCACGGTTTCCGGCGGCGGGCGCCACCGCAGGGAAGGCGATCGGCCTTTCGGAACTGTCCGATTTCCTCAAGGGAAGAAAGACTTACGAGGAGGCGCGGGAGCGCGCGATCATCCGCACCCGGCAATACGCCAAGCGGCAGGAAACCTGGTTCCGCCATCAGTTCGACGGGCGCTGGCGCCGCATCGGGCCGCGGGACGCTGTTGCAACTTGACCGAGGGGCGGATTTAACAGCTCGGTAGAGGCTTGGCGGATATACATGTCGGAATCGCTCTCGAAGGATCCTCGTGTCACATGAAGCTAGCGAAGGCGGAGCTGTCGGTCGCCTTGGTCATCTGCGCCGTTGCCGCCGCGGCGGTGGCAATCTCGCTCGACTATGCGCTTCTGGAGTCGCTCACGGAGAGCGCGGACGAAGGGTTCCGCACCCGGCACGACGCCCTGATCTGGCTGAGCCTCGGCCTTCTCGCGGCCGCAGCGCTCGGCGCGATGTTCGTCATCCTGCCCATGCTGCGCCGTCACGACCGCGAGCAGGGCAAGCTCCAGTCGCTCACCGGGCTCCTGAAGGAGCGATCGAAGAAGCTCGAGACAGCGGCGCTGACCGATGCCCTGACGGGCATGCAGAATCGCCGCTTCTTCGACGTTGCCCTGACGCAATACGTCGCCGAGTTCGCCCGCATCGAGAGGCCCATCGGCCTGGTGCTGATCGACCTCGATCACTTCAAGCAGATCAACGACACCCACGGCCATGACGTCGGCGATGCCGTGCTGCGCGCCGTCGCCCTCTGCCTGTTCGAGTTCACCCGGTACCACGACGTCGTGGCGCGCATCGGCGGCGAGGAGTTCGCCGTGATCGCGCCCAATCTCGACGAGAACGAGCTGCATCGCTTCGCCGAGAAGCTCCGCCACCAGCTGTCCCGCCTGACGATCGACGTCGGGGGCGCCACCATCGCCGTGACCGCATCGATGGGCATCGCCTCGGCGCGCCCCGGCGACGGAGCCGCGGCGATCATGAAGCGCGCCGACGTCAATCTCTACCACGCCAAGCAGTCGGGCCGGAACCGCGTCGCCGTCTGATCGGCACCACCGAGCTGAAGCTGGCGATATCTCAGGTAGGCGCTGGCCCTCCCACGGTCGTCATCCCGGGCTCGACCCGGTCGTCATCCCGGGCTCGACCCGGGATCCATCCCAAATCGTCGCTCGGGCATGGTGCGTGGTCGCAGTGGCCGGCGGCGTCGGCGATATGGAGTGGATCCCGGCTCGGGGGCCGCGATGACGAAGCGGGGGCGGTGCGGCCGATTGCGGACGTCTCGGCGCCAGCGAGGGCGGAACCGGACGCCGGCGCGACCGACCGCCGGCCGAATTGGCCCGACCGGAACTTCCGGCCTCAGAGGTCCGATACGCCTGGCGCGGGCGGCGTCCTGCCGGTGCGGTCGGAGGCCTTCTCGTTGGCGACGTCCGGCGGCAGGTCGCCGTTGTTCTCATCGCTCATGTGGCCGCTCTCGTCGATCCGGCCCATCGCGTCGTCGTGCTTCTCGCCCGGCATGTTCGGGTTGGGCATGGTCTGGCCCGGCTGCGGCGTCAGCTTGCCCGGCTGCGGCTTCGGCTTGTCCATGATGTCCTCCATAAGTGGGTTTCGTCCAAAACCCGCCGGGGAGGGCGTCGTTCCGCCCTTATCCGCGTCGCGGCTCTCTACCGCCGGCCCCGGTCTTTGATCGGCGCCAGGGCGGTACGCTCAGTCCCGCAGCTGCAGGTCCCGCAGGCCCGCCAGCCGGTCGAGCGCGCCCTGCAGGATGAAGGCGGCGGCCGCCGAATCGATCCGCTCGGCGCGCTTGGCCCGGGAGACGTCCGCCTCGATCAGCGCCCGCTCCACCGCCACCGTCGACAGCCGCTCGTCCCAGAACAGGGCGGGCCGGTCGTCGAGCCCGGTATAGCTGCGCATGAAGGCGCGGGTGGACTGCGCCCGCGGGCCCTCGCTGCCATCCATGTTGAGCGGCAGGCCGATGACGATGGCGGCGACGTGTTCCTCGTCGAGGGCCTTCCTGAGCGCGGCGGCATCGGGGGTGAACTTCTTGCGCCGGATGACCGGGCGCGGCGTCGCGAAGCGCCAGCTGCGATCCGACAGGGCAAGGCCGATGGTCTTGCTGCCGAGATCGAGGCCGGCGAGCGGCAGGCCCGGCGACAGAAGCGCGACGAAGGCTTCGAGGGACAGGATCGCCATGCCTCAAGCCTTGACCCGGCGGGCCCGCCGCGCACTTACCGGCGGCAGCGGCTCCGCCACCGTCCGGCAGCGCGGGGCAGGGGCCGGCACCCGTCTTCCAGCCTTGTATCCAGCCATCAAGAGAACCGCTCCATGAAGATCACCTATCTCGGCCATTCGGCCTTTCGCATCGAAACCGGCGCGTCGGTCATTCTCATCGACCCGTTTCTCACCGGCAACCCGCATTTCGAAGGCCAGGATATCGCAGCCGCGACGGCCGGCGTCACCCATATCGCCCTCACCCACGGCCATTTCGACCATGTCGGCGACACCGTCGACATCGCGGCGAAGTCCGGCTGCAAGGTGATCGGCAATTTCGAGCTGGTGAGCTGGCTGAGCAAGCAGGGCGTTGCGGCCATCGAGCCGCTGAACACCGGCGGCACCGTCGCCTTCGACGACTTCTCGGTGACGCTGACCCAGGCCTTCCACTCCTCCGGCTCCGTCGAGGAGAACGGCACCGTCACCTATCTCGGCATGCCCAACGGCCTCGTCTTCCACTGCAACGACGGGCCGACCGTCTATCACATGGGCGACACCGACATCTTCGGCGACATGGCGCTGATCCAGGAGCTGCATCATCCGAAGGTGGCGATGGTCCCGGTCGGCGACCGGCTGACCATGGGCGCGGCAGTGGCCGCGATCGCCTGCCGGCGCTACTTCGACTTCGACAAGATCGTGCCGATCCACTGGGGCACGCTGCCGATCCTCGACCAGACCCCGGACAAGTTCACCGAGGCGATGGAGGGCGATGCCGGCAAGGTGCTGAACCCGAAGGTCGGCGAGCCGTTCGAGGTCTGAGCGGGGCTGCGACGACGGGCAGGCGGGCCAGCGCAGGGCCCGGCCTGCCGTCTTCGCCTCGCCGGACCGGCGGTCTTTGCCGCCGATGAGCCCGAATGCGTCCCCGGCTGGCCGTTGCCACCCGGCAACGCCGCCGTTATAGCAGCGGCGAACCCGTCAGATCAGCCGCCGGAGACCCCATGTCCGTCGATACCGCCACCGTGCGCCGCGTCGCCAAGCTCGCCCGCATCGCCGTCAGCGACGACGACGTGGCGGCGATGGAGACCGAGCTCAACGCCATCCTCGGCTTCGTCGAGCAACTCTCGGAAGTCGACGTCTCCGGCGTCGAGCCGATGACCTCGGTGATCCCGATGGAAATGAAGAAGCGCGCGGACGTGGTGACCGACGGCGAGAAGGCGGAGGACATCATCGCCAACGCCCCGGCCAGCGAGGATCACTTCTTCATGGTGCCGAAGGTCGTCGAGTAGGCCATGGTCCTGTCGGTCGCCGCCGAAACGCCGCTTCAGGACGAGATCCGCGAGATGGTCGCCAAGCTGAACGCGCATCTGAGGCCGCTGTCGCCACCGGAGTTCCAGTATCAGCTGACGGTGGAACAGATGGCCGGCGCCGACGCCACCGTCTTCGTCGCCCGCGACGAGACCGGGACGGCCGTCGCCATGGGCTCCTTGAAGGTGCATGACGCCGAGACCGGCGAGGTCAAGCGCATGTATGCCGAGCCGCATCTGCGGGGCAGGGGTCTCGGCCGCGCCATCCTCACCGCCATCGAGGCGAAGGCGCGCGGTCTCGGCCTGACGCGGCTCGTCCTCGAGACCGGCGCCACCCCGGGCTTCGAGCCGGCCTGGACGCTCTACGAACGGGGCGGCTTCCGGCGCTGCGACGCCGTCCTCGACTATCCGCCGTCCGACTACAGCCGATTTTACGAAAAGAGCCTTTGATCATGAGCGACCTCACCGCCCTCACCATTGCCGAGGCCCGCGAAGCTCTGGCGAACAAGGAGACCAGCGCCGCCGAGCTGACGGACGCCTATCTCGCCGCCATCGAGGCCGCCAACCCGCAGATCAACGCCTATGTGACGGTCACCGCCGACAAGGCGCGCGCCATGGCGAAGGCCTCCGACGGCCGCATCGCGGCGGGCGAGGCGGGCCCGCTGGAGGGCATCCCGCTCGGCATCAAGGATCTCTTCGCCACCGAGGGCGTCCACACCCAGGCCGCCTCGCACATCCTCGACGGCTTCGAGCCCCGCTACGAATCGACGGTCACCGCCAATCTCTTCGCCGACGGCGCGGTCATGCTCGGCAAGCTGAACATGGACGAGTTCGCCATGGGCTCGTCCAACGAAACCTCCTATTACGGCCCGGTGAAGAACCCCTGGCGCCGCAAGGGCTCCAACCTCGACCTCGTGCCGGGCGGCTCGTCCGGCGGCTCGGCCGCCTCGGTCGCGGCGCATCTGTGCGCCGGTGCCACGGCCACCGACACCGGCGGCTCGATCCGCCAGCCGGCGGCGCTGACCGGCACCGTCGGCATCAAGCCCACCTACGGCCGCTGCTCGCGCTGGGGCATCGTCGCCTTCGCGTCCTCGCTCGACCAGGCCGGCCCGATCGCCCGCGACGTGCGCGACGCGGCGATCCTTCTCAAATCCATGGCCTCCGTCGACCCGAAGGATACCACCTCCGTCGACCGCGAGGTGCCAAACTACGAGGCCGCCATCGGCCGTTCGGTGAAGGGCCTCAGGATCGGCATTCCCAAGGAATACCGCATGGACGGCATGCCGGCGGAGATCGAGACGCTCTGGCAAAAGGGCATCGTCTGGCTGAAGGACGCCGGCGCCGAGATCGTCGACGTCTCGCTGCCCCACACGAAATACGCCCTGCCGGCCTATTACATCGTCGCGCCCGCCGAGGCCTCATCCAATCTCGCCAGATACGATGGGGTACGCTACGGTCTGCGCGTGCCGGGCAGGGACATCGCCGACATGTACGAGAAGACCCGTGCCGCGGGCTTCGGCCGCGAGGTCAAGCGGCGCATCATGATCGGCACCTATGTGCTCTCCGCCGGCTATTACGACGCCTACTACCTGCAGGCCCAGAAGGTCCGCACGCTGATCAAGCGCGACTTCGAGACCGTCTATGCCGATGGCATCGACGCGCTGCTGACGCCCGCGACGCCGTCCGCCGCCTTCGGCATCGGCGACCAGGACATGGCCGCCGATCCGGTGAAGATGTATCTGAACGACGTCTTCACGGTGACGGTGAACATGGCCGGCCTGCCGGGCATCGCGGTTCCCGCCGGCCTCGACGACGGCGGCCTGCCGCTCGGCCTGCAGCTGATCGGCCGGCCCTTCGACGAGGAGACGCTGTTTTCCCTCGGCTCGGTCATCGAGCAGGCGGCCGGACGGTTCGCGCCGGCCAAGTGGTGGTGATCGCCGGGCAGCCGGCGCCGGGACCCGCCGCCGCTTGAGCGGCCTTCCGCAGTGTCGAAGCCGGCCACGGCGCCGTCCGGCAGCGCCTGCGGAGCGCCGGCAGAAAGCAAAGGAGCGCGCGCCATGGCGAATGACATCAAGGCGGCGATCGAGCGGCTGCAGGCCGGCGACTGGGACGGCGCCCATGCGGTCGTTCAGGACGATCCCTCGTCCGACGCCGCCTGGATCCACGCCCATCTCCACCGCATCGAAGGCGACCTCGCCAACGCCGCCTACTGGTACCGCCGCGCCGGACGCCCCGTCGCGACTGTGAGCCTCGACGAGGAACGCGACGCGATCGCGACGGCGCTCGGCTGACGGGCGCTGCGAGGCACCTGCGCCGGCTCGGGGCCGCACGTCGGCACGCTGGCCGGAATTGCCCCTCTCGAACCGGGAACAGGAGCCGCCGGCACCGGCTCGGCGGTTCGCACGATTTGGAATAGAGCCCGGGTCAAGCCCGGGATGACGAGGCTGTGCCGGTCGCGCTTTTTCCGGCTCCGCGCCAAAAGTCCGCGGCTACCGGACGCCGCTCACCAACGAACGGCCGCACCTTCCGACGTCGTCATCCCGGGCTTGACCCGGGACCCATTCCAAACCGCCGCCACCGCCAAGCGGTCGCAGAACACCCGGACCCCGCCCGATCACCCGGCCGTTCCACCCCCGCCACCGCGCATCTTCGCCGCCACCCACAGCGCCTCCATCTCGTCCAGGCTGGCGCCTTCGAGCGTCCGGCCGTCCGCCGCCAGCCCGTCCTCGATGAAGCCGAAGCGGTCGCGGAATTTGCGCACGCAGCGCCGCAGCGCCTTTTCCGGATCGACCCGGTGGTAGCGCGCCAGATTGACGACCGAGAACAACAGGTCGCCCATCTCCGCCTCGGTCGCATCCGGATCGGCGCCGGCGACGGCCTCGGCGAGTTCGCCGATCTCCTCCTCGATCTTCGCCAGGATCGGCTCCGGCCGGTCCCAGTCGAAGCCGACGACGGCGGCCTTCGCCTGGATCTTCAAAGCCAGGGTCAAGGCGGGCAGGGCGCTCGGCACCCCGTCGAGGTGCCGGGCCCCCGCCTCCGCCGCATCGGCGGTTTCGACCGCGCCGGACAGCCGCGTCGTCGCGGCGTTCTCGCGCGCTTTCCGCCGTTCGGCCTTTTCCTCCGCCTTGATCCGCTCCCACTGGCCCTTGGCGCTACCCGCCGATCGCGCCACCGCGTCGCCGAAGACGTGCGGATGGCGCCGGATCATTTTCCGCGTGATCGTCTCGACGACGTCCTCGAAGGAAAACAGCCCGCGCTCCTCGGCGAGCCGCGCGTGATAGACGACCTGCAGCAGCAGGTCGCCGAGCTCTTCCTTCAGATCGATGGCGTCGTCGCGCTCGATCGCGTCGGCGACCTCATAGGCTTCCTCGACCGTGTAGGGCGCGATGGTCGCAAAATCCTGATCGAGGTCCCACGGGCATCCGGTCACCGGCGCGCGCAGCGCCGCCATGATCTCGATCAGCCGGGAAATGTCGCGGGCGGGTTCCATGGGCACGGCTCCGAACGATGGGACAGGCGCGTCGCGGCACGCGAAGGGCAACGACACGGGATCGGCTTCTAGCGCCCCGGCCGCCGCCTGACGAGCCGAAACCGCCGCAATCCGGCGTGCCGGGAAACCCGCCGGATTGAGACGGCGCCCGGCGGGGCGGATTTCGAGCCGCATCCGGCGCCTCGGACATCGCGTTGGAGGTCCGGCACGAGGGGCTGGCCGGAAGATGCCTGTCATTTTCGGGGGATAGGGCGCCACAGACACCCGCACGCACCGGACGCCGCGGATGCGTAAGTTGCATAAGATAGATTATGGAACATACTTGAGCTACCTGCGGGACGGTGGATCCGCCCTGCCAGCATCGGCCTCGGGTCGAAGCGGCCCCCGTTCGGCCTCGGTCGTGCGCCGGCTCCGTCACCAGCCTCGACAGCTGGCCCGAACGGCCTCGGGCTGGTCCGTCCGTAGTCCTCGACCGTGCCCGATCCCGCGAGGCTTCGCGAGCCGGATGTCGGATCATGGTCAATGGCAGGTTTCCGGGGCAGGTTTCCGGGCCGGGTTTCGGTGGAGCCGCGCGCCGCGACAGCGAGCGTTCCGGCAGCGCCGCATGGGACGAGGCCGTGCTGCCGGCGCCGGCAGCAGACGCGCTCAGCCGAGCGGCAGCTCGATCACCAGCCCGTCGTGGCCCGGCCGCACATGCGCGGGCAGCTCGTCGCAGAGCGTCGCGTAGTCGAGCGGCGTGTGCATGTGGGTCAGCGTCGCCTGCGGCACGCCGAGCCGCTCGATCCATGCGAGCGCCTGGTCGACGCTCAGATGGCTCGGATGCGGCTGGTATTGCAGGCAGTCGATGACGATGTGGCTGGCGCCGCGGATCGCCCCGATGGCGGCGTCCGGAAAGTCCGAGACGTCGGTGCAATAGGCCATCGGCCCGATCCGGAAGCCCAGCGAGTGGATCGACCCGTGGACCTGGCGGAACGGCAGGATCTCCAGCGCGCCGCCCGGCCCGTCGATGGCGAAGGCCTCGTCGGCGCGCATCTCGACGCGGCGGATGATCGGCGGATAGTCGCTGCCCCTGGGCGTCTCGAAGCAGTAGCGGAACGCCTCCAATACGCGCTCGTATGTGGCGTCGTCGGCATGCACCGGAATCCGCGTCTTCTGCGCCAGCATGAAGCCGCGCAGGTCGTCGAGGCCGTGGATGTGGTCGGCGTGGGGATGCGTCAGCAGCACCGCATCGAGCCGCTCGACCTTCGCCGACAGCATCTGCTCGCGAAAATCCGGGCCGCAATCGATGGCGACGCTGGTCACGCCCGCAGCCCCGATGCGCTCCACCAGCGCCGCCGCCCGCAGCCGCCGGTTCCGCGGATTGGCGGGATCGCAGGCGCCCCAGTCGCCGTTGATGCGCGGCACGCCCGGAGACGACGAGCAGCCGAGGATGGTGAGGCGCAGGCGGTCCGGCATGAAGGAGCTACTCGGGATCGGTCGCGGCGGCCGTCAGGCCGACGCCCGCGGATCGTCGATCCGCCGGAAGAGCTGGAAGAAGTTGTCCGAGGTCTGGCGCGCGATGGTGTCGAGATCGACGCCCTTCACCTCGGCCAGGACCTCGGCCGTGTGGCGCACGAAGGCCGGCTCGTTGCGCTTGCCGCGATGCGGCGGCGGCGCGAGATACGGCGCGTCGGTCTCGACCAAAAGCCGCTCCATCGGCACGTCCCTGGCGATGTCCCGGATCTCCTGCGAATTGCGAAATGTCAGGATGCCGGAGAACGAGACGTATCCGCCCAGCGCGAGACCCGCCTCGGCCAGCCCGCGGCCGGAGGAGAAGCAGTGGAGGATGAAGGGGAAGGTGCCCTTCCCGGCCTCGTCTTCGAGGATCGCGATCATGTCCTCGTCCGCCTCGCGGGCGTGGATGACCAGCGGCAGCTGCGTCTCGCGCGCCGCCGCGATATGCGTGCGGAACACCTTCGCCTGAACGTCGCGCGGCGCCTTGTCGTAGTGATAGTCGAGCCCGGCCTCGCCGATCGCGACGATCTTCTCCCGCGTCGAAAGCTCGACGAGCTCGGCCGTCGTCACGTCCGGCTCGTCGCCGGCATTGTGCGGATGCGTGCCGACGGAGGCGTAGACCGCGTCGAATTCGCGGGTGATTTCGAGCAGCCGCTCGATCTTCGACACGAAGGTCGAGATCGTCACGAAGCGCTGGACGCCATTCTCCTTCGCCCGGGCGATCAACGCGGCGCGCTCGCCGTCGAAGTCGGGAAAATCCAGGTGGCAATGGCTGTCGACGAGGAACAGGCTCATGCGGCGCCGTCCTTGCCGCCATCCTCGGCCAGCTGGTCGACATAGCGCGGGAAGACGCCCTGGGGCGTCGGCAGTTCCGTTCCCGGCGCCAGCCGGCGCTCCGGCGCGAGTTCGCCGAAGCTGCGCGCATCGGCGGCAACGCCGAGGACGTCGAGGAGCTTGCCCGCGCTCTCCGGCACGAAGGGCTGCAGCAGGATCGCGGCGCGGCGCACGACCTCGGCGGTGACGTAGAGCACCGTCCCCATCCGCTCCGGATCGGTCTTCCTCAGCGCCCACGGCTCCTCGCCGGCAAAGTACCGGTTGGTCGCCGAGACCAGCGCCACGATGGCCGCGAGGACGGCGTGGATCTCCTGCCGGTCGATCGCCTCGCGCGCCGTCGCCAGCAGCTGGTGCGACTGGGCGAGGATCGCCTCGTCGGCATTGGTGAAGGCGCCGGGCGTCGGCACCTTGGCGTCGCAATGCTTGGCGATCATCGACAGCGAGCGCTGGGCGAGGTTGCCGATGTCGTTGGCGAGTTCCGAATTCGTCCGGTTGACGATCGCGTCGTGGGAATAGTTGCCGTCCTGGCCGAACGGCACCTCGCGCAAGAGGAAATAGCGCAGCCGGTCGAGGCCATAGGTCTCGATCAGCGCGAAGGGATCGATGACGTTGCCGACCGACTTCGACATCTTCTCCCCGCGGTTGAACAGGAAGCCGTGGCCGAAGACGCGCTTGGGCAGCGGCAGGCCCGCCGACATCAGGAAGGCCGGCCAGTAGACCGTGTGGAAGCGCACGATGTCCTTGCCGATGACATGGAGATCCGCCGGCCAGAAGGCCGAGCGCTCCCCCTCGCCCGGAAAGCCGGTCGCTGTCAGGTAGTTGGTCAGCGCGTCGACCCACACATACATGACGTGCTTCTCGTCGCCGGGCACCGGGATGCCCCAGTCGAAGGTCGTGCGCGAGACCGACAGGTCCCGCAGCCCCGAGCGCACGAAGGACATCACCTCGTTGCGCCGCTCGGCCGGGCCGATGAAGTCCGGGTTCTTCTCGTAGAGCTCGAGCAGCCGGTCCTGGAACTGCGACAGCCTGAAGAAGTAGCTCTCCTCCTCGACCCATTCGACCGGCGAGCCCTGCGGGCCGTAGCGCTGGCCGTCCTCCTTCAGGGTGATCTCGTCCTCGCCGTAATAGGCCTCGTCGCGCACCGAGTACCAGCCGGAATAGCTGTCCTTGTAGATGTCGCCGGCATCCACCATCCGCTTCCAGATCGCCTGGCTGGCGGCATAATGGCGTTCTTCGGAGGTGCGGATGAAGTCGTCGTTGGAGCCGCCCAGCGCCTTGGTCATCTTCTCGAATTCGGCCGAGTTCTGCTCGGCGAAGTCGCGCGGCTCGATGCCGGCCTTGCGCGCCGTCTGCAGCATCTTGATGCCGTGCTCGTCGGTGCCGGTCAGGAAGAAGACGTCGTAGCCGTCCAGCCGCTTGAATCGCGCCAGCGCGTCGGTCGCGATGAACTCGTAGGCGTGGCCGATATGCGGGCGACCATTCGGATAGGAGATCGCGGTGGTCAGATAATAGCGTTCGGCCATGGCGCTTTCGCAGTATTGTCGGTGGCGGTGGGATGCGCGGCCGCTGGCGGCCGCGTCGCACGGATCGTCGTCCGCTCGAATGCCAGATAGAGCATTCGCGCCTGCGTCTCAATCAATCGCGCAGCGCATCGGCCACGTTCGCCGCTTTGCTGCGCCCCAGCGCCGCTTTCAGCGCGAAAACCCGGCTCGCCGTGGTCAGCGCCGCCTGCTTGCGATCGAGATTGAAGGCGGCGGCCTCCGACAGCCGGCGCGATTCCGCCTGCCAGAGTTCGGCATAGGCATTCGCCGCGGCAAGATCGCCGGCCATCAGCCGCCGCTCGCTCTCCTCTGCCACGAAGGCGAGAAGCCGCGCGAGGAACAGGTCGTAGGAGGCCTCGCGGCCCTTCATCGTCAGCTGGTCGACGAGGGCCTGCAGCGCGTTGATGTCCGCCTCGCCCGCCGCAAACAGCCGCTCCACCGCCTGGCCGATCTCGACGCCGCCATTTGCCGCCAGCATCAGCGCCTGGCGGACGCTCCCCTCGGCGGCCCTGACGATCGGCGCCGCGTCCTCGGCGTCGAGTCCGGCTCCGAAGGCGGCGAGGGCATCGCCCACCGCCTCGCCCGACAGCGGCTCGAACCGCGCCACGCGGCAGCGCGAGCGGATCGTCGGCAGGAGCCGGCCCGGCGTGTGGTTGACCAGCAGGAAGACCGAGCGGGCCGGCGGCTCCTCGAGCAGCTTCAGGAGCGCATTGGCGGCGTTGCGGTTGAGGTCGTCGGCCGGGTCGACGATGGCGATCCGCCAGCCCTCGCCGGACGCCGTCGCATGGAAGAAGCGGCCGAGCCGGCGCACTTCCTCGACGGTGATCTGGGTGCGGTAGCCGGTGCCGCGCTCGACCGGCGGCCGGGTCAGGTGGATCAGCCCCGGCATCGAACCGATGGCGATCTGGCGGAACACCGGATCGGCCGGGTCGAAGCGGATCGTCGCGCCGGCGGGATCGCTGGCGGCGGCGCCGGAGAGCAGCCGGGCAAAGCAGAAGGCCGCGGTCGCCTTGCCGATGCCCGCCGGCCCCTGCAGCAGCCAGGCGTGATGCATGCGCCCCGACCGCCGCGCCTCGTCCATCTCCGCGAAGATCTCGTCGTGGCCGAAGAGATGCGGCGTCACGAAGGGCTGCGGCACGCCGTCCAGCGCGTCGTGGGTCGAATAGGCTTCGAGGGACAAAGCGCCGATCGCACTGCCGCCGACGGTCACGCCGCTCAACGTTTCTGGCCGAGCTTCAGCGACCGGTCGATGGCCTCGAAGCGCTTAGCCTCGAGCCGGTCCTCGACGATCGCGCGGATATCGGCCGCGACCGTCTCGACGGGCCGATTGCCGTCGACGACGACGCAGCGCTCCGGCTCGTTCTCGGCGATCTTGAGGAAGGCCTGGCGGCGGGCTTCCTGGATGCTCTGGTCGTCCTTCTCGAAGCGGTCGGCGCCGGCATTGCCGCGGCGCTTGCGGGCCCGCTCGCCGCCGATCTCCGCCGGCACATCGATGACGATCGTGAGGTCCGGATAGGTGCCGGCGAGCGTTGCCCGCTCCAGCCGCTCGAGCAGCGACAGGTCGCGGCCCTGACCGGCGAACTGGTAGACGCGGGTGGAATCGTGGAACCGGTCGCACAGGACGATGTCGCCGCGATCGAGCGCCGGGCGGATCAGCTGGCCGACGTGGTCGGCCCTCGCCGCGGCGAAGAGGACCGCCTCCCAGTCCGGCCCGAGTTCCTCGGCAAGCCCCGACAGGATGATGTGGCGCACCGCCTCGGCGCCTGGCGATCCGCCGGGCTCGCGGGTGATCAGCACGTCGTGGCCGAGATTGCGCAGATACGCGGCGAGGCGGGCGATCTGGGTCGATTTGCCCCCGCCCTCGCCGCCCTCGAATGTCACCAGATAGCCAGTCACCTGAAGCGCAATCCGTTCCCGTCCCGTCAGAACCCTCGCAGCCAGCCGAAGGCGAGTTCGCCGACGGCGCCCATGGCGCGATCCGAAAAGCTTCCCGCGGCGACCGGGCGCCCCGCCGCCAGCGGCTCGCTCAGCACCGGCTTGCCGTCGACCAGGATGTCGAGCGCGGCAATCACCGCCCCCGCCTCGACGGGGGCTGCGATCGGCCCGTCATACCGGATCCGCGCCGAGAGGCGCTCGCCCGCCTCGCGCGGCAGCAGCGCCCGGATGTCGCGCGGCGCGACGAGGGACACGCTCCCCGCCTCGCCGCCGAAGACGTCGGCGGAGCCGACGGGCGCACCCTTACGGTAGAGATGGCGCATTGCAAAGGCTTCGTTCGACCAGTCGAGCAGCCGCCGCGCCTCCTCGGCCCGCTCGCGCGACGATGGCAGCCCGCTCATGGCGAGATAGGTCACCCGCCCGCCGCGGTTCGTGACGCCGAGCAGCGCGTAGCCGGATGCCTCGGTGTAGCCGGTCTCCATGCCGTCGGCGCCGATGCCCATCGCCAGAAGAGGATTGCGGTTGCGCTGGAAGATCTTGTTCCATTTGAAGTCGGGCTTGGAATAGATCGCGTAGAGCTCGGGATGCTCCGTGCGGATGTGGCGCGCCAGGGTCACGAGGTCGCGGACCGTCACGTGCTGGCCCTCCGCCGGCAGCCCGGTCGGATTGACGAAGCGCGAATTCGTCATCCCGAGTTCGGCCGCCCGCCGGTTCATCAGTTCGGCGAAGGCCTCCTCCGATCCGGCGATTCCCTCGGCGAGCGCGATGCAGGCATCGTTGGCCGAATGGATGATCGCGCCATGGATGAGGTTTTCCACCGAGACGTTCGACTTGACGTCGGCGAACATGGTCGAGGTGCCGGAGGGTGCGCCGCCCGTCCGCCAGGCATGGACGGAGATCGGAAACTCGGTGTCCAGCGCCAGTCGGCCGGAGGCGATCGCCTCGAAGACCACCTCCATGGTCATCATCTTGGCCAGCGAGGCGGGCGGGAACGGCTTGTCAGGGTTCTTGTCGAGCAGGATCGTGCCGGTCTCGCCATCGACCACCAGCGCCTCCTGCGCCTCGGTCTCGATGACGGGGTTCGGCTCGTCGGCCGCCATCGCGCCGACCGCGCTCATGGCCAGAAGCGCGGCGACGACCAGCACGACGCCGCGGCGGGCCGGCGACGACCGTTCGGCGGCCCGCAGGCGGTGCCTCGGGGAGCGAAGGACAGTGGATCTCGTCATCGCCCCAGTTAGCTTTCGCCGGCCCTCTCGCGCAAGCGCCGGCCCGCGGCCATCACGCGATCGAGATGGTTTGCGCATCGATCGGGCGGCTCATGCCGGCTGCCGGCAAGGCTCAGTCGCGGACGACGAAGGCGCTCGTCGCGCCCACCTGCCAGAGCCGCTTCAGCAGCGTGTCGGCATCGGCGTCGCTGGCGACGGCGAGGGTCGCCGAAACGCCGCCATCGACATCGTCCACCGAAAGACTGCCCTCGCCCGTCGCCACCGCCCGCACGCGTTCGAGCAGCGCGTCGTCGATCAGCCCGATCGCGATGGTCTCGCCGGAACCGGTCGAAGACTGTGCCGCGGCAAGGCCGGACAAGGCGGCGGCGGCGCCGCTGCCGGCGCGCTCCGCGGCGTAGGAGTTGCGGAACAGCGAGGTGCCGAAGCTGCCGCCCTTCGTTGCGGGGCGGGCTTCCGGCGCCGGCGTTCCCGGCGCCTGGACACCCGGCAGCTCGGCGCCATAGGCGTTCGCCATCGCGATGCCGCCGGCGGCAGGGCGCGTTTCAGCCGATGCGACCATGACGCTGTCGGGCACGCTGCCCGGCATCGAACCCGCCTCGCCCGGCTGGTAGCTCGCCATCAGCATTCGGGTGTCGTCGCCCTCGAGCGGCGCGCGGCCGACATATTCGACCTTCACCTCGGCGATGCCGGCGGACTTGAAGCCGAGGAGACCCGCCGCCTCGGCCGACAGGTCGATCTCGCGGCCGTGGGCGTAGGGCCCCCGGTCGTTGACCCGGACCATCAGCTTGCTGCCGGTCTTGAGGTTCGTCACCATCGCATAGGACGGCAGCGGGAAGGTCTTGTGGGCCGCCGACAGCCCGTGCATGTCGTAGATCTCGCCATTGGCGGTGAGACGGCCATGGAAGTTCGGGCCATACCAGGAGGCCTTGCCGGTCTTCACGTAGCCCGGCTGGTCCTTGGGATAGTACCACTTGCCGCGGACCTTGTAGGGCTTGCCGACCTGCTCCCGGCCGCCGCCCTTGGGCACGCGCTTCAGATTGGTGACGCGCGGGCTGGCCGGCACCCCGAAGGTCTTGCTGTCGAACTTCACCGTCGTCGAGAGTTCCGCCAGCTGTTCGAGCGGCGATTCCGCGTCCGAACCCGATCCCTGACAACCCGAAAGCAGCATCGTGGCCGACAGGCCAATGATGCACGTGACAGTCGCTCTGCGACCGCCGCCCCCATTCTCCAGCATGACACCCCCGCCATTTTTCGTTCTTGGTCTTGTTTTCATTGCGGCCGCAAAGTGGCGTCCCCACGCCTCGTCGCGACTGCCTTACGTCTTTGAAACGAGAATGTAACAAAATGTCCCGGTCAGGCAATCTTAGGGTCTGTTAACTCTCTGACAAAGCTTGCACCAGCGCACTCTTGACTGTTGCAGCCGGGTGACTCGGCCGCGCATCGGCGCGGGCTCGCATACGGCGCCGGATCTTCTCCGGCGGATCCGCCGAAATTCTTGTTATCGCTGCATCGGGATGATCCTGCGGCCGCTGCAGGGCAGGATGAAAGACCCGGGGAAACCCGGCCAATTGCGGCAGAACTGCGCCCGATGTCGCAATTTCGCCGCAATAGATTGCGGCAGGAGCTTGGCCGAAGCTGGTATCACGAATTGTTACAGGCGCCCGCCCCTCGGCCACCGGCGGCGTGCGCCGGCCCGCGCGGGCCGGCG
>NZ_AQQS01000023.1 GCF_002088275.1 Aurantimonas sp. 22II-16-19i
GAGCCGCGCCGGATCCTGTCGCGCAGCCGCTTCGAGCTGGACGGGTTCGGCGCCGTGACCATCGAGCCCGGCGGCGGCGCCGCCAATCTCGAGGCCGAGCTGCGCGAGGCGGAGGCGGCGCTGACCAGGCTGCTGCGAGGCTCCGGGGCCGCGAGCGAGGCCGAGGCGCGCCAGGCCTTCGCGCAGCGCCAGGAACTGGAAGCGGAAATGAAGCTGCTGTCGGCCCGCCGCGATGCCCTGGTGCCGGACGGGCTCGACGCGGCCAGGGCGCGGCTGCGCGCCGCGGAGGCGGCGCTCGGCCGGCTCGCCGCCTCCGCCCAGGACGACGCGGCCGGGGACGATGCGGCAGCTAACGAGGAACCGGCCGCAGCAGGCGAAGCGGTTGCCGAGCGGCTTGTCGTGGCGCTGGAGGCGGCGCGGCGCCATGCCTCGGCTGCCGATCGCGCGCTGGATGCGGCGCGGCGGGGCAGCGAGGCGGCGACGCTGCGACGGGTCGCCGCCGAGAGCGATCTCACCCATCTGAAATCCCAGGCCGAGCGCCTGTCGGCGGAGATCGCGGCAGCCGAGGCCGCGATCCCGCGCGAAGTTCTGGTCGCCCGGCTCGCCGAGGCGGACATCGACTGCGACGCCAAGCGCGGCCGGCTCGCCTTGCGGGACAGCGAGCGCGGCGCGGAGGGGCCGGATGCGGCCGAAGCCCGCCGCAGGGATGCGGAGAAGGCGCTGCGGCAGATCGGCGAGACGGTGCAGCGCCTGCGCGACGAGACGCTCGGCCTCGAAGGCGAGGTGCGCGTCGCCGGCGGCAGCGGTGTCGGCGAGGCGGCGGGGCTGCTCGAGGAGCGGATCGTCGACCTCGAGCGCCGGCGGGCGCGGGTGGCGATCGAGGCCGAAGCCTCGCGGCTTCTCTATACGACGCTCATCGAAGCCCAGCGGGCGGCGCGCGAGCACTGGCTCGGGCCGATCAAGACCCGGGTCGCGCCGTTCCTGAAGCTGATCCACCCCGAAAGCGACATCGACCTCGACGAGGAGACGCTGGAACTGAAGGGGATTCTGAGGGCAGGCGTCGAGGAGCGCTTCGAGCGCCTTTCCGCCGGCGCCCGCGAGCAGGTGGCGGTGGTCACCCGGCTGGCGCTTGCCCAGGTGCTGAAACAGGGCGGCCATCCGGCGACGGTCATCCTCGACGACGCGCTGGTCAACACCGACGAGATCCGGCTCGAACGCATGCACCGGGTGCTGCGGGAGGCGGCGCGCGAGTTGCAGGTGATCGTCCTCACCTGCCGCGAACGCGATTTCCGCGATCTCGGCGCGCCGATGTTCCGGCTCTGAGGGCGCGCGGCGCGAAGCGATTCGCGGGCCGAGAAGGGCGAAAAGGCCGGAAATCGCGCCTGATTCCCGAAAGACGACGCCGATCGCCCACCCGCGTCTACCCGGAGCGCAAACCCTTCGAAGGCCGATGGCAAGCCCCGAGCAAGCCTCGGCCCAGCCTTGTCCACAGCTGCACGGGGCACAGCTCCGGCCGCTCGGGACGGGAACCGTCACCAGCCGCATGCCCAGGCCCGCCAAAACCTGCCGAAACCCATGGAAACCTCGGATTTCCGCGTGTGGTTACCGGGCGGTGAACGAAAAAGTGGCATCCCCGCAACAGGGGTGTGTCCAAAGCGTCCCCAAGGGGCGAGTGTGGCAGTTATGCGATTGCATCAAATCCCTCGGTGGATATTGTCGTT
The DNA here is from genome assembly GCF_002088275.1 of Aurantimonas sp. 22II-16-19i. Classification (GTDB taxonomy): domain Bacteria; phylum Pseudomonadota; class Alphaproteobacteria; order Rhizobiales; family Rhizobiaceae; genus Jiella. The sequence goes on from NZ_AQQS01000023.1 coordinate 1,722, forward strand.
TTCAGAAAGACCGCAGGGGCAGACGCTTCGCACTTTCGCAGAGGGGATGGGGCAGGGAAGGCTGTCCTTCATACAAGGCCCAACCCTAACCTATTAATTGACTGGAGGTCAGGACATGAACATTAAGAGCCTTCTTCTCGGCTCCGCTGCGGCTCTCGTCGCAGTCTCCGGCGCCCGCGCTGCGGACGTCATCGTGCCGGTCGCCCCGGAACCCGCCGAATACGTCAAGGTTTGCGACGTTTACGGCACCGGCTTCTACTACATCCCGGGCACCGAGACCTGCCTGAAGATCGGCGGCTACGTTCGCTACAAGATCATCGCCGCCGGCAACCTCGAAGACGACTTCGGCGTCAACTACCTGATCAACACCGAAGATGACGACTATCGCGTCCGTTCGCGGGTTCGCGTTCGTCTGAACTTCGACGCCCGTGAAGAGACCGAGCTCGGCACCCTGCGCGCCTTCGCTCGCGTCCAGGCCGAGAACAACGGCAGCTTCTCCGACGCTTCCTACGGCATGGACATGGGCTACATCCAGCTCGGTGGCCTGACCATGGGTTACCTCGACACGCTGTGGACCGAGGGCGACGGCCTGCTCACCGACACCGATCTTCCGGTCGGCGACTTCCAGGTCAACCGCATCTCCTACACCTACGCCGCGGACGGCTTCTCGGCCGCTCTGTCGATCGAAGACGACAACACCGGCGACTTCGCTCCGGACGTCGTCGGTCGCCTGGCCTATGAAGGTGGCTGGGGTTCGATCTACCTCGCCGCTTCCTACGACGAAGAGACCAACAGCGACGACATCTTCGGCGTCGATGGCACCGTCTACGGCGCACCGGCTCCGTTCTTTGCCGTCGTTCCGGGTCTCAACGTCGACAACTCGGGCGATGCTTTCGCTCTGAAGGCCGGCCTGTCGCTGAAGGATCTCATCGCGACCGACTCCGAGCTGAAGATCGAAGGTAGCTACGCGTTCGATCCGAGCTCCTACTCGACCATCGGCCTGTTCACCGCCAACACGACTGCCAACAGCCTGGTTCTCGACACCGTTCCTGTCGAGTGGCAGATCGGTGCCGGCTACGCCCAGTCGTTCGGCAAGCTCGGCTTCGCTGCATCGGGTGTGTACGGCGAGACCTTCGAGTACAACGCTGCGGCGCTCGGTGGTAACCCCGAGATCGGCGACGGCAACTACTACAAGCTCGTCGGCAACGTCGGTTACGAGATCACCAAGAACTTCGACATGCTCGCCGAAGTTTCCTACGCGAAGTTCGATTTCAACGGCAACGACGTCATTGCCGACACCGACACGAGCTTCGACCAGGTTGCTGGTTTCCTCCAGTTCGTTCGCTCCTTCTGATCGAAGCAGCCACGGCTGAGACAAGCTGATGAAGGGCCCGGCGCCATGCGCCGGGCCCTTTTTCGTTGTTCATCGGCACGTTCGTCCCGAACATCGCCGGCGCAAGGGGCTGCCATGGCGATGGGACTCCGGGAACTGTGAGACAGACCTTCCCCTGATCAGGCGCAGGATCGGCCGCGAGATCGCAACTGACAGCGGCTTGTGCCGCGCGCTGCATCAGGCCGGGCGGTCTTGACGACGCCGGCGCGGATTCAGGAGGTGACAGGATCCAGAGGGGGCTACGCCGGACGCAAAAAAGGCGCGGTCGCCCGCGCCTCGTTCCTTTCTGTCCGTCTTGCGACCGGTCCGTCGAAAGTCAGCCCACCCAGCGACGGCCGGTGGTCTCGAGCCCGAAGAAGCGCGGCGTCCGCGCATAGGTCGCAAGGCCGGCGAGCGCAGCCAGCGGCTCGGTGACCACATAGAGCGGGATCTCCCGCATCAGATCGCTGTGCGGCGCCTTGTCCTCGAAGGCGGCGCGGACATGGACCTTCTTGATCACCGGAATCAGCCGCTGGAAGATGCCGCCGCCGATATAGACCCCGCCCCTGGCCATGAAGACCAGTGCGATGTCGCCGGCGATCCGGCCGAGATAGGTGGCGAAGAGATCGACGGCCTCGCCGGCCTCGGCATCCATGCGGTTGATCGCCGCCTCGGTGATCGACTGTGGCGCGTCGAGCGAAGGCTCGACGCCCTTCACCGCGCAGATCGCCTGATAGAGATTGACGAGGCCGCGGCCGCAGAGGATCTGCTCGCCGGAGATGCGGCCCTCGATGGTCTGGAGATGCGGCCAGATCTCGAGGTCGCGCTCCGTCCGCGGCCCCATGTCGATATGGCCGCCTTCTCCGGCGACCGGGATCCACATGTTGCGGGCGCGCACGAGGCCGGCGACGCCGAGCCCGGTTCCGGGTCCGAGCACCGCGCGGCTTGCGCCCTCGCGGATGACGCCGCCACCGATCTGGGTGCGCGCCTCCTCCTTCAGCGAGGAGATCGCCAAAGCCTGCGCCTCGAAGTCGTTGAGGACGATGATCTCCGATATGCCGAGGGACTCGATCATCGCCTTCGGCCGGACGATCCACGGGCAGTTGGTGAGGTCGATCTCGTCGCCGTCGATCGGCCCGGCGACGGCCAGCACCGCCGTCTTCGGCTGCACCGACGTCTTGTCGAGGACGCTCACCTGGATCGCCTCGTCGATGTTGCCGAAGTCGGCCGTCTGGACGACCGGGAACATCTTGGGTTCCGCATAGGCATCGACGATGAGGGCGAACCGGGCGTTGGTCCCGCCGATGTCGCCGATGAGAATCGGAAATTTCAGCGCGTCGTTGACGTCGCGTGTCGATACCATGGTGCCCGCCGCTTCAATCGATTCGCATGCCGATCGACATAGGACATCGCCGCGCCGAAGGCAAAGCCGAAGCGGCGTTTTCGTGGCTTCGCTCGGGGCGCTTCCTCTCGTCCGGCGAGGCATGCCGAAACATCGTCCCCGCATGCCGGAGCTGACGCACCCGGCGCGCCGTGGCCGAGCGGCCGGCCGGGACGCCGCTAGAGCGGGATGAGATCAGCGTCGATCGACATCCCGCTCTATCCTCATCCTCTCTTTGCCGCATGATCTTCCCCGAAAACCGGTTCCCACTGTTCGGGATCATGCTCTAGCGGAAGGGGCGCGGTGTCGGGACGGGCACGGCGCTCGCCGGCGGGGCAAAGGCGCTGGCATAGGAAGGCGCTTGCATTCCTGATGATGACCCGCCCGCTGCAACGGCAGAACCGCCGGCATCCGCCGCCCCGAGCACCGAACGGCAGGCCTTCGGCATGCCGGCGAGCGTCAAGGGCGGCTTCGGCTTGGCCGGCTTGGCGCCGGGCTTCGGGGGCTGGAGCGCGACGTTGAACCACCAGTCGAGTTCGTTGCAGCCGTCGCCGGCCCCGATCGCCGGCTGCGGCTTGCAGCCGGACGAGCCCGGCCGGCAGGACAGGCGGACATGGAAATGCTCGTGGTGACCGTAAAAGGGGCGCACCTTGGCCAGCCAGCCGCGGTCGCGTCCGGCCGTCTCGCAGAGCTTCCGCTTGATGCCCGGATGGACGAAGATCCGCTCCACCTCGCCTTGGGAGGCGGCGATCTTGATGAGGTCGCGGTAGCGCGGGTTCCAGACGCGGTCGTCGACGGTGAACGTGCCCTCTCTCAGCACCGAGCGGAACGGATAGGTCTCGCGCTGCTCGGCGCTCAGCCGCGGCGAGGGCATCGGCTGCAGCCAGACGTCGAAGTCCAGCCCGACCTGGTGGGAGGCATGGCCCGACGCCATCGGGCCGCCCCGCGGCTGCGAGACGTCGCCGACGAGGAGGCCGGGCCAGACGCCCGTGCGCGCCGCCTCGCCGGCGATCCGCTCGATCACGGCGACGGTGTCCGGATGACCGTAGTTGCGATTGCGCGAGAGGCGCATCGCCTGCCAGTGAGGGCCGTCCGGCGGCAGTTCCGCGCCGCCGGCAAGGCAGCCATTGGAATAGAAGCCGATGCTTCGGGCCGCCCCTGGCGCGGGGCTCCTCTCCGCCGAGAACAGCAGCTTCGCCGGCGTTTCGGCCAAAGCGGCCGTGGCGCTCCCGAAGACCGCCGCAGCGAGGATGGCGGCAAGGAGGCGGCTCGCAGTCTTCATCGTCTCTCCTTCAAAGGCGGCATCGGCGCCCTATTGAAACCGGCGTGGCGCGCGAGCATCGCAGAGCGCCTTGGCCGCGCGGGCTGATCGCCAGGAGTGCCGACCTCTTCGCCACGCGATCACGCAAAGCGAGGACGATTGGCGCAACGACGATCAGGCCCGGCTGCAGCGCGCTTCGGCCGGGCGCATGAACCCGGTGCGTTCGAACGAGGAATTGCCGGAAATTGCGACCGAATCCCGACGCAGTCCACCGGTGTCACGCTTTCCAGGAGACTGTTGCACGATGACCTACGACCTCTACTACTGGCCGGGCCTGCCGGGGCGCGGCGAATATGTCCGCCTGGTGCTGGAAGCCGCCGGCATCGAGTATCGCGACATGGCGCGGCTTCCCGCCGCGCAAGGCGGTGGCATGGAGGCAATGTCGGCCTTCCTGCAAGGCGAGAAGGGGCCGCACATTCCCCTTGCGCCGCCCTTCCTCGTGGCGGGCGACCTCGTCCTGTCGCAGACCGCCGCGATCGTGTCCTATCTCGGCGAACGGCACGGCCTTGCGCCCGAGGCGGAGGCCGAACGGCTGTTCGCTCGCGCCATTGCCCTGACAACGGCCGATCTCGTCGCCGAGGCGCACGACGTCCATCATCCGGTGGGCGTCTCGCTCTATTACGACGACCAGAGGCCGGAGGCCGCCCGCCGTGCGCAGGAGTTCCGGGACAGGCGGATGCCGAAATTCCTCGGATGGTACGAGGGGCTGCTGTCCGCGAACCCTTCCGGGCCGGACCATCTCGCGGGCGACCGCATGACCCATGCCGATCTCGGCCTGTTCCAGACCGTCGCCGGGCTCGGCTACGCCTTTCCGCGCCGGATGGCGGGCCTCATGCCGGACTTTCCGCTGGTCGCGGCGCTGTGCGAGCGCGTCGCCGCCGCCCCGCGCATCCGCGCTTATCTCGAGAGCGACCGACGCCTCGCCTTCAACGAGGACGGCATCTTCCGGCATTATCCGGAGCTCGATGGCGATTGAGGCGAGGATTGCCGAGTCGGCGGTGTCGCCGATCGGCCGCCTGCCCTGGCCCTGAACGAGCCGGGCCCGGCGCATGACGCGCCGGGCCCGGGCCGAAGATCCGGTGCCGTTCCGGTCGGTGGAGCGGTGCTCTGCCGGTCAGCCGGCGAGCTTGGAGGCGAAGAGCGCCAGGGCTTTCTGGTAGACGCCGGCCCTGTTCCATTCGCGCAGGACGGCGAAGTTCGGCTGGCCCTGCTGGTAGCCGGCGCCCGGACGCCAGCCGTGCTGGCGCAGGAAGTTCGCGGTCGAGGCGAGCACGTCGGCCTTGGAATTGATCAGATCGCGGCGACCGTTGCCGTCGCCGTCGACGGCAAAGCGCAGGTAGTTCTTGGCGAGGAACTGGGTCTGGCCGATCTCGCCGGCCCAGGCGCCACGCATCTGGTTCGGCTGCATGTCGCCGCGGTCGACGATCGCCATGGCGGCGAGCAGCTCTTCGGTGAAGAAGGCCGAACGGCGGCAGTCGTAGGAGAGCGTCGCCAGCGAACTGAACACCGGCATGTTGCCGGAATTGGCGCCGAAGCCGGTCTCCATGCCCCAGATCGCGACGAGCACTTCCTTCTGCACGCCGTAGCGCTGCTCGATGGAATCGAGCAGACGGGCGTTCTGCTGGATGATCCGCTTGCCCTTGGCAACGAAGGAGGCCGGCGCGCGCCGCGCCATGAAGGCGTCGAGCGACAGGTTCATCGAATGCTGGTTGCGATCGAGGCTGACGACCTTGGAGGAATAGCGGGTCGGCATCAGGGCCGACTGGATGGTCCGCTGGGAGATGCCCGCGGCCGCTGCCTCCTGGGCCATCTGCTGCTTCCACTGGTCGAAGCCGGCCGCCGAGTTGCCGCATTGGGCGGCAGCGGCCGGAAGCGCCGCGGCGCCGAGCATGACAGCGGCAATGGCCGAAATGGCGAGGCTCGTGAATTTCGTGCGTCGGAGCATGTCGGAATCGTCTCTCCTCTTGGGGTTTCATCGTCGGCGTCGGGTGCGGCCGCAGGCGGGCGCTGATGGAAGCGCAACCCGCAGACCCCTGCATGGTTCGACGCGAAGAACTCTGTCGCGAAACTTATCGTCTTTCGGCTCAAGACTATAGCGTCTTCGACGCATCGTCCTTAACCCGCCAGAACGCTTCGGGGTCGAAAGCGGCGACAGTCGGGCGATCGGCGGAAAAAGCGGCCTGCCGACGCCTTTATTGCTCACGATCCCGGTATCTTCAGGCCATCGGTTTCGGCAAGGGTGCGTTTCTTCTCGCCGGAGATCAGCATCAGGTTCCGCGTATAGATGACGAGTCCCGCCGCCTGGCCGATGATGAAGACCGGGTCTTTCCGGTGCAGCGCATAGATCAGGAGCAGCGATCCGCCGAGCAGCGAGAACGTCCAGAAGGCGACCGGCACGACGGATTTGCGCGCCCGCTCCGAGGCGATCCACTGGATCATGAACCGTGCGGTGAACATCGCCTGGGCGACGAAGCCGAGGGCGATCCACAGATCGAACTGCTCGATGAAGACATGGTTGATGTAGGCCCACATCGGTTTGTCTACTCCTTGCTGGCCGTGACGTCCTCGACGCGGCCCGGCGTCCTGCGGCCGCGGCGCAGGATCCACCAGACGCCGAACAGATCGAGGGCGCCCCGGGCTGCCCGGTCGAAGATGCCGTAGTTCGACTGGCCGAACCGGCGCTGACGGTCTTTCACGTCGAGATGGCCGATCGTCAATTCTTCCCGCAGAACCAGCGCCGGCAGATAGCGGTGCCAGCCATCGAAATAGGGCAGCCTGCGGAACAGATCCGTCGGCAGGGCCTTCAGGCCGCAGCCGGTGTCGCGGGTGGAATCCTTCAGGATCGCGGTGCGCAGCCGGTTCGCCGCCCTCGACGCGAGACGCTTGGCGGGGCTGTCGGTGCGCCCGGTGCGCTGGCCGGCGACGAGGCCGCAGGCCGGGCCGCTCGCCTCCAGCTGCTCGACCATCGCCGGAATGAAGGCCGGATCGTTCTGGCCGTCGCCGTCGATGGTGACGATGCAGTCGCCCGCCGCATGCAGGACGCCGGTGCGCACGGCCCGGCTCTGGCCGGCGGAGCGCTCGTGGCGGATGTGGCGGACCGCGATTCGGTCGGCGCGCAGGCGCTCGATCATCGCCGCCGTGCCGTCGGTCGATCCATCGTCGACGACGACGATCTCATGGTCCCTTCCCGCCAGCGCCGCGGCGATCTCCGGCACGAGCACGCCGAGATTGTCCGCCTCGTTCTTTGCCGGCACGACGACGCTGACCATGGCGAAGCGCCGTGGCCGCGTCCTCATCGGGGGTGGGGATGTCGCGTTGTCCATCGAATGTCGGCCGTCATAGGGAAATGTCGCGAGCGCCGCAACGTCGCTCTGCGGCCGAATGTCCGTCGGCTGGGCCTCGACGGCCCGAAGCGTTGCCGCGGCCTTCGGCAGCAGGCGGCGCAGCCGCGCCCCGAAACGGGCAAGCGCCGCGTCGATCAGCCGGCCCTGCGGGCCGAGGAAGAACGGCCGGAACGCCGCGATCAGCGCCAGGACGATGATCCACGAAATGAGGACATCGGAGAGAAAATGGCCGCCGGCGGCGATTCGCGCGGCCGAGATCATCGCTGCGATCGCGCCGAGGCCGAGGGCGAGGGCGGGGCGGTCGCCCCGCGGCGCCACGAAGACGAGCGCCAGCACCGAAGCGGCCGCCGCGGCCTCGCCCGACGAGAAGGAGCAGTTGCCGAGGCACTGGCCGCCGAACTGCCAGACCGGCGTGAAATCCAGGCTGCCCCCGAACTGGGTGAGATCGCGGGGGCGGACCCTGCCGGAGGTGCTCTTGAGGACGGCGTTGACGATGAGGCCGGGCCCGATCGCATAGACGCAGATGATGAACAGCCCTTCGCTTGGCCGCATCAGCCAGCGCGGCGGCCGCGCCAGGAGGCCGGCGAAGAGGGCGAGGACGCTGGCCGACAATATCGCGATCGTCATCGCGTTGCCGAACTCGCGCACCATGTTGAGGTCGGGATCGCCGATCCCGAAGAAGCCGTGGCCGGCGTCGTAGAAGCGGGCGCTGACGGCGGTGTCGATGCCGGGAAAGCTGAGAAAGAACAGGCTGACGAGGGCGAGGACGATCGTCAATGCGGCGAGCGGGCGGCGCCGGAGGCCGCCGGCGAAGCCTCCGGCGCCGGCGTTGCGGCCACCTTCGGCGTCTGCCGGCTCACTTGCCCGGAAACGCGTCCATCCGCTCGTCGGTCGGTGCGGCCGGGTGCCCGGCCGACGCGGCGATGGGGCTCGTGCATCCATGGAAAACTGTCCTTGCACTGGATCGCGGCATGGGTCAGTTTGCGCCGACCCCTGCCGCCCATACGGTCTTCAGCCATGCGATACTCCCCGCAAGTCGACCGTTCCGACGGCCTTTAGCGCCCCGATCACAAGCCATTATGACGCTCCCGACCACCGAGGCCCGCAAGGGCGCCAGAGTGACCGATCGGCTACAGGACCGCTGGCTCGGGCTGTCGTCGCTGGCCCTCATCCTCGCCGCGGTCGCGGCGTTGCGGGTCCTGGCGCTGTTCCTCTCGCCGAGCGAGCTCGGCTTCGATGAGGCGCAGTATGTTCTGTGGTCGCAGCATTTCGATTTCGGCTACTTCACCAAGCCGCCGCTGATCGCCTGGGTGATCGGCCTCGAGACGAGGGTCTGCGGCTCGGGGGCGGCCTGCGTCCGCTCGATCGTGCCCGTGGTGAACTCGGCGACCGCCTTCATCCTCGCGCTCGTCGCTGCAAGGCTCTACGGCGCCCGGACCGGCTTCTGGACCGGCCTGTTCTTCGTCATCATGCCGGGGATCGCGGTCTCGTCCTTCCTGGTCACCACCGATCCGTTCCTGCTGTTCTTCTGGAGCATCGGGCTTCTCGCCATCCTCCTGCAGCTCGAACGGCCGGGGCTGAAGCCGGCGCTCCTCTTCGGCGTCGCGGCCGGGCTGGGGCTGAACGCCAAATATGCGATGATCTACCTGCCGGTGCTCGTCGCTTTGGCGGGGGCGATGATGCCGGACCTTCGCAGCCGGCTGTTTCGCCGCGAGAGCCTCCTCGCGCTTGGCGTGATGTTTCTCCTCATCGCGCCGAACCTCGTCTGGAACGCCCTCAACGGCTTTGCGACCTTCGAGCACACCGCCAACGACAATATCGGCTGGAGCCTGTCGCGGCTGAACGCCAAGAAGGGCTTCGAGTTCTTCGGCGCGCAGTTCGGCATCGCCGGTCCGGTGATCTTCGGGGCGATGCTCAACGCCTTGTTCCTCAAGGCGCGGACGGAGACGCCGCGCACCGACGTCCTCCTCCTGATCCTGTCCTGGCCGATCCTCCTCGCCATCACCATCCAGGGCTTCCTCGCCCAGGCCAACGTCAACTGGGGCGCCACCGCCTATCCCGCCGGCGTCATCGTCGCCACGGCCCTCGTCATCCGCCATCGCTGGCGCTTCTTCTTCTGGACCAATCTCGTCGTCTGCGGTCTCGCCTCGCTGGTGATTCTCCTCGGCACCGCGCTGTACAATCCCGGCGAGGCGCCCGGCGCCGGCAAGCAGCTGCGCCAGCTCGCCGGGTGGCAGAAGACCGCCGAGAGCCTTCAGGATCTGGCAGCGAGGACCGGCGCAAGGCGCATCGTGGTCGAGAGCCGGGCGCTGACGGCGGGGATCGCCTATGCGCTGCGGGGTTCCGATCTCGAAGTCCTCGCCCACCTGCCGAAGGGCGAGGCGCCGGGCGACCAGTTCGAACTCGACCAGCCCTGGAACGGCGAGGACGAGAGGCAGGGCACCCTGCTTCTCGGATTTTCCGCGAGGGACATCGAGCGTCTCGGCGCGACGAAGATCGCCACCATCGCGGCGCCGATCTATGCCGCGGACAAGGACGGCACGATGCCGGTCTATGGTTTCGCCGAGCCGTGACCTATCTCGTCCTGAAATACCTGCATGTCCTCGGCGCCACGGTGATCCTCGGGACGGGGATGGGCATCGCCTTCTTCATGCTGGCGGCCCATCTCACCCGCGACGCGGCCTTCGTCGCCCGCACGGCGGGCATCGTGGTGACGGCGGACTTCCTGTTCACGGCGACGGCGGTGGTCGCCCAGCCGCTCACCGGCTATTGGCTCGCTCGCGAGACCGGGGCGGATCTCCTGACGGGATGGCTCGGCGCGGCGCTGCTTCTCTATGGCGTTGCCGGTCTCTTCTGGATCCCGGTGGTCGTCATCCAGATGCGCATGCGCGATCTGGCGGTCGCGGCGGCGCTGCGGGGCGAGGCGCTTCCCGCCGCCTATCACCGGCTGTTCCGGGTGTGGTTCGTCTTCGGCTTTCCGGGCTTCGGCTCGGTGCTCCTCATCGTCTGGCTGATGATCGCGAGGCCCGCGCTATGACCGCAACCGCCGAGCCTGCTCCGCCGCGCATCCTCGTTCTCGGCGCCTCCGGCCTGATCGGCGAGGCCGTCGCCGCATGGCTGCAGGAGAGAGGCTATCCGGTGGTGCCGGTGGCGCGGCGGTTCGGGCCGGCGCAAAAGGCGCGATTCGCGGGCATGGCCCTCGAGCGGGCGGTGGTCGATCTGCCGGCCGAGGAGTTGCGCGATCTCATCGAAGACAGCGGCGCGGCCATCCTCGTCAATGCCATCGGTGTCCTGCAGGATGGGCCGGGCGGCGGCGCGCAGGACGTGCATCTGGGCTTTGCCGGGCGGCTCGTCACGGCGGTGAGGCAGTGTTCGCAGCCTTGCCTCCTGGTGCAGGTCTCGATGCCGGGCATCGCCGACCACGATGAAACGCAGTTCAGCCGGACCAAGCGGTCGGCGGAACGGCTGATTGCGGCGGCGGACCTGCCCCATGTCATCCTGCGCCCCGGCTTCGTCGTCGCACCGGCGGCCTTCGGCGGCAGTGCCCTGTTGCGCGCCATCGCCATGTCGCCCTTCGACCTGCCCAGGGATCTGGCGGAGCGGCCATTCCGGGCCTGCGACGTCTTCGACATCGCCCGCACCATCGGGTTCCTTGCCGGACGGTGGCAGGCCGGAAGCCGCGATTTCGGCGAAGGCTGGGACATCGTCGAGCGCAGCGAGACCGATGTCGGCGCGATGGTCGGCCATTTCGTCCGCCGGCTTGGCGGGCCAACGCGACGCTGGCGCCTGCCGAACATCCTGCTCGTCGCCGGATGCCGGGCAGGGGACCTCGCCGGACGTCTCGGCTGGCGGCCGCCGATCCGCTCGACCGCTCTTGCCGAGATGAGACGCGGCATCGCGGCGGATCCGGAACCGTGGATCACCGCGACGGGAATCTTGCCGCGGCCTGCCCGCGAGGTCGTCGCATCGCTGGATGGCGACGTGCAGGAGCGATGGTTCGCCCGGCTCTATCTCCTGAAAGGGCTGATGATCCCGGTTCTGGCGATCTTCTGGATCGCCTCCGGCCTGATCGCCCTCCGCTCCTTCGGCGCGGCGCGGGACATCCTCGTCGAGGCCGGATTCGGCATGTCGCTCGCCGGCGCCGTCACGCTCGTCTCGAGCCTCATGGACATCGCGGTCGGCGGCCTGATCGCGTGCCGCCGGACGTGCCGGATCGGGCTTCTAGCCGGCATCGCGGTCTCGCTGTTCTACATGGCGACGGCGGCGGTGCTGACGCCCGCCATGTGGCTGGAGCCGCTGGGCGCGCTGGTGAAGACCGGTCCTGCCATCGTCCTGATGATTGTGTCTCTCGCGATCCTGGAGGACCGATGAAGCAGGCTTCCCCCTGGCCGGACGACGGCGTCATTCTCTACGACGGCGTCTGCGTTCTCTGCTCCGGCTGGGTTCGCTTCGTCGCCAAACGTGACGCCGCCCGCCGCTTCCGGTTCACGCCGATCCAGTCGCCCTATGGCGAGGCGATGGCGAGGGCGCTGGCGATCGATCCGTCCGACCCGGACACCAATGCCGTCGTGGTGGATGGTTTCGCCTTCTTCCGGTCCGACGCGGCGATCGCCGTCGTCTCCCGCCTGCCGGGCTGGGGCTGGACGCGGATCGCCCTCGCGGTGCCCGCCGCCCTGCGCGACCCGCTCTATCGGCTGGTCGCGAGACACCGCTATCGGATCTTCGGCAAGCATGCGACCTGCGAACTCGCGCCCGCAGGCCTGGCCGACAGGGTCATCGTCGATCGGTGAGGGGTCTGGCAGTGAGGGGGCTGGCGGAGCGCGCGATCGGCGATGGCGACGCTTGCCACCCGCGGGCGCCGCTGCCCGACCTCGTCCCGACCGCAGAACGCCGCATGACGGAACGCGGATGTCCAGAACAGCGATGTCCACCCGGCAAGGCCGGCCGGAGAGTCGATGGCTGTCATCAGGCTGACGAGACCGTTCCTGTGGCTCGGCAAGAGCCCGGCGGGCGGTTCTTGAGCCGCCCGCGGCCGGTGCCTCGATTGTCCTGTTTCTGTCTTAACGGCCGATGGCGCCGCCGATGATGCCGCCGACGAGACCGCCGAAGAAGGCCGCTTCCCCGGCGCTCGGGCCGTTGCTTCGGCCGCGCGGCGAGACCCGGCGCACCACCCGCGGATTGGCCTGCTGGCGCCGCTGCTGCTGGTAGCTGCGGGTCTCCCGCCGCGGGGCGACGTTGCGGGCCTTGGGAGGCGCCGGCGGCGTGTAGGCCGCGAGCGCCGCCTGGGTCTGGCTGACGAGGAGGTCGTATTGCGGCCGGTTGAGATAGCCGCTGACATGGACGCCGCGGGCGCTCTGCCAGGCGACGATGGCATTGCGGGTGTTGGGTCCGAAGGCGCCGTCCGGCGTGCCGGAATTGTAGCCGGCGAGGTTGAGCCGGAGCTGCACCTCCTTGCGAAGGGCGCGGTCTAGGCCGACAATGGCCTCGGTGCCTTCCCCGGAGATGACCGCCGCCGCGGCGCCGGCGGCCAGCCCAGCGGCCGGCAGGCCGGCCTGGAGGTCCTCCGTCGCCGGCTGCGGGGCGGGTGCGGCATTGCCGAGGCTGGCGACGAGACTCGAGTCGGCGGGGGCGGCGGGAAGCCGCTCGATCTGCTTGCGGGCATTCGCCACGTAGAGGCCGTTCGGGAAGGTCTCCACATAGGCCTCGTAGTCGGCCCGCTGCCCGGACTGGCGAGCCATGTTGTAGAGCGCGGTCTCGCGCTGCAGCGTGTCGGCGTCGTCCGCGCCCTTCGCCACAGCAGCTGCCGCGGGTTCAGCCACCGGCGCGAGCGTCACGGTCGGCTCCAGCGAGGCAACCCTGGTCGCCTTCGGGTTCAGAAAGACCTCGCCGGTCAGCGAGGCGTTGATCCAGGGACGCTGCTGGTTCTTCGTGGACTGCAGGACCTGACCGGTCACCCGTGACATGACCACCTGGATGTCGGTGTCCTGCGCCTCGATGTTGTCCAGAAAGGCCTGGGTGAAGGGGGAGTGGGGTGTGCCCTCGCCGTCCAGGGCGACCTCGTCCGGGCTGGTGGCGTAGATGATCGCCGAGCCTTCTCCGCCCTCGCCGTCGATCTCGATCTTGGCGAGTCCGTCGGCGACGTTGGCCGAGCGGCTGAGGCCCTTGAGCGAGCGGGCGAGGGACCGCGACAGGGGGTTGTCGCGGCAGGCGTCGAGAACCATCAGGCTCACGGCGACGTCGTAGCGCAGCTGCTTGGTGACCGTGTCGAGGGAAACCGCCTTGAAGTCGAGGTCGGAGGGATCCTCGAAGGCGGCGTCGATCGGCACCAGATAGTTCTTGCCGTTCACCTGCATGCCGTGGCCGGCATAGAAGAACATGCCGATGTCGGCGCCGCGCACCGCCTTGGCGAATTCCTGGATGGTCGCATCCATCCCGGGCTTGTCGAGGTCGTAGCCCTCGATCACCTCGAAGCCGAGACCCTGGAGCTTGAGGGCGATGGCGCGGGCGTCCCGCGACGGGTTATCGAGGGTGACGGTATTGACGTAGGCGCTGTTGCCGACGACGAGGGCGACGCGTCGTTCCTCGGTCGCCGCCCCGGCGGTGCCCGCTCCCAGCACCGAAAGCGCGCCGAAGATGGCCCCGCCGAAGGCGATGAGGCATGTCCGAAGCACCGCGCCTCGCAGCATGGGCGCGGACGGACGCGCCAGAGCTTCGGAACGATCATCCGGACGACGCGACCGCCAGGCCTGCGAGAGGCTGCCGACGATATTGCGGAGCAGATGAGACCTACCGCTTTGATTTTTCACGCGCCTACCCTTCTAAGTAGCCAATTCCCATAGGGTACGCACGCAAGGGTAATCGAATTGCCCCAGATTGGCAACAGCTTCGCACCAGTCGTCGGTGCAAAGAAGCCGTCCTCTCCTTGCGGAAAGAACGGCTCCGGATCTTCGGGTGCATGTCGTCGATCCGGAAAATCCAAGTCTTCCGAACGGTCCGTGCGTCATCTGGTTCGAGCGAGGTCTGTGCGACCCATCGCCGGAGACGGTCAGCGGCGGGCGATGATCTCTTCGCCCTCGACGATCATCCTGACGCCGAGGCCGGGCTTGCGGCGGGCGAGGAAGCGCGGGCGACGCTGCCGGTGCGGCGCGGCGCGGCGGGCGGCGGGCGGTGCCGAGCGAACCTGGCCGACGGTCTCTTCGAGGGTGACGACGCTGCCATCCGCCTCGATCATCAGCATCGGCAGGCCGAACAGCTCCGACCAGCCGCGCCAGTCGGCCGCCACGTCGAACAGGTCGCTCGCCACGAGCAGCGGCACCGAGCACTTGCCGTCCGGATGATGCAATTCCAGGGTGACGGTCACCTCGCCCGCCTCCGTCTCCATCGCCCGGGCTGCGACGCCGCGGAATGCGCGAGGGGGAAGTGCGATGGAAATCGGCAGACCGCAAGCCTGGAGCTTGCGGCGGATGACGGCGCCGCGCCGATCGACGCGATAGGTCACCTCTTCGCCGTCCTCGACGGTGACGAAGCTCTGGTGCCGGTCGCAATTGCGCGGATCGAGCCGCACCGGAGCGCCGGCCCAGATCGGGCGGGCGGAGGTCTGAGCGTTCTGCGCGATGGTCATGATGGACGCCTTCTGTCTCTCCTGAGAGCCGCTGGTGCAGCCCGGGAACCCTGTGTCGTCGGCCGATGTGCTCCCGGCCTTTCGATGGGTTCAGAATAGATGGCGGCTCTTGCCCTCCCGCTAAGAAAGTCAGTTAAGTCTTCCTGACCTTATCGAGGGTTATCAGAACAGAAATTTGAATCAAACCTGAACAAGCTTGCCCGGGTTTAAGATATTGTTCGGATCGAACACGCGTTTGATGGCGCGCATCAGATCCATCTCGGCGAGGGGCTTGGTGCGGGCGAGTTCGTCGCGCTTCAGAAGGCCGATGCCGTGCTCGGCCGAGAAGGTGCCGTCCATCCCGGCGACGATGGCGTGGACGCGCCCATTGATCTCGCGCCAGCGCGACAGGAAGGCCTCGGTGTCGGCGCCGACCGGCTGCGAGATGTTGTAGTGGACGTTGCCGTCGCCGAGATGGCCGAAGGAGCAGATCCGCGCCCCGGGGATCGCGTCCAGCACCGCCGCGTCGGCGGCGCGCAGGAAGGCCGGCACCATGGCGACGGGCACGGCGACGTCGTGCTTGATCGAACCGCCCTCGGGCTTTTGCGCCCAGCTCATGGATTCGCGCATGTGCCAGAAGGCTTTCGCCTCGCCGAGGGACTTGGCGATCGCCGCGTCCTCGACGACGCCGGCCTCCATCGCCTCCGACAAGAGCGCCTCCATCGTCTCGCGCGCATCCTCGGCCGAGCGGCTGGAGGAGATCTCGACGAGCACGTACCAGGCATGGGGCGCCTGCATCGGATCGCGGGCGCCCTCGATGTGCCGCAGGACGAATTCGAGGGCGAGGCGGGGCATGAATTCGAAGCCCGTCAGCCCGGCTCCGCCGTGGCGCTCGGCGATGCGCAGCAGTTCGAGCGCATCCTCGGGCGAGGCGACGCCCGCATAGGCGACCTCGCGACCGGCGGGGCGCGGCACGAGTTTCAAGACGGCGCCGGTGATGATGCCGAGCGTGCCTTCGGAGCCGACGAGAAGGTTGCGGATGTCGTAGCCGCGATTGTCCTTCTTGAGGCGCCGGAGGCCGTGGAGGATCTCGCCCGAGGCCAGCACCGCCTCGATGCCGAGGCAGAGGTCGCGCGCATTGCCATAAGCGAGGACGCCGGTGCCGCCGGCATTCGAGGCAAGGTTGCCGCCGATCTCGCAGGATCCTTCCGAGCCGAGGGAGAGGGGGAACAACAGCCCGGCTTCCTCCGCCGCCTCCTGCACCCGCTGCAGCACCACCCCGGCATCGACGGTGATCGTCCGGCCGACGGGGTCGATCTCGCGGATCGTGTCCAGCCGCGACAGTGAGAGGAGGATCTGGCCCGGCGAGCGGGGCGACTGCCCGCCGACATGGCCGGTATTGCCGCCCTGGGGCACCAGCGGCGTCCGGGTCTCGCTCGCGAGGCGGGCGATCGCGGCGACTTCCCCGACGTTTCCCGGTCGCAGCACCATCGCCGCCGTGCCGGCGAACAACCCCCGCGTCTCGGTGAGATAGGGGGTCATGTCGGAGGGCTCGGTGAAGGCGTTCGCATCGCCGACGATGGCGGCGAAGCGTCGCTTGAGGTCGTCTGCGAGCGGCGCATCCTCGGGATCCGGGGGCAGGTCGATCTGTGCGGTCATGGAGATGGTCCGTCTGTCTCTTGTCGGGCCGAAGATAGCGCCGGCGCCTCGGCGGGCGAAGGCATCGGCCGTCGCCGGCTGGCCTATCGCGGGGCGGCGGCGCGCCGGAGCCGGTCGTTGATCGCCTCGCCGAGGCCCGTTTCGGGAATCGGTGCGACCGCGATCCTCGCGACGTCGGCGGAATCGAAGGCCGACAGCGCGGCAAACAGATTGGCCGCCGCCTCGGCGAGATTGCCGGTCGGGCTGAGATTGACGATCGCCATGGCGTTCTCCAGGCCGCTCGGCCGGCCGGGGCCGAAGGCGATGACGAATTCGCCGGGCTCGATCGCCTCGGCATCGAGCCGCACCCGCCCGCGCGGCGCGTAGTGGGAGGCAAGACCGCCCGGCGCGCTGATCGACGCGCCGGCCTCGGGATCTTCGACCGGGAGGCCAGACGCCTCCGTCAGGTCTTCTCGCGAGATCGCGCCGGCGCGCAGCAGGACGAGCCGGTCGCCCTCCGGCCGGACGATGGTCGATTCGACGCCGACGGGAGAGGGGCCGGCGTCGAGGATCAGCGGGATCCGGCCGGAAAGCCCGCGCATGACCGCCTCGGCGCTGGTGCCGGTGACGCGGCCGGAGGGATTGGCGCTGGGGGCGACGATCGGCCGGCCGAGCCGGCCGGCGAGCCGTGCGGCGACGCCGCGGGGCAGGCGGATCGCGACGGTGGCAAGGCCGGCCGTCGCCAGCGGATGGACCGGCGCGTCCGGCGCCAGTGGCACGACGAGGGTGAGAGGCCCGGGCCAGAACCTCGCTGCAAGAGCCGCCGCGATGTCGTCGAAGATGCCGGTGCGCCGCGCCATCTCGATTGAATCGACGTGACAGATCAGCGGGTTGAAGCGTGGCCGACCCTTGGCGGCGAAGATCGCCGCGACGGCCGTGCCCGAAGCGCTGTCGCCGGCCAAGCCATAGACGGTCTCCGTCGGCAGGGCGACGAGGCCGCCGGCGCGCAGGAGAGCTTCGGCGCGGGGCTCGGCTTCGGGATCGGAAAGGGCGAGGATCTCGGTCTGCATGAGGCGTTGGATCGCAGACCCGGCGCCCGAAGGAAAGCCCCGATCTTCGTGCGGCCTTTTGCGCGGCCGTTCAAAACGGCCGACCCGGCCATACGCGCCGGCAATGCGGTGCGGGATGAGGGCGTTGGAAAACCCGGCTTCAGCGGGTCGCTTCGAAGGCGCCGAAGATGCGGCGGTCGGCGATGCCGAGCGCGGCGAGATGGTCATGCGACACACGCCGCACGCGGCTGCCGCGATCGGACCGATCGGCGCCGAGCTGCGACAGCACCCGGGCCGGCATCGGCAGGGCGTTGGCCCGGCGCTCGGCCTCGGCGGTGGCGATCACCTCCAGCACTCGGGAACTCTCGAGGCCGGCGCGCTCGTCCTTGCGCAGGGTCTCTGCCGGCGTGTCGGCCTGGTGCCGGACCGCGGCCTCGGCCGGGGAGGCGAGCATCCGGTCGAGGCTGCGGGCAGCCCTGGAGATGGTCTCCCGGAACGACTTCAGGTGCGGCGCGATCGCGGCGGCAGCTTCCTGCGCCGGTGTCGATGCCTGAACCGATGCCGTCGCAGACGCGGCTCCGTTGGGCATCCCGGCGAGGCTACCGTCGCCGTCCTTGCCGCCAGCAGCATGGCCCTTGGCGAGGTTGGTCAGCATCTGCAGCGGGTCGATCGTGGCGCGGTGTTCGGCCGGGCCATAGGCGGCGAGGAGCGTGTCACCGGGATCCGACGGCGTCGCCTGCTTGCCGATCTCGTTGGCCGCGGCAACGGCCTTGCGGGTCTCCTGCGACACCGAGGCGATCAGCGCGTCGGCCTCGCCGGTGCCCGGCGTCTCGATCAGCTCGTCGAAGGGCCAGGCTTTCTTCAGGCCCGCGGTGTCGAGTGTCGAGACGTTGACGTCGATGTCCATCTGGGCGCCCTTCACCCGGTACGGGCAGGACGACTTGTTGCAGTTGTGCATGGAGGAGAACTGCCACAGCGCGTAGGACGGCCAGGTCTCCTCGGGAAACTTGCCGGTGATGTCGCCGCGATAGCGGGCATACCAGAGCGGCAGGCGGGACAGGAGCGGGTAGTCCGCCCGGTTGTCGGAGATGTATTGGGCGGTCGAGCCGTTGGTGTAGAGGACGGGATAGCGGCCGGTGCGGATCTTGATCTGGTCGGCGAAGATCTCGGCGTCGGACAGGCTCATCCACTCGTCGGAATTGTCCTCGATGTCGATGGCGAGGAGATCGTCCTCGGCCGGCTCGGCGAAATCGACGAAGTGATCCGCCTGGGCCCGCGGATTGCCGGGGCGGCCGAGATGGTAGGCGCCCCAGAGCAGCCCCTTCATCTTCGCCATCTGCCGGCGGGTCTGGTAGAGTTCCTTGGTGACCGAGTACTTCCACCAGCGGTTCTGGCAGAGCTTGTAGTCGTCGTCCTTCAGCTTGCTGCAGTTCCACTCCGGCGGCAGACCGTCGGACGCCTTGTTGATGAACCCTGCGATGCGCTCGTCCGAGGTGAGTTCCTGCCAGTCGATCGGATTGAACTCGTAGGCGTCGATGACCAGCGCCTTGTCGGAAGCCTTCCATGGCTCGTCCCAGGCGGCAGTGGCCGGCGTCGCGCTCGCAAATACGAGACCGTATGCCAGGAACAGCGCGAGACTCATCGCGGCTGCGAATGCAGCGCTTTGGTTCGTCATGTCTTCGAAGCCCCCTCGAAGTCGCTCGGCGAATGTTACGATGTCAGGAGCGTATCCCCGAGGCTTGCGCCTCCACTCCTGACCGTGACTGCCTCTTTCCCCTGAGAATTAGGCAGGTTCCGGGCGAGGCGCTTCACGAATTGTTACAGGCTACCGTTTCGTGAGCGCTGTTGCACCGGTCCCGCATCATCAATGCAGAGTATGGCGAATTTGATGCAATCTTGACACGTTAGTTCTTGCAGAGGGTTAACGTCCCCGCAGCGCCTCCACGCATGATCCCGCCGCGTCGGCTCGGCGCGATCGCCCCTAGTCGCCGCGCACAGCCGTGCCGTTCGGGATTAAGCCTCGGTTCAGCTTCGTTGCGGAAGCGACCGTCGAGGCGGCCGCTTCCCGGGCGATGGCCGCCGGCGTGGCGGTCGCTCGCATGCCGAGGGGCAGGGACGCGGATGCGTCCGCCCGGATCACCCTGCGATGCGGGAAAAGTCCGCCACCCTGGCGCAGGCGGCGCGGATGCGGGCGAGCAGGGCCAGGCGGTTGGCCCGCACCGCATCGTCCTCGGCGTTCACCAGCACCGCATCGAAGAACGCGTCGACCGGCGCGCGCAGCAGGGCGAGGCCCGCCATCGCCCGTTCATAGTCGGCAGTCTGCAGGGCCGCGGAGAGAGCAGCCTCGGCGGTCCCGATGGCGGAAAAGAGGGCCGTCTCCTCGGCCTGCGTCAGCAATGCGGGATCGACGGAGGCGGCGATTGCCGTGCCCTTCTTCTCCTCGGCGGCGAGGATGTTCGCGGCGCGGCGATAGCCGGCGAGGAGATTGAGGCCGTCCTCGGTGGCGAGGAAGGAGCCCAGCGCCTCGACGCGGCGGGTGACGTCGAGGAGGTCGTCGTTGTGCGTCGACATCGCAGAGGTCGCGCCCGCCGCGCCGCCCTCCGGGCTGCTGCCCATCTCCCCAACAAGGGGGGAGGTCGAAGCGTCGGCCTCGGCGCCTCCCGAAAGAACCGCGTCGACGAGATCGTGGCGGGCGCCGGAATCGCGCAGCTGGACCTTCAGCCGGTCGTGGAAGAAGGCGAGGAGGTCGCCCGCCGGTGTGAAGCCGCCGAGGCGGAGCGTCAGCCCGTTCTCCAGCACCACCCGGATCACCCCCAGCGCCGCCCGCCGCAGCGCATACGGATCCTTCGACCCCGTCGGCTTCTCGTCGATCGCCCAGAAGCCGACCAGCATGTCGAGCTTGTCGGCGAGCGAGACGCAGATCGCCACCGGGTCGGCCGGGACCTGGTCGCCAGGGCCGAGCGGCTTGTAGTGGTCCTCGATCGCCGCCTGGACCGACGGGTGCTCGCCCTGCAGCGCGGCGTAGTAGCGCCCCATCAGGCCCTGCAGCTCCGGAAACTCGCCGACCGCCTCGGTGGTGAGGTCGGCCTTGGCGAGCACCGCCGCGCGTTTCACGTGACGCGTCAGCTCATCGGCCGAGACCTTTTCGCCGGCAAGCTCCGCCCCGTCCGGATAGACCGTCGCCGCTATCGTCTCGGCCAGCGCGGCGATCCGCTGCACCCGCTCGCCTTGCGTGCCGAGCTTGGCGTGGAACGTCACGCCCAGCGTGTCGAGTTTCGCCATCCGCTGGTCGAGCGGCTTTGCAAGGATGAGGCCGAGCTTGTCCGCCGAGGACTTCAGGCTTTCGACGTCCGGCAGGTCGGCCTGATCGGTCTCCCAGAAATACAAAGCATCGGACAGCCGGGCGCGGACCACCTTGCCGTTGCCGCGGGCGATGTCCGTCCCGCCGTCGCTGGCGGCGATGTTGGAGACCAGCAGGAAGTCGTTGGAGAGGGTGGAGGTCTGGCCACCGCCTTGCGGCCGGGTGACGAAGCACTTCTGGTTCGCCTTGATGGTGAGCTGGATGACCTCCGGCGGAATTTGCAGGAACTCCGCCTCGAAGGCGCCCATCAGCGTCACCGGCCATTCGACGAGGCCGCAGACCTCCTCGAGCAGCCCCTCGTCCGGCACCACTTCGAGCCCCTTGGCGAAGGCGAGGTTTTCGGCGTCGTGGCGGATGATGTCCTTGCGGCGCTCGGCGTCGAGCACGACGAAGGCCCTTTCGAGCCCCGCCGCATAGTCGTCGAAGCGCCGCACCTTGAACGGCTCCGGCGCATGAAAGCGGTGGCCGGCGGTCATGTTGCCCGCCCGGATGCCGCCGACTTCGAAGTCGACGACGATCGGCTCCTCGGTCTCCGGCCCGAAGGTGCAGAGGATCGACTGCAGCGGGCGCACCCAGCGAAGCGAGCCCGGCGCCGCCGAGGCGGGACCCCAGCGCATCGATTTCGGCCAGGGAAAGTCGCGGAGGATCTTCGGCATCGCCTCGGCGATGATTTCTTCGGCCGCCCGCCCCGGCTTCCTGATGATCGCGACGTAGAAGTCGCCTTTCTTCGGGTCGGACTGGACGCTGGCCTCCTCGATCGAGGCCAGCCCGGCGCCGCGCAAAAAGCCTTCGATGGCCTTTTCAGGCGCATCGGTGCGCGGGCCCTTGCGCTCCTCGACGACGTCCTTCGAGCGCGCCTCGACGCCCCTGACATCGAGGGTCAGCCGGCGCGGCGTCCAGTATTCCCGCGCGCCCTCATAGGTCAGGCCGGCCTCGACGAGGGCGTCGGTGACGAGCTTCTTCAGATCCCCCGCCGCCTTGCGCTGCATGCGGGCGGGGATTTCCTCGGAGCGGAGTTCGAGCAGAAGGTCGGGCATGGTTTCGACGGTCCTCACCCTCCCCTCGATGGGGAGGGTCGGCGCGTCAGCGCCGGGGTGGGGTGGGACGCCGCCGCCACCCCCCACCCGCCGCTTCGCGGCGACCTCCCCACGCTGGGGGAGGTGGGGCGGAGGGTCAGCCGCCGCGCATTATTTGCCGCCGCTCTTCGGCCAGGCCAAGAGTTGTGTCAAGCATGCAGCTTTGGTTAGGTTGGATGATGAGCGTCAGCCTCGCCGAACCATGCTTCGTCGCTCCTCGACCGCTGCAAATATCGTGTCCAGGACGGCGTTCAGTTCAAAACGAACATCGTCGTTCCGGAAGCGCAGGACGCGATAGCCCTGGGATTCGAGCCAGCGATCTCTTTCGAAATCCGCTCTCGCGTGAGCAGGATGGCCGTGCTGTGCGCCGTCGATCTCGATGACCAGTTTCAGACGATGGGAGGCGAAATCGACGATATATGACCCGAGAGGAACCTGACGCCTGAAATGCGTCCCATCGACCGGTATTTTCTCCAGATGCCGCCAGAGCCTACGCTCCCAATCCGTTTGGTTGGCTCGCAGGTCGTTGGCTCTACGGCGTTTGAATTTGTCGATGCCGTTCATCGTGCCCCCCCTCGGCGATTGTATCGCCCGACGGGCCGAGGCGCTACGGGTCTCTTCCCCTCAGATCCCCCCGCCGAACGTGTCGCAGGCGGCGACCTCGCCGGTCTCGTAGCCGGTCCGGAACCATTTCCGCCGCTGCTCGGAGGTGCCGTGGGTGAAACTGTCCGGCACCACCACGCCCTGGCCCCGCTTCTGCAGCGTGTCGTCGCCGATCTGGCCGGCGGCGTTCAGCGCCTCGTCGATGTCGCCTTCTTCGACGATGCCGTCGCCCTTGGCGTCATGGGCCCAGATGCCGGCATAGCAGTCGGCCTGCAGCTCGACCCGCACCGAGATCGCGTTGCCTTCGCTCGCCGAGACGTTCTGCCGCTGCCGGTTGGTGCGATCGAGGACGCCGGTGACGTTCTGGATGTGATGGCCGACCTCGTGGGCGATGACATAGGCCTGGGCGAAGTCGCCCGGCGCGCCGAGCTGGTTCTTCAGCTGCCGGAAGAAGGTGAGGTCGAGATAGAGCTTGCTGTCGGCCGGGCAGTAGAACGGCCCGGTCGCCGATCCGGCGCTGCCGCAGGCCGAACGGACCTGGTCGTCGAACAGGACGAGGGTGGGTTTCGGATAGGTCTCGCCGGCCGCCTGGAACCTCTGGCCCCAGGTGTCCTCGGTCTCGGCGAGGACGGTGGCGACGAAGTCGTCGGTCTCGTCGGCGGTGCCGGCCACCCCCGGCCCGCGCTGGGTGGTCTGGACGCTGCCGCCGCCGTCGTCCATGCCGCCGAGCAGCGCCAGCGGATTGATGCCGAAGCCGAGCCACAAGACCAGCGCGATGATGATGAGGCCGATGCCGCCGCCGCCGCCGGCCCGCACCGGAATGCGCATGCCGCCTCCGCCCCTGCCGCCGAAACCGCCGCCGCCGCGCCGGTCCTCGATGTTGTCCGACTGCCGTCGCCCGCGCCAACGCATCCTGTGAATCCCTCGATCGTGCCGGCATCGCGGCGAAGTCGTCCCTTGGCGGCGGAACTAGAGCGGCCACGACGAAAGTGTCACGCCCCCACGTGAAATGATCGGTCGGCCGGCCTTGCCGACGGCCTTCCAGCCCGCGGAAAGCCGGTAGCGGGATCCGTGGATATCGAGACCGACGGAGCCCTCCGGGACGAGGCCGACAGAACCGCAGGCTCGATCGGAGCCGGCTACCCACTTTCCCCGCAGCCCTTGCCGCCTATGTGGCCAAAAGCTCCCGCCGGCGCGCCCGGACGAACTGCGATCGGTCGAACTTGATGCAATCCACCAACGCCGCTCATCCCATCCTCGCCGTCCGCGGCGTGTCGAAGACCTACGAGGGCGGCTTTCAGGCGCTGAAGTCCGTCGATCTCGAGATCGCGCGGGGCGAGATCTTCGCGCTGCTCGGCCCGAACGGCGCCGGCAAGACGACGCTGATCTCGATCATCTGCGGCATCGTCAATCTTTCGTCCGGCGAGATCACCGTCGACGGCCACGACATCGGCCGGGACTACCGGGCGGCGCGATCGAAGATCGGCCTCGTGCCTCAGGAGCTGACCACCGACGCCTTCGAGAGCGTGTGGGATACGGTGTCCTTCTCCCGCGGCCTGTTCGGCAAGAAAAAGAACCCGGCGCATATCGAGAAGGTGCTGCGCGACCTGTCCCTGTGGGACAAGCGCGACAACAAGATCATGACGCTCTCCGGCGGCATGAAGCGCCGCGTCCTGATCGCCAAGGCGCTGTCCCACGAGCCGGAGCTGCTCTTCCTCGACGAGCCGACCGCCGGCGTCGACGTGGCGCTGCGCCGCGAAATGTGGGAGGTGGTGCGCAAGCTGCGCGAGAATGGCGTGACCATCATCCTGACCACCCACTACATCGAGGAAGCCGAGATGATGGCCGACCGCATCGGTGTCATCTCGAAGGGCGAGCTGATCCTCGTCGAGGAGAAGGCCGAACTGATGCGCAAGCTCGGCCACAAGGAGCTGATCCTGCATCTGCAGGAGCCGCTGGCCGCACTCCCGCCCGGCTTCTCGGACTACGACCTGTCGCTCTCGGCGCAGGGCCACAGCCTCACCTATTCCTACGACACCAATGCCGAGCGGACGGGGATCGCCAGCCTCATGCGACGGCTCGCGGAGCAGGGGATCCGCTTCCGCGACGTCTCCACCAAGCAGTCGACGCTGGAGGAGATCTTCGTCAACCTCGTCGAGGAGAGGGCATGAACCTCACCGCCGTCGTCGCCATCTACAAGTTCGAGATGGCCCGCACCTTCCGAACGCTGATGCAGAGCATCATCTCGCCGGTGATCTCCACCTCGCTCTACTTCGTCGTCTTCGGCGCGGCGATCGGCTCGCGGATCCAGGAGGTCGACGGGGTGTCCTACGGCGCCTTCATCGTGCCGGGGCTGATCATGCTGACGCTTCTGCAGCAGAGCCTGACCAACGCCGCCTTCGGCATCTATTTCCCGAAATTCACCGGCACGATCTACGAGCTTCTCTCGGCGCCGATCTCGCCGATCGAGATCGTGCTCGGCTATGTCGGGGCGGCGGCGACGAAATCGATCGCGCTCGGCCTGATCATCCTCGCCACGGCCACGCTCTTCGTCGATCTGCGCATCGAGCACCCGCTGTGGATGATGCTGTTCCTGGTGCTCACCGCCGTCACCTTCGCCATGTTCGGCTTCATCATCGGTATCTGGGCCGACGGCTTCGAGAAGCTGCAGATCGTGCCGCTTCTGATCGTCACGCCGCTGGCCTTTCTCGGCGGCAGCTTCTATTCGATCTCGATGCTTCCGGAGTTCTGGCAGGATGTGAGCCTGGTCAATCCGGTGGTCTATCTGATCTCCGGCTTCCGCTGGGCGTTCTACGGCACGTCGGACGTGTCGATCGGCGTCAGCCTCGCCATGACGCTGGTGTTTCTCGGGGCGACGCTCGCAGCGGTGACCTATATCTTCAAGACCGGCTGGCGGCTGAAGAGCTAGAACGGCGGCCGGCACCCGATTCGCCTTCGCCCCATGCGGTTGCGAGAGGCATCATGAGAGGCCGGAAGCGGCCGAGGAGACTGATCATGAGCGACGGAACCGCCGATATCGGCGTCATCGGAATGGGCGTCATGGGCGCCAACCTCGCCCTCAACATGGCCGAGAAGGGCTTCAAGGTCGCGGTCCAGAACCGCGACCCGGCAAAGGCCTTCGCCGTGCGCGACGACAATCCCGAGCTTGCCGCCAACCTCATCCCGGCCGAGACGCTCGAAGCGTTCGTCCAGAGCCTGAAGACGCCGCGCATCGCGGTCTTCATGATCCCGGCCGGCAAGCCGGTCGACGACGAGATCGCGCGGATCCGCCCGCTTCTGGAAGCCGGCGACGTCATGGTCGACGCCGGCAATGCCGATTTCAACGACACCGTCCGCCATTCCCGGGAAATGGAGGGGACGGGTCTGAACTTCGTCGGCATGGGCGTCTCCGGCGGCGAGCTCGGCGCCCGGCACGGCCCCTCGATGATGGTCGGCGGCGCCAGGGAGGTCTATCCTCTGCTGGAGCCGGTGCTCACCAAAATCGCCGCGCAATACCAGGGCACCCCTTGCGTCGCCTGGCTCGGGCCGGATGGCGCGGGCCATTTCGTCAAGACCATCCACAACGGCATCGAATATGCCGACATGCAGATGATCGCCGAGATCTACGGCATCATGCGCGACGGGCTGAAGCTCGAACCGGCGAGGATGGCAGAGGTGTTCCGGGACTGGAACACCCGCGAACTCGCCTCCTATCTCATCGAGATCACCGCGGTGAATCTCGACGAGACGGATCCGGAAACCGGCAAGCCGATGGTCGACGTGATCGTCGACGAGGCCGGCCAGAAGGGCACCGGCCGCTGGGCGGTGATCGAGGCGGAAAAGCTCGGCGTCGGCGCAACGACGCTCGAGGCCGCCGTCGCGGCCCGCGGGCTTTCCTCGCGCCGTTCCGAGCGGGCGGATGCGGCCAAGCTCTATGACGGCGTCGAACTCGGCCAGGCGCAGTTCTTCGCCGACGAGGCGGGACTGTCGGAGCTCGAATCGGCGCTGGTGACGGCGAAGATCATCGCCTATGCGCAAGGCTATGCGGCAATGGCGGCGGCCTCCGACGAAAACGGCTGGAACCTGCCGCTCGGCACCATCGCGGAAATCTGGCGGGCCGGCTGCATCATCCGCTCGCATTTCCTCGACGACATCGCCAAGGCCTACGACAAGGGCCACACCGTCGTGAACATCCTGCAGTCGCCGGACTTCGTCGGGCGGGTGGCCAAGGGCCAGTCGGCGCTGCGCCGGGTGGTGGCCAAGGCGTCGCTGGGCGGCATTCCGGTCCCGGCGCTGGCGGCGGCGCTCGCTTATTTCGACGACTATCGCCGCGAGCGCGGCACGGCCAACCTCATCCAGGCCCAGCGCGACCTCTTCGGCGCCCACACCTTCCGCCGTTTCGACAAGGATGGGGCGGTGCACCACCAGTGGCCGGCGGTGTGACAGCGGCGGCGCCCGCCATTCCATCGCCCTTCGAGGCTCGGCCTCCCTGCGGGCGGCCAAGCACCTCAGGATGAGGGCATGGGGCAATCGTCCCGGCCCACTTCAGAGGGGGACGGGTACTACGCTGGAAGCGCGGGGTGAGGACGGAACCGAGCATCGTCTCGGACCGGCCCCCTGCCCCTCATCCTGAGGTACTCGGCTTGTCGAAGGCGAGTCGAGCCTCGAAGGGCGAGGGGCGTTGCGCCAGCTTCGACCGGCATCGTCTCAGTGCTGGTAGGGGTCCACCGCGTCCCGCAAGCCATCGCCGACGAAGGAGAAGGCGAGCACCGTCAGCACCACCGGCAGCATCGGCAGGAGCAGCCAGGGGTAGAGCGCCACCGCCTCGATGTTCTGGGCCTCCGACAGGAGGACGCCCCAGGAGGTGATCGGCGGGCGCAGCCCCAGCCCGAGGAACGACAGCGCGGTCTCGGCGAGGATCATCGTCGGGATCGACAGCGAGGCCGAGGCGATCAGGTGGCTCATGAAATTCGGCAGGAGATGCCGGAAGATGATCCGCCGCGGGCTGGCGCCGAGCATCTCGGCGGCGACGACGAAATCCTCCTCCCTGAGCGCGAACAGCTTCGAGCGGACGGCGCGGGCGAGCCCCGGCCAGTCGAGCAGAGCGAGGATCAGCGTGATGCCGAAATAGATCAGCAGCGGGCTCCAGGTGAGCGGCAGCGCGGCGGACAGGGCGAGCCAGAGAGGCAGCTCGGGGATCGAGCGCAGGATCTCCGTCACCCGCTGCACCGTGGCATCCACCCAGCCGCCGAAATAGCCGGCAAGGCCGCCGATGGTGATCCCGAGGATGAAGGACAGCGTCACCCCGACGAGGCCGATGGTCAGCGAGATCCGCGCGCCATAGACGATGCGCGACAGCATGTCCCGCCCCAGCCGGTCGGTGCCGAGCAGGAACAGCGTGCCGCCCTCGGGCGGGCAGGCGAAATGGGTGTCCGCCTCGAACAGGCCCCAGAACCGGTAGGTCTCGCCCTCGCAGAAGAAGCGGATCGGCATCGGCTGGGAGCGGTCCTCGGCATAGGTCCGCTTCAGCGTGTCCATGTCGAGGGCATAGTCGAGGGGGTAGACGAAGGGGCCGACGAAGGCGCCGTCATGGAAGAGATGGACGCTCTGGGGCGGCGCGAAGATGAAGTCGGTGTGGCGGGACGACAGCTCGTAGGGCGACAGGAACTCGACGAAGAGGATCGCGACGTAGCTGACGACGAGGAAGGCGAGGCTGACGACGGCGAGACGATGGCGCAGGAACCGCCACCAGATCAGCCGCGCCTGGGAGGCTTTCGCATAGCGCTCCGAGACGCTGGAGCCGACGGCGACGGTCGCCTCCGCATCGAAGGGCTCGGTCGAGATGAAATGCGGGATCTGGCTCACCGGGTGCCTTTCATCGCGCGCTCTTGACCCCGAGGCGGATACGCGGGTCGAGGACGGCGAGGAGCAGGTCGGAAACGAACATGCCGACGACCGTCAGCAGCGCCAGGAACATCAGGAAAGACCCTGCCAGATACATGTCCTGGCTCCTCAGCGAGGAGAGCAGCATCGGCCCGGTCGTCGGCAGGCTCATCACCGCCGAGATGATCACCGAGCCCGAGACGATCTGCGGCAGGATCGAGCCGAGATCGGCGATGAACGGGTTCATCGCCATGCGCAGCGGATACTTGAACAGGATGCGGCGCTCCGAAAGGCCCTTGGCGCGGGCCGTCGTCACATATTGCCGGTGCAGCTCGTCGAGGAGATTGGCGCGCAGGCGCCGGATCATGCCGGCGGTGCCGGCCGTGCCGATCACCAGGACCGGCACCCAGAGATGGGCGAAGACCGACCCGATCTTCGCGAGCGTCCAGGGCGCGTCGATGAATTCGGGCGCCATCAGCCCGCCGATCGAGGTGCCGAACCAGACGTTGGCGAAGTAGAGCAGGATCAGCGCGAGCAGGAAGTTGGGCGTGGCGAGGCCGAGAAAGCCCAGGAAGGAAAGGCCGTGATCGCCCCAGCTGTACTGATGGGTGGCCGAATAGATGCCGATCGGGAACGACACGAGATAGATGAAGACGACCGTCGCCGCGTTGAGCAGCAGCGTCAGCGGCATCCGCTCGCCGACGACGTCGGCCACCGGCTGGTTGTATTCGAAGGAATAGCCGAGGTCGCCCTGGACGAGCCCCGTGGCCCAGACGAGGTATTGCTGCCAGAGCGGCTTGTCGAGACCGTATTCCTCGCGCAGGAACTGGATCTTGTCGGCGGTGACCTGTTCGCCCTGGGACTGGATCTCGGCGATGTAGCTGGTCAGGTAGTCGCCGGGCGGCAGCTGGATGATGGCGAAGACGAGGACGCTGATCGCGACGAGCGTCAGCACCATGGTCATCAGGCGGTTCGTCACGTAGCGGATCACGGGCGTTTGTCCGCCGTGTCGACGCCCGGGCAGGCGAAATGGAACGTGTCGGGATGGTAGAGGCCGAAGAACGCCCCGGGGTCGTAGTTGTAGACGCCCTGCTCGGGAACGTTCTCCAGATCGTTGGAGACGACGACGATCTGGTCGACGCCCGAGACGATGCCGATGGTGTAGACCTGATCGGCGAAGATCGTCAGCGCCTCGCGCCAGATCCGCGCCCGCTCGGCCTCGTCGAGCGACATCTTCCACGCCTCGTGCAGGCCGATCAGGGTCTTCAGCGGGGCCAGATTCGGCGTGTCGGCCGGTGCCTCGCCGCCGGTGCCGTGGGTCTCGACCCACATGCCGTAGCCCGGCCACTCCAGCTGCTCGGCCGTCGAGGGCATGAGTTCACCGGGATCGGAATTCGGCGTCGGCAGGCCGTTGTCGAGGCCGGTCCAGACCGACATCAGCGTCGAGCCGGCCTTGATGCGGTTGCGGAAGATTTCCCGCTGGCTTTCGCGGATCAGGAGCTCGATGCCGATCTTGCGCCAGTCGTCGCGCACGAGCTGGAGGACGTCGCTCTGCTCGCGGCTCTCGCCGGCAGTCTCGACGACGATGCTCATCTCGCGTCCGTCCGGCAGATGGCGCAGGCCGTCCGGTCCGTCGCGCTCGAGGCCGAGGGCGTCGAGCAGCTGGTTGGCGCGCTCCGGGTCATAAGTCGCCCACATCGCGCGCAGCGTCTCGTCGAAGAAGGGCGAGCCGGGCAGCACCGTGTTGCCGCCGGTCTCGGCAAGGCCGTAGAAGATCGCCTGGTTGATGTCCTTGCGATTGATCGCCAGCGACAGCGCGCGGCGGAAGTCGGCGGTCTGCAGCAGCTCGCGCCAGACCGGGTCCTTGGCGTTGAGATTGGGATAGAGCGCGACATGGGCGCCCTTGCCGGATTTCCAGCGTCGCACCTGGTAGTTCGAGCGCTTCTCGCCGCTCTTCAGGAACGGGTAGTTCGGAAAGGACAGATAGGCGGCCTGCAGGTCCGCCTCGCCATTGGCGACCTTGGCCGGAATGAGGCCCGAATTGGAAATGGTCAGCGCCACCTCGTCGATATAGGGCAGCTGCCGCCCGGCCTGGTCGACCCGGAAGAAATACGGGTTGCGGGCGAAGATCAGCCGCTCGGACGGCGGCTCGGTGACCAGCATCCAGGGCTGCAGCGTCGGCATGTCGGGATTGTCGTTGCGCTGGGCGCGGTCCTTCTTGAAGTGCAGCGCCACCCAGTTGCGCTGGCCGGACTTCTCGACCTTTGCCTCGATCTTCTTCGGGTCGGTGTAGTTCGGATTGTACTTCTTGAGGTAATGGGCGGGCCGGTAGATGTCGAAGGGCGTCGCCGCGGCCAGCGAGGCGAGGAAGCCCGGATTGGGCTTCTTCCAGGCGTAGCGCACGGTGACCTCGTCCGGAAACGTCACCTCCGGCTCCTCGCCGTCGACCATCAGCTCGGGCGGGACGCCGAACTTGGCGATCTTCGGGTTCTTCGCCATGTCCTGCCAGAAGTAGCGGAAGTCCTCCGCGGTGAACGGCGCGCCGTCCGACCATTTCATCCCTGGCCTCAGATGAAAGGTGAAGACCCGCCCCTCCTCGACGTCGTAGCTCTCGAGGATGTCCGGCACGATCTTGTAGTCGGTGTCGTAGCCGACGAGGCGGGCATAGCCGAACACCGGCATGAGGCGGGTGTCCTTGGTGCTGCCGGCGAGCATGTTGAGCGTCCCGCCGAGATCTTCCGCCGAACAGGCGCTGTCGACGCCCAGAACCCGCGGCACCCGGGGCAACCGCTCGAGGACCGGCGGCAGTTCGCCGCTGGCGACGGCGGCGGCCAGCGACTTCGGCTCGGGCACGCCCTCGGCCCTGGCAGCCGACGGGAGGGCGGATGAGAAGACGGCGACCAGCCCGCACAGAGCCGCGACGACAGAGACAAGCGACGGGCGCGAGGCGCCGAATCGTTTGGCGCTCACTTCCTGCCCAAGCGGCATTGCCGGCTCCCATTCCGTAGATGTTCGCGCAGTAAGCTGCGGCGTTGACGCTTTGTCAATCATTCGGGTCGTCGCATGAGCGTGCGTTGCGCCCATCCGGAGTTCCACGATGAAACGTCTGCCCGCACTCTGCGTCATCGCCGCCTTCTGCCTCGCCCAGCCCGCCCGCGCCGAAACCCGCACGCTCTGCCTCACCGTCCTCGACGCATCGAGCGGCGAGACGCTGGTCGACATAGGGCCGGCCTGCGACGAACGGGTGACGCCCGCTTCCACCTTCAAGCTGGCGATCAGCCTGATGGGCTTCGACGCCGGCGTCCTGAAGAACCCGGAGGAGCCCAGGCTGCCCTTCGAGGAAGGCTATGTCGACTGGCGGCCGGAATGGCGGCAGGCGACGACGCCGACGACATGGATGCGCGACTCGGTCGTCTGGTATTCGCAGCGGGTGATGGAGCGGCTGGGGCGGGAGCGGGTGCAACGCACCCTCGCCGCCTTCGACTACGGCAACCAGGACATTGCGGGCATGGCGGGCGAGGGCGACGGATTGACCACCGCCTGGCTCGGCAACTCGCTGCAGATCTCGCCGCGCGAACAGGCCGTCTTCATGCGCCGGATCGCCCAGCGCGCGCTGCCGGTGTCCGAGCACGCCTACGAGGCGACCGCGACGCTGGCGTCCTACGGCGTCAGGGGCGACGGCTGGCAGGTCCATGGCAAGACCGGCGCCGGCCTGCCGCGCGGCGCCGACGGCAAGCCGCTGCGTGGACGACCCTATGGCTGGTTCGTCGGCTGGGCGACGAAGGGCGAGCGCACGGTGGCCTTCGCCAAGCTCATCCAGGATTCCGAAAGACAGTCCGTGGCGCCGGGGTTTCGGGCACGGGACGCGCTGTTCGAGGAGCTGTTCGTCCGGGGTGGCCTGCTCGGCTAGGTCCGACCTTGAGCCCGAGGCGCAAGCGCGGCGCGCCATTCGCAGAATGCCCGTCCTTGCCGCCTGCAGCCGCCTCGCATAAGCGGGGCGACAGGCCGATCCGAGGGGCCGGAGACGGAACGAGATGGTACGAGACGGGACGGGCATGATGCAGCGCCGGGTGGCAATTCTGGTCAAGGGCTATCCGCGCCTGTCGGAAACCTTCATCGCCCAGGAAATCGCCGGGCTGCAGGATCGCGGTCTCGGCCAGCTGATCGTCTCGCTGCGCCAGCCGGGCGAGACCAAGGTCCATCCGGTGCATCGGCGGATCACCGCGCCGGTGCTCTACCTGCCGGAATATCTGAAGGACGACCCGCCGCGGGTGAAGCGCGGCCGGGAGTTCGCCGAGCGCCAGCCGGGCTTTGCCGAGGCCGAGAGACTGTTTCAGGCCGACCTTGCGCGCGACCGCACGGCCAACCGCTATCGCCGCTTCGGCCAGGCCTGCGTCCTCGCCGCGGAGCTGCCGAAGGACGTCGGCTGGCTGCATACCCACTATCTTCACACGCCGGCCTCGGTCGCCCGCTATGCCGCGACGATCCTCGGCCTCGGCTGGTCCTTCTCCGCCCATGCCAAGGACATCTGGACGTCGCAGGCGTGGGAATTGTCCGAGAAGCTCGATTCCTCGGCCTTCGGCGTGACCTGTACGGCCAGCAATCTCGATTACCTGCGTTCGCTGGCCAGCCAGCCGAAGCGGGTCGAGCTCGTCTATCACGGGCTCGATCTCGCCGGGATCGTGCCGCCGGAGCGCGTTCCCTGGAATGGCGAGCGGCCGTTCCGCATCGTCTCCGTCGGCCGCGCG
Source organism: Aurantimonas sp. 22II-16-19i (assembly GCF_002088275.1). Classification (GTDB taxonomy): domain Bacteria; phylum Pseudomonadota; class Alphaproteobacteria; order Rhizobiales; family Rhizobiaceae; genus Jiella. The sequence goes on from NZ_AQQS01000023.1 coordinate 35,098, forward strand.
GTGGAGAAGAAGGGCTATGGCGACCTCATCAGGGCGCTGGCCGGGCTGAAGGGCCGGAACTGGCGGTTCGACCATGTCGGCGGCGGCGCGCTGGCGAAGACGCTGAAGGAGCGGGCGGAGAAGGCCGGTATCGCCGACCGGATCACCTGGCACGGCAGCCGCGAGCGCGGCGAGGTGTTCGATCTCCTGGAGAAGGCCGACCTGTTCGTCCTGCCCTCGCGGATCGCCAGGTCCGGTGACCGCGACGGGCTGCCCAACGTCCTGATGGAGGCGCAGGCGCACCGGCTGCCGGTGGTCTCGACGCGGGTGTCGGCAATCCCCGAACTCGTCACCGACGGCGAGACGGGGCTGCTCGTCGAGGAGCGCGATCCGAAAGCGCTGGGACAGGCGATCGCCCGGCTGATGGACGACCAGCCGTTGGCCCTCAGGCTGGCCGAAGCCGGCGAAATCCGCGTGCGCGAACAATTCTCGCCGGAGCCGGGGCTCGACCGGGTGGCCTCGCTGCTCGGGGAGGCGCTCGGCGCCAGGGCCGCATGACCGGGACCGGGCGCCGATGAGTGGTGGTGATTTCCCGCTGGCGTGCAAAGCGCTCGACCGGCTGGCCGGCGCGGGGCGCAAGGTGACCTTCTGGTGGCGGGACGACGACGCGCGCCGGGTGACGCCGGAGCTGGAGCGGCTCCTGGATCTGGCGGGCAGGCATGCCCTGCCGCTGGCCGTCGCCGTCATTCCCGAGGGCGCCGAGCCGGCGCTGGCCGGGCGGATCAGCACCGGGCGCGGCGTATCCGTGCTTCTCCACGGCCATGCCCACGCCAATCATGCGCCCACCGGCGAGAAGCGCGCCGAATTCGGCGATCATCGCCCCGCGGAGGACATGGCAGGCGAGATCACGGCGGGCCGGGCGAAGCTGGAAACCCTCTTCGGCGGGCAATTCCGGCCGGTCTTCGTGCCGCCCTGGAACCGTATCGGGCCGATCGCCCGGGCGCTCTTGCCGGGGCTCGGGTTCGAGGTCGTCTCGGTCTATGGTTCGCCGAAGCCGGCCGCACCCGGCGGGCCGGCGGAGATCAACACCCATCTCGACGTCATGGACTGGCGGGCCATGCAAGGCCTGACATGCGAGGCTGCGGACGCGCGTCTCGCGCAGCTCCTCGCAAGCCGCGCCGATAGCGCCAGAGGCGACGCGGCGGGGGGCGGCGAGCCGATCGGGCTCCTGACCCACCATCTCCAGCATGACGAAGCGGCATGGTCGCTGACCGACCGGCTGCTCGCCCTGCTGGCGAATCATCCCGCCGCCGCATGGCCGGACCTGCTGCCGTCGGTGCCGGCCGGCGAGCACCTCCCGTAGAAGCGGAACACGCCGCCCTGGCGGCTATGGTCGCGACGGATCGATCGAAAGTCGTCGCTCGTCCCGAGGCTGACCCGATCGGTGGACGCCATTGGCTCGGGAAGCTGCGGCAGCGGCGGATGCGGGAACCACGCGCTTTGATTCTCCGGTCGAAGGAGAATAAGAGGCGAAAATGTCTCAGCGTGTCCTTCTCACCGGCGCCGCCGGCTTCATCGGCTTCCACACCGCCCGCAAGCTTCTTCGCCGCGGCGACCGCGTCGTCGGCTTCGACAGCGTCAACGACTATTACGATCCCGGGCTGAAGCGGGCGCGGCTCGCCGAGCTCGCCCGGCTGCGCGAGGCGACCGGCGCCGACTTCCGCTTCGTCGAGGCCGATCTGGCGGACCGTGCGGCGCTGGACGGCGCCTTTGCCGACGGGCCCTTCGACCGGGTGATCCATCTCGCGGCCCAGGCCGGGGTGCGTCATTCGCTGACCCATCCTGAGAGCTACGTTTCCAGCAACCTCGTCGGCTTCGCCAACATGCTGGAAGTCTGCCGCCATGCGAAGGTGCCGCATCTGACCTTTGCCTCGTCCTCCAGCGTCTACGGCGCCAACCGCAAGGTGCCGTTCTCCGAGCATGACGGGGTCGACCATCCGCTCCAGCTCTATGCCGCGACCAAGCGCTCCAACGAGCTGATGGCCCATGCCTACAGCCATTTGTTCGATCTTCCGGTGACGGGCCTGCGCTTCTTCACGGTCTATGGCCCCTGGGGCCGCCCGGACATGGCCTACTACTCCTTCGCCGAGAGGATCCTCGCCGGCCAGCCGATCGCCCTGTTCAATCACGGCCGCCACAGCCGCGACTTCACCTTCGTCGACGACATCGTCGAGGGCGTGGTGCGGGCGAGCGACCGGATCGCGCCGCCCAATGCCGGCTTCGACCCAGCCCTTCCCGACCCCGCGTCGAGCAGCGCCCCGTTCCGCATCTTCAACATCGGCAACGGACGGCCGGTGGAGCTGAAGCACTATGTCGAGGTGCTGGAGGCGGCGCTCGGCAGGAAGGCGATCATCGAGATGAAGCCGATGCAGATCGGCGACATCGAGGATACGCTCGCCGACGTCAGCGAGATCGAGGCGGCCCTCGGCTATCGCCCGACCACCACGGTGGAGGAAGGCATCGCCGCCTTCGTCGACTGGTTCCTCCCCTACAGGCGGCACGCGGGCTGAAGCCGCCGGGCACGGCGCACCCTCGGGCGCCCGAGGGCCGGCTCCGCCGGGCGGCGGCCCGATCGCCTTGCCGGACCGGCTCCGTCGCCAGGAACCTGCGCCAGGGAACGTCTCGGCGCCGATCCGACTTTCTCCCCACATCGAACGAACATGGGAGAAACGGCGATGGCCGATCCGAAGCAGCGACGCGACGACGACATCCACCAGCCCGACATCGTCGGCAACGCCGTCGAGCGTACGGACAATGGTTTCGACGGCAAGAAGGACGACGAGCGGCTGATCGGCCGGGACGTGCCGGACGACGAGCAGGACGCCGAAGAGGAAGAGGCAGCGGATCGTCCCTGACGGTCGCCGTCCGGCAACGGGCGCCGTTGCCGGCGCGAATCAGCGCTTGCTCCGTCTGGTCGGCGGGACGAGGCTCCCCATAACAGCCGTGTGGGCGGCGATCGTTGCCGCAAGCGCCAAGGGGGCTCGCCATGCTGAAGACCATTCCGCCGCTCGTCACGCCCGAGCTCCTGCAGATCCTGGCGGCGATGGGCCACGGGGATGAGCTGGTCCTCGTCGACCGCAACTTCCCCGCCGCCTCGGTCGCGGCCGAAACCGTCACCGGCGTCCTCGTGCAGCTGTCAGGCGTCGGCACCAACGAAGCTGCGACGGCGATCCTGTCGCTGCTGCCGCTGGACAGCTTCGTCGAGGCCCCGCTGCGCTACATGGCGCCGGAAGGCGAGCCCGAGGCCGATTTCGAGGTCCATCGGGACATGCAGGCGATCGCCGACGCCGCCGAGGGCCGGGCCGTGGTCATGGAGGCGGTCGAGCGCTTCGACTTCTACGAGGAGGCGAAGGGCGCCCATGCGGTCGTGCGCACCGGCGAATCGCGGCCCTATGGCTGCTTCATCTTCAAGAAGGGCGTCATCTTCGACTGAGCGGTCGGGGTGCGAGCAGCCGGCGAATCGGACGGCAGGCGCGGGAGCCGAACGGTCGAGGCGCCTCCACGGTCGAACCGTATCCAAGGCGGCGCCGGCTCGCGCCGCGAGTGGCATCACCCGCCGCAACGCGGCGACGGATCATTGTTCCGAAGAAGGGAAGGCGTCGAATGGTGGGCGTGACAGGGATTGAACCTGTGACCCCTTCGATGTCAACGAAGTGCTCTCCCGCTGAGCTACACGCCCATCCGACGGAGCGGCATAGATCACATGACCGCGCGATCCGTCAACAGGGAAAAACCGGCTTTCGCGAAACAAATGCGACAGCGGCGGATGCGGGGTTTTCGGCGGCTGAAACGGGCCTGCCGCGGGCCCTTCGCAGGACTTTTGCGGGCAGGGGGCGAGATGGCGCCATCCCGGGCCTGTGGCGCCGAGGCCGCCTGATTCGGGCGGCCGCGGCTATCTGGGGGCCGCCTCAGGCGGCGTCTTCGAGGATCTTGCCGACTTCGTCGACCAGCTCGCGCAGGTGGAACGGCTTCGACAGGATCTTGGCGTTCTTCGGCGCCTTCGAATCGGGGTTGAGGGCGACCGCGGCAAAGCCGGTGATGAACATCACCTTCAGGTCCGGATCGAGCTCCGTGGCGCGGCGGGCCAGTTCGATCCCGTCCATTTCCGGCATGACGATGTCGGTCAGGAGCAGCGAGAACGGCTCCTCGCGCAGCCGCTCATAGGCACTTCCGCCATTGTCGAACGCGACCACCTCATAGCCGGCGCGCTCCAGCGCCTTCGCCAGAAAGCGGCGCATGTCGTTGTCGTCTTCAGCAAGCAGTATCTTCGACATTCCCAAAACCCGAATCCGACCGGTGTGTCCGGCTCGTTCATCACCCTATTCTTACACGAATTTCATACCAGAGAGGTCCAATATTTTCTAAAAGGAATTGGCGAAATGGCGGCTTCGGCCCTAGTTTTCCGGTACGAACTTTGAATGAGGGACGATTGAGGGACATTCCGACACTCAAGACCAGTGATGGCCTGGTGCCGGCTTTCGAAATCGTCGAGCCGTCCGAACCGGCAATCCCCTTTGTCTTCTGCTCGCCCCACAGCGGCCGCGACTATCCCAGCGACCTGATGGCCGCAACGAGGCTCGGCCGCGAGGCCATCCGCCGGTCCGAAGACGTCTTCGTCGACGAACTCTTCGATTTTGCGCCGGAATTCGGCGCTCCGTTGATCCGAGCGCGGTTTCCAAGGGCCTATCTCGACGTCAATCGCGAGCCGTTCGAGCTCGATCCGAAGATGTTCAGCGACGCCCTGCCGGGCTTCGTCAACTCCGCCTCGCTGCGAGTGGCGGGGGGGCTCGGCACCGTGCCGCGGATCGTCGCGGAGAACGAGGAGATCTATCGGGGGATGCTGCCCGTGGCCGCGGCCCTGCGGCGGATCGACGCGATCTACCGTCCGTTCCACCACTCGCTCGACGAACTCCTCACGCGCACCCGGGACCGGTTCGGTTTCGCGATCCTGATCGACTGCCATTCGATGCCGTCGAGCGTCCGGGCGCTGCCCGGCGGCCGGCGGCCCGACATCGTGATCGGCGACCGCTACGGTACCAGCGCCTCGGGCCGGCTGGTTGCCATGGCGAGCGCGCATCTGTCGAGCTTTGGCTTCGACGTCGCCCGCAACAAGCCCTATGCCGGCGGCTACATCACCGAGCATTACGGGCGCCCGGCCGAAGGCTTTCATGCGATCCAGGTCGAGATCAATCGCGGGCTCTATGCGGATGAGCGCACCTTCCGCCCCCATCACGGCTTTCCGCGCCTGAAGGAGCAGTTGCAGACCTTCGTCGAGCGCTTTGCCGCCGATGTCGCGGCGCAATATGGCGCCCGCCCGGCCGCCGCGGAATAGAGGCCGGTCCCGAGACCACCCGGATCGTGGCATCTGCAACGGATTGCGCCGGGCAAAAAAAACCGCACTGCGTTGAAGCAGCGCGGTCTGAAGTCTAGGGAGGAAACGCCCATAAGGGCAACGGCACGGATGCCGCAACGCAAAAGCTATGTTGCGCTGCCAAATGTGTCAACAGCCTTGACCAATCTGCCGCGTCCGAATCATCACATTGTGGTGAGAACTTTCCGCATTCATCGTGCCGTCGCCCCAGCAAGGCAGAAAAGCAGGACCCATGAGCGAGCCCGACGCGAATTTTCTTCTGATGCTGGCAGACGCCGCCGATCGCGAGACGCTGCCGCGGTTCCGCAGCGGCGGCGGCGTCGACAACAAGCTCGGGCCGGGCGCCTTCGATCCGGTGACGGAGGCAGACCGGGCCGCCGAGACGGCGATCAGGGCACTGATCACGGATCGTTTTCCGGACCACGGCATCCTCGGCGAGGAATTCGGCACGGTGGCCGGTCGCGGCGACGGCGAAGGCCGGCAATGGGTCATCGACCCGATCGACGGCACGCGGGCCTTCATCACCGGGATTCCCGTCTGGGGGACGCTGATCGGCCACTATGTCGCCGGCCGCGGCCGGCTCGGCATCATGTCCCAGCCCTTCACCGGCGAGCGCTTCTATGCCGACGGCACCGGCGCGTTCCTCAAGCGCGGCGACGGCGAGGCGCGGCCGCTCCTCACCCGCAAGGTGGCGCAATTGCGCGACGCGGCGCTGTTCACCACCTCGCCCCGGCTGTTTTCCGTCGATCTCCTCGGCGGTTTCGAGGCGCTCGAGCGAACCGTACGCCTCACCCGCTTCGGCACCGATTGCTATGCCTTCGCGATGCTGGCCGCCGGCCATGTCGACCTGGTCGTCGAGAGCGGCCTGAAGCCCTACGACATCGCCGCGCTGATCCCGCTGATCGAGCAGGCCGGCGGCCTGGTCACGACCCTTGCCGGCGGGCGGGCGGAACAGGGCGGCGACGTGATCGCGGCGGCAACGCCCGAACTGCACGCGGCGGCCGTGGCGATGCTGGCGGGCTGATGCCCCTCTACTGCGCCGCCAGCGCCGCCTGGCCGCCGACATAGGCGTCGAAGATCTCCAGCGCCTCTTCGCGAAAGCGGTCCGCCTCCTGCAGCAGTTCGTGGCGGGCCAGCGGGATCGTCAGGCTCGACCCGCAGCGCATGCGGAAGGCGAGGCGCTCGGCAGCCGCCGATGAGACGACCTGGTCGGCGCCGGCGATGACGACGAGCGTCGGAACCGACAGCGCCGCAATCTCGGCCGAGCTTTCCAGCCGCCGCATCGCCCGGGTGGTCGCCGCGAGCCAGGCGACGGTGGGGCTGCCGACGAAGAGGTCGGGCGCTGTTTCCGCGAGTTCCCGGTTGCGCCGGAAACGCCGCGGATCGGAGGTGAGCGGGTTGTCCGCCGGATTGGGGATCCGGCTCGGGATCGAGCGGCGGACCGGCCTTGTGCCGAGGCCGAGCCAGCGCGCCGCCGCCGACAGACGCCCGAGGGTCGCGACCGAAGGAACGCTGGACGCAAAGCCCACCAGCGGTGCCAGAAGCACCATGCGATCGATGGTGTTGGCCAGCCGCGAGGCGGCGTGGAGCGCGATCAGCCCGCCCATGGAATGGGCGAGGATGGTGTAGGGCGGCTGGCAGTCGGGCAGCACGATCTCCTGGATCACGCATTCGAGGTCGACCAGATATTGGCCGAAATGCTTCACATGGCCGAGCCGCGACCGGCGCAGCAGGCGGTCCGAGCCGCCCTGGCCGCGCCAGTCGAAGGTGACGACCGAAAAGCCCCGCTCGTTGAGGTCGGCGATCGTCTCGAAATACTTCTCGATCGTCTCGTTGCGGCCCTGCAGAAGAATCACGGTACCGCGCGAGGCGCCCGAGACCCTGGCGAGCGCATGACGCAGCCGTCGCCCGTCGGAGGTCACCAGCGTGCCGCAGGTGAGCCTGCGGGGCGCGGGGTTGCCGGGCACCTCGACAAAGCTCGTCTGGTCTTCGTTGTCGCTCACTGGTGCACCTTCGGGTTGGCGGGTGCGGAGCGATCAAATGGCGTAGCATCCGCCAACCCGAGCATCTGCCGTGACGGCCCGTGTCGCTTGCCGCTCGACGGCCCCGATGAGACCCGCCGCACGGCAGGTGCCGGGAGACCGGGACGGACCACAGGGTGAAGCGCCAGTGCTTGTCGGCCAGAGCGCCTGTCAGTGAGCGATCCGCACGATCTCCCAGCTCGGGTCAGTGTAACGCAATCCGAGGAGATCGGCACATGCCCTTTCATGGAGGCTTGGACTGGGGCGGCGCAAGCCATGCCCTGTGCATCATCGACGGCGCCGGTCAGGTCGTCGGCCGGCTCGACGTTCGCCACGATGCGGCGGGGCTTGCCGACATGGTGGCGCGGCTGGAGCGCATCGCCCCGCCAGCCGACCTGCCCATCGCCATCGAGCGGCCATCGGGCCTGATCGTCGACACGCTGGTCGAAGCCGGACATCCCGTCGTGCCCGTCCATCCCAATGTGGTCAAAGCCTGCCGGCCCCGCTACCGGGCGGCCGCGGCCAAGAGCGACCCGGGCGACGCCTTCATGCTTGCCGACATCCTGCGCACCGACGGCCACCGCTTCCGTCCCCTGCTGCCGGTGTCCGACGACATCAAGGCCTTGCGGGCGCTGGTGCGCGGCCGGGGCGATCTGGTGGCGGCGCGAACCGCGATCGCCAACCAACTCCGCAGCCTGCTCGAGGGCTTTTGGCCGGGCGCGGCCGCCATCTTCGCCGCCATCGACAGCCCGATCGCGCTCGCCTTCATCCTGCGCTATCCCACACCCGACAGCGCCAGCCGCCTCGGCGAGAAGCGCCTCGCCAGCTTCATGGCCCAAAACGCCTACTGCGGCCGGCGCTCGCCCGCCGAGCTCCTGGCCCGCCTGCGCGCCGCGCCGGCCGGCCTTGCCGGTGACGCCGAAGCCGAGGCGAAAGGCGAACTCGCCCGGGCCCTTGCGATCGTTCTCGAACGCATCGTCGGCGAGATCGCCAAACTGTCCGCGAAGATCGAACACGCCGTCGCCGAATTGCCGGACGGCAGGGTCGTCATGTCCTTCCCGCGCTCGGGCCGCATCTGCGCCGCGCAGATCCTCGCCGAACTCGGCGACGTCCGCGAACGCTTCCCAACCGAAGACCAACTCGCCGCAGAGGCCGGCGTCTGCCCTGTAACCCATGCCTCCGGCAAAAGTCGCGGCGTCGTCTTCCGATGGGCCTGCAACAAGAACCTCAGGGCCGCCGTCACCTGCTTTGCGGACAACTCGCGACACGCCTGCCCATGGGCCGCCGCCACCTACCGAAAAGCCCGAGACCGCGGCTGCAGACATCCCCATGCCATCCGAATTCTCGCCAGGGCCTGGCTCCGCGTCCTCTGGAAAGCATGGCAAAACCACGCCCTTTACGACCCGCAGAAACATCGCGCCGCAGCTCAAATCGCTGCCTGAAACAAATGGGGTGGACACAGGGTGTCTCATCGTCCGTCCTCGACGCCGGTCAGGCGACCGGATGCGTCCGGCCTGCCTGCCCTGGCTGCACCGGTCATCCTGATCCGGATCTCGTTCGAATTTCGTCAAGGCCGGGTCCGGCCAGGGCGGCCGGCGGCCCGGACCGTGCCCGCGCCGTCCTCAGGCCGCCGGCGCAGCGCCCGTCTCGGCCGCCTCGACCTCCTTGGCGAAATTGTCGAAGAACTGGCCCGACAGCTTCTTGGCGCTGGAATCGATCAGCCTTCCGCCGAGCTGGGCGAGCTTGCCGCCGACCTGGGCGCTGACGCTGTAGGTCAGGATCGTCTCGGCGCCGTCCTCGGCGAGATGGACGTCTGCGCCGCCCTTGGCGAAGCCGGCGATGCCGCCCTTGCCTTCGCCGACGATCGAGTAGCTCTCGGGCGGATTGATGTTCTCGAGCCGGACCTCGCCGTTGAACTTCGCCTTCACCGGCCCGACCTTGGCGATGACGGTCGCCTTCATCTCGTTCTCGCCGGTCATTTCCAGCTCCTCGCAGCCGGGAATGCAGCGTTTCAGCACCTCCGGGTCGTTGAGCTTCGCCCAGACGGTCTCGCGGCTTGCCGGCAGCCGGTATTCGCCCTTCAGATCCATGTCGGTCCTCCCTTGTGCTCTCGGCCGGTCGATGCGGCCGATCTCCCCTTTATCACGAGCCGTCATAAGTTGACGGTTTTCGCTGTTTTGCCAAGCCGTGCGAGAACCGATAGAGAGGCCGACGAGCCGGCGAGCCGGCATTTCGACCCGCAAGGAGGACGCCCTTGGCGCGAAGCCGCCGCCCGCAGCAATCGAGCGTTCCGCAGGAGCCTCGGGCGCCCCGCGCGAAGGGGCGTGGCGGCGCTGGCGACAGGCCGCCCGCGAAGACCGGCGATCGCCCCGGTCCGGAACGCGATGCCGGCAATGCCGGCGGACGCGAGCGACGCGGCGGCCGGCCTCAGGGCGAGGATCCCGCAGCGCCGGCCAAGCGGCTCGAACTGGAGCCGCCCGGAGGTGCGCGGCCAAGGCTCGTCGCGCCCGTCGTCCTCGCCGTTTCGCCGGGCCGGGACTACGAACTCCTCGACAGCGGCGACGGCGAGAAACTCGAGCGCTACGGCGACCTGCGGGTCCGCCGGCCGGAGAATCAGGCGATCTGGCCGCGCCGGCTGGGCGCGCCGGAATGGGAGAACGCCGACGCGCTGTTCACCGGCGACGTCGAGGAGGAGGGGCTCGGACGCTGGCAGTTTCCGCGCGAACCCCTCGGCGAGACCTGGCCGCTCGCCCATGACGGGATGTCCTATCTCGGCCGCTTCACCTCGTTTCGCCATGTCGGCGTGTTCCCCGAACAGGCGGCCCACTGGGCCTTCGTCGAGGACCGCATCCGGAGAAGGGCGAAGCAGGGCGAGGCGCCGCGCGTTCTCAACCTCTTCGGCTATACCGGCCTCGCCTCGCTCCTCGCCGCACGGGCGGGAGCCGAGGTCACCCATGTCGACGCCTCGAAGAAGGCGATCGGCTGGGCCCGGGAGAACCAGGAGATCGCCGGCCTTTCGGGCCGGCCGATCCGGTGGATCTGCGAGGATGCGGTGCGCTATGTGGAACGCGAGGTGAAGCGCGGCAGCCGCTACGACGTCATCCTCCTCGATCCGCCGAAATTCGGCCGGGGCCCGAAAGGCGAGACCTGGCAGCTCTTCGAGGATCTGCCCTATCTCGTCGCCCTGACCCGGGCACTCCTGTCCGACACGCCCGACTGCGTCGTCCTCACCGCCTATTCGATCCGCGCCTCCTTCTATTCCCTCGGTGCCGTGATGGGCGAGGCCTTCCGCGGCCTCGGCGGCGCCATCGAGGCGGGCGAACTGGTGATCGGCGAGGCGGGCGAGGAGCCGAGGCTCCTGTCGACCTCGCTGTTCTGCCGCTGGATTGCCGAATGACCGATGACACCATGAAACCGCGCCGTCCGTCCGGGCCGCTCGCCGCGCCCGGCCGGATCAAGGAGATCGCCAGTGTCTCCAACCCGATCGTCAAGGACATCCGGGCACTCGCCCAGAAGCGGCACCGGGACGAGACCGGCCTGTTCCTGGTCGAGGGCCTGAAGCTCGTCCTCGACGGGATCGAGGCCGGCTGGGAGCTGAAGACCCTCGTCGTCTCCAAGGCGGCGCTGCAGGGCGGCAGCGACGTCCTCACCCGTGCCGTCTCGCGCGCCGTCGGCTTCGGCGCCGACGTCGTCGAGGCGAGCGCCAAGGTGCTCGAGGCGATCGCAAGGCGCGACAATCCGCAGAGCGCGATCGGCGTCTTCAAGCGCCAGCTGACGCCGCTCGCCCGGATCCGGCTCGAGCCCGGCGAGGTCGCCGTCGCCCTCGACCGGGTGCGCGACCCCGGCAATCTCGGCACCATCCTGCGCACCGCCGATGCGACCGGGGCGAAGGCCGTCGTCCTCGTCGGCGACTGCGTCGATCCGTTCGCCATCGAGACCGTGCGCGCCACCATGGGCTCGATCTTCGCGGTCCCCGTCGTGAAGGCGCGGGAGGCCGAGTTTCTGGAATGGCGCTCCGGCTTTGCCGGAACGATCGTCGGCACCCACATGGCCGGGACCGTCGACTTCCGCGACCCGGACTATGCCAGCTCCGCGACGCTTCTCTTCATGGGCAACGAGCAGGCGGGCCTGTCCGACCAGATGGCCGGCGCCTGCGACGTCCTCGTGCGCATTCCCCAGGCCGGACGCGCCGACAGCCTCAACCTCGCCGTCGCCACCGGCGTGATGCTGTTCGAGGCGCGCCGCGGAGCCTTGACCCTATGACCCGCCCGCTGATGATCGTGAATTTTTTCGTCGTCCTCTTCGCCGTCGCCCTCGACCAGGCGATCAAGGCGCTCGTCGTCGCGACGATGCCGCTCGGCGCGGCGATCGAGCTCGTGCCCTTCCTGGCGCTGTTTCACGCCCGCAACACCGGCATCGCCTTCTCGATGTTCGCGGATCTCGGCGATGTCGGGCTGTCTCTGCTCGCCTCGGGCGTTCTCGTGGTCGTGCTGGCGCTGTGGTGGAAGACGCCGGCCGATCGACGGCTCACCCATTTCGGCCTCGCCATCATCGTCGGTGGCGCGATCGGCAACCTGATCGACCGGGTGCGGCTCGGCTACGTCGTCGACTATGTCTATTTCCATACGCCGGCCTTCGACTTCGCCGTCTTCAACCTGGCCGACGCCTGCATCACCATCGGCGCGATCATCATTCTCCTGGACGAGTTCGTCCTCGCCCGGACAGGGCGCGATGGAGCCGTGGGCTCCGGCGACGCCGAGTGATGGCGCGCCGACGATCCCGTTGAACCGGCTCGGTGAATCTTCCCGCCGAACCAGGTCGCCGAGTTGCATGGGAGAGGGCGCAGGCGGGGATCTGCCGCGGCCTGTCCCCTGCACAAAGAGACAACCTTCGTGATGCGGCCTTGTTTTGCAGTAACGTCGAGCGTCATATGGATTGTGGTCCAGTCACGAAATCGTTGCTGAAAATTCGTAAAACCTCAGGGAACACCCGGTGGTGGATGGAGAACAGGGATGACGGCTCAAAGTCTCGGGATCGCAAACGACGCGAACGACCCCCGGCATCTCGTCCTCGAGGAGGCCGCAGCAGCCGTCAGCAGGGTTCGGCGGTCCAGCCCGATGGGCTTCCGCAGGATCGGCTTCGAGGGCGGCGGCGGCGGCTTCGGCCAGATGCCGGCGAAGATCCTCCATCTCGTGCGACGCTTCGATCCTGCCGCCCCGCTACTCGGCCGGCTCGGCGACCTCGAGGTGCGGCTGGCACGCAACGCAGCCGAGGTGAAGGCGGCGCAGCAGCTGCGCTACCGGGTCTTCTATGAGGAAATGAACGCCCAGCCCTCGAAGCTGCAGAAGATGACCCGGCGGGACCGGGACTCGTTCGATCGCTACTGCGACCATCTCCTCGTCATCGACCATGCCCGCGGCGGCCCGATCCTCAGCCGCATCGTCGGCACCTACCGGCTGATGCGCGGCGAGCGGGCGATGCTCGCGGGGGGCTTCTACACGGCGCAGGAATTCGACATCGCGCCGATGCTGGCCCGCCATTCCGGCAAGCGCTTTCTCGAACTCGGCCGGTCCTGCGTCCTCAAGGACTATCGCGGCAAGCGCACGGTCGAACTGTTGTGGCAGGGCATCTGGGCCTATGTGATCGCCCACGATGTCGACGTCCTGTTCGGCTGCGCCTCGCTCGCCGGCACCGATCCGGCGATGCTCGCAGCCCCGCTCGGTTTCCTGCAGACCAATGCCGCCGCGCCGGAGGAATGGCGCGTGCGGGCGCTTGCCCATCGCGGCACGTTCTTCGCCGATCCGCCGGTCGATCTCGATCCGCGCAAGGCGCTCGCCGTGCTGCCGCCGCTGCTCAAGGGCTATCTGAGGCTCGGCGGCTATGTCGGCGTGGGGGCTGTGGTCGATCATCAGTTCGGCACGACCGACGTCCTGATCGTCTTGCCGCGCGACAGGATCAATCCGCGCTATGTCGGCCATTACGGCGCCGATGCCAGCCGCTTCGCGGCGTGAAGCCTCTCCGGCCGCCGGCTTGACCGGTCGCAAGGCCCGAGGCGGCCTCAGGCCGCCGCGTCATGCTCATCGCAATTCGTCCGCAGCTGTTTGAGGGGCCGCGGCGAGGCGTCGCTCGGCGCCATCGGCAGCATGGCTCGGCGAGCCTCGCTCGCTGCCGGATGTCATGCAAGGGACGATGCCAGCAGGGTCAGGATCGGCCGTCCAAGGCAGCCGTCCGCCCGGCAGACCGGCGCGCCTCGCTCGCCGCGGGCGCCCTCAGCCGCCGATGCGGACGATGCTGCGGGTCTTCAGATCGACGATGACCGGCTGGCCGCCATAGTAGAAATAGGCGAAGCGTTTACTGCCCTCCGGTTGCTGCAGCTTGATCGCGCCGGGCACCGAATCGCCGAGCGCCGGCGGGGCCGGCAGGCGGGCATTGTCGGTCGGATGGGCGAGTGCGTATTGCAGCACGTTCACCCGCTCGTCGGCAGCCTGTGCCGGGGCGAGGGCGGCGATCTGGAGCCCGAACAGCGCGGCGATCGCTAGGCGCGTGGTTCTCGTCAACATCAGCATTCCTCACTTGTCGAGTACCGCACGCCACCGGCGTACGGGCACTCTTGCCTCTTCATCGCATCGCCCCGATGAACGGAAGCTGACCAGGTCGACGATTGCAAGCCTGCAGGGGCCGAACCACGACCTTAGTTGGCCATGCCGAAGGCCGAGTTGAAGGAGCGTGCGCAAGATTGCCTGCCGTTCCTCCTCGTTCCGCCGGTTCGCCCGGACGGCCTGCCTGCGAATGGCGGGGACGGCGCTTCGGCGCGGCTTGCGCTGCGCCGATCCCCCCGATAGCGATTCGGCTCGTTCTTCCGGCCGCCGCCGAGCCCTTGCCGTCTCGACGGCCGACGAGCCACACGCCAAGACCCGCCACGAGGTGACACCCGGCCGATGACCAGCGACGCCGCCCCGACGCCGATGATGGCCCAGTATATCGAGATCAAGGCCGCCAATCCCGACTGCCTGCTGTTCTACCGCATGGGCGACTTCTACGAGCTGTTCTTCGAGGATGCGGCCGAAGCCTCGCGCGCCCTCGGCATCACGCTGACGAAACGTGGCAAGCATCTCGGCGAGGACATTCCCATGGCCGGGGTGCCGATCCACGCCGCCGACGACTATCTGCAGAAACTGATCGCCCTCGGCCACCGGGTGGCGGTCTGCGAGCAGATGGAAGACCCGGCCGAGGCGAAGAAGCGCGGCGCCAAGTCCGTCGTCAAGCGCGATGTCGTGCGTCTCGTCACCCCCGGCACGATCACCGAGGAGGCCCTGCTCGAGCCCGGCCGCGCCAACTACCTGATGACGCTCACCCGGATCGGCGGCGGCGAGGCCCCCGACTACGCCATCGCCTGGGCCGATCTGTCCACCGGCGTGTTCCGGACCGCAGCCGTGTCCGCGGAGCGCGTCGAGGCGGAGATCGCCGCCGTCGAGCCGAGCGAGATCGTCGTCGCCGAGAGCCTCTTCCACGACGCCGCCTTCGCCCCGCGCCTGAAGCGCTTCGGCCGCACGGTCCGCCCGGAGCCGCAGGCCTTCTTCGACGGGGCCACCGCCGAGGCGCGGATCTGCCGCTTCTTCAAGGTCGCGACGCTGGAAGGCCTCGGCCGTTTCTCCCGGGCCGAACTCTCGGCAGCGGCCGCGCTGATCGCCTATCTCGGCAAGACCCAGCTCGCCGCCAGGCCGATGCTGGAGCGGCCGGTGCAGGTCTCGGCCGGAACGATCATGGAGATCGATCCGGCGACCCGCGGATCCCTCGAACTCACCCGCACGCTGTCCGGCAAGCGCCAGGGCTCGCTGCTGTCGACCATCGACCGGACCGTCACCGGCGCCGGCGCCCGGCTGCTGACGTCCCGGCTCGCCGCCCCGCTCACCGATCCGGCCGCCATCGCCAGGCGGCAGGACGCCGTCGCCTGCCTTGTCGAGGACCCGGATCTGCGGCGGGGCCTGCGCAAGGCGCTCGCCGGCCTGCCGGACTGCGAGCGGGCGCTCTCCCGCCTTGCCCTCGGGCGCGGCGGCCCGCGCGATCTGGCAGGGGTGCGCGACTGCCTCGCCGCGGCGCTGGCGCTCGGCGAGACGCTGCCCGCGGACCTGCCGGCGGAGATCGACGAGGCCCGCCGGGCGCTGCTGGCCCTGCCGCGCGATCTCGCCGCAGCGCTCGCCTCCCACCTCGCCGACGCCCCGCCGCCCTACAAGCGCGACGGCGGTTTCGTCCGGGAGGGCGCGATCGCCGGTCTCGACGAGGCGCGGGCGCTCGCAGAGAACTCGCGCCGGGTGATCGCCGAACTCGAGGCGCGCTACGCGGCCGAGACCGGCATTCGCGGCCTTCGGATCAAGTACAACAACATGCTCGGCTATTTCGTCGAGCTGAGCGAGCCGAACGCCAGGACCCTGATGGCGGGGGAAGGGGCTGCGGCCTTCGTCCACCGCCAGACCATGGCGAATGCGATGCGCTTTTCCACCGAGGAGCTGAGCGCGCTGGAGGCCCGGATCGCCGGGGCGGCGAGCGATGCTCTGGCGATCGAGCTCGCCTGTTTCGACGAACTCTGCGAAGCCGTGCTGGCGGCGGGCGAGGCATTGCGCCGGGGCGCCGAGGCGCTCGCCGTCCTCGACGTGTCGGCGGGACTTGCCGAGATGGCGGCGGACGCGGCCTGGACACGGCCTGTCGTCGATCTCTCGCTCGCCTTCGCGATCGTCGGGGGCCGGCATCCGGTGGTGGAGGCGGCGCTGAAGGCCGGCTCCGCCGATCCCTTCGTCGCCAACGACTGCGATCTCTCGCCGCGGGACGGCGGCGCCGGGACCGGCGAGGCGGCGGGCGCGATCTGGCTCCTCACCGGCCCCAACATGGGCGGCAAATCCACCTTTCTCAGGCAGAACGCCATCATCGCGGTGCTCGCCCAGATCGGCGCCTTCGTGCCGGCCGAGAAGGCCCACATTGGCATCGTCGACCGGCTGTTCTCGCGGGTCGGGGCATCCGACGATCTCGCCGAGGGGCGCTCGACCTTCATGGTCGAGATGGTCGAGACGGCGGCGATCCTCAACCAGGCGGGCCGGCGCGCCCTCGTCATCCTCGACGAGATCGGCCGCGGGACCTCAACCTATGACGGTCTCTCGCTGGCCTTCGCCACCGTCGAGCACCTGCACGAGGTCAATCGCTGCCGGGCACTGTTCGCGACCCACTTCCACGAGATGACGGCGCTGGCCAAGAAGCTCCCGCGGATCAGCAATGCGACGATGCGGGTGAAGGAATACAAGGGCGAGGTGATCTTCCTGCACGAGGTCACCGCCGGTGTCGCGGATCGCTCCTACGGCATTCAGGTGGCGAAGCTCGCCGGACTGCCGGCCGCAGTGGTCGCGCGGGCGCGCCATGTCCTGACCGAGCTCGAGCGCGGCGGCTCGGAGGCCAAACGCACCGCCTTCATCGACGACCTGCCGCTGTTTTCCGCTGCGGTCGCCCGCCAGAGCGTGGAGACGGAGAAGGCGGCCGTGCCGCAGGCGAATGCTCGGCTCGTCGAGGCCGTGCGGTCACTCGAACCGGATGCCTTGTCTCCGAAGGCGGCTCTCGACGAGCTGTACCGGTTGAAGGGGCTCCTTGCCGGTTCCGACTGATCGAGATCGCAGGCCATGGCTCACGGTGCCGTGTTCCGGTCGTGATCATGCTTCGGGCGGTGGGGCGGAACCATTCCCATGAGATGCCGTTGTGTGACCATAGCAAGTCGAAACGGACCGCTTTCGCTGCATAGCAGCAGCAAGTCGAACGATTTCGACCATGGACATCTGAAAGGAATATCATGAAGACGACCGCCATTTTCTCGGCCGCCTTTCTTGGCGCGTCCCTCCTCAGCTACGGCGCTGTTGCTCAGACTGCCACCGATCAGACGATCGTTCCGGGCTCCGATGCCCAGCGTGAACTGCAGAATGCCGAGAGCCGCGACGATGTCGGGGACAATCCCGGCATGAATTCGGCCGAGACGGTTTCCCCCGACACCCAGACCATGGTTCCGGGTAACGAGTCGCAGCGTGAGCTGCTTCGGGCTGACGAGCGTAACGATGTCGCCGACGAGGACACCGTGACGACCGGCGCCACCACCGGTGGGGCCAACGTCGAGAGCGACACGCTGGTCCCGGGTTCGGGGGCCACCTTCTCTCCGGAACAGCCTCCGACGACGCAGTCGGGCAAGGCGCTTCAGGACGAGTCGCCGGCCAGCCAGACCCAGTAAGGCTTCGCGGCACTTCGCCGCCCAGCCGGATAACTTCGAGGGGCCGCTCCAGCTGACGCTGGGCGGCCCCTTCGCTTTGCCGATTCGGGGAGTTGGGATATAGCCGGGCGGCCCATTCCAGACGCCGCAGGATTGCAGATGTCACAGCAAGCGGTCGCCAACCGCGTCAACCCCGATGATGCCGGCCATGCCAGCCAGCAGATCGACGTCTCAGGCTTCATCGATGCGGGGGGCATCACGGCGAGACTGACGACAATCGCGGAGGCGGACAGCGCGGGCGGTGCCTCGGACGATGCGCGCGCGAAGGTTCTTGCCTTGCTGCGGGACGCCGTTCGGGAAGCGCGCTCGCGCGTCGAGGAAGCCTTCCGGGAGGATCGCGCCGGCCACGACTGCGCCAGGCGCCTGGCATCGATCCAGGACATCCTGATCGAGCGCATCCACGACTACGCCCTCAATCACGTCTTCCCCTCGTCCAATCTCTCCTCCGGCGAGCGCATGGCCATCGTCGCCGTCGGCGGTTACGGCCGCGGAACGCTGGCGCCGGGGTCCGATATCGACCTGTTGTTCCTCCTTCCCTACAAGCAGACGGCGCTCGGCGAGCAGGTGGTGGAATATCTCCTCTATCTGCTCTGGGATCTCGGCTTCAAGGTCGGGCACGCGACCCGCACCGTCGACGAGTGCATCAAGCTGTCCCGCGCCGACATGACGATCAGGACCGCGATCCTGGAGCGCTGGCTGATCGTCGGAGACGTGTCGCTCTTCGCCGAACTCGGCGAGCGGTTCCAGCGCGAGGTCGTCGAGGGGACCAGCGAGGAGTTCATCGCCGCCAAGCTCGCCGAACGCTCCGCCCGCCACGCCAAGCTCGGCAACACGCGATACCTCGTCGAGCCGAACGTCAAGGAGGGCAAGGGCGGCCTGCGCGATCTCAACACGCTGTTCTGGATCGCGAAGTATCACTACCGGGTGACGACGACCGAGGCGCTGGCCGAACTCGGCGTCATCTCGCGGCGCGAGCTCAAGCTGTTCCAGAAGGCCGAGGACTTTCTCTGGGCGGTGCGCTGCCACCTGCATTTCGCCGCCGGCAAGGCGGAAGAGCGCCTCTCTTTCGATCTCCAGCCGGAGATCGCCGAGCGACTCGGCTACAATGCCCATCCTGGCCTGAAGGACGTCGAGCGCTTCATGAAGCACTACTTCCTGATCGCCAAGGACGTCGGCGATCTGACGCGCATCCTCTGCGCGGCGCTGGAAGAGCAGCACGCCAAGCCGGCCCCGGGGATCGCGGGGATCCGCAATCTGGTGCGCAACCTGCGCGGCCGGGCGAAGAAGATCCCCGGCACGATCGACTTCCACATCGACAACAACCGCATCAACGTTTCCTCGCCGACGGTCTTCCGGGACGATCCGGTGAACCTTATCCGGGTGTTCCGGCTCGCCGCCTCGAACAACCTCGAATACCATCCCGACACGCTGAAGCTGATCCGCCGCTCGCTTCGGCTGATCAATGGCGAGCTGCGCGACAATCGCGAAGCCAACAGCCTGTTTCTCGACGTCCTGACCGACCGGAACAATCCGGAGTTCCACCTTCGCCGGATGAACGAGGCGGGCGTCCTGGGGCGCTTCATCCCGGAATTCGGCAAGATCGTCGCGATGATGCAGTTCTCGATGTATCATCACTACACGGTCGACGAGCATCTCCTGCGCACCATCGACAACCTCTCCCGGATCGAGCGCGGCGACCTGACCATCGACCATCCGATGGCGAGCGAACTCGTCGGCGCGATCAAGGACCGGCGGGCGCTCTACGTGGCGCTGCTTCTCCACGACATCGCCAAGGGCCGGCCGGAGGATCACTCGGTCGCCGGCGCGCGGATCGCCCGCCGTCTATGTCCCCGGCTCGGCCTCGACGAACACGAGACCGAACTCGTCGCCTGGTTGGTCGAGGACCACCTGGTCATGTCGATGACGGCACAGCAGCGCGACATCAACGACCGCAAGACCATCCTCGACTTCGCCGAGCGGGTGCGCACGCTCGAGCGGCTGAACCTCCTGATGATCCTCACGGTCTGCGACATCCGCGCGGTCGGCCCCGGCGTCTGGAACGGCTGGAAGGGCCAGCTGCTGCGCACGCTCTATCTCGAGACCGAGCCGACGCTGACCGGCGGCTTCACCCGCTCGACCCGGGCCGAGCGGCTCGGCGCCTCGCGCGAGCGCCTGGCCGAACGCCTCTCGGACTGGAGCGAGGCGGAGCGGGCGGCCTATCTCGACCTCCATTATCCGAACTATTTCCTGACGACGCCTCTCGACGAACAGGTGCGGCACGCCGCCTTCATCCGCGAGGCCGGGGCGACGGAGCCCCTGAAGACCAGCGTCCGCACCGACAGCTTCCAGGGCATCACCGAAATCATGGTGCTGGCGCCCGATCACCCGCGGCTCCTGTCGATCCTTGCCGGCGCCTGCGCCGGGGCCGGGGCCAACATCGCCGACGCCCAGGTCTTCACCATGTCCGACGGCCGCGCGCTCGACGTTCTGGTGCTCAACCGGGAATTTGCCCAGGACGCGGACGAGCTGCGCCGCGGCGAGCGCATCTCGGGCTACATCCGCAGCCTGCTGCAGGGCAAGGATTCGCGCCGCAAGCTGATCTCGGGGCAGAAATCCAAGCGACCCCCGGCGGCCTTCTCGATCCATCCGAGCGTCAGGGTCGACAACGAGCTGTCGAACCAGTTCACCGTCGTCGAGATCGAGGGGCTCGACCGGCCGGGGCTCCTGTCCGATCTCACCCGCGCCATGGCCGATCTCAATCTCGACATCCGCTCGGCGCACATCTCGACCTATGGCGAGAAGGCGGTCGACGTCTTCTACGTCACCGACCTCCTCGGGACCAAGGTGACCAGCGAGAGCCGCACCGAGCGGATCGTCGCCTGGCTGACCCATGTCTTCGAAAATCCCGGCTCGGAGCCGATGACCGCCGGGATCCTGTCGGCGGAGAAGGCCTACGGACTGTCCCGTTCATGAGCCTCCTGTCGAAGTTCGCGACCGTCGGCGGAGCGACCCTCGTCAGCCGCATCTTCGGCTTCGCCCGCGAGATGCTGATGGCCTCGGCGCTCGGCGTCGGTCCGGTCGCCGACGCCTTCAACCTGGCCTTTCGCTTTCCCAACCTGTTTCGCCGGCTCTTCGCCGAAGGCGCCTTCAACGCGGCCTTCATCCCGCTGTTTGCGCGGTCGCTCGAAGAGGAGGGCGAGGAGGGAGCCCGGCGCTTCGCCTCGGAGGTCTTCTCGACGCTCTTCGTCATTTTGACCGGGCTGACGGTGCTGGCGATGATCTTCATGCCCTTCCTGGTGAAGACGATCATCGCGCCCGGCCTTGCGGTCTGCATGGACGACCCGGAGGCCGGCGGAGCGGTGATCTCCTGCGCCGACCGCTACGACGTCACGGTCGCCTTCTCGCGCATCATGTTTCCCTATCTCGCCTGCATGTCGCTGATGGCGATGGTGTCGGGCATCCTCAACGCGTTTCGCCGATTCTTTGCCGCCGCCGCGGCGCCGACGCTGCTCAACTTCATCCTGATCGCGGTGCTCGGCTATGCTCTGCACGTCGATGCCGACAAGCCGACCATCGGCTTCATGATGAGTTGGGGCGTACTCGCCGCCGGCTTTGCCCAGCTCCTCATGGTGGCTGTCGCCATGCGGTTGGCCGGCTTTGGCGTCGCCATGCGGCGCCCGCGCTGGACGAAGGGCCTGAAGCGGCTCCTGATCCTTGCCGGCCCCGCCGCACTGATCGGCGGCATCACCCAGATCAACCTGTTCGTCGGCCAGGCGATCGCCTCGTTCAAGCCGGGCGCGGTGTCGATCCTGCAATATGCCGACCGGCCCTACCAGCTCCCGCTCGGCATGGTCGGCGTCGCCATCGGCGTCGTCCTCCTGCCGGAACTGGCGCGGGCGCTGAAGGCCGGCCATCTGCGCGAGGCGCAACACACCCAGAACCGCAGCCTGGAATTCGCGCTGTTCCTCACCGTGCCGGCGGCCGTCGCGCTGTTCCTGATCCCCGAGCCGATCATCCGGCTGATCTACGAGCGCGGCGAATTCGAACCCGAGGCGACACGCGCCGTCGCAGCCGTCCTCGGGCTCTACGCCCTCGGCCTGCCGGCCTTCGTGATGATCAAGGTGTTCTCTCCCGGCTATTTCGCGCGCGAGGACACCAAGACGCCGATGATCGCCACGCTGATCTCGGCCGGCGCCAACATCGTTCTCTCCCTCGGCCTGTTCTGGCTCCTCGCCGAGCGTGGCATCGCGCTCGCCACCACCATCGCCGGCTGGCTCAATGCCGGCCTCCTGTTCCTCGGGCTTTATCGACGCGGCCTTTGGGAAATCGACCGCGCCTTGCTGAAGCGGGCCTTCCTCGTCTGCCTCTGTTCGGCCGTCATGGGCGTCGTCCTGATCTTCGGCCTCATCGAGCTTTCGCCATGGCTGGGTTCCGACGACGGCGTGCACCGCCAGCTGCCGGCGCTGGGCGCGCTGGTGCTTGCGGCGATGGCGATCTATTTCGGTCTCGCCTTTCTCACCGGTGCGGCCGACCGCAGCCAGCTGATGACCCTGATGCGGCGGCGGCGGCGGCAGGCCGCTCCATCGGCCACCAAGCCGGAGGACGAATGAGCCGGACCCGGATCGCTCGCGTCGCACTCGTCGTCGAGGACTATGAGCTGGCGATCGACTGGTTCCAACGCTGCCTCGATTTCGCCCTCGTCGAGGATACGCCGCTCGGGCAGGGCAAGCGCTGGGTGCGCGTCGCGCCGAAGGATGGCGTCGGCGCAGAGCTTCTGCTGGCAAAAGCGGCGAATGAGGAGCAACGAAGCGTCGTCGGGAAGCAGGGCGGCGGCCGCGTCTTCCTGTTCCTCGAAACGGAGGATTTCGCCCGGGATCATGCGCGCATGATGGCCGCCGGCGTGCATTTCTTGGAAGAACCGCGGGTCGAGCCCTATGGCACGGTGGCCGTCTTCGAGGATCTCTGCGGCAATCGCTGGGATCTCATCGAGCCAGCCTGAGGCTTAAACTTCGAGCTGCCGGAACGTGAGATAAGCCGGCCTGCGCCCCTCGCGGATCGCCTTGGCCTCGTAACGCGTGCCAGGCCAGCCGGCATAGGGCATGTGCCAGTCGGCCGGACGCGTGGCGGTCCATGCGAAGGCGGGATGATCGGCGACGTGGCGCAGCGTCCAGTTGACGTAGGTGTCGATGTCGGATGCGAAGCGGAAGATCCCGCCGGGCTTCAGCACCCGGGCGAAGCGGTCGAGATTGCGCGCGCTGACGAACCGTCGCTTGAAGTGCTTCTTCTTCGGCCAGGGGTCGGGATAGTTGAGGTCGATGGCGTCAAGGCAGGCGTCCGGCAGCCAGTCGAGCAGCAGCGTGGCGTCGTCGCCATAGAGGCGAAGATTGCCGCGCGGAGCATCCTCCAGCGCCGACAGCAGCTTGGCCATGCCGTTGACGAAGGGCTCGACGCCGATGAAGCCGCAGGCCGGATCCTCACCGGCACGGTGGAGGAGATGCTCGCCGCCGCCGAAGCCGATCTCCAGGCGCGTCCGCTCGACGGGGACCTGGAACAGCTCCGCCAGATCGCCCGGCGCCGGCCGCGACAGATCCAACCCCAGCACCGGCAACCGCTCGTTCAGGAGGTCGACCTGGTGCTGTCTGAGCTTCGGCCCCTTGAGCCGACCGAAGAAGGCTTCACGACGACGTTCCGGGCGGCCCTCCGCGACCATGGTCGAATGCTCCGTTCTATCATCTTGTTGTCGCATGATCTTTTCCGAAAACCGGTTCCCACTCTTCGGGATCATGCTCTGGGCGATCATCCCGAGGATCCGGCCCTTCGCCGCGATCGTCTCGCCTGCGCCCGACAACGCAAAGGGCCCGGCGCTGGCCGGGCCCTGATGACAGTCAGGCATCTCACGGCGTCCCGACGATGGCCGGGACGCCATGGTGAGGTTTTCCTCAGCCCTTCAGCGCCGCCTTCAGCTTCGGCGCGAGATCGGTCTTCTCCCAGGAGAAGGATCCGTCGCGGCCGGGCTTGCGGCCGAAATGGCCGTAGGAGGCGGTCTTGGCGTAGATCGGCTTGTTGAGGTCGAGATGCTTGCGGATGCCGGTGGGCGACAGGTCCATCGCCGCGCGGATCGCCTTTTCGACCTGCTCTTCGGTGACGTTGTTGCCGCTTTCGTGCAGGTTCACGTAGACCGAGACCGGCTGGGCGACGCCGATCGCATAGGCGATCTGGATCGTGCACTTCTCGGCGAGACCGGCCGCGACGACGTTCTTGGCGAGGTAGCGCGCCGCATAGGCGGCCGAACGGTCGACCTTGGTCGTGTCCTTGCCGGAGAAGGCGCCGCCGCCATGGGGTGCCGCGCCGCCATAGGTGTCGACGATGATCTTGCGGCCGGTGAGGCCGGCGTCGCCGTCGGGGCCGCCGATCACGAACTTGCCGGTCGGGTTGATGTACCAGACGCAGTTCTCGGCGATCGGCAGATCACCCATCGCCTCGCGGATATAGGGCTCGACGACCTGGCGGACCTTGGCCGAATCCCACGTCGGGTCGACATGCTGGGTCGACAGGACGATCGAGGTCACCTCGGCGGGGTTACCGTTCTCGTAGCGGATCGTCACCTGGCTCTTGGCGTCCGGGCCGAGCTTGGCGGCTTCGCCTTCGCCGGACTTGCGGGCGGCGGCGAGCAGTTCGAGGATCTTGTGCGAGTAGAAGATCGGCGCCGGCATCAGCTCCGGCGTCTCCTTGCAGGCGTAGCCGAACATGATGCCCTGGTCGCCGGCGCCTTCCTCGATCTCGTTGGAGCCGTCCTTGTCGCGGATCTCATGGGCCTTGTCGACGCCCTGGGCGATGTCGGCGGACTGGGAGTGCAGGAGCACGTCGATCTTGCAGGTCTTCCAGTGGAAGCCGTCCTGCTCATAGCCGATGTCGCGGATCGCGCGGCGGGCAGCCGACTTGAAGCGCGAGGGATTGATGACTTCCTTGCCGTTCTTGTCGGTCTTCATCAGCGAGGGCGGCAGACGGACTTCGCCGGCGATGACGACGCGGTTGGTCGTCGCGAGGGTCTCGCATGCGATGCGCACCGACCAGGGATCGACGCCGCCTTTCTTCGCTTCCCGGTAGACCAGATCGACGATCTCGTCGGAGATCCGGTCGCAGACCTTGTCGGGATGACCCTCGGAGACGCTCTCGCTGGTGAATAGATAGTCCATGCGCTGCATTCGATGTTCCCTCTTCTGGGGCTGTGCGACCGGCCAAGCAGATCCCCTCCGCTTTCATACGGGTCGCACGCCGGCTCGGATAAGAATGATCGGGGAGTGATATTCCCGGTGGCCGCAGCGGGGTTTGGGCCAAGGCCGTGGCAAGGTCAAGCCACAAGAGCGGTCGAAAACGCCCGATTTGCGGGATTCTTACGTTTTGGAACCGTCGTCGGAGCCGTCCGCCAGGGTGCGCACGAGGTCGATGACGCGCTTGCGAACCTTCGGATCGGCGATCTTGACGAAGGCGCGATTGAGCTGCAGTCCCTCGGATGTCGACAGGAAATCAACGACGTAGTCCGAGCCGCTTTCCTGCAGGCCGGCGCCCGAACTGGCCGAAGAGCCGGGTGCGTCCTCGAAGAAATACGAGACCGACACGTTAAGGACGTCGGAAATGTTCTGAAGGCGGCTCGCACCGATGCGGTTCGAGCCCTTTTCATATTTCTGGACCTGCTGGAATGTGATGCCGAGCGCCTCGCCCAGCTTCTCCTGGCTCATGCCGAGCATGGTGCGCCGCAGCCGGACCCGGGAACCTACATGCGTGTCGATGGGGTTCGGCTTCTTCTTGCTCTCCTGCATCGCTCACGCCTTTTCGCTTCGGATCTCAACGTCGCGGCCGGGCCGGAAGATCAATCGACGAGAGGCCGTCCGTCCTCTCCTGAACAAAATTCAGAACCCCTTAGGATGTTCAAAGGGCGTCGCCCATTCGCGATGCCTTGTCAATCGGTTTGCCGACTGATCAATGCCCGGCCGCCCATGCCGGCGAGAAAAGTTGCAGTCAGCACCATCAAAAAGGGAAGATTTCCAAGGCGGGAATATGGCGTTGCGGCCGCAGCCGTCGGAAGCCGGGACTCGATCGTGCCGGTCGAACCCAGGGCCAGGGCGTCGATCTCGCGGCCATAGGGATCGGTGACCACCGAGATGCCGGTATTGGCGGCGCGCACCAGCGGCAGGCCGACGGCAACGGCGGAGAGCTCTGCCAGCCTCAGATGCTGGTAGGGACCGGGCGTCGCGCCGAACCAGCCGTCATTGGTGTCGTTGACGAGGAAGCCGGGGCGCTCCTCGTTCGCGGCGCCGGCGATCTCGGACGGGAAGATCGCCTCGTAGCAGACCAGAGGCAGGAAGGACGGGGCGCCGTCGAGGCTGACCGGGCCGCCTCTGGCGCCTGCCGAAAAGCCGCCGGGCATTTGCGTCAGGTTCATGATGCCGTGGCGCTCGAAGAAGGCGCCGTAGGGCATGTATTCGCCGAAGGGCACGAGGTGGACCTTGTCACGGGCATCGACGATCTCGCCATTGTCGTCGACGACGAGGACCGAATTGTAGAGCCGTTCGCCGCCCGAGGCGAGCGGTTCGACGCGCGGCGCCCCGGCGATCAGCGTCTCGCCCGGCTGGATCAGCTCGGCCAGTCTCGCCACCGCCTCGGGTCGCTCGGTGAGGACGAAGGGGATGGAGGATTCCGGCCAGACGATCAGCGTCTGCATGGCCGGCCGGACGCCGAGCACTGCTGCGCCGGTCC
Organism: Aurantimonas sp. 22II-16-19i; assembly: GCF_002088275.1. Lineage (GTDB taxonomy): Bacteria > Pseudomonadota > Alphaproteobacteria > Rhizobiales > Rhizobiaceae > Jiella. The sequence goes on from NZ_AQQS01000023.1 coordinate 61,583, forward strand.
CTGTCCCGGAGGCTGCGCCGGACGGCGTTGCCGCCGCCTCGCGGGCGGCGCGGCCCTTTTCGGTCACGGCGATCTGGCGGGCGAAGATCCGCTGGGCGGCGGCCTCGTCGAACTTGTCGGACTGGGCGATGTTCGCCTGGACGACGCTGATCTGCACGCCCTCCACATAGCCGGTCGGATGGGAAGCGAGCCGCCAGGCGCCGAAGCCTGCATGGCCGGCAACGAGGACGAGGGCGAGGGCCAGCACCGGAAACCGGCCGCGCCGGTCGGCGATCACCGCGGGCGCGGAGAACACGATCACCGCAACGACGCTCAGCCCGTGAACGCCGAAGAGGCTCACCGACTGCATCAGCATCGGCGTTGGAGCCGCGAGGACGCCGATCTCGTTCCAGGGAAAGCCGGTGAGGACGAAGGACCGCAGCCACTCGAACAGGCCGAAGGCGGCGGCGAGGATCAGGATGCGGAAGGCGCTGTCGGACCAGAACCGCCGCGCCAGCATGGTCGCAAGGCCGAAATAGACGGCGAGGACGGCCGGCAAGCCGAAGACGGCGAAGGGAATGAACACGGCGAAGGCGGCCGCATCCACCAGCATGGCGCTGCCGAGCCACCACAGGCCGGCGACGAAGTAGCCGAAGCCGAACAGCCAGCCGATCCAGAAGTCGGCCAGGAGCGTGCGAACCAGCGTCGGTCGGGCGCCGATGCCGTCGAGCAGCCACACGAGGATGGGAAAGGCGATGAAAGCGGCGGCGGGAAAATCGACCGGCGGCAGCGCGATGGCCGCAAACGCGCCGGCCGCGATGGCAAGGACGATGCGCGGCAGGCCCTCGAGCAGCATGACGCGGCCCGCCAGGCGGTCGACGAACCACCCCGCGCCCCTGTCCTCACTCTGGCTGATCGCTGCGCCCACCGGCCCCCGCCCGCAGAAATTTCCCGGGCCTGAAGGATCCCGGCCAATCCGTGACCGCAATACAAGAGACCGGCATCAGACGCCAGCCGGCTTTTCCGAGGCTGTCTCTCCGACGGCGTCCGATTGCCGGCCTTGCGTTCAGGCCTGGTCGGCGAGCCCCTCGACGATGCGCCGGCGCTTCTCGCCCTGGCGGAAGCGGATGATCCTGACCCGTCGCACCCGGCGCGGATCGGCCTCGAGCACCTGGAACTCGAAGCCGGGAACGGCCTGGACGACCTCGCCCCTCGCCGGGACGCGGCCGAGCTCGGAGAACAGGAGGCCGCCGATCGTGTCGGCCTCTTCCTCGTACTCGGAAATGTCGAAGTCCTCGCCGATCACCTTCTTGACCTCGTCGAGATCGGCCCTCGCATCGGCATAGAAGATGCCGTCGCCGCGCTCGGTGATCATCGGCGCCTCGTCGTCGTGCTCGTCCTCGATGTTGCCGACGACCATCTCGATGACGTCTTCCAACGACACGAGGCCGTCGGTGCCGCCATATTCGTCGATGACCAGCGCCATCTGGATGCGCGCTGCCTGCATCCTCGCCATCAGGTCCGTCGCCAGCATCGAGGGCGGCACGAACAGCACCTTGCGGATGATGCCGATGTCCTCGACCTTGCGGGCGAGGTTGATCTGCCTGAGATCGAGGCCGGCGCGCGGCTTCCGGGTGGTCGAAGCCGTGCCGTTCTGCGGCTTGGCGGGGCGTGCGACGCGGGTGATGTGGCCGACCACGTCGCGGATGTGGACCATGCCGCGCGGGTCGTCGAGGCTCTCGCCATAGACCGGCATGCGCGAATGGCCGCTCGCCTCGAACTGCTTCATCAATTCGCCGAGGGTGGTGGTGATCTCGACGGCGCGGATGTCGGCGCGGGGCACCATGATGTCCTCGACCCGGACTTCGCGGAGCCTGAGGATGTTGTTGAGCATCGCTCGCTCGGCCGGGGAGAAGGCGTCCGCTCCCGGTCCCTGGGTCAGCAGGGCCTTCGTCAGGTCTTCGCGCACCAGGCGGGGCATGCGCGGTCGCAGCCGCTCGAACAACCCGTCGAAAAAGCCCCGCCCGCCGTTGGTCGGGGAATGCGGGAGGCGGGCCGGACGACTTCGGTCGTCGCCGGCGGTGTCCTCGCTGGCGGACGACGCCTCGACGGGCGGTCGTTCTGCAGCGGTATCGGTGCGTGGCATCGTCTCACTCAAAGGGTTTCTGCCGTCCAAGATAGAGGATTGTGGGCCGGGTTGCGAGGCCGCTCATGCAGTCGTTGGCGGATTTCGGTCCGTTGCGCCCGGTTCGGCGTAGGGATCGCCGATTCCGAGCGCCGCGAGAACCGCGATCTCCTGCGCTTCCATGGCTTCGGCCCCGTCGTCCTCGATGTGGTCGTAGCCGAGAAGATGCAGGAAACCATGGACGAGAAGATGGCTGAGATGGTCGGCCAACGACTTTTCTTCCGCTTGGGCCTCCCGCGCCACCGTCTCGAAGGCGATCAGGAGGTCGCCGGCGAGCGGGCCGGGCAGGTCGCCGGGTTCGAGCTCGGCCATCGGGAAGGAGAGGATGTTGGTGGGCCTGTCCTTGCCGCGCCACTCGCGGTTGACGTCCTGCACGGACGCGTCGTCGGCGAAGGTCACCGAGATCTCGCTGGCAAGCCCCTCCGGCAGCCGCAGGTGTCGGGCAGCAGCGGCAAGGACGCGGGCGGTCATCGTCTCGACCTCGCCCGCCGCGAACGCCTCGTTCCAGGCGGCGGCCTCGATGGAGACGACGACGGTCAGGCTGTCGAAGCCGGGCAAGGGGAGCGGGGCGTGCGTCCCGGCGTCCGCCTCTTCGCTTGCCGCCGGCGCGTCATCGGCATCCGTCATGGTCGCTTCGTCCCTCATCGCCGCAGCGCCGCGAAGCGGCGGCGATGCTCGCAGCTTCGTCCGGCCTCTCCGACGGTGTCCCTCATCGATCGAGCGGCTGCCCGCCGGCGCCGCGCTGCTCGGTGGCGTCCCGCTCATAGGCCTCGACGATCGCCTGCACCATCGGATGGCGGACGACGTCCTTGGCCTCGAAGCGGACCGTCACGACCTTCGAGACGCCGTCGAGGACGCGCAGCGCCTCGACCAGGCCAGACTTCTGGCCGGGCGGCAGGTCGATCTGCGACGGATCTCCGGTCACCGCCATTCGGGCGTTCTCGCCGAGGCGGGTGAGGAACATCTTCATCTGCATCGACGTGGTGTTCTGCGCCTCGTCGAGGATGATGGCGGCATTGGCGAGGGTGCGCCCGCGCATGAAGGCCAGCGGCGCGATCTCGATGGCGCCGGCGACCAGCGCCCGCTCGACCTTTTCGGCCGGCATCATGTCGTAGAGGGCATCGTAGAGCGGCCGCAGATAGGGATCGACCTTTTCCTTCATGTCGCCGGGAAGGAATCCGAGCCGCTCGCCGGCCTCGACGGCGGGCCGCGTCAGGACGATCCGGTCGACGGTGCCGCGCTCGAGCAGCTGCGCCGCGTGGGCGACGGCGAGATAGGTCTTGCCGGTACCGGCCGGGCCGACCCCGAACACCAGCTCGGCCCGGTCGAGGGCGCGCATGTAGGCGTCCTGGGTGGGCGTGCGGGCATGGATGGTCTTCTTGCGCGTCGAGATCTGGGCGAGCGCCATGCGGCCCTTTTTCTCCAGTGTCGGCAGGACCAGCTGATCGTCCTGGGCGATCGCCATGCGGACCGCGCCGTCGACGTCCTTGCCGCCGATCTCGCTGCCGCCCTGGAGCCGCTCGTAGAGATGATCGAGGGAGCGCCGGGCCTGTTCGACCGCCGACGCCTCGCCGCGCAGCTCGACCTTGTTGCCGCGCGCCCGCGCGTCGACGCCGAGCTTCTGCTCGATCAGGGCGAGGTGTTCGTCGAACTGACCGAACAGCGCCCCCGCCAGCCGGTTGTCCTCAAAGCTGAGGACGATGTGCGCCATGTCCGAAGCCCCTGGGCCCGAACGGGATTTCAAGTCAGGCAAGTTACGCGGCAACCACGCCTCCCGTCAGCGCACCCCTGGTTTCGCTTGCTCCCTCCGCCATCAGGGAACTGGCGACGGAATCGACGATGCGGGCCGTGACGATGTCGCCGACCGCGCCGGCGCTCTCGGGCATCACCACGGGCTGCAGATAAGGCGAGCGGCCGACCACCTGTCCCGGCCGGCGACCGGGCTTTTCGATCAGGATGCTGAGGCTCCTGCCGATCAGCCCTTCGGAAAACGCCTGTTGCTGGCGGCGCAGCAGGTCCTGCAGCCGGGCGAGGCGCTCGGCCTTCACCGGCTCGTCCACATGGCCGGGCAGCTCGGCTCCGGGCGTGCCGGGGCGGGGCGAATACTTGAACGAAAAGGCCGACGCATAGCCGACCGCTTCGATCAGCCGCATCGTCGCCGCGAAATCGGCATCGCTCTCGCCGGGAAAGCCGACGATGAAATCGCCGGACATGGCGATGTCGGGGCGCGCGACGCGGATCCGGTCGACCAGCCTCAGATAGTCGTCGGCGGTATGGCGGCGGTTCATCGCCTTGAGGATCGCGTCCGAACCCGACTGCACGGGGAGGTGCAGATAGGGCATGACGGCCGGCAGGTCGCGGTGGGCGGCGATCAGCGCGTCGTCCATGTCGCGGGGATGCGAGGTGGTGTAGCGCAGCCGCGTCAGCCCCGGGATCTCGGCGAGCGCGTAGAGCAATGCGCCGAGGCCGATGCTCCGCCCCGCCGCGTCCTCGCCGTGCCAGGCGTTGACGTTCTGGCCGAGCAACGTCACCTCGCGCACGCCTGCCTCGGCCAGCCGGCGGGCTTCCTCGAGGATCCGGGCGAGCGGACGGGAGACCTCCGCCCCGCGGGTATAGGGGACGACGCAGAAGGTGCAGAATTTGTCGCAGCCCTCCTGGACGGTGAGAAAGGCGGTGACGCCGCGGGCCCGCAACTGCGCCGGCTGGGAGTGCGGCAGATGGGAGAACTTGTCCTCGACCGCGTAGTCGGTGTCGATCACCCGCTCGCCCTTCGCCACTCGGGCGAGCGCCTGGGGCAGGCGGTGATAGGTCTGCGGGCCGACGACCAGATCGACGACCGGGGCCCGGGCGATGATCTCGGCGCCTTCCGCCTGGGCGACGCAGCCGGCGACGGCGACCTGCATGTCCTTGCCGGCCTCGGCACGCTCGGCCTTCAGCTTGCGGATGCGGCCGAGCTCGGAATAGATCTTCTCGGCCGCCTTCTCGCGGATGTGGCAGGTGTTGAGGAGGACGAGATCGGCGTCCTCCATGGTTTCGGTCGCCACATATCCGCCATCCGCCAGCGCATCGCCCATGCGCTGGCTGTCGTAGACGTTCATCTGGCAGCCATATGTCTTGATGAAGACCTTGCGCGAACCGGCTCGTTTCGTCGGCGAAAGTGTCGCTTGGCTGGTATCCGTCATGCGCCCTTCAGTTCAGGCTTTCGTTGTCGTCCCGGTGTCGCCGGCGCCAGGATCGCGTCCTGCCCAATAGCGATGGTCGTCGCGGGACTTGACCTGACCTCATATATCGACGCCATCGTGACCGAGCGCAAGCGTCGAAGAGCGTCTTTCGCCAAACGTCACGGCCGGACGGCCAGCGCCTCGGCGAGGAGCTTGCGCACGCTGTCCTCCGCGGCGCGGGCCATCGCCTTGCGATCCGACGTTTCGGTGAAGCGGATCGGCTCGCCGAAGGCGACTGTCGCGTCGATCGCGCCTTCCTTCAGGAACGCGAGGAGGTGCGGCCCGAGGGTGACGTCGCCCGGCCACGCGGCGAGCGGGCGATGATAGCGGCCGAGGGGCAGGCCGTTGGCATGGGTGTAGGCGACGGCGACCGGCTGGACCAGCACCGAACCGGAGGTCGAGTCGCGAAGCGCCATCTGTGCCGCGCCGAACAGGGCGGTGCGGAACGGCAGCACCTCGTTGCCGTCCGACGTCGTGCCCTCCGCGAACAGCACCATCGCGTCGCCTTCCGACAGGCGCTCGGCGATCGCCGAAGCCTGGTGGCCGGTGCGCCGGCGCGCCTCGCGCTCGACGAAGACGGTGCGCTGGAGACGTGCCAGAAGCCCGAAGGCGGGCCAGTCCCGAACCTCGGCCTTGGCGATGAAGGAGAGCGGCATCACCCGGCCGAGCACCATGATGTCCGACCAGGACTGGTGATTGGCGGCGATCAGCAGCGGTCGGCCGCTGGCCGGGGTGCCTTTGACGCTCACCCTCAGGCCGGCGACGCGGCAGGCGACGCAATGCCACAGATGCGGCAGCTTGCGCTGCAGCGGCCAGCCGCGCCGCATTGCGAGCGCCTGCAGTGGCCAGAGGACGAGCGTCATGGCAACGAGGACCACCGCCACGAAGGCGACGCGCGCCGAAGCGATCATGCAGCCCCGTTCGGGGCTGGGCTCGGGAATTGGCGTTCGGTCACGATCACGTCGACTGGTCTTGTGAAGCTGCCTGTGGCGCTCACCTGGCCGCGAAGAGGCTCCGCTTCAAGGTGAGGGCGCTGGTCCGCCTGCCGTCCGGATGCTGATAATAGGCGGGGCGCCGCCCCACTTCCTCGAAACGCAGTCGCTTGTAAAGCCTGAGCGCGGCCTGATTCTCCTCGTCCACCTCGAGGAACAGGGAATGGGCCCGCTCGGCATGGAGCTTCTGCAGCACCTGGTCCATCAGCATCCGGCCGACGCCGGCCCGGCGATTGCGGCGGGCAACCGTGATGGTCAGGATCTCGGCCTCGCCTTCGACGGAGCGGGCGAGGACGAAGCCGAGCGGCGGGCTCTGCGGCAGGCCGGGCAGGCGCGCGACGAAGCCGAAGCTGCCGCGCTGGGCGAGAAGCGTGCCGAGCTCGTCGCCGGACCATGGCTGGTCGAAAGCCTCGCTGTGCAGCTCGGCGGCCGCATCGAGGTCGTCGTCGGCGAGTTCCGCGATGAACGGCTGACCGTGACCGAGATAGGTCTCGAGCCAGCCCGCGGTCCAGACCCAGGGCAGAAACCAATACATGACGCGCTCCTCCCGACGCCGGCCCGTGGCAACCATCGACACATGATCATGTCACGCATCCCGGTCCTCGCCGAAAACGATTTGGCGGGGCGGGCTTACTTCCTTTGGACACTATGATAGCGCCGGGAGAATTAGGGAATGCTTTCCGCAATTTTCCGGCGCAGGGACGGCGCGGAGGAGGGCTTGGCGTCGGCACCCCTGAGATACAGCGGGCGGGGCGGCTCGCCGGTGGGTGCGGCGGCGCCGAGCCGGGCGAGGATCGCCGGGTCGATCCGGTCGGTGTCGCTGGCGATGGCGCAGCGGCGGCCGGACAGCGCCGTCGCGGCGATCTCTGCCCCGGAGCCGGCGAGGCGGAGCCGCATCCCGGGATCGGCGGACCACGCCTGACCGAGAAAGCCGTCGAGCGCATCCGGCTGCAGGGCGGCGGGATCTTCCAGTACGTCGCCTCTCGCGGCAAAGAGTGCGGCATAGATCTCGCCGCGCCGGGCGTCGATCACGGCCAGCACGGGAGCAGTGTCGTCAGTGGGACGATCCGCCCCCGACATGCTCTTCGCCAACGCGCTTCGGGCGATGGCCTCGAGGGTCGAGACCCCGACGGCGGGAATCTCCAGGGCGAGCGCCAGCCCGCGGGCGGCCGCGACGCCCACCCGGATGCCGGTGAAGGAGCCGGGGCCGGTGGTGACGACGACGCGGGCAAGGTCGCCATAGGTCGCGCCGGCCTCAGTCAGGGCGTCGTCGATGACGCCCGTAAGCCGCTCGGCATGGCCCTTGCCGATCTCCGGCTCTTCGGCAGCCAAGAGTACGCCCGCGCCGCCGGCATCGAAGACGGCGGCCGTGCAGCGGGAAAAGGCGGTGTCGAGAGCGAGGATCAGTGGCGGCATGAAGGCGGCTCGTCAGGCCGCCTCGACGGCCTCGACCGATTGCACCTCGGGAACGAAATGGCGCAGGAGATTCTGGATGCCGTGCTTCAACGTCGCGGTGGAGGACGGGCAGCCGGCGCAGGCGCCGCGCATGTTGAGATAGACCGTGCCGTCCTTAAAGCCGCGGAAGGTGATGTCGCCGCCGTCCTGGGCGACGGCCGGGCGCACGCGCGTCTCCAGCAGTTCCTTGATCGTCGCGACGGTCTTCTCGTCAGAGGCCTCGAAGAACTCCTCGCCGCCGCTCGCCGCCGGCGCGCCGGCGCCCGCCATGACCGGCTCGCCGGACATGAAGTGCTCCATCAGGCTGGCGAGGATCGCCGGCTTCAGATGCTGCCACTCCGCGGCCCTCTTCGTCACCGTGACAAAGTCGTAGCCGAAGAACACGCCGGACACGTCGGGGATCGCCATCAGCTTGGCCGCCAGCGGCGAGCGCGCCTCGGCCTCCTCCATCGTGGAGAACTCCTCGGTACCGATCTCGACCACGACCCGTCCGGGCAGGAACTTGAGCGTCGCGGGATTGGGGGTGACTTCGGTCTGGATGAACATCGTCTTCGCCTTTCGCCGGCTTCGTCGCATCCGGCTTTGGAATGATTCCAATCTATCGTCTGCCGGTCCGTCCCGCAACAGATGGGGAGTGTGGCCGGCAATGTCAGCAGTCCCGAGCTTCGCGTCGCATCCTTGGAGCCTCGCTCCCCGCTGGCGCCCCCGGGCATCCAGGCCGTCGGGTCCACCCCTTGGGGTGAGGGCCAGGGGGGCGGCGGTCAACTGAGGCTGATGATCTCGTCGTCGGTCAGGGACGCCGGCACGATGGTCACCGGGATCGGGAAGGCCGCGCCCTTGCCGGCGACCGAGGAGACCAGCGGCCCCGGCCCTTCGCCGGCCTCGCCGGCGGCGAGCACGAGGATGGCGATCTCCCGGTCGGCCTCGATCTGGGCATGGATCTCGTCGATGATCTTGCCTTCGCGGATCACCGTCTCCGGCTCGATGCCGACGATCTCGCGCAGGTCCTCGGCGACCTTGGCGAGGGCGTTCTCCGCCTCCTCCTGGGCTTCGGCCCGCATCAGCTTCTCGACGCCCAGCCAGTGCTGGAAGTCGCCGGGCTCGATGACATAGAGAAGCACCGCGCCGCCGCCCGAAGCCTTCGCCCGGTGCGCGGCATAGGAGGCCGCCCGGCCGCATTCGGGGGTGCCGTCGATGATCGCCAGGAATTTGCGCTTGCCGCCCGCGTCGCGGCCTATCCGTTTTGAAACCATGGGCGCTAAGATGGCTGGAGTGGAGGCCGGCGGCAAGGTGGGCGGCTGATCACGGACCTTCGTCCTCTTCCGGCAGACCGCCTGGCGCATTTCGCCGCCGTTGATGGATGAGCCTCAGAACCATGAGTTCGCTGGCCGAGGTGCTGTAGGTCAAGGCGTAGGACGTGCGCGCGATCAGCTTGACGAACACGCCCGACATTTTGGTCGGTCGTCCGATCGGCCGTCGCGCCAGCAGTTCCACGGCCGCTCCGATTCTCTCGGAAACCAGCCTGGCCCCTGCGGGATCCCGGTCGTTCAGATACATCATGGCCTGGCGGAAGTCAGCTTGGGCGGCAGGGGCCCATATGATCCTTCTCAAGCACGCCGACGTTCGCTGATGGAAGCGAGCATCTCGCGCATTTGCCGCATGACCTCTTCATGGGGAACGCCCCCACCGGCCTCGACACTTGCGACTCGCTCCTGCAACTCGCGGATTTCCGCTATCTCGGCATCGAAATGATCCTCGAGCATCACCGCCAGATAGACCTCCGGCGGATGCCCCGAGGCTTCGCACAGCGCGCGCAACCTCTTCGCCGCCGAACCTTCGAGGGTGATCGTCAGCTTTTCCGCGGCCATCGTCGCACTCCCGGTGGACCTTCAGGACCACCATAACGTCGAATGGCGAGGCCCGCCACGGCCTCGCCGCGACGTCGCCTCGTCACTGCAGGAATCCGACGATCTCCTTGACGTCGGCCATGGTCTTCTCGGCGATCGCGCCGGCCCGCTCGCCGCCATCCTTCAGGACCGCGTCGATATGGCCGGGATCGTCGGTCAGCCGGCGCATCTCGGCGTTGATCGGGGCGAGTTTTTCCACAGCAAGCTCGGCGAGCACCGGCTTGAACTCGGAAAACTGCCTGCCGCCGAATTCGGCCAGCACCTCGGCCTTGCTGCGCTCGGCAAGGGCCGCATAGATGCCGACGAGATTGTCGGCCTCCGCCCGGCCGGCAAGCCCGGCGACCTCCGAGGGAAGGGCGTCCGGATCGGTCTTGGCCTTCCTGATCTTGCGGGCGATCTGCTCGGCGTCGTCGGTGAGGTTGATGCGCGAGAGGTCCGACGGGTCGGACTTCGACATCTTCTTGGAGCCGTCCTTGAGGCTCATGATCCGGGTGGCCGGTCCCTCGATCATCGGCTCGGTCAGCGGGAAATAGCCGCTGACCACCTCCTCGCCCATCGATATGTCGGTGCCGAGGCCGGCGGCGGCGATCCGGTCGGAAAAGTCGTTGTTGAACTTCGCGGCGATGTCGCGGGTCAGTTCCAGATGCTGCTTCTGGTCCTCGCCGACGGGAACGTGCGTCGCGCGGTAGAGCAGGATGTCGGCGGCCATCAGGCTCGGATAGGCGAGGAGGCCGAGGGAGGCGTTCTCGCGATCCTTGCCGGCCTTGTCCTTGAACTGGGTCATCCGGTTCATCCAGCCGATGCGGGCGACGCAGTTGAAGATCCAGGCGAGTTCCGCATGGCCGCAGACGCGGCTCTGGTTGAAGACGATGTGGCGCTCGGGGTCGATGCCGGCGGCGAGGAACGCCGCTGTGATCGAGCGGATCTGGCCTTTCAGATCCTCATGGACGAGTTGCGCCGTGATCGAATGGAGATCGACGACGCAATAGATGCAGTCCTGGCTCTCCTGCAGGGCGACGAACTTGCGGATGGCGCCGAGATAGTTGCCGAGATGCAGGTTTCCGGTGGGTTGCACGCCGGAAAAGACGCGGGGGGAAAATGCGCTCATGGGGCGGCTCCGGGGGAAAACATGAATGATGTTGCCGGGCCTTATGGCGGAGGGCGGGGCGGCGATCAAGCAGCGGCCCGTGCCGTGCCCGGCGGAGATCGGCCCGCCCGCTCGGCCTGCGATCACTCTTGCGCATTCCCCGCCTCTCGCGTATGAGACCCGCGTTCAGACGAGAGCCGGCCGGCAGGGCATGCCGTGGCGGCTCCTAATGCTGTTCGCGACACTTCCTTCCCCGAAGGCAAGTCATCAGGCCGCCGCGAGACGGTCCGGCCGACGTCGCGATCCTCTTAATCAGGAGAGCAAAATGCCCAAGATGAAGACCAAGGCGAGCGCCAAGAAGCGCTTCCGCATGACCGCCAACGGCCACGTCAAGGCGGGTGCCGCCGGCAAGCGCCACGGCATGATCAAACGCTCCAACGACTTCATTCGCAACGCGCGCGGCACGATGATCCTGTCGAAGCCCGACGAGCGGATCGTCAAGACCTACATGCCTTACGCCCGCTGAGCGGCGCGTCACCCGGCATTTTAGAGATTTCAGGAGTTTAGATCATGGCACGCGTCAAGCGGGGCGTCACGTCCCACGCCAAGCACAAAAAGGTTCTCAAGCAGGCCAAGGGTTTCTACGGCCGCCGCAAGAACACCATCCGCACCGCCAAGGCCGCCGTCGACCGGTCGAAGCAGTATGCGACCCGCGACCGCAAGGTCCGCAAGCGGAACTTCCGCGCCCTGTGGATCCAGCGCATCAACGCCGCGGTCCGCGAGCACGGCCTGACCTATGGCCGCTTCATCGACGGCCTCGCCAAGGCCGGCATCGAGGTCGACCGCAAGGTTCTGTCGGACATCGCGATCCACGAGCCGGAAGCCTTCACCGCTCTCTGCGAGCAGGCCAAGGCCGCACTCGCCTATCTGAAGGAGAGCGAGTTCCCGAACGCCTACGAGCGGGCGGTCGGCGAGAAGCGGGCGGCCTGAGCGCCACCTTCCGATCGACGGACGAAACGAGCGAACCCGCGGCTTTCAAGCCCGCGGGTTTTTTCATGCCCTCGGCCTGCCTCACCCGATCCCCGCGACCATCGGTTCGATCCACGCCCACAGATCCTGGGCGAGGACGAGGCCGTATTTGACGACGGCGATCACCACGCCGCCGACGACACCGACGCAGATCGCGAGCATCGCCAGGCCGGCGATGATCCACAATCCGTCGCGCTCGAGGATGCCGAAGGCGAACATGCAGATCGCCAGCGCCGGAAGGAAGTTGCCGAGGGGGATCGGCAGGATCAGGATCAGCGACAAGGCGAGACAGATCAGCCCGACGATCCTCTCGGCAGTCGGCTGGACGAGAAAGCCGAGGCGCGGCGCCAGGATTCGCTCGGCGCGCGCGATCCACGGCGCCGAGCGCTCGACGACGGCCGACAGGTCGCTGCGACGCAGGGACCGTCTGGCGATCATGCCCGGCAGCCACGGCTTGAAGCCGAAGCTCAGCTGGGCGGCGAGGAAGATCAGCGGCACGGCGAGGACGGTCGACGTGCCGGGCGGCGCCGGCAGGAGGTTCGGCAGGGCGAACAGGAAGAGGAGGGCGCCGAAGGCGCGCTCGCCGGTCGCCTTGAGGAGATCGCTGATGGCGATGCGCTCGCGCGAGGTGTCGCCGACGAGGCCCGTCAGGATGGCCGAGATGCGTGGCCCGTTCGGCCCTCCACCATCTCCCGGTCCGGAGGGTGGCAGTCTTGCAGGGTCCGAGAGATGTTCGATCACGTCAGCTACGCATCTGCAGGGTCATGTCGACGGAATGCCGACGGCGATCGTGAGAGGTGCCGTGCGGCAGCCGCCCGGCATTCGATCCTGCGCCAGGCTGGGCAGAGATAGGTTATCGATCATGTCAGAATGATGGGGCCAGGCGAGCGCGTGATGGCCGGGAGGCGCGCCGCCGGGCCGCGATGGCGTGCCGACAAGCTTCCATCATGCTGCCCCTTGCGCTAACGAGGCGCCGGAAGGCCGCCCCGCCGGCATGACCAATCGTGGAGTGACGCGTGAGCGAAACGCTTGAGACCGAGCTGATCCAGAAGATCGATGCGGCAGAAGACGAGGCCGCGCTCGAGACGATCCGCATTGCCGAACTCGGCAAGAAGGGCCGCATTTCCGAGATGATGAAGGGGCTCGGCAAGATGAGCCCGGAGGAGCGCAAGGAGGCCGGCCCGCGCCTCAACGGCCTGCGCGACCGTGTGCAGGACGCGATCGCGGCGCGGCGCGAGGTGCTGGGGGAAGCGGCGATCGTCGCGCGGCTCGCCGCCGAGCGCCTCGACGTGACGCTCCCCGTGCGCCAGGGCGCGGCCTCGCGGGGGCGCATCCATCCGATCTCCCAGGTGATCGACGAGATCACCGCGATCTTCGCCGACATGGGCTTTTCCATCGCCGAGGGGCCGGACATCGAGACCGACTACTACAACTTCACGGCACTGAACTTTCCCGAGGGCCATCCCGCCCGCGAGATGCACGACACGTTTTTCCTGGCTCCCGACGAGACCGGGCAGCGCAAGGTGCTGCGCACCCACACCTCGCCGGTGCAGATCCGCACCATGGAGGCGCAGAAGCCGCCGATCCGCATCGTCATCCCGGGCAAGACCTACCGGCAGGATTCCGATGCCACCCACACGCCGATGTTCCATCAGGTGGAGGGGCTGGTGGTCGACACGACGTCGAACATCGCCAACATGAAGTGGGTGCTGGAGGAGTTCTGCAAGGCGTTCTTCGAGGTGCCGCAGCTCAACATGCGCTTCCGCCCGTCCTTCTTCCCCTTCACCGAGCCGTCGATGGAGGTCGACATCCAGTGCGATCGCTCGAGGCCCGGCGAGGTGCGCTTCGGCGAGGGGTCGGACTGGATGGAGATCCTCGGCTGCGGCATGGTCCATCCGAACGTCCTGCGCGCCGGCGGCCTCGACCCGGACGTCTATCAGGGCTTTGCCTGGGGCATGGGCATCGACCGCATCGCCATGCTGAAATACGGCATGCCGGATCTCCGGGCCTTCTTCGACGCCGACGTGCGCTGGCTGGCGCACTATGGCTTCCGCCCGCTCGACATGCCGACGCTGTTCGGGGGGCTGAGTTCGTGAGAGATTGCTGTCGCCTGGCCTGAGCGACAGCAGGAAGGAGGCAGCCGATGGCCATGATGACCGTGTTGAGTGAAGACGAGGCTCGGCGAATCGCCGAGCCGATCCTTCGCAAGTATCTGCAGCCCTTCGGCTACGGTGGCGTCAGCGTGAGTTCGGAGGAGGATTTCGATGGCGCTATCGTCCTGCGGATGTCGGTGAACGTCGAGAGGCAGGTCTCCGGCCGGGCGATGGTCGACGTGGTCGGCGCTATTCGAGAAGCGCTGCTCGATCGGGGCGACGAACGGTTCGCATTCCTGTCCTATCGACGGCCTGACACGGACCCGGCTGCAGACGCTGGACCAATGTCAGTGAGCCAAGCTGATGGTCGATGAACTGCTCGATGCGGCGGCGATGTTGGCGGGCGAGGCGAGCCGAAACCCGTCCTGCGGCCGCCGGGCGGTCAGCACGGCCTATTATGCCGTTTTCCATGCCTTGTCGGATTTGGCCACCGGCTGCTTGTTGCCCGGTGTTTCGAACGAAGCGGAAGACTATGTGCGCATCTACCGCTCCCTGGACCATGGCCCGCTGAAGAACGCCTTCATCCAGGCCCCCTTGAAAGATAACCCAAGGCTTCGTCCGATCGGAGGTCTGATCGCCCACCTGCAGAGCGAGCGGGTTCGCGCCGACTATCTGCCGGCCGATCCGCTGCTGTTCCCGCATTCCCAAGTCCTCGATCTGGTCCTGCAAGCCTCCCAGATCGTCCAGGAGCTCCGCGCGCTGACCGACGACGACCGGCGCAAGCTCGCGGTCTGCCTCCTGTTCCGCACGCGCAAGGATTGACGGCGATGGCATCTCGCGAACTCCAGAAGACGATCGAGACGGCTCGTTGACCGACCCACCCACCTCCCTCCACACGGGCGGCTGCCGCTGCGGCGCGGTGCGCTTTGCCGCGTCCGCCGATCCTATCTACACGGCGATCTGCCACTGCGAGGACTGCCGCAGGTCTTCGGGCGCGCCGTTCCTCGCCTTTGTCGGGTTCTCGCGCGCCGATGTCGGTTTCGAAGGCGGGCAGGGCAGGCGCTATGGCGAGGAGCCGGTGTCGCGGACGTTCTGCGAGACCTGCGGGGCGCCGATCGCCTATCAGGACGACAGGCTTCCCGGCCAGATCTTCTTCAATCTCGGCGCGATGGATCGGCCCGGGCGCTACGAGCCGAAGGAGCAGGCCTATGTTTCGGAAAGATTGCCGTTTACCTGCATCGCGGTCGATCTTCCGGAGCACGAGAAGACCAGCGTGCCGAGGAACCGCGCGACGAAACTCGCCGATCACCGACCCTTTTGAATTTCGAACGGATCACAGCAATGCCCGCCCGTCTCATCGTCCTCGACATCATCGCGGTTCTCGCCGGGGCGGTGGTCGGCCTCTTCGTCGTCGACATCCTCGCCTGGCTGCTCTTCGACACGTCGGTGAGCGGCATGGTCGCCTCGGTCGGCCGGTGGATCATCGTCCTCGTCGCCGTCGGCCTGTTCGCGGTCTATTATCGCATGCTGCCGCCGACGGGCGCGGCGATCGCCTCCTTCTTCACCGGGGTGGTGGTGCCGCTCGTCGCCGAGAAGATCGTCTTCGGCTCGTCCTTGCCGACGACCTCGCTCCTGTTCCTCTATGTCGTCTTCGCGGTCGTCGCGCTGTTCACCTATCGCTTCGTGCGGGCCGGAAAGCCGGTGCGAGGCAAGGCCGCACAGACCGGACGATCCGATCCCTAGGCGCGCCTTCGCCGTTCCTTCCCGACCAGCCATCCGCCCCGACTGTTCCGAACCCAATGAAGCTTTGATCCCATGAAATTCACACTCTCCTGGCTGAAGGATCATCTCGAGACCGAGGCGAGCCTGTCCGAGATCTGCGAGCGGCTGACGATGATCGGCCTCGAGGTCGAATCCGTCGACGACCGGGCGGTGTTCGCCCCGTTCCGCATCGCGAGGGTCCTGTCGGCCACCCAGCATCCGGATGCCGACCGGCTGCGGCTCCTGTCGGTGGATGCGGGGCCTGAGGTCAACGACGGCAAGCCCTTGCAGATCGTCTGCGGCGCGCCGAACGCCCGCGAAGGCCTCGTCGGCGTGCTGGCCCTGCCCGGCACCTATGTGCCCGGCATCGACACGACGCTGAGCGTCGGCAAGATCCGCGGCGTCGAATCCTTCGGGATGATGTGCTCCGAGCGTGAGCTGGAACTCTCCGAGGAGCATGACGGGATCATCAACCTGCCGGCCGACGCGCCGGTCGGAACGCGCTATGCCGACTATGCCGGGCTGATCGATCCGGTGATCGAGATCAACCTGACGCCGAACCATCCCGAGGCGACCGGCGTCTACGGCATCGCCCGCGACCTCGCCGCCTCGGGGCTGGGGACGCTGAAGACGCCTGAGGTGCCCCGCATCGAGGGCGAGGGCGAGGTGGGCGTCGCGCTGGAGGTGAGAAGCGCGACCTGCCTCGGCTTCGCGCTGCGCCGTGTCTCGGGCGTGACCAACGGCGCCTCGCCGGAATGGCTGCAGAAGCGGCTGAAGGCGATCGGCCTTCGCCCGATCAACGCCCTCGTCGACGTCACCAACTACATCACCTTCGATCGCGGCCGGCCGCTCCACGTCTTCGACGCCAAGAAGGTCGCCGGCGGGCTGACGGTGGGCGATGCCGCCGGGGGCGAGACGATCCTCGCCCTCGACCAGCGCGACTACGTGATGCCGGCCGGCACCTGCGTGATCGCCGACGACAGGGGCGTCGAATCCATCGCCGGCGTCATGGGCGGCGAGCATTCGGGCTGCGACGAGACGACCACCGAGGTGCTGATCGAATCGGCGCTGTGGGAGCCGCTCGACATCGCCCGGACCGGCCGGGCGCTCGGCATCATCACCGATGCGCGCTACCGCTTCGAGCGCGGCGTCGACCCCGCCTTCATGGAGCCGGGTCTCGACCTCGCGACGCAGATGGTGCTCGACCTTTGCGGCGGCACGGCCTCCAGGCGTGTCGTGGCGGGCGTGCAGCCCCATGAGCCGAAGCAAGTCGTCCTGCCGCTCGGCGAGTTCGAGCGGCTGACCGGCCTCTCCGTCGGCCCGCAGGAGCAGGAGCGTATCCTCGCCGTCCTCGGCTTTGCGCCGCGCCGGGAGGGCGAGGCGCTGGTCTGCACCGTGCCGAGCTGGCGGCCGGACGTGGACGGCAAGGCCGACCTCGTGGAGGAGGTCATGCGGCTTCACGGCGTCGACGAGATCAAGCCGGCGCCGCTCGCCTCCCACGCTTCCGTCAACGGCCGCATCCTGACGACGATCCAGGCCCGCGACCGGGCGGCGCGCCGGGCCCTGGCGGCGAGGGGCATGGTCGAATGCGTCTCCTACAGCTTCGTCTCGGAGACCGAGGCGAAGGCCTTCGGCGGCGGCGATGCGGCGCTGAAGCTCGCCAATCCGATTTCCGCCGATCTCTCCGACATGCGTCCCTCGCTGCTGCCGGGGCTCTTGGCGGCGGCCGGCCGCAATGCCGCGCGGGGCTATGGCGACACGGCGCTGTTCGAGGTGGCGGGGGTCTATCACTCCGACACGCCGGACGGGCAGAAGCGGGTCGCCGGCGGCATTCGCCGGGGCACCGCCGGGGCGGACGGTCCGGGCCGCTTCTGGTCGGGCAACGCCCCGGCGGTCTCGGTCTTCGACGCCAAGGCCGATGCCTTCGCGGTGCTGGAGGCGGCGGGCTTTCCGGCCGACAAGCTGACGATCGAGGCGCCGGCGAGCGACTGGTATCATCCGGGCCGCTCGGGCCGCATCAAGCTCGGGCCCAAGGTCGTCATCGCCGAGTTCGGCGAGTTCCATCCCAAGGTCCTGAAGACGCTCGGCGTCTCCGGTCCGCTGTGCGGCTTCGAGGTGTTCCTCGACAAGGTGCCGGAGCCGAAGAAGCGGCCGACGCGCACCAAGCCGGTTCTGGCGCTGTCGCCCTTCCAGCCGGTCCGGCGCGACTTCGCCTTCGTCGTCGACGCGACGGTCGAGGCCGGCCGCATCGTGCGCGCCGCCGAGGGAGCCGACAAGGCGCTGGTCAAGGAGGTCCGGGTGTTCGACGTCTTTGCCGGCGCGGCGCTCGGGGAGGCGAAGAAGTCCGTCGCCATCGAGGTGACGCTGGCGCCGGCCGAGCGCACCCTCACGGAAGAGGAACTGGAGGCGGTGTCGGCGAGGATCGTGGCAGGCGTCGCCAAGGCGACGGGTGCGACGCTGCGCAGCTGAGCCCATCGGCGGGAGGCGCCGGCCCGGGCTTCGTGGCCGGCGCGTTCTCGGGCTTGCTTCCGATCGCCTCCGCCTCGCAAGGCGGCGGCGACCTATTCCATCGGGGCGGAATTCGCCGCCCATTCGGCCTGCAGGAGCCGGTTGGCGGACAGCCGCGCGAATCTCAGCGTCATTGCCTTGCGGGTGGCGGGCGCCAGCCGCTCCAGCGGCGCCTCGCGCAGGACCTCCGCATCGTATCCGTCGGTCAGGATCAGCCCGCACTCCTCAGGGAAGATCTCCGCCGGAACGCCGGGATGGGTGGCGAAATACAGCCGGTCGCAATGCAGCCGGTAGATCGGCCATTTCCGGTCGACGCGAAAATCCTGGATCGAGGTCTTGATCTCGACGATGGCGATCTCGCCCTTGTCCGACAGGCAGACCAGGTCGGCCCGGCGGCCGGAATCCAGCGGCATTTCCGGAAGCATCGCGACGTTGAGGTTCTGCATCAGCCGCTGCACGCCCCGGCGCACCATCATGGCCCGGTCGGACTGGCGGCCGTCGACCAGCGGGTCGGGGGCGAAGGGCGAGACGAGAGGCATGGATCGTGGATTATCCCGCAGGAAAACAAAACGCAAACGAATCGCGATAATGTCCTAGGCTTATGAAGAACAGCCGTCCCTATTCCGGCCCCGACGCGACGTCTGCGGGGGCTGCGGCGGGTTCCGTCACTCCACCCGCGCGCCGGCGATCTCTTCCAGGATCGGACAGTCGGGGCCTTCGCCGCGCTGGCACTCGTCGGTGAGGGCGTCGAGCGCCCGCTTCAGGGAATTCAGCTCGGCGATCTTGTGGTCGATCTCGGCGATCCGGGAAGTGACCAGCCGGCGGACATCCTCGCGATGCCGGTTCTCATCGCCATAGAGCGACAGGAGCTTGCGCGCCTCCGCGATCGAGAAGCCGAGCGAGCGCGAGCGCTGCAGGAAGCGCAGGACGTGGACGTCCCGATCGCGATAGTCGCGATAGCCGTTATTGGCCCGCATCGGCTTGATCAGCCCGACTTCCTCGTAATAGCGGATCGTCTTCGGCGGCAAGCCCGACAGGCGCGAAGCCTCTCCGATGTTCATGGTCTGAACCTCATGGGTCTGCTGCGATCCCGGTCGGTCATGCAGATGTCGCGCCGCCGCCACAGGTCAACTGTGACGGCACCGCAACAAACCCTTTCTTAACCACGACGGGCTCAGATGCGGACATTGCCCGATTGCTCGAGGAGGCCTATCGAACGATAGGGTCCCCGCAAGCTCGGCAGAACGAGCCAGACC
This sequence comes from Aurantimonas sp. 22II-16-19i, assembly GCF_002088275.1. Classification (GTDB taxonomy): domain Bacteria; phylum Pseudomonadota; class Alphaproteobacteria; order Rhizobiales; family Rhizobiaceae; genus Jiella. The sequence goes on from NZ_AQQS01000023.1 coordinate 81,056, forward strand.
GCATCCCAGACAATTCGCCGCCAGACAATCCGCCGCCCAGACAATTCTCAACCGCATTGGCACCCGTCATGACGATCAAGACATTCCTCGCCATCGGCACAGCGATCGCCTCGATGCTGCTGGCGGGCTGCGCCGACAATCCGCGCCGCGCCAGCCTGCAGCCGGCGGCCACCCAGGTTGCCGCCTATGCGGGCCCGGACGGGCTGATGAGCGGCGGCAGCGTCGCTGCCGTCGGCGAACTGGGCTACGGCGAGATGGTCGACGACGGCTTCAAGCTGCCGGCGATCCCCACCAAGAAGATCGATCCGCAGTTCCTGCGCCAGCAGGTTTCCTACCCGGAAGGATCCCAGTACGAGCCGGGCACCGTCGTGGTCGACACGCCCAGCCGCTTTCTCTACGTCATCGAGGGCAACGGCATGGCGATGCGCTACGGCATCGGCGTCGGCCGCAGCGGCTTCTCCTGGGCCGGCGATGCGGAGATCCGCGACAAGCAGCATTGGCCCAAGTGGTTTCCGCCGCAGGAAATGATCGACCGCAAGCCGGAGCTCGAGCCCTATCGCGAGGGCATGGAGCCGGGACTGACCAATCCGCTCGGGGCGCGGGCGCTCTATCTCTACCAGAACGGCAAGGACACGCTGTTCCGCCTGCATGGCACGCCGGAGTGGTGGACCATCGGCACGGCCGCATCGTCCGGCTGCATCCGCCTGATGAACCAGGACATCGTCGATCTCTACAACCGGGTTCCGATGGGCGCCACGGTCGTCGTCAAGCAGGGCGCCGAGCGTCTCGCCCAGCGCTGATGCAACCCGGCTGATCCCTCAGCACTGAAGACTTTCGAGACCGGCGCCGGCATCTTGCAGGCGCCGGTCTCGTCGTTTGCGAAGGTGCGTCGACAGTTCCCTGAGCGGTCGGCAAGAGCCGATCGACGCCTTGCGCGGCACGGGCCGGGCGGGCGATCACACGGCGGCACGCGCAGTCCGGCGGATCTCTTCGGAATGTTCGACTTCAAGCCGCTGGCCAGCGGCTGGATTGGCGCGCGGGCTCCGACACACGGCTCGTTCGGTTCGCTGACAAGCGCCACACGGGGCGACACAGGGCGGCACGAGGCCGCGGCAGCCCGGGGCGCTGCCCCCGGCAAGCCCTGCCGCGGCACGTCGATCAGGGGGGCTGCACGCCTCCAGCACGGCCGTCGGCCTGGCGGGTCTGTGGTGACGCGGGATTCGTTTGTCGAGACTGTCGCTGCCGTGCCACACGCCGTCTGCCCGCATGCGGCCGGGACCAGGGCCAGACCCGGTCTGCCGGGCCGGCGGCCCGCACCGGCGGTAGAAGGGGCAGCCGAACGGGCGGGCCAGGCAGGCACCAATTCTGCCTGCCCATGGGCAAGATGCGAAGATCCTGCCATGGCGCTCGTTGCTGCCGGCACGCGCCGCCTCGGCCGTTGGCTTGCCCGTCGCGGACGGGCATGCCGCCGCTCAGGATTCGTTGTGGTTGAGGTGTTCCCGGCCGCCGATCATCAGCATCCAGACGACGACGAAGAGCATCAGCGACAGGACGATGACGGTGATGATCATGCGAAGCCGGTCCGGCTCCGTGGATTCGTCGGCAAGGTTCGGCTTGACGATGGTTTCCAGATAGATCCGCTGGCGCTTGGCCTCGAGCCGGGCCTGGTCGATCGCCCGCGATGCCACGGACACCGCCTGATTGGCGATCTCCTTGCGCAAAGTGAGGTTCTCGAAGTCGGAAATCTGGTTGGACAGAGAGCCGTCCGTCCCTGTCAGCTTGGCGCTTTCCGTCTCGATCTGGTCCTCCAGGACCAGCGCCTTGGTCTTCAGCGAGGCGAGGCCGGGATTGTTGGGCGAGACCCGCGTCTGCTGTTCGATCTCCGCTCGGGTGCGCGCCAGTTCCCCGGTCAGTCCGGCAATGACGCTCGCCGTCGGGCCTGCCTCGCCCTGGATGTCGAGAAATCTCTGCTGGTTGCGGAACGTCGTCAACTTCTCGTTGGCCTCGAGGAGGCGGGCCTCCGCCTGGGTGAGAAATTCGTTGGCATTGGCGACCGCGTCGTTCTCGGCCCGCTGGTTCATGCGGTTGGCCAGTTGCTCGCCCAGCCTCAGCAACTCTTGGGCGACCGCCCGGGAATCCTCCGGCGTGTAGAGCTGCACGTTCAGCACGCTGATGCCGGTGGTCTCCTCCCGCATCGCTTCGACGTGGCCGAGATAGCAGTCGTAGAGCGTTTCGAAGCTGTGCTGCGACCAGGACTTGTAGCACCTCGAGATCGGGTCGACGCCGTCGCGATTGAGAAAGGTCTCCATCGGCAGGGTCTTCATCAGATCGTGCAGCGCATCCCGGGACAGCATGTAGCTCTGGACCGCATAGCTGTCGTCGTCGGCGCGGGTGATGCCGAAGGTCCGCAGGATCGAGGACAGGCCGCTGACGTCCTGGGTGGAGGCGCTGCGGACGAGGAAGCGGCTTTCCGACACGTAGCGGTCCGAGGCGATGAAGCCGTAGAACAGGATCGCGACGCAGACGGGGATGACGACGACCGCGAGGAAGATCAGCCGGCCGAGGCTGAACGACTGCCGCCACGAGACCTTCCGGGCTTTGCCGCGGCCCGGGATCTTCGCCTTCAGATCATCGAATGTCGTCAGCGCAGACACGCGTCAGCCTCTCCTCGAACCGGTCGTCCGGAACCCCCGTCTGCATACGCCTGTGGACCCGGCAGGGCAAATGGGGCAGCCGCAAGACGCAGTCCCGTCGACCGGCTTCCCGGAAGTCTCCCCACTGGGGCATTTGACCCGAAGGTCATGGCCAGCACCTCTCGCGCAGAGCCGTCTCGCTGCAGAAGGACGATCATCGAAATGGTCCGTCGTGAGGGGCCATCACGATGAACGGCGACGGCGAGTGGCCTCGATTTCGGGCAGCTCTCGCAATCCACCGTCTTGTCCTGGTGACGTGCTGGTCCCTCCACCGTTCTCCCCGCAACTGCGACCTCATTCCGGCAAGATTGCGGCTCCTGCGCAAGGCATCGAGGAGGCCGCTGACCGAGCCGGTTCGCACCTCGTCGCGGCAGGGGGCGTTTCCTTTCCGGTCGAGGCTGCGGCCAGGGGGTCGCGATCGCCGCGTCTCAGAGCAGCCCGTCATAGACCGCGGTCATGCGCTCGGTGAAGCGCTCCGGCGAGAACAGGGATGCCTGGACCGGCCCGCGCTTCTTCAGCTCCTCGCGCAGATCGCCATCCTGGTCGATGGTGCGGATGGCCCGCGTGATGGAGACCGGGTCGTACGGATCGACCAGCAGTCCGGCCTCGCCGACGACTTCGGGAAGGGAGCTGGAATTGGCCGAGATCACCGGCGTTCCGAGCAGCATCGCCTCCAGCGCCGGCAGGCCGAAGCCTTCGTATAGCGACGGAAACAGCAGCGCCCGGGCGTTCTCGATCAGGCTGAGCACCTGCGTGAACGGCAGATAGGACAGGTGGATGATCCGCTCGGTGAGCTTGGAGGGTCCTCCGTCGAGCCCGACCGGCGGGCGCTCCTGCACCCGCTGCAGCTTCTCGACGATCCGCTCGAAGCCCCAGCCGAACTTGCCGACGATGACGAGGGGATGGTCGGAGCCGGCGGCGAGATAGGCGTCGATCAGCCGCTCGAGGTTCTTCTTCGGCTCCAGCGCTCCGACGAAGATGAAGTATTTCTGCGGGGTCAGTCCGAAGGCCGCAACCTCGCGCGCCTTCTCCTCGCCGGAGCGTCGGAGATATTCGGCGGGCAGCGACACCGCCTGATAGGTGTTGACGACCCGGTCCTCGGGAACGTCGAAATAGTGGAGAAAGTCGCGGCGGGAGTTTTCCGACACGGTGACGATCCGGTCGGCCCCTTCGGCGATGGCGCTCAGGGTCTTGTGGAACGCCCGCTTATTGTCGAGGGTCATGTGCGGCAGGCGGAGCGGCACCAGGTCGTGCACGGTATAGACGTTGGGACAGTCCTTCACCTCGATCGCGGCCGGATGCGTCGCGTGGAACAGCCGCGGCTGGCGCAGCGGCTTCACCGTCAGACGACGGCCGTAGCGTAGGAGGTGCTGGTCGGCGCGCAGGAACAGCATCTCGATCGCCATGCGCCTGCCGAAGCCGTGGAGCCCCGGAAAGACGCTGCGGTCGGCGACGAGATCGGTTTCCGCGACCTCCCGCGCCTCGAGCGCCATGGGCGGCACCGTGAGATAGCGGAACGCGCGCCGATAGCGCCGCAACCGGGTGATGCGCGGACCCTGGCGGTTCGACATGTCGTAGAGCTGCAGCTCGTTCCACTCCGGGCGATCGCGGCTCAGCCGGAACTCCGTATCGAACAGGAGATCGAGTTCGTAGCCCATGCCTCGCAGCGTGTCGGCGAGATTGCGGGCATAGGAGGCGATGCCGGTGCCTTGGCTCAGGGCGAGGTTGCGGCCCTCGATCAAAACCGGTGCTGTCATGGGATGTCCGAACGCTGGATGAGAATGCGGTGTGAAGGAGGAACCGGACTGTCGATCATCCGGGCGATGTCTGCCAGGGATCGGGCGTTGAGGCACGTGGAAGCCGCCTCCGCCCGGGACCCTGCTGCGATTGCTCGTTCTGGCATGTCCTGCTCGAAACCGGCTTCCATCTTCGGATCATGCTCGTCGATCCACTGAACCCGATCGCAGGGAACGTCGAAGAGCGATATCGCATTCGCGGCTGTCCAGCGCAAACCATTTGGGTTTGACCTCCCGTCCGCGATGCGCGATGCATCCGGCTTGATTCGGCGCCGGTCCCGGATGTCGCGCCGCCGTGCCGTCGCCGTCGCGAGCGCCGTCTGTCAACAGGGCATTCCGCCATGCTGTTTCTGCTATCCGGAGCGCCGGCGATCTTCGGCTTCTTCGGGTTCAACACGGTTCGCGCCATCGCCGAGGCGAAGTTTGCGAAAGTCGACATCGCCCGGACGCACTCCCTGGAAAGCCTCTACGAGGCGTTCCAGAACCGTCAGGGAGACGCCTTCGTCGTCCAGGTGCTGTTTCAAGACGAGCGCGTCGCGCAGCTGATGCGACGCACGCAGACCAAGCTCGTGATCTTCGACAGTTCGCTGACGGACATCTTCTGCTTCGGCATGCGGAACGAGCACACCAAATTCCCGATCGCCCTGCGGCTTGCCACGCTGAGCATCGCGAGCCAGGTCCTGATGTCGGACGTGGCGAGCGTCGTCCGCTACGAACGCCCGACACCGGAATCGCGGCTGCTTTCGCTGATCCAGTCGCTGGTTCTGTTCTACGGCCTTGAGCCCGAGCCGGAACTGATCGAGAAGGTCGCGAAGGCACTCTCGGTCGATTCCCTGACGTCGCGCACGACCGTGGAAGAGGGAATGTCGGCCAACTTTCCCGGCCGGATTTCCAGTGAGACGGTCCTGTCACGCCTTTCGCATGAGCAGAGGACGATCGTCGCACGGCTCGACGAAGCCTATGGCCAACTCATCGCGTCGGGCGGCACGAAGACGATCGCCTGGCCGGTCGAGGCGCTGTCGCTTCTCGACACCCAGGAAGTGGTGCAGGCGCCCTTTCCCCTCGTCGGTCCGGCCCGCACCCTCGTCAGCGGGCCCAACCTGCATCTGCCAGCGGGCAGATGGTTGATGGAGATTGTCTTCGGTATCGAGGAGAACGGGTCGGGAAACCGGCTGAAGATCGAGGTGAAGGAGGCCCGCAGGCCCCGCGGCAAGCAGGAGATCGATCTGCCGAAGCGCGGCCGGCTGGCGGTCACCATCGCCTTCGAGGTCGAGGAAACGAAGCATGCCGTCGGTATCGAGATCGCGACGATGGAGGGCGCGATCGAGGGGATGCTCTCGGTCGAATCCATGCGGCTCCGCCGCATCGGGGCGCCGGTCCTGCAGCCTGCGACGGAAGCCTGAGGGCAATGGCTCGGGCGATGCGTCACGCCGTGGCGAACGTCGCGGCCTGAGGACGCGCCAACCCTGTGGGGCCGAGCGTTGCGGTTCAACACGGGCGGGCTGTGCGGCCGCCTCCCGCAGCGGTTACCGGCCGGCGATCACCGGTCTTGGCCGGACAGGCCGGCGATCGCCGCCATCGCCCGCTCGACATGGGCGTCCCACCGCATCGGCTCGTAACCCCTTGCCCGGTCTGCCCATTGCGAGCGGAGCGGACTGTCCTTGGCCGTCATCGCGACGATGGCCTTGACCCAGGCGAGGCCGTCGATGGGGTCGATCAGCAGGGCGCGTCCGTCGGCGATCTCGCGGTGCACGACGATGTCGGAGGCGATCGCCGGTGTGGCAAGAGCGAGAGCCTCGGCGACGGGCAGGCTGAAGCCTTCGACGAGAGACGGCGCGAGAAGCGCCCGCGCCCCTTTCAGAAGCGCCGAAAGTCCCAGGTCCGACAGATCCGCCACTTCGACGAGATGCGGGCCGAGTTCGGTCGATCGCTCGAGGATGTCGACGATGTTCTCGTTCTCCCACCCCCGACGCCCTACCAGGACGAGCTTCGGGGCCGCGGGGCCGAGTGCCTCGACGACGCCGCGCCAGACATTGAACAGGAAATTCAGGTTCTTGCGCGGCTCGATCGTTCCGACGCAGACGAAATAGGGCCGCTCGGGCGCCGCCGGTTCAGGCGTTCCGTTGCCGATGAACCATCGGTCGACACCGAGATGCACCACCGTGATCGGTGGAACGCGCCAGGCCTGCGCCTGCATGTAGCGGGTGACCGCGATTTCGGTGGCGCTGGAGTTGACGATGAGGAGGCTGGCGCGCGTCGAAACGGTCTGAAGGCGCGCATGGTGGCGAGCCGCCGAGCCGGGCGAGCAGAATTCGGGATAGTCGACCGGAATGGCATCGTGGATGAGAAAGACCGAGGGCATGGCGTTGGCGGCGAGCCAGGCGAAGCGAGCGGGCTTGTCGAGCTGGGTGTGGGAGCCGTGGAAATAGCACCGGTCCGCGCCCCGCGTCTCGGCAAGGCTGCGGCGCATCAGGCGCGGCGCCCCGGCGATCTGGCGAAAGGGGAACTGCAGGCTCTTGGCGGCCACCTGCCGCCGGCTCTGGCGTTTCAGCCGGCGGGCGCCGCTCTGGCGCGGATCGGCGGGCCGGTCGATCGCGTCCTTCAGTTCCATGTAGAACGGGTCGTCGGCGGCGCTGGCGCGGTCGCGCAGCCAGCCGGCCTCGATCCTGGCGAGATGCGCCCGCATGGTGTCCGTCGGTATCGCGCCGGTCGCCAGCGGCGTCGTGATCACCGGGACGACGGGGCCGTATCTCTGCTTGGCGACCAGTTCCTCGGCATAGGCGTATTCGACCCGATCAATGCCCGTCGGCGCGCCTCTCAGAAGGCGGGACGAGATCCGGGTGAGATCGAGAAAGACCGGCATGGGCGATACTCTCGCGGTTGGGGCCGCCCTGGTGGCGCGCGTTTCGGCAGGAGAAGACCGCGCACGGCTCGTGCCGGCCATGCCATCCGGGCGGTGGCAGGCGGCAGGTTTGGCCTCAGAGCGTGGCGGTGAGGTCGAGGGCGAATTCGAGGTCCTCGAAGAGGCGACCGCGGCCGCGCTTCAAGACGAGGGCCTTGGAGCAGTATTCGAGGATGGTCTGGCGATGATGACTGACGAGGATCATCGAGCAATGGCCGCGCCGGCCGAACAGGGCCTCGCGGCATTTCTTCTGGAACCTCGCATCGCCAACGCCCATGACCTCGTCGATGAGATAACAGTCGAAGTCGACGGCCATGGTCAGGGCGAAACTCAGCCGCATCTTCATGCCGGCGGAGTAGGTCTTGACCGGATAGCGGATGTATTTCCCGAGTTCGGCGAAATCTTCGACGAAGTCGATCATGTCGCCGACCGGCCGATTGTAGACACGGGCGATGAAGCGGATGTTGTCGAGGCCGCTCATCGCGGCATGGACGCCGCCGCCGCCGAAGGAGAGCGGCCAGGACATGGACATGCCCCGATGGACGAAGCCGCTGTCCGGCTGCTCGACGCCGCCGATCAGCTTGACGAGCGTTGACTTCCCGGCTCCGTTCTTGCCGAGGACGGCGATCTTCTCGCCAGGGCCGATGTCGAAGCTGATGCCGTCGAGGACGCGGACCTTGCCCGCTTCACCTTCATAGGACTTGATCAGGTCGTGGATGATGACCGAGTCCTCGCCGGCGGTTCTCGCAACGGCAGCGGAGGCGACGACGCGCTCACCTTCGAGAGAGCGGGTGCGCTTCTTCGAAGCTGCGGCGCCGACGGTGCCGGCTGCAGGTTTGTCGACGGCCCCGCGGACCGCGTCGCCTTCGGCCTGCCGTGTCAGCCCGGTGCTCATGCGGAATGTTCCATCGCTTCCCGGATGCCGGTCCGGGTGATCCGATAGAGGGCGTAGCCGATCACCGCAACCAGAGCCGTCCAGTAGAGCGGCTCCGGGAAGGACGGCCGATCCGGCAGGTTCGGAACGCTGATGGTCTGCAGATACAGGCGGTTGACGAAAGCCTCCTGCCGGGCCTCCTCGAGGGAGGTATAGGCATGGGTGAGGGCCTGGATCGCGAGATCGCGTTCGAGCGAGAGATTTTCGTAGGCCGACAGCTTGGGGGCGAGCGAGGTGTCGGAGCCGGCGAGCTCCAGGCGGATCTTGTCGACCTGCGCCGCCACCGCGTTGCGCTGTTCGCTCAGACTCGCCAGCCGCGGGTTCTTCGGCGCGGACGCCCGGAGCTGGGCAATCTCGGTATCGATCGTGGTGAGCTGCTGGGAAAGACTCGTCATCAGCTCGATCTGGCTCGACGACTGGACGTTCGGATCGAGGATGCTCTCCGAGTTGCGAAACGCCGTCATCCGCTTCTGGATCTCGCGGACGCGGTCCTCGCTTTCGGTCACGACGTTTTCCGCGAACGCGATCGCATCCCTCGTGGCCCGCTCGTTCATCCGGTTGATCAGCGCCTCGGCCTCCTTGAGCAGCGCGTTCACGAGTTCCCGGGCGTCCTCGGGCGTGAAGGCGGTAACCGAAAGGTTCGAGATGCCGGTATCGGGATTGATCGTGACCTCGACGGAATCGCGCAGGGCCTCGTAGAGGCCTTCGCGCGTCTCGTCGTAGAAGATCCCCGGATAGGCGCTGAGGAGGTCCGCCGAGGGGTGCATCAGCTTGGCCTCGAGATCGACGTCCTTGGCCAGATGCTCCGCCGCATCGCGGGACTGGAAATAGACGATGATCGCCTCGCTCGACTGATCCGACCGGGCGAGGCCGGGGATCGACGAGCCGCCGGCAAGGGCCGCTCCACCCTTGCTGATGATGTAGGTCGCCTCGGAGGTGTAGCGGTTGGCGGCAAAGAACCCGAAATAGACGCCGACGACGAGCGCTGGAAGCACGACCATGGCGAGGAACAGCCAGGGCGGCTTGCGGCCCGAGGGCTCTGCGACTGCGATCCCGTCCAGCTGGCGCACCTGGCCAGCCGATTCCGGCATGATCTCGTGGCTCTCGTCCGCCGGCACGCGCAGGGACGAACCGGCCGAGCCGGAAAGGCCAACCGGATGCACCGGTGAAATGCCTGCCAGAGATGAAGGCGGGACTTCGAGCGTGACATCGGCCGTCCGGTTGTCCGCCGCGCGTCCGCGATCGGGAAACAGCTTCGGATCGGCCCGGTGCTGCACGTCGCCGCCGGCGGCGGTTCTGCCGGCGGCCTTCATGCGCTGCACAGGCGGCTGATCGGCGTCGTCTCTGCGCCGGAACGGCTGAAAGTCGAGGGACTCGATCGCCGCAAGAGCCGTCCCCACCCGCGGAAGCGCGGTCTTGATCCTCGACAAGGCACCCTGTCCCCGCCGATCCAGCTGTTCAGGTCGACCATGGCCGAGGCGGTCGCTCCGCGACCCTGTATCGGCGGGTTGCTTTCCTGGCGCGCGATGCTCGCCGGATCCCGGCGGCGAGACCTGCGGCGGGTTCGTCGAACGGCCATGGGGGGCTGCCGCCGCGGCCGCCGGACGCTGCTGAGCCTTGGGACCCGACCCCGCCGGCGTCACGATCTGCTTGCGACCCAGGCGCCTGGCAAAAGTGGACATCGCTGCCTTAACCGACATGAAAGTTGCGCTCGGCCCGTTTCAGTGTCCACAATCCGATGGTGAGCGTGACGATGCCGCACAAGAACAAATACCATGGATCATAGTAGAATTTCAGGGTCGGCCCAAGGAAGCCGGCGCGGAACATCTCCATGGCGTGGACCATGGGAAACAGCAGCACGAACTCCCGGGCTTTCTCCGGAAGCCAGGACGCCATGCTGAAAGCGCCGGTCAGAGGCAGCGTGAAATACATCACCGGCTGTATCATCCGCTCGACCGGCTTCGACATCTCGGTGATGCCGCCGATGATCATGATGAGGCCCCCGACGAAAAGCGACATCAGCAGCCAACCGCAAATCATCAACAGCGGGTCGTAGACCATGCCCACGATCCCTAGCAGATAGAGCAGCAGGTAGCAGAACAGGAATGAAATGAAGGTGCTGACCGTCTCCATCAAGATCATCGCCAGGACCGTATCGATGACGCGGACGTTCTGGTGAAACAACAGGCCGACATTGAGCCGCAGGCAGTGCGTGCCTCGGGAGATGATGTGTCGCCAGAGCGTCAGCATCGAATAGCCTGTCAAAGTGAAGGCCACCACGGAGACGCCATGCGTCACGGTGCCCTTCATGAGCGACCACAGAACGATGACGCCGGCGATGAGGATGATCGGCTCGACGATCAGCCAGAGGAAGCCGATGTTCTCGCGGCCGTACCGGCTCATCATGTCGCGGATCATCAGCGCCCTTATCACGCGCCATTGCGTGCCGAGGCGATACAGAAAACGATCAAGTCGCTGCCGTCGTTCGGTGAGCTTCGCTGCACGCCCCGGCCGTCCGAAGTCTCGATCCGTTGCAACCGTCATCGGTCTTCACCTCGAATCTTCCCTTGCCAAGGCCCCGTCGGGGTCAGGCAACCGGGCAATCCTGCCCTGCAATTACCCGCTTCAGACCGGCTTCGGCAAGCATCGAACCCGAGCACCGCTTCTACCATCACACACGGTGCCCGATACGCAAGGCTTGTGCCGTTTTTGTGGTGACGGCCTCGGGCTTCGTCCCGCCGGCAGCGGCGCTGCATTTTCCCGCCCGAGGCGCGGCGGCTGTGGCAAAAAGCCAACATGGGCCGATCAAACCGAACGCCGCCGTGCCGGAAATCCCGCGCCGTTTACCCTCGACGGCCCGCGCTGTGGCAGAACGTCCGGCACGCGCTGCTTCGTCGGCGGCTTCGTCTCATGCCATCGCCCGCTGGTCGGACCGATGGGGGCGGGTTTGCGACGCTTGCGAGGATCGGCGATCGCTTCGCCGGCCCGCGGGATCATGAAGCCTCGGCGCGGGACCCGGTATCTGCAGCGGGTCGGAAGGATCGGCATGGAGACACATTCGATGATGGCGACGCAACTGGCGCAAACCGAAACCTGCCGGACGACCTTGCCTTGCGGCGCGGCGGGG
>NZ_AQQS01000024.1 GCF_002088275.1 Aurantimonas sp. 22II-16-19i
CTATGTGGCGCTCGACGGCGACATCGGCTGCATGGTGAACGGCGCGGGCCTCGCCATGGCGACGATGGACATCATCAAGCTCTACGGAAAAGAGCCGGCGAACTTCCTCGACGTCGGTGGCGGCGCCAACAAGGAGAAGGTGACGGCGGCCTTCAAGATCATCACCGCGGACCCGAACGTGAAGGGTATCCTGGTCAACATCTTCGGCGGCATCATGAAGTGCGACGTCATCGCCGAGGGCGTCGTCGCCGCGGTGAAGGAGGTCGGCCTCAAGGTGCCGCTGGTGGTGCGCCTCGAAGGCACCAATGTCGATCTCGGCAAGAAGATCCTCAACGAGAGCGGCCTCGCCATCACCGCGGCCGACGACCTCGACGACGCGGCCAAGAAGATCGTCGCCGCGATCGGGTGATGGGCCGGGCGCCGGGCTCGCGGCCCTCGCCCGCACGACCGGGCAGACCCCGGCAGGCAGCCGCGGAGGTCTTCGCTCCGGGGGCCCGGCATCCCGCGCCGGGCGCGGCGCCGCACCGTCACATGACGGGAATTTCATCTGAAACCACAAGACTTTCGCGATTTCGCAGCGACCGCGACCGTCAGGCGTTGTCATTTCCGCTCGCTCGGACGCATATATCGTCCAAGCGCGCGGCCCGGCTCGCGCAAGCCGGGTCCATCGGACAGGGCCGGACCCGGCGGGCCGGGGCCATCGGACAGGAATTCGCCCGGCAGGCCGGGGCGATCAGGCAAGACCTGGCCCGGCGGGCCGGGCCGATCAGACAGGAAGTAAGTGGCACGATGGCAAAATCGCGAGCCGTTTGGCCGGTCGCCGACGAGATGACGCCCGATCTGGTGTTGGAGAAATTCGCTCCGGAGCGGACGTTCAAGGTGCGCGTCTATGCGGCGCTGAAGCATGCCATCGCCAACATGGACATCTATGCCAATCCCGAGGAGACCTGGCTCGACGAACGCCAGCTGGCGGAGCGCCTGGGGGTGAGCCGGACGCCGATCCGCGAGGCGATCGCGATGCTCGAGCAGCAGGATTTCGTCAAATCCGTGCCGCGCCGGGGGATCGTGGTCCTCAAGAAGACCAAGCGCGAGGTGATCGAGATGATCGAGGCCTGGGCGGCGCTGGAAAGCATGGCCGTCCGGCTGATCGCGCTGAAGGCCAGCGACGCGGAGATCGCGACGCTCCGCCCGCTGTTCGACGAGTTCAACGAGGCCCACCGCCCCTCAGATCACCTCAGCGAATATTCCAAGGCCAACATCCGCTTCCACCAGTCGATCATCGCCCTGTCGGGCAGCAAGGTGCTGCAGGAGATGACCGAGGACATCCTCCTCCATGTGCGCGGCATCCGCCAGATGACGATCGGGCTGGACGACCGGGCGATGCGCTCGATCGAGGACCACAAGGCGATCATCGACGCCCTGGAGCGCCGCGACGTCGATCTCGCCGAGAAGCTGTCCCGCGACCACACGCTCGGCCTTGCGGCCTATGTCGACGAGCACGGGGAAGAGATCTTCCCCTGACGCATCGAAGCCGGGTCCGGCTGCCGGGTTTCGGCGGGCGCTAGGGCGCCGTCTTCTCCTCGTAGCTGCCGCCGAGGGTGTCCTTCACATAGAGCTCGCGCACGAAGACCATGATCACCGCGATCAGCGGCACCGCCAGCGCGATGCCGAGCGTGCCGAGCAGGACGCCGAACACCGCCTGCGAGCCGAGCGTCAGCGCCGGCGGCAGCGCCGAGGTGTAGCGCTGGGCGATCGGCTGGGAGACGTTGCTCTCCACCGCCTGGACGAGGACGTAGACGCCGAGCCCCCAGAGCGCCATCGACACCGATTCCGACAGGCCGACGAGAACGATCGGGATGCCGGCGATGAAGGGCCCGAGCGTCGGGATGAAGGCGAGCAGCCCGGCCTGCAGCGCCAGCAGGAAGGCGTTCGGCATGCTGACGATCACCAGGCCGATCCAGGTGACGACGAAAACGATCACCATCGAGATGCCGGTGCCGCAGACCCAGAGGATCAACTCCTCCGCCGCGGCACTGAGCGTCTCGTCGAGGCGTTTGCGCTTCGACGGCGGAAACAGGCTGACGATCCCGCGCCGATAGAGCTCCGGCTGGGCGACGAGGAAGATCGCGATGAAGACGATGATGAAGACGTTGCCGAGGGCGCCGAGTACCGAGAACATCGCCTGCGAGGCCGAGGAGAAGATCCCCGACGGGTTCGGCAGCAGGGTATCGAGGCCGACCTCCTCGCCCGAGTCGCTTCCCCCGCCATTGCCGCCATCGGGACCGATGCCCATCTCGGCCACCGCCTTGGCGAGCCCCTGGAGCTGCTCGCGCAGCTGGTGCCACAGTTCGTTGAACTGGCCGACGAGTGTCACCCCGCCATAGAAGAGCCCGCCCCCGAGCGCCAGGAACAGGACGGCGATGACGATGCCGAAGGCCCAGCCGCGCCGCAATCCCGCGCATTGCAGCGGCCGGGCGAGCGCGGCGAAGATCGCCGCGAGGAGCAGGCCGCCGAAGATCAGCAGCAGCGCCCCGGCCGCCGCCCAGGCGAGGGCGAGCGTCGCCGTCATCGCCAGAACCACGGACGTGATGATTGTGGCCCGTTTGGTGAGCTCGACCTCGACTCTGTCTTTCACCATGCCCCCGGCTCGCTCGCGTTGTGAGCGGCCATATGGCGCGGGCATCCTGCCGCGACAGGTCGAAAGAGCATGGTCACGACGTGAAGCCGTCGTCCGGCCGATCCCATTCGCGGCCCCGGTTCGACCCCAGGCGCTTGCCGCTGCCGTCCCTGCCCCCGCCCCCGCCCCGCCGGTGTGGCGTGCACCCGACCGGCCGCCCGCAAGCCCCTCTACCGCCCGCCGCCGGCGGCCCGCTGCGTCTGGCGCCAGGCTGCGGGGGTTTGCGCGGCGACCTGCCGGAACGCCTTGGTGAAATGCGCCTGGTCGGTGAAGCCGAGCTGCGAGGCGACGCCGGCGATGGTCAGATCGGCGCGCAGGAGCAGTTGCTTGGCGAGGGCGATCCGGTGCGCCAGCTGCCACTGCAGCGGCGTCTGCCCGGTGGTCGCCTTGAACAGCGAGGTGAACCAGCTTTCGGAGAGCCCCACCGTCGCCGCCATCTCGGCGACGGTGAGGCGGCGGCCGCCTTCGGCCTCGATCCGGGCGACCAGCCGGTCCATCTGTGCCGCGGCGAGGCCGCGGCTTTCGGTTTCGCCGCTTTCGATTGCGCCGCTCTCCGCCGGGATGTCGAGGAGGGCCGCGGCGATGCTGCCGACGAGGCTTTCGCTATAGACGCCGTGTCGTCGCGCCGGATGGGACAGTTCCTCGACGAGCAGCCTCGCCAGCGTCTCGATCGCACCGACATCGGAGCTCTCCGCCGGCCGGCAAAGGGCGGCCCTTGCGGCCGAGCCGCCCAGCGAGGGCGCCAGGAACCGCAGCAGCCGGTCGCGATGCACGTGCAGGTCCAGATGCGAGAAGCGATGCATGGCGGTGAAACCCGTCCACAGCGGCATGCCGGCCGGAACGTAGATCGCCCGGCTCATCGGCCGATAGTGCGACGGCGGCCGGCCTTCGTGGTTGCACATGCGGATATGCGCGGAGACGTCGTTGAAGAAGACGACGATCCGCGGATCGGGGGAGAGGTAGTAGCCCGTCGCCCCCGGGCGCCCCTCGGCGACCCAGTAGACGCCCGCAATGCCCTCGAGGCTTCGCCACTTCACCGGCTCGGTGACCCTTATGCCGTCGGTGCGGCAGTGCATGGCGTGCAGGAAGCTCACCGCGGCGAGCCGCCCGTGCTGCCGGGCCGATGCGGTGCCGGAGGGATCGCGGGCGCTGGCAAGTCTTCCATGGTCCTCTGAATGCGCGGGCTGCCCGCTGCGATAGTGGCGGGGAAGTCACAGGGCGCCGGCACAGACGCCGGATCGCCGGGGATTTCTACAAAGACGGCTGAAACTACAATACCGGACAATTACGATCAAGTTATCGACCGACGGCTGCGATCGCGCAGCGTCCACCGTCCGCAGCCAGCTCGAGAGCGCCGTGGCTGACCGGTCCTTCCGGCTGCTGCCGGGAGTTTGATGCGGGGACGGATCGAACGAACCGGCGCGGCGGCCGTCGAGGCTCCGTCGCATGATGGCCGGGGAATGACACGTGAGGGGCTGGGATCTGATCATGGAACATGAAGAGCGGCGGGCCAATGCTGGCGAGAGGCCATTTCGCGGTCGCAGGGCCGGACATGCCATCGGCCAGGGAAGCGCGCACCGCCTGCGCGGCCCCGCCGCCCTCCTGCTCTGCGGCACCGCCCTCGGCCTGATCCAGCCCGCCAGTTCCTTCGCCCAGGATGCGGAACAGACTTCGGCCCAGGATCCGGCCGAAACTCCGGCCACGATCACCCTCGACACCGTCGTCATCGACGGCGGGACGGGAAGCGCCGTCGGCCCCGATGCGAGCATCGTCGCGAGGGATACCGCCGTCGGCTCGAAGACCGACACGCCGGTTCTCGACGTCCCGGCTTCCGTCTCGATCGTCACCGAGGAAGAGATCGAGCAGCGCGACGCCAACGATCTCGACGAGGTCCTCGCCTATACCGCGGGCGTCTCCACCGACATCTATGGCGGCGACGACCGCTACGACTTCTACCTCATCCGCGGCTTCTACCAGTCCAACTACGGGACCTACCGGGACGGCCTCGCCAACCGAACCTGGAACTTCACCGGCAGCCGGATCGAGCCCTATGGCGCCCAGCGCTTCGAGGTCCTGAAGGGTTCGACCTCGACGCTGTTCGGCCTCAACGGCCCGGGCGGCCTCGTCAACGCGATCACCAAGCGGCCGCAGGACAAGGCTTTCGGCGAGGTCTACACCACCTTCGGCGACGGCCACATCGAGACCGGGACGGATTTCGGCGCACCGCTGACGGCCACCGGCGACTGGTCCTACCGCGTCACCGCCAAATGGCAGGACGGCAACAACGGCGCCGACTTCACCAAGGACGACCGCCTCTATCTCGCCCCCGCCGTCACCTGGAGCCCGGACGCCGCCACCAGCCTCACCATCCTCGGCGACTACAACAAGCGCGACGGCAACACCTCCCACGGCATCCCCTACGGCTCCGGCATCGATCCGGACACGTTCCTGGGCGAGAGCGACTACGACAACATGGACACCGAGGAGTGGAACATCGGCTGGCAGTTCAGCCATGATTTCGGCAACGGCCTCGAGGTCCGCTCCAACGCCCGCTACACCGATCTCGACCTCACCTACGAGTCGGTCTATCCGTCTTCCGGCCTCATCGCCGGCACCGACACGATCAACCGCGCGTCCCTCGGCGTCTACGGCCGCAGCAAGAGCTTCCTGATCGACAACCAGCTCCAGTACGATGCCTCGGCCGGCATGTTCGACAGCCGCACCCTCGTCGGCGTCGACTATTCCCACTACGACATCGACGAGACCCGCGACGACGGCACGGCGAGCCCGATCGACGTCACCAACCCCGACTATTGCGGCCGCGGCTGCGTCGTCCCCTACCGCCAGCTCGTCGACGCCAACGAGATCGAGATCGTCGGCCTCTACGCCCAGGAAGAGCTGACCATCGACGAGCGCTGGATCCTCACCTTCGGCGGCCGCTACGACCACGTCGAGCAGACCAACGACTATGATTACGACTATGGCGGCGGCTTCCTCTCGCAGGGGACCGATCAGGTCACCGACGAGGCCTTCACCTCGCGTCTCGGCCTGACCTACAAGGCCACCGACGAGGTCTCGCTCTATGCGAACTACTCGGAGTCCTTCCAGCCGATCGGCACCAGCCGCGCCTTCCTCGCCGAATCGGCGAAGCCCCAGGAAGGCACCCAGTACGAGGTCGGCGCGAAATATCGGCCGGATGCCGTCGACGCCCTGTTCACCCTGGCGCTGTTCGACCTGACCCAGTCCAACGTCACCCAGTGGGACCCGAACTACACGGCGCAGTACCAGCTCGGCGAGGTCAATGTCCGCGGCGTCGAGCTGGAGGGCAAAATGGCCCTCGACGATCGTCTCAAGCTCACCCTCGCCTATTCCTATTGGGACGCCGAGATCAAGGAAGACGTCCTCGGCAATGCCGGCCATCGCCCGCAGCTGGTCCCCGAGCACCTCGCCTCGATCTGGGCCGACTACACGATCCCCGGCGAGGGCAGGGTCGGCGACCTGACGCTCGGCGCCGGCATCCGCTACATCGGCTCGACCTTCGCCGACGACGCCAACACGATCGACCTCGACGCCCGCACCACGGTCGACGCGGCGCTGACCTACAAGATCACCGAGAACGCCGCCCTGCAGGTCAACGCCACCAACATCTTCGACAAGCGGACCGTGTCCCACGTCGATACGTTCAGCGACACCGCCTATTACAACGACGGCCGCACGGTGCGCGGGACGTTGCGCTATACGTGGTGAAAGGCAGAAGGGCCGACCCGGTGCGGCCGCGAGGCTGGAGCGGGATGAGATCAGATTCGGTCGACATCCCGCTCGATCCTCTTGTTGCCGCATGATCGTTTCCGAGAACCGGTTCCCCCTTTTCGGGATCACGCTCTATTGCGCCGGCTCGGCTCCATAGTCGCGCGCGCCAAAAATCGCCGAGCCGAGGCGCACCGAGGTGGCGCCCATCTCGACCGCCGTCTCGAAGTCGCCCGACATGCCCATGGACAGCTTCTCGACTCCTGCTTCGCCGGCTAACTTCCTGAGCAGCGCGAAGTGCGGGCCGGGATTTTCCTCCGCCGGCGGGATGCACATCAGGCCCTCGATGGAAAGCCCGTGCGCGGCCCGGCAGCGCTCGACGAAGGCGACGGCTTCCGTCGGCAGGATGCCGGCCTTCTGCGGCTCCTCGCCGGTATTGACCTGGACATAGAGCCGGGGCGCCCTGCCCTGCTTCGCCATTTCCTTGGCGATCTCGCGGGCGATCTTCTCCCGGTCGACCGTCTCGATCGCGTCGAACAGCGCCACCGCATCCGCCGTCTTGTTCGACTGCAGCGGCCCGATCAGCCGCAGCTCGATGTCGGGGAAGCGCTGCTTCAGGCTCGGCCACTTGCCTTGCGATTCCTGCACCTTGTTCTCGCCGAACACCCGCTGTCCCGCCTCGATGACCGGCAGGATCGCCTCTTCGCCATGGGTCTTGGAGACGGCGACGAGGGTGACGGCGTCGGCGGGGCGGCCGACGCTTGCGGCGGCCTTGGCGATCCGTTCCTGAACGTCGTGGTAGCCGGTGAGGGGGTCTGTCATGGTCATGCTGATGCCGCGCTTTCTTGATGCGGAAAGATTTCCGTTCTATCTTGTCGGAGTGGACGCCGGAGCAATTGCTCCGACGCCCGTCGCTCAGGTGATGATCCAGCGAACCCGGAGAACGACCTGCCAGCCGCTCCGGGTTCGTTTCACCTCAAGCGTGACACTGAGCGGTTTGATCCACATCGTTGTCACTCCGAATGAAGACAAAGCCGTTGCCACGGCCGCGGGGGCTCATCCTCCGCGGCAGCGCCGGCTGGCCTCGGCGCTTCTGCTTCTGCCTTCACTGACGTCATTTATGCGAGCTGACAGGCGGCTTGGGAAGGCCGGCGTTGCGCTTTGGCGCGCGCCCGGATAACCCGGAGCAGAGCTTTCAGACGGAGCGTTCCCTGCTCCCGCGCCGACTTTTCCGACGAGATGCCCGACATGACCACCGAACGCTACAATCCCCGCACCGCCGAGCCGAAGTGGCAGAACGCCTGGGCCGAGGCGCAGCTCTTTGCGACGAAGACCGACGCGCCCGGCGAGAAATACTACGTCCTCGAGATGTTCCCCTATCCGTCGGGGCGCATCCACATGGGCCATGTGCGCAACTATGCGCTGGGCGACGTGGTGGCGCGCTACAAGCGGGCGAAGGGCTTCAACGTCCTGCATCCCATGGGCTGGGACGCCTTCGGCATGCCGGCCGAGAACGCCGCGATGCAGAACAAGGTCCATCCGGCGAAATGGACCTACCAGAACATCGACACCATGCGCAAACAGCTGAAATCCATGGGCCTGTCGCTCGACTGGTCGCGTGAGTTCGCCACCTGCGACGTCGAATACTACCATCGCCAGCAGATGCTTTTCCTCGACATGCTGGAAAAGGGCCTCGCCTATCGCAAGAAGTCGAAGGTCAACTGGGACCCGGTCGACATGACGGTGCTCGCCAACGAGCAGGTGATCGACGGCAAGGGCTGGCGTTCGGGCGCCGACGTCGAGCAGCGCGAGCTGACCCAGTGGTTCTTCAAGATCACAGACTTCGCCGAGGATCTGGCGGCAGCGCTGGACAGCCTGCCGGGCTGGCCGGAGAAGGTCCGGCTGATGCAGAAGAACTGGATCGGCAAGTCGGAAGGCCTGATGCTGCGCTGGGCGCTGGCGAAGGACAAGGCACCGGAGGGCATCGACGACGTCACGGTCTTCACCACCCGTCCCGACACGCTCTATGGCGCCTCCTTCATCGCGGTCGCGCCCGACCATCCGCTGGCGAAGAAGGCCGCGGAGGGCAACCCGGCGCTTGCCGCCTTCATCGAGGAAACCCGCAAGACCGGCACGACGGCCGCCGCCATCGAAACCGCCGAGAAGAAGGGCGTCGCGACTGGCATCGAGGCGGTGCATCCCCTCGACGAGACCTGGCGCGTGCCGGTCTACGTCGCCAATTTCGTCCTCATGGAATACGGCACCGGCGCGGTCTTCGGCTGCCCGGCCCACGATCAGCGCGACCTCGACTTCGCCCGCAAATACGGCCTGCCCGTCCGGCCCGTCGTCCTGCCGCCCCATGAGGATCCGGTGGCGTTCTCCGTGGCGGACAAGGCCTATGTCGATGACGGCACGATCTATAATTCCGACTTCCTCGACGGCAAGACGCCGGACGAGGCCTTCGACGCCGTCGCGGAGAAGCTCGAGGCAGCCGACCTCTTCGGCACCCCACAGGCCAGCCGCAAGGTGAACTATCGCCTGCGCGACTGGGGCATCTCGCGCCAGCGCTACTGGGGCTGCCCGATCCCGGTGCTGCATTGCTCCGCCTGCGGCGTCGTGCCGGAGGCGCGGGAGAACCTGCCCGTCGTCCTGCCCGACGACATCGACTTCGACAAGCCCGGCAATCCCCTCGACCGGCACCCGACCTGGCGGAAGGCCACCTGCCCGCAATGCGGCGGCGATGCTTCACGTGAAACAGACACGATGGACACCTTCGTGGACTCCTCGTGGTATTTCGCCCGCTTCACCGCCCCCCGCGCCGACGAGCCGACGGACCCGCAGGCGGCCAATGCCTGGCTGCCGGTGGACCAGTATATCGGCGGCATCGAGCATGCGATCCTGCATCTCCTCTATTCCCGCTTCTTCGTGCGGGCGATGCGGGACTGCGGCCATCTCGATCTCGACGAGCCGTTCAAGGGCCTGTTCACCCAAGGGATGGTCGTCCACGAGACCTATCGCGACGGCCGCGAATGGGTGGCACCGGTGGATGTGCGGATCGAGGAGGAAGGCGGCCGGCGCAGCGCGACCCGGCTCTCGACGGGCGCCCCGATCGAGATCGGCGGCATCGAGAAGATGTCGAAGTCGAAGAAGAACGTCGTCGACCCGGACGACATCATCGCCTCCTACGGCGCCGACACCGCCCGCTGGTTCGTCCTGTCGGATTCGCCGCCGGACCGGGACGTGATCTGGTCGGAGGCCGGCGTCGAGGGCGCCCATCGCTTCGTCCAGCGGCTGTGGCGGCTGTTCACCGAGACGGCGCCGAAGCTCGCCCCCGCGGGCGCCAATGCCACGCCCGGCAGCGACGACCTCTCTCTCGACATCCGCAAGGCCGCCCACCGCGCGGTGGCCGGCGTCTCCGACGACATCGAGCGCCTCGCCTTCAACAAGGCGATCGCCCGCGTCCACGAACTGGTCAACCAGCTGTCGGCGTCCTTCGGCAAGCTGGAGGCCGGCAATGGCGGCGCGGCGGCTGCCGCCCGCGAGGCGCTGTCGATGCTGTCGCGCATCGTCGCGCCGATGATGCCGCATCTCGCCGAAGCGCTCTGGGAGCTGATCGGCGAGGCCGGTCTCGTGGCCTCCGCCCCCTGGCCGGAGGTCGACGCGAGCCTTCTCGCGGACGATACGGTCACACTCCCCATCCAGATCAACGGCAAGAAGCGCGGCGACTTGACCGTATCCGTCGAGGCCGGCAAAGCTGAGATCGAGAAGGCCGTGCTGGCGCTCGATTTCGTGAGCGCAGCACTGGCCGGCCAGGCGCCCAAACGCCTGGTGGTGGTGCCGGGGAGAATCGTCAATGTCGTCGTCTGATCGCGCCCTGCGCCGCCGAAGCCGTTTCGGGGACGCGCAGCGGCGCCTCTCCCCTGCCCTTCGCGCCGGCCTCGCCGGGCTCGCCGCCCTGCTGATGGCCGGCTGCACCGCCGGCCCGCTCTACGGCACAAACGGCGTCGGCGGCACCGACATCGGTGGCGCCGCGGCACGGCTGCCCTATGCCGGCCGCATCGCCATCACCGAGGCCGATACCCGCACCGACCAGCTGGTCCGCAACGAGCTCCTGTTCCGCCTCAATCGCGGCCAGCCGGTCACCGATCCGCTCTACGAGCTCCGGCTGTCCGTCGAGGGCAAGGCCCGCGGCGTCATCATCCAGAGCGAGGGCGTCTCCCGCTCGGTCATCTACATCGAGAAGGCGACCTACCAGCTCGTCCGCCTGTCGGACAAGGTGGTGATCACCGCCGGCGAGCGCTCGGCGACGGTCCCCTACGACCAGACGATCCAGCTCTACCAGAGCCAGCGCGCGCTCAAAAACGCCCGTCAGGAGGCCAGCAAGCAGCTCGCCGGCCAGGTCGAGCTGGCGGTCGCCAGCGCCCTGTCGCGAACCGGCGGCTGACGACTGACGGCCGGCGCCGTGGCCATCACGGCTCCGACCGATGAAGGACACGCGCCGCCACAACGGTGATCGAACAAGATCGAAGGTCGCAGCCCCCTCCACCCTCATGGTGAGCCTGTCGAACCACGAGGGTCACGCACGACGCGACGCTTCGCGCCAAGCGCCCCTCGCCCTTCGACAGGCTCAGGATGAGGGGCTGTTGGGACGGCGAGCCCTGGGATAAGAGACTGATGCGACGCTGAGCCTTGCGGATAGCACCGAAGTGCCCTCGCCCCCCGGCAAGTCAGAATGCCGGGGTAATCGGACAAGACCCAAGGACGCAGCCCCCTCCACCCTCATGGTGAGCCTGTCGAACCACGAGGGTCACGCACCACGGTTCGCGCCAAGCGCCCCTCGCCCTTCGACAGGCTCAGGATGAGGGGCTGTTACGACGGTGAGCCTTGCGGATAGCACCGAAGTGTCATCGACCCCCGGCAAGTCAGCAGGCCGGTAATCCGATAAGACCGAAGCGCGGCCCCCTCCACCCTCATGGTGAGCCTGTCGAACCACGAGGGTCACCCACCACGGTTCGCGCCAAGCGCCCCTCGCCCTTCGACAGGCTCAGGATGAGGGGCTCTTGCGACGGTGAGCCTTGCGGATAGCACCGTAGTGCCCTCGACCCACGGCCAGTCAACAGGCCGGTAACCCGATAAGACCGAAGGGCGCAGCCCCCTCCACCCTCATGGTGAGCCTGTCGAACCACGAGGGCCACCCCTTTGCCTTTCGACAAGTGCACCATGAGGGGCTATTCAGGCGCAGCCCCTATCGATCACCCGGAAGACCAGTCCCGATGGCCCAGAAGAAAGCCGGCGAAGTCGAAGCCTTTCTCAACCGGCCGGACTTCGCCTACTCCCTCGTCCTCTTCTACGGCCCCGACACCGGCCTCGTCGCCGAGCGCTCGGCCAAGCTCGCCAAGGCCTTCGGCGTCGATCCGGGCGATCCCTTCTCCGCCGTCGTCCTGTCGGGCGACGAGATCGAGAAGGACATCGGCCGGCTCTATGACGAGGCGAAGACGCTGTCCCTCCTCGGCGGCAGGCGCCTGGTGCGGGTGCGCGGCGCCGGGGCGGGCAAGGCCCTCGCCGATGCAGCCGGCGAGCTCGGCGGCGAGCGCCTGACCGACACGCTGATCATCGTCGAGGCCGGCGACCTGAAGAAGAACGCCGCGCTCCGGGCCAATGCCGAGCGCGGCCGCCATGCCATGGCCCTGCCCTGCTACCAGGACGAGGGACGCGCCCTCGACCAGATGATCGACGAGGAGCTGACCGCCGCCGGCCTCGGCATGGACCGCGACGCCCGCGACGCGCTGAAGGCACGGCTCGGCGCCGACCGCATCGCTTCGCGCGGCGAGGTGCAGAAGCTCTGCCTCTACGCCCTCGGCACGCCGACGGTGACGGAAGCCGACGTCGCCGCGATCGTCGGCGACGTCTCGGCCGACGCCCTCGACGAGGCGATCGACGCGGCGGTCTCCGGCGAGGTGAAGCGGCTGCCGCATCTGATCGACCGGCTGACGACGGCGGGCGCCCCGACCTTCCAGCTGCACCAGGCGCTGTTGCGCTATTTCCAGCAGCTTCTGGCGCTGCGGGAAGGCGTCGAGAGGCGCGGCGAGCCGGTGGCGCGGGCGGTGGAACGTCGCCGGCCGCACTTCCGACGCCGGCCGGCCATGGAGGCGGCCCTGTCTGCCTGGACCCTCGCCGCCCTCGACGCGCGGCTGCAGGCGATCGAGGCGGACATCCTGATGAGCCGCAAGGATTCCGGCCTCGCCCTCACCATCACCCACCGCACGCTGATGGACACCGCCGTCGAGGCGGCCCGGCTGCGGGCCCGCGGGGGAGCCTGATACTCCGGTTGAGGTCTTCGACAGGCGCCAAGGGATGTGCCACCCAGCCGCCACGCGGGCTTGATATCGGCGGCCAAGGGATCGATCATCTCCTCGGGATCTCGGACTTCGAGTCCGCTCCCTTGCGGTGCCGGCTCCAAACAGGGCCCGGCCTGATCGATGGGACAGCGTGTGACGCGGGCCGCCGGTGATCGACCCGTTTCGGCTGCCTCGGGGCAAGCCGCTCTTGCTTGCCCGCACCGGTCCTCCGCCGCGTCCAACGGAGCGTGCGAACCCGAGATCCATCGGAACAGGCGCAGCACAGCCGGTCGCGCGTTGTGAGTGTCCGGCGATTGACGCAAAGCGGAAAGCATTTCATACGTCGGCTTATCAACCTTAATTTCCGTGTGAAATCCTCATCCTGCGACCGACCTCGGAGACAAGCCCCGCCCTCTCCTGCCAGGCGCATTCAGCGCCTTACATCCATCCAGGAAGACCCGCGCGGCGAGCCCATCGCTCGTGGGAACGCATCGAAAGGACGAGATCCATGGACATCAAGCGCAGCGGCGAGACGCCGTCGACCGAGGCACCGGCGGAGTATTTCACCGGGCGGGTGCGGATCGATCCGCTCGCCTCGCCACCCGAGCCGGCTCGCGTCGCAGTGGCGAAGGTCACCTTCGAGCCCGGCGCCCGGACCGCCTGGCACACCCACCCGCTCGGCCAGACGCTGATCGTCACCGACGGATGCGGCTGGGTCCGCCGGGAGGGCGAGGCCCGACAGACCATCCGCCCCGGCGACGTCGTCTGGTTCGCCCCCGGCGAGCGGCACTGGCACGGCGCGACCGCCACCACCGGCATGACCCACATCGCCATCCAGGAACGCCATGACGGCAGCGCCGCCGACTGGCTGGAGCAGGTCTCGGACGAGGATTACGGGTCCGCGTAGCCGCGGCACGGCATCATTCGGCGAAGCTCAGCGAGCATCTCCTGACGGCATCCGCCCCGCCCGGCGGGCCTGGTCGCGGCCCTCCGCGTCTTCATTGGCGGGCCCGTCCCCACAAGATTCAGACGTCTCGAAAAGCTCTTCCAAGACAGCGCCTGACGATGAAACTGGAGATGCCGGGGCGCAGGAACAGAAGGCGCCAGCCCCTTCTCCTTCTGCGCCCCGGCATCATCGTTTTCTATCGTAAGACACTGGTTTGGAAGAACTTTTTGTGGGTCGCGAACCCCGCAAGGACCGGCCTCGACAATGCCGCCGCGGTGTTGATTGGGCCCGGATTAATACCACCTGGTGGGGGCGCCATATGCGGGACATCACAGTTTGTGGCGTGCCCGCTTCGTCATCCGCCTGCCTGAGCACGACGATCCATGTCGCAGCGGTCGGGTGTGCCTCGGCACGAGGAAACTGCGCACCAAGCGACAAGGCAAAGCCGGCAGAGCCTCCCCGCCCGCGCGCAGCCCTTACAGCGAGCGCAGGCGCGGCCCCGTAGCGGCGGCCGCATAGCCGCCGCGGCCTTCCAGCCGCTCGGCGAAGGCGTCGAGATCGTCCTCCCGGTCGAGGCTGATGGTAACGGTCGGGCGGCCGCCGGACACGGTGATCGTGACGTCGAAGCCGGCCGCCTCGCGCAGACGCCGCTCGTGGAAGAGAATGACGTCGCTCTTCACCGCTTGCGATGCCTCAGGGACCTTGCGTCCTCGTCCGCGGGCAGGCGCCCTCGCCGCGACCGGCGCCTCGTCGACAGCGTCCGGATCGCGGGCCAGGGCCTCGGCCTCGCGCACCGAGAGATTCTCCGCGACGATGCGGCGGGCGAGCCCCACCGGATCCTCCGCGGTGACGACCGTGCGGGCTGCGCCGGCGGAGATCGTGCCGGCCTCGACCATGGCACGCACTTCCGCCGGCAGCTTCAGGAGACGCAGGGTATTGGCCACATGGCTGCGGCTCTTGGCCAGGATCTCGGCGAGGTCGGCCTGGGTATAGCCGTGCTCGTCGATCAGCGCCTGATAGCCCAGCGCCTCCTCGATGGCGTTGAGATCGGCGCGCTGGACGTTCTCGATGATGGCGATCTCGAGCGACTGGCGATCGTTGATCTCGCGCAGCACCACCGGGACGTCGGCAAGGCCGGCGAGCGCTGCCGCGCGCAATCGCCGCTCGCCCGCGACCAGCTCGAAGCGGGCGGGATCGCCGGCGAGCGGGCGCACCAGCAGCGGCTGGACGACGCCGTGCTGGCGGATCGAGGCCGCAAGTTCGGCAAGCTCCGCCTCGGGAAACGACCGCCGCGGATTGTGCGGATTCGGCGTGATGCTGGCGACCGGCACGGTGCGCTCCGGCGCGATCGTCGGCGCGGCCGGCTGGGGATCGAAACCGGGCACGGGCCGGGACGGGGAGGGAACGCCGGAGCCGATCAGCGAGGCGAGGCCCCGACCCAGTCTCTGGCGCGATCTGTCTTCGTTCATTGGCCTCGTCCCGTTCTCTCTCGCCCCGTCGTCGTCATCGTCGCCGTCGTCGCGGCCATCATCGCGGCTTGCGTCGCAGCCGCCAAACGCGCGCCGGTCATGCCGCCACCAGCCGTCCCTCGCGGCGGATCACCTCCGAGGCGAGCTGGATATAGGCCTGGCTGCCCGAGCACTTCATGTCGTAGAGGATCGCCGGCTTGCCGAAGGAGGGGGCTTCCGACACCCGCACATTGCGCGGGATCACCGTCTCGTAGACATGCTCGCCCATATAGGAGCGCACGTCCCGCACCACCTGGGCGGCGAGGTTGTTGCGGCTGTCATACATGGTCAGGACGATGCCGTGGAGGCCGAGCATCGGGTTGAGGCTGTCGCGCACCTGCTCGACGGTCTCGAGCAGCTGAGACAGGCCCTCCAGCGCGAAGAACTCGCATTGCAGCGGCACGAGGATCGCGTCCGCCGCCGCCATGGCGTTGATCGTCAGAAGGTTCAGCGACGGCGGGCAGTCGACCAGCACGAAGTCGAAATCCGCCTGGTCCTGCTGGTGGAAATGCAGGGAATCCCGCAGCCGGTACGCCCGGCCATGGACGCCGGAAATCTCCATCTCGAAGCCGAGGAGATCCATGGTCGAGGGGATGATCGACAGATTGGGCACCGCCGTCGGCATCGCCGCCTCGCGGATCGAGGCGGTTTCCTTGAGGACGTCGTAGGAGGAGATCTCCCGCGCCTCCTTGTCGATGCCGAGACCGGTGGAGGCATTGCCCTGCGGGTCGAGATCGATCAGCAGCGCCCGCTTGTCGATGGCGGCGAGCGCCGTGGCGAGGTTGATCGCCGTCGTGGTCTTGCCGACGCCGCCCTTCTGGTTGGCGATGGTGATGATCCGCATGGGCTTCCTGGCTGCCACATCCATCGGCTGAATTCCATTTGTTACAAGGTCTTGCCCGCGGCCTGACAGGGGACCGCGAGGGCAGGGCCGGCTCGGCGGCGGCTGATCGACGCGTCAGCTGCGACGCGGTTCGATGCCGGCAACCTCGAGAACGACCGAATCAGCTTCGACCTTCGAGTCATGAATTACCATGGTGAATTGCCAATTTGCAGCCGCCGCGGCGATTTCCTGTTCATGACTGCGGCCCTTGGGGAAAAAGCACCGGGTTTCACGTGAAACATGTGGCGCGACCATTGCCAGCAGGTCGTCCAGCGGCGCCAGCGCCCGGGCCGTGATCACGTCGGCGCGGGCCAGCACGTCCCCCGCCGCCTCGATCCGCACCGGATGGGCGCGGCCTTTCAGCCCCAGCTCCCGCAGGACCGTCGCCAGGAACGCCGCCTTCTTGTGGCTGGATTCCACCATGTCCATGGCCCCGGAGGGGCGGCAGGCCGCCACGACCAGCGCCGGGAACCCCGCCCCGGAACCGAGGTCGACGGCCTGGCCGAAGTCCGGCAGCAGCGCGTCGAGGCCCATCGCGTCTGCCACGTGCCGCCGCCAGACGTCCCCCAGCGTCGATGGCGCGACGAGGTTGATGCGTGCCTGCCACTCGGTCAGGAGGCGGACATAGCCGTCGAGCCGCGCCATGGTTTCACGTGAAACAGGGAAGGCCTCGACGAACCAGGCGCGCCCCGCCGCCTGCTGCGCTGCAATATCGGCGGCCGATGGCGGCGCGGCCTTGGCCGGCTTCTTCGGCCCGTTCGGGCGCTTGGGGCGCAGCACCGTCGACTCGTGCTCGCCCCAGTTCCCGTCCTCGCCCTTCGAGCGGACATGCTGGCGGTCGGACGGATGGATGCGCTTGGGCTTGTCACGCCGCATCGGCGAACCCCATCCGGCGCATGGCGAGGAGGACGAGGGCGAGGGCCGCCGGCGTCATCCCGTCGATCCGCTCGGCCTCGGCAACGCTCTTCGGACGCCGCGCGGCGAGCTTCTGGCGCAGCTCGTTGGAGAGCCCGACGATCCCGCCATAGTCGATATCGTCGGGGATCTCGCGGGCCTCGTCCCGGCGCAGCCGCTCCTGGTCCTTGCGCTGGCGATCGAGATAGACGTCGTAGGCCGCCTCGATGGTCACCCTTGCCAGGGTCTTCTCGTCGATATGGGCCAGGTCCGGCCAGAGCGCGGCGAGCTGTCCGGGCCGCACGGCATCCTGGGCGAGGAGCTGCCAGGCGCTCCGCCGGCGGCCGTCCTGATTGACGGCGATGCCGTGGCGCATCGCCTCGGCCGGCGTGACGGTCGCCGCCTCCAGCGCCGCGCGGGCGGCAAGGAAGGCCGTCTCGCCAGCCTCGAACCGCGTCTCCCGCTCGGGCGAGACGATCCCCAGCCGGATGGCCAGCGGCGTCAGCCGGCGATCGGCATTGTCGGCCCGGAGCGACAGGCGGAACTCGGCCCGCGAAGTGAACATGCGGTAGGGCTCGGTGACGCCGGTGCGGGTCAGGTCGTCGATCATCACGCCGATATAGGCCTCGGTCCGGCCGATGACGACCGGCTCGGCGCCCCCGGCAAGGCGCGCGGCGTTGAGACCCGCCACGAGCCCCTGGGCCCCCGCCTCCTCGTATCCGGTCGTGCCGTTGATCTGGCCGGCGAGGAAGAGGCCCGGCGCCCGCTTCACGGCCAGCGAGCGGTCGAGCTCGCGCGGGTCGACGTGGTCGTATTCGATGGCATAGCCGGGCTTCAGGACGCGGACCTTCGAAAGCCCCGGGATCGAGCGCAGGAACGCCTCCTGGACGTCCTCCGGCAGCGAGGTGGAGAGGCCGTTCGGATAGACCGTGTCGTCGTCGAGGCCTTCGGGCTCGAGGAAGATCTGGTGGCCGTCGCGATCGCCGAACTTGACGATCTTGTCCTCGATGGACGGGCAGTAGCGCGGGCCGACACCCTCGATCTGTCCGGAATAGAGCGCCGAGCGGGAGAGGTTGTCGCGGATGATCGCGTGGGTCTCCGGCGTCGTGCGGGTGATGCCGCAGTCGATCTGCGGCGTCTCGATCCGGTCGGTGAGGAAGGAGAAGGGGACCGGCTCGTCGTCCGGCCGCTGGCGGTCGAGCGAGGCCCAGTCGATGGTGGTGCCGTCGAGGCGGGCGGGGGTGCCGGTCTTCAGGCGGCCGAGGCTGAGGCCGAGACGGGCGAGCGTGCCCGACAGGCCGAGGGAGGGATCCTCGCCCATGCGCCCGGCCGGGATCTTGCGGTCGCCGAGATGGATGAGGCCGCCCAGAAAGGTGCCGGTGGTCAAGACGACGGCCCGGCAGGCGATCCGGCGCCCGTCGGCAAAGACGACGGCGCTGACGGCACCGGCGTCGTTGAGCGCCAGATCGAAGACGTCGCCCTCGACGACGGCGAGGCCTTCCGTCGAGGCGATCAGCGCCTGCATCGCCGCCCGGTAGAGCTTGCGGTCGGCCTGGGTGCGCGGCCCCCAGACGGCCGGGCCCTTGCGCCGGTTGAGCACGCGGAACTGGATGCCGCCGCGGTCGGCGGCGAGCCCCATCAACCCGCCGAGGGCGTCGATCTCGCGCACCAGATGGCCCTTGCCGATGCCCCCGATCGCGGGATTGCAGCTCATCGTGCCGATGGTGTCGAAGCGGTGGGTGACGAGGACGGTATCGGCGCCGGCCCGCGCCGCGGCACTCGCCGCCTCGCATCCGGCATGGCCGCCGCCGACCACGACAACGTCGCAGATGGAGGGGAAGGGGGTCTGGGCTGGCTCGGTCATGGCAGCGGGATCGATCCGGAATGTTCGGGTTGCATCGGGATCACGGCCGGGGGAACGACGTCGTCGGCAATGGCCGGCGTCGTTCCAAGTGCAGCGCAAGTGGTCCACTCTCCTGCCTGCTATAGGATAAAGCCCGGGCTGGAACAACGTTTGCGGCACACCGGACCGGTGTCGCGCCGATCGGCGGGGAGAAACGATGAAGCGGCTCGTCCTGGTCTCGACGGCCATCGCCGCTCTCGCGGGGGCAGGGCTGGCCACCGTCATCGGCCGGATCGCGCTCGCCCACAATCCGGGAGGCGAGTTCCATGCCTGCATCAAGAAGGTGGTCGGGGCGCCGGTCGAATGCCATTACACCGGCCAATGGTTCAGCCTTCTCGCGATCGTCTTCCTCGTCGGCTTCGTTCCGACGCTGATGATTGCCGCGGTCGTCGGGGCGACATTCGGGCGGTGCTTCGGCTCCGGGCGCCGACGCTCTCCTCAGCCCGGCGACGATGGGATAGGATGAGGGACATTGCCGGCGCACGCCGTCCAAGCCTGTGGCGCCGATCCAAGGGTCCTGACCGATGAGCCTTCTGGAGATCCAGCCCTTCACGCTCGAGGAGTTCTTCGCCTGGCAGGCGGGGCAGGACGAGCGCTATGAACTCGTCAACGGCTTTCCTGCCAAGATGATGACCGGCGCGTCGAACCGGCACGACGTCATCACGTCGAACATCCAAGGCGAGTTGCGGAACCGCCTGAAGGGCAAACCCTGCCGTCCCTTCACCGGTGACGGCGCCGTCGAGACCTTCCCCGGCCAGATCCGGCGGCCGGATGCCGGCATCGACTGCGGCGCCTTCGATCCGGAGGGCTATCTCGCGGCGGAGCCCGTGGTCGTCTTCGAGGTCCTGTCGCCCTCGACCCGGGACTTCGACCGCCTGCGCAAGGTCGAGGAGTACAAGCGGGTTCCGACGATGCGCCATGTCGTCGTGGTGGAGCCGAAGCGCCCGCAGGTGCTGGTCTGGTCGCGGGCGGGCGAAGGGGTCTGGGAACCGGACGAGATCGTCGGCCTCGACGGCACCATCCGGCTCGCCGCGGTGGGGCTCGAACTGCCGCTGGCCGAGCTCTATGACCGGCTGACCTTCGAGGCATAAAATCGCCGGAGGGCGCGTTCAGAAAGGCTCGTCCGTCCCTCCTCCGGCCGCGCCGGCCCGGCGGCCTCAGGCGCTGCCGCCACCCGCGCCGAGCGCCGCCCGCGGATCGAAGGGCGCGCCCTCGACGGCGGCGATGATGGCGTCGGTAAGCGGCAGGCGGGCCGGCAGGGCGCCGCCCACCTGCGCCGCGGCGATCCCCCGCTTCAGGCTGCGCGCGACGTCGACGCCTTCCACCGTTTCCCCTCGCATCGGCCCGGCGACGATCTCGGCGATGGTCAGCCCTTCGCCGAGATGGACGCCGAGGCGCGAGTTGCGCCCGCCACCGACCGTGACGTGCAGGTCGCCGAGGCCGGCCAGCCCGTGGGCCGTCTGCGGCTCGCCGCCCAGCCAGGCGCAGATCGTCGTCATCTCGTCGACCGCCTGCTGGAAGGCCCGCGCGACCGGGTTCTTCACCGGTTCGCCGGACCGCCTGTAGGCGCCCATCATGGCGCTGACGCCGATGGTCAGGAAGTTCTTCAAGGCCGCGCAGGCCTCCACCCCGACGACGTCGTCCGACAGCGCCACGTCGTAGCTGTCCGTCGCGAGCAGCCCCGCGGCGCGGCGGGCCGCGTCACGGTCGCGGGAGGCGTAGACGACGGCGGTCATCCGGCGCTCGGCGAGTTCGCGGGCGATGCAGGGGCCGCCGATGCCGACGAAGGCCGGCATCGTGCCGCCGCGCGCCGCGACGAGGGCGGGGAGGGCGTCCGCATAGGTCTGCGGCGCACCGTCCTCCATGGCAACGAGGCCCTTGGTGACGATGGCGATCGGCGCCCGTGGGGCCAGCCGGACGATCTGGTCCGCCGCCCATCCGATGCCGGGCGAGGAGACGCCGACGATGACGAGATCCGCCGCCGCGACGTCCTCGGGCGTGATGGCGGCGGCATCGCGCACCGCGACGGCCGGATCGAGCGGCGCCTTCAGCCGCGGATGGGCGGCCCGGTCGCGGGTGAGCGCGGCCAGAACGTCGGCGTCGAGCGGTGTCGTGCCGAGGATCACCGCATGGCCGTTGTCCCGGGCGGGAACCGCGAGAGCCGAGCCCATGACGCCGGCACCGAGGATGACGATCCGGCTCATGCCGCAGCTCCCGCCTCCGGCGCGATGCGCGCCTCGGTGCCGGGGTCGAAGACCAGCGCCTTGGCGCGGTCGATCGTGAGGCCGACCGGGGCGTTCTTCTCGAACCGGCGGCGCTCGGGAATGACGATCCGCACTTCGGAATCCTCGAGCGCGACATGGACCACGGTCTCCGAGCCGGTGGTTTCCGACAGAAGCACCGAGGCGGCGACGCTTCCCGCCGCGCCCGGCTCGCCGATCCCGATGTCCACCGGCCGAATGCCGTAGACGACGCTGCGCCCGGGCTTGATCCGGCCCGGCAGGGGCAGGACCGCCTTGCCGAAGCGCACGCCGTCCGCCGTGCTCTCGCCGGCCAGGAGATTGATCGCCGGCGAGCCGATGAAGTCGGCGACGAAGAGGTTGGCCGGCCGGTCATAGACCTCGTCGGGCGTTCCCATCTGCATGATCTCGCCGCCGCGCATGACGACGATCAGGTCGGCCATGGTCATCGCCTCG
Source organism: Aurantimonas sp. 22II-16-19i (assembly GCF_002088275.1). Taxonomy (GTDB): domain Bacteria; phylum Pseudomonadota; class Alphaproteobacteria; order Rhizobiales; family Rhizobiaceae; genus Jiella. The sequence continues at coordinate 21,593 of NZ_AQQS01000024.1, forward strand.
ACCTGATCGTGGGTGACGTAGATCGTCGTGGCGTTCACCCGGTCGTGCAGCTGGCGGATCTCGTAGCGCATCTGGCCGCGCAGCTTGGCGTCGAGATTGGAGAGCGGCTCGTCGAACAGGAACACCTTGGGCTCGCGCACGATGGCGCGCCCCATGGCGACGCGCTGGCGCTGGCCGCCGGAAAGCGCCGCGGGCTTCCGGTCGAGATAGGGCTCCAGCGCCAGGATGCCGGCGGCCCATTTGACCCGCTCGGCGACGTCGGCCTTCTTCATGCCGCGCACCTGGAGGCCGAAGGCGATGTTGTCGGCGACGCTCATCTGCGGATAGAGCGCGTAGGACTGGAACACCATGGCGATGTCGCGGTCGCGCGGGTGGACGTCGTTCATCCGCTCGCCGCCGATCGCCACCTCGCCGCGGGTGATCTTCTCCAGCCCCGCCGTCATGCGCAGAAGGGTCGTCTTGCCGCAGCCGGACGGGCCCAGCAGCACGACGAACTTGCCGTCGGGAATGGTGAAGGAGATGTCCTCCATCACCTTCATCGAGCCGTAGCTCTTGGCGATGTTGCGATAGTCGACCTGTGCCATGGCTACGCGGCTCTCAGTTCAGTTCTGCAAGGAAGGGTTCGAGCCGGCCGGTGTCGTCGGCCAGATCGAGCATCGAGAAGCGGTCGCGGATGAAGCGGGCGTCGCCCACATATTGCCGGTAGAGATCGGCCGGCAGCCCGAGATCAGCCGCGGTCAGCTTGCAGCCGGCGGCCGCCATGGCCGCGTGGAGCTCGTCATAGGGTCGCATCACGGAGGCGATCCGGGCGCGGATCTGCGGCCACTCGCGTCGCAGCCGCTCGTTCATCCGGGCCGCGCCTTCGGCGTCGAAGGCCTTCTTCGCGGTCTCGTTCGCCATCGTCTCGGCCATCGCCGTCCCGTAGCGCGCCGCGAGGCGCTCGCGGGGGACGAGCGTCGGCGCAATCTCCGGCGCGCTCTCCAGCGCCATCATCTCGTTCTGCAGCCGCGACATGGTCAGCGAGGCGACGCCCACCTGCTCGCCGTGGGAGGTGCCGGGATGGGCGGCGCCGGCGAACATGTCGATGCAGTGGGAGATCATGTGCTCGGCCATCGAGCCGACATGGGTGGTCCCGGTGAAGGAGGTGCCGGAGCCCATGATCGCCGAGACCCGCACGAGGCGGGCCAGCGCCTCGAAGTCGCCGTCGAGGAGCCGCGGCGCCAGCGCGATCATGTCGTCCTCGTCATAGGCTAGCAGCGTATAGGGCGTCTCGCTGTAGGGCGTGTCGAAGAGCATGTGCATCAGCAACCAGTCGACCTGCGAGGTGGTGCGGCAGACGACGTCGGCGAAGGCGGCCGAGACGAGGCGCGGCGGGCATTTCGCGATGATGCCGAGATCGAAGAAGACGCCCTTGGCAAAGTGGCAGGTGATCGACTTCTTGAAGCCGTCCACCGACACCGAGGCGGTCGGCGTGGTGTAGGCGTTCATCGGGCTGGTGGCGAAGACGCTGTATTCCCGGCCGTCCTCGAAGGTGGCGTATTTGCAGCCGTCGGAGATCGAGCCGGAGCCGATGGCGACGAGCACCTCGGCATCGGCGGTCGCCTCCGACAGGGCGCGGATCGCGGCGAGCTCGACCTTCGGCTTCTCCCAGAGATGCTCCGACACCGCCATGCCGTCCCGCTTCAGCGCGTCGACCACCCGTCCGCCGAGCGCCTCCCGGGTGAAGCTGTCATGGACGACGCAGATGCGCTTGTCTCCCCCATGGCAGGCCCGCACCAGCTCGGCCTCCCGCCCCTCCAGGCTGTCGGCGATCTCGATCACGTCGATCTCGATGCCCTTCCTCACCCCGTCATTGGGATCGAGCCAGCGGCCCGCCACGAGATCCTCGATGATGCCGAGGCGCGATTGTTTCGTCATGATGCTTCTTTCGAGACACGGTTCGCCAAAGCGACGAGGCGATGGTTGAGGTCGGCGGTCGCCGCATGGGCGGCGGCGAAGATGTCGCCGAGTTCGCCATAGGCGTCACCGCGAGCCGGATCGGGATCGATCTGCCGGGTCGGGCCGGACATCGCCGCCGCCGCGGCCTCGATGGACGGGAACCAGCCGGCGCCGGTGGCCGCGATCATGCCGGCGCCCAGCGCCGAGGCCTCCAGCGTGCCCGAGATGCAGAGCGGGCGGCCCGAGGCGTCGGCCAGCATCTGGCGCCACAGCGGCGAGTTGGCGCCGCCGCCGATGGCGACGTAGCGCTCGACGCTGCGGCCGGTGACCGCCTCGGTGCGGGCGGTGGCGGCGGCGAGCCACAGGGTGATGCCTTCGAGGATCGCCCGGTAGATGTGGGCCGGGCCGTGGCTGCCGGAGAGGCCGAGAATGGTGCCGCGGGTCTGCGAATCCCAGTGCGGATCCATGACGCCGCCCCACCAGGGCTGGACGAGGACCCCGGCGGAGCCGATCGGCAAGGCGGACGCCTCCGCCTCCAGCCGGTCGAAGATCGCGGGGTCGGCCCGCCCGCCCAAAAACTTGTCGACGAACCAGTTGATCAGGAAGGCGCCGCCGCGCAGGCAGTTTTCGAAGATGTAGCCGTCGCCTTGCGCGGCGATCTCGGTGCGGAAGGCGTCGGAGACGGCGAAGTCCGGCTGCCAGACGCCGGAGACGACCGCGGTGCCGAGATTGACATAGGCCTGGGCGGGATCGGTGCAGTTGGTGCCGAGGCCGGCGCATTGCCCGTCGCCGCCGCCGGCAAACACCGGGCAACCCTTCGGCAGCCCGGTCGCCGCCGCGGCCTCCGCCGTGATCTCGCCGAGGCGGGTTCCCGGCGCGTGGGTCTCAGGAAGCTTCTCCTCGGCAAGGTCGATCGCCTCGAGGATGGTCTTCGACCAAGCCTTCGCGCGGATGTCGAAGAGGGCGAAGGGATCGGCGCTCGACCAGCTGGTGCGGGCCTTGCCGCCGCAGAGGTCCATGACGAGCACGCTCTGGACGTCGGCGAACAGCGCGGTCCGGGCGTAGAGCTCCGGCTCGTGGGCCTGCATCCAGGCGAGGCGGTAGAGGCAGGGGATGATGTCGACGGGCCGGCCGGTGATCTCGTGGATCGTCCGGCGGCCGAGCCGGGCGGCGAGCGCCTCCACCTCGGCCGTCGCCCGTTCGTCGAGCCAGACCGTCGCCGGCCGCACCGAGCTGCCGTCGGCGGCCAGATGCGCCATGGTCTCGCGCTGGTTGGAGACGGCGAGGCCGACGATGCGCGCGGGATCGATCGCCGCCGTCAGCTGGGCGAGGGCGGCGCGGGCCGAGACCCGCCAGTCCGCCGGCTCCTGCTCGAACCAGCCGAAGCGCGGATTGGCCAGCGCGATCGGGGCGCGGCCCTCGGCAACGATCCTGCCCGCCCCGTCGAAGGCGATCGCCTTGGTGGACTGGGTCGAGGAATCGAGGCCGACGACGACGGGCTCCGCCATGGCCTCAGTACTCCTGGCGCGTCGGCGTGACGACCATTTCCTGGATCAGCACGTTCTGCGGCATGCGGTAGGCGAAGAGGATCATCTCGGCCACATGATCCGCCGAGATGCCGCCCTCGATCCGCTGCTTGTTGGCGCGGTAATTCGCCAGCGTATCGGGGTCGGTGACATGGTCGAGGACTTCCGTCTCGATGATGCCCGGCGACAGGACCACGACCCGCACGTCGTGGGGCGCGAGCTGGGCCCGCAGGGACTCCGAGATCGCGTGGACGAAGAACTTGGTGCCGCAATAGACGGTGTGGTCGGGATAGATCTTCCGGCCGGCGATCGAGCTCATCATGAAGATCGTGCCGCGGCGGCGCTCCTTCATGCCGTTCATCACCGGGTGGATCGAATTCATCACGCCCTTGGCGTTGATGTCGATGCTCTCGTCCCATTCCGCCGGGTCCTGGCGGAAGAGGTTGCCGAGCCGGGCGATGCCGGCATTGGCGAACATCACGTCGGTCGGGCCGAAGCGCTCCTCGGCGGCCGTCACGGCGGCGGCGACGGCATCGCGGTCGCGCACGTCGACCTCGGCGAGATGGGCGTTGGGCAGGTCCAGCTCTTCCATCCGGTCGCGCCGGCGGGCCATCAAGAGCAGCGGGTGGCCGTCCTTGGCGAAGGCGCGGGCGGTGGCGGCGCCGATCCCCGACGAGGCGCCGGTGATCGCGACGAGCGGTTTGTCGGTCATGGGTGCTGATCCGGTTGTTCGGTCTCTGGTTCGGTCGGGGCCTCAGCCTTGCGGGGACGGGGCATCCGGCGGGGTCCGATGGCCCGCCCGATCGGATCGGGCGGGCCCTGATGTGGGAGCGGTGGGGCGGCCGGCACTCCAGCCCGAGGGCGGGAGCGCCGGAGACAGGCGGCCCGGCCTATGGCCGCCGGGCCGGCCGCTCAGCCGGCGACGATGCCGTCGACCTTGACCTTGATCGCGTCCATCGCCGCCTTCGGGCTGTCGTACTCGCCGGCAAAGAAGCGGCCGAGCTCGACGGGGATGGTGTCGTTGGAGATCTCCGCCCATTCCGGCAGGTCCGGCTCGGAACCCATGTGGTTGGCGATGGTCTCGCGCACCGCGTCGAGATGGCGGGTCGTGCCGGCGATGCCGGGCTTGGCGTTGGCCTTGACCCGCGGGTCGTCATAGGCCGACTGGCGCGTCGGGCCGGTGCCGCCGCCAAGGACGGTGATCCAGACCTGGGTCTCCGGCGCCGTCGCCCACTGGGCGAAGAGCCAGGCGGCATCCGGGCTCTTGGCGTATTTCGACACGGCGAGGGACGAGCCGCCCTGGTGGCCGACGCCGGGGATCTCGCCGAAGCCGGTCTCTTCGACCGTGCGCAGGGAATTGGCCTTCGGCGGCACGGTCGCCTCCATCAGGCCGACGACGTTGGAGCCGCCCGGCGCATCCCAGGACGGGAAGAACTCGCCCCAGGAGATCAGCTGTCCGGCGATGCCCTGCGCCACCGACTGGCCCTGGCCGTCCCAGGTCCAGGAATCGACGGCGGCCGGCATGTTCTTCTTCAGCTCGATCCAGTAGTTCATCGCCTCGAGCCCGGCCTCGTCGTTGCCGGTGAAGGTCTTGTCCGGCCCGAAGATCGAGCCGCCATGGCTCCAGAGCCAGCAGGTCCAGTCGCATTCGAGGCTGTAGTGGCCGGACTTCATCTGGCCGGTCGTGCCGAAGATCTCCGGCCCCTTCGCTTGCTGGATCGCCTGGGCGTTGGAGAGATACTGGGCCATGGTCTCGGCCGGCTTCAGGCCGAGTTCCTCGTAGAGGTCGCGGCGGTACATCTGGACGAAGATCGGGATGTCGTAGGGCACGCCGACCATGACGCCGTCATACATCGAGATGCCGTCGACCAGCGCCGGCAGGAAGTCGTCGATGTTGTAGCCGGGCATGGCGAGGTTGGTGTCGGAGGCGTATTTCTCCCGCGGGTCGATGACGTCGCCGGAGAACGCCGCCATCCAGGACTGGTCGAGATAATAGAGGTCGTAGGTGCCGAGGCCCGAGGCGACGTCGAGGGTCAGCTTCTGCAGCACCTGCTCGAGCGGCAGCGTCTCGATCTCGACATTGATGCCGGTCATCTCGGTGAAATAGCCCTTCAGCGCCGAATTGATGGCGTTGGAGGGCGGCGTCGATTCCGTGGCGAGGCGCACGGTCTGGCCGGCGAAGGGCTTGCCGGCCTCCTTCAGCCAGTTGCTCATGTCCTCCGGCCACTGGATGTTCTCCTGCGCGGCGGCCGGGCTGATCAGGCCGAGCCCGCTGCGGGCAGACAGGTGCGACATGGCACCGAGCGCGCCGACGCCGAGCCCGAGATTGGCGGCCGAGCGCAGGAACGTCCTGCGGTCCATGCCGCCGCGCACGTAGCGGTCGGTGATCGATGCGAGCCAGAGCTTGCGATCCACTGGATTCATGGTCTTTCTCCTCCCAAATTCGCGGCCTCCCAGCCGCATCGAACGCACGGGATGTCAGGCCCCGTGCCAAGCCTGTCGCGATCTCCGCCGCCTTGCCTCGTTCGCCTCGTCCCGCCGCCTCGCCCCGGCAGGTCGTCTTGGCCGATCGTCGCCCGGGCGGCGGCCGTGCCGCCTCACTGCTTCAGCGAGCCGAGCGTCAGCCCGCGCACCAGATTGCGCTGGACGAGCAGGATGAAGACGAAGGCCGGGATCATCGCCGCCGTGCCCAGCGCCGCCATGTTGCCCCAGGCCGTGCCGGTCGAGGTGACGAAGGTCGAGGCTGCGACGGGCACCGTCTTGAACGCCGTCTGGGTGAGCGTCAGGACGAAGAGGAACTCGGTCCAGGAAAAGATGAAGCACAGGACCGCCGTCGCCGCGATGCCGCCCATCGCCATCGGCAGGACGATCTTGCGGAAGATCAGCACCCGGCTCGCCCCGTCGATCAGCGCCGCCTCGTCGATCTCCGTCGGGATGTCGTCGAAGAAGGATTTGAGCAGGAGAACGGCGAGCGGCATGTTCATCAGCGCATGGACGAGGATGATGCCGGTATAGGTGTCGAGCAGGCCGAAGCTCTTGTAGATGAAGAACATCGGGATCGCGATCGCCACCGGCGGCATCATCCGCGTCGACAGGACGAAGAAGACGAAGTGGTGCTGGCCGGGAATGCGCATCCGCGACAGGGCGTAGGAGGCGAGCGTCGCCACCACCACCGTCAGGAGCGTCGACAGGACGGCGATCACCACCGAGGCCCACAGGTTCGGCAGCATGTAGAAATTGCCGCCGCCGGGCAGCACCTCGAGCCCCTTCTCGAAGCCGAAGGAGAGGCCGAACACCTCCTCGAAGGACGACAGGTTCCAGTCGAAGTCGAAGAAGATCGGCGGCAGGGCGAAGATGTCGCGGTTCGGTTTGAAGGCGACGGTGATCCAGTAGTAGATCGGCAGCGCGAACAGGCCGACGACGAACCACGCCGCCAGAATCCGGAGCATGCGCTGGGAAGCGGTGCCGTTCATGGGTGATGCTCCCGAAGCGTCCCTGTCACCATTTCAGCCTCGCGACCCGCACGAAGACGTTGGCGGCAAGGACGATGATGACGAGGGTGAACAGGCTGAGCGCGGCGCCGTAGCCCCACTTGATGAACGAGAAGGTCTGCTGCCAGGCATAGAGCGACAGGGTGTAGGTCGCGGTGCCGGGGCCGCCGCTGGTCATCACATAGACGTAGTCGAAGGTGCGGAAGAGATCGATGCCGCGGATCAGCACCGCGATGGCGATCACCCGCCACATCATCGGCAGCGTCAGCCGGGTGAAGGTCTGGAAGGCGTTGGCGCCGTCGATCATGGCGCTCTCGAAGGGCTCCTTCGGCAGGGCCCGGAGCCCGGCGAGGAAGATCAGCACCATGAAGGGCGTCCATTGCCAGGTATCGGCGAGCATGACGCCCCACAGCGCCCAGGTGGGGCTGGACAGGATCACGCCGCCGGCCCCCATCAGCCCGAGGCTCTTCAGGACGAAGGGGATGAGGCCGAACTGGGCGTCCTCCATCAGGAGGAACATCATGCCGGTGATCGCCGGGGGCACGACCAGCGTCAGCGTCAGAACGCCGCGCAAGAGGCCGAAGCCCGGCTCGTCGGAGTCCAAGAGCAGCGCGATCGCCATGCCGAGCACCACCTGGATCACCAGGCAGATGCCGGTATAGGCGAGGGTCACCTGCAGCGCGTCCCACATCCGGGTGTCGGCGAACATGGTCGACCAGTTCTCCAGCCCGACATAGGCGAGCTGGCGCTTGCGCGGCAGGAACTCCTGGAAGCTCAGCCAGATATTGTAGAACAGCGGATAGATCGCGAAGGTCGCCAGGATGGCGACGAGCGGCATCAGCCACGGCCAGGGCGTGTCGGAGACGAACCGCCGGCGCTTCGGCGGCCCCATCGGCCGCGACGCCTTCGGCGCCACCGCAGCCGCCTTGCGGCGCTGCAGGTCCCCGGCCTGGCCGATCTCGAGGCCCGACCTGACGATCATCGCATCTGCACGGGCCAAGCCTGCTCCTCCCAGAACCGGACGGTCCAATGCGGGCTGGCCACCCGCAACTCCCATGCCGCAAGGGTTGCACAGGATATTTGGCTTGGCAAGATCAAATGATATCTCTAAGGATCATTCGATCGAACGCAGATTCGACTCCCGAATCCGGCCGCGTGCCGGCACCAGACCCGGCTGCGAATCCGCCTTCGGGGAGGCGAGAGTGAACCGGCGCCAGAGGACAGGCCGGCGACGGGCCGGTTCACGCATTGGCGGGGCGGCGCCCGCGACAGGCATGGGATCGAGCATGTGACGAAGCGGGAGGTCGAGGCTGCGAACGGGGCGCCAGAGGAGTGGCCGGAGCAGCTCGCTGTCCGCGCCGCCTGGTGCTACCACATGCTCGGCCTCACCCAGGCCCAGGTCGCCGAGCGCCTCGACATTCCGCGCATGCGCGTCAACCGGCTGCTCGCCCAGGCTCGCGAGCGCGGCCTCGTCAGCATCGAGATCCATTCCCGGCTGACCGAGAACATCGAGCTCGAGGAAGAGCTCTGCGAGCGCTTCGGCCTCGAACGGGCCCATGTCGTCCTCGCCGAGCCGCCGAATTTCGACCGGGAGGATCCCGCCCTCGCCGAGCTTCTCGGCCGCGTCGCCGCCCCGATCGTCGCCGGGCGCATCGTCCCCGGCATGACCATCGGCAGCGGCTGGGGCATCACGCTGAAGGGCATCGCCGCGGCGATGACCCAGCAGGCGCCGCGCGACATCTCGGTCGTCTCCATGGTGGGCTCGCTCAACCGGCGCTCGGCGGTGGACGTCTTCGAGGCGGCGACGCTGCTCGCCCAGAAGCTCTCGGCCGAGTGCTTCTACCTCGCCGGCCCGCTGATCTGCGACAGCGCTGAGAGCCGCCAGGCGATCATGGCGCAGCCGGCGCTGGAGGCGCTGATGGACCGGGCGCGCCGTGCCGACATGGCGCTCCTGTCGGTCGGCGGCCCGTCCACCGGCACCGTCAGCCAGGTCGGGCTGGTCGAGCCGGGCGAGCTGGCAGAACTGGTCGAAGCCGGCGCCGTCTGCAACTTTCTCGGCCACTATATCGACGCCAATGCCAAGGTCGTCGACCATCCGATCAACCACCGGGTCGTCGGGCTGAAGCCGGAAGAGCTGCAAGGCGTGCCGCGCCGCTTCATGGTGTCCGGCGGGCCGCTGAAGCTGCCGGGGATCCGCGCGGTCCTGCAAGCGGGCCTTGCCACCGAATTCGTCACCGACCAGGACACCGCCCGCCGGCTGATCGGCGGCTGAGCCCACCGGGCAGGGCGGCCCGGTGAGGGACGGGCCGCCCTGTCATCGTTTTCGCCACCGCGGGCCGCTCGGCCGGATCCCGCAAGACATCCACGGAAGAGGAGGAACAGCATGGAAGACGCAGAACGGGCGCTGCGCGGAGAGATCATCCGGGCCTGCCGGGAGATGGATCGCCGCGGCATCAACCAGGGCACCTCCGGCAACATCTCGGTGCGCTGGAAGGACGGCCTGCTGATCACGCCCTCGGGCCTCGCCTACGACACCATGGCGCCGGAGGACATCATCTTCCTCGCCATGGACGGCACGCCAAACGGGCCGCACAATCCCTCGTCCGAATGGCGCTTTCACCGGGACATTTTGCGCGAGCGGGCCGATTTCAACGCCGTCGTCCACGCCCATCCGGCCTATGCGACCGGCGTCGCCATCACCAACCGCGACGTGCCGGCGGTGCATTACATGATCGCCGCGGCGGGCGGCCCGACCCTGCGCTGCGCCCCCTACGCCACCTTCGGCACCGAGGAGCTGTCGCAAAACGCGCTGGCGGCGCTCGAGGATCGCTCCGCCTGCCTGCTCGCCAATCACGGCCTGATCGCCTGCGGCCCGACGCTTCCCAAGGCGGTGTGGCTGGCAGAAGAAATGGAGACGCTCTGCCGGCAATATGTCATCGCGCGGCAGGCCGGCGAGCCGGTCGTCCTCTCCGACGCCGAGATCGCTCACGTTAAGGAGAAGTTCAAGAGCTACGGCCCGAAGCGCAAGGACGCCAGCTGAGCGGCGGGCCGCCGGACTTTCGGTCGGCGCCCGGGTGCGCTTGGCGCCCGGGTCCGTTCAACCCTCCGGCACCTCCCCGCCGGCACCCGCGTCCGCGCCCACCAGCCGGAGCGAGCCGTCGGCATCGACCGACGTCCGCAGCGCCTCGTAGTTGCGGGCGCTCGGATGGCGGGTCGCGACGTGGTTGTGCTGGAAGCCGGTGATCACCAGCACCGCGGCGCCCGCCGCCTCCGCCGCCGCGATCCCGGCGAGGCTGTCCTCGAAGACCAGGCAGCTCTCGATCGCAACGCCGAGGCGCTCCGCCGCCATCAGGAAGCCATCGGGAGCCGGCTTACCATTGACAACATCCTCCGCCGCGACGACGAGCCCCGGCACCGGCAGTCCGGCCGCCTGCATCCGCCGGATCGCCAGCCGCCGCGGCGCCGAGGTGACGAGGGCCCAGCGGTCCTCGGGCAACGACGCCAGAAAGGCGGCGACGCCGCCCGCGGCCTCGATGCCGGCGGTGTCGTCCATCTCCGCCTCCAGCACCCAGTCGGCCTCGCGCTCGACATCGACGCCGTCGAGCCTCTGCGCGGCGACGGTGTCCACCGCCCGCTTGCCATGGATGGTCGGCAGGAAGCGCTCGACGTCGAGCCCATGGCGCTCGGCCCAACGCGCCCAGACCCGCTCGGCGGCGGCGATCGAGGTGAGGATGGTGCCGTCCATGTCGAAGAGGAAGGCGGCGTAGCGGTCCGGCTGATGCATGGGTTCGACAGTCTCGGGTGAGGGTTCGGATCAAGGCGGACGGAGAATAGCGCCCTTCGGGCCCTCGTCATCTTCGGCTGCCGGCGAAGGGGACGCCAGCCCGGATGCATCGTCATCCCCGGCTTCGTCCAGGCCGCCTTCGCCCCTCATGGCCTCTCCGGGATCGATGCTCCCTCGTCGGTCTGACGGTTCGGGCCGGTCGACGCGCCGGGTCGGCCCCGAGGCCGCGACGTCCTGAGAGCATGATCTTGAAAAGTGGGAACCGGTTTTCGGGAAAGATCATGCGGCAACAATAAGATGGAGCGGTATGGCGATCGAAGCTGATCTCATCCCGCTCTACCCGGCGCTCAGCTTCTCCAGGATCGCCGAGAAATCCTTGCCCTTGCCGCCGCCCTCGACGAACGCCTTGTAGACGTCCCGCGCATGCCGGCCGAGTTCGGTCGCCGCGCCGTTCGTCTCGGCGGCCGTCTGGGACAAATCGAGGTCCTTCAGCATCAGCTCGGCGGCAAATCCCGGCCTGTAGCCGCGGTCGGCCGGGCTTTCCGGGCCGACGCCCGGCGCCGGGCAGTAGGTGTTCAGCGACCAGCAGGACCCCGAGGAGGTCGAGGCGACGTCGAACATCGCCTGGCGGTCGAGGCCGAGCTTGTCTGCGAGGTGGAAGGCCTCGCAGACGCCGATCATCGAGATGCCGAGGATCATGTTGTTGCAGATCTTCGCCGCCTGGCCGGCGCCGGCCTCGCCGCAATGCACCGCCTTCGCGCCCATGATCTCGAAGAGCGGCCGGCCCTTGGCGAAGGCGGCCTCCGACCCGCCGACCATGAAGGTCAGCGTGCCCGCCGCAGCGCCTCCCGTTCCCCCGGAGACCGGCGCGTCGAGGGACATCAGCCCCTTTTCGCCGGCCATATCGTGCACCGCCCGGGCGCTCTCGACGTCGATGGTCGAGCAGTCGATGATGAGCGTCTCCGGATCGGCGGCGGCGATGATCGCCGCATGCACCGTCCGCACGATCGCGCCGTTCGGCAGCATGGTGACGACCACCTCGCAGCCCCTCACGGCATCCTCCATGGCGGCGGCTTGCGTCACGCCCTCGACGCTCACCCCCGCCGTGTCGAAGCCGGCGACCTCGTGGCCCGCCTCGGCGAGGTTCTTCGCCATCGGCGCGCCCATGTTGCCGAGCCCGATGAAACCGATCTTCATGCTGTCCTCCCAGGGTCGTTCTGCGGAGCGGGCGGTCTTCCCGGCGCGCCGCTTTCCTTATCGATCATTCCTCGCGCGTCGGTCCGCGTGCAACGCCTTGCTCAGAACGTCAGCTCGTCGTCGCCGAGCGGCGCCAGCATCGCCGTCACCTGTTCGTGCGGCAGATCCTCTAACCGTTGCGTCGACCAGCGCGGCGCCTTGTCCTTGTCGATCACCACCGCGCGGGTTCCTTCCAGAATGTCGCCCATGGTCTGGGCGCGAAAGGTGTAGCGATATTCGCGGGTGAGCGCCGTCTCGATCGACGGGGCGGCCCTTGCCGCACGCACCAGTTCGAGGGTGACGGCCAGCGACAGCGGCGAGCCGCGGCGGATCGTCTTCGCCGTGGCAGCGGCGAATTCGCCGCCGTCGGCCTCCAGCGCGGCGAGGATCGCGGCGGTGTCGGGAAGGGCGAAGAATCGGTCGATCGCCTCCATCCGGTCCGGCAGCTCGCCCGGCTCGGGCGTCTCGAACAGGTCCTCGATCGCGCCGAGATCGCCGCTCGCCGAAAGCCGCTCCACCGCCTCGCCCATCCTCTCCGAGGGCATGAAGCGATCGGCAAAGCCGGCGAGGATCGCGTCGGCGGCCTTCATGCGGAAGCCGGTGAGGCCGAGATATTCGCCGAGCCGGCCGGGCCCCTCGCCGAGCACCAGCGTACCGCCGACGTCGGGGATCAGGCCGATGCCGCATTCGGGCATCGCCACCATCGAGCGCTCGGAGACGATCCGCAGCCGGCCATGGGCCGAAAGCCCGACGCCGCCGCCCATGACGATGCCGTCCATCATCGCCACATAGGGCTTGGGATAATGGGCGATCTGCCGGTTCAGCCGGTATTCGTCGGCAAAGAAGCGGCGCGCCGTGTCGAACCGGCCGGCCTTGCCCTCGTGATAGAGCGCCGCGATGTCGCCGCCGGCGCAGAACGCCTTGTCGCCGGCCGCGTCGATCACCACCAGATCGACTGAATCGTCGCCGGCCCAGGCCTCCAGCGCCGCCGCGATGGCGAGCGCCATGTCGTGGTCGAGGGCGTTCAGCGCCTTCGGCTTGTTCAGCGTGATGCGGCCGGCCCGGCCGGTTTTTTCGATGAGGACGCCCGCCGCCTCGCTGTCCGTGCGTTGCAAGACCCCTGCTCCCTCTTCTTCGTCACCGGTTGGCGTTGGCGGCAACATGTCGCCGGTGGCCCGGCTTGTCCATCGGCTGGACTGCGCGAATGTGCCCCTCGATGGACAAGCCGGCCGCCCGCCCCGGTCGGGCGCCTCGATCCGGCGCAACCAGCGGGATCGACAGGCGGCCCCGCCACCCGGTATCGAAGTCCTCATTTAGGAACAACGGAGCAGGGTGGGCGTGACGCAGGACGACAGGGCAGGGCCGGGCAATGACGAGGGGCGCCTCGATCCACGGCGGGCCGAGGCGTTCATTCTCGCCAACACCGCCGTATCCCGGCCGCCCCATGTGCCCGAAATCGCGCTCCGCCTCGCCTCGGAAGCCCACGAGCTCTGGCAGAAGACCGAGGAGGAACTCGCCGAGCTCGGCCTGCCGCCGCCCTTCTGGGCGTTTGCCTGGGCCGGCGGCCAGGGTCTGGCGCGCTATCTGATCGATCACCCCGAAGCCGCCGCCGGCCGCTCCGTCGTCGATTTTGCATCCGGTTCCGGCCTCGTCGCCATCGCCGCGCTGATGGCCGGGGCGGCATCGGTCACCGCCGCCGACATCGACCCGTTCGCCGCGGCCGCCTTGAAGCTCAATCTGGCCCTGAACGTCGCAGCCGGCGCCCCCCGCGGATCGATCGGCTTTCGCGGCGACGATCTCGTCGGCCGGCCGGTGGAGGCCAACCTCGTCCTCGCCGGCGACGTCTTCTACGACCGCGACATGGCCCGCGCCGTCACCCCCTGGTTCGACGCGCTGGTGCGGAACGGCGTCGCGGTTCTCGTCGGAGATCCGGGGCGGGCCTATCTGCCGCGGGAGCGGCTGGACCGGCTCGCCGAATATGAAGTGCCGGTCAGCCGGGCGCTGGAGGACCAGGAGATCAAGCGCGTCGCCGTCTGGCGGTGGCGCGCGCCGGCCTGACGCGGCTCGCCCGTCTGCCGGCCCGTCTTCGCCCGCTCGCCGATGGCTGCGTCCCATAACGGTCAGTTGACGAAACGCCCATGCTCTCGCAAGCTCCGACGCGGGGAAAGCGAGGGGGCTGGGATCGATGTCGCTGACGACGGTCGATACTTTCGCCATCGTCCTGGCCACGGTGGTCTCGATGATCGTCGGAACGATCTGGTACACGGCGCTGGCCCGCAGCTGGCGACGGGCGTCGCGTTTCGATCTACTGGGCGACCCGGAGCGCCACGGCAACATCGCTCTCGCCGCGGCCGCGCAAGGCGTCATGGCGACGGTGTTCTCGCTGCTCCTCGCCCATTTCGAAACCGTCACCCTTCTCGATGCGCTGCTTTCCGCGGTGTTCCTCTGGCTCGGTTTCGTCGCCACGACCGTCCTCGTCAACCGCCGCTTCCAGGGCTTCGGCTGGGACCTGCCCCTCATCGAGGCCGGCCATTGGCTGGTCGTGCTGCTCGGCCAGGGTCTCGTCTTCGGATCGTTCTGACCGGATCGGCCGGACGAAGGCCGCTTGCGTGGCTGGCGTCCCGCGGTAACGATGGAAATGGCAGATGCCGGGGCGCAGAAAAAGAAGGCGCCAGCCCCAAGGCGTCGTCGGTCTCGGGCCCCGTCCCCACCGCCTTCACACGTCTCGCCTGATCGCTCGATGCGGATGCTGAGTTCAGCCCCGTCGCGAACCGCTATGACATGTTCTCTTTCAGGTGCTTACGCTACCGCGCCGCATCCTCGGGCTTGTCCAGAGGATGCGACGCGGGTTGATGGCCGGGCGCTTCGCGGTCGAGGGCCATTCTGCGAGGATTCTGTCGCCGAGCCGGCGGTAGATCCTCGGGACGAGCCCTACGAGATTCACACATTTCGGAGGGGCTTCGTTTGCAATCCGATGCCAGGCGGCGTTTCCGGGAACGAATGGTGGCGAAACCTCGCAGCCTCGTCGTTCTCGGGCTCCGTCCCGAGAATCCAGGGGCACCCGCCGCAACATTGCCGCTTGCGCCTTCAGGAGCTGAAGCCGATCGCGCTCGACGATCTCTGGATTCTCGGGACGGGGTCCGAGAATGACGACGCGTTGGGGCTGGCACCTTCTCTTTTCGGCGCCCCGGTGCATTCGATTTCCATCGTAAGACGCTGGCTTGGAGGAGCTTTTCGAGATGTGTGAATACTGTGGGGACAAGCCCGAGGCCGTAGGTCAATCTCCTTTCGGGCACGAACGATCCGCCGCCTGTTCTCCGGTTCGTCGTCGCAGAACCGGTCAAAGCATGAAAGCTTCGTCATCCCGGGCTTGACCCGGGATCCATTCCTCTGCCCTGGAACCAGCCGATCGCTCCAGAAGATTCAACGACTTCGGAGCGGTCTGTCGCTGCGGCGTCGATGATTTGGAATGGATCCCGGCTCGGGGGCCGGGACGACGAAGCTTCAAGTCTTGAGACCACCCTTCATTGCAGACCTGCCGTGGCATCGACTTCTCACGGTTGAGCCATCGGCACGATCCAGGACTCGCGGAACCCCAGACTGACAGAGTTCGTCACCTCAGAACACGAAGTCGTTCGCGTCGAGATCGGCGATGTTCACGCCGGCGAGCGTGATGGTGTTGCCGGCCCCGTCGGCGATGACGGCATTGGCGCCGCTCTGGCTGAGATGGCTGGCCGCAAGGTCGGCGAAGCCGGTGATCGCCGTGACGTCCCGGAGGTCGATGCGCTCGAAATTGTTGAGCGCCTCGAAGTCGGTGATGGTGTCGTTGCCGAAGCCGTTGGCGAAGACGAAAGTGTCGGCATTGGTGCCGCCCGTCAGCTGGTCGTTGCCGGCGCCGCCGATCAGCGTGTCGAAGCCGGCCTCGCCGGAGAGCCGGTCGGCGCCGATGCCGCCCGTGAGCGTGTCGTTGCCGTTGCGGCCATAGAGCCAGTCATTGCCGTTGCCGCCGTCGATGGCGTTGTCCGCCGCGTCGCCCCGCAGGTTGTCGGCCGCTCCCGAGCCGAGGAGGTTCTCGATCGAGACATAGACGTCGCCTGCCGCCTCGCCGGTGTTGAGAGCGGCATTGGCGAGATCGGCGAGGACGGGGCCGGCGGCGTAGATGTAGGACGCCGTGTCGTTGCCGGCGCCGCCGTTGAGGGTGTCTGCGCCGAGGCCGCCTTCCAGCCGGTCGTTGCCTTCCCCGCCGATCAGCGAATCGTTGCCGCCCCGCCCGAACAGCCAGTCGTTGCCGAGGTGGCCGTCGATGCGGTTGGCGCCGTCGTCACCGCGCATGTTGTCGTTGAAGATCGAGCCGAAGAGGTTCTCGATCGACGTGTAGCTGTCGCCCGCGGCGTCGCCCGAATTGACGTTGGCCGAAACGAGATCGGCGAGGACGGCCCCCGAGGCAAAGGCGTAGTAGGCGGTGTCGGTCCCGCCGCCGCCATTGAGGACGTCGCCGCCGGCACCCCCGTCGAGGCGGTCGTCGCCGAGGCCGCCGAACAGCCGGTCGGCGCCGGCGTCTCCCGCCATGACGTCGTTGCCATTGTTGCCGGCGATGACGTTGTCGCCCGCATCGCCGCGCAGATTGTCGTTGAAGTTGGAGCCGGCGATGTTCTCGACCTGGGCATAGGTGTCGCCGGCGGCTTCGCCGACATTGCGGGAGGCATCGCTGAGGTCGACGAGCACCGCGCGATCCGCCCCGAGATAGCTCGCGGCGTCGGAGCCGGTCCCGCCATTGAGGACATCCGCCCCGAGCCCGCCGACCAGCGTGTCGTCGCCGCCCCGGCCGAACAGCCGGTCGTCGCCGAGGCCGCCGGTCACCACATTGGCCGCGTCGTCGCCGCGCAGATTATCGTTGAAGTTGGAGCCGGAGAGGTTCTCGATCAGATAGTAGCGGTCCCCGGCCGCGTCGCCGGTGTTGATCGAGGTCACCAGGAGGTCGGCAATGACGCCGGCACTCGCCGAACCATAGGAGGCGGTGTCCACGCCGGCATTGCCGAACAGCCTGTCCGCATCCGCCCCGCCGTCGAGGATGTCGTCTCCGTCACCGCCCGAAAGCGTGTCGAGACCCGCGTCGCCGAACAGCGTGTCGATGTTGAAATCGCCATAGAGGAAGTCGTTGCCGTTGCCGCCGTGGAGATCGTCGAAGCCGGCATAACCGCGCAGGAGGTCGTCTCCGTCGCCGCCCTCGATGCGGTTGTTCTCGATGCTTCCGAGGAGCGCATCGTTGCTCGACGAGCCGATCAGGTTCTCGATCGAGATCAGCGTGTCGCCGGTCGCGTCGCCGCTATAGGCGATGTTGCCGCCGAGATTGACGCGGACGGCGAGCGAACCGGAATAGCTCGCCGTGTCGATGCCCGATCCGCCGTCGAGGGTGTCGCCGCCGCGCCCGCCATTCAGGATGTCGTTGCCCGATCCGCCGCTGAGATTGTCGAGGCCGTCGCCCCCTGAGAGCACGTCGTCGCCCCGCCCGCCGGACAGGCCGTCGTCGCCGTCGTCGCCCATCAGGATGTCGTCGCCGCCATTGCCGGTGATGGAATCGTTGCCGGCGCCGCCGGAGAGGACGTCGTCGCCCTCCTGGGTCGGAGCGTTCTCGAGGTCGAGCGAGACCTGGACCGAGGTCATGGCCGGGTCCGAGGCGATCAGCTTGACGGTGACCTGGTCGCTGGCGGTGGTGGAAAGGCCGTCGAGCGTCACGTCGTATTGCAGGCCGAGCGGCGTGATGGTGAAGCCGTCGGGGGTGATGGTGCGAACGAGCTGGTTGTTGACGTAGACCTCCAGCCGCTCGATCTCGCTCGTCGCCACCGCCGAACCGGTGAGGCCGGCCGTCAGGGTGGAGGGCGTCAGGACGCGCTCGGCGGAATTGTTGGCGATGCCATCGTCGACGAGGTCGAGATCGGAAAGCACCGCGCCGTTGCCGAGGCCGATCGAGCGGATTTCGGCGTCGAGGCCGTTGGCCGCCAGCAGCGTCGCGACCTCGTCGGTGAAGCTGCCGCCATCATTGTTGCCGCCGTCCGAGATGAAGAAGACGCGGTTTTCGCCGGCACCGGCGTTCTGGAGGGCGACGATCGTCTGCTGCAGGGCGGCCTCGAAATCCGTGCTGCCGCCATCGTCGAGCGCGCGCAGGGCATTCGACACGCCGCTGCCGGCCGTCCCCTGGTAGGAGATCGACGCGTTGGACTGGAACGGCACGATCGACACCTGCGACGTCCCGAGACCGGCATTGACGATCGAGGCGTTCAGCGCCTCGAAGGCCGCGATGGTGCCGTCCATGAGGGTGTTGGACGAGCCGTCGCCATTCAGGTCGCCGACCGTCTCCGAGCCGGTGAAGGGGTCGGCCATCGAGCCGGAGACGTCGATGACGTAGACGATGTTGAAGTCGCTGTTCTGGATGAGATTGCGGCTGATGAAGCCGGAGATCTCGATCTCGTCGGAATCCGACGCATCCGGCAGCGTAACGGACAGTGCGAGATTCTGCTGCGTCGAGGGAACGACGACGCTGTCTGCGGCGGTCTGCGACAGGCTGCCGTCGCCGGTGATGACGTCGTTGCCGTCGCCGCCATCGACGACGTCATTGCCGCCGCCGGCGTCGATTTCGTCGTCGCCATCAGCCCCGAGGAGCACGTCGTCGCCGGCCAGCCCCTCGATGACGTCGTCGAGTTCGCTGCCGATGATGAGGTCGCGATCCTCGGTGCCGATCAGCGGGTCGGCACTGACGCCGAGCTGGAAGGTGGAGATGCCGGAATCGCTGAAGCCGCCGGCGATCAGGAAGGACAGGCCGTCAATCTCGGCGGCAGCGACGGACAGCACGTTGTTGAGGTTGAGACTGGCATTCTCGCTGTCGAACACCGTATCGATGTGGGTCAGCGAGCCGTCCGAGCCGACCCGGAAATAGCTCAGCGCATCGCCATTGCCGCTGCCGGTGGCCAGGAACGTTTCGCCGCCGAGGGTAAAGGTCTCCAGGGCGAAGACGCCGTCGAGCCCGAGGCCCGTCGCGTTGGCGAGGTTGAAGACGTTGGTCAGCGTGCCGTTGGCGGCGACCGAGAAGACGCTGATGCCATCGTCGTTCGTGCCCGCGACGAACAGATAGGTGGTGCCGCCGACGACGGCGGTCTCGACACCCGTGGCTCCGGCGAGTTCCAGATCGCCGCTGTCGGCGAGGCCCTGGACCAGGGTCATGTTGCCGAAGGGATTGATCCGGAAGGAGGTGATGGCGGATTCCGAATTGCCGGTCACGAAGATGTAGGTGTTCGCGCCGATCGTCGCCGAAGCCACGTCATAGGCGCCGTCGAGCCCGTAGCCGAGATTGGCCGCGTCGTCGAAGCTGACGGTGTTGGTCAGGGTGCCGTCGGCGCCGATGCGGAAGATGCTGAGGCCATCGTCGAGATAGCCGGTGGCGATCAGGAAGTCGTTGCCGCCGACATTGACGATCTCCATCCGCCCGTAGGTGCCGTCGAGCTCCAGCGTGCCGGTGCCGTCGTCCTGCACCGTGCCGACGACGGAGAGCGTCCCGTCGGCCGCCACCTCGAAGGCGGTGATCGCATCGTCGTAATAGGCATTGGCGTAGAGGAACGTCCGCGCCCCCACCGTCACCGACGTCAGGCTGCCGGCGCCATCCAGAAGCTGCGTGGTCGAATCGTCGACATAGAAGGAGATCGGCGCCAGCGAACCGTCCGGCAGGAGCTCGAAGGCGCTCACGCCGTCGTCATACTCGCCTGCCGTGTATACGAAGACCCTGTCGCCCACATAGACGACCTCGATGCCGCGAACGCCGGAGAGCTCGAGGCTCGCATCGTCGCGAAGGTTGAACCGGTTGATCAGGTCGGTGCGGGTGGTTTGCGGCGCCATCGAGCCCTCCAGAATCATCGTCATTTTTGCCGCCGGAACCGGTCGGCGTCTGCCCCGAGGTCATCGATATCACGTAACGTCAGTGAGACAACCGGTAAAATCGCTGGTTGGTTAGCCGGCCGGGGAAGCCCCGCCGCCCGAGGGACGCAACCCGGCACCGCATGGCGTGCGCGAGGAACGGCCATCCTCCGCAAACCGGATCGATCGTGTCGTTGGCAATGCTTGCAACCGGAAGGTGGGAGTGTTGGCGCCGCCGCAGCCTCGATTCGCCAGGCTGTCCCGGACCCTTGCGTATGCGCTGCAAGCTTGCCGCTCCCCTGTCCAAATCCGTCGACCGCGGCTCGCGATCCGGACAGGCGGGCGCAGGTCGGGACAACGTCCCAGCCACAGGATGTCGCATCGGCCCTTCGACCGGTTTGCGCCTCGCGGGGATTATTGTATACGTCGTTCAACGACAAGAAACCAAGCCGCCGCCGCTTGCCGGGCCGGCGCGCCGGGAGCCGCAATGACCGATTCCAATTCCCTCAAGACCCCGCTGAGATCCCGCGCCTGGTTCGACAATCCGCATAATCCGGACATGACGGCGCTCTATCTCGAGCGCTATCTCAATTTCGGCCTCAGCCAGGCCGAGCTCCAGTCCGGCAAGCCGATCATCGGCATCGCCCAGACCGGTTCCGACCTCTCCCCCTGCAACCGCCATCATCTCGAGCTGGCGAAGCGGGTGCGCGAGGGCATCCGCGAGGCCGGCGGCATCGCCATCGAGTTCCCGGTCCACCCGATCCAGGAGACCGGCAAGCGGCCGACCGCCTCGCTCGACCGGAATCTCGCCTATCTCGGCCTCGTCGAGCTGCTCTACGGCTATCCCCTCGACGGCGTGGTCCTGACCATCGGCTGCGACAAGACGACGCCGGCCTGCCTGATGGCGGCGGCGACGGTGAACATTCCAGCGATCGCGCTGTCGGTCGGGCCGATGCTGAACGGCTGGTTCCGCGGCGAGCGCACCGGCTCGGGCACCATCGTCTGGAAGGCCCGCGAGATGATGGCCGCCGGCGAGATCGACTATCCGGGCTTCGTCAAGCTGGTCGCCTCCTCGGCGCCCTCCACCGGCTACTGCAACACCATGGGCACGGCCTCGACGATGAACTCGCTGGCCGAGGCGCTGGGCATGCAGCTGCCGGGTTCCGCCGCGATCCCGGCGCCCTACCGCGACCGCCAGGAGATGAGCTATCTCACCGGCAAGCGCATCGTCGAAATGGTCCATGAGGACCTGAAGCCGACCGACATCCTGACCAAGGACGCCTTCGTCAACGCCATCCGCGTCAATTCGGCGATCGGCGGCTCGACCAACGCGCCGATCCATCTGAACGCTCTCGCCCGCCATGTCGGCGTCGAATTGTCGATCGACGACTGGCAGACCTATGGCGAGGAGATCCCGCTGCTGGTCAATCTCCAGCCGGCCGGCGAATATCTCGGCGAGGACTACTACCATGCCGGCGGCGTGCCGGCGGTGGTCAACCAGCTGATGGAACAGGGCCTCATCGCCGAGGACGCCCTGACGGTGAACGGCAGGTCGATCGGCGACAACTGCCGCGGCGCCGTCATCGAGGACAAGAACGTCATCCGCACCTTCGACAACCCGCTGAAGCCCCATGCCGGCTTCCGCGTCCTGAAGGGCAACCTGTTCTCCTCGGCGATCATGAAGCTGTCGGTGATCTCGCCCAAGTTCCGCGAGCGCTACCTGTCGAACCCGGAGGACCCGATGGCCTTCGAGGGCACGGCGGTGGTCTTCGACGGGCCGGAGGACTATCACCACCGGATCGACGACCCGTCCCTCGCCATCGACGAGAATTCGGTGCTCTTCATGCGCGGCGCCGGCCCGATCGGCTATCCCGGCGGCGCCGAGGTCGTGAACATGCGGGCGCCCGACTATCTGATCAAGCGCGGCATCACCGAGCTGCCCTGCATCGGCGACGGCCGCCAGTCCGGCACGTCGGGCTCGCCGTCGATCCTCAACGCCTCGCCGGAAGCCGCCGCCGGCGGCGGGCTGGCGCTGCTTCAGACCGGCGACAGGGTGCGCATCGATCTCGGCCGCGGCACGGCGGACATCTTGCTTCCGGAAGAGGAGATGGCGGCTCGCCGAACGGCGCTGGAGGCGGCCGGCGGCTATCAGTATCCGGCCCACCAGACGCCGTGGCAGGAGATCCAGCGCGGCATCGTCTCGCAGTTCGAGACCGGCATGGTGCTCGAGCCGGCCGTCACCTACCAGCGCCTCGCCCAGGGCGGCGCCAATGGCGACATGGCGAAGGTGCCGCGCGACAATCACTGAGCCGGCGGGCACTGAGCCGGCGGGCTCTGACCGGTCGGCTTTGACCGGTAGGCTCTGGCCAGCCGGCACTGACCGGTCGGGATCTGATCGTTCGGTGCTGATCCGGTTGGCACTTTGACGCCCGCCGCCGATGCCACCGCCCGCAGGGGCAGGGGCAGGGGCCGGAGGGGCGGGGGCCGCAAGACAGGCCGGCGCATCGCTCCCGGGTCGCCGGCCGGCATTCGCAATCTGCGGGCAGCCGCTCTGCGGCCGGCCCGCTCGCCACGCATGACATGAAGGACCAGACGCCATGACAGGACGCCTCAAGGGCAAGATCGCCGTCTGCACGGCCGCCGGCCAGGGAATCGGCCGCGCCGTCGCCGAAGCCTTTCTCGCCGAGGGCGCGACGGTCTACGCCACCGATCTCGACGCCGCCAAGCTGACCGGCCTCGACCACGCCGGCAACGCCCATCTCGCCGCCCTCGACGTGACGGATTCGGCCGCGGTCAAGGCCTATCTCGACGGCATCGAGACGCCGGACATCCTGTTCAACTGCGCCGGCTACGTCCATCACGGCACGGTGCTGGACTGCGACGAGAAGGCCTGGGACTTCTCCTTCGAGCTGAACGTCAAGGCGATGCACCGGACGATCTCGGCGCTCGTGCCCCGCATGCTGGAAAAGGGCGGCGGCTCGATCATCAACATGTCGTCGGCCGCCTCGTCGATCAAGGCTGCGCCCAACCGCTACGTCTACATGGCCACCAAGGCGGCGGTGATCGGCCTCACCCGCTCGGTCGCCATCGACTTCATCAAGCAGGGCATCCGCTGCAACGCCATCTGCCCCGGCACGATCGAATCGCCGTCGCTGGACGGGCGGATCGAGGAACTCGGCAAGACGCTCGGCGGCACCGACAAGGCCCGCGCGGCCTTCGTCGAGCGCCAGCCCATGGGCCGCATCGGCACGGCGGCGGAGATCGCCCATCTGGCGGTCTATCTCGCCTCGGACGAAAGCGCGTTCACGACGGGGACCACCCAGCTGATCGACGGCGGCTGGTCGCTGTAGGCAGAAGACGACGAGGCACTGGGAAGCATTGGGAGGAAACTCGCAGTCCAGAAGCGCAACGATGGGATGCCATGACTGGGCGAGGCACCAAAGCTTCGTCATCCCGGGCTTGACCCGGGATCCATTCCAAACCGTCGACGCTGCAGTGACGCGTGATCGGAACGCGTTGCAGCCTGCATTGGACAGGGAAGTCTTCAACGCAGCGGAATGGATCCCGGCTCTGCGGCCGGGATGACGATGCGGTGGTGTTCTCCCCTTCTTCTGCGCAGGCTGTCGCTGGGTTGAAGCAGACGAGGTTCGCCGATCGACGATGCTGCGGCGCGTTTGAACGTGGTTCGATCTCCTCCCCCCCTCGAGGGGGAGATGTCCGCCCTTCGACGGGCTCAGGAGGACAGAGGGGGCGCGCCGGCCGCGAGCGGTTCCGACGCCCCGCTGGCAGGCGAATGAGATGCGCGCCCGGCGGGAGACCAAAGCCGGCGCGTCAGAAGCATAAGGGAGGAACGACAATGCGGATCCTGATCCTCGGTGCCGCGGGCATGGTGGGACGGCGGCTGATCGAGCGGCTCTTGGCCGAGAAGACCGTCGCCGGCGAGGCGATCACGGCCATCGACGCCTTCGACGTCGTCACGCCCGAGATCGCCGTCCCCGATGGCGTCGCGCTGGACGCCCAGGCCGGCGACATCGCCGACGCGGCGACGGTCAAGGCCCTCGTCGACAGACGCCCCGACATGATCTTCCATCTCGCCGCCATCGTCTCCGGCGAGGCGGAAGCCGATTTCGACAAGGGCTACCGGATCAACCAGCAGGGCATGTCCTATCTGCTCGAGGCGATCCGGGCCGAAGGCGAGAACTATCGCCCGCGGCTCGTCTTCACCTCCTCGATCGCCGTCTTCGGCGCGCCCTTCGAGGACAAGATCACCGACACCTTCCTCGCCGCGCCCCTGACCAGCTACGGCACCCAGAAGGCGATCTGCGAACTCCTCCTCAACGACTACAGCCGCAAGGGCTTCGTCGACGGCGTCGGCATCCGGCTTCCCACCATCGTCGTGCGCCCCGGCAAGCCCAACAAGGCGGCGTCGAGCTTCTTTTCCGGCATCATCCGCGAGCCCCTGGCCGGCCAGGAGGCGATCCTGCCCGTCGCCGACGACGTCCGCCACTGGGTGGCGAGCCCGGCCTCGGCGGTGGAATTCCTGATGCATGCGGCGACCATGGACACCGACGTCCTCGGCGCCCGCCGCTGCCTGACCATGCCGGGCCTCTCCGTCACCATCGCCGAGATGATCGAGGCGCTGCGCGAGGTCGCCGGCGACGAGGTGGCGGGCCGCATCCGCCGCGAGCCGGACGCGGTGATCGAGAAGATCGTCGCCGGCTGGCCGCGGGACTTCGACGCGAGCCGCGCGACTAGCGTCGGCTTTTCCGCCGACAGGAGCTTTGCCGACATCATCCGCGCCCACATCGCCGACGAGGCGGCGCGAGGATGACCGGACGAGGGTCGGTGGGATGTTCGACACAGCGACAGCCGGGCCGATGATCGCGCCGAGGCACCCCCTCTGTCCTCCTGAGCCCGTCGAAGGGCGGACATCTCCCCCACAAGGGGGGAGATCGGCAGATTCCGCGGTGCGCATGTCCGGAAACGCTTCGCCAACGCCGCCGATCGAACGAGAACGGGGCGCCCGAGCAGGATCGATCTCCCCCCTTGTGGAGGAGATGCCGGCAGGCAGAGGGGGGCGCCTCGCACCTTCGTATAAAGCGTCGCGCGACGCGATCGCCGCCACAAGGCGCATAACCAGATCCAGGAGAGCCAAATCATGACCGATCGCCCCCATATCGGCTTCATCGGCGCCGGCCTGATGGGCCACGGCATGGCCAAGAACCTCGTCGAGGCCGGCTATCCCCTGTCGGTTCTCGCCCATCGCAACCGCGAGCCGATCGAGGATCTTGTTTCACGTGGAGCAAGCGAGGCGAAGGACGTCGCCGAGATCGCCGCAAATTGCGATGTCGCCTATCTCTGCCTGCCCGGCAGCCCTGAGGTCGAGGCGGCCGTCGAGGCGATCCTCGGGGCGAACGGCAAGGTGCGGACGATCATCGACAGCTCCACGTCCAATCCGGTCTCCACGCGCCAGCTCGCCGCGCGCTGCGAGGCCGCCGGCGTCACCTTCGTCGACGCGCCGCTGTCGCGCACCCCGAAGGAGGCCTGGGAGGGCAATCTCGACGTCATGGTCGGGGCGAGCGATCAGGTGTTTGCCGCAGTGAAGCCGATCCTCGACGTCGTCGGCGGCAAGGTGGTGCGGGTCGGCGAGATCGGCGCCGGCCACACGATGAAGCTCCTCAACAACTTCCTCTCGCTCGGCTATGCCGCGCTCTATTCCGAGGCGCTGGCGATCGGCGGCAAGAACGGCATCACCCCGGCGGTCTTCCATTCGGTGATCGGCGGCGGCCGCATGGATTGCGGCTTCTACCAGACCTTCATGGACTATGTCGTCGGCGGCAACCCGAACGCCCACAAGTTCACGCTGAGAAACGCCCACAAGGACATGCGCTATCTCGTCTCGCTGGCCAATGAGAGCGGCATCGCCAGCCACGTCTCATCGGCGGTGAAGAACGAGTTCGCCACGGCCGAGGCGCTCGGGCGCGGCGATGGCTACCTGCCGACCCTGTCTGATATCGTCGCCGGGCTGAACGGCGTCGATGGCCGGAAGCCCTAAGGCTGGCCGGCACGAACGAAGAAGGTGACGTCGATGGCGCCATGGTGGAGATGAAGCCGACGGGATCGCCCGGCGAGATCGCGCCGCCCGGGGCCGACGAGGCCGAGACGGCGGCCGCGGCGGCCGATCCCGCTCGCCAGCGCAAGCAGCGGCCGGGGCCGGCGGCGGGCGGCTCGCGCCCTCGGCCGACGCTCGCCGGCGTCGCCCGCATGCCGGCCCGCGACCGGGCCTATCACGACCTGAAGTTCCGTATTCTGGAGGGTCGGCTGCCGCCTGGCACCAAGCTGCTCGAGGCCGAGGTGGCGAGCCTGTTGTCGCTGTCGC
Source organism: Aurantimonas sp. 22II-16-19i (assembly GCF_002088275.1). Lineage (GTDB taxonomy): Bacteria > Pseudomonadota > Alphaproteobacteria > Rhizobiales > Rhizobiaceae > Jiella. Next base: position 47,852 of record NZ_AQQS01000024.1, read on the forward strand.
GCACCCCGGTCCGCGAGGCGCTGATCCGGCTGGAGGAGGAGGACCTCGTCGAGGTCCGCCCGCGCCACGGCATCACCGTGAAGTCCCAGTCCCTCGACGAACTCGCGCAGATCTACGACGTGCTGTCGCCGCTCGAGGTGAAAGCCGCCGCCCTTCTCGCCCGGCGCGGCCTGAAAGACGAGGAGGTGCGGCGCCTTTCGGGCCTCCTCGACCAGATGGAGCGCGAGACCCAGCGCGGCGACATCGTGCAATGGTCGCATCTCGACAACGTCTTCCACTCCGAACTCGTCGGCCTCTGCGAGAACCGCCGGCTGCAGGGGGCGCTGCGGCTGTGCTGGGACCAGCAGTACCGCGCCCACATGGCGATCGTGAAGCTCAGGCCCCGGCCGACCCAGTCCGACCTCGAGCACCGGGCGATCTTCGAGGCGATCCGCGCCGGCGACGAGCGCCTCGCCGGCCATCTCCACGCCCAGCACCGGGAGCGGGCCGACCGCAACGCCCTGGCCATGCTGAGGGGCCAGGCCGCGGGCTTTGCCGGCGAGCGCTAGCGCATCGGCCTGCAGCGGGGCCTTTGTCGACGTATACGTTGATTGCGCGGTCGGGCTGTGCCATGGCGGGAGCAACCACGAACCATGGCGGGAGGAAGCCAGAGGATGAACCGGATCGATCTCGAGGGCCGCAGGGCCGTCATCACCGGCGGCGCGCGCGGCATCGGCCTCGCCACCGCCGAGCGCATGCTGGAAAGCGGCGCCTCCGTCGTCCTGTGGGACGTCGACGGCGCGGCCATCGAGGCGGCCCTCGCGTCGCTCGCCGAAAAGGGCCTCACCGGCAGGGAGCACGGCGACGGGGAGCACGGCGGCAGTGAGCATGGCGAGAGAGCCAGCGGCACGGTCGTCGAACTCACCGACGAGGCCTCCGTCGACGCGGCGGCGAAGGAGGCCCTCGCGGCAGGGGCGATCGACATCCTCGTCAACAATGCCGGCATCACCGGCGGCAACGGCAAGACCTGGGAGCTCGAGCCGTCGATCTGGCGCAAGACCCTCGAGGTCAATCTGGTCGGGCCCTATCTCACCGCCCGCGCCCTGGTGCCGTCGATGATCGCGGCCGGCTACGGCCGCATCGTCAACGTCGCCTCGATCGCCGGCAAGGAGGGCAACCCCAACGCCTCGCATTATTCGGCCTCGAAGGCCGGGCTGATCGGCCTCACCAAGTCCCTCGGCAAGGAGCTCGCCGGCGCCGGGGTCCTCGTCAACTGCATCACGCCGGCCGCCGCCCGCACCGCCATCTTCGACCAGATGAGCCAGGAGCACATCGACTACATGCTGTCGAAGATCCCGCTCGCCCGCTTCGTCGAGCCGGCCGAGGTCGCCGCGATGATCGTCTGGCTGGCCTCGGAGGACTGCTCCTTCTCCACCGGCGCGGCGTTCGACATCTCCGGCGGCCGCGCGGTGTATTGAGGCGTATGACAAGGCATGCAAAGGCGCGAACGTCTTCACCCTCATGGTGAGCTTGTCGAACCACGAGGGTGAAGCCTCCAGATTGCGCCGAGCGCCCCTCGTCCTTCGACAGGCTCAGGATGAGGGGCTACTTTACCGCCCTGCTTCGCCAGGGCTGTGCAACCACCCGCCACTCTGAAAGGACACCATGAAACTCGTACGCTACGGCCCCCTCGGCCAGGAAAAGCCCGGCATGATCGACGCCGATGGCAAGATCCGTGATCTCTCCGCCCATGTCGCCGACATTGCCGGCGACGTCCTGTCGCCGAAGGGCCTTTCGGCCCTGAAGGCGTTCGACCCGGCCTCGCTGCCCCTCGTCGACGGCAGCCCGCGCTATGGCTCGCCCGTCGCGGGGGTTTCCAAGATCCTCTGCATCGGCCTCAACTATTCCGACCATGCCGCCGAGACCGGCGCCGAGCCGCCGACCGAGCCGATCATCTTCACCAAGCAGATCAACGCGCTCTGCGGGCCGAACGACGACGTCGAGCAGCCCCGCGGCTCCGACGCCCTCGACTGGGAGGTGGAGCTCGCGGTGATCATCGGCTCGCGGGCGAAATACGTCTCGGAATCCGACGCGATGGACTATGTCGCCGGCTTTGCGGTGATGAACGATGTCTCCGAGCGGACCTTCCAGACCAAGCGCCAGGGCCAGTGGACCAAGGGCAAGAGCCACGACACCTTCGGCCCCCTCGGCCCCTGGCTCGTCACCCGCGACGAGGTCTCCGACCCCCACGATCTCGACATGTGGCTCGACGTCAACGGCGAGCGGCGCCAGACCGGCACCACCTCGACGCTGATCTTCAACCTGCCCCACGTCGTCTCCTACTGCTCGCAGTTCATGACGCTGATGCCCGGCGACGTCATCACCACCGGCACCCCTCCCGGCGTCGGCATGGGCATGAAGCCGCCGCAGTATCTGAAGGTCGGCGACGTCATGACGCTCGGCATCGCCGGCCTCGGCGAGCAGAAGCAGACGGTCATCGCCGCCCGCGACTGACGCGGGGCGTCCAAGACCTGCACTCCCGCCAGAAGCGGCAGGGCCAGATGGTGCTTGGGGGGCGCTCGCGTGAGCGTCCCCTTTTTCTTGCGCGGCGCGTCAAATTCCGGCGATCCGAGGTTTTGGCGATAAGTCACGCACAGTGATTTGCCCACGTATACGTTGACACCTGTCGACGTCGCCTGAATAGTGCCGGCGAACGTGATCGCCGGATGTGGCGGCCCGATCGTTCCGGTGCTGGGAGGCGCCGGCGATCGCTAGGGGCCGGTCGAGGAGCGGTGGTCCGTCGATCCTGGGAGGAAACCTGACCATGCACAGACGCTCGCTTCTCGCCGCTGCCACGATGATGGCCACGGCCATCACGCTCGCCGGCAGCTTCGCCATTCCCGCCGCCCACGCGGCCGAGGATTATCCGAGCCGGCCGATCCAGATGATCGTGCCCTGGGGCGCCGGCGGCGGCACCGACGCGGTCGGCCGCGTCATCGCCTCGCTGCTGCAGGAAGGGCTCGGCCAGCCGGTCACCGTCATCAACCGCACCGGCGGCTCCGGCGTCGTCGGCCACAGCGCCATCGCCAATGCCGCGCCCGACGGCTACACCCTCGGCATCATGACGATCGAGATCGACATGATGCACTGGCAGGGCCTCACCGACCTCACCTACGAGAATTACGACATCCTCGCCCTCGTCAATGCCGATCCGGGCGGCGTGATGGTCTCGGCCGATTCCGGCTACGACACCGTCCAGGCGCTGCTCGACAAGATCAAGGCCGAGCCGAAGGGCACCTTCAAGGCGTCCGGCACCGGCCAGGGCGGCATCTGGCATCTCGGCCTTGCCGGCTGGCTGCTCTCGGAAGGCCTCGAGCCCGACTACGTCACCTTCGTGCCGAGCCAGGGCGCGGCCGCGGGCATCACCGACATGGTGGCCGGCGGCGTCGACATCGTCCCCTCCTCGCTGGCCGAGGGCCGCTCGATGATCGATGCGGACCGGGTCAAGCCGCTCGCCTCCATGTCGGCCGAGCGCCAGGCGATGTTCCCGGACGTTCCGACCCTGAAGGAAGGCACCGGTTCCGACTGGACGCTCGCCGTCTGGCGCGCGGTGGTGGCGCCGAAGGGCCTGCCGGAGGACGTCAAGGCGAAGCTGATCGGTGCCGTCGAGACGGCCTACAATTCCGAGGAATACCAGACCTTCATGAAGGACCGCGGCTTCGGCGTGCGCTGGGCGGCCGGCGAGGAGGCGACGAAGATCGTCGCCGAGGACGACAAGGCGCTCGGCGAGGTCATGAAGAAGGCCGGGCTGGCGAAGCAGTAGGACGCGCCTCGACCCGTTTTCCGCCCTTCGAGCTTTTGCCTCGGAGGGCGGAAAATGCTTCTCGGAGAGACGAGAAGAGTTTGTAGTGAAGGGAGCGGCATGAGTTCTGTCAAAGGCTTTCGTCCTCGATGCGCACGCCGCAGTCCAGCCCTGGCTTCCGCGCTGCTTCTTGCGAGCCTTTCACTGGCGTCGTGCCATACTGAACCGGCGAACGGCTTATGCATATTTTCCCGCGCTCTGACTGGAAAGCAGAAGCATCATATCAGAGATCTTGTGCAGCGATCGGATAGTAGCGAACAAAGTCGACAGGAAATCATCGCATATGTGAGGAGAACCTGCGTATCTTACTTTACACTTCAGTTCTTTGAGTCTTGCGTATTGACGGATAAGGATGTTCCGTCATGCTCGGAGACTGTAAATTTCCTGTAAAGCCATGTTGGATCGACGCTGCTTCCCCTCCCTACGAACGATGGCGCCATGAAATTCAACGACCTGCTCCTCGGCCTCCTCGTCCTTCTCGGCGGCATCGGGATCTATGTCTCGGCCCTCGACTTCACCGACATCCCCGGCCAGGACTACGGCGCCGGGACGATGCCGCGGGCGATCGCCGTCTTCGCCGCGCTTCTCGGCCTCTTCATGATCGTCAAGGCGCTGGTCGCCGGCCTCCGAATTCCCAGCCTGGAACTCGCGCCCTGGGTGCGCTCCCGCCGTTCCGTCCTGTCCGTCGTCGTCGCGCTCGTCCTCGTCGTCTTCTACATCGTCGCCGCGCCGTCGATCGGCTTCGTGCCGGCCTCGCTGGTCGTCATGGCCGCCCTGATGCTGACCCTGAAGACGAAGCCGCTCACCGCCATCGCCGTCTCGGTCCTCGCCTGCGTCGTCATCCAGCAGGCCTTCGGGCGGCTCCTGCTCGTGCCGCTGCCGCGCAGCGAATTCCTCGCGTTTCTCTGGTAGCCGATGTCCGTTCTCGCTGAGGCCTTCGCCCTCGTCTTCCAGCCCTATGTGCTGCTGGTGATCCTGTCCTCGGCCGCCTTCGGCATGTTCGTCGGCGCGATCCCCGGCCTGACGGCGACCATGGCGACGGCGCTGCTCGTGCCCGTCACCTTCTTCATGGACCCGGTGCCGGCGATTGCCGCCATCGTCACGGCAACGGCGATGGCGATCTTCGCCGGCGACATTCCCGGCACGCTGCTCCGGATGCCCGGGACGCCGGCGAGCGCCGCCTATGTCGAGGACGCCTACAAGATGACCCGTTCGGGGCGGGCGGAGGAGGCGCTCGGCGCCTCGCTGGTGTTTTCGGCGATCGGCGGCATCTTCGGCACCATCGTCCTGATCACCGCTTCGCCGATGCTCGCCGAGGTGGCGCTGAAGTTCTCCTCCTTCGAATATTTCTGGCTCGTCGTCCTCGGCCTCTCCTGCGCCGTCTTCGTCTCGCCGGGCTCGGTGCCGCGGGGCATGATCGCGCTGATCATCGGCCTCTTCGCCGCCACCATCGGCATCGACAATCCGGCCGGCCAGCCGCGTTACACCTTCGGAAACGTCGAGCTTCTGGCCGGCGTCCAGTTCATCCCGGCGATGATCGGCCTCTTCGCCGTCTCGGAGGTGCTGCGCTTCGTCGCCTCCGGCGCCGAGACGCCGGCCGTCGAAAAGGGCGGGCGCACGGGCGTCTTCACCCGGCAGTGGACGAACCTCAAGCGCTACCCCGTCCAGGCGATGCGCGGCTCGGTCACCGGCACGGCCATCGGCGCGCTTCCCGGCGCCGGCGCCGACATCGCCGCCTGGATCTCCTATGCGATCTCCAAGAAGTTCTCCAAGGAGCCGCAGAAGTTCGGCACCGGCCATGTGGAGGGGCTCGTCGAGGCCGGCGCCTCCAACAACGGCGCCGTCAGCGGCGCGTGGATTCCCGCGCTGGTCTTCGGCATTCCGGGCGATTCGATCACCGCGATCGTCATCGGCGTCCTCTATATCAAGGGCCTGAACCCCGGCCCGACCATCTTCATCAACCAGCCCCAGCTGATCTATGCCGTCTTCATCGTCTTCTTCCTCGCCAATCTGATCATGCTGCCGATGGGCTGGATCGCCATCAAGGCGGCGCGCACCATCCTGTCGATCCCCGCCCGGATCCTGATGCCGATCATCCTGATGTTCTGCATCGTCGGCTCCTTCGCCATCAACAATTCGCCCTTCGGCATCGTCTTGATGCTGGTCTTCGGCGTCATCGGCTTCCTGATGGAGGAGAACGACGTGCCCATCGCCCCGGCGATCCTCGGCCTCGTGCTCGGGCCGATGCTGGAGCAGAACTTCGTCACCTCGATGATCAAGGCCGACGGCAGCTTCCTCGCCTTCTTCGAGCGGCCGATCGCGGCGGGCCTAGGCATCTTCACCATCGCCATCTGGTGCATCCCGCTCGCCATGAAGCTCCTGCGCCGCGGCCGCGGCCGGAGTGGGGGCAAGCCGGCGGCCGGCGCGTCCGACCGGCCCGGCGGCTGAGATTTCGGGCGAAATCCGCCTCCCGCCCCAGATACCCCTTCACGCCGGATCGCTCCGGCATCGCCCTTTCATGCGAACCGCCAAGGATCAGCGCCCATGGCCAAGCCCGACCTCCTGCAAGTCTGCCCCTTCGCCGAGCCCGTCACGGCCGCGCTGGCGGAGGATTTTTCCCTGCACCGCTATTTCGAAGCAGACGATAAGCAGGCTTTCCTGGAAAAGCTCGCGCCGACGACGCGCTTCATCGCCACCGGCGGCCATCACGGCGCCTCCCGCGAGATGATCGCGGCGCTGCCCAACCTCGAGATCATCTCCTCCTTCGGCGTCGGCTACGACGCGGTGGACGTGACGGCAGCCAGGGAGCATGGCGTCTCGGTGACCAACACGCCGGACGTGCTGAATGATTGCGTCGCCGAGACGACGCTGGCCCTGATGCTGGCGCTCTGCCACCGGGTGCCGCAGTCCGACGCCTATGTCCGCGCCGGCCGCTGGGAGAGCGAGGGGCCGTTCGGCCTGACCGACGAACTCACCGGCCGCCGGGTCGCCATCCTCGGCCTCGGCCGCATCGGCAAGACCATCGCCAAGCTCTGCCAGGCCTTCAACATGGAGGTGGTCTATCACGGCCGGAATGCCCAGGAGCACGTCCCATACCCCTATTATGCGGACCTGACAGAGATGGCCCGCGCCGCCGACTGGCTCGTGGTCATCGCGCCCGGCTCGGCCTCGACCAGGGGCATCGTCAGCCGGGAGGTGATGGAGGCCCTCGGGAGCGAGGGAAAACTCGTCAACGTGGCGCGCGGCTCGCTGGTCGACGAGGCGGCGATGATCGAGCTTCTGGAGAGCGGCGCCCTCGGCGGCGCGGCGCTCGACGTCTTCGCCGAAGAGCCGCACGTACCGGAAAGGCTGCGGGCGCTTTCGAACGTCGTCCTCCTGCCCCACCAGGGCTCGGCCACCCACAAGACCCGCGCCGCCATGGGCCAGCTGGTGGTGAAGAACCTCAAGGCCCATCTGCGCGGCGAGCCGCTGATCAGCCCGGTGGTGTGAGACCGCGTCGAGCGGCCGGGAGCGCGGCTCGGCGCGCCGGTGACCGCTTGGGAGCGCCTTCCGAGCCCTTGCGGCAAAGGGAGGCGCGAACGGCCGGTCTCCGGACGTCGCCGCCCCTCCATCGGCGCGCGGGCTCTGCGCGAGGACAGACGAACAAGGCAGCAGGTCGATCTGTCGATCGCCCTGCTGCCTTTTTGGTGTCTGGCGAGCCCTGCCGCTGGCCCGATACGACTGCGGATTGGGGGGATCGAACCCGGTATCACGCCTGCGAGGGTGCCTGAGCGGCAATCCCTCGGCGCCGGTCGAAGACCGGGGCCGAGGGTATCAGAACTCGGTCCAGTCCTCCTCCGAACGGGCCGGCGCGGCCGCCCGCACGGCGCCGGAGCGCCCGGTGGTCTTCATCTGGGCGACGGTCTTCGAGCGCGTCGGGGCGGTATTGGCCGCAGCCGGTCGGGCAGCGCTGCGAGCCTTTCCGGACGTCGCCCGGGTCTGGAACTGGGCGACGAGGTCCGCCAGCCCGTCGGTCTCCTTCGACAGCGTCTGGCTGGCGGCGGTCGCCTCTTCCACCATGGCGGCGTTCTGCTGCGTGACCTTGTCCATCTGGTCGGCGGCGGCGGCGACTTCCCTGAGGTTGGTCGCCTGCTCCTTGGCGCTGGCGGCGATCGTGGCGATCACCCTGGCGGTCTCGCCGACCTCGGTGACGATCTCGCCGAGCGACTTGCCCGAGGCGGTGACCAGCTCGACGCCGCTCTCGACCTCCTGACGGGAGGCGGAGATCAGGCCCTTGATCTCCTGGGCGGCCTCGGCCGAGCGCTGGGCCAGCGCCCGGACTTCCTGGGCGACCACCGCGAAGCCCTTGCCGGATTCGCCGGCGCGGGCGGCCTCGACGCCGGCATTGAGGGCGAGGAGGTTGGTCTGGAAGGCGATCTCGTCGATCACCGTGATGATCTGGTTGATCTGGTCGGAGGACTTCTCGATCCGGCTCATCGCCTCCACCGCCCGGCCGACGATCTCGCCGCCGCGCTCGGCGTTGCCGCGCGCCGTGTTCGCCGACATCTGCGCCTTCATCGCGCCGTCGGCGGTCTCGTTGACGCCGCGGGTGATCTCGGAGATCGCCGCCACCGTCTGCTCGATCGAGGCCGCCTGCTGCTCGGTGCGGTGGGCGAGGTCGTTCGACGCGGTGGTGATCTCGGCAAGGCCCATGCGGATCTCGCCGGTCGCGTGCACCACCCGGCCGAGGGCGTCCTCGAGGCTCTCGACGCTGGCGTTGAACTTGGCGCGGATCGGCTCGAACGCCGCTGCGACGGGAGCCGACATGCGCACGGTCAGGTCGCCGCGCGACAGCCGCTCGAAGCTCGCCTCGACGATGGTGACGAAGGCGCGCAGATCCTCCGCCTTGGCGTTGTCGAGGGCGGCCTGGCGCTGCTTGGCGTCCTCCTGGCTGAGCCGGCTTGCCGCCGCCTCGGCCTCCAGCCGCTCCTGCTCGATGGCCGCCTGCTTGAAGGTCAGCACGGCGGCGGCCATCTCGCCGATCTCGTCCGAGCGGTCGGTCGCGGGGATGTCGACGCTCTTGTCGCCTGCCGCCAGACGCCGCATGGCTTCGGTCATCGCGACCAGCGGGCGGCCGATCTGGCGCGACAGGAGAAAGCCCATCAGGACGGCGATCGCCAGGGCGAGGCCGGCGCCACCGAACAGCACCAGCCTGGCGAACCGGTCCGCCGCGTTGCGCTCCTCGGTCCGTGCGGCGACGATCGCGACCTGCGCCCGGCGCACCTCGTCGATGATCGCGCGGCCCTTGGCCAGGCCCATCTGGCCGGTGAGGGCGAAGGCTTCACCCCGCGTCGCCGGGTTGCGGGCGAATTCGATCTGTGGCTCGGCCGATTCGGAGCGCCAACTGGCGACGACGGACTTGAGTTCGCGGATCCGGGCGGCCTGTTCGCTCGACACCGTCCGGGCTTCGAACGTCGCCGCGGCCTTGTCGAATTCGCCCTTGGCCTTGGTGTAGGTCGTGGCGAACCGGTCGTTGCCGGTGATCAGATAGCCGCGAACCGCGTTCTGCTGCTCGAGCATCGTCTCCAAGAGGATTTCCGCCTCGACATTGAGCTCGTAGCTCGCCCGGTTGTCGTTGGCCTTCTCATTGATCGTGTCCAGTGCGCTATAGACGACGACGTCGGCGGCGGCCGTCGCCACGATAACGGCGGCAAAGGCGAGGATCAGCTTCCTCGATGTCTTGATATGGGAAAAGAACATTTCGGTGTCTCCGTGGCTTGGCCGGAAAGATAGCATTTTCTACAAATACAACCCTTTCTCAAGCGTGAATGGCTTTGCGTTTCAGAGACTTCGGCGCCGTTTGTCTCGCACGGCTCGCGGATGACGGGGCGCGACGAACGCTTCTGCGCCAGCCGGCTTGCGGCCACGGCGAGGCAACCGCCGCCGCGCAAGCAGCGCACGGGGTCCTGTCTTCGGTCGCGGATGGTGGAGGCGGCGCTGCCCTTCCCGGGTCGGCACTGCGTCGGCGGGACGGCGGCGCCTTGCGCGCCGCCGAGCGCTGCGAGAGCGCGATGAGATCAGCTTCGATCGACATCCCGCGCGATCATCCTGTTGCCGCGTGATCCCTTCCGAAAAGCGGTCCCACTTTTCGGGATCATGCTCTAGACCCGACGCGGCGCGCCGGTGCCCGTCGCCAGGATGTCGCGGATTTCCTCGAGCAGCTTTTCCTCGCGCGGCGCTTCGGCGACCTCCGCCGGCTTTGCCTCTTCCCGGCGCTTCATCCGGTTCATCATCTTGACCACCAGGAACAGGATGAAGGCGACGATCAGGAAGTTGATCGTCAGGGTGAGGAACTTGCCATAGGCGAAGACCGGCCCCTGCTTGCGGGCCTCTTCGAGGCCTGCCGCGGTGACGGCCGAGGAGAGCGCGACGAACTTGTTGGAGAAGTCGACGCCGCCGGTGATCACCGCGACCAGCGGCATGAACAGGTCGGAGACGATCGAGTTGACGAGGCCGGAAAACGCCGCGCCGATGATGATGCCGATGGCAAGGTCGACCATGTTGCCCTTGAGGGCGAATTCCCGGAACTCGTTCAGCATGTGGGTGAGGCCTTTCGATAGAGTGTCGGACGGGGCATGCCCGCCGGGTTGCGAGATAGGGCAGGAGGACGGTTTACGCCGCGATGGTTTCACGTGAAATTCGTCCCCCCCCCGGAGCGGATATCTGCGACGAAGGTCAGGCGGCTTCGGGGTTGAGATTCGGTCACCGCCTGTGACAATCTCCCCCCATTGGCCAGTCTGGCCGAACGGGAGGAATTTCATGAGACATTTCACGCGCCTTGCGGCGTCCGCCGTCGTCGCGGGCCTGGCCTTCGCGCCGGCCTCGGCCTCGGCCCAGCAGTTCATCAACGTTCTCACCGGCGGCACGTCCGGCGTCTACTATCCGCTCGGCGTCGCGCTGGCGAAGATCTACGGCGAGAACATCGACGGCGTGAAGACGCAGGTCCAGTCCACCAAGGCCTCCGTCGAGAACATCAAGCTCGTCACCGAGGGGCGCGGCGAGATCGGCTTCGCCCTCGGCGACAGCGTCAAGGCCGCCGCCGAAGGCAATGCCGAGGCGGGCTTTCCCGAAAAGGTCGAGAAGCTGCGGGCGATCGCCGCGATCTATCCGAACTATGTCCAGATCGTCGCCTCGAAGGATTCCGGCATCACCGATCTCGCCGGCATGAAGGGCAAGGCCCTGTCGGTCGGCGCACCGGCCTCGGGCACCGAGCTGAATGCGCGGGCGATCTTCTCGGCCGCCGGCATGAGCTACGACGATCTCGGCAAGACCGAATATCTGCCCTTCGCCGAATCCGTCGAACTGATCAAGAACCGCCAGCTCGACGCGACGCTGCAGTCGGCCGGCCTCGGCGTCGCCTCGATCCGCGACCTCGCCGCCTCGCTGCCGATCACCGTCGTCGCCGTTCCCGCCGAGATCGCCGAGACCCTCGGCGCGCCGTTCCAGGCGACGGAAATCCCCGCCGGCACCTATGACGGCCAGGACGAGGCCGTGCCGACGCTCGCCATCACCAACATCCTGGTGACGTCGACGGATGTCGACGACGAGCTCGCCTACCAGATGACCAAGCAGCTGTTCGAGCACCTGCCGGACCTCGTCGCCGCCCACAATGCGGCGAAGGCCATCGACCCGAAGACGGCGGCCAAGAACCTCCCCGTGCCGCTGCATCCGGGCGCCGAGCGCTACTACAAGGAAGCCGGGCTGCTGTAAGGCGATCCGCGGGCGACGTGACGCAAGCCGAGGCCGGCCGGGATGTCACCCGCCGGCCTCGGCCTTCCATGCACAGGTCAACGGGGTCGGATCTCTGCCATGTGGCTCGGCTTGCTCGAACCGTCGATCGGGCACATATTCGCGCCATGAAGATCGCGTGGAGCGACGAGAAGGACGCCATCCTCAAGCAGCAGTACGGCTTCGGTTTCGATCGTGTCGTGGTTGCGCTGTCGGCAGAGCGCCTTCTCGATGAAAGAGCGCATCCGAACCGTGTTCGGTATCCACATCAGTATCAATGGATCGTCGAAATCGACGGTTATGCCTGGGTCGTTCCCTTCGTTCGTCGCGCGGACGGCGTGTTTTTCAAGACGATGTATCCCAGCCGGAAGGCGACGAAACACTATCTGGAGAGCCGGAAATGAACCCCCGAAAGGACCCGTTGCCGGTGTTGGAGACCGACGAGGAACGAGCCGAATATGAGTTCAATGAAGCCGACGGCTGGGTCTCCACCGGCGACATCGCGGAAAAACGTGCGATGCTGAAGCAAGCCGCACTTCGGATCCTCGATGATACGGCCCGTCAGCAAATCTCGATCTCGATCTCCGAGCACGACCTCGCCCGCCTCAAGACGAAGGCGGCGGAACGAGGGATGCCCTATGAAAGTCTGATCGACACCATCCTGCACGAATACGCCAAGGGGTGATGCGCGATCACGCGGCGCCTGGGTGCCCCGCCGTGCAAGTCGCGATCCCCGCACTTCCCGCGATGGCAACGCAACTCACGTGCCCCGCCCCAGCAGCCCCGCCAGATCTTGCGCCGAAAACACCGGCGCGCGGCACACCCGCGCCTCGCACAGAAGCGCCGCCGGAAGCCGCTCCGGGCGGATCCCGGCGATGGCGAGTTGCGGCGGCAGGTCGTCCGGCGAGGCGGCGAGAAGGTCCAGCCGGTCGAGGTCGACGCCTGCCAGCGCCGCCCGCCGCATCGGGTCCCGCGCATCCTCGCCTTCAGCGCCAAAGATCGCCAGCTCCGAGCCGCGGCGCAGCCGGCCCGCCGCCGCGACGATGCCCGGATGGCCGGCGACGGCATCGCCGATCCGGCCCGCCGCGCGCTCGGCCGCCCGCTCGGCCGCCTCGGTGATCCTGATCTGGCCGCTCGCCTGGCCGAGCATGGCCAGGCCCTCGATGACCAGCGCGGTGGCGCTCGGCACCGCCTCGTCCTGGTCGCCCCGCAGGCGGAACAGGACGTCGGCGGAATCGGCGGCGTTCAGCGTGTGGCCGCCTTCGCCGTCGCCGTGCCAGCGCTGCAGCTCGTCCGCCAGCCACTGGCCGCGCGCCAGAAAAGCCGGGTCCAGCGTCACCGAGAACAGCGCCGCGGCGGCTGAGAGCAGCGCCCCGTAGTCGGAGGCGAGGGCGAGGCCGGCGGTGCGCCCGTCGCGGGCCGCATGGCGCAGCCGCCCATCCACCACCATCGCCTCCATGACGAAGGCGAAGGCGTCCTGCGCCATCTGCAGGGGCCGGTCGTCACCCAGGATCGACGAGACCTCGCAGAGCGCCCGGATCGTCAGGCCGTTCCAGTCCGCCAGCACCTTGTCGTCGCGGCCCGGCCGGGCGCGGGATTCCCGCGCCTGAAGCATCGTTGCCCGCGCCTCGGCGAAATCCGGGTCGTCGCTGCGGGCGCCGGGATGCAACCGGTGCAGGATCGTCTTGCCCTCCCAGTTGCCGCCGGGTGAAACGTCATAGGCGCGGCCGAAGGGTGCCGCCTCGTCGCCGAGAAGGGCCGCCACCTCCGCCTGCCGCCAGACATAGAAGGCCCCTTCCTCGGGATGGCCGTGCTCGTCGAGGCTGTCGGCGTCGAGCGAGGCGGAAAAGCCGCCGCCGGACAGCCGCATCTCCCGCTCCAGCCAGCCGACGGTCTCCTCGATCCGGCGTCGGAACAGCGGCTCGCCGGTGGCGCGGAACGCCCAGCCGAGATGCCGCAGGAACTGGGCATTGTCGTAGAGCATCTTCTCGAAATGCGGCACCAGCCAGCGGTCGTCGGTGGAATAGCGGTGCAGCCCGCCGCCGAGATGGTCGTAGATCCCGCCGTCGCAGAGGGCTCGCATGGTCTTCAGGAAGGCGGCGCGGTGTCCTTCGTCGCCGGCCTCGAAGGCCGAGCGGGCGAGGACCTCCATGAAGGGGGCGTTGGGAAACTTCGGCGCGCCCTTCATGGCGCCGCGGACCGGATCGATCATCTGGCCGATGCGCGCCGCCGCGGCCCGCAGGTCGAGCCGGGCAACGTCGCCCTGCATCGCATCGCCTTCACCGGCCGACTGGCCGATCGCCCCCTGGAGATGGCCGGCGATGGTGCCGGCGCTCTTGTCGATCTCGTCCCGCCGGGTCTGCCAGGCCTTGTCGATCGCCTCCATGACCTGGACGAAGCCCGGCCGGCCATAGCGGGGATCCTTCGGAAAATAGGTGCCGCCGAAGAACGGCCGCCCGTCCGGCGTCAGGAACATCGTCATCGGCCAGCCCCCCTGTTCGCCGAGGGCGTGCAGGGCCGACATGTAGAGATGGTCGATGTCGGGGCGCTCCTCCCGGTCGACCTTCACGGCGACGAAGAGCCGGTTCATGACCGCGGCGACGCCTTCGTCCTCGAAGCTCTCATGGGCCATGACGTGGCACCAGTGGCAGGCGGCATAGCCGACCGACAGGAGGATCGGGCAGTCGCGGCGCCTCGCCTCGTCGAGAGCCTCGGCGGACCATTCCCGCCAGTGGACCGGATTGTCCTTGTGCTGCAGGAGATACGGGCTGACCGCATCGCCCAGCCGGTTGCCTTCGCTCATCATTGCCTCCTGGCCATGGGGTGGCGCGCGCCTCCTAAGGCTAGGGTCGAAAGCGGCAAATGCGAAGGTTTCTTCGTCAGGCAGCGAGACAATGTCCGGGGCGAGCCCGCGGCGGCCGTCGGGCCGGACCTTCCAGAGGGACCTTCACGGACGGATTTTCGGGCTGCCTTGCCCATCGGGATCGGCTATCGAGGCCGCGACCTTGCCATTTGCCGAGACCCGTCATGACCGCCGCTGCACTCACCCCGTTCCTCGCCTATGCCGCGGCCCTCGGGATCGCCGCCTTCATTCCGGGCCCGGGCGTCGCCGGCCTCGTCGGCCAGTCGCTCGGCAACGGCCTCAGGGCGGCGCTGTTCTTCCTCGCCGGCATCGCGCTCGGCGACGTCGTCTATCTGACCGTCGCGGTGGCGGGGCTTGCCGCTCTCGCCGAGCTCTTCGCCGAGGCGCTCCTCGTCGTGAAGATCCTCGGCGGCGCCTATCTCGTCTATCTCGCCGTCACCTTCTGGAGGAGCGAGGGCAGCCTCGCCCGCGTCGAGGCGAGCCGGGAGCGGTCAGGGCGCAAGGCGTTTCTCGCCGGCTTCGCCGTCACCCTCGGCAATCCCAAGACCATCGTCTTCTATCTCGCCCTGCTCCCCTCGGTGCTGGATCTTCGCGCCGTCGGCATCGGCCAGTGGAGCGTCCTCGCGCCGCTGACCGTGCTGGTCCTCTTCGCCGTCCTGTCGCCCTATGCGCTCTTGGGGGCGAAGGCGCGCGGGCTGATGATGCGCCCGGGTGCCGTCCGGCGCCTCGAGCGGGCGGCGGGAGGCGTCATCGGCGGGGCCGGCGCGCTGATCCTCGGCGAGGCGGCGGTGGCGGCATGGCGGCGGATGTGAGGCGCCGACCTTTATCACCCGTCATCGGGCGGGACGGCGCCCCTTCGCAGGACGGGCCATGATGGCGTAAGGTCGGCCGGAGCCAACCACCGACGCGACGCAAGGACGCCGGTCATGCATTCCGATACCATCGCCGCACTGTCCTCCGGTGCCTTGCCCTCCGGTGTCGCCGTCGTCCGGGTCAGCGGGCCGGATGCGGCGGATGCGCTCCGGCGGCTGTGCGGGGCGGTGCCTGCGGCCCGCCGTGCCAGCCTGCGCAGCTTCCGTGACGCGTCCGGCGACGTCATCGACCGCGGCATCGCGATCTTCTTTCCCGGCCCCGGCACCGCCACCGGCGAGGATGTCGCCGAGTTCCACCTGCATGGCGGCCGGGCCGTGGTCGCGGCCTGCCTTACGGCGATCACCGCCGCCGTCGGCACGCGGCTCGCCGAGGCCGGCGAATTCACCCGCCGCGCCTTCGAAAACGGCCGCATCGACCTCACCGAAGCCGAAGGCCTCGCCGATCTGATCGCGGCGGAAACGCAAGGCCAGCACAAGGCCGCGATCCTCCAGGCGGGCGGCACGCTGCGCGCGCTCTACGAAGGCTGGATGCGGAGACTGACCGAGGCGAGGGCCCGGATCGAGGCCTCCTTCGACTTTGCCGACGAGGGCGACGTCGGCGAGGACGTCGCCGACCGGACCGCCGAGGACATCGCCGGCCTCGTCGCCGAGATCCGCGCCCATCTCGCCCGCGCCGACCGGGGCGAGATCCTGCGCTCGGGCTTCAAGGTGGCGATCGTCGGCGCGCCGAATGCCGGCAAGTCCAGCCTCCTCAACGCGCTGGCCGACCGGGAGGTGGCGATCGTCACCGAGGTGCCGGGCACCACCCGCGACGTCATCGAGGCGACGCTCGACCTCCATGGCATCCCGGTGCGCTTCTCCGACACCGCCGGCATCCGCGAGACCTCGGACAAGGTCGAGGCGATCGGCGTCGAGCGGGCCCGCGACGTGATGGCCAAGGCCGATCTGGTCCTCGCTCTGGTCGACCCCCAGCATGGCCACGGCCCCCTCGCGCGCTTCACCGAGCTTCTGTCCCATGTGAAACATCCGATGATGCTGGCGGGGGCCGAGGCGTCCCACGAGGATCTGGTGACCGGCACCGCCAGGGGCCGGCGGCGCATCCTCACCGTCCGCACCAAGGCCGACCGGCCGGCCCCGAGCGGCCTTGCGGCGCGCTTCGGCAACGAATGGAGCGACTTCCGCTTCGATTTCACCGTCTCGGCCAAGACCGGCGCGGGCCTCGACGACCTGACGCAGAAGATCGCCGAACTCGCCGCGGCCGCCGCCGGCCTCGACGGCGGCAACGCTGCGGAGGCGGCGATCCCGCTGCGCACCCGTCAGCGCGAGCTCGTCACCGAGACCCTGCGCATCCTGGAGGAATTCGTCGGCAACGCCGCCCTGCCGCCGGAGATCGCGGCCGAGACCCTGCGCCAAGCCTCGGACACGCTCGGCCGGGTCACCGGCCAGGTCGGCGTCGAGGATCTCCTCGGCGTCATCTTCTCCGAGTTCTGCATCGGCAAGTGAGGATCCTGCCGTGACCGCGCCCGAGGCTCCGTCCTCTGTCGCTCGGGCGGCCCGGCGAGCCGTTCCTCGCCGCCAGCCTCCTCCTCGAGGAAAGCCTACCGTCGCGACGGAGCGAAGCTCGACGCCGAACCTCGATGCTCTCCCGCGCGGCGCGGTCCCCGCGCGTCACCCTGCACGCGGTTTGACCACCGGCGCGAAATGCCGTTCCATGGGGCAAACGGCCGGCCGCCCGACCCGTGACATGACCGGCGTCGGAGCGGACGCATCCAAGGACAAGGCTCCCATGAGTCCCGAACAGCTCAAGACCCTTCTCGCCGAAGCCTCGCCGGCCCGCTCCGGCGATTTCCTCGCCGGCGTCGCGGCGACGAGCCAGGAGGCGCGGGTGAAGGCGCAGCGGCGGCTGGCCGACACCGGGCTCGCCGACATCCTCCAGACGCCGCTGATCGACCCGGAGAGCGACGAGGTCCAGCGGCTGATCCTCGACCAGCATGACGAGGCCGCCTTCCGGCCGATCTCGGCCTTCTCCGTCGGAGACCTGCGCGACTTCCTGCTGACGGACGAGGCGACGCCCGAGGCGATCGCCGCGCTGAAATGGGCGCTGACGCCCGAAATGGTGGCAGCGGTGTCGAAGATCTGCCGCAACCAGGATCTCATCGCCATCGCCCGGAAACGGCCGGTGGTCACGAAGTTCCGCACCACGGTGGGCCTGCCCGGGCGCCTCGCGGTGCGCATCCAGCCGAATCACCCCACCGACGATGCGAAAGGCGTCGCCGCCTCCATTCTCGACGGTCTCGCCTTCGGCTGCGGCGACGCGGTGATCGGCATCAACCCGGCGACGGACAGCCCGTCCGCCATGCGTCGGCTGCTGGAGCTGATCGAGGATTTGCGTCTCCGGCTCGACTGCCCGGTGCAGTCCTGCGTTCTCGCCCATGTGACGACGGCGATCGACTGCATGTCCCGCGGCGCGCCGGTGGACCTGGTCTTCCAGTCGATCGCCGGGTCGCAAAAGGCCAACGCCTCCTTCGGCATCGACCTCGCCATGCTGAAGGAGGCCCAGGACGCGGCGAAGTCGCTGCAGCGCGGCACGATCGGCACGGACGTGATGTATTTCGAGACGGGGCAGGGGGCGGCGCTGTCGGCGAACGCCCATTTCGGCATCGACCAGCAGACCATGGAGGCGCGGGCCTATGCCGTGGCGCGGGCCTTCGATCCGCTGCTCGTCAACACCGTGGTCGGCTTCATCGGGCCGGAATATCTTTACGATGGCAAGGAGATCACAAGGGCCGGCCTCGAGGACCACTTCTGCGGCAAGCTGCTCGGCGTGCCGATGGGCGTCGACGTCTGCTACACCAACCATGCCGAGGCCGATCAGGACGACATGGACAACCTGTTGACGCTGCTCGCCGTTGCCGGGGTCAATTTCGTCATGGGCGTGCCGGGCTCCGACGACGTCATGCTGAACTACCAGTCCACCTCCTATCACGACGCCGCCTATGTCCGCCGGGCACTGGACCTGAGGCCCGCCCCGGAATTCGAGGCCTGGGCGACGGATGTCGGCATCTTCGATCCGCGCGGCTTCCTCCTGCCGGAGGCGAGCCGCGGCGACGCCGGGCTGCTCGCCCGCTCCCGGCTGCTCGCGGCGGCGGAGTGATGGGGAAGGCCCGATGAAGGACGCACCAACACCCCCCGTGGCCGTGGATGGCACCGACCACCCCCTGAAACGCCTGCGCGCCTTCACCGAGGCGCGGATCGGCCTCGGCCGGCGCGGGGCGGGGCTGCCGACGGCGGCGCATCTGGATTTCGCCGAGGCCCATGCGAAAGCCCGCGACGCGGTGCATTCGGCCTTCGAGACCGACGCGATCGCCGCGGCGCTCGAAGACGCCGGCTTTGCGACCATCGCCGCCGCAAGCCGGGCCGGCGACCGGGCGACCTATCTCAGGCGCCCCGATCTCGGGCGCCTGCTCGCCGACGCCTCCCGCCAGGCACTGGCGGAGGCCCCCGGGGCACCCTTCGACCTCGCCCTCGTCCTCGCAGACGGGCTGTCGGCGACGGCGGTCAACGGCCATGGCGCCATGGTCGCGACCGGGCTCCTCGCCGCCCTGCCGGACGACTGGCGCATCGCCCCCGTCGTCATCGCTTCCGGCGCCCGCGTCGCCTTGTCCGATCCGATCGGCGAGGCGCTTCAGGCCAGGATCGTGCTGATGCTGATCGGCGAGCGACCGGGGCTTTCGGCGGCCAACAGCCTCGGCGCCTATCTGACCTTCGGGCCCGGGCCCGGCCGCTCCGATGCCGACCGCAACTGCGTCTCCAACATCCGCCCCGGCGGATTGCGCCCCGAGGTCGCCGGCGCCAAGCTCGCCGGCCTCGTCGTCCGGGCAGCCGAGCTCGGGCTCTCCGGCACCCGGCTCAAGGACGATGCCGACGACCGGATCGGCAACGACGAGGCGCACCCGCAGCTGCCCGGCTGAAAACCTCGCAAGGCCGGACAACCGTCTGGCGTCCCAGGCTTTTCCGGCAATCCACCGCCGCTCGGGCGAGGCTCGGGCAGGGCTCGGGCGGGGCGGTCCTGTGCGATGACCGTTCGCGTGTCGGTGTTTTTTGCCCGCTCACCCGAAAATCTGCGCGACCCCCGTTTGAAGCCGTCTTGCGGCAACACATCTAAGGGCGACGGCCGGCGGAGCCGAGAGGCTCGCCGGCCGTTGCTGCGCGTGGGCGGCCCCGAGCGGGCCGGCGCGATCAAGGCCGGCGCAGTGGCGACCGGCGCGATGAAGACATGGAAAGCGATCGGCACTTCGCCGAATCCACCGACGGGAGTTCGATGTTGGAAGATTTCTTCGCCGGTTCGGCGGGCGACGGTTCGATCCCGCTCTTCGTGTGGCTTGCCACGATCGGCGGGTTCGCCGGCCTCTTCCTGTTCGATTTCCTCACCCATGTGCGCAAGGCCCACGAGCCGAGCTTCAAGGAAGCGGCGGTCTGGTCGGTCTTCTACATCGTCCTCGCCTGCATCTTCGGCGGCGGCGTCTTCTGGTTCTGGGACCACACCCACGGCGTCGAGTATTTCGCCGGTTTCATCACCGAGAAGAGCCTGTCGGTCGACAATCTCTTCGTCTTCGTCATCATCATGAAGTCGTTCCAGGTGCCGCGGGAGGACCAGCAGAAGGCCCTCCTGATCGGCATCGTGCTGGCGCTGATCATGCGCGGCATCTTCATCGCCATCGGCGCGGCGGCGATCGAGCGCTTCTCCTGGGTGTTCTACATCTTCGGCCTGTTCCTTCTGTGGACGGCCTGGAAGCTGGCGGTCGAGAGCATGGCCGGCCACAAGGCGACGGATGAGGAATACGAGCCCAACGCCTTCGTGAAGTGGTTCCAGAGCCGCATGCCGGTGACCTCGCAGTTCCACGGCAACGCCCTCACCGTGATCCAGAACGGCAAGCGGTTCTACACGCCGATGGTGCTGGTGATCATCGCCCTCGGCATGACCGACATCCTCTTCGCGCTGGATTCGATCCCGGCGATCTACGGCCTGACGGATGCGCCCTACATCGTCTTCACCGCCAACGCCTTCGCGCTGCTCGGCCTGCTCCAGCTCTACTTCCTGGTGGGCGGGCTGCTCGACCGGCTGGTCTATCTGGGTCTCGGCCTGTCGCTCGTCCTCGGCTTCATCGCCGTGAAGCTGATCCTCCACGCCATGGAGCAGAACACGCTGCCCTTCATCAATGGCGGCCAGCCGATCGAGGGCCTGCCACATATCACCACCTCCTTCTCGCTGATCGTCATCGTCTCCATCCTGGTGGTCACCACCATCGCCAGCCTGTTGAAGAGCCGGTCGATGGTCTCGCTGTCGGAGAAGCCTCCGAAATAAGCGCGAGCTTGCATCGCCGGCCCCGGACTGTCAGTTGCTTGGGACGAAGTTGGGGGACCAAGTTGGGGGACGGTGTTGCGGGGCGAAGGTCCAGGCGCCGGGGAGAGCGACGACACGTGGCAGAGCGAGACACCGGCAGCGACGAGGGCGCCGATCGGCCGCAGGCTCCGGCGAATGCCGAACCGGCCGACGCGGCGGCGTGGGACGCCCGCCGGGCGGCGCTGGAGGCGAAGCTCGCCGAGCACCGGGTGCGCCATGCCGCGGAAGCCGAGCGCGAGCGCCGTCCGGGGACCATGCAGGGTCTCGCCGAGGGTCTGAAGCTCGGCTCGGAATTCGTCGCCGGCGTCGTCGTCGGCGCGGCGATCGGCTACGGCATCGATCGGCTGGCCGGAACGCTGCCGTTCGGATTGATCGTCTTCCTCATGATCGGTTTCGCGGCCGGGGTCCGCAACGTCCTTCGCCACGTCTCGCCGCCGCCCGCCGCCAGGCCACCGGCTTCCGGAGATGCGCCGAAGCGGCCCGCCGACTAGACCGCGACCCCGAAAGTGGGAACCGCTTTTCGGAAAAGATCATGCCGCATGAGGAGGATGGAACGGGATGCCGATCGAAGCTGATCTCCTCCCGCTCTAGCCGAAAGCTGCGCCAGGCAGCTCGAAACTCGCCGAATGGGTGTTGCTTCGAGCTTCGGGGAACGCTATGGGCAATCCGACTTCCCCTTTGGGTGCAGCATTCGACGAAGGACCAGGCCGTTTGGAACACGACCCGACAGATCCGATTCATCAGTTCCAGATCACGCGGATCGTGCCGATCCAGATCGGCGACTGGGATTTCTCCTTCACCAACTCAGCCCTGTTCATGGTGCTGACCGTCGCGGTGACCACCGCGTTCCTGTACTACACGACGCGCGGCCGCGGCCTCGTCCCCTCGCGGGGACAGTCGATCACCGAGCTCTCCTACGAGTTCACCGCCAACATGCTGCGCGACGCCGCCGGCACGGCGGGGATGAAGTTCTTTCCCTTCGTCTTCTCGATCTTCATGTTCGTGCTGGTCGCCAACCTCTTCGGCATGGTGCCGTATTTCTTCACCGTCACCAGCCATCTGATCGTCACCTTCGCCCTGGCGCTCCTGGTGATCGGCGTCGTCGTCGGCTACGGCTTCTACAAGCACGGCCTGAAATGGCTGATGGTGTTCGTGCCGTCCGGCGTCCCGGGCTACATCCTGCCCCTCGTCGTGACGATCGAGATCGTCTCCTTCCTGTCCCGGCCGGTTTCGCTCTCGGTTCGTCTCTTCGCCAACATGCTGGCGGGTCACATCACGCTGAAGGTCTTCGCGGGCTTCGTCGTGTCGATGAGCGCGCTCGGGACGCTCGGCGTCATCGGGTCGATCCTGCCGCTTTTGATGACGGTCGCCCTCACGGCGCTCGAATTCCTGGTGGCGGCCCTGCAGGCCTACGTCTTCGCGGTCCTGACCTGCATGTATCTCAACGACGCCGTCCACCCGCATCACTGAGTTCCCGTCGCCCGACGGGTTCGCCCACCGCGCGGCATCGTGCCGCGAAACCAGCCGCAATCGGAAAAGTTCAAGAGGAGTTTGAAATGGAAGCGGATGCAGCAAAGTTCATCGGCGCCGGCCTTGCATGTTTCGGCATGGGCTTCACCGCCCTCGGCCTCGGCTACATGTTCGCCCAGTATCTCGCGGGCGCCCTGCGCAACCCGTCGGCTGCCGACGGCCAGTTCGGCCGCCTGATCTTCGGCTTCGCCGTGACGGAAGCGCTGGGCATCTTCTCGCTGCTCATCGCACTGCTGCTGCTCTTCGCCGTCTGAGGCAAGTCGCCAGCGAATCGAACGTTCCGACCGGCGGCCCACGAAGCCGCCGGTCTTCCTTGATGGAGACCCGCGATGTTCGTCACGCAAGCCCATGCCCAGGACGGGGGAACGACGGAGCACCTGCCGTCGCAGGTTCATGGTGTGCAGGAGACCCATCACGCGGGCTCCATTCCCGCCAGTGAACACGGGGCAGGCTTCCCGCCCTTCGATCCCGAATTCTACCCTTCGCAGATCCTCTGGCTGGCGATCACCTTCGGCGTCTTCTACTGGCTGCTGAAGACGGTGATCATGCCGCGGATCGGCGGCATCCTGGAAAACCGGCGGGACCGGATCGCCCTCGATCTTGAGGCGGCCGAGCGCATGCGCTCCGATGCCGACGAGGCCAAGGCGACCTATGAGCAGGAGCTGGCCGAGGCCCGCAATCGCGCCCATGCGATCGCCGTCGGCGCGAAGGAATCGGCCCGCGAGGACGCCGAGAAGGAACGCAAGCGTCTGGACACCGAGCTGAACGCCAAGCTCGACGAAGCCCAGATCCGCATCGCCGGGGTCAAGCGTTCGGCGCTGGGCGAGGTCGACGAGATCGCTCGCGACGTCACCGACACCATCCTGCGCGAGGTCGCCAGCATCGAGGCCAGCCAGGACGAGATCGCCGGCGCCGTCGCCCATACGAGCCGCTAAGGAGACCCTGATGGACAATACGTTCTGGACCTTTGCCGGTCTCCTCCTGTTCTTCGCCCTCGTCATCTATCTGAAGGCGCCGTCGATGGTGGCCAAGAACCTCGATGCCCGTGCGGTGCGCATCCGCAAGGAGATCGAGGAGGCGCGGGAGCTGAAGGAAGAGGCCAAGCAGCAGCTGGCCGAATATCAGCGCCGCCGCCGCGAGGCCGAAGAGGAGGCGAGGGACATCGTCGCCGCCGCCAAGCGCGAGGCCGAGGCGATGCTCGCCGAAGCCCGCCAGCGCAACGAGGACTATGTCGAGCGGCGCACCGCCATGGCCGAAGCGAAGATCGCCCAGGCCGAGAACGATGCGATCGCCGAGGTCCGCGCCTCTGCCGTCAACCTCGCCATCGAGGCCTCGGCGAGGATCATCGCCGATCGCAACTCGGCGGGCCGCAGTGGCCAGTTCATCGACACCTCGATCGAGGAAGTTCGTCGTCGCCTCAACTGAGCCGATCGCTTCGATCCTGCCTTCCATACGAAAGCCGGGCCCTCGGGTCCGGCTTTTTTCATGGGCGAATGCCGAGTGGTCGAGCGGGTAAACCGACAGTCGGACGAATCGGCGAGAGCGGTGCGGGGAGGATTCCCGGCGACGTCCGCTCATGCCTTGTTCCAGCGCTGGCGAGGCCATCGCAGTCTGCCGTAAGCGATCGGCCGTAAGCGATGGAATATCCGCACTCTGGCTGCGCCGCGCCCTGAGATCGCTATCGATATTCGCGCTCTCGCAGGTCTCGTCTCCCGCAGCACCGCGCCCGACGGATGCGACCGGCGCCCTGCTTCCTGGGCGACGCGACGAGATCCGCGCCGAGCGGGATTCCCCTGACCCGTCTGTCCGTGCATGATCGCTCGCGAGGGCCGGTCCCCCGTGTGGGGGGACGCGCCGGCCAGACCGCATCAGACGACAGGAGCCGAAATGATTCCCGAGCCCCATGCCAGCCGCCTCGCCGACGCCCTCTTCGTTCCCGTCCTTACGCACTATGCAGCGGCCGGCACCGTCGATCCCGCCCGCACCTTCGCCCACATCCGGGCCATCCGGCCGAGCGTGCGGCAGATCATGCTCGCCGGCTCGACCGGCGACGGCTGGGAGCTGGCCGATCCGGGCTTCGACGCGCTGATCGACCTTGCCGCCTCGACCGATGTGGCCGAGCTCGACCCGGTGCTGGTCTTCGGCGCCCTCCGGCCGACCACCGAGGCCGTGATCGCCCGGCTCGCCCATCTCGAGGCGCGGCTCCTGAGGGATACCGAGCTCGCCGCCCGCACGAGCTGCGCCGTGGTCTGCCCGCCGGTGGATGCCGAGGCGAGCCAGGAAGCGATCCTCGCGCACTATCAGGCGGTGTTTGCCGCGAGCCGGCTGCCGATCGCCGTCTACCAGCTGCCGCAGGTCACCGGCTGCCGGATCGCGCCGGAAACGTTCCGGCAGCTCGCGGCCTCGCCGCGGGTGACGCTGTTCAAGGATTCCTCCGGCGAGGACGTTATCGCGAACAGCCGCCTCGACTTCGGCCAGGTGGCGCTCGTGCGCGGCGCCGAGGGCGGCTATCTGGAAGCACTGAAGCCGGAGGGACCCTATGACGGCTGGCTGCTCTCCACCGGCAACGTCCTCGGCGAGCCGCTCCGCCGGCTGCTCGCCCTGAAGGCCGAGAACCGCAAGGACGAGGCCGCGGCGCTCTCCGCCCGCCTGTCGCAGGCGATCGCCGCGATCTTCGCCAAGGCGCAAGGGGAGGGCGGCGCCAACGCCTTCTCCAACGCCAACCGTGCGATGGACCACATCGCCGCCCATGGGGCGAAATGGCGGGACGCGCCCTTGCCGCTGAAGGTCGACGGCAACGTCCTGTCGATGGGCCTCGTGGAAGCGGCCGCGGAGATCGCCGGCGATTTCCTGCCGGTCGACGGGCCGGGCTATCTCGGCTGAG
Source organism: Aurantimonas sp. 22II-16-19i (assembly GCF_002088275.1). Taxonomy (GTDB): domain Bacteria; phylum Pseudomonadota; class Alphaproteobacteria; order Rhizobiales; family Rhizobiaceae; genus Jiella. Next base: position 73,013 of record NZ_AQQS01000024.1, read on the forward strand.
GCCGACCCGGCATGGCCGGACGAGGCGGTCTTTCTCTCCCGCAAACGGGAGCGAGACCGCCGCAGCCCGCCGCCGGCGAGATCAGAACGGCTTGACCACCACCAGCACGATGATGCCGACGAGGAGCAGCGCCGGCACCTCGTTGAGCACCCGCCAGTAGCGCGAGGACTTGTCGTTCCGGTCCTCGGCGAAGCGCCGGGTCGCGGCGGTGAGCGTGCCGTGGATGCCGGACATCACCAGGACCAGGACGATCTTCAGGTGCAGCCAGTAATCGCCGGAGGTCAGCCAGCCGCCGTCGATCGCGAGCCAGACGCCGGCGACCCAGGTGGCGATCATCGAGGGATTGATGATCCCCTTCAGGAGCCGGCGCTCCATCACCTTGAAGGTCTCCGACTGCACGGACCCCACCTCGGCATCCGCATGGTAGACGAACAGCCGCGGCAGATAGAGCATGCCGGCCATCCAGGCGATGATGGCGAAGACATGCACCGACTTCACCCACAGATAGGCCGAAGACGGCAGCACGAGGAACATCAGCGCCGCGATGAGGCAGGTCACGACAAGGGCGATCATCGCGTTCTTCATCGGATTTGCGGGTGGTCCTTGCGGGTGGCCTGCGGGTGGCCGGTGGTTCGGCGGCGGCCCGAGTCGTCCCGGTTCGCCGCCGGCTCCGTTGGTGACTCGGACACTGCCGTGGAGTCAATTCGCCGCAGGCCCGTTGACCCCGAAACCCCGCTCATACAGTCGGGCCTGTGGGAAAGCTGTTGGTGGACGGCGGCAGGCGGGGCCGACCGGCCCCGACAACATCGGCATGGAAGACCGCTCGCAGAGCCATTCTGCGACGTCCGTTCGCTGTCCTGCGGCTACCCCCGGATCCGCTTCAGCAGCGCCTCGACATGGGCGATCGGCGCGTCGGGGGTGATGCCGTGGCCGAGATTGAAGATCAGCGGACCTTGCCCGAGATGCTCGAGGATCCGGTCGACGCCCTCGTCCAGCGCCCGGCCGCCGGCGATCAGCCGCAGGGGATCGAGATTGCCCTGGATCGCGCCCTCGGCCTGCAGCGAGCGGGCGAAATCCATCGGCAGTTGCCAGTCGAGCCCGACGGCGTCGACGCCGGTCTTCTGCCGGTAGGTCGACAGGAACGCCCCGGCGCCCTTGGCAAAACCGATGATCTTGGCGTCCGGCCTGGCGGCGCGGACCTTCTCGACCATCCGGCGGACCGGGCCGATCGCATAGGCCTCGAAATTCGCCTCGTCGAGGACGCCCGACCAGGAATCGAAGATCTGGACGCAGTCGGCACCGGCGGTGAGCTGGCGGATCAGGTAGTCGGCGCTCATTTCGGCGAGGAGATACAGGAGTTTTTCCATCGCCTCCGGATGCCGGTAGCCGAACAGCCGGGCCGGCGCCTGGTCCGGTGTGCCGTGGCCGGCGATCATGTAGGTCGCCACCGTCCAGGGCGCGCCGCAAAAGCCGATCAGCGTCGTCTCGGCGGGCAGTTCCTCGCGCAGCCTCGCCACCGTCGCGATCACCGGGGCGAGATGGGTCTCGCCGCGGGAGGGATCGAGGCCGGCGATCTCGTCGGCGCGGATCGGCGTCAGCTTCGGCCCCTCGCCGGAGACGAAATGCAGGCCGCGATCGAGCGCATCCGGGATCACGAGAATGTCGGAGAACAGGATCGCCGCGTCGAAGCCGAAGCGGCGGATCGGCTGGAGCGTGACCTCGGTGGCGAAGTCCGGATCGTAGCAGAGATCGAGGAAGCCTCCGGCCTTCGCCCGCATCTCGCGATATTCCGGCAGGTAGCGTCCCGCCTGGCGCATCAGCCAGACCGGCGGGGGAGACACCGTCTCGCCCTGGAGCACCCTCAGAAGCTTGCGCTGTTCCATCTCCGGCTTTCTCCCAATCTACCAAGAATCTCTTTTAAGAGAAATTGCTGATTCTTAGAGTCGGTGAATAGCCGGGATTCACATGTGACGCCAATTTGGGCATGGTCGCAGCGTCGGCCCGGCGCGGCGGGAAAACCCGGATCGAGCCGGCCGTGTGAAGTCCGGGGAGGTTTTCGAATCCGTCAGCAGGGCAAAGCGCTTGGCGAGAGACGAGCCGCCGGGTCCACTGCGGACAGACGGATCAGATCGCGATGCGGCTTGACAGGGGTTGGCCACAGATTCGCTCGAGCCCGTTCACAAGGCGTTGCGAGTCTGGAAATGTGGATAAATGACGGTTTGATGAACAGGGCGACGGGACCCTCTCGGCAAAGCCGGTGGTTACCCCCCAGTTGCGCACAGGGCCTTGAGAATCCCGGGTGCATCTCGACTTGCCGCTTGCGTCGCAGCGGGGAATCGAATCCGCCCCCCTTGGGTCTGCGGGGCCATGACGCTATCAAGCACCCGTTCCGTGAAGAATTGATTAAAAAGGTTCGTAATCCATGGCCAAGGGCATCGTCCTCGCCTCCGGCAGCGTCCATCGCCGGGAACTCCTGAAGAATGCCGGCGTGGATTTCACGGTGCGGCCCTCCGATCTCGACGAGCGGGCGATCGAGGCGCCGCTCCTTGGCAGCGGGGCGACGGCGGAAGACGTTGCCGCCGTTCTCGCCGAAGCCAAGGCCACCGACGTCTCGCAGGATCATCCGAACGAGATCGTCATCGGCGCCGACCAGACCCTGGCGCTGGGGGACCGGGTGTTCCACAAGCCCGCCAACATGGAGGAGGCGCGGCGCACGCTGCTCGCCCTCTCCGGCCGGACGCACACGCTGAACAGCGCGGTGGTGCTGGTCGAGAAGGGCGCGGTCACCTGGCGCCACGTGGCGGTCGCCCGCATCACCCTGCGCGAGCTCGAGCCGGGCTTCGTCGGCCGTTATCTGGCCTCCGTCGGTGCAAGGGCCTTGACCAGCGTCGGCGCCTATCAGATCGAACGCGAGGGCGTGCAGCTGATGGAGGCGATCGAGGGGGATTATTTCACCATCATCGGCCTGCCGATCCTGCCGCTCCTGAAGGAACTGCGGGCAAGGGGGGAAATCGATGGCTGACCGCAACGGCGAATGGACACCAAAGCCCTATGTCAGCGGCGCCGAAAGGCCCCGCGGCAAGGGCTCGATCTTCGATCCGGACAGTGGCACCGCCAAGCCGGACGGGCCGCGGGCCTTCATCACCGGCTGGCCGGTCTGGCATTCGCGCTCGCCGCTGATCCATGCGACCTGGCTGAAGGCCTTCGAGCTTCCCGGCTCCTATGTCCGCAAGGGCGTGCCGCCGGAGGAGATCGGCGAGTTCTTCGCGACGCTGAAGGACCAGGGCTTCGTCGGCGGCAACGTCACGATTCCCCACAAGGTCGCGGCTTTCGAGGATGTGGTGCGGCGCGACGGTGACGCCGAGGCGATCGGCGCGGTCAACACGCTGTGGTTCGAGGGCGACGACCTCGTCGGCGGCAACACCGACGCCTACGGCTTTGCCACCAATCTCGACGAGCGGCTTGCCGGCTGGGACGCGGCCGAGACGGCGGTGGTGCTGGGCGCCGGCGGCGCGGCGCGGGCGGTCGTCCACGCGCTTCTGACGCGGGGCGTCGGCCGCGTCGAGATCGTCAACCGCACGCCGTCGCGGGCCGAGGATCTCGCCGCACGGTTCGACGCGGCGCATCCCGGCCGGGTCTTCGGCCATGGCGAGGAGGCCAGAGACGCCCGTCTCGCCGGCGCCGACCTTCTGGTCAATACCGCGCCGATCCCGCCAAGGGACGAGGAGACGCCCGGCTGGTTCCCCGAGACCCTGCCCGACCTGTCGGCGCTGAAGGACGACGCCCTCGTTACCGACATCGTCTATTCGCCGCTGATGACGCCGACGCTTCGGGCGGCCGAGGCGCGGGGCCTCGCCTTCGCCGACGGCCTCGGCATGCTGCTCCACCAGGCGGTGCCCGGCTTCGAGCGCTGGTTCGGACGGCGGCCGGCCGTCGACGAGGCGCTGCGGGCGCGGCTCGTCGCCGACATCGAGAGCGGGCTGTGACGATGGCGCAGGAATCCCCAGGCGGCCGGCCATCCGGATTCCGGCTGGCGGTCGAGCGCCTCTTCCAGCGCTATGTCGAGGGCTTCGACGATTTCGACACGGAAAAGGTCCTCGACTGCTTCGCCTATCCGGTGACGATCTGGCAGCTCGGCAAGGGCACGGTCTTTGCCGATTCCGACGAGCTCGCCGAGAATGTCGAGGCGCTGTTCGAGGTGTTCGAACACGAGGAGATCGCCCATTCCAGCTTTCACGTGGTCGAGGCGACCTCGTGGAGCAACGCCGCCCTGGTGGCGCTGTCCTGGACCCAGGAGCGCCGGGACGGCGACGTCGCGATGGAATTCGAATGCCGCTACGCTTTGCGGCGCAACGATCTGTCGGGCGAATGGCTGATCGCCCTCGTCATCAACGAGGAAGAGGTCTCGCCGCGGTGATCGTTCTCGGCCTGACCGGCTCCATCGGCATGGGCAAGACCACCACGGCGCAGCTGTTCGCCGAGGCGGGCCTGCCGGTCCATTCGGCCGACGAGGCGGTGCATGCGCTCTATGCCGGGGCGGCGGCGCCAGTGATCGAGGCGGCGTTCCCCGGCACGCTCGAGGACGGCGTCGTCGATCGCGAGCGCCTGGGCCGGCAGGTGCTGGGCGATCCGGAGGCGCTGCGGCGGCTGGAGGCGATCGTCCATCCGCTGGTGCGCGAGGCGGAGGTCGCATTCCTAAAAACCGCCCGGAAGGACGGCGCGCCGGCCGCCATCCTCGACATCCCGCTGCTGTTCGAGACCGGCGGTGAGGGCCGCTGCGACCGGGTCGTCGTCGTCTCGGCTCCCGCCGACCTGCAGCGCCAGCGGGTGCTCGCCCGGCCGGGCATGAGCGAGGCGAAGTTCCGCGCGATCCTTCAAAAGCAGCTGCCGGACGCGGAAAAGCGGGCGCGGGCCGATTTCGTCGTCGATACCTCGCGGGGGATCGAGGCGGCGCGGGGCGAGGTGGCGGCGATCCTGCGGGCACTCGGCGTCGCACCCGGGCCGGCGGCCGGCTGAGCGATCGCCGGCGCGGCGCCTGGTCAGCCCCGCGCCATCATGCATCGCGAAGATCAGGAAATGCCTTGGGTTTTCCACTCGCAAGGTCGGCCGCCGGGTCTTGCCGGAGAGGGACGACCCGAGGCCCGCTCGTCACCTGCTGCAGTCTTTTCTTTTCGCACGGATCCTGCCCGCGCCGGTCTGGCGCGGTTCCGGGTCATGACCTGGCATCAAACGACCATGTGCCGACTCCTCGCCTATGCCGGTCCGCCGATCTTTCTCGACGCTCTCCTCGTCGAGCCGCGCTCGTCGCTGATCGCCCAGTCGATGGCGGCGCGCCGGGCGATGACCCCGGTCAATGGCGATGGCAGCGGCATCGGCTGGTATGCCGAGCGGCCGGAACCGGGGCTCTACCGATCCATCGTGCCGGCCTGGTCCGACGCCAATCTCGTCTCGCTCTGCCGGCAGATCCGCTCGCCGCTGTTCATGGCGCATGTGCGCGCGGCGACCAGCGGCGAGGTGTCGATGGCCAATTGCCACCCCTTCACCGACGGGCGGTCGCTGTTCACCCATAACGGCCAGATCGGCGACTATACCCGGCTGCGCCGCCGCATCGACGCGCTGATCCCGGACGAGCTCTACCACCTGCGCCGCGGCTCGACCGATTCGGAGGCGATCTTCCTCGCGGCCTGCCGCGCCGGGCTCGGCAAGGACCCGGCAAGGGATCTGGCAAAGGACTCGGCAAAGGACTGGGCAGGGGGGCTGACAGAAGGTTCTGACGGTCGCGGCGACCGGGGTTTGCATGAGGGCCGGGCCGGCTCGCCGGCGAGCACCGCCGAGGCGATGGCCGCGACGCTGGCCGAGATCATAGCCATCCGGGATGCCGCGACGGACACGACCAGGGCGGGCATGACCGGGGCAGGGGGCAGGGCCGCGACCGGGGAGACGGGCAGGGAGACGGGCCCAACGGAGACGGGCAGAGGCACGGGCGCAAGCGGAGCGAACGGGTCTTTCCCCCAGGCCTTCGGACCGACGGTTGCCCATGCCGGCGAGAGCACTGGTCGTCCCGGTGACGGCGGCCCGGACGGCGCTGCCGCGCCCGGGTTCTGCCCGGGCGGCGACACCGGAGCGATCCGCTTTGCCGCCATCCATGCCGACGGCGAGCGCCTCACCGCCTATCGCTGGGCCGACGACGGGCGGCCGCCCTCGCTGTTCTGGCGGCGCATCGGCGGCGCCATGGGCATGGGAACGGTCATCGCCTCGGAGCCGAGCGACGACACCGAAGAGGACTGGAACCTCGTGCCGCCGTCCTCGATGCTCACCGCCTGGCCGGACGGGCGCATGACCCTCGCCCCGTTCGACCCGAAGCCGGCCGTTCGCTTCGACGCCAGGCCCGCGGCCCGCGGCATCTGTTAGAGCGCGATGAGATCAGCTTCGATCGACATCCCGCTCACTCCTCTTCTTGCCGCATGATCTTTCCCGAAAACCGGTTCCCACTTTTCGGGATCATGCTCTAGAACCGGCCGAGGACCGGCCGAGACCGGGCCGCGAACCGGCACGCCGGCGGCGGCGACCTCACCAGTCCGCGTCTGGCCCCGGCTCGTCCGGTGCCAACTCGCTCACCCGATTGCGGAGCGCCTTCGGCAGCGCCTCGAGACTGCGATCGTCGAAACGCAGATTCGGCAGGTGTCTGCGGACGACGTGCGACACCGCCATGGCCTGGGCCCGGTCCCGCATCCGCTTGGGCGGATCCCGGTCGCCGCGTTCGGACAGCCACAGCTTGTGGACCGCGAAACTCCGCGGATCGACACAATGGAGCTGGACCGGAAGACCGCGCATGTCGATGGCCATGGCTGCCACCTTGGGTGCGTCGATCCGCCATTGCAGCCCAGCAATTTCGGCTGCCACGAGGTCTCCCTCGGCCTGCGTCAAGCTCTGGGGCGGTGATCGAACCGCCTTCTTCGACATGGGGGCGATGAGATCGACCAGATAGTTGTCGCGGTTCACCACGCGAAAGCCACCGGACAGTCGCTCGAAAGACCGATCGACGGATTTCAGAATGCCGATGAGTCCTGCGGCCGAAAGCTCTTCGGAGACGATCTGCATGCGCATGCGCGAGTCGAAGAGGAGATCGATGTCTTCCGTCGCGGCGAGGTCGTTGGAAAAATGCCCGCCGGCCATGGCCTCGTAACAGAAGAGAGCGTTGGTCCCGACGATCGAGACCGATGTGCCGAGCAATCGTTCATCGAGAAGCCGCCGCGCGATCCGGGCCGCGATCACCGGCACGCGGCCGAGACCGAGGGCCCGGTTGACCGGTGCCATGGCCTCGATCCGGCGACGCGCTTCGTCATGCAGGCTCTGGGCCGTGGCCTTGCCCTGGTCGAATGCGAGCTTGATCGCTTCCGTCTCAGGTGATCGGGGGCCGAGAGACATGTCCCTGATGCCGACGCGGCGATACAGATAGGCGCGACCCTTGATCGTCTTCCATCGCATCGTTCCCCGATAATGGGCGAGCCGATCACGACCTTCGCCCATGACCGCGAAGATTTGCCCGAGATCGGCGACCTGACGCGATTGATCAAGTCGCAACGTCTTGAAAAGCATGGCGTTACCCCAACAGGTCCGCGACCTGATCAAGATTGGGGTAACACGGCCGATCGGCCGGCGCAAAGCAGATGGCCCGCCCGCGCGGGTGCCGACCCTGACGGCCCAACACCGACGGCCCGACGCTGGCGGCCCGACGCTGGCGGCCCCACGCTGGCGACTGGGCCGCTCCGCTCCTTCGTCGGGTGACCGCATGATCCTTCCCGGAAACCGGTTCGCAGTTTGGGATCACGCTTCGGAGCCGGCCGGTCCTGCCGGGCGGCAGCCGGCGGAGCCGCGGGCCCCGTCGGCGGGGGCCGGTTCAGCCCTTCTTCTGGTCGCCGAGCGGCAGCGTCGGGGCCGGGGCCTTCTCGTCGGCCTTGCGGTCGGCGGTGACGATCGGCGTCATCGGCGCCTCGGCCGTCGTGTCCTTCTTGAAGCTGCAGGCCATGGCGCCGGAGGCGCTGGCGAGCGCGAGGCCGGTGGCGGTCGTCACGGCGAGAAAGACCTTCATGTCGGGATCTCCGTCTGCGGTTGCGGATCAAGCGATGCTACGCGAGCAGGGGATCGGCGCAAGCGCAGCCGGGCCGGGCGGGAATCACTTCTTGGTGTCGCCCGCGTCATCGCCGCCACCCGCGCCCGGCGTCAAGCCCGGCATCGTTTCCGGGGGCGGAGCCGGCGTGGCGGCGGCTTTCCGCGGATCGTCCGTGGCGGCCTCCGGGGCCTCGCCCGAGGCTGGAACCGAAGCCGTAACCGGGGCCGGCACGCGGGTGACGCGGTAGCCGCGCTGGCGCAGCAGCGCGACGAGGCCGCTTGTCCCCGGCAGATGCAGCGCCCCCACCGCGACGAAGGCGCCGCCTTCCTTCAGATGCGGCTCCAGCCGCTCGGCCATGCGCAGGTTGCGCTCGGTGATGAGCTTTGCCTCGAAGGCGGCATAGCCCTCGCCGCCGCCGACCAGCATGCCGCCGTCGGGCACTGCGGCCTCGATCGCCGGCATGATCGTCGCGACATGTTCGCCGAGATAGAGTTCGATCATCGTCTCGAAGATGTCGCCCAGCCTGTCCTCGGCCGCCATCAGCGCGACGAAGCCGTCCATCTGATCCTTGATCGGCAGGGCGGCCATGACGCTCAGCTGTTCCAGCGCCGTCTCCAGCCCGGCGACCGGCCTGCCGGCCGCCTCGGCGCGTTTCGCCAGGCTGGTGTCGAGAACCAGCGGCATGCCGCCCGAGGCGTCCTTCAGGCAGGCCGGCAGCATGAAGCCGCTGGACAAAAACCACGGCTGCAGCCGCTCCACCGCCTGCAGCGGCACGCCCTTGGCCGAAAGCTTGGCGGCGAGCGCGGCCTCGTCCTCCGGGCCGAGATAGTCGCCGAGCGTCTTGCCGTCGGGAAGGGTCGTGAGAGTCGGATCGGCAAACAGCGCCGCCGCCATCTTCGTCTGGTCGAGGACGTCGGTGGTCTCGAGGACCAGGCCGTCGCTGGCCTCGAAGGCGGATGCCACCACCTCCGGCAGAGCCAGCACCCGCGCGTCGCCGAGATGCATGGTGCCGAGGAGATGCGACGGCGGCGCGCCGGCATCGCTACCCGGCGCCTCGATCCGCCAGAACCGGCCCTCGCCATTGACGGTCTTGGCCGCCTCGGCCTCGACGGCCGCCAGCTTGCCGTCTGCCGCAAGCCCCGGAAGCAGGCTCGCGCCCCGGCAGTCCGCTCCGGCGGCAAGGCTGGCCGACGGGAGGAGGAAGCCGGCGACGAGAACCGCAAGGCCGGTCTGCCAGACAAGGCCCGTCATCGAACGACGGGTCACCCTGCGCCCCGTCCGGGCGGCCTTCGATGCTGCGCTCACGGCATGCTCCCTGCGCCGCCTTAAAGCCCTGCGAAGCTTCGGCCCTCGCCTCAGCCGCGCCGGCGGGCGCGCGGATGAGCCTCGCGATAGATGGTCATCAGCCGGCCGGAGTCGACCGCCGTGTAATTCTGGGTGGTCGACAGGCTGGCATGGCCGAGCAGATCCTGGATGGTGCGCAGGTCGCCGCCGGCGGCAAGCAGATGGGTGGCGAAGGAGTGGCGCAGCGCATGGGGCGTCGCCGAGGCCGGCAGCCCCAGCGCCCCGCGCAGCCGCGCCATCCCCCGCTGGACGATCTGCGCCCGCAGCGGCCCGCCTTTCGCGCCGCGAAACAGCGGCGCTTCGGCGGATAGCTGGAACGGACAGAGCCGGCGATAGTCCGCCACCGCCGCGTGGACGGCCGGCAGCAGCGGCACCATCCGCGTCTTGCCGCCCTTGCCGGTGATCGGCATCGCCCGCGCGGTGGGGTCCTCGAGCGCGTCGCCGGCAAGGGTGAGCGCCTCGGAAATGCGCAGGCCGCAGCCATAGAGCAGCGTCAGGACGGCGACGTCGCGGGCGGCGATCCAGGGCTCGACGGCGAAGCTTCCCGCCTCCTCCGCCACCCCCAGCGCATCGGCGACCGACAGCGGCCGGGGCAGCGACTTGGCGGCCTTCGGCGCCCGCATCGCCCTTGCGCCGGCGGCGGAGACGAGGCCCCGCCGCTCCAGATGCTTCAGGAAGGCGCGCACGCCGGAAAGATTGCGCCCGAGCGAGCGCGCCCCCGCCCCGTCCCGCCGCCGGTCGGCAAGGAAGGCCCGAAGCTCGGCGGCTTTCAGGTCCGCAAGATCGGCGATCGCCGCCGGCCGGGCATTGTGGCGTGTGAGGAAGACCAGGAACTGCCGCAGGTCCCGCTCGTAAGAGGCGATGGTGTGGGGGCTGGCATTGCGCTCGCTGGCGAGCGCTTCGAGGAAGGCCGCCTTCTCCGCCAGGAGCTCCGGCGCCGCGTGGACGAGGATGGTGTCGCTCATGGTCCTCCCGAATCCGTTTCATCGTCCGATCGTCGCCCGGGCCCCGAGACCTCGCCGCGTGCGGATCCGCCCGCCCGGGATCGACGCGCCCCTCGTCGCCCGGCCCGCCGGCCGCCGCCCCGCGCCGCCATCATGGGCGGCGGGCCCCGGCGATGAAACCACCGACCGGTCAATGAAGTCTTTCCCAAGGCGCCGCCCGCCGATCTCGACTTGGTTCACGCCTGCATCATTTCCCCCTTTCGGGCCGCTCCGCCGAACCCTTGCCCCGGACGGCCGTTCCCCATTCCCGACATCGAAGGAGACCACCCCATGAAACGTCACGCCACCGCGATCTGGAAGGGCGCCCTTGCCGACGGCACCGGCACCATCACCACCCAGTCCGGCGCCCTCGACCAGCACGGCTATTCCTTCAAGGCGCGCTTCGAGGACGAGAGCGGCCGCTCCGGCACCAATCCGGAAGAGCTGCTGGCCGCCGCCCATGCCGGCTGTTTCGCCATGCAGCTGTCGCATTTCCTCGCCGAAAACGGCACGCCCGCCGAGGCGCTGAACGCCAAAGCGGTGGTCAGCGTCGAACAGGAAGGCGGCGGCTTCGCCATCACGAAGAGCGCCATCACCCTCGAGGCGAAGGTGCCGGGCGTCGACGAATCCACCTTCGGCGACCTCGCCGCCAAGGCCAAGGAAGGCTGCCCGGTGTCGAAGGCGCTGGGCGCGATCGAGGTGACGCTGGACGCGAAGCTGGTGTGAGGCGGAGCGGCCGCCGGCGCCCCGACGCGGCGACGGGCCGGCCGACAAGGGAGCCCGTGCGGTGAAGGCCGCGCGGGTTTTTTTGCTGAAGGGGATGGCGGGATGGGGCCGAGAGCGGAACGTCCGCAACGGAGCGTAGAACATCGATAAACTGCCCTTCATCGCGGCTTGGGCGCGACAGCGGGTGCCAAACTACAATTCGATAGGGTATCTGTAGTTCGAATACATCTAGGGAGAGCCAAATCAGTTCGGTCCCAACACTGTCCGCCGCTCATTTTGCGACAGCCTTCGCCCTACGGCCAAATCTGGTGGCATGGTTTCTCGGCGCCGGCGCGTCGGCGGCATCCGGAATCCCGACCGGTTACGCGATGATTCGAGACTTCAAGGCCCAAATCTTCTGCCGCGAGACGAATCTTTCTAAGCGGGAAATTGACACCGCTGATCCCATCTGGATCGATCGGATCGATGACTTCTTTCGTCGAACATCTCTACTGCCGCCGGACGGAGATCCCGCGGAATATGCCGCTGCCTTCGAGGCAGTCTATCCACAGCCTCGCCACCGTCGACAATATATCGAGGATGCGATCGCCAAAGGCACGCCATGCTTCGGGCACAAGGTGCTCGCGGGTCTGATGGCCGCGGGCAAGGCAGACTGCATTTTCACGACCAATTTCGACCAGCTTGCAGAAAACGCGGCGGCTGCCGCGTACGCAACCTTGTCAACCGTTGACCGGAGACGGCCCACTATAGCAGCGATCGATTCCGCCGACCGCGCCATGCTCTGCCTCAATGAATCCAACTGGCCGCTAATTGCGAAGCTCCATGGGGATTATCAGTCCATCGCGATCAAGAATACAGGATCGGAGTTGGAGCAGCAGGACACCCGTATGCGGCATGTCCTGGTGGAGGCTGGAAAACGGTTCGGAATGCTGTTTGTAGGTTACAGCGGGCGCGATAGCTCGATCTTGGGCGCGTTGAATAACGTCCTCGATGCGCCCTCTCCGTTCCCGAATGGGCTCTATTGGGTGGCCTCATCAACAAGCCGCCTGCTTCCAGCCGTCACCGAATTTCTAGATCGTGCGCGGGCGGCCGGGGTCGACGCTTCGGTTGTCGAATGCACAACGTTCGATGAGCTAGTCGCGGAAATTATCAAGACGACCGATCTGCCGCAGGCGCTCCACGATCACGTGATGGAAGGGCGACCTACGCCGCGCCTCGTACCCGTTCAAATTCCAAGTGCCAGAGCCCGCGCGTTCCCCGTACTGCGCTATTCGGCAATTCTTCTCGAATCGATGCCGACGACGGCAAGGCGCATCAAGCTGAGTCAATCGACAACGTGGGCCGAGGTGCGCGAGATTTTCAAGGCGAAGGCGTGTCGAGCGACGGCAGCTGCGTTGGGGCGAGAGCTTGCGGTGTTCGGGCGGGACCAAGAGATTCTGGACGCCTTGGCGCCGCTGTGTCCATCGCTCGCTGGAACGATCGACCTCGATCCGGTCGCCGATAGCTGGGCCATGGGCTTGCTTTACGACGCGCTCGTACGGTCTCTGGCCCGACAGCGCCCGCTCATCCCCCGCTACAGGCGTTTAGGTCATTCGCTCGTGGTCGCCACACCGCGCGACGGCGATAACCCTGAGCGGACAAAGCGTCAGCAACAAGCTTTGTCCGGGCTGCGCGACGCATACAGGAGCGATCTCTTCGGTGTAGTGCCCAAGCTTGGCTTCCAGTTTTTGGAGGGCGTCGACCTCAAACTGGAACAGCTCGACGGGAAATGGTGGTGCGGCTTCGAACCGTATACGTTCGTCCAGCTACCTCCACAGGACGCGTCCCAAACAAATGGTTCCGTCGCCGACCGAGCCCCGGCGCATATGTGTATACAAGCCGAGCGCCGAGGTGATCCTGCAGGTGACTGGCGCCGCGAACGTTGGGCGCAGAAGTATAACGGGCATTGGGCCAGCATTATCGGGGCATGGGCTGACCTCCTTACAAAAACTGGAGGCACGGCTCGAAGCGCCTTTGGGCTTACAGAGGGCGCCGGAATTGACGCCGTATTCACGGTGTCACCTATCACCGGATTTAGCCGTCCTTCGCATCACGATGCCTACTTCGACAGGAGCAAGTGATGGCAAATCCAGCCCTCACCGAGCTGCCGCCATTCACGCTCTTGGAAGAGCCGGACCTGTCGTTTTCGCCTTCCGACGCTACCCAGGTTGATGTTCATCCACTACGCGGCCTCTTGAACTTCGGGCCGTATTCGGAGGGATCGTTTAGCGGATACACTTCCCGTGTACGCATCGCCACGGTTGGCCCGAAAAGCGCTTTCCATCGTCGTGGCGACCTGATGAAGTTATTGCGGAGCGCGCACCGTCCTTCCGACCGATCGGAATATGTGCCGGAATATCCCGGTTTCGAACGCCTCTTCCGCGTGTCGCTCGAGCCCGCGCCCGCAAGCGCGCACATCAAATGGCCTGAACACCTCGACCAATTGTCGGGTGACGGCAACGCACAGCACCGCCTCTACCTTGCCATGGATGCAGCGCTCCGCCAACTTGACGCCGTTCGCAACGAATTCGACGTTGTGCTGGTTCACTTCCCCGACAACTGGGATACGGCGACACGCGGAAAACACTTTGACGCACACGACGTGCTGAAAGCTCTGGGTGCGAAGTATAATATTCCGACCCAGGTCCTGAACGATCGCGTCTTCACCTTCAGTTACAAGGCCTCGCTCGCGTGGCGTCTTTCGACCGCACTGTATGTGAAGGCAGCGGGCATCCCGTGGAAGCTCGCTCCGCTAAAAGGCGTGCCGGCAGACACTGCCTACATCGGATTGGCCTATGCCCTGCGTGGTGACCAGCACGAGGCGCATTATGTGACATGCTGCTCGCAGGTCTTCGACATGGACGGTGGCGGCATGCAGTTTGTCGCGTTCGAGGCGCGAGATCCGGTGGCCGACTTGGCCGAAGCCCGCAGGAACCCCTTTCTCAGCCGAGACGACATGCGGGCAGTTCTCGCCCGTAGCCTGGAACTCTATCAGGGGCGCAATGGCGGCAACCTGCCAAAGCGCATGGTCATTCACAAAACGACTGCCTTCAAGGAAGCCGAAATAGAAGGCGCATTCGACGCGCTTGCCGGCGTAGCGGAAATAGAGTGCGTCGAGGTGAGTTCGGCTTCGTGCTGGCGCGGCGTCTGGCTCATTAGGTCGGGAGCAGAGAAGCCGTCAAAGCCGTCGGCGTTTCCCGTGCCCCGTGGCACGATGGTAGTCCGCACGGGCAATTCCGCCTTGGTATGGGTGGCGGGCAACGCTCCCGAGGTTTCGATCAAGGGCGACTACTATCAGGGTAGCAAGAGCATCCCCCGCCCGCTCCAACTGATCCGTCATGCTGGAAGCGGGCCGCTTGAACTCACTGCCCACGAGGCGTTGGCTCTCACAAAAATGGATTGGAACAACGACGCTCTCTACGATCCTGTGCCGGTCAGCATTCGCTATTCGCAGAAGCTAGCACGCACGATAGCGAACGTGCCAGACCTGCCACGAAACGTCTATCCTTATCGCCTGTTCATGTGACCGCGCTGTCTGACACCCTTCTCCAAAGAATTTGGGTTCGAGCAAAGCTTGAGCCGTTAGCTAGGCATTTTTTTCACTGTGTAGCGCTCACCAGAGATGTACAGCGTTGGCCAAAATCTGACTTCTAGCGGCAGCTATCGGGAGTACGCAAAAAACTCCTGAACGACCGTCATGTGCGCAAAGCCGCGATCTGACCTCCACCAAGCGCCCCTCGTCCTTCGACAGGCTCAGGATGAGGGGCTACGGGGACCGCTGTGCGGCGTCGCCGCGTCATCGTCGACCCGTCAATATCTCCGCCCGTCGTCGTGATGGTCTCGGCCGCACTCTTCCCTCATCCTGAGCCTGTCGAAGGACGAGGGAAGAGAGCGAGCACCAAAAAGATATCCCCACCCCGCGCGCCGCCCCTAGAATCCCCGCACCGCCGTCCCGAGGGACACGGACGATCGCCGGGATCGTTCGGGAGGGCGGGCGGTGTCCGCGGCGCGAACCCTTCCGGAGGGTTTTTGCGACTCGGACGGGTCTGAGGCTCCGCCGACCCCTCGCCCATTACGAGGCGGGTGCGGATTGGACCGCTACAACGGGAGGTCCTGAAAAGGGGCATCCCGTGAAGCGTCGGCAGCCGGTGAGCGAACTCGGGCCAGGGGCCAAGGCGATCAGCCGAGGCGCCGGGCGGGGCGAGCAAGCCAGAAGGACCCGCAAAGACACCGTGCGGAACGCCGGAGGCGAGCCGTAAGACTTTAGACTATCGGAGGGCTGGCCTCCGGCGCTCCGCTGTCCGCCCGTTGCCCCATGGGGCTGGGGGCGACGGCGAGAGACATCGCCCCGGCTGATGGCAAGCGGGGCAGGCAATGGGCGAAAAACCGGGCCGCGCCGCGGCGCCGGTCGCCTTGGCATGTCCGCTCGCGGGCTGGCGCCCGGCAGCCTCAGTCCCGGCGACCTTAATCCCGGCGCCGGCGCCCGTAGAGTTCGAGGCGGTGGGAGACGATCTCGTAGCCGAGTTCGGCGGCGATCTCTTCCTGCAGCTTCTCGATGCGCTCGGAGCGGAATTCGATCACCGCGCCGCTGTCGAGGTCGATGAGATGGTCGTGATGGGCGCCGTCGGCCTGTTCGAAGCGGGCGGGTCCCCCCTCGAAGGTGTGGCGCTGGATGGCGCCGCGCTCCTCCAGCACCTTCATCGTCCGGTAGACCGTCGACAGCGAGATCGAGGGATCCTGCCGCGCCGCCCGCCGGAACAAAGCGAGCGCATCCGGATGGTCGCCGCCCTCGGCGAGAATCGCGAGGATCGTCCGGCGCTGCCGCGTGATCCGCAGCCCGGCGCTGCGCAGCACCGCCTCCAGATCGCCCGTCCGGCTTCTCTCGCGTCCCTGCGCCATGCTGCTCCGACACCGCCCCGTTCATCCATTCGTCGCAGAACTCCTGCCCGGTTCCGGCAGATGTGGCAACCGTTTCTCCCGGCGGCCGCGTGTCGCGCGGCGGTGACGGGACTCGCCCGCCGGCCCCGCCGGCCCGCCGCGCGTCCGCTCTGCGAGAACAGTCCGGCTGGCCGTCCGGCTGGCGGCGGAGCGCTCCGAGGGTCTCCGAGGGGCCGGAGCATGATCCCGAAAGCTGGCCGGCGTTCGGAAAAGATCATGCGGAAGAGAGATCCTGAGCGGGGTGGCTGTTGGAAGAAAAGCCATCCCGCTCCGGCGGGGAGCCTGCGGGGAGCCGCAGCCTTCCCGAGGGAACCCGTCGGCGGCCCGGGACTTTGGTCCCTCGAGCGCCGGCCGCCGGATCTCCATGGCATCGATCCGGCGGGCCCTCCGTCCTCTGCAACCCATGCTCTTGCAAATGATTTGCATGTTCATCTGCGCAGGCGCATGGTGCTCCGCAGCCGCCGGCACGGGCACGTCACCCGCGCCGGCTCGGGCGATGGCCGCGGGGGACGGCGGGATGTCCCGGCCACCGGCGGAACGGGACCGGGCAAGGCAGAGGAGCGGATATGGCCGCCTATGAGGAGCGAACCGACATGGGGCCCGGCCCGTCCGGCGGGGCAAACGATGCTTCGCTCGACGAATCCTACCGCTCGATCCCCGTCGAGGCGACGACGGCGTCGCGGCGTTTCCTCGCCTTTCTCGGCCCCGGCTTCCTCGTCGCCGTCGGCTACATGGACCCCGGCAACTGGGCGACCTCGATCGCCGGCGGGTCGCGCTTCGGCTACGCGCTGCTTGCCGCCGTGCTGCTCTCGTCGATCATGGCGATGCTTCTCCAGGCGCTCTGCGCCCGCTTTGCCATCGCCACCGGCCGCGATCTCGCCGAGGCCTGCCGCGAGTTCCTGCCGCGCTGGCTGTCGCTGCCGCTCTGGGCGCTGGCCGAGCTCGCCATCGTCGCGACGGACCTCGCCGAGGTGATCGGCACGGCGATCGGCCTGCAGCTCCTGTTCGGCCTGCCCTTGGTCTGGGGCGTCATCGTCACCGCCCTCGACGTCTTCCTGATCCTTTACCTCCAGTCCAAGGGTTTCCGCCGGCTGGAGGCCTTCGTCGCCGCGATGATCCTCGTCATCGCGGTCTGCTTCGTCGGCCAGCTGATTCTCGCCCAGCCGTCCGTCGCCGCGATGCTCGCCGGGCTGATCCCCACCGGCCGGATCGTCACCGACAACCAGATGCTCTATCTCGCCCTCGGCATTCTCGGGGCGACGGTCATGCCCCACAACCTCTATCTCCACACCGGCATTCTCCACACCCGGGCCTATGCCCTCGACCGCAAGGGGCGCGAGCGGGCGATCCGCTACGCGACCATCGATTCGACGGCGGCGCTGGGCTTCGCCTTCCTGGTCAACGCGTCGATCCTCGTCCTGGCGGCCGCCGCCTTCTACGGGGCGGGGGCCGGAGAGGTGGAGGACCTGACCGATGCTCACGCGCTGCTCGAGCCGCTGCTCGGCTCGTCGCTGGCGCCGATCCTCTTTGCCGTCGCGCTGCTGGCCTCGGGCCTCTCCTCGACGGTGACGGCGACGCTGGCCGGGCAGATCGTCATGCAGGGCTTCCTGAAGCTGCGCCTGCCGATCGTCGCAAGGCGGCTGATCACCCGCGGCCTGGCGATCATTCCGGCGGCCGTGGCGATCGTCGCCTATGGGGAGAAGGGCGCGGCCGAACTCCTCGTCCTCAGCCAGGTCGTCCTGTCGCTGCAGCTGCCCTTCGCGGTGATTCCCCTGGTCGTGTTCTCCGCCCAGAAGAAGCGCATGGGCGCCCACATGCCGCCGCTCTGGCTGCTCGCCATCACCAGCATCATCGCCGTCCTGATCGTCGGCCTCAATGCCAAGCTGGTGTGGGACTTCGTCGACGGGGGCTTTTGAGGGCGGCAGACCGCCGCGGCCGCCGACCATCATGCCCGGGAGCGGGCTCGCCGCAACGACGGCGGCCCATGCCTGCCATCGTGGTCTCGGCCGGTCCGGGCCCGGCCGGGGCGGGCTCGGGCCGGCAAGCGGCTGGAGGGGCGGGCGAGACGCAAAGCAACGCCCGCGCCCGCGAGGGCCCGCACGCAGCTGCGCCAAGTAGAGGCGAATCGCGGGCGCATCGCCAGGGGCCGCCCCGATTCAGGCTTTCGGCGGCTTCGGGCGAAAACGAGCGCGCTCCCGCCATCGCCGGCGCCTTTTCCGGACGGCCCTCAAAAAAAACGCCCGCACCAGCGGAAAAAAACGCGCCGATCCGAATCCCCCGGACCCCGAAAAGCCGTCGGCGATTCGTCATCATGACCACCGCATGACGCGGGAGAGGCCGCCAAACCGGCATTTCCGGCCGTTTTTGAGCGATTTTCAGGAGACTGAAGTTTTTTGAAAAAAACGCGTTGACTCCGAAAACGAGTAGGGCCTATAAGCCGCTCATCGACGGCAGCGGCGCCGCCGGCGAGCCAGACGGTTCGTCCCAACGGTTGCCGAAACGCTTCGAAAATGGTTCTTCCGACTTCGGTCAGAACTGCTACAGGGTGATGATGCGGCAACGCCTTCTCATCCGCCGGTCCTTCATTGTGACCGTGATCTTTGACATTGTTGGTAGTTGAGAC
>NZ_AQQS01000025.1 GCF_002088275.1 Aurantimonas sp. 22II-16-19i
CGTTCCGATCGCCGCGTCCGGCGAGAAGACCGCCGGGATCGTCGCGGGCGCCGAGCTGAAGGTCTATGACGGCGCGCCGCACGGCCTCTACCAGACCATGGGCGATCGCTTCAACGAAGACCTCCTCGCCTTCATCGAGGGCTGACGGCACCGTCACGGCCGGCGAAAAGCTGCGCCGTGACCGTCCCACCCAGGCATGTCGGGTCCGATCGACGCCCCGACATGCCCCGACCGACGGCCCTTCACACGAGGATCACGGATCATGCCGAACGCGGCACGCAAGGACGAACTCGCCGGCGCGATCGCGGCGACACGCGACAACATCCGCACCCTCGTCGAGCAAGCCTCGGCCGCCAGCGGCGAGGCCGAGGAAGAGCGGATCGCCGATCGCATCGCCGAAGAGGAGGCCAATCTGGCGGCGCTCCAGAGTGAGATGGATGGCACGACCGATGACCAGCGTTGACCATCCTGCCGAAGGCCCGGCAATCGCTCGCCTCGTCGCCTCGCCCGCCGTCCACTGGATCGCCCTCCTCGGCCTTTGCGCCGCCTATATCCAGGGCGCCCTCACCCAGGCCTTCGACTTCCCCGCCGCCATCGCCGAGATGCAGCATTTCGGCCTCGCCCCGGCGGAGCCTTTCGCGGTTCTCGTCATCGTCTCCCAACTCTGCGCCTCGGCCCTGATCCTCTCCGGCTTCTGCCGCTGGCTCGGCGCCCTGGCGCTCGCCGGCTTCACGCTCGCGGCGACCGTCGTCGCCCTGCGCTTCTGGGAGATGGCGCCGCCGGGCCGCACCATGGCGGCCAATGCCTTCTTCGAGCATCTCGGCCTTGCCGGCGGGTTTCTCCTCGTCGCCTGGTGGGATTTGGCATCGCGCCGAGACAGGTCGCGCAAGGACACGTTGCGCGAAGACAGATTGCGCCACGACGGGGACGACAGACGATGACCGCCGGCACCGCCCCCCCGCAAGCCCCCCTGCCAGACCCGGCGACAAGCCCTGCCGGCGGCTTCGGGCCGTTGCGGGAAAAGGCCTTCCTGATCCTCTGGGTGGCGACCATCCTCGGCAATGTCGGCAGCTTCGTCCGCGACACCGCCAGCGCCTGGCTGGTCACCGACCTCTCCGGCGAGCCCGCCGCCGTCGCTCTCGTGCAGGCGGCCGCGACGCTGCCGATCTTCCTCCTGGCGATCCCGGCGGGCGTCCTCTCCGACATTCTCGATCGGCGCAAGCTCCTGATTTGCATCCAGCTCCTCCTCGCCGGCGTCTCGATCACCCTGATGCTGCTCGCCCATGCCGGCGCCCTGACGGTCTCCTCCCTCGTCGCCCTGACCTTTCTCGGCGGCGTCGGCACCGCCCTGATGGGCCCCGTCTGGCAGTCCATCGTGCCCGAGCTCGTCCCCCGTGGCGAACTGAAGAACGCCGTCGCCCTGAACTCCCTCGGCATCAACATCGCGCGCTCGATCGGCCCGGCCGCCGGCGGCCTCGTCCTGGCGGCGGCAGGTGCCGCCGTGACCTACGGCATGGATGTCGCGAGCTACGTCTTCGTCATCGGCGCGCTGCTCTGGTGGAAGCGGCCGAAGGACGAAGCCGACGCTTTGTCAGAGCAGTTCTTCGGCGCCTTCCGCGCCGGCCTGCGCTATGCGCGCGCCAGCCGGACGCTGCATGTCGTGCTGTTCAGGGCCTTCGTCTTCTTCGTCTTCTCGAGCGCGGTCTGGGCGCTCCTGCCGCTGGTCGCCCGCAACATCCTCGGCGGCGGCCCGAGCTTCTACGGCGTTCTCCTCGGCGCCGTCGGCGTCGGTGCGATCGGCGGAGCGCTCGTCCTGCCCAAGATCCGGGCGCGGCTCGATGCCGACGGCCTGGTGCTGCTCGCCGCCGCGGTCGCCTCCGCCGTCATGGCCTGTCTCGCCCTCGCCCCGCCCCAGTGGCTGGCGATCGTTGCGCTCCTGTTCCTCGGCGCCGCCTGGATCGTCGCCCTTACCACCCTCAACGGAACTGCCCAGTCGATCCTGCCGAACTGGGTGCGCGGCCGGGCCCTCGCCGTCTACCTCACGGTCTTCAACGGCGCGATGACCGTCGGCAGTCTCGGCTGGGGTCTCGTCGCCCAGGAAGTCGGCATCGCCCCGACGCTTCTCATCGGTGCGAGCGTACTGCTGCTGGTCAGCCTCGTCCTGCACAGGATCAAGCTGCCGACCGGCGAGGCCGATCTCGTCCCGTCGAGCCACTGGCCGGAGCCGTTGACGGCGAGCGAAGTGCCGAACGACCGGGGGCCGGTCCTCGTCCTCATCGAGTACCGGGTGGCGGAAGCCGACCGCCAGCACTTCCTCGCGGCGATCCGGCGCCTGTCCGGCGAGCGCCGACGCGACGGCGCCTATGGCTGGGGCATCACCGAGGATGCCGGCGATCCGGAAAGGCTCGTCGAGTGGTTCATGGTCGAGTCCTGGGCCGAGCACCTGCGCCAGCACCGGCGCGTCACCCATGAAGACGCCGACATACAGGCCAACCTGCAGAAATATCACATCGGCCCTGCCGATCCGGTCGTACGTCACTTCCTGACGATCCCGGCCAGTTTTCGCGGCCATCCGTCACCATCGCCGACACCTGCAGACGCTGGCGGCACAGGGGCGGCGTAGGCCGAAGGGGCTGTCGTCGCCCACATGGCAACGACCGTTGTTTCGCAAGGAAAGCGCTTCCGATCGTCAGCCCTCGGCTCCAGACGCGAGCGGTTGCACCATCGTCGAGACCACCCGCTGATCACACGGTGCTTTCACGAAGCTCTCCTGCGGCCGCAGGCGGCGTCCGCCGCCGCGCCAAAAAGGCGGCGCAGAGACCGACGGTCGCCATCACCGCCCCGGCCAGCGCGACCGCCGGATAGCCGAGCCCGGCCGAGATGACACCGCCGCCCAACGCCGCGCCGATGGCGTTGCCGAGGTTGAAGGCGCCGATATTGACGGCCGAAGCGAGATTGGGCGCATCTGCCGCCGCGCCCATCACCCGCACCTGGAGCGGCGGCACCAGCGCGAAGCTCGCGACGCCCCACAGGAAGATGAGGACGGCGCTCGCGGGCTCGCTCGACATCAGCAATGCGAAGGCGGCGAGGACGGCGGAGAGCGATGCCAGCGTCACGATCAGCGTCCGGTCGACGGACCGGTCGGCGAAGCGGCCGCCGAGCCAGTTGCCGACGGTCAGGCCGACGCCGTAGGTGACCAGCATCGCCGTGACGAAACCGAGCGAGGCCCCGGTCGCCTCGCGCAGGATCGGCACGATGTAGGTGAAGACGGTGAACATCGCGCTGGATCCGAGAACGGTCAGCGCCAGCGCGCCGAGCACTTCGCCGCGGATCAGCACCCGCAGTTCGGCAAGGGCGTTGCCGCCCTTCGATGCGGCGAGCGCCGGCAGCGACAGCCGCAGCGCCGCCATGGTCGCGACGCCGAGGCCGGCGATCCCCCAGAAGGACGCGCGCCAGCCGAAATGCTCGCCGGCGAAGGTGGCCAGCGGCACGCCGACCACGTTGGCGACGGTCAGCCCCATGAACATCGCCGCCACCGCGCCGGCCCGCCGCCCGGGCGCAACGAGGCTGGCCGCGACCACCGAGCCGACGCCGAAGAAGGCGCCGTGATTGAGCGAAGTGACGATCCGGGCGAAAAGCAGCATGCCATAGTTGTCGGAGACCGCAGACAGCACGTTGCCGAGGGTGAAGATGGCCGCGAGCCCGATCAGGAGGGTCCGCCGTGGCACGCGCCCTGTGGTGAGGATCATCAGCGGCGCGCCGATCATGACGCCTATCGCATAGGCGCTGATAAGCAGGCCGGCCGCCGGAACAGAGACGCCGAGATCGTCCGCGATGGCCGGCAGCAGCCCCATCGGGGCGAATTCCGTCACACCGATGGCGAAGGCGCCCACCGCGAGGGCGATCAGGCCGAAGTTGGGCTTCATCGTCGCCTCCTCAGACCAGCGCCGGGTTCAGGCGGGCAAAGCCCTCCTGCTGGCGGTACGGGGTGTGGGGATAGGGCGGCAGGATGTCGCTTGCCGCATCGAGGGCCGCCATCTGCTCGCTGGTCAGCGTCCAGCCGACGGCGCCGAGATTCTGCCGCAGCTGGTCCTCGTTGCGGGCGCCGATGATCACGGAGGAGACGGTCGGGCGCTGCAGCAGCCATCGAATGGCGATCTGGGGGACTGACTTGCCCGTCTCCGCAGCGACCGCCTCCAGCACCTCGACGACCCGGTAGAGGTGCTCGGCCTCGACGGGCGGCGCGAACTGTTCGGTATCATGCAGGCGGCTGTCTCTTGGCAGGGGCCGTCCGCGACCGATCTTGCCGGTGAGCCGCCCCCAGCCGAGCGGGCTCCAGACCAGCGCGCCGATGCCCTGGTCCTTGGCGAGCGGCATGAGATCGGCCTCATAGGCGCGCCCGATCAGCGAATAATAGACCTGATGGGCGACGAGCCGCGGCAGGCCCCGGCGTTCGGCGACGGCCTGCGCCTTCATCAGCTGCCAGCCGGGATAGTTGGAAACACCCGCATAGCGGATCTTGCCGGCCGCGATCAGCCGGTCGAGGGTCTCCATCAACTCTTCGGCAGGCGTCGAGGCGTCGAAGGCGTGGAGCTGCAGGAGATCGACATGGTCGCTTTGCAGCCGCCGCAGCGACTCGTCGACCGCCCGGATCAGCCGGGACCTGGACGTGCCCCAGTCCTGCGGCCCCTCGCCCATCGGCAGGCCCGTCTTGGTGGAGATGAGCACCGCGTCGCGCCGGCCCTTGATCGCCTCGCCCAGAACCTCCTCCGAGGCGCCGTTCGAATAGACGTCGGCGGTGTCGAACAGCGTCACGCCGGCCTCGAGGCAGATGTCGACCAGACGCCGCGCCTCCTTCGCGTCGCTGCGTCCCCAGGCGCCGAACAGCGGCCCCGTGCCGCCAAAGGTTCCGGTACCGAAGCTCAAGGCCGGGACGCGCAGTCCCGAAGTGCCGAGTTGCCGATAATCCATGGTGCGATCTTTCTCTCGTTGAGACCTGAGCGCATAGATGACGGCGATCGACGCCGCTGAGTATCGCCTGTTGATGAGAAGGATCTTTGTCTTGGACGCAAAGCTGATGGGAGGCGCAGACCGGGCGCGGGCGCTGGAGATCTTCGCCGAGGTGGTGCGGCGGGGTAGCTTTTCGGCGGCGGGACGAGCCCTCGACCTGACGCCGTCGGCGGTCAGCCGGGCGATCGACCGGATCGAGGAACGCCTCGGCGTGCGGCTGCTCCTGCGCTCGACGCGCGCCCTCACGCTCACCGCCGAGGGTCAGGCCTATCACCAGGCGGCGCGGCGGATCCTCACCGATCTCGACGACGCCGAGCAGCAGATCGCCGACCAGGGCGCACCCCGCGGGCGATTGCGGGTCAGTGCCGCGCTGTCGCACGGGCGGCTCTGCGTGGTGCCGCTGCTCGGGGCGTTCGCCCGGCTCTACCCGCATATTCTCGTCGACATCGCCCTCACCGACACGCCGGTGGACATCGCAGCGGGCCAGGCGGACGTGGCGATCCGCTTCGGCCCGCTCGCCGACAGCACGCTGACGGCCCGCAAGATCGGCGAGAACGGCCGGATGATCGTCGCCTCCCCGGACTATCTCGCCCAATTCGGCACGCCCCAGGTGCCGGAGGACCTCTATCGGCACAACTGCCTGAACTTCAACTTCCGCAGGGCAGAGCCGGTCTGGCCGTTTCGCCGGGACGGCCGGGTCTTCTCGCTGACGGTGAAGGGCGGCATCGAGGCGAACAACGGCGAGACCCTCGGCCAGCTCGCCGCCCTCGGCATCGGCATCGCGCGGGTCGGCGCCTTCAGCGTCGTGTCGGACCTCGCGGAGGGTCGCCTCGTCCCGATCCTCGAAGCCTTCAATCCCGGCGACGTCGAGGTCATCCACGCGGTCTTCGCCGGCGGCGGCAACACGCCGGCGCGGGTCCGTGCCTTCGTCGACTTCATCGCGGCATCTCTCCGCTGATCCTGAACCGATTGGTCGCCTCACCCGTGCGGGTCGGGCTTTCCGGATGACCGTTGCTCAAGGAGCGACGTCGACTGAACCGCTCCTGTTTTGCGGCAGGCCGTTTCGTTTGAGTCGCGCCACCATGGCCGGTTCTTCCAGCGTGGCGTAGGAGCGCGCCTCGGCTTCGCCTGGGGGATGCTGCCGATAGTCTCAAGCAGACGGTGCTTGCTCACCCGCCAGCCGACGATGCGGCGGACATAGGCGTCAAGAACGAAGGCCACGGAGACGAAGCCCGACCAGATGCTGGCGTCGATGAAGTCCGAGAGCCAGAGCCTGTTCGGCGCCGGGGCATGGGAGTCGGAGCATCCGGCAAACCCGGGACAGTTCAGTCCGTATCGAACACTGGTGGCATCTGCTTTCGCTCGGCAGTCGTCGACAGATTTCCGAGAGACGGCAAAGGGAAGGAAGCCCGAGCCCCGGAACGCACGGCGCGCGCTCAGGCCCGCAAGCGACAGGCCTGTTCCAACTCGGCAACGGCCTCATCGCGGCGTACCGTAGCGAAACGTCCGATCGCCCG
The DNA here is from genome assembly GCF_002088275.1 of Aurantimonas sp. 22II-16-19i. Taxonomy (GTDB): domain Bacteria; phylum Pseudomonadota; class Alphaproteobacteria; order Rhizobiales; family Rhizobiaceae; genus Jiella. The sequence continues at coordinate 6,528 of NZ_AQQS01000025.1, forward strand.
GGCGGCGTTCGCATGGTTTCGCAGCACGTAGGCAGCATTCTCCGGATGTCGCTGCGCCCGCCACTCGCTGATGGCGATCGTCATCGCGTGCCGGGTCGCGATGAGGTCGAAGAGGAGCGGAATTTCGTCCTCGGCCAGAGGGTGGACGGCGTGATAGGCTGAGAGCAGCATGGTGGCAAATCCCAGCGGCGGCCCTTCGGCCGGGACGTGGTAGGAGCAGGCGACGGCAACGTCGAAGATCCGCGGCGCCTCCATCATGTCCCCAAAATCGAGAATGCCAACGATGCGGCCCGGTTCATCGGCCGCGACGAGAAGATTGGATGGGTTGAAGTCGTTGTGGACGATCTGCCGCTCCAGAGACGCCTGTCGCGGTGCGATCTCAGCGGCAAATCGAGCGAGGATCGCTTCGACCTGTCTCCGCAGATCCGGACTGGCAATGCTCCCCGTCAGCGACAGCAATCTTGCGGCTCGCTGCATGTCCCACAGGATCTCGTCACCCGGCACAGGATGGGAAAAAGACGACAGGGCCAGGGACAATTCCCCCAGCAGCCGGCCGATCGCCGGCAACTGCGTTGCCGTTCTCTCGACGTCTGCGAGGACGTCTCCGGGCAGGTAGGTCAAGAGCCGCACCATGTGCTCTTGCCCGTCAGCGGAAGCGACGAATTCGCGCTGGCCCTGGAGAGTTTCAACGACGCGTGAGACCGGCAATGTCGGTGCAACGTCGGCGATGTGAACGAGGGCCGCGTTCTGGAAGCGGACGACCGCCGGGTCCTCGGCCGAATTGGCGATCTTGAGGACGAACCGGCGGCCATCGCTGGCCTCGACGCCCATGGTGAGATCGCGCTCGCTCGCCAGCGGCCAGACCCGGCCCTCGATCCCATAGCGATCCCGCAGCAATGCTGTGATCTCGGCGGGCTTGAAGCGAGGTGCCATGACGGTGAACGTGGCGGGGGCATCGGCGGTATCGGCGATGGTCATGGCGCGCTACGATCCTTGTGGAGATGGTGTTGGATTGGCAGCGATGGCGCAGCCCAAGAGGCTTGCAACGCGGCGCTCGCCCCTTCCGGTCAATTGCGGACTGGAAGGATGATATACCACGAAAACGACTTCATGCGTCGACAAGAGGGATTTCATGCCATGACACCGGATTTTTCGGGGATTTCGCGACGCGAATCTTTATGATGATATATGGTACCACATGAATAGCGCCTGGCGTTGGAGCCGCGACCGACGGCGCCGACGTCCTGAAAGCGAGATTTCGGTCTGTGGCCGCGCCGAACATGCGCGAGCGGCGATACGAGCAACTCGCGTTTCTCGGCCGTCATGTTTCGCCTCCTTGTGCGCACCCCGCGAGATCGGTGCCGAACGTGCAAAAACGAAATGGTCGCCTCGAAATGCTCGCGCGAGCAGCTTGCGAACCGGAGAAGCAGCGATGAGTGCCAAAGCCGATCTTTCGATGCCGAACGCCTATGTTCCCGGCATCGGTAATCTTCCGGCGAAGGACGAGGCCATGATCGAGCGGCGCGCCCGCGTCCTCGGTCCTGCCTATCGTCTGATGTACGAGACGCCGCTGCACCTCGTGCGAGGCGAAGGCGTCTGGCTCTATGACGAGGAAGGCCGAGCCTATCTCGACGCCTACAACAACGTCGCATCCCTCGGTCACTGTCATCCGCGCGTCGTCGAAGCCATCCGTGAGCAGGTCGGCATTCTCGCCACCAACACCCGCTACATTCACGGCCTGATCCTCGACTATGCCGAGCGGCTGGTCGCGACCTTCCCGGCCGAACTGTCACAGGTGATGTTCGCCTGCACCGGCAGCGAAGCCAACGATCTTGCCATGCGGATCGCCCGCGCCTTCACGGGCGGCACCGGCATCGTCGTCACCGAAAATGCCTATCACGGCATCTCCGAGGCCGTCGCCTGCTTCTCGCCATCCCTCGGCAAAGCGGTCGATCTCGGCCTGCATGTGCGAACCGTCCCCGCCCCCGATGCCTATCGCACAGGCAGAGGCGACGTCGGCCAGACGTTCACGGCCGATGTCGAAACGGCGATCGCCGATCTCAGACGCCACGGGATCACGCCGGCAGCCCTGATCGTCGACACGCTGTTCACCAGCGACGGCGTGTTGCCGGGAGAAAAGGGCTTTCTCGCCGGCGCCGTCGATGCGATCCACGAGGCCGGCGGCATCTTCGTCGCCGACGAGGTCCAGCCCGGTTTCGGACGCACCGGTGAGGCCATGTGGGGATTCCAGCGCCACGGTGTCGTTCCCGACCTGGTCACCCTCGGAAAGCCGATGGGCAACGGCCATCCGGTCTCGGCCGTCGTCATGCGCCCCGAGGTGTGCGACGAATTCGGCCGCAAGGCGCGCTATTTCAACACGTTCGGCGGCAATGCAGTGTCCTGCGCGGCGGCGATGGCGGTGCTTCAGACGATCGAGGAAGACGGGCTGATGGCCAATTCCGCGGCGGTCGGCGGCTATCTGATGGAGGGCATTCGCCGCATTTCCAGAGGCCACGACGCCGTCGGCGACGTTCGCGGCTCCGGCCTCTTCATCGGGGCGGAGATCGTGACCGATCGCGCCAGCCGCTCTCCCGACCGCGAGCGCGCCTCCCGAATCGTCAACCGGATGCGCGACCTCGGCGTCCTGATCAGCGTCACCGGAAAATTCCACAGCGCCTTGAAGATCCGCCCGCCCCTCGTCTTCACGCAGGCGAACGCCGATCGGTTCATTGCGGTGATGGACGAGGCGCTGAAGACGACGCACTGACGGCGGCAGAAGCAGCCGGGCGGCAAGGTTGGCCTCCCCCGGACCTACTGCGCTGCATCGCTTTGCGCGTGCTCAGCCTTCGCCGGCGGCCTGCCGCGCCGGTGCCTCGTCGACCTTTCGGCGCCCATCCGCAAGAGCTGCGGCAGGATGTGCCGGCTGGCAATGGTGATGTCGGCAACGAGGCCGTCGCGGGCGTCCGCGCCGTCCCGGCCTTCGAGAGCCCTCAGGATCCGCTTGTGTTCGCGATTGGCCTCGGGGCCGTATGGCTCCGAAACGAAGAGTTCGGACACGTAAGGTCCGGTCTGCCCCCACAGATCCTGGATGATGCCGACGAGGCGCGGCGAACGCGCCTCGTCGTAGAGGGCGAAATGGAAAGTCTGGTTGAGCGCGCGATAGGCGGCGTGGTCGTGCATCTCCACAGCGACGTCGATGTCCGCGACAATGCTCCTCAGGCGCTCCAGCCCGGCGGGATCGACACGGTGGGCGGCAAGGTCCGCCGCAAGACCCTCCAGCTCGCAGCGGATCCGGAGCAACTCCACATAGGCGTCGAGCTCCAGTTCCGGCACCGCGATCGAGCGGTTCGGCTTCATCACCAGAAGCCGCTCGGCAACCAGTCGCTGCAGGGCCTCGCGCACCGGCGTCGCCGACACGCCGAAGCTGGCAGCGAGCGTGCGGATGACAAGTGTCTCACCCGGCCGAAACGTCGCGGCCATCAGGCCCTGCTTGATCCGGTCATAGGTCTGATCATTCAGCGAGCGATATGCGAGCTTGTCCACGCGGCCTCCTGAAGTCCCTGATATCACACCTGTCGGAGGAGATCAGCGGCCATGGGAAACCGGCGTGAAATGACGCCGCTCAGCGACCGAGAAACTCGCCGAGCCGGTTCAGCCTCGCCTTTTCCTCCCGCCTCGCCGCCAGCGCCCCCTCCATGTCGATGGATTCGAAGCGGACCGGCTGGTGCGGCTGGAGCTGGCCGATCAGGTCCATGTCCGCCGAGATCACCGTGCCGACCATGAAATAGCCGCCGCCCGACACCGCGTCCCGGTGGAGCACGATGGGCTCGGTGCCGCCGGGCACCTGGATCGAGCCGTAGGGATAGCAGCTGTCGACGATGTTGGAGGGGTCGGAGCCGGCGCCGAAGGGCGGCTCACGCGGGACGAAATCCAGCGCCCGGCCGCCCTTGAAGCGATAGCCGATCCGGTCGGCCTCGGGTGCGACCTTCCAGCTGTCCTCGAAGAAGGTGCCCTGGGATTCCTCGGTGATGCGGTGCCAGTAGAGGCCGGGCATCGCCCGCAGCACCGTTCCCGACTGCGGGACGTTGCGGCGGATGTCCTCCGGGATGGTGACGCCCAGCCCGGGCGACCCCGTCGGCGCGCCGAACTTCACCTGGTCGCCGGCCTTCAGCGCCCTGCCTTCGAAACCGCCGAGGCCCCCCAGCGCATAGGTCGAGCGGGAGCCATGGACCTCCGGCACGTCGATCCCGCCGGCAATGGCGATATAGGCTCGCGCCCCGGCCTTCAGATAGCCGAAGGAGAGCTCCTGCCCGGCCGAGACCGCAAAGGCCGTCCAGAGCGGCTGCTCGACGCCGTCGAGCTTCGGCGGCATGGTCGCGCCGGTGATGGCGATGACGGTATCGGCCGCAAATTTGAGGACCGGACCGAGAAACACCGCCTCGAGGCCCGCCGCGCCGTCGGGATTGCCGACCAGCCGGTTGGCGGCGATCAGCGCGAAACGGTCCATCGCGCCGGAAATCGGCAGGCCGAGATGGTAATAGCCCGGCCGGCCGAGATCCTGCACCGTGGTGGCAAGCCCCGGCTTGACGACTTCGAACATCGCAGCAGCATCAGCCATCGAGCGCCTCCAGCAGCTTGGCGTTGTTGCCTTCGGGGTCGGCGTTGAAGGCATCGAGGGAGAATTGAACGGAGGCGATCTTCGGCTCGTAGCGCCCGGCCTCGACCTCGGCGAGCGTCGCGTCATAGGTCTCGCGGTCGATCGGCTTGAAGCGGATGATGTCGCCCGGCCTGAACAGGAACAGGTCCTTCAGATAACTCCGCTCGCCCTTCGGATCGTAGATCGGCATCGGCGTGATGCCGAACATCTGGTAGCCGCCGGCCCCGCGCACGGAATAGACGCAGCCGAAGCAGCCGCCATAGCCGACCGTCAGGCGCGGCGTGTCGGTGCGGGGCCGCAGATATTTCGGCACCTGGATCTGCCGCGCGCGTTCGACCAGCTGGTAGGTGAAGGGCAGCCCGGCGACGAAACCGACCATCGAGACGAACCAGGGCGCCCCGGAATGGGCCTCGATGAAGCTCTCGACGCTCGCATAGCCGTTGATCCGCGCCGCATATTCGAGATCGGTCGAATCCGGATCCTGGTGACGCTCGCGAAACCGCATCAGCGTCTCGTGGGTCCAGGGATCGTTGTAGAAGACGGGCATCTCGATGATGCGGGTGTCGATCGTCTTTTCGGCGTTCTCGGCCGCCGCCTCGAAGCCCTTCAGCCGCTCCATCAAAGCGTCCGGCGCGATCACGTCCGGGTCGAACTTCACCTGGAACGAGGCGTTGGCCGGACAGATCTCGGTGATGCCGTCGATCCCGGCCTCGCGGATCGCCGTCGTCATGGACAGGCTCTTGAAGAACGCCTCGAGGGACATTTCCTCATCCACCTCGACGAAGATGTGCTCGTCGCCGCCGAAAGAATAACGCGTCTTCATCGGCCCTCTTTCCCTGCTTCGGTTTGTCCTGCGTCGGTTTGCCCTGTGTCGATTTGGCTTGGCCGGGCCTGTCCCGGTTCGGCTCGATCGCCTGCGAGCGGGTGGCCCTTCAGCCATTCCTCCAGCCAGCCGGTGTGGAATGCGCCGCGGCGGACGTCGCCGTTGCGGGTCAGCGCCAGATGCAGCGCCGCCGTCGTCGGCAGCCCCTCCACCGTCAGCTCGCCCAGCGCCCGGGCCAGCCGCGCGATCGCCGCCTCGCGGGTCTCGGCATGGGCGATCAGCTTGCCCAGTAGCGAATCATAGAAGGGTGGCACCTGGTAGCCGGGATAGAGCATCGTATCGAAGCGCACGCCCATGCCGCCCGGAACCGCCAGCCCCGACACGGTGCCCGGATGCGGCCGGAAGTCGGCCGCCGGATCCTCGGCATTGATCCGCGCCTCGACCGCATGGCCGCGCAGCGTCACGTCGGCTTGTGTGAGCGACAGCCTTTCGCCACCGGCGATGCGGATCATCCAGGCGACGAGATCGACGCCGGTGACCATCTCCGTCACCGGATGCTCGACCTGGATGCGGGTGTTCATCTCGATGAAGAAGAACTCGCCCGTCGCCTCGTCGAACAGATATTCGAGGGTGCCGGCGCCGCGATAGGCGACCCGCTCGGCGAGTTTCACCGCCGACGCACACAGGGCCTCGCGCTGCTCCGGGCTGAGGCAGGCGGCGGGCGCCTCCTCCCAGACCTTCTGGCGGCGGCGCTGGAGCGAACATTCGCGCTCGTAGAGGTGGATCGCCCGCGTCCCGTCGCCGAGGATCTGGACCTCGACATGCCGGGCCCGGCGCACGAAGCGCTCCAGATAAAGTCCGCCATCGCCGAAGGCGGCCTTCGCCTCGGCGCTCGCTTGGGGGATGAGGGTCGCCAGTTGCGCTGCGTCGTCGGCGATGCGGATGCCGCGCCCGCCGCCGCCCGCCGCCGCCTTGATCATCACCGGATAGCCGACCGCCTCGGCCGCCGCCTGGGCTGCGGCGACGTCCGTCACGATCCCGTCCGACCCGGGCACGGTCGGAACGCCTGCGAGCTGCGCCTCGCGCCTCGCCTTGGCCTTGTCGCCCATCCTGGTAATGGTTTCCGGCTTCGGCCCGATGAAGATCAGGCCCGCCGCGTCGACCTTCTCGGCGAAGGCGGCGTTCTCCGAGAGGAAGCCGTAGCCCGGATGCACCGCGTCGCAGCCGGTCTCGAGCGCCGCCGCGATCAGCGCGTCGGAATTCAGGTAGGATTTCGACGCATGGGCGGGGCCTACCTTCGCCGTCTCGTCGGCGAGCCGGGCCGCCAGCATGGTCTCGTCCGCCGCGCTCACGGCCTGCACCGTGCCGATGCCGAGTTCCTGTGCGGCACGAACGATCCTGACGGCGATCTCGCCGCGATTGGCAACGAAGATCTTAGCGATCGCCATCGATCAGGCTTCGAGGTCGTAGAGCGGCTGGCCGGCCATCACCGCGTCCTCGTTCTCGACATGGAAGGCGACGAGGGTGCCGGCCGCCTCGGCGACGACGGGGGTGAAGGACTTCATCACCTCGATCAGGCCCACCGTGTCGCCCACCGCGACCGGGTCGCCCTCCTTCTTGAACACCGGCTCCTCTGGGGAAGGCGAACGGTAGAAGGTTCCGGGGATCGGGGCCTCGATGGTGGTCTTCGTCATTGCGTCAGCAGCCTGTCGCTTGAGGAACATCTGACGAAGCCTTGCAAAACTTCGCCCCGGCGTAAAATTGCAAAAGAGAAAGCGTCATATCAAAAAATCAGATACCCCGTCTCATCGCCTCCCGCCCTCGGCTGGAAACGGACTGACATCGGGAAAACGCCCGGAGGAGCGGAGGTCTCGCGGCGTCGCATCGCCGGGAGGGTGTCGAATTGCCATGATCGAGGAGAGCCTGCGCTTTGTCGATATCGCTGAAGCAGATCCGCTATTTCGTCGCCGCAGCCGAAAGCGGCCGGATCAGCCGCGCCGCGGTGGAACTCAACGTCTCCCAGTCGGCGGTGACGACGGCGATCCAGCAGCTCGAGGCTGTGCTCGGCGCGCCGCTGCTCGAGCGCACGCCCCAGGGCGTGCGGGTAACGATCGAGGGCGGACGCTTCCTGCCCCAGGCCAAGCAGATCCTCTCCTCCGTCGCCGAGGCGATCCGCAGCCCGCATATGAGCGGCGACCAGATCGCCGGCCGGGTCCGGGTCGGCGTGACCTACACCGTCTCCGGCTATTTCCTGCCGCCGCACCTCATCCGCTTCTATGCCAACTATCCCGGCATCACGCTCGAACTCTTCGAGGCCCCGCGCCCGGTTCTGGAACAGGCGATCGTCGACGGGGCCCTCGACGTCGCCGTCATGCTGGTCTCCAATCTGGAGAACCGCGAGCACATCGCCAGCGAGATCCTCAAGCGCTCGCCGCGCCGGCTGTGGCTGGCGCCCGGCCACCCCCTCACCCGCGCCGACCGGGTGGCGCTCGCCGACGTCGAGCCGTACCCCTACCTCATGCTGACCGTCGACGAGGCGAAGGTGACGTCGATGCGCTACTGGGTGAACGCCGCTCTCGAGCCGAGGGTGATCTACCGCACGGCCTCGGTCGAAGCCGTCCGGTCCATGGTCGCCGCCGGCATGGGCGTGACAATCCTCTCCGACATGGTCTACCGACCCTGGTCGCTCGACGGCCAGCGCATCGAGACGCGGGTGATCGACGAGGGCGTGCCGAGCATGGATGTCGGCCTCGCCTGGAAACGCGATGCCAAGGCCGACGCCGCCTGCGGCGCGTTCAGCGACTTCATGCGCTATGCGGCGGCCGGGCTGGCCGAGGGGCCGCACTGATCGCCGCCGAGGCGGTTCGCGGTGCGACCGTCCGACGGGCGAGATATGCCTGCCTGCATGGGTCATCGGTTTTGCAGATATCGCGCCGCGATTTATTCGATTTGACCTGACCGGCCGATCCCGTCCACGCTTGGAACCACTGCAAAGACGGCGGTTCGGGCAAAGGGGCGAGCATCTTGGGCGTCACCATCAATTGCGATATGGGCGAGGGCTTCGGCCTCTACCAGTGCGGCGACGACGCCGGGCTGATGCCCTATGTCGACATCGCCAATGTCGCCTGCGGCTTCCACGCCTCCGACCCGTCGGTGATGCGCGCGACGGTCGCGCTGGCCGCCGACCACGGCGTCGCGGTCGGCGCGCATCCGTCCTTCCCGGACCTGCAGGGTTTCGGGCGCCGGGAAATGACCATGGACCGGGAGGAACTCGCAGCCTGCCTAATCTACCAGATCGGTGCCCTGCGCGGTTTCCTCGACGAGAAGGGCCTGAAGCTCAACCATATCAAGCCCCACGGCGCGCTCTACGGCGCGGCGATGCGGCACGAACACGTGGCCGAGGCCATCGCCGACGTGGCGGAGATCTTCGACGTGCCGCTGTTGTGCATGCGCGGCACGTTGCAGGAAACGGTCTATGCCCGACGCGGCGTTGCCTTCCTCGCCGAATACTATGCCGATCTCGACTATGACGGCGAAGGCCGCCTGATCATCACCCGCAAACACGACGCCAAGGATCCGGAGGAAGCCGCAAGGCGGGTCAGGCAGGTGGTCCTCGCCAACAAGGCGACGACCACCGAGGGCACGCTGATCGACATGCACGCCGATACGATCTGCGTCCATTCCGACACGCCCGGCGCGGTCGAACTCGCCGCAGCCGTCCGGCATGCGCTGGACGATGCCGCATGAAGCAGGTGGTTTGCGCGATGGACTCGGCCGCGGCTACGGCGTCCACTGCATCGGCCTGACCGGAAGACGACGGAGCGCCGGCAGGTCCCGGCAGCCACAGGGAGAAGTCAACGCCGCACACGGCACGTTCGACGACGATCGGAGTGAGTGCAATGCCGCTGAGATTTTCGACCCGCGACCTTCCCCCGCCCCAGCGCCGGCTGGGCTGGCAAAAGGCCGTCTCCGACATCTATTTCCCGCTCGACCTGGCCTTCGCCGGGTCGCGGCTGTTCGACGGCACCCTCGAAGCCTGGTCCCTCGGCGCCGTCTCGGTCTCCCGCAACTGCTCGAACGGGATGCTGTACCGCCGACACCAGCACCACCTCGTCGAAGAGCGGGACGAGAGCTACCTGATCACCATCCCCGAGCTTGCCGAGGTGCGCTTCGTCCAGGACGGCCAGGACGTCTCCTGCGCGCCGGGCGGGTTCCTCATCGAGCGCAGCCACCTGCCCTATGAGTTCAGCCATGCCGATCCCGCCTCGCTCTGGGTGCTGAAGGTGCCGCGCAGGGTGCTCGAGGCGCGCATCAGCCGGCCCGAGCGCCTGGCGACGCTGCGCTTCGACGCGCGATCGGGCGCGGGTGCCCTGTTCGTCGACATGCTGCGGATCGCGGTGGCGCGGATCGCCGAGTTCACCGAGGCATCGCGCCATCTGATCGGCGGGCAACTGGTGGAACTCCTCGCCGCCGCGGTGACCCAGGACAGCCGGGTGCTCTCCGGCTCGTCCACCGCGGTCCGCAACGCCCATCTCTGCCGGGCCGAGGAGATCATCCGCAGCCGGCTCGGCGATCCGACCCTGACGCCCCAGACCGTCGCCGACGCCTGCGGGATCTCGCTGCGCTATCTCCAGCAGATCTTCGAAGCCGAGAACACCACGGTCGGGGGGCACATCCGCAGCCAGCGCCTCGCTCTGTGCGACCAGCGGCTGCGCGACCCCCGCTTCCGGGGATCGATCTCCGAGATCGCCTATGAATGCGGCTTCGGCGACCAGGCCCAGTTCAGTCGCAGCTACCGGGCGCGCTTCGGCTGCACGCCGAGCGAGGCACGAGCGACGGCCCGCGATCCGATCACGGCCAACCCGCGCCGATAACGGCAATACGGGTCGCCGACGCGGCTCGGGACAGGTGCGTCCGGCCGCCGACGGGTGGGCCGTTGTGCCCCGCCGATGCCCAATCGATACACAGGCTTGACGATGGTGCTGCGCAGCAATTGAGCATCCTTCGCAGTCGCAAAAAAAGCAGGCCGAAAGTTCGTTCTGGCGCAAGATTTCATGCGCCAATCGTCAAGAAGCGCCCCCTGAAAGCTGGTTAGCTCGCCACACAAACCGATGGCCCGGCCCGTCGCACTTCGACGGCCCGACGCATGAGCGGGAACAAGCCCCTTGCAAAACCTCCGCATAGCCGTCGACGTCGGCGGCACCTTCACCGACATGTGCATCATGGACGAGACCACGGGTCTCATCCGGATCGAGAAGACGTCGTCGACCAGCGATCCGATCGACGGGATCATGACCGGCGTCGCCAAGGCCGGCATCGATCTGTCCGCCGTCGCCCTGTTTTCCCATGGCACGACGGTGGCGACCAACGCCCTGATCACCCGGCGCCTGCCGCGCACCGCCCTTGTCTCGACCAAAGGCTTCCGGGACGTGATCGAGATCCGCCGCGCCAACAAGGAGGATCTCTGGGACGCCTACAAGGACGTGGTGCGCCCCTACATCCCCCGCCGCGACCGGCTGACCGTGCCCGAGCGGGTCGATGCCACGGGCGAAATCATCGAGGCGCTCGATCTCGATGCCGCCCGCGAGGTCGCGCGGATCCTGAAGCGCCGGGGCGTCGAGGCGATCGCCGTCTGCTTCATGAACGCCTATCTCAACGGCGACAACGAGCGGGCGATGCGCGAGATTCTCCTCGAGGCGATGCCGGACATACCGGTCTCGATCTCTTCGCAGGTCCTGCCCGAGATCTTCGAGCACGAGCGCTTCTCCACCACCGTCGTCAATGCCGCGCTCAGCCCCGTCGTCGTCAGCTACACCAATCGGCTGGGAGACCGGCTGGCCGCCGAGGGCTACACCCGCGACCTCCTCCTGCTGCACACCGGCGGCGGCGTCATGACCCCGGCGAGCGTCAAGGACTTCGCCGCCCGCCTCGCCGGCTCGGGCATTGCGGCCGGCGCCATCGCCAGCCGCCACATCGCCGGCCTCTGCGGCTTTCCCAACTCGATCGGCCTCGACATGGGCGGCACCTCCACCGACGTGTCCCTCGCCTATGAGGGCCAGTCGCGGGTGACCAAGGACTGGTACATCGAATTCGGCTATCCGATCCGCTTCTCCTCCATCGAGGTGATGACGATCGGGGCCGGCGGTGGCTCGCTCGCCTGGACCGACGAGGCTGGCTCGCTGCGCAACGGCCCGCAGTCGGCCGGCGCCAATCCCGGCCCCGCCTGCTACGGCAACGGCAATCCGCAGCCGACCAACACCGATGCCAACGTCACCCTCGGCCGCCTCGGCACCAGCCTTGCCGGCGGCTCGGTGCAGCTCGATCAGGATCTCGCCCGCAAGTCCGTCGCGACGGTCGCGGAAGCCTTCGACCTCTCCGTCGAAGCGGGGGCCGACGCGATCGTCAGGGTCGCCAATGCCAACATGTCCGATGCGGTTCGGCTGATCTCGATCAGCCGCGGCTACGACCCGCGCGACTTCGCCCTCGTCGCCTTCGGCGGGGCCGGCGCGCTGCATGGCGCCGATGTCGCGCGCGAACTCGCCATCCCGGTCGTCATCGTGCCGACCAACCCAGGGGTCACCTCGGCGCTCGGCTGCCTCCTCGTCGACATGCAGCACGACTTTTCGGAAAACTGCATGGTCGAGGCGACCCATGCCGACCCCGAGGTGATCGAGGCCCAGTTCGCCCGCATCGAAAAGGAAGCCCTCGACCGGCTGACCCATGAGGGTGTCAAGCCTGAGGACATCGTCTTCCAGCGCTCGATCGACATGATGTATCGCGGCCAGTGGCGCTCCCTGGCGGTCACCGCGCCGAGCCCGATCCGCTCGATCGAGGCCCTGGTCGAGGACTTCCACCGCGAGCATCACCGGGAATACAACTTCCGCCGCGACGACACGCCGGTCAGCCTGTTCCGGGTCAATCTGAAGGCGATCGGCGTCGTGCCGAAGGCCGATCTGAAAGTCCACGAGCCGACCGGCGAGACCCCCGGCCCGGCGAGCCGCCGCACCGTCTGGTTCGACGAGAAGCCCCACGACACCCCGATCTACGACCGCGCGGAGCTGCCGGCCGGCTTCACCATCGAGGGACCGGCGATCGTCGAACAGGTGGATTCCACCACCGTCGTGCCGCCCTGGGCCAGGGCCGAAGTCGACAAGTATCTCAACATCATCATCCGCGCGAAGGGCTGAGACGATGGCCACCGAACCGCTCGATCCCGTGACCTTCGAGGTTCTGAAGAACTCCTTCATCACCGCCGTCGACCAGATGGGCGAACAGGTGCTGCGGACCTGCTACTCCTTCGTGATCTACAATCACGACTTCTCCAGCGGCCTGCACGATGCCAAGGGCGAATGCGCCGCGCAAGGCAACCAGGACATTGCCGTCCATGTCGGCACCCTGCACTTCACCTGCCAGGACGTCATGCGCCACTTCGAGGGCGACATGCACGAAGGCGACGTCTACGCCATCAACGACCCCTATGCCGGCGGCACGCATTTCTCCGACGTCCGGCTGGTCCGGCCGATCTTCTCGGGCGGCAAGGTGATCGCCTACGCCCAGTCGAACGGCCACTGGTCCGATGTCGGCGGCTCGGTCCCCGGCTCCTTCGACGTCTCGGCCAGGGAGATGTTCCGCGAGGGCCTGCGCATCACCCCCGTCCGGCTGTTCTCCAAAAACGAGCTGCACCGGGACGTCGCCGGCCTGATCGCCCACAACACCCGCGACCCGGCCTCGATCATCGGCGACATGCAGGCCCAGGCCCAGGCGACGCGGGTCTGCGAGCGCGAGATCCTGCGGCTCGTCGACAAATACGGCCGCGACACCATCGAGACCGGCCTTTCCGCCGTCCAGGACTATGTCGAGCGGGCGGTGCGCCAGCGCATCGCGGCGATGCCCGACGGCGAATGGGAGACGGTCGACTACATCGACCGCGATCCGGCCGGCGGCGAGGGCATGATCCCGATCCGGATCAAGATGACCATCAGGGGCGACAAGGTGATCTACGACTTCACCGGCAGCCACCCGGTGATCGGCTCGATCTACAATTCCGCCTTCGGCACGACCTTTTCGGGCGTTGCCGCCGGCATGAAGACCTTCTTCCCGGACCTGCCGCTGAATTCCGGCTTCTACCGCGCCTTCGAGATCATCGCGCCGGAGGGCTCGATCGTCGACGCCCGCTGGCCGGTGGCGGTGACCGGCTTCCTGATGCCCTTCGAGAAGATCATGAACTCGATCTACGAGATGTGGTCGCGGCTGATGCCCGAGCGGGCGCTCGCCTGCGCCTTCAATCTCGAATATCTTCTGACCGGCGGCTGGGACAGGCGCGCCTCGGACAAGTCGATGTTCATGTTCTACGACTGGCTGCCCGGCGGCTGGGGCGGGCGCAACGGCAAGGACGGCAACAACTGCACCACCGCCTCCTTCGGTACGGGCATGATGGCCCAGCCGGTCGAGGGGCAGGAGCGGGCGAGCCCGATCATCTGCACCGAGATGGAGATCGTCACCGACTCCCCCGGCCCCGGCAAGTGGCGGGGCGGATCGGGTCTCAGGAAGACCTCCCGCATGCTCGCCTCGGAAGGCGTCGTCATCTCCTACATCTGCGACCGCGAGCGGGCGGTCGTCTGGGGCATCGAGGGCGGGCTGCCCTCCATGCCGCACGGCCTGACCCTGATCCACAAGGATGGCGGCAAGGAGGAGCGACTCGGCGCGATCTTCTCCGACGTTCCGATCGTCGAGGGCGACGTCTTCTCCCGCCCGACGGCGGGCGGCGGCGGCTTCGGCGACCCGCTGGAGCGCGATCCGAAGCGCGTCCTGGAAGACGTCGTCGACGACTACGTCTCCGTCGAGCGCGCGGCCAAGGACTATGGCGTCGTCATCCGCGAGATCGACGCCGAGCTCTGCGAATACGAGATCGACGCGGCGGCGACGAAGGCCCTGCGCGAAGAGATCCGCCAGAGCCGCGTCGCCTGGGCGCGCGAAGACCCTGAAGCGGTCGCCGCGCGCTACCGGGCCGGCGAGATCGACGTCTTCGACGTCATCCGCCAGCACGCCGTCATCCTGGAATGGCAGAGCGGCGAACTCCTGCCGGAGTCCACCCGGCAGTTCCGCGAGATGTTCGAGCGGCGCTCCGTCGGCGAATGGGCGCCTGCATGACCCGTTCCCCGGCTGCTGCCACGCATCGATCCCATGCCCCAGACAATGCCCCCGAAACCCCACGAAGGACTTGAGATCATGGCCGCCAGACTGAAGACCCGCATCGCCCTTTCGACCGCGACGTCCCTCGCCCTCATCGCGCTCTCGGCCCAGCCGGGCGCAGCCGCCGAAGGTTCGTGGTGGCCGTTCCCGGTCTACGACGCGTCCTCCGGCACGCCGACGGAGGCCGAGTACACGCCGCTCGGCAAGGCCGAGAAGGCCCACAACATCTGCGTCCTCTTCCCGCACATGAAGGACAGCTTCTGGGTCGCCGTCGCCTACGGCATCGTCACCCAGGCCAAGGCCGCCAACGTCAACATGAACCTCTACGAGGCCGGCGGCTACGAGAACCTGCCCAAGCAGATCTCGCAGTTCGACGACTGCATGGCGAGCGGCGCCGACGCGATCATCGTCGGCGCGATCTCCGGGGCGGGCCTCAGCCAGAAATTCGCCGAGGCGAAGGAAAAGAACATCCCCGTCGTCGGCGTCACCAACCCGCTGCCCAAGGATGCGCTGCCGGCCGCCAACTATGTCGACTTCGTCGCCATGGGCGGCGTCACCGCCAAGGGCTTGCTGGCGGCGATCGGCGACGAGGAAGCCAATGTCGTGACCTTCCCGGGACCGGCGGGTTCGGGCTGGGCGGAGGACTTCAACACCGGCTTCAAGGAGACGGTCGCCAGCCACGACAACGTCGAGATCCTCGACGAGAAGTTCGGCGATTCGGGCGTCGCGGTGCAGCTCAAGCTGATCCAGGACGCCCTCCAGACCTATCCGAACATGAACGTCATCTGGGGCACGGCGCCGACCGCCGAGGCCGCCGTCGGCGCGGTCCAGCTGGCCGGCCGTCCGGACATCAAGATCATCTCCTCCTACGAGAACCAGGCCATGCTGGACTCGCTCAACCGCGGCGAGATCCTCGCCTTCGCGACCCAGTATCCGGTCGCCGAAGGGGCCATGGCGATCGATCAGGCGGTGCGCCTGGTCGAGGGCAAGGACGTCATGAAGCTCGCCCAGCCGAAGGCCGACGTCATCGACGCGACGACGGCCAAGGATCTCAACATGGAGCTGGTGCTGGCGCCCGCCGACTGGAACCCGGAATATTCCGTCACGGCCGAGTAACAGCGTCTCGACCGACAATGGTGGACAGGCGGAGAGCCTGTCCACCCTCCCGTTTCAGGAGTGGGCAATGGCACCGGCCACCATCAGCCAGACGACGTCCCCACAGACCGCCGAACCGCTGCTCGTCCTGTCCGGCGTCACCAAGCAGTTTCCGGGCGTCGTCGCCCTCGACGGTGTCGATCTCGACGTCAGGGCCGGTGAACTCCACGTGCTCTTCGGCGAGAACGGCGCCGGCAAGTCGACCCTCATCAACGTCATCTCCGGCACCTTCCCGCCGACCAGCGGAACTTTCCGCTTTGCCGGCGAGGACATGACGGACCTGTCGCCGAGCGCGGCCCGCGCCATCGGCATCAGCCCGGTCTTCCAGGAGTTCTCCCTGGTGCCGAGCCTCACCGTGGAGGAGAACCTCTTTCTCGGCCGCGAGAAGTCGGCGGCGGGCGTCCTCGATGCGGGCGGGATGCGCCGCCGGGCGCGCGAGCTCATCGCCGAACTCGGCTTCGACCTCGATCCGAAGGCGCGGGTGGACCGGCTCGACCGCGCCCACCAGCAGATGGCCGAGATCGCCAAGGCGCTGCTCGGCAACGTCAGGTTGCTGATCCTCGACGAGCCGACCGCCTCGCTCACCGAGCGCGAGACCGGCCGGCTCTTCGAGCTGATCGCCAAACTGAAGAGCCAGGGCGTCGGCATCATCTACGTCTCGCACCGGATGCGCGAGATCCGGGCGCTCGCCGACCGCGTCACCGTTCTGCGGGACGGCCGCCACATCCGCACCCTCGATGCGGCCACCGTCACCGACAGCGAGCTCGTCGAGCTGATGACCGGCCGCAAGATCGATGTCCTGTTTCCGGCGATCACCCACAAGCCGACCGAAACGGCCATCGCGGTCGAGAACCTGTCGACCGCCGACGGGCTGGTGAAGGGCGTCGACTTCTTCGCCAGGGCCGGCGAGATCACCGGCATCGCCGGTCTCGTCGGCTGCGGCAAGTCCGAGCTGGTGCGGGCGATCTACGGCATCGCGCCGATCGCCGCGGGGACCGTGACCTTGC
The DNA here is from genome assembly GCF_002088275.1 of Aurantimonas sp. 22II-16-19i. GTDB lineage: Bacteria > Pseudomonadota > Alphaproteobacteria > Rhizobiales > Rhizobiaceae > Jiella. The sequence goes on from NZ_AQQS01000025.1 coordinate 23,362, forward strand.
GCGGCGAAACGCTCCACAGGCTCGATCCGCGCACCAGCCTGCGCTCCGGGATCGCCTATTTCCCGGCCAATCGCGGCGTCGAGGGCCTCGCCCTCTCCCGCCCGATCCGCGAGAACGTCTCGATGGCGGCGCTCGATCTCGACCGCTACCAGCGCCGCGGCATCATCCGGCGGGCCGCCGAGCGCGCGCTGATCGGGCCGATCATGGAGACGCTGAAGCTGAGGCCCCCCAACATCGAGCGGCCGGTCGGCAACCTGTCCGGCGGCAACCGCCAGAAGGTCATGCTCGGCCGGGCGATGGCGCGCGATCTCGACATCTTCCTCTTCGACGAGCCGAGCGTCGGCATCGACGTCGGCGCCAAGGTCGAGGTCTACGAATTCATCAAGCGGCTGGTGGAACAGGGCGCGGCGGTGGTCGTCGTCTCCTCCGAGCTGCCCGAGGTCCTGGCGCTGTCGAACCGTCTCTACGTCATGCATCACGGGCGCATCGCCGCGCTGCTCGAGGGCCCGGCCAAGACCGAGCAGAACGTCCTGTCGAGCTTCTTCGAGGAAGAGACCCGGGAGAAGGCGGCATGAATCCGGCGACGACCCTCTCCCCGCGGAGCGGCCATGCATCCTCGCAGGAGATGCTCCATCTGGTCCTCAGGATCGGCCTCCTGCCCATCCTGATGGCGATCGTCATCGTCGGCACGTCGCTGCTCTCGCCGTATTTTCTCGGCTGGATGAACGTCGTCAACATCGTGCGCATGGCCTCCTTCCTGGCGATCATCGCCTGCGGCCAGGCGCTGGTGATCATCGCCGGCGGCTTCGACCTGTCGGTCGGCGCGGTGGTGGCGCTGGCGAGTGTCGTGACGGCGAAGGCGATGGCCGCGGCGAGCGCCGCGATCGGCGGTCCGGACATCGTCGCCATCGTCATCGGGATCTCCGCCGGCCTCGGCTCGGGGATCGCCGTCGGCCTGTTCAACGGCCTCTGCGTCTCGATGCTGAAGGTTTCCGGCTTCGTCGTCACCCTCGGCACCATGTCGGCCGCGGCCGGCATCGGCCTGCTCCTGACCAACGGCATCCCGGTCTACGGCATGCCCAACGGCTTCGTGCAGGCGATCGGCCGCTCGCAGTTCCTCGGCTTTCCGCTGGCGATCTACATCGCGCTGGCGGTCATCCTCGTCATGGTCTTCGTCCAGCGCCGCACGCTGTTCGGCCGCTACGTCTACGCCATCGGCGGCAACCAGGAGGCGGCCGTGGTCTCCGGCGTCTCGATCCGCCCCCATCTCGTCGGCACCTATGTCGTCTCGGGCGGCCTCGCAGCCCTGGTCGGCATCCTCCTCACCGCCCTCGTCGGCTCGGGACAGGCGAGCCTCGGCGGCGACGCGATGATGCTGCAGTCGATCGCCGCGGCCGTGATCGGCGGCGTCAGCCTGCGCGGCGGCATCGGCCGGGTGGAGGTGGTCGCGGTCGCCGCCCTCTTCCTCACCATCCTCGGCAATGCGCTGAACCTTCTGCACATCGATTCCCGCATCCAGCCGATCTTCCTCGGCCTGATCATGGTCCTTGCCGTCGCTCTCGACGAGTTCAGCCGCCGGAGAATGTCCCGTGTCTGACGCCAATCTCACCGCCACCGGCAAGGCCCCGGGCCTCGACGGCAAGGCAGGCGGCGCCCGCGCGTCCGGCCTGTCCTTCAGCAACACATGGCTGCGCAAGCTCGCCCTGCCGATCGCGCTGCTCGCCCTGCTCGGCGGCTTCGCCCTCGCCGATGACCGGATCCTGACGAGCTACAACCTCCTCAACATCGCCCAGCAGGCGAGCTATCTGGCGCTCTTCGCCATGGCGCAGATGGTGGTGATCCTGACCCGCGGCTTCGACCTGTCGCTCGGCCCGACGGTGTCGATGGTGTCCGTCGGCGCAGCGCTGGCCATGGCCGGCATGGGCGGCGGCGAGGCCAACGGCCTCGTCGTCGTCGCCGCCGCGGTCGCCGCCGGCTTCGCCCTCGCGATCGCCTGCGGGCTGTTCAACGGCGTCGTCGTCGCGCTTCTGGGGGTCAGCCCGCTGGTCGCCACGCTCGGCAGCATGAACATCGCCATCGGCGTCGCCACCACCATCTCCGACGGCCGCCCGGTCCAGGGCGTGCCGGCGACCTTCTCCCAGACCTTCTACACCGGCTCGATCCTCGGCCTGCCGATCGCCATCGTCATCGCCATCGTCGTCGGCGGGGCCCTCGCCTTCGTCCTGTCGCGGACGGTGTTCGGCCGCTCGCTCTACATCATCGGCACCAATCCCCAGGCCGCCGCCGTCGCGGGCATCCCGGTCAAGCGCCTGCTCGTCTATGCCTATGTCCTGTGCTCCAGCCTCGCCGCCCTCGGCGCCCTGATGATGACGGCGCGCACCGGCTCGGGCGAGCCCAATCTCGGCGGCACGCTGGCCCTGCAGTCGATCGCGGCGGCCGTCGTCGGCGGCACCAGCCTTGCCGGCGGGCGCGGCGGCGTCGCGACGGCGGTCCTCGGCGCCCTGTTCATCACCATCCTGTCGAACGGCATGAACCTCACCCGCATCGACGGTTACGTGCAGATGATCGTGCTCGGCGCCATCGTCATCCTCGGCGTCGTGCTCGACAGGCTGCGCCTCGAAGCCCGCTGACCCGGTCGACGCCGGCGATCGAACCGCCATTCTTGAAACAGCCGTTCAACCCGCCTTCGGCGACGAACAGAAAAAGAGCCTTTCGGGAATGCTCACCGCCACCTCGCCTTCCGTCGTCACCCCGACCAGCATCGCCGAGGCGCTCGCCGCGCTGTCGGGAGCGGGGCGAGGCGCCGCACCGCTTGCCGGCGGCACCTGGATCATGCGCTCGCCGCTGCGCCGCGAGGCCCTCGCGCCCGCCTATGTCGCCCTCGGCCGCATTCCGGAGCTTGCCGTCATCGCCGTTGCGGGGAACACCATCGAGATCGGCGCGGCGGTCACCCATGCCGATCTGGCAGGAGCCCTCGCCGCGCATCCCGAATTCGCGGCCCTTCGCGCGGCGGCCGGAAACTCCGCAAATCCGGCGGTTCGCAGCGCCGCCACCCTCGGCGGAAATCTCTGCGCGCCGGGCTTTGCGGCGGCCGATCTGGTGCCGGCGCTCCTCTGCCTCGATGCCACCGTCGAGATCGCCGGACTATCGGGCAGCGAACGCATGTCCGTCGCCGAATTCCTGGCCCGCCGCGTCGATCTTCGCCCCGGCATGCTTCTGACCAAGGTGATCCTGCAGCGATCCCTGCGCCGCTCGGTGCATGTCCGGCTGCCGCTGAGAAAAGCCGGCGACTATCCGGTGGCGATCGTCTCGATGGCGGTCGGGATCGACGACCGGGGCTGCATCGCCCTGCCCCGCATCGCGGTCGGCTCGGTGGAAGCGACCGCCCGGCGCTGGACGGCACTGGAGGACGCCCTCGCCGGACAGACCCTCGATCCCGCGCGGGCCTCCGCCATCGCCCGATCGCTCACCGCCGGCTTCAGCGGCCGGGAGGGGGTCGAAGCCCCGGGCTGGTACCGCGTCCAGGTGCTTCCGGCCCTCGTCGGCCGTGCCGTGGCGGCACTGGCGTCGCAAGCGTGAAGGAAGGAGCCCGGGCCATGACCATTCGCCTGACCGTCAATGGCGAGGAGCGCGAGATCGCCGCCGCGCCGATGACCCCGCTCGTCGACGTGCTTCGGGACGTCCTGCATCTGACCGGGGCCAAGCCCGTGTGCCGGGAAGGCTTCTGCGGCGCCTGCATGGTGCTGGTCGATGCCGTGCCGACCGTCTCCTGCCTGACACCCCTCGTCCTCGTCGAAGGCCGCGACGTCGAGACCGTCGAGGGGCTGACCTCGGGCGACGATCCGATGCCGGTCCAGACGGCGCTGGAGGAGCACGACGCCGTCCAGTGCGGCATGTGCTTTCCCGGCATGGTGGTGACGCTGACGCACCTGACCACCTCCGGCCGCTGCGAGACGAGCCGGGAGGCGGTCAAGGCCGGGCTCGTCGGAAACGTCTGCCGCTGCACCGGCTACGAGCGCATCGTCGACGCGGCCATCGCCGTGATGGAGGAGCGTCGATGAGTGAGATCGCCGAGCGTGCCGTCCAGAACTTCCGCCGCCGCGACGCCCGCGACAAGCTGATGGGGCGCACCCGCTACACCATCGATCGCGCGACGGCCGGCATGCTCCATGCCGCGCTGTTGCGGTCGGACGTTGCGAGCGGGCGGATCCTGCGCCTCGACACGACTGCGGCGGCGCGCATGCCGGGCGTTCGCGCCATCGTGACGGCCGCCGATGCTCCCGGCCGCGCCGGCCTCGGCATCGCCGACCATCCGCTCCTTGCCGTCGACACGGTGCGCTATTGCGGCGAGCCGATCGCCGCCATCGCGGCCGATACCGAGCGCCAGGCGCGGGATGCCCTCGCCGCCATCGAGGTCGAGATCGCGCCGCTTTCCGCCGTGCTCGACATGGGCGCGGCCCTCGCCGACGGCGCGCCGCTCGTCCATCCGGAGTGGCAGGGTTACGAGGTCCTGACGCCGGGCGGCATGCGGGGCGGCAATGTCGCCTGGGAGGCGAGCGTCGACCGCGGCGACGTCGATGCCGCCTTCGCCCGGGACGACGTGACGGTGGTCGAAAGCGCGTTCCGCGTCGGCCGGCAGAACCATCTTTCCTTCGAGCCGCGCGCGGTGGTCGCCCATTTCGAGGACGGCCGATACCACATCGAGACCTCGACCCAGGTGCCTTGGACCGTGCGCAACACCGTGGCCGCGCTCCTCGCCGTCCCGGCCTCGTCGATCCGGGTGACAGTGCCGCCGGTCGGCGGTGGCTTCGGCCTCAAATTCGACTGCGCGCTGGAACCCTTCGCCGCCCTCCTCGCTCGAAAGTCGGGCCGAGCGGTGCGCCTCGTCAACAGCCGCGAGGAGGAGATGACCACCTGCCTCTTCCGCGAGAACGCCGAGATCCGCATCCGCTCGGCGATCGCGCCGGACGGGTCGATCGCCGGACGGGAAGCGGTGGTGCTGATGGATTGCGGCGCCTATGGCGGCGAGCAGGTGTTCCTGACCACGATGACCGCCCATACGCTCGGCGGCAACTACCGGCTCGGCGCGGTGCGCATCGTCTCGCGGGCCGTCTACACCAACACCGCCCCGAACGGCGCCTTCCGGGCCTGCAACGGCGTCTACAACACCTTCGCGCTGGAACGGCATACCGACGAGATCGCGGCCGCGATCGGCATGGCGCCCGACGCGTTTCGCCGCAGGAACGTCATCGGCGACGGCGATCTCGGCGCGACCGGCCAGGTCTTCGAGGGCGACGTGCTGGCGCCCATGCTGGCGAAGATGGAGGCCCTGCGCGCGCGAACGCCCGCCAGGCCGCTCGAGGATGGCCGCCTCCACGGCCGGGCGACGACCGTCGGCACCTGGTTCGTCTTCACCGGACCGTCCGCCGCCACCGTCAACATGAATGCCGATGGCACCGCCACCCTCGTCACCTCCGGCGTCGAGATCGGCTCGGGCTCGATGATGCAGGCGCTGCCGCAGATCGTCGCGGCCACCCTCGGCCTGTCGCCGGACAAGGTGGTGGTGCGCGCCGCCGATACCGATGCCGCCGGCTATGACGTCGGCGTCGGCGGCGGGCGCACCACGGTCTCGCTCGGCGCCGCCAGCCGATCCGCCGCGATCGAGGTCCGCACGAAACTCCTGAAGGTGGCGAGCGACATGCTCGAAGCCTCGGCGGAAGACCTCGTCATGGAGGACGGGCGCATCGACATCGCCGGCGCCAGGGGATCCGGCGTCACCATCGCCGAGGTCGCCGCCCGCGCCCAGGCCCTCCTCGGGCCGGTGGCCGGCACCGGCTCCTTCACCGGAGCCGGCACGCCTGCGATGGCCGGCTGCTGCGCCGGCCACTTCATCGAGGCGCTCGACATCCCGGTCTTCGCCGTCCACGACTGCGACGTCGCCGTCGATCCCGACACCGGCCATGTCGAAGTGCTGAAATACCGCGTCGTGCAGGATGTCGGCCGGGCGCTGAACCCGAGCGCCATTCATGGCCAGATCCAGGGCGGGGTCGTCCAGGGCCTCGGCTATGCGCTGCACGAGGAGGCCGATGTCGGCCGCGATGGCGCCATCCGTCAGACGAGCTTCGAGACCTACCGCGTGCCGCTCGCCGGCGATGTCGTGCCGGTCGAGATCGAGCTCCACGAGGGAGCCCCGTCGATCGGCCCGCTCGGCACCAAGGGCGCCGGCGAGGTGCCGATCCTGAATGTCGGCGCGACCATCGCCTGTGCCGTCGCCCATGCGACGGGCAAGCAGGTCCGCGAACTGCCGCTGACGCCGCCGCGCGTGTTGGAGCTCATGCTGGACAGGGCGTCGGCGCCGGATTTCGCCCACATCCGCGAGCGCCATTCGGACAACCGGCTGGCAATCGATACGCTCGACTGAAAATCCTGGCGCCGATGTCCCCCCCAAGCGAAAGAACCCTGCGATGAACGACATGCCGAATTCCATCGAGGCCCGCGACCGGGCCTATCAGCTGCATCCGCTGGTCGATCTCAGGCAGCACGAGAAGACCGGCTCGCTGGTGATCGATCGCGGCGAGGGCGTCTATGTCTACGACATCGACGGGAAGCGCTATTTCGAGGGCCTCGCCGGGCTGTGGTCGGTGGCCGTCGGCTTCGGCGAGAAGCGCCTCGCCGAAGTCGCGAAAGCCCAGATGGAGAAGCTGCCCTACTACCACATCTTCTCCCACAAGACCCACGGGCCGTCGGTGGAGCTTGCCGAAAAGCTGATCCAGATCGCGCCCGTGCCGATGTCGAAGGTGCATTTCACCTCCTCGGGCTCGGAGGCGAACGATCTCGTGGTGAAGCTCTGCTGGTATCGCTCCAACGCCCTCGGCAAGCCCGACAAGAAGAAGATCATCGGCCGCATCAAGGGCTATCACGGCGTCACCATCGCCGCCGGCTCGATCACCGGCCTTGCCCGCAACCATGCCAGCTTCGACCTGCCGCTCGACCGCATGAAGCACACGAACTGCCCCGACTACGGTTCCATTGCGCTGCCGGGCGAGAGCGAGGCGGAGTTCTCCCTCCGCATGGCCGATGATCTCGAGAAGCTGATCCTGGAAGAAGGCCCGGACACCATCGCCGCCTTCTTCGGCGAGCCGGTGATGGCGTCGGGCGGCGTCTATGTTCCGCCTCAGAACTACTGGCAGGAGATCCAGAGGGTCCTGAGGAAGTACGACATCCTGCTCGTCGCCGACGAGGTGATCACCGGCTTCGGGCGAACCGGCAACATGTTCGGGTCGACGACCTTCGGCATCGAGCCGGACGTCATGGTCATCTCCAAGCAGATGGCCTCGTCCTACATGCCGATCGCGGCGATCCTGATGAACGAGACCTTCTACGCCCCGATCGCCGACGAATCCTCGCGCATCGGCGTCTTCGGCCATGGCTATACCGCCTCGGGCCATCCGGTGGCGACGGCGGTCTCGCTGGAAAACATCAAGATCATCGAGGAGCGCGACCTCGTCGGCAACTGCCGCAGGCTGTCGCCGCAGTTTCTCGGCCATCTCGACGCACTCGCCAGGCACCCCAAGGTGAAGCTGAGGCGCGGCGTCGGGCTGATCGGCGCGCTGGAACTCCACCCCGAAGGCGAGCCCGGCAAGGCCGGCGCGGCGATGGCGGCGGCAGCGCTGGAAGAGGGTGTCATCGGCCGCGCGGTCGGCGACGCCTTCTGCCTCTGCCCGCCGCTGATCATCACAGCCGAAGAGATCGACGCGATGTTTGCAGCGGTCGGCAAGGCCCTCGATCGACTGGGGTGACGGGAAAGAGGAGGCGCGGCTGGCCAGCGACTGCGGCTTTGCCCGACAGATCCGGCCATGCCGCTTTCCCGCACCCCGCCTCACGGACGGCGCCCGCATCGACCCCTTCGTTGCGTCCGGGGCCCGGCCCTCGAACCCGCGGAAACCGGCCCGGCTGCCCGAACGCTAGGCCAGGATGCCGCGCAGCAGATGGCTGAGCTGGCTGGTCTCCGCCGGGCTGAGCGTGTCGATCACCTGCCGGCGTTCCGTCTCGACCAGAGGGACCAGCTCGCGAAGGTTCCGTCGGCCCTTGTCGGAGAGAACGACCAGCACCCGGCGACGATCCCGCGGATCGGGGGCACGGTAGACGAGCCCGCTCGACACCATCCGATCGACGATCTTGGTCAACGTCGGCAGATCGACGAAGACGCTCGGCGCCAGTTCGCCCATCGACTGGCCGTCGCGGCGATCGAGCGAGGCCATGACGCGGAACTGTTCGATGCGCACGCCAGCCGGCTTCAACCGCGCTTCGACAGCCGTGTCGAGGCGTCGATTGACGCCGGCAATGAGGTCCGAAAGCTCGACCGAGCCTGAATCAGGCGCGCCATTCATGAGGATGTCTCCGGAATACTGGAATTTTCATATATTCGCTGCCCGCGCCGGAGGCAATTTCGAACCTGAAGGAAATGTCGGCGAGCCGGGACCGATCGGCGCTGCCCGGGATTCGCGCAGCCTGCCCGGCCAGCATGCTCAAATTCGCGTGTTCGGGCGTCTGCGCCTGCCGAAACCCCTGCTCTCGCGATGGTTTCGCCATCCCTCGTTTGGCACGGGAAATGCAAAGCCAAGCTGAACGGACCGCGCCTGAATTCGTCGCGCGCTTCGAAGACATCGTCCGACGGCAGGAGTTGCGGATGATACGCATTGGGCTCTTGATCGCACAGAGCGGCGCTTCCGGGATCTGGGCGCCGTCCTCCGAGGCCTGCGCGCGGCTCGCGGTCGACGAGATCAACGCCCATTACGGGCTGCTCGGCGACGAGGTGGATCTGACGATCATCGATGCGGGTCGCTCGGCGGCAAGCGCGGCGGCAGCCGTCGATCTGCCGATCGGGCTCGACGAGATCGACGCGGTCGTCGGCATGATCCCCAGCTACCAGCGCGCCTCCGTATCGACCATGATCGGCGGGCGTGTCCCCTTCATCTACACGCCGCAATTCGAGGGATGGGAGCACGACCGGGCGATCGTCACCGTCGGCGAAACCTCGCACGAGCTGCTGCAGCCCGGCATCGACTGGCTGTTCGAGAAGAAGGCGGCGAAGCGCTACTATCTCTGCGGCAACGACTATGTTTGGCCGCGTCGGACACTGGCGACCGCAAGGCGCCTCGTCGCCAGTCGCGGGGGAGAGGTCGTGGGCGAGCGGATCGTGCCGTTCGACTTCGAGGATTATGACGCGCTCTTCGACGAGATTCGCGGCAGCCGGGCGGAGGTCGTGATCCCCTATTTCCTCGGTGCCGAGGCCGTCTCGTTCAACCGCGCGTTTGCCGAAGCCGGGCTCGCGGCAAAGGTCCTGCGGTTCTCTTCGGCGATCGACGAGACGGTGCTCTACGGGATCGGAGCGGATGCGACGGAGAACCTTTTTCTCTCCTCGGGCTATTTCGGCTCGATCGATTCCCGCAACAACCGGCATTTTCTCGAGCGCTACCACTCCCGCTTCGGCGAGACCCCGCCCCCCGCCAACGCCTTCGGCCAATCCTGCTACGAGGGCATCTACTGTCTTCTTGCCCTCGCCGAAGCCGCCGGAGATCTCGCCGTCCAGGCCGTCGTGAGCGGCCTTGGCCGCACCTGTCAGAAAAACACCGCGCGTGGTTCGGACGAACCCAAGGTCGCAGGCCATCGGCAGCCGATCCATCTGGCCGAGGTCGATGGGCTGGAGCTGACGATGATCGGTTGAAGAATCGATTTCCTCCCGCAGCGCAAAAATCATTTGCCTTTTCAAATTTTGTGATTTCAAATAACTCCATCGCCGGTTCGCACTGGGTTTCGAAGGGGGTTCCGATATGACGATCACACGCCGCAGGTTCATCAAGACGTCGCTCTCCGCCACCGCGGCGCTGGCGAGCCCCGCCATCTCGACCCGCTACGCCTTCGGCAGCGACGACCCGATCAAGGTCGGAAGCCTGCTCGACCAATCCGGCGCGATCGCCTCTTCGGGCGTCACCATGGTCTCGGCGATGGAACAGGGTGTGGCGGAGATCAACGAGGCCGGCGGCCTGCTCGGGCGGCCGCTTCAGCTGATCCAGTACGACACCCAGTCGAACATCCAGCTCTACTCGCAATATGCCCAGCAGCTGGCGCTGAAGGACCGGGTCGACGTCGTTCACGGCGGCATCACCTCTGCCTCGCGCGAGGCAATCCGGCCGACATTCGACCGGTTCAAGGTGCTCTATTTCTACAACGTGCTCTACGAGGGCGGCGTCTGCGACCGGAACACCTTCTGCACCGGCACCACCCCGGCCCAGACCGTGGAGAAGCTGGTCCCCTACGCGATGAAGAACAGCGGCAAGAAGGCCTACATCCTCGCCGCCGACTACAATTACGGCCAGATCACCGCCAAGTGGATGACCAAATACATGCGGGACAATGGCGGCGAGGTCCTGTCCGTCGACTTCTTCCCGCTGGACGTCACCAATTTCGGCCCGACGATCTCGAAGATCCAGGCAGCGAAACCCGACCTCATCCTTTCGGCCCTCGTCGGAGGCAACCACGTGTCGTTCTACCGGCAATGGGAGTCGGCCGGGATGAAGGGGCAGATCCCGATCGCCTCCACCACCTTCGGCCTCGTCAACGAGCCGTCCACCGTCGACGCCGCGGTGAGCGCGGACATCTACGGCTGCTACGGCTACTACGAGGAACTGGCGACCCCCGAGAGCCAGGCTTTCGTCCAGAACCTGAAGAAGCGCTGGGCCGACATCCCCTATATCAGCGAGCTGACGGCCACGACCTACGAGGGGCTGCATCTCTGGGCCGAAGGCGTCAGGAAGGCCGGCTCGCTGGACCGAATGGCGGTGATCGAGGCCCTGGAGAGCGGCATCTCCTACAAGGGCCCAAGCGGCGAGGTCACCCTCGATGGCGTGACCCACCACACCGTCCGCAACGCCTATCTCGCGCAGGTGAAGGACCGCAAATGGAACGTTCTGGAGACGTTCGAGGCGGTGCAGCCCTCCGACACCGCGATGGTCTGCGATCTGGCGAAGAACCCTGCGGACAACCAGCAATACGTCATCGACATCGACGCCTGATCCTCATCCGGAGAGGCGGGCAACGGCTGTCCGCCTCCCCGCCCAAGCCTTCTCGCCCAAGCCTTTTCGCCCGTGAGTCCTCGATCAGGATCGGACCGACATGGATCTTGCAGCCATCGTGGCGCTGAACGTCGTCAACGGCGCGGCCTCGCTGTTTCTCCTCTGCCTCGGCCTGGCGATCATCTTCGGGATGATGCGGATCATCAATCTCGCCCATGGCGAGTTCGTGATGCTCGGCGCCTATGCCGCGGTGATCTCGGCCAATGCCGGCGTCAACATCTGGGTCGCGATGCTGGTCGTCGCGCCGCTCTTCGTCGGGCTCGTCGGCCTCCTGGTCGAGCGCTGCCTCGTGCGGTTCCTCTATGGCCGACTGGTCGATTCCATGCTCGCCACCTGGGGGCTCAGCCTTCTCATCATCGGCCTCACGACGACGGTCTTCGGCAACACGATGCAGGGCGTTCCGACGCCGCTGGGCGGCTTTTCCATCGGGGACTACCGCACCTCCTGGTACACGCTGTTCCTCCTGGCCGTCGCGGTCGTGATGATGGCGATCGTTTACGGGGTCCTGCGCTACACACGCTTCGGCCTGATCGCCCGGGCGGTGATGCAGAACCCTGACATGGCGGCGGTCCTCGGCGTCAATCCCGCCCATATCTACATGGCGACCTTCTCCCTCGGCGCAGCCGTCACCGGCCTTGCAGGCGGCGTTCTCGCCCCGGTGTCCGGCATCACCCCGGTGATGGGCGCGGCCTATGTCGCCAAAGCCTTCATCACCGTGGTCGGCGGCGGCGCGGCGATCATATCGGGGACCCTGTCGGCCTCCGGTCTCTTCGGCTTCGTCAACCAGCTCGGCGCCTATTTCACCACGCCCGTCTATGGCGAGGTGATCCTCTTCCTCTCCGCCATCGTCCTCATCCGGATCCTGCCCCAGGGCATCTCCGGTCGCTTCTTCAAGGGGACCGTCTGAGCCATGTCCGACAACGTCAAGCTCTCCCTCCAGGTCGCGGCCGTCCTCCTTGCCTGCGTCGTCGTCGCCATCATGCCGGCCTATGCCGACCTGTTCCAGCTGATGCAGTTCACGCTGTTCGCGTCGATGGCGGTCCTGGCGCTCAGCCTCGGTTTCATCTGGGGCTTCGGCGGCATTCTCTGCTTCGGACAAACCGCCTTCTTCGGTCTCGGCGCCTATGCCTATGCGGTCGCAGCCATCAACTTCGGCGATTCCACCCCGGCGATCCTCATGGCAATCCTCGTCCCCAGCCTGTTCGCCCTGGCGCTCGGCTACTTCGTCTTCTACGGCCAGATCAGCGACGTCTATCTCGGCGTCATCACCCTGACCGTCACGCTCATTCTCTTCAACGTCTTCAACTCGACGGCCGGTGACGAATACACCATCGGCACCGCGCGGCTTGGCGGGTTCAACGGCATGCCGGCCGTCCCGACCTTCAACATGCCGTTCGATCCGACTGAGATCCTCTTTCCCGAGCAGTCCTGGTACGTCACCGGCGGGGTTCTGATCGCGATCTATGTCGGCCTGCGGATCCTGCTTCGCAGCCCCTTCGGCCGCGTCGCCGTCGCCGTCCGCGAGAACGAGACGCGCGCCGCGCTGCTCGGCTACGATCCGCGGGCCGTCAAGCTCTGGGTGTTCGTGCTCGGCGGCGCGATCGCCGGCATGGCCGGTGCGCTCTACGTCAACTGGGGCGCCTTCGTCGGTCCGACGATCTTCGCCTTGTCGCTGTCTGCCGAGATCATCATCTGGATCTGCATCGGCGGCCTCGGCACGCTGATCGGGCCGATCGTCGGCTGTTTCCTCATCCAGTATCTCGTCTCGCAGATCGGCTCGCAGCAGAGCTTCAACTCCAACCTGGTGCTCGGCGCGATCCTGCTCGTCTTCGTGCTTCTCCTGCCGAAGGGCCTCGTTCCGACGCTCCGCGATCTCGCTTCCGCCGGGTGGCGTCTCGGCAGCGAACGCCGGCGCCGGAGCGAGCCGGCAGAGCATCGCGAATTGACAGCCGGCCAGCCGGTCGGAGCGGAGTGACCCATGGCGAAGATCCCTCCCCTCCTCGAGACCCGCAACCTGACCATGCGCTTCGGCGGTGTCGTGGCGAATGACGATGTGAACTTTGCGCTCGACGAGATGGAACTGCGCTGCCTCATCGGACCCAACGGCGCCGGCAAGAGCACCTTCTTCAAGATGCTCACCGGCCAGCTGACGCCGAGCGAAGGCACGATCCGCTTCCGCAACCATCCGATCGACGGCAACCTGCCGCACCAGATCGCCCGGCTCGGCATCGGCATCAAGACGCAGATCCCGAATGTGTTCAACGGCCTGTCGGTGCGGGAGAACATCTGGCTGTCGGCTCGTCGCGCCGCGCGCCGGGAGGCTTCCGGGCGCGCGGCGGCGATCGTCGACGACGTCCTGGAGCGCATCATGCTGACCGGGCTTGCCGGCGCGATCGTCGGCCAGCTCTCGCACGGCCAGCGCCAGTGGGTCGAGATCGGGACGGTGCTCGCCGCGGAACCCGAACTCATCCTGCTCGACGAACCGGCTGCCGGCATGACCGACGAGGAGACCGTGCGCACCGCCGAGATCATCCGCGAGATCAACAAGACCCGCGCGCTGATCGTCGTCGAGCACGACATGGAGTTCATCAAGATGATCGCCAAGACAGTCACCGTCTTCCACCAGGGTCGCATCATGATCGAGGAGAGCGTCGACGCCGTCCTCGCGGACAGCCGGGTGCGCGACGTCTATCTCGGCAAGAAGGTCGCGGCATGAGCCCGCTTCTCGACGTCGAGGGCCTGCGCGCCGGCTATGGCCGCGTGCCGATCCTCGCCGGGGTGACCTTCGCCATGGCCGATGGCGAGTTCCTCGGCATCCTCGGCCACAACGGCATGGGCAAGACGACCCTCATGCGCACCATCATGGGCTCGCTGCCGGCGACCGGCGGCGTAGTCCGCTTTGCCGGCACCGACGTGACGAGGATGGCGACGCATCAGCGTTCCCGGCTCGGCCTCGGCCTCGTTCCGCAGGGCCGCGAGATCTTCCCTGCTTTGACCGTCATGGAAAACCTGCGCATGGGCCTTGCCGCCGCCAGGAGCGAGGACCGGGCCGTCATCGACGGCGTGCTGGAAGACTTCCCGCGTCTCGTGCGCCTGCTCGACCGCCGCGGTGGCGCGCTCTCGGGCGGCGAACAGCAACTCCTCGCCCTCGCCCGCTGCCTGTGCGCGAGGCCGAAGCTCATCCTCCTCGACGAGCCGACCGAGGGCATCCAGCCATCGATCATCGAGGAGATGATCGAGACGCTGCAGACGCTCCGCCACCGCTGGTCCCTCTCGATGATCATCGTCGAGCAGAACCTCGACTTCATCACCTCCTTGTCCGACCGCGTCCTGTCGATCCAGAAGGGTCGGATCACCGGCGAGGTCGACCGCGATCGCCTGCTCTCCGGGAACGTGGCCATGACCATGGCCTGATCCCGCATCCGCCCGGGCGACCGGGCAGCGTCCCCCCACGCTCCTAAGCCCCCCAAGACCCCAAGGACAACCTCGTTCGCGAGAAAGGAAACGCCATGCCCATCACCCGCCCGAACGCCGCCCGCATCAAGGAGATGGCCGAAGACTTCGGGATGACCTTCACCGACGAGGAGGTCGCCGAGTACCTTCCCTTGATGCAGGCGAATTTCGACGCCTACGACCTCGTCGATGCCCTTCCGGACTATACAGCACCGGTCACGTATCCCCGCGTCCCGGGCTACCGCCCCGAGGGTGAGGAGAATCGCTACAACGCCTGGGCCTACAAGAGCGAGGTAAAGGGCGCTGCGGGCGGCAAGCTGGCCGGCAAGACGGTGGTGCTGAAGGACAATGTCGCCCTGGCCGGCGTTCCCATGATGAACGGCGCCGCGACGCTCGAGGGTTTCGTGCCGACCATCGACGCCACGATCGTCACCCGCATGCTCGATGCCGGCGCCACGATCGTCGGCAAGGCGACCTGCGAGCATTTCTGCCTGTCCGGCGGCAGCCATACCTCCGATCCCGGCCCGGTCCACAATCCGCACAAGATGGGCTACTCCGCCGGCGGCTCGTCGTCCGGCAGCGGCGCGCTGGTGGCCGCCGGCGAGGTCGATATGGCGATCGGCGGCGATCAGGGTGGCTCGATCCGCATCCCGGCCGCCTATTGCGGCATCTACGGCATGAAGGCGACCCACGGTCTCGTCCCCTATACCGGCGTCATGCCGATCGAGGCAACGATCGACCATACCGGTCCCATGACCGCCACGGTCGCCGACAACGCCCTGCTGCTGGAGGTTCTCGCCGGAGCCGACGGCCTCGATCCGCGCCAGTATGCCCCGAAGGTCTCGGCCTATACCGAGGCGCTCGGCAAGGGAGCGAAAGGGCTCAAGATCGGCGTCCTCGTCGAAGGCTTTTCGATCCCGGGCATGCAGGAAGGCGTCATCGACAAGGTCAGGGCCGGCGCCGAGCGTTTCTCCGCCATGGGGGCGATCGTCTCCGAAGTCTCGATTCCCGAGCATCCGCTTACGGCCGCCGTCTGGCAGCCGATCGCGCTGGAGGGCCTCGTCGCCCAGATGATGATCGGCAACGGCATGGGGTTCAACTGGAAGGGCCAGTACGATGTCGCGCTCCTGGACGCCCATTCGGCTTGGAGTTCCCGGGCCGACGAACTGTCCAAGTCTCTGAAGCTCTCCATGCTGGTCGGCCAGTGGGGCCTGTCGCACTATCGCGGCCGCTACTATGCGAAGGCGCAGAACCTCGCCCGCCGCATGAAGGCCGCCTACGACGCCGCCTTCGAAAAATACGACCTCCTGCTGATGCCCACGCTGCCCATGGTGGCGACGAAGATCCCGGCAAAGGACGCACCGCTCGAGGATGTGATCACCCGCGCCTTCGAGATGGTGGGAGCGACCTGCCAGTTCGACGTCACCGGCCATCCGGCCATGTCGATCCCCTGCGGGCTGTCGGACGGCCTGCCCGTCGGCTTGATGCTCGTCGCCAGGGACTACGCCGAGGCGACCATCTACCAGGCCGCCAGCGCCTTCGAGGCGGAAGGCGACTGGAAGACCTTCGGATGATCACCATCACGGCAGTCATCACGGTGATGGCCGGGCAGGAGGACGTCATGCGCGACGCCCTCCTCGCGGTGGCGGACCATGTGGGGGCGAACGAACCCGAGACCGTCGGCTTCTTCGTTTCGCAGGACGCCAGCGATCCACGTCGCTTCACCACCTATGAGCGCTTCTACGACGAGGCAGCCATGCTGCGTCACAACGGCTGCGAGGCGGTGGCGGACTTCTTCGCCATCGCCAAGCCGATCCTCGATGGCGAGGTGGTCCTCGTCACCGGGGCGGAGCTTTCGGCCAAGACCGGCTGACCGGCAGACCCGAATGGCGCCGCCCCGCACGCGGGCGCGGAGCGCCTTCAGGGAGCCGTTTCACCTCAACCACGCGCGGGGCCGGCCGGCGGCAGCGGCGATGCCGTCGCGCGGATCGGCACAGACAGGAGAAAATCCGTGGAATATCTCAGCCTGCTCGACCTGTCGGACGCCATCCGTCGCCGCGCGATCTCGCCCGTCGAGGTGACGCGGGCCATGCTCGAACGCATCGAGCATCTGGACGGCAGCCATCGCAGCTACGCCTGCGTCCTTGCCGACCGGGCGATGGATCAGGCGAAAGCCGCCGAAAGCGAGATCGGCAGGAGCATCTGGCGCGGGCCGCTCCACGGCGTGCCGATCGCGGTGAAGGATCTCTGCTACTCGACCTTCGCCCCCACCACCGCCGGCACGCGCATCCACCGGGACTTCGTC
Organism: Aurantimonas sp. 22II-16-19i; assembly: GCF_002088275.1. GTDB lineage: Bacteria > Pseudomonadota > Alphaproteobacteria > Rhizobiales > Rhizobiaceae > Jiella. The sequence continues at coordinate 40,255 of NZ_AQQS01000025.1, forward strand.
CCGGACCATAACGCGACCGTGGTCGACAGGCTGGAAGCTGCCGGCGCGATCATGCTCGGCAAGCTGAAAATGACCGAGGGCGCCTATACCACCCACCATCCCGACGTCGATCCGCCGCTCAATCCCTGGGGGGCCGGGCATTGGGCGGGGTCCTCCTCCAGCGGCTCCGGCGTCGCGCCGGCGGCGGGGCTTTGCTACGGCTCGCTCGGCTCCGACACCGGCGGGTCGATCCGCTTTCCCTCGGCCGCCAATGCGCTGACCGGGGTCAAGCCCACCTGGGGCCGCGTCTCCCGCCACGGCGTCTTCGCACTTGCGGACTCCCTCGACCATGTCGGGCCGATGGCGCGATCGGCCGGCGATGCCGCCGCGCTTCTCGGTGTCGTCGCCGGTGCCGACGCGAACGATCCGACGAGTCTTCGAGCCGAGGTGCCCGACTATCTCGCAGAGATCGGCAAGAGCATCAGGGGCATGACGATCGGCATCGATCGTTCCTACGCCTTCGACGGCGTCGACCCGGAGGCGGCTGCAGCGCTCGCCGCCGCCGAGGCGGTCTTCCGCTCGCTCGGCGCGCGGATCAGGGAGGTGCGCTTTCCGGCTTATGAGCGGCTCGTCAGCCTGTGGATCCCGATGTGCGCGGTGGAGACGGCCATCGCCCACCGCGACACCTATCCGGCGAAGAAGGAAGACTACGGGCCCGAACTCGCCGGCCTGATCGAGGAGGGGCGAGCCCTCGGCGGGCTCGACCTTTGCGACATCCTGCACGAGCGATTGCGATTCAACGGCGCTCTGGCGGCAATGTTCGAGGACATCGACGCGTTCCTGATCCCGACCATGCCGATGCGCCTGCCGAGCCTTTCCGACCTCGCATCCTTCGGCGACGATCCGACCGTTCTCGTGCGACTGCTGCGCTTCACCGCACCCTTCGACTTCTCCGGCACGCCGACGATCACCTTGCCGAGCGGCTTCGACAGCGCGGGGTTGCCCCTGTCGATGCAGCTGGCCGGCCCATCGCTCTCGGAGGGACAGTTGGCGAGGATGGCCCATGCTTTCCAGACCCAGACGGATTGGCACGCCCGCAGGCCGAAGAGCGATCCCGGTGTCGCATCGGCCTGAGACGCTCGTCGTCATCCGTCATCGCCGTCCCGGCTGCCGTTGCAGCCTTCGCCGGAAGCTCGCCAAGGTCTCGCCGCGATCCTGTCGCTCGCCGTCTTCGACTTTCTCCATTGCGGATGAGCAGCGCGCCATGCGGCGCGGCGTCGGGCCTCCACGAGAACGAAGGCTGGCGGAGCGCCCGCATGGTGCCATTGGCTGCCAGCGGGCACGGCGGCGCCCTTCGCGTCGACCCGGCAGTTCGTGGGTGATGAATTTCGGCTCGGCTTCTGGCCGATCAAGGGGCATTCCCTGTGGAGCAAACCCGGCCATCGTCGGGCAGCGCCAAAGGATCGAGCGGAAAACCATCGACGATCGTCGCTTGCAGTCCCCTGGATCGCTGCTTAACATCGCCCCCGGACGAGGATGCTTGTGCCTTGTTCACGCTCGACCGGGCGTCAAATTCTCCGACGATGGACAGGCTCTCCGGGCGACCTCGGTGTTCCATGCCTGCGTCTATGTGGCTGCGGGGGCTGATGCGTTGCCACCGTCCGGGCCTGCACCGACCAAGGCTCACGATTGCATGAATGAAAGCAGCAGCGCCCTCCCTGCGGATCTCGGTCTGAAGCTCCGCCATATGCGGACCCTCCACAATCTTTCGCTCAAGCAGCTCGCCCGGACGGTCGGCTGCTCGGAGAGCATGCTGTCGAAGATCGAGACGGGCAAGGTGAACCCGACCATGACGATGCTGCGCAAGCTCGTCGACACGCTCGGGATCAACATCACCTTCCTCTTCAGCGCGGAAGACGATCGCGACGCCGTCGTCCATCGCGCCGGAGACCGACCGGTGATCGGCATCGGGCAGTCCCGCTTCGGCGCCGGCATCATGCTCGAGCGCCTCCCGCCGGCCTCGCCCCAGAACCTGCTCGAGGCGAACATCCATATCGTCAACCCCGGCGGATCGACCGATGGTGCCTTCAGCCATGTCGGCGAGGAAATGGGCTTCGTCCTCGAGGGCCAGGTGACCCTCGTGGTCGAAGGAACCGCCTACGAGCTCTCTCCCGGCGATTCTTTCGCTTTCCGGTCCGAAAGAGCGCACGAGTATCGCAACGACGGCGACCAGGTGGCGCGAATTCTCTGGGTGAACACGCCGCCGACCTTTTGAGCCGCGGCGACGATCTCTCCGGGCGGCAGCGACCGAGGCGAGCGCGCCGCGAGCGCCTCGATCCATTCCTGTAGCACCACCCCGCACAGGCCCATCTCGCGAGCAAATGCACAGAAATTAGGCTCGCACAGATTCTTTTCAGAAATTCATTCAAGTCACTTGAATGCGAATACGGATCGGGTAGGCTCGATGGATGAGCGTCGTCGCGAGGCCGGCAGGCGATTGCGATGACCCGGGCATGACGATTTCGGGGGCGCGGGGATCCATGGCGCAGGAAGCGCAAATCCAGATTTCATGCGCGCAATTCGAGCCGCGCATCGGCGAGAAGGAGCGCAACGTCGAGGCGAGCCTTGCTCTCATCGAGAGGCTCGCCGGGGACGGCTCGCAACTGATCGTCATGCCGGAGCTTTGCAACACCGGTTACGTGCTGGAAAGCCGGGAAGAAGCCTACGCTCTCTCCGAAGAGGTCGCGACGGGCGAGACGATCACCGCCTGGACCAGAGCCGCCGCCGAGAAGGATGTCACCCTCGTCGCCGGCTTCCTCGAGCGCGACGGCGTGAAGCTCTACAACAGCGCCATCGTCATCGGACCGGATGGGATCATCGGCACCTACCGCAAGGCCCATCTCTGGAATGCCGAAGCGTTGTTCTTCGAGCGCGGCGATCTCGGCTTTCCGGTCTTTCACACGCGCTTCGGCCGGCTCGGCGTGCTGATCTGCTACGACGGCTGGTTTCCCGAAGCCTGGCGCCTCCTCGCCCTGCAGGGCGCCGACATCGTCTGCGTGCCGACCAACTGGGTGCCGATGGAGAAGCAGCCGGGCCACCTGCCGGCCATGGCCAACATCCTGTGCATGGGCGCGGCGCATTCCAACTCGATGGTCGTCGCCGCCTGCGACCGGGTCGGCACCGAGCGCGGCCAGCCATTCATCGGCCAGAGCCTGATCGTCGACCACAATGGCTGGCCCGTCGCAGGTCCGGCCAGCAAGGACGAGCCGGAGCTGGTCACCGCGCGCGTCGACCTCTCGCAGGCCCGGCGCCAGCGCAACTGGAATGCCTTCAACCAGGTCGTCCGGGACCGCCGGACGGATCTTTATGGGGAAATGTTGGGGACGCAGGCTCGCCCCGACTGGCACTGAGACGAGCCTTTCACAAACAGGGAACGACGTCATGAAATTCACCCATCTGGCCGGCAGCGTGCTGCTGCTCGGAGCGATGACTTACGGCGCCGCGGCGCAGGAAGATCCGATCAAGATCGGCATTCCGGTCGGTCTCAGCGGCGCCAACAGCGTCGTCGCGCCCTCCGTCGTCCAGTCGAGCGAACTCGCCGCCGAGGAGATCAACGCCGCGGGTGGCATTCTCGGCCGCAAGGTCGAACTCGTCGTCGCCGACGACGGCAGCGGCGCCCAGGGCGCGCAGCGCGCCTTCGACTCGCTGGTCTTCCAGGACGACGTCGACGTGCTGATCTCGATGGAGACGAGCGCCGCCCGCAATGCCGGCCTGCCGATCGTCAACCGTGCCGGCAAGCCGTACATCTACACGTCCTTCTACGAAGGACGCTCCTGCAGCCCGTGGATGTTCGTCGACGCCTGGGTGCCCGAACAGCAGGTGACGCCGATCGTCGACCAATTCATGAACGAGGAAGGCGCCAAGACCTTCTACCTCATCGGCAGCGACTACGCCTTCGGCCGCGGCATGCTGGAATTCACCCGCAAATACATCGAGGACAGCGGCGGCCAGGTCCTCGGCGAAGAGTACCTGCCGATGGACGGCTCGGACTGGACCGCGATCATCTCCGATCTGAAGTCGAAGAACCCGGCTGCCCTGATCACCTCGACGGCCGGTGGCGCGCCCAACGTCACCCTGACCAAGCAGCTGCGCAATTCCGGCGTCGACATCCCCTATGGCAACCTCGCCGTCGACGAGGGCACGGCCAAGAGCATGGGCTCGGACGCCTCCGGCATCTACATCTCCCAGTCCTACCTGACCGGTATCGGCAGCGAGGAGAACAAGACGTTCCTCGCGGCGATGGAGAAGAAGTTCGGCGCCGATCTGAAGACGCCGAACGATCTCTCCGTGCCGCAGTACGAGGCGATCTACCTCTACAAGGCCGCTGTCGAGAAGGCCGGATCCACCGAGCCCCAGGCCGTCGTCGACGCGCTGCCGGAGGTCTCCTTTACCGGCCCGCGCGGCGCCATCCAGATGAACAAGCAGCACCACACGCCGCTGACCATGTATCTCGGCCAGGTCAAGGACGACGGCAGCGTCGAGGTCATCAAGACCTTCGACAACGTCGACCCGGGCGAGCAGTGCCCGAACCTCTGACCGGCTGAACGCCCGGACGGGCGATCATCATCGCCCGTCCGTCATCCGTGCTTCGCACCGCGAACGCTTCAAGGACCCCTGCTCATGGCGACGCTGTTTCTCGATATCGTCACGACGTCGTCGATGCTGTTCATCGTCGCCGCCGGCCTGATGATCATTCTCGGCGTCATGAAGCTCATCAACTTCGCCCACGGCGCCTTCCTGACCGTCGGCGGCTATAGCGCCCATGTCGTCACCGACGCCGGTTTCAACGCCTGGCTCACCATTCCGGCGGCGGCGGTCGTCGGCTTCGTCCTCGGCATCGTCGTCGAGCGGATCATCCTGCGTCCGCTCTACGACCGGCCGCTCGACGCGATCCTCGCGACCTGGGGCCTCGGCATCGTCATCGCGCAGATCATTACCTTCATGTTCGGACGCGGCGTCCAGTTCGCCGAGAGCCCGATTTCCGGCACGGCCGATCTCTTCGCCATCACCTATTCGTCCTGGCGGCTGATCCTCGTTGCCGTCGCCGTCGCGCTCGGGATCGCGCTGACCGCCCTCCTCTACTTCACCCGCTTCGGCCTCAACGCCAGAGCCGTGATCATGAACGAGAATCTCGCCCGGGGCCTCGGCATCGACAGCGTCAGGGTGCGGGCGCTCACCTTCGGGCTGGGTGCGGCGCTGGCCTGCGCGGCCGGAGCCTTGATCACGCCGCTGCTCTCGATCGACCCGAACATGGGCCTGCCGTGGCTGGTCAACTCGTTCATGCTGGTGCTGGTCTCGGGCGTCGCGATCCCCGGCCTGGCGCTGGCCTCGCTGCTTCTGGGCGGGGCGCAGGTCCTGGTCTCCACCTTCGTCAGCCCGATCATCGGCGGCATCACCATCGTCGTCCTCGCGGCGGTCATACTCAGGATCAAGCCCCAGGGACTGTCCCGTGGTTGACATCACCTCGCACGCCCCCCGACGCTCGCTGACACCATACTGGACGACCGCGATCGTCGCCGGCCTGGCGATCGCCCTCGTCGTCGCGGCGCCGCACTTTCTCGGCATCTACCTGACCAACGTCCTGATCCGCGCCCTTTTCCTGGGCGTCCTGGCGCTTACCGTGGATCTGATCTGGGGCTATACGGGCATCCTGACCTTCGGCCAGTCGGCCTTCTTCGGCATCGGCGCCTATGCCTGCGCCCTGGTCTTCACCCATTGGGGTTTCGGCCCCGGATGGTTCGTCGCCGCGCTTCTGATCGGCATCGTCGCGGCGGGGCTGGTCGCCTGGCTGGTCGGCCTGTTGTCGTTCTATCACGGCGCCTCGCCGCTCTACTCGTCGATCATGACGCTGGCGCTGCCCATCGTCCTCGTCCAGGTGATCTTCGCCGGAGGCCGGTTTACCGGCTCCAGCAGCGGGCTGTCCGGGTTTCCGACCTACTACTGGTCGATCGGCACCTGGTTCGTCATCGCCGGCGTCCTGCTGATCGCGGTCGCCTCGCTCGCCTGGCTGTTCGTGCGCGGCGACTTCGGCCGCATCCTGATCGCCATTCGGGAAAACGAGGATCGCTGCGCCTATCTCGGCATCCCGGTTTCCGGCATCAAGACAGGGCTGTTCACTGTCTGCGGGGCGGTCGGCGCCGTCGCCGGCTTCGGCTATGCCGCCTTCACCGACGTCGTGGCGCCGGAGCTCGCGGGCTTCCTGCTCGGAACGGAGTCGCTCATCTGGGTGGCGCTCGGCGGCAGGGCGACGCTGATCGGGCCGATCCTCGGCGCCATCGGCATCGACGTCACCTCCTCTTATCTTTCGGGGAGCCTGCCCTTCCTTTGGAAATTCCTCGTCGGCGTCGCCTTCGTCGTGGTGATCATCCTTCTGCCGAACGGCATCGCCTCGCTCGTCACCGGCGCATGGCGCCGCTACAAAAGGCGCGGCAAGGAGGGCGCCGCGGCGCACACGCACCGGGAGACTGTCACCCTGGTCCAGGCCAAGGCCGGCGGCCTCGCGCAAAGCCCGTCCGGCGACGTGTCCCCGATCAGGATCGCGGCGCTCACCTGCCGTTATGGCAGCCTCACGGTGCTGGACGGGATCGAACTCGAGGGCAGGCGGCGCGAGCTTCTGTCGATCGTCGGGCCGAACGGCGCCGGCAAGACCACGCTGATGCGCTGCATCAGCAATGGCAGCGAACGCAGCGGCGGCGAGGTGGTGATCGGCGGCGAGAGCATCGGACGGAAATCGCCTCAGAAGATCGTCGCGCTCGGCGTCGGCCGCAGTTTCCAGAACACCAGCCTGTTCGACAGCCTGACCGTCGGCGACTGCCTGCGGCTTGCCCGCTTCCGCATCGACGGGGCCCGCTATTTCGAGCGCAGCGACACGGTCGCCCTGCCCGAGCCCGCCCTCGACATTCTGAGGGCGACCGGTCTCGACCGGCAGCTCGGCCTCGAGACGCGCTACCTGTCCCACGGCATGAAGCGCGGCCTGGAACTCGCCATGGTGCTCGCCACCGAACCGCGCGTCCTTCTGCTCGACGAGCCGACCGCGGGCCTGACCAAGGCCGAGCGCACCGCCATCGGCAGCGTTCTGACCCGGCTGGTCGAGGACTACGGCCTCTGCGTCTTCCTGATCGAGCACGATCTCGATTTCGTCCGCGAGATCTCCGACCGGATCGTCGTGCTTCACCAGGGCCGGATGCTGCTCGACGGCAGCGTCGAGGAGGTCGTCTCGTCCGACCTCGTCAAGGCCGTCTATTCGGGCCAGGAGACGGAGACACCGGCATGAGCGCCGTTCGCCAATTCGAACCCGCGCAAACCGTCCTCGCGGTCGAGGGGCTGACCAGCGGCTACGACGCGGCGCCGGTCGTGCGGGAGGTGTCCTTCTCCATCGCCGCCGGCGAGATCCTGGTGATCCTCGGCAAGAACGGCATGGGCAAGTCGACGCTGTTGAAGACGATCATGGGCTTCGTCCGCGCCTCCGCCGGCAAGATCCGTCTCGCCGGCGAAGACATCACCAACCGCCAGCCGCATCTGATCGCCCGGCACTCCGTCGCCTATACGCCGCAGGAATATGCGATCTTCCAGGATCTGACGGTCGAGGAGAACCTCCGGCTCGGCGTCGCGAACGACACCCTCCTCAAGGAACGTCTGGAAGACGTCGAGGCGGCGTTTCCGCGCATCGTCGAGCGACTGCACCAGCGTGCCGGCACGCTGTCTGGCGGCGAGCAGAAGATGCTGCTCCTGTCGCGCGGCCTGATCGCCCGGCCGAAGATCATGCTGATCGACGAGATCTCGGAAGGCTTGCAGCCGACGATGGTCGCCAAGATGGCCGAAGTCCTCAAGGCGACCAAGGAAAGGAACGGCGTCGCGGTGGTGCTGGTCGAGCAGAACCTGCCCTTCGCCCTCTCCGTCGCCGACCGCTATGCCATCCTCAAGATCGGCGAGATCGTCGAGCGCGGCGACGTGGCCCATGCCGACACGGCGGCGACCCTTGAGGAGCATCTTCGGATCTAGGGCACCATCCGGCAGTGCCGGGACAGAGCTTGGGATCATGCGCAAACGAGACGAGCGAGCGGGCACCGGGAGACGCGGTATGACAGGCATCGAAGCCAACACCTTTTCGATCGTCGCGCGATGTCCCCGCACGGGGGAGCTCGGCGTCGCGGTCGCATCGGCGGTTCCCGCGGTCGGGGCCATCTGTCCCTATGTCCGGCCGGGCGTCGGCGCCGTGACCACCCAGTCCTGGGTCAATCCCTATCTGGCGACGGCGATCCTCGACGCCCTCGCCGCGGGCTCGCCTGCGGATGCGGCACTGGCAAGCGCACTGGCCAGCGATGCCGAGGCAGATCTGCGACAGGTCGGCGTCGTCGACGCCAGCGGCGGATCGGCCGTATGGACCGGCGGCGCCTGCACCGACTGGCATGGCTCGCGGCACGGCTCCGACTTCAGCGCGCAAGGCAACATGCTGACGGGGCCAGAGGTGATAGACGCCCTCGCCGAGACCTTCGAGGCGTCCCACGCCGAGAGCCTCGACGCGCGGCTCATGGCGTGCCTGGAAGCGGCGCAGGCCGCCGGCGGCGACAAGCGCGGCAAGCAGGCGGCGGGGATCGTGGTGTTCGGCTCCGAAAGCTACGCCAAGGTGGACCTCAGGGTCGACGAACACGCGGCGCCGATCGCCCGCCTGCGCGAGGTCTACGAGATCGCCAGATTGCAGCTGATGCCCTTCGTCGAGGGAATGCCGAAGCGCGAGAAGCCGAGTGCTTTCCCCCCGAGCGTGATGGAGCTTCTCCTGAAATCGCCGCCCGACCGTCCCGGCGGCGGCGGGAGCGCCCAGCCATGAACGACACGACCAATCAATCTCAGACGGTGAACGGCCCCATGATCGACCAGGAGCGCGATCCGCAGACCCTCATCCGCGCCGACCGGCTCGACGACGTGCGGCTCGCCTATGTGGCCATCGCCCGCCAGATCGAGCTCTTGCGGTCGTTCGACCTCGGCGAAATCCATCCAGCGGTGGTCTATCGCCCCGTGCGACAGATGGACGAGCCCCGATGACGCCGGACGAAGCGCTGGCCGCGCCGATCACCGCCGTCGCCGCGGCCATTCGGGAGGGACGGCTCGCCTCGGCCGATCTCGTCGCTCGTTGCCTGGAAAACATCGAGACACGCGACGGAACGCTGCGATCCTTCGTCCACGTCGCAGCCGACGCGCTCGACCAGGGGCGCCGCGCCGACGAAGCGGCGCGCGCGGGGGCCGATACGGGACCGCTCGCCGGCATCCCGATCGCCGTCAAGGACAACTATCTCACCGCCGGCATGCCGACGACCGCAGGCACCGAAGCGGATATCGCCTATCCGCAACAGGATGGCGCGGCCATCGCCAGGCTGCGGGCGGCCGGCGCGATCTTCATCGGCAAGACGCGGATGCACGAATTCGCCTGGGGCATGGAAACCCCTCCGACCCGCAACCCCTACGATGAAACCCGCGTGCCCGGCGGCTCGAGCGGCGGTTCGGGCGCGGCCGTCACCGCCGGCTTCTGCCTCGCCGCCACGGGTTCGGACACCGGCGGATCGATCCGCATCCCGGCGAGCCTTTGCGGCAATGTCGGTTTCAAGCCGACCTTCGGCCGGATCGGCCGGTCCGGCATCGTGCCGCATTCCTGGTCGCTGGATCACGCGGGGCCGCTCGCCCGCAACGTCGCGGACGCGGCGCTGCTCGTCGAGATCATGTCGGGCGTCGATCCCGAGGACGCCGGTTCGGCCGACGAGCCGCGACCCGACCTCATGGCCGCCCTCGACCGAGGTGCTGAGGGCCTCAGGGTCGGGGTTTGCCGGAATCACTTCTTCGAGGCGCTCGATCCGCAGGTGGAACAGGCGGTGGAAGGCACCATCGCGCTGCTCGGCCGGCTCGGCGCGACCATCGTCGAGTTCGAGGTTCCCGAGCTGGCATACGGCCTCGGCGCGATCTTCGCGATCGAACTGTCCTCCTCGACCGCCTACCACCTGCCGCATCTGGCGGCCGGCCGGGTCGACGCCTACGCGGAAGACGTCCGGCTCCTGGTCGAGATGGGCCGGCTGGTGACGGGGTCGGACTATCTCCACGCCGAGCGCTACCGGACGCTGCTCGGCCGGAAGTTCCGGGACGCCTTCGCCGAGGTCGACGTCGTCGTGGGCCCGACCATGCCGATCACCGCCTGGGAGATCGGTCAGAAGGAGGTCGTTCTCGGCGGCAAGCGCGAGGCCGTTCTCGAAACCTCCTGGCGCTTCACCTATCCCTGGAACCTCCTGGGCCTTCCCGCGATCACCGTCCCCTGCGGCATCGACGACAAGGGCCTGCCGATCGGCTTCCAGATCGCCGGAGCGGCCTTCGACGAAGCCAGTGTCGTTCGAACCGCGTCGCTGGTCGAGCGCCACACGGCCGGATAGCGCGTCAGGCGACCGGCGGGCTTCAACCGTTTCTTGCACATCCCGACACGGTCCGTTCGGCGGACGTGGATCGACGCCTTGCTGCAGCCGGACGGGCGGCTGAAGCGACGAGCGTTTGCGTCCGCATTTCTCGTCGAAGGCGGCGGGACGGAACCGCCGCGATCGACGCCGGCCGGACCGCCGGCTCGTGCTCCGATTGGCAAAATTGACAATCATGAGCCTTCATGCCGGAGGCGAAGGCAGGTCGTCCCGATGCGCCACTTTCCTGGCATGTTCGCGTGCGTTGCCGCCTGCGCGCCTTCGGTCCCGGGGCTGGCCCAACTCGCCCGAATGCCCTGCGGTTCCTGGGCTCCGGCCCTATCCGCCTTCGTCTGTGACGACATGGCACGGCGTTTGCTGAACCTTGCAGAGCAAGGGGAAGCCAACCCGCTTTGGGCGAGCCGCCTCGTGCAACTGGTGTCCATCGGCGAAGCGAAACGGAGCAAGTCAATGAAGATTGTCGGCATCCTCAAGGCACGAATGGTGCAAGCGGCGCTTGCCGTGGGCGTGACGGTCGCCCCCGTGCTGGCACATCCCGGATCGGCCGTCGCTGCAGACCTCAAGGAGGTCAACTTCAGCGAGGCGGTCCACAATCTCGGCTACATCAACCTCTATGTCGGCTTGCACGCCGGCATCTTCGAAAAGAACGGCCTGAAGATGAACGTCTCCGCCGCAGGCGGCGATACGCAGACATTCGCGGCGGTGCTCGGCGGATCGGCGGACTTCGCGATCGGTGACGCCACGATGGCGGTCATGTCGCGCGAGGCGGGCGGCCCCGGCGTCGTCGTCGGAACGGTGGTGCAGAGGGCGCACTACTTCGGCGTCTCGAAGACGCTGGAGCCGATCACCGATCCCAAGCAGTTCAAGGGGCTGACGATCGTCACCTCTCCCGAGCCCAATACCAACTACAGCGTCGCCAAGCGCATGCTCGAGAATGCCGGGCTGAAGATCGGCACGGATACCACGATCCTGCAGGTCAGCCCCGGGACCGAGATCGCCGCCATGCTCGCCGGACAGGCCGACATGGCGATCGCCTACCAGCCCGGCGTCGCATCCGCGGTCGACCAGGGCGCCAAGGTGGTCTTCGACTTCTCCAACTATGTCGGCCCCTTCTGCAACACCGGCATCATGGTGCTGCCGTCGACGGTCGAGACGGACCCCGAGATGGTCCAGGCCCTGGTGACCTCGTTCGAGGAAGCATCGCGCATGACCTATGCCGATCCGGACTTCGCCAAGAAGGTCGCTCGCGCGGAATTCCCGGATCTTCCCGGCGAGGTCGTGGACGCTGCGATCGATGCCGAGCTGCAGTACAAGATTCCGGCCGAGACCGTCGTCGTCCAGAAGGATCAGTGGAAGAACCTCATGGACATGCAGATCTACCTCGGCAACGTGAAGGGTACGGTGCCCTTCGACGAGGTCATCGACAACAGCTTCGCCGAGAAGGCCGTCGAGAAGGTCGAGGGCTGATCCTTGGCGAAGGCGCGGCGGAACATGCACGAAACCGGGCCAAGCGCCGCGCCGCCGCTCGTTGCCGAACGTCTCGCCAAGACGTTCGACGACGGCGCCGTTGAGGTCCCCGTCATCGCCGATCTCAGCTTCACCTTGAATGCCGGCGAGATCGTCAGCATCGTCGGCCCATCCGGCTGTGGCAAGACGACGCTTCTCAACGTCGTCTGCGGGCTGACGCCGGCGTCCTCAGGGTCGGTCCTGTGGCACGGCGCCGCGCCGCAGGGCATGCCTGGACGCGTCGGATACATGCTGCAGAAGGACATGCTGCTGCCATGGCGAACCGCCCTCTCGAACGTCACGCTCGGCATGGAGATCAACGGCAAGGTCGGGGCCCCGGAGCGCGACAAGGCCCGCGTCCTCCTCGACAGACTCGGTCTGCATGGGTTTGCCGACCGCTATCCGGCGACCTTTTCCGGCGGAATGCGCCAGCGGGTCGCCCTCGCACGGACATTGGTCAACGACCCGGAGGTTCTCTTGTTCGATGAGCCCTTCGCGGCGCTCGATTTCCAGACCAAGCTGCTTCTGGAGGCCGACACGGTGCGACTGGTGCGCGAGGAAGGCCGCAGCCTGCTCTGCATCACCCATGACATCGAGGAGGCGGTGTCGATCTCGGACCGCGTCATCGTTCTGACGAAACGTCCGACGCGCGCCAAGGCAGTCTACGAGATCGATCTCGGCGTCCAAACCGCTGATATGATGGAGGCGCGCCAGAGCCCGCGCTTCAACGACCATGTCCGCGCCATCTGGCGCGACCTCGAGGTCTCAGGCACATGACCGACACACGCGCATCGTCCGCAGTGACGGCCGACCAAGCTGCGAGCGGTGCGAGTTCGCGCGAGAAAGCCCGCCGCCGCGCCCGCTCGCGGACACGCGCCAAGGTCGCCGGGTGCCAGTTCGCCCTTCTCGCGCTCTTCCTCGGCGGCTGGGAATACATCACCTCGCTCGACCGGCAGACGGCCTTCCTGTTCGGATCACCGAGCGCGATCTTCGGCTTCCTCAAGACGATGGCAACCGACGGAAGCCTTGCCCGCGACACCTATGTCACCGCGCTCGAGACGCTCCTGGGCTTTCTCCTCGGCAATCTGATCGGAACCCTCGTCGGTCTCTCCTTGTGGTACTCGGCATTCGTGTCGCGGGTCGTCCAGCCCTTCGTCGTCGCCCTCGGGTCGATCCCGATCATCGCTCTCGCCCCGATGGTGATCATCTGGTTCGGCACCGGCCTCGCCTCGAAGGTCGCCATGTCCACCCTGTCGGTCGTGGTCGTGGCACTCGTCACATCCTACAAGGGCGCGATGAGCGTCGACCCGGACCAGATCAACCTGTTCCGGACCCTCGGGGCCCGCAAGTCGCAGATCTTCCGCAAGCTCGTCGTCCCGTCCTCCCTCAACGACATTTTCGCAGGGTTGAAACTCACGGTGGGATTCGCGCTCATCGGAGCGATCATCGGCGAGTTCATGTCCTCCTCGGAGGGCCTGGGCCACGCGATCTTCAAGGCCGGATCGCTCTATGTCATCCCGAAGGTGTTTGCCGCGCTGACGGCAACCATCGCCCTCGCCCTCGTTCTCACCTACCTCGTCGGCTGGCTGGAACGACTTCTCAAGCCTTGGCAGCCAGACCGCTGATCAGCCCCGGAGTTCTTCGAAACATGACGACCCACGTGACCAAGGCCGGCAATATCAAATACGCCCTGTCGGCCGGCGATCCTTTCGTGGCGGCGATCGCCCCCGGCGAGACAGTGACGGTGGAGACCGCGATCAATATCAATGACGGGGTGATCAAGGCCGTCGGGCAACAACTCACGCCCGAGGACGTCACCATGCCCTTCGTCAACGGTGCGACCGGGCCGATCGAGGTGCGCGGGGCGAGGCCCGGCGACATGCTGACGGTCGAGATCCTCGACATGGAACTCGACACGCTGGGCTTCACCTCCCTGTGGCCCGGCATCGGCATGTTTCCCGACTGGGTCCGCCACAAGGAGTTCGGCATCCAGACACGGGTGGTGGAGGTCAGCGACGGCGTCGTCCATTGGAACGACAAGGTCAAGCTACCGGTCCGCCCGATGATCGGGGTCGTCGGCGTCGCCCCGGTCCATGGCTCGGTGCTGACCGTCGACAACGGCGTCCATGGCGGCAATCTCGACGTCCAGGAGATCACCACCGGCAACACGGTGTCGATGCGCGTCCACCACGAAGGCGCACACCTGTTTCTCGGCGATTGCCATGCGATCCAGGGCGACGGCGAATGCAACGGCATGGGGGCGATCGAGATCGCCACCGTGCTGACGGTTCGGGTCTCTTTGGCGAAGGCGCCGGAGCGCCTGACCTGGCCGCGCTTCGAAACACCGACCCACATCGGCACCATCGCCTGCGCCCGCCCTCTCGAGGACGCCATGCGCATCGCCTTCGAGGAGATGATCTACTGGTTGGAGGACGACTACGGCATCCCCGCGCCCGAGGCCTATATGCTGCTCGGCCAGATCGCCGAGGCGCGCTGCACCCAGGTCGTCAACCCCAAATACACCTATGTCTGCACCGTGGCGAAGAAGATCCTGGCGGCGTTCTGACGAGCGATGCGAGTGGCCCGGGAGCCTGACTCCCGAACCACTGGTTTCAAGCCCGGGCGGCGCTTGGGCGGCACCCTTTGCGCCGGTCCAAGAGCGTGGCCGACGGTATGAGGCGGGAGACCCACTGCCCGCCAACCCCTGTCGCGCTCGCTCGACGGTCCCGAATGCCCGCTTGCGAGGCAGGGCGCCCAGCGGTCGGGCAGCAAGGACGCCGGACGCCGGGGGCGTTCCCGGCACGACGTTCATCGCCCCACGGCCGCACTCGCACCGAGCGAGGCCTCGTCGCCCTCCGCGATCAGCAACGGCCGGCGCGCAAGCTGGCGAAGCGGCCGGCCGAGTGGCCCGAACCGCAGTGACGCCCCTGCCGCGGGATCGACCCACTCGCAGCCTCCGCCGTCGGACGATCATGCTGGGATCCGGGCGTTGCAGGCGCAGCGCCGCGCTCCAGCCAGCCGGACCAGACTCCCTCGGGATTCTTCGGCTTCAACCGTCCGACAAGGATGCGCAGATTCTGGTTCTCGCGCTCGAGCGTCTGCAGGCGCTGGAGGGCCTCCGGCTTCAGGCCCCCCAGCCGCTTTCGCCAGCGATAGAAGGTTCGTTGCGAGACATGGGCGGAGCTGCAGATCTCCTCGATCGGCACCCCCTCCTCCGCCTCTCGCAGCAGCGTCAGGATCTCGAAATCGGTGTGGTTCGTCCTTCTCATCCCTCGACCTCTCGAAGCGGGGCGGCGCCCAACGGGGCAGGCCACCCCCCGACGAGGCAGCGAAGCAACTTCGGTGCCACGGCCGACCGACCGCGCCGAAGCTTCAGAGAAGGGACTTCTCCAGCATCATGTGGACGCCCTTGTTGCCATCCACGAGTTGCGTGACCCTGAGATTGCCCGCGAGCGAAATCAGCATGTAGGCCTGGTTGCGGGTCAGGGACGTCCGTTTGCAGACGTGCTTCACCATCTCCGCGACCGCCTCCTTGGCGGCATCGTCGAGGTCTTCGTTCAGGCCGATCGCGATGAGATGGGTCTTGTTCTCCGCAAAGGGCCGGTCGAAATCGAGGTCCTTGCGCACCGTCAGGCGAAACGTCCCGCTGCACCCGGTTTCGAGGGCCGTGAGACAGACCTCGCCATCTCCCTGAACTCCATGCCCGTCACCGGCATAGAACAGGGCCCCCTCGTTGAAGACCGGGAGGTAGAGCGTCGTTCCTGGCCGCAGTTCCTTGTTATCCATGTTGCCGCCGAAAATCCGCGGCACCGGCGAGCCGCAGCGCCCCCATGCCGGCGGCGGTGCAACCGCGATGATGCCGAAGAACGGATCGAGCGGGATCTGTGTCCCCCACGGCATGATGCAGACCTGGCGCTCCCGGTCGATGGTCGGCCGTACGGTCTCGTATTCGGTGAAGGCGTCGGGCAGCGTTCCCAGAAGCGGGAGGATCGCCACGAACCCCCAGTCCATCCAGACGCTGGTCTCCAGGATATCGATCTGCAGCACGTCGCCGGGCGCCGCGTCTTCGACATAGACGGGGCCGGTGATGAAGTGCGGCCCGGGCCCCTGCGGCAGTGCCTCGATCGCTTCGCGATAGGCGTCCGGCACCAGTTCGCGCTGCTCGGGGAGGATCTCGGCGCCGCCGGCCGGAAACGAGTGCAGCGTCACGATGTCGCCCGACGCCACGCGCAGGATCGGCGGCGTCGCGGCGTCGATATAGCCCCAGACCATCGCCTCGTGGGTTGCCGGGATCTCGTGGCTGGTCGGGATGTCACGCTTGGAGTCTCGCATGCCGGCCTCGCGCTGCTCGCTGCGTGATATGGGATGATCTGCTTCTTCTGCGCAAGGTCGCGCTTGGTGACGGTGGCCTTGCGGGCTGTCAATCGATCGAGCATGACCGTCGACGCCGTGCAGAGCGAACATCAGCACGAGCATCCAAACGCAAATCCCTCGGACAACTGCTGCCTCTCTGGATCGAGCGTTCGCGGCGGCGATCCGTCCCTGCCGCATTGGACAACGGCCGCCTTCGGGACCCGGGACTCAGCCGGCAAGATGTGAGGCGGAGTGTCGGAGGGTGTTCTGGAAGCAAGCGAGTTATCTCGCAGCCAGGTGGGCACGCGCTGACGCTTCATGAGGGAACCGAGGTGTAACACCTGCCGATCCCCCGGACGGTCCGGGACGGCCGCTTCTGAGATACTGTCGCGGCCGTTCGGATCGCTTCACCGGGTGGAAAGCGGACCGTCTGTCTTGAGAGCGTGATCCACGAGATCGGACGAAGGCGCGACACCTTCGCGGCACTCGAGTCGTTTCTCGAAGCGGAACATTCCGTCGTCGCCGGGCAGGACCGGCTCATCCGGACGGTTCGGGTCGGGATGGCCGGCGTGATGGTACTCCACGATGTGGAAGCCGCAAACATTGACGTAGAAGTGGATGTTGCGCTTCTCGAAGTACGGCGTGTGGGTCGTCCAGACCTTCGTGTCGGGATACGCCGCCTCGATCGCGCTCCAGGCCTTGCGGCCGATGCCGCGGCCGATCTCGCCGACGCTGACATAGAAGAAGTCGAGCGAGCCGTGCCGCGTTTCGGCGTCGATCGAGACGATCGCACCGCCGACCCAGCGCTCGTCTTCGAGGATACGGTGGACCACGGCGTTCGGCGCCTCGAAGGAAGCGACGATGTCTTCGTCGGGCGGGATCGGTCCGCCGTCGACCGATCCGAACGTTTCCACCGCGGCGATCGCGAAGGCGTCCTGAAGATCCTGGCGGAAGCGCGGCAGGTCGGCCTGCGTCGCGATGTCGAGAGTGATGCGGCCGGCGGTCGGAATGGCGGTCATCGAAGGTCTCCGGGATGGTGAAGAGGCATTGGAGGTCGCGGACGCGATCCCGGCCTCGGCCGGGATCGCCTTTGGGCTGGACGGTCATGCCACGGCGGGCACCGGGCTCGGCTCGATCGGATCCCTGGCCTTGCGCTCGGCGAGGCGCATGACGAGGACGAAGAAGACCGGCACGAACAGGACGGCGAGGACGGTGGCCGAGATCATGCCGCCGAAGAGGCCGGTGCCGAGCGCATTCTGCGTCTCCGAACTCGGGCCCCTGGCGATCACGAGCGGCACGATGCCGAGCGTGAAGGCGAGCGAGGTCATGACGATCGGGCGAAGGCGCAGGCGCGCCGCCTCGACCGCCGCCTCCGCCAGGCTCATGCCCTCGCCCCGCAGCTTGCGGGCGAACTCGACGATCAGGACCGCGTTCTTGGCCGACAGGCCGATCAGCGTGATGAGCCCGACCTTGAAGAACACGTCGTTCTCCAACCCCCTCAGATGCACCGCAACCACGGCGCCGACGATGCCGAGCGGCACCACGAGCATGACCGAAAGCGGAATCGCCCAGCTTTCGTAGAGAGCCGCGAGAACGAGGAAGACGACCACGAAGGAGGCCGCGAGGAGGATCGGCGCCTCGGCGCCCGACTGGCGCTCCTGAAAGGACTGGCCGACCCATTCCACGGCAAATCCTCCGGGAAGCGCGGCGGCGAGCCGCTCCATCTCGTTCATGGCATCACCGCTCGACACGCCGGACGCGGCATCGCCGGAGATGCTCAGCGAGGGATAGCCGTTGGTGCGGTTGAGTTGCAGCGGTCCGAGCGACCATTCGGGCGTCACCACCTCCGAGAGGGGCACCATGCCGCCCTTGTCGTTGCGCACGTGAAGCTTGAGGACGTCCTCGACCTGCATCCGGTCCTCCGCCCGCGCCTGCACGATGACCTCCTGGAGGCGGCCGGCGCGCGGGAAGTCGTTGACATAGGTCGAGCCCATGGCCGCGCCGAGCGCGTCGGTGATGGCGGAGAAGGACAGGCCCAGCGCCCCGGCCTTCTGCCGGTCGATGTCGAGCTTCACCGTCGGGCCGCTCGGCAGGCCGCCGACGCGCACGTTCTGGAGGAGCGCGCTTTTGGCCGCGAGATCCACCAGCGTCTCGGACGCCGCCCGCAGCGCCGCCGCGTCGCGGCCCGCCCGGTCCACGAGGTGCAGGGCGAAGCCCGAGGTCGTGCCGAGCTCCTCGATGGCCGGCGGCTTCATCACGAGAACCTCGCCCTCGCTCACTTCCGCCATCGCCCGCGTTGCGGCCTCGACCTCGGCGTCCGTGCTGCCGGTCCGATCGCCGAAGTCTTTCAGGCTCGTGAAGGCCATGGCGGCGTTCGATCCCGAGCCGGAGAAGCCGAAGCCCATGATCGAGAGGTTGCCCGCGATGTCGGGGCGCGTCGCGACATGAGCGTCGTAACGCTCCACCAGCTTGCGCGTGCGTTCGGCCGTCGCGTCCGCCGGCAGGGTGAAGGAAGTCATGAAGGTGCCCTGATCCTCGTCGGGCACGAAGGCGGTCGGCAGCGTGCCGAAGCCGATCGCCAGCGCGCCGACGATCGCGCCGTAGACCAGCATGACGCGGACGCCTCGCTTCACCAGCCAGCCGACCCACGTGACGTAGCGACCCGTCAGCCGATCGAAGCCCCGGTTGAACCAGGCGAAGAAGCCCCGGCGCTTGTGATGGGCCGTGACCGGCTTCAGGATCGTGGCGCAGAGCGCGGGCGTCAGGCTGAGGGCCAGAAAGGCCGAGAACAGGATCGACACCGCGAGCGAGACCGTGAACTGCCGGTAGATCGCCCCGACCGAGCCGGTCGCAAGGCCCATGGGCAGGAAGACCGCCGTCAGGACAAGGGTGATACCGACCACTGCGCCGGTGATCTCGCGCATGGCACGGCGCGTCGCCTCGCGCGGTGAGAGGCCCTCTCTCGCCATCAGGCGCTCGACATTCTCCACCACGACGATCGCGTCGTCCACGATGATGCCGATCGCCAGCACCATGCCGAACATGGTGAGCACGTTGACCGAGTATCCGATCGCCCAGATCACCGCGAGAGTGCCGAGGAGCGCGATCGGCGCGACGATCGCCGGGATCAGCGTGTAGCGCACCTTCTGGAGGAACAGGAGCATGATCAGGAACACCAGCGCCATCGCCTCGCCGAGCGTCTGGACGACCTTGGCAATCGAGAGCTTCACGAAGGGGGCGGTATCGTAGGAGATGGCATAGGAGATGCCCTCCGGCATCGAGGGAGCGAGTTCGGCGAGGCGGACGCGCACGCCCTCCGAGGTGCTGACGGCGTTGGCGCCGGGCGAAAGCTGGATGGCGGCGGCCGTCGCGGGCTTGCCGTCGTCGAAGATCGAGAAGCCCATGGTCTGCGGACCGACCTCGACCGTCGCCACGTCGCCGAGCGTCAGCTTCGAGCCGTCCGGGTCGGAGCGCAGAACGATGGCGGAGAATTCCTCGGGCGTCTCCAACTGGCCGCTGAGGGTCAGCGGCACGCTGACCGCCTGGCCGGGAACGGTCGGCGCCTCGCCGAGCCGCCCCGGCGCCACCTGGACGTTCTGCGTCTGGATCGCCTGGACGATCTCGGCCATCGAGACCGCATAGGACACGAGGCGGGCGGGGTCGACCCAGACGCGCATCGCTGCCTCCGAACCGAAGGACTGGACTCGGCCGACGCCCGCCACCCGCTTCAGCTCGGGCGACAGGCCCCGCGCGAGATAGTCCTCGAGCGCCAGCGTGGCCACCTTGCCGCCCTCGGAGCGCAGCGTCACGATCATCAGGAAGCCGGACGAGGCGGCCTCGACCGAGAGGCCGGCGCGGCGCACGGGCTCGGGCAGCCGCGGCTCGACGGCCTTCAGGCGGTTCTGCACGTCGATCTGGGCCATCTCCGGATCGGTGCCGGGCTTGAAGGTCACGGTGATGCTGGCATTGCCCGATGCGTCCGCCGAAGACTCGAAGTAGAGGAGGTTCTTGACCGCCGTCAGTTCGCGCTCGATCGGCGCGACCACGCTGTCGGCGACGGTCTGCGGGCCGGCGCCGGTATAGGTCGCATTGATGCTGATGCTCGGCGGCGCGATCACCGGAAAACGCGAGACGGGAAGCTGCGGGATCGCGGCAAGACCCGCCAGTGTGATGAAGATCGCGACGACCCAGGCGAAGACCGGCCGGTCGATGAAGAATTGCGGCATGGGAGAGCTTTCAGCCTTCGGTCGGGGATGCGGCTTGCCGGTAGGGATCGGGGGCGAGCGGACGGCCCGGCTGGGCGCGATCCTGCCCCTCGACGAGGACGGTCTCCCCGGCAGAAAGACCGGACAGGATCACGTATTGCCGCTCGACCAGGGGACCGAGCTCGACCGCCCGGCGGGTAGCGGTGTTGTCGGGCGCCAGGATCGTCAGTTGCGGCTTGCCCGAGGCGTCCCGCTGAACCGCCTGCTGCGGCACAGTGAGCGCTGCGGGATAGACGGCGCTCGGCACCTTGGCGCGCAGATACATGCCGGGCAAAAGCTGGCGATAGGGATTGGGCACTTCGACCCTGAGGCCGATGCTTCCGGTGCCCGGATCGACCGTGCTTTCGGAGAACAGGACCTTGCCGGGAAACTCGTAGGGTTTGCCCGCGATCGTCAGGATGTCGACGGCCAGCGTGCCGGCCTCCTCGCTGCGCCCGCTCGCCACCATGTCCTCCAGAGCCTCGCGGCGGATCGAGGGCTGGCGCACGTCCAGATAGACGCGGTCGAGCTGCTGGACGACGGCAAGCGCCGTCGCGCCGCCGACCGAGGCGAGGCCACCCTCGGTGGTGAGAGCCTGGCCGATCCGCCCGGCGACCGGGCTTCGAACGGTGGCGTGCGCGAGCTCCAGCCTGCGGCGCGTCAGGTTGGCCGTCGCCTCGGCGACGCTCGCCTTGGCCTGGGCGAGCGCGCCCGTGGCGTCGCCCAGCGCGGCGGCGCTCGCCGTGCGCGCGGCCGACAGCGCCTGGACACGCTCGTATTTGAGGTTCGCGTTGAGAAGGTCGGCCTCCGCCCGCGCGAGAACGGCGCTCGCCGCTTCGACGTCGGCGGCGAGCGGGGCGGGGTCGATCTGGAACAGCGGCTGGTCGGCCGTCACCTCGGAGCCTTCGGTGAACAGCACCTTCTGGACGATGCCGGTGACCTGCGGGCGGATCTCGGCCGTGCGCAGCGCCGCGACGCGGCCAGGCAACTCATCGGTGACCACCAGGCGCCGCGGCTCGACCGTGACCACGGCGACGTGCGGAGGATCGGCGGAAAGGTCCGCCGGCGCCCCGCCGGTCTCCTCCTTCGTGCAGGCCCCGAGCAGCATCGCGGCGGCGCCGAGAAGGACAGGGAGCGGCAGGCGGCGCAGGATCGACATCGCGGGGGTTCCATGGCAACGGTCTCGCCGCGTCGGTGCGACGCCGCTCCTATTCGCCCGCAGCATTGGCGTCGTGTGGAGGAAATGTTGCGCGTTCGTGGAGGACGCATCGGGGCGCTCGACGGGCTCCGTGCCGGATGGCATCCAAGGGCCGAGGAGAACGCCCGCCATGACAGCCCTTGTCCTGATCGCCGAAGACGACGACGAGATCTGCGCCATTCTCGACGCCTATCTCGTGCGCGAGGGCTTCCGCACGGTCAAGGCACGGGACGGTCGCACCGCGCTCGACCTCCACCTCGCGCTGAAGCCCGACCTCGTGCTTCTCGACGTCACCATGCCGCGCCTCGATGGATGGGAGGTGCTGGCCGAACTGCGCCGCCGGGGCTCGACGCCCGCCATCATGATCACCGCGCTCGACAAGGACATCGACCGCCTGCAGGGACTGCGGATCGGGGCGGACGACTACGTGGTGAAACCGTTCAACCCGATCGAGGTCGTGGCGCGGGCGAAGGCGGTGCTGCGCCGTTCGGGCTTGGCGAGCGCGGCGGGCGTGTTGCGGGTCGGGGAACTCTCGATCGATCTCGACGCCTACCAGGCGAGCCTCGGCGATGCGCCCCTCGCGCTGACGCTGACCGAGTTCCGCATTCTCGCCCACATGGCGCGCAGCCCGACGAAGGTGTTCACCCGGAGCGAGCTGGTGGACGCCTGCCTGCCGGGCTCGGACGCGCTCGACCGCACGGTGGACAGCCATCTCAGCAAGCTGCGCAAGAAGCTGGAGCAAGCGGGCGCCGCCGGCCTCCTGCCGGGCGTGCGCGGCGTCGGCTACCGGCTGACGGCGTGACCGCATGAGGTTGCGCGACGGCCTCAGCCGCCAGATCCTCCTCGCCATGTCCGCCATCACCGTGGCGGTCGGGCTTCTCGTCTTCTTCGGCACCTATCTCGCCTACATGGCGATCATCGCCCTCTATCCGCTGCCCGAGACGGCCGAGGAGGGGCTCACCGGGATCGACCTCGCCGTTCTCGGCGCGCTGATCCTGGTCGCGTTGCCGCTCGCCGCCGCGGTCGCGCTGCGCCTCGCCCGCCGCATTCTGGAGCCCCTCGAAACGCTGGCCGAGAGTGCCCGACGCATCGCCGACGGCGACCTGTCGGCCCGGGTTCCGCCCGGCGATCGCTCGCTGGGGGAGACCTCCGAACTGATCGACGACTTCAACACCATGGCACAGCGTCTCCAGGACATGGCCGCCGACATGGCGCGCTGGAACGCCACGATCGCACACGAGCTGCGCACCCCGCTCACCATCCTGAAAGGCCGTCTCCAGGGCATGATCGACGGCGTCTTCGAGCCGGACGAGCGCTTGCTTCGTGCGCTGGTCCTTCAGGTGGACAGCCTGGCGCGGCTGGTCGAAGAGCTGCGGACCGTCACGCTTGCCGACAGCGGACATCTCGACCTGCGGATCGCGCCCGTCCGTCTGGCAGAGGAGGTCGCCCAGATGGCCGAACTCCTCGCTCCCGATCTGAAAGCCGACGGCTTCACCCTCGTTCTCGACCTTGCCGACGTGACCGTCGACCTCGACGCGACGCGGATCCGTCAGGCCCTTCTGGCGCTCGTCAGCAATGCGCGGCGCCATGCGCTTCGCGGCGCGATCACGATCTCGCTGAGGCGGCATGGCGGCGAAGCGGTGCTCGGCGTCGCCGACGAGGGGCCGGGTCTGCCGCCGGACATGGCATCCCGCATGTTCGAACCGTTCATGCGCGGCGACCCGGCCCGGTCGCGGGAACCCGGTGGCAGCGGGCTCGGCCTGTCGGTCGTGCGGGCGATCGTCGAGGCGCACGGCGGATGCGTGCGCTACCGTCCGTCGCCGAGCGGCGGCGCCCTGTTCGAGATGGTGTTCGTCCGGGAGGGTCGCGGGGCACAGGTCACGGCATAGGCATCAGCAAGACGATCAGCTTCCGGCTGTGCCGTCCGTGGGCGTCACGAGGGCGGCAATGTCCGCGAACATGTCGCGCCATTCGGCCTCGTCGATGTCCATGAGGCCGAAAAAGCGCAGCATGTAGGCACCTTCGGTGGCCCGTGCCGATTCCATGAATTGAAGGCCTTCGTCATGACCACGACCCCCACCAGGAACCGCTGGCTGGTGCTGGCGATCCTGTCCAGCGCCCTGCTCCTCATCACCATCGACGTCACCGTCCTCTGCGTGGCCCTGCCGCGACTGACGGCAGCGCTGTCTGCCTCGGCCTCTCAGAAGCTCTGGATCGTCAACGCCTATCCACTGGTCATGGCGGGCCTCCTGCCCGGTCTCGGCACTCTCGGGGACCGACTTGGCCACAAGCGCCTGTTCCTGACGGGCCTCGCCGTTTTCGGCGTGGCCTCGCTCCTTGCGGCTTTCGCCCCGAGCCCGGCCATGCTGATCGCGGCCCGCGTGCTCCTCGCCGTGGGCGCCGCGGCGATGATGCCGGCAACCCTTTCGATCATCCGGCTGACCTTCGAGGACGAGGGGGAGCGATCCTTCGCCATCGGCGTCTGGGCTGCCGTCGCCTCCGGCGGTGCGGCGCTCGGTCCGGTCTTCGGCGGCCTGATTCTGGAACACTTCTGGTGGGGCGCGGTCTTCCTCATCAACGTGCCGGTCGTCGTGCTCGCGCTGGGGCTGGCAGCATGGCTGATGCCGAGCCGCCCGGGCCAGGCCGCGCGCCCGTGGGACCTCGTCGGATCGGTGCAGGTGCTGATCGGTCTCGTGGCGCTCGCCTATGCGGTGAAGGAGGTCGCCAAGCGCGACGCGTCCTTGAGCCATGCAGCCCTGACGCTCGCGATCGGGCTCGCCGCTTTCGTCCTCTTCAAGCGGCGCCAGGATCACCTGACGCACAAGCTGATCGACTTCTCGCTGTTCCGGGATCATGGCTTCTCGGCGGGCGTCACCGCCGCGCTCGTCTCGATGCTGTCGCTGATCGGCTTCGAGCTCGTCCTGTCCCTGCGCCTTCAGGTCGTCCTAGGCCTGATGCCGCTAGAGGCGGGTCTCTTCATCCTGCCCATCCCGCTTGCGGCCCTCGTGACGGGGCCGATCGCTGGCGCCCTGGCGCCTCGGCTCGGGGCGATGAACCTCCTCTGGGGCGGTCTGTTCCTGGCCGGCGTCGGCCTCGCCCTGTCGGGGCTCAGCTACGACGCGCCCCTCCTATGGCAGATTCCCGGCTTCGCCCTCCTTGGATCCGGCCTCGGCGCCACGATGACTGCCGCCTCCGGGGTCATCATGGCGAGCGCCCCGGCCGACCGGGCGGGCATGGCCGCCTCGATCGAGGAGGTGTCCTTCGAGCTCGGCGGCGCGATCGGCATCGCGATCCTGGGGAGCGTACTGACGGCCGTCTACGGCGCGTCGCTCGCGGTCCCCGCCGGATCGAGTGTTCCGCTCACGATCCTCGACAGCCTCGACGAGGCGCTGGCAGCAGCTGCGACCCTGCCGGAAGCCGAGGCCGACGCGCTGCGTGAGGCCGCCTTCGCCGCGTTCGACCAGGCCGTCATCGCCGTCATCGCCTTGGCCGCCGCCCTGACACTGGCGACCGCACTCGCGATCTGGATCGTGGGAAGGCGGGGCAGGATGCGCGCGCGGTCTTTGCAAGGATATTACGTGGGTAAGATTTGATCTTCCGGAAGGACGGCCTCCGCGGTGCTCAGGACGCAGAGGATGGCCAAGGGTCCGACCACCTCGGGGGGTGTCTCCGCGCCTGTCGGGAGCGGTCCGCCGCCGGAAAGCCAGAGGTCTTCGAGGACCCATGCAGCCGCATCCCGGTTGCCTCAGGACCGGCACGTCCCATGAAGCGTCCTGCCGGGCCCGGCGTCACCGCAGCCAGAACGGTTCGTCGAAGCGCGAGATATCGTGGTGTTTCTGCTGGTAGATCACGAGGTTGGAGAACAGCACTGCGAAGACACCGACGACGATGCAGAGGATGAAGAAATTTCGGACGATCATGAGCGGCCTCCTGTTTCGCAGGTGCCTACTGCGCAAAGGTCGCCGCAGTGCCCAGGATCGGTGGAGGTTGCGTGAAGAGTTTCCGCCCATCGACGGCGTCAAGGGTTCATGGGGAATCCGAGCAAACCGCGTCGACCACTGGCCACAGCCCGAAACACCGCCCCGATGGTCGCCGCACGGGTCTTCGAGCTTTCGCTCTTCTTGCGGATTGTCGACGTTCGGGTTGTGCGGATTGCCGCTGAACGGTCGGCCAGGGGAAGGGTTTCGGATGCCGGCGTCGGTCGTCGCCGTGATCGCGGTCGACTGTCATCCGTCAGTTGATGTTGCACGGTCTCAGCATGGCGCGGGCCCCGGATCGCGCTCAGCGCAACGAGCGTATCTCTGCCTTGGAGTGGTACCCTGCCCGTCCGCCTCTGGCGGCGAGGGTCGTAAAGCTTGCCAATGGTCGACCGAAGTGGCGCCTTCCGCACGCCACCGTGTTGAATTCACGGCGCGACCTTCACCGCCCTGATCGCGTAGCGGTGCTGTATCTGCCTTGCCAGCCCTTTTGCAAACGGCATGTTTCGCGCCTGCGCGCGGTGGATGTCTCCCAGACGCGTGTCAATGCGGATGTCGACGAACCCCGTCTGCGCCAGCATGGCCGCGATGCTGTCCGCCCTCGCCCCGTCGTGGAAGTAAACACGGGACAGAATGCTCCGGTGCCATTCGGAAAGTTCAGGCACAAGGGAGGGCGCAGAAGCGCCGGACGCAGCCCAGCGCCGCGCGAGGGTTTCAATGCGGGCAATGACACGCTCCGCGAAACTGAGGCGGACGAAATCGCCGTCCACGATGAGCAGGCTGCCGCCGGGTCGAATGACACGCAGCCACTCGCGAAAACAGGCCGCGGGGTCGACCAGCGTCCACACAAGGTGCCGGCAGACGAGAACGTCGAAGCTGGAATCGGCTTCCAGAATGCGCTCGGCGTCTCCCAGACGAAAATCGATCCGGCGGCCGCGGGCGGCAGCCTTCGCCTTGGCGCGGGCGAGCATCGCTTCGGACCAGTCCAGCCCCGTCACGCGGAAACCGAGATCGTCGAGAAGGTGGGACATCACGCCAGTGCCCGAGGCGAGATCGAGCGCGGTCCGCTCCCCGGCCGGTCCGAGATGGCGCGTCAGAAGTGCGTGCCAGGCGCGACGCTCGGCTTCGGAAAAAATCTCGTGTCCGGGAAACTCGTCGAAGGTTGCTGCACGTTCGGACCAGAACGCCTGGATCTCATCTCGAAGGCCGTAATTGCTCCGCCTCGCCGCACCGTCCGTCATGTCCAATCCACTCTTGAACGTTTCTCAATGATAATTGTTGACCACAATACTCCACTATTTGTAAGAGGCCGCGTCGTCCACCAAGGGGGTTTGGGATGCGGATCGTCCGTCGCGCAATGCTTGCTGCAGTCGCCTGTCTGCCGTTTGTGGTCACCACGGCCCTAGCCGAAACCGTGACAGTCACCGATGTGACCGGTCGCAAGGTCCAGGTCGAGGCGCCCGTCCAGCGGGTCATCCTCGGCGAGGGTCGTCAGATCTACTTCGTGGCGGCGCTCGATCGCGAGGCGCCTTTCCAACACATCGTCGGTTGGCGCGACGATCTCGGAAAGGCCGATCCCGAGACCTATGCGGCCTATCTCGCGAAATATCCGGAGATCGCCAAGCTGCCGACCTTCGGCGGCATGAAGGACGGCACCTTCGACGTCGAGCAGGCCGTGTCGCTCAGGCCCGACGTGATCCTGATGAACGTCGACGCCAAGACGGCGACCGAAGAGGCAGGCTATATCGAGACGCTGGCCAAGGTCGGCATCCCGCTCGTCTACGTCGACTTCCGCGAGAAGCCGATGGTCAACACCGAGCCCTCGATGCGCCTCATCGGCAAGCTGTTCGACAAGGAGGAGGTTGCCAAGGAGTTCATCGACTTCCGTGCCCGGAACATCGCGGCGGTGACTGACGTCCTGGCGAGGGAGAAGCCCGAAGCCCCGCTGGTCTTCATGGAGCGCGCCGGCGGCTACTCCGAAGACTGCTGCATGAGCTTCGGCGACGAGAACTTCGGCAAGATGGTCGAGATCGCCGGCGGCCGGAACCTCGCCAAGGACATCATCCCCGGCACGTTCGGAACGGTGAACCCGGAGCAGATCATCGCCTCGGACCCCGACCAGGTCATCGTCACCGGCGGCAACTGGGGTGCCTACGTCCCGGGCGGCGCCTGGGTGGGCGTCGGCTACGGCGCGGACGAGGCCGAAGCGCGCCGGAAGCTGGAGGCGCTCACCAAGCGCGCCGCCTTCACCGGAACCAAGGCCGTCAAGAACGGCGAATTCCATGCCATCTGGCACCAGTTCTACAACAACCCCTACCAGTTCGTCGCGATCCAGGAGATCGCCAAGTGGCTGCATCCCGAACTCTTCCGCGATCTCGACCCGGAGGCGACGTTCAAGGAATTGCACACCCGCTTCCTGCCGCTGGACTACAAGCCCGGCTATTTCGTGTCGCTGACGGACAAGGAATGAGCGTGATCGCACCAAGCGTGGCAACGATGGATGGTCGGGAGCGCTATCGCGCTCTCGCCCTTCGCCGTATCGCGCTCCTCGGCGCACTTCTCGTCGCGCTCTGCGTCAGTGTCTGCGTGGACATGGCGCTCGGGCCGGCGAACTACACAATCCGGCAGGTCCTCGACGCCCTGTTCGACGCGTCGGCGGTCAGCGACCAGCTTCGGGTCGTGGTGTGGGACATTCGCATGCCGATCGCCCTGATGGCGGTGACCGTCGGCGCGTCGCTGTCAGTCGCGGGTGCGCAGATGCAGACGATCCTGGCCAATCCCCTGGCCAGCCCCTTCACGCTCGGCATCTCGGCCGCGGCATCCTTCGGGGCTGCGCTGGCGCTCGTCATGGGCACCGCCATTCTGCCTGTCGCGATCACCTACATGGTGCCGATCAACGCCTTCCTGATGGCCATGGCCGCGGCGATGTTCATTCACTTCGCCTCCACCATGCGCGGCGTCACGGTGGAGACGATCGTGCTGCTCGGCATAGCGCTGGTCTTCACCTTCAACGCGCTCCTGTCGCTGCTCGAATACCTCGCCTCCGAGCAGGCGCTTGCTGCCGTCGTTTTCTGGACCATGGGCAGCCTTACCAAGGCCACCTGGGGCAAGGTCGCGATCACGGCGCTCGTTCTCGTCGTTACCCTCCCCCTCTTCGCTCGCCAGGCATGGTCGCTCACGGCGCTGCGCCTGGGCGAGGACAAGGCGGCGAGCTTCGGCGTCGACGTGCGGCGCCTGCGCCTGACCACCATGATGACGGTCAGCCTTCTGGCCGCGATCCCCGTGTCCTTCGTCGGAACCATCGGCTTCGTCGGTTTGGTCGGCCCGCACATGGCGCGCATGCTCGTCGGCGAGGACCAGCGGTTCTTCCTGCCCGCCTCGGTGCTCTGCGGAGCCCTGCTCCTCTCGGTGACGTCGGTCGTGTCCAAGACGCTGCTGCCGGGCGCGATCCTGCCGATCGGAGTCATCACCGCGCTGGTCGGCGTTCCCTTCTTCTTCCTGCTGATCTTCACGAGCCGGAAACGCGCATGGTAGCGATCGCCCTCGAAGGCCTCGGCGCCCGATACGGTCGGAGCACGATCCTCTCCGACGTCCAAACCGGCACGCTGCCCGGCGGATCGCTGACGGCGGTGATCGGACCTAACGCGGCCGGCAAGTCGACCCTCTTCAAGCGCATCGCGGGGCTCGTCGCGGGGCCGGGAACGGTTCACCTGACCGGTGCGAAGGGTGAGGATGCCGTCCGCTACATGCCCCAGGACACGGGCGGGAACGCAGTTCTAACCGTCTACGAGTCCGTGCTCCTCGCAGCCAAGCAGGGATCCGGCTGGCGAGTGGCCGACGAAGAACTCGCGGAGATCGACGCGATCCTCGCCGCGCTCCAGATCGGCGAGCTGTCGTTTCGCGGTCTCGGCGAGCTGTCTGGCGGCCAGCGCCAACTCGTCTCGATCGCCCAGGCCCTGGTGCGCAGGCCGCACGTGCTCCTGATGGACGAGCCGACCTCTGCGCTCGATCTCTACCGCCAGATCGAGGTGCTGGACTTCATGCAGCGGCGCGCTGGAGAGACGGGCATGGCGGTGCTGATCGCGCTGCACGACCTCAATCATGCGCTGCGCTACTGCGCGCATACGATCGTCATCGCCGATGGACGCATGCGGGCGGGCGGCGCGACGGCCGAGGTCATCACGCCGACGATGCTGCGCGAGATCTATCGCGTCGAGGCACGCGTCGAGACCTGCTCGCGGGGGCGGCCGTACCTCGTCGTCGACAAGACCGCGGCATGATCCCATGCCGCTTCGCTGTCCCGCCCGGATCGACTTCGATCGCATCGCTGATCGGGTTCAAGCCCTCATGAGGCGGAGGGACCCGGTCAGGCCTATGGTCGGGACAAGCATTGGGTTCTGCGGCCCTGAGAGTTCAGCGGGCAGCCGATGAGCGCCGCCAGCGCGGAGCCGCGCAGCCGTCCTTCCGGCGAAGTCCTCGGGATCATCCTGCGCATCGGATCCACACTCGCCTTCGCGGCGATGGGAACCTGCATCAAGGCCCTGGGCGATACAGTGGCGCTCGGGCAGGTGGTCTTCTTTCGGTCGGCGGTGGCGCTCGTGCCCCTGGTGCTGTTCCTGGCCTGGTCCGGCGACTTCCCGCGGGGCTTGGCGACCCGCCGTCCGTTCGGCCATGTCGCCCGCTCGCTTCTCGGCGCCTGCGCGATGTTTACATCGTTCGCCACGATCCGCCTTCTTCCTTTCGCGGAGGCGGCGCTGCTGTCCTATCTCGCGCCGGTGATGCTGACGCTTCTGGGATGGGCGCTCCTGGGCGAGAGCCTGAACCGACGGCGGATCGGCGGCGTCGCCCTGGGGTTGGCCGGTGGCGCGGCGTTCTGCCTGCCGGCCTTGTCGGGAACCTTCGCCGAGGGCGTTCTCCTCGGCTTCATCCTCGGGCTTGCGACGGCGTTCCTGACGGCGGGCGCGTTGATCCAGGTCCGCCGCCTGACGCTGGCCGGCGAGAGTGCGGGCGCGATCGCCTTCTGGTTTGCGGTCGTGTCGGCCGTCGGCGGTCTGATGACCCTTCCCGCGGGCTGGGTCATGCCCGACGCGCCGCAAACGGCGCTGCTGGTCGGCGCGGGGGTCGCCGGCGGCGTCGCCCATATCCTGATGACGCTGTCGTTCCGTCACGCCGAAGCCGCGGCGCTGGCGCCCTTCGAATATCTCTCGATCCTCTGGGCGGGCGTCGCGGGCGTCGT
The DNA here is from genome assembly GCF_002088275.1 of Aurantimonas sp. 22II-16-19i. GTDB lineage: Bacteria > Pseudomonadota > Alphaproteobacteria > Rhizobiales > Rhizobiaceae > Jiella. The sequence continues at coordinate 71,259 of NZ_AQQS01000025.1, forward strand.
CGTCTTCGGCGAGGTTCCGAATTGGGCTTTCCTGTTCGCCGCCCCGCTGATCCTCGCTGGATCCTTCGTCGCCACTCCGAAGAATCGGAGAAGGCGAGCTTGAGGCTGGCGACTGAGCGCCGTCTCGCAAGAAACTCGAACGCCGCAACGTTTCGGGTAGAGCGTCGGCTTTCGAGCACCCTGGCAGTGCGGCGCGGCGGCGATTTCGGGTCGGAAGTCGTCGCTGGCGATGGGACACTGAAATGGCAGCTACCTTCTCTGTCCGATCCAGACCAGACGGCCAGCTTCCGGCCCATGGTACCCCGTGCCCGTCGACGTATCACGAGCGCCGCCCGCCAACGCGATCCATCGCGCCGGCCCGCCCGGGACCGGCGCGACGCCGACCTCTGCGCCGAGAACCGCCGCGTCTTCGAGGCGAACGTCGGCATCTCCGGGGTTCGCAAGCACGCTTGCCTGCCGTTGGCCCGATGCGTGGAGTTCTGCAGGACTTTGCGCAAAGCAACGGCGGATCGCGCCCTGGATACCGCTCATGATCCTGCGGCGACTCGCATCCACATCGCGCGAGCAGACGGGCGACGCCTTGGCACGGGACGTCGTCGCCTGATGATCACGAAAGAGGGCGCTGCCGGTCGTCGTGAATTACGCGCTCGGCTGCGCCGGCGAGGTCCTCGTACTGGTTGCTCGCAAGGCTCCAGATAAAGGCGGCCAGCGCGGTGGCGCTCAGGATGATCGCCAGCGGCACGAGAAACAGTGCGTCAGCCATCCTGCGTCTCCGGTCGCCGTGACGACGTCAGTCTCAGCGCATTCAGGACGACGATCAGTGAAGATGTGGACATCGCGACGGCCGCCAAGAGTGGCGTCAGGAAGCCGGCGACCGCGACGGGCACGGCCACCAGATTGTAGGCGACGGAGAGCGCGAAGTTCTGCCGGATCAGGCGTGCACTGCGCAAGGCAATGCGATGAGCCAGCGGAATGGCCGCAAGGGTCTCGTGAAGGAAGATCAGATCGGCCGCGGTTCGACCGACATCCGATGCGGAAGCCGGCGCGATCGAGACATGCGCGCTCGCAAGCGCCGCGGCATCGTTCAACCCGTCCCCGACCATCAGCACCGTGCGCCCCTGCCGCTTGCGCTCTTCCAGATGTCGGACCTTGTCCGCCGGCATTGCTTCGGCCTGGAACTCGAGCCCCAGACGCGCCGCCAGCTCGGCCACGGGGGATGGCCGATCCCCCGACAGCATCTCGATGGCAAGCCCGCATGCCTTCAGATCCGAAATCGCGTCCGCAGCGCCTGGACGCAGCCGCTCGCGGAAGCGGAAGCTTCCAAGCGGCTCTGCGTCGCGGCTGAGAACGACGCTGACCTCCGGACCGGCAGCGTTCGCGGGTGCCGCCCAGCCGGGGCGGCCAAGCCGGAAGACGGCGCTTTCGATCCGCGCCTCGAGTCCGGAGCCGGGCTGCTCCGTCACGGTCTCGGGTTCGACGTGAACCGGGCTCGGACAAGCGGCGGCGATGGCCCGGGAATAGGGATGTCCGGAATGCGCGGCCATGCCGGCGGCGAGCGGCAGCCATGACTCCTGCTCCCGTGCCTCCGCCTCGGTCCAAACAGGTTCGGGAACGCCCATCGTCAGGGTGCCGGTCTTGTCGAACACCACGGTGTCGATCTCGGCCAGCCGCTCCAGAGCGCTGCCGTCCTTGATCAGGATACCGCTGCGAAACAGCCGTCCGGCGGCCACCACCTGCACCATCGGCACGGCAAGCCCGAGCGCGCAGGGACAGGTGATGATCAAGACGGCGATGGCCGTGGTCAGCGCCTGATAAAGATCGGCGCCGATCGCAAGCCAGCCGATGAGCGTGAGGGCCGCCGCGGCATGCACCACCGGGGCATAGAGCGCCGAGGCGCGGTCCGCGATGCGCCGGTAGAGGCCACGGCCGGATTCGGCCGCCTCCATCATCCGCGTCATATCGGCCAGAAAGGACTGGCTGGAGGGGCGCAAGGCCTCAAGACACAGCGGTGCGCTTAGATTGAGCACGCCGGCCTGCAACTCGTCGCCGACCGAAACGGCTACAGGAGCGCTTTCACCACTGACGAGCGCGCGGTCCACCTCCGACCTGCCGCGGTCGATGCGTGCGTCGACGGGCACACGCTGCCCGGCAGCGACGGCCAGCATCATCCCGGGCATCACCTCCGTCAGGGGAATGTCCCGGCGCGTTCCGTCCGGTTCGACCAGGGTGGCGGCGGGCGAGACGAGTTGGGCAATGCCGGCGACGGCGCTGCGTGCCCTCGCCCGCATCAGGTGATCCAGGGTGCGGCCGATCAGCAGGAAGAAGAGGAGTGAAACGGCGGCATCGAAATAGGCATGCGGCCCGTCCTGCGCCGTTTCCCAGACGCTGAGACCGAAGGTCAGCGTCACGCCGATCGAGATCGGCACGTCCATGTTCGTGCGGCCATGTCGAAGCGCTTGCCAGGCGGAACGGTAGAAGACCTGGCCGGAATAGAGGACGGCCGGCAGCGCAATCAGCCCGGACAGCAGGTGAAAATACTGCCGCGTCTGCGGATCGGCTCCGAACCACACGGCAAATGAGAACAGCATGATGTTGCTGGATGCGAAGGCGGCAACCGCGAGCGCACGCAACAGGACCCGGAGATCCGCATCGTACTGCCTGTCCGGCAGTTCGGCGGCATGGGCCGGAAAGCCGATCCCGTCCAGCGTCTCGATCAGCGCCGGCGGCGGGCCGACGTCGCTCCATTCCACAGCCACCCTCTTCGTCGAGAGATTGGCCCTTGCAAGGGTCACGCCCGGCAGCGCGGCCAGTGCTGTTTCCACCCGCCGCATGCAGGCGCCGCAGTGCATCGACGGCACGACCAGCTCTGCCCGCCGGCGGGATCCCGGCCCGGCCTGATGGCGGCTGTGGAACAACAGGTCGCGCGCCCGCTCGGCGGGCGGGACGGTGCGATCGAGGGTCAGTGACATGGTGCGCTCCCCGGACCCGTTCAGGGGAGCGGCCTGAGCGCGCGGTAGCTGTGCCAGCTACCGTGCCCGAGAACCGGAAAGACCACGATCAGCGGTAGCAGGCCGAACGCTGCGCTCAACGCAACGAGCGCCGACACGATCGCCGCCCAGGCCAGCATGACCTTCAGATTGTGCCAGACGAGGACAAGACTGGTGCCCATCGCCGTCATGGCGTCGGAATGCTCCTGCAGCAGCATGGGAAGCGACAGCGCGCCGATGGCGAAGGAAAGGGCGGCGAACAGGCCGCCGACCGCGCTGCCGACCACCAGCATGGCCCAGCCGGTCGGCGACAGGACCAGCACAGGCACCAGATGCGCGAGGCCCGGAAAGGGCAGAAGGCCGAAGAACAGAGCATACAGGATGACGGCGGCCCTCAACCAGACCATCATCAGCAAGCAGAGCAGGACACCGGCGAACAGCACCTGATAGCCGGAGGCCGGCCGCACGAAGATCATGTCCCGGAGACGCACGGGCAGGCCGAGGGACAGGCGTTTGCTCTTCTCGTAGAGACCCATGGCAAGCACCGGACCGATCACCATGAGGCCCGACAATGCGGGAAACAGGATGTAGTCGGCGCCGTGGGCAACCAGCGACCAGAGGGCGCCGACAAGGAACATCCAAACGAGAAGCCCGTAGCAGAGGCTGAGGTAGGGGCTGTGCATCAGGTCGCGCCAGCCGCTGCGCAGCCAGCGAATGGCCTCGTTCGTCGGCAGGTTTCGCGCCCAGGGATCGTTGGCGGGTTCGGCCGGCAGGACTTGCGGAAGGGTATCGTTCATCGGTCACTCCGCGGCTGCTCGGAGGGTATGGGCGGGCTGCAGGCGGATGCGGCCGCGGCATAGGCTTGGTTGTCGTGGCTCTCCCCGATCCGCCGATGGGGAACGCAGTCCGGTTGCGAGGCGAGCGAGACATAGACGAGATGCGCATTGGCGGCGCAGAGGAGCGCGATCAGCCCCGCCACGGCCAGGATCACGACGACGCGGCTCTCTGCCGCTTCGGCTGACGCGCTCATGGCGTCCGCGCCCTGATGTCGGCGAGATAGGCAGCCATCAGCTTGACGTTGCGTGCGCCGAGACGGGCCTCCCAGTTGGGCATCTGGCCCTGTCGTCCGTACCACACGGTCTTGAAGATCGTCTGGAGATCGCCTCCATAGAGCCAGGTCGTGTCGGTCAGGTTTGGTGCGCCGATTTCGGTATCGCCACGGGCATCCTCGCCATGGCAGGCGGAACACTGCGCGCTGAACGTCTCTGCGCCGTCGGGATGGGCAAGGTTTGCGGCGGCGATTCCATCGCGGCCGAGATCGTGAACATAGGCGACGACCGCATCCACTTCGCCTCGGCTGAGAATGCCGTCCCGGCCGAAGGCCGGCATCTGCGCGGTTCGGGTTTCCGGGTGGACGGAATTGACGCCGACGCGGATGGTTTCCTGCATGGCCTCGAAACTGTCACCCCAATTCAGCGCGCCGGCGGCGAGATTGGGAAATCCGGCATTCCCCGTCGCATGGATGCCGTGGCATGCGGCGCAGTTCTGGCCGAAGAGAAGGTGGCCGGCCTCGCGGATCTCCTGCATCACCGCTTCGTCGGCCGCAAGGACGGCGTAACCCTCCCGGTCCAGTGCCTCGTGCCAAGGCCCCCGATCCGCGGCAATGCGGGCGAGATCGCGATTGACAGCCTGGCGGTCGTCATAGCCCAGGAGACCCTTCGTATAGGTGGTGCCCAGCGGCAGCGCCGGCATCAGCAGCCAGTAGATCAGGCCGACGGCGGTAGTGAGGATCAGGAACACATAGACGATGCGCGGCACCGGCGTGTTGAGTTCCTTGATGCCGTTCCATTCGTGCCCGGTGGTGAGGTAACCCGTCACCGGATCGCGTTCACCTAGCGCCATGGCCCGTCCTCCCGCTTGAGGATCGCGACGGATGCGTCGCGGAACTCCTTCTGGCGGGCCGGCCAGAAGGTGTAGGCGACAACCACCATCGACAGGATCACCAGATAGACGAGGCCGAAGGTCTTGGCGGCCCAGACCATTGTTTCGTGAGAGAGGTCCATGGTCACTCCAGGTCCTTGCCAAGGCTATCGTTGCCGGCGGCATCGGTCAGCCGTCCGAGGATCTGCAGATAGGCCACCAGCCCATCCATCTCGGTCAGGCGACCGGGCGTGCCGTCGAAGGCGCGGACGGTCGTCGCCTCGCCATAGCGCGCCGTCAGCTCCTTCACCCGTCCGGTGTCGGGTCTGGCCTGCGCATAGGCGTCCTTGGCGGCGTTGCGGATCATGTCCGGCGTATAGGGAACGCCAACGGCGCGTTGGGCCGCCAGTTGGTCGGAGAGGTCGTCGACGCGCAGATCATTCTCCATCAGCCAGCCATAGGCGGGCATGATCGAAACGGGTACGACGTCGCGGGGATCGAGGAGATGGCGGACGTGCCACTCATCGGAATACTTGCCGCCGAGGCGGGCGATGTCCGGGCCCGTGCGCTTCGAACCCCACAGCATCGGATGATCGTATTTCGACTCCACGGCCAGGCTGTAATGGCCGTACCGCTCCACCTCGTCGCGCAAGGTGCGGATCATCTGCGAATGGCAGGCATAGCAGCCCTCGCGCATGTAGATGTTGCGGCCGGCAAGCTCCAGCGGCGTATAGACCCGCATGTCGGGTGCCGCCTCGACGGTCTGGTCGATCGTAAAGAGCGGCGCGATCTCCACGAGGCCGCCGATGCTGGCGGCCGCGATGATGGCGAGCGTCATGCCGATGGCCCGTCGTTCCAGCCTGTAATGAAGTTTGAACATGCTCTACTCCACCGGCTGTATGGCCGCATCGCCCAGCGCGCCGCGGAGCGGCTTCATCGAAGCGGCTTCCGGCGCCGGTGCGGCAAAGCGGATCGTGAGATAAAGGTTGAGACAGCCCGCCAGCGCACCGAGCAGGAACAGCAGCCCACCGACGGCGCGGGCGATGTAGTAGGGCCGCATGGCCACGACGGAATCGAGGAAGGTGTAGGCCAGATTGCCGTTTTCGGTATAGGTGCGCCACATCAGCCCCTGGATGATGCCGGCATTCCAGAGGGCGAAGACGTAGACCGCCGTCCCCGCGAGCGCGAGCCAGAAGTGCAGTTCCACGAGGGCAGAGGAGTACATGCGCTCGCGCTTCCACAGCCAGGGGATCGAGGCATAGAGTGACCCGAAGGTGATCATGGCCACCCAGCCGAGCGCGCCGGCATGCACATGGCCGACCGTCCAGTCCGTGTAGTGGGAGAGCGCATTGACGGAGCGGATCGCCATGAACGAGCCCTCGAAGGTGGTGAGCCCGTAGAACACGGCGGCGATCATCATGAAGCGCAGCGTCGCATCGTCCCGGACCTTGTGCCAGGCGCCGTTCAACGTCAGCAGCGCATTGGCTGCCGAGCTCCAGGAGGGGACCAGAAGAACGAGCGAGAAGGTCATGCCCAGCGTCTGCACCCACTGCGGCAGTGCCGTGTGATGCAGGTGGTGCGACCCCACCCACATATACATGAAGGTGATACCCCAGAAGCTGATGATCGACAGGCGGTAAGAGAAGATCGGCCGCCCGGCGCGGATCGGCAGGTAATAATACAGCATGCCGAGAAAGCCTGACGTGAGGAAGAAGGCCACGGCATTGTGACCGTACCACCATTCCGTCAGGGCATCCTGCACGCCGGAAAACAGCGAATGGCTCTTGGCGCTGAGGAAGGAGACCGGCACGGCGAGATTGTTGACGATGTGCAGCATCGCCACCACCAGAATGAAGGCCATGTAATACCAGTTGGCCACATAGATGTGGGGCTCCTCGCGACGCGCCAACGTGCGCAGATAGAGCACGAAATAGACGGTCCAGACGATCACCAGCCACAGATCGGCATACCATTCCGGCTCGGCATATTCCTTGGACTGGGTGATGCCGAGCATGTAGCCGGTGACGGCCAGCAGGCAGAAGAGGTTGTAGCCGATCAGCACGAACCAGGGGCTCAACTGGTCCGGCAGGCGCACGCGGCAGGTGCGCTGCATGACGTAGAACGAGGTGGCGATCAGCCCGTTGCCGCCGAAGCCGAAGATGACGCCCGTGGTGTGGACGGGCCGAAGGCGCCCGAAGCTCGACCAGGCGCCGTCTGTCGTCCAGGTCGGCTCGACCATCAGCCAGGCCACCCAGTCGCCGACGAACATGGCGAAGGCTGCCCAGACGAAGGTCAGAATGACGCCGACCTTGGTCGGATCATCATAATAGGTGCTGAAACGCTCGGCGGACGGCTCGGGGTCATCAAGACGCGCCATGATGGGGAATGCGAGGGCGAGCGCCAGCGCCATGACGAGAGCGCCATGCACGGCTATCGGATCGCCGTGTCCGGCCGCTGCAAAGAACAGCCCGACGAGCGCCATCACGAGCAGGATGAGCAACGCGCCCTGGCGCTCGCCGGTTGTCAAGGTCGAGATCACCTGCATGTCTTTCCGGTTGGCTGCACAGGTTGCCCGTCGCAGAAACACCGGCCTGCCGGGGACTGGTCCTGCTCCCGGCGCAACGGTCGCCCGTCTCGTCCCAAGGACGAGGCGAAGCCGAAGGTCCGGGCCAAGGCCGGCACAAGGCTGAGGATGCGAGGGCAGGCAGGTGCTTTGCGGGGGTGGACAGGCGCTCTCTTACGGGCGCCGCCATGCAGCCGGAAGTGATACGAGGTTCAGCTCACGGTTAGCTGACGCGTCACGCGGCTCACGCCGTCAGGGCACTCGGCGCGCTCAAGTCGCCCACCAGGACCCGAAACCGCTCGTGATGGCGGATCTGGTCGAAGCGCTTGTCCATTCGGACCCAGACGGTCGACAGTTCTCGGTGCTGATAGGCGAGATCGAGATAGCGGATGCTCGAATCGACGTCGCCGACGGAGCAAGCGAGAGTGGCGTGGGCAAAACGGCTGGCCTTCATGTTGCCAGCCTCCAGAAGCGCGAGGGCCCGCCTGGGCGCGCCCAGCCACGCTTCCAGCTCTGCCCTGGCAAACACGAGCAGCGGATGCGTCATCATCATGTTGCCGAGCGGCTGCAGAGCCCGGTGGGCGAATTCCGGATTGCCGGCGAAGTGGGCGCCGAGAGCCATGTAGAACAAGGCTTCCATGGGCGCGTTGCGCAGAGCGACGGCGGCGGCGGCCTCCGAGAGTTTGGGGAAATCTCGTGCGTGGAAGCGGCTCAACGCCTCCGCAATGTCCTGTTGCTGCGAGAAGGGCTCGATCCGTCTTGCCTCGGCGAACAGCCGCTCGGATTCATCCTCCCGGCCACGCGCCGCAAGGTAGGTTCCGAAAACCCGCGCGGTTCGGGCATGGTAGCCGTAGTTCATCGCGGTGTTGAAACTGGCCTCGGCTGCCGCCCAGTCCCGCTCCAGCCAGGCCTGGACCACCCCCAGAGAAGTCAGGGCTTCGGCGGATTGGGGATCGATTTCGAGCGCTTTTCCGACCGCTGGACGCGCAAAGGATCGAGCCGTGGCCACATCGACCATTCCGATCCGGAACATGTCGCAATAGCAATCCGCAATGCCGGAATGGCCCCGCGCATAATCGGCCGCATCTTCAGCGATCGTCGAGAAGATGGCGAGGGATTGCCGCAGACTCTCCGGCACCTGTCGATCGAGCAGCTGGCGCGCCTTGTATAACTGACCATGTGCCTGAACCGCAGCGGGCCGTGGCTTCACCTGGCGCGCACGCAATCTGGATGTGTCGAACCTGTGACGGCTGACAACCGTGGTGGCAATTCGTTCCGGCAGGTCCGCATGTTGAAGGACGGAGCCTTCGAAACGATCGGAGGTGACGACCACGCCGCGGGGATCGGAGACTTCGATCGTCACGCGGATGATGTCCGCGTGTTCGCGCACCGTGCCCTGGATCACCGCGTCGACCCCGAGTTCCGCAGCCAGATCTCGTATCGACGGCTGCTTGTCCTTGTAGGCGAAGGTCGTCGCGCGCGACAGAATGCTCATCCCGGGTTCGGAACCGAACGAGAAGATCAGCTCGTCCGTGATGATATCGGCGAATTCCTGAGTGGCCGCGTCGCCGGACACCGGACGGAAGGGCAGTACGGCGATCACCGCGCCGGGCCCGATCTGGAAGATGTCCTGGCCTGGTGGCTGATGCAGGGGTGAAGCATCGCGCGCGCCGGAATTCAGGACGAAAGCCGGCACATAGGTTCCCGTCGGTATCATGATCCTGATCGGGTCCGATTGCCCATAGAGGCGGCTGTGTTCCTCCAGCTTCTTGCGCAACCGTCTCGCCTCCACGCGGACGGTCGAATCGATGCGTGGATCATAAGGGGGCTCACGCTCATAAACGGCATTGCCGATCACCGCCTCCTTCAGATCCGCTGCCCGTCCGTTGAGTGTTTCTTCCACCATGTAACTGAGCAGTTCGATCAGTCGCTCCGAACCTGAAAACGCCGGGCTTCTGCGCAGCAGGTTCATCTGCTCCCGTATGGCCGAAGCTGGCAGGTCGGTCTTCATGAAATACTCGTTCGAACAAAGGTTTAGATGCGGCGCCCGCGGATCATTCGCTGTCATCGGCAGAACTGCTGAGGGGACTCGATCCCCAAGCTCGCTTCCCTCGAACGATGTGAGCCCGGTGCACTCACGTAAGGCTCACTTCCGTTACTGCACTTGGATATCATTTTTGCGCCAACTTCAACATCAGCAGGCGGCGTGGCAACGAGGTGCGCGGACGCGGCAAGAACCTCTCCTGGATGCGGTGACGGCCGAAGCGGATGACGTTCGTCACTCTTCGGTGGATGCGCACCCAGACATTGCATCGGGCCGGCGACCATTGGATCAGGGCAGCGACGTTCTTGCGGGCAATCGGCCGCTCGGCGCGGCGGTTGTCGCGCACGTCCACCGGATGGGATCGTCCGGCCGCCAATCTGCTGGCGCTTGCCCCGAGCACACACGGTCATTCGCGCTTTCTTTGAAAGGTTCTTGATGATGACGAGTAAACTCGGCGCGGTACTCGGCGTCGCAAGCATCGCAGGTCTTGCCGGGCTGTTGTGGTTCGCCACCCGCCCCCCGGATCTGATCGTGCAGGGAGAGGTCTCCGCGGATCGCGTCGACGTCAGCCCACGCGTCTCCGGTCGTGTCGCCAAACTGAATGCGGATGTCGGCGATACGATGAAGCAGGGAGCCGTGATCGCCCAGCTGGAAAGCCCGCAACTGGTTGCGGCCATGCTGGCGACGCAAGCGGCGCTAGCCGTGGCGAAGGCGGATCTGGATCGTGTGACCAGCACGCGTCCCGAGGTGATCGAAGCGCACGAGGCCGAAGTGCGCGCCGCCGATGCGGACGTCGTGCTCTACCTCTCCGACAAGGATCGCCAGACCAAGCTGGTGGAAACCAACGCTGCTTCACAGGCGCGGCTCGAGCAGTCCAGCCGCAATCTTGAGTCGGCGCTGCGGGCCCGCGAGGCGGCACAAGCCAATCTCGATCTGGCGATTGCCGGTGCCAGCAAGGAAGAGCGGGCGCTGGCACGGACGAAGGTCGAGCAGGCCGAAGCCACGCTGAACCAGCAACAGACAGACGTCAAAGAACTGACCATCTTTGCACCCATCGAAGGACAAGTGACCACGCGGGTGGCTGAACGGGGCGAGAACTTCAGTGCCGGTGCGCCTATTTACTCGATCGTCGACATCGCCCATCCCTGGTTAACCTTCAACCTGCGCGAAGATCTGCTGAAGGGTCTGAAGGTTGGTGACAGCCTGTCCGTCATGGTGCCGGCACTCGAGAATGCGAGGGTGAACGCAAGGGTGACCGTGATCAACGCCCAGGGGCAGTACGCGACTTGGCGGGCGACCCGCGCCACCGGTGATTTCGACCTGAGGACCTTCGAGGTGCGCGCCCAGCCGGTGGAGCCGGTGGAGGGATTGCGGCCCGGTATGAGCGCCATCCTCACCTGGCCTCGACCGGAGCGATGACATGCGCGGAAAGGGCAGCCTGCGCCCCGGTCTTCGGCTCGTCTTCGTGCGGGAACTCGGACAGTTCCGCAAGTATCCCGTCCTGCTCGCCCTGACGGTCGTGCTACCGCTCTTCCTGATGGGCATCCTGTCTGCCGTGTTCAGCCAGGGCCTTGCGACCCGGCTTCCGATCGCAGTTCTCAATCTGGATGGCGGTGATCTCTCCCGCACGATCATCCGCACCATCGAGGCGACACCGGACACGGCGGTGACCCGGACTGTCAGCGACCTTGCCGAGGGGCGACGCCTCATTCTGTCCGGCCGGGTGCATGGTCTGCTGATGATCCCCGACGATCTCGAGCGTGACGTCTTTGCCGGTCGTCGTCCCGAAGTGGTGTTCTTCTACAACACCCAGACCATGACTCCCGGGCTCCTGACCTTGCGCGGCGTCAATGCTGCCCTTGCCGGCGTGGAAGGCGGCATCCGGCTGTCTCTGCGGACAGAGCGCGGCCAACCCGTCGACGTCGCGCAAGCCTCGCTGTCTCCCATCCCCGTCCAGATCAATCCCTTGTTCAACCCGACGCTCAACTACAGCCATTTCCTGCTGGCGGCGCTTCTGCCAGCCGTACTGCAGATCATTGTCGCCACATCGACCGCCTATGCCGTGGGGCGCGATGTGGAAACCCGCCATCGCCTGCGCGTGCTGCGTCGGCTGGGCGGCGGTCTGTGGCCGGCGGTGTTCGGCAAGCTGTTGCCTTATACGCTGGTATTCCTGTTTGTCCTGGGCATCGCGGACCTCGTTCTCTTCCTGTGGTTCAAGATGCCGCTCAGAGGCGACCGGATGCTGCTGTTGCTTGCAGGCACGCTCTTCATTCTGGCAAACCAGCTTTTCGGCGCCCTTCTGGCCGTCGTGCTTCGCTCGACGGCCACCGCGATCAGCATCGCCTCGCTGGTCACGGCGCCGGCCTTCGGTTTCATGGGGATCGGATTTCCCAGATTCGGCATGACGCCCTTTGCCTTCTACTGGGGCGAGGCACTGCCGGGCACCTGGTATCTGACGGCGCGAATCGACCAGACGTTGCGCGGCACGCCGGCGGATCTGTCGCTGCGGCCGCTGGCGGTATTGCTGTTCATGGTCGTCCTTCTTGCCACATTGACGGCCGTCTGCCTGCAACGCCCCGGCGCCAAACGGCAAACGGCGGACCGTGCCCTGGAGGCTGCATCGTGAGCGGCGTCCTGTTCATCTGCCAGATGGAGTTGCGGCGGATCCTGACGCTGCGACCGGTCTTTTCGGTGATGATCCTCGCCATCGTCATCTATGCCGCCTTCTATCCGCAGCCCTACCGCACCGAAGCCCTTCGGAACGTACCGATCGCGCTCGTCGATCTTGATGGTAGTGACAGTAGCCGCACCTTCGCCCGCAGGCTCGACGCCTCCGCCGATGTGGCGATCGTCGCGGCCCTGCCCGATGTCGCGACGGCGCAGCGCGAGGTCTTTGCGCGAAGTCTCCATGGCATTCTGGTCATCCCGACATTCTTCGAGCGCGACCTTCTGCATGGTCGGCCAGCACCTCTCGCTCTCTATGCCGATGCCAGCTACTTCCTGCTCTACAGCCGCATTTCGGGTGCCGTTACGGCCCTTGCCCGGACCATGGGCGCGGAAGTCGAGGCGAAGCGCCTTGTCGCTGCCCATGTCGATCCGGATCTGGCCGCAGCAGCGACGGACCCGATGCCGCTCACCGCGATCCCCCTCTTCAATCCGCAGAGCGGATATGCGACCTATATCCTGCCGGCCGCCTTCGTGCTGTTGCTGCAGCAGACACTTCTGATTGGCGTGAGCCTGCTCGGCACCTACCCGAGCGAATGGGAGCAGGGGGCGCGTGACAGGAAGATTGGCGCCGTCGATCGCGTCATCGGTCGTCTGTCGGCCTATCTGGTGGTCGAGGCGTTCGCCTTCGCCTTTTACCTCATCGTCCTGCCCTATCTCTACGGCATTCCGCGTCTCGGCTCCATCGGGCCGATGGCGGCCGTAGCCTTCCCCTTCTTTCTGGCCGTATGCGGTCTTGGCATGCTGATGGCCCGGTTGCTGCGCAATCCTGTCCTCGTGCAACTCGTTGCCGCGGGTCTCGGCATGCCCTTGATCTTTCTGGCGGGCTTTGCCTGGCCAGCCGAGGCCATGCCGGAGATGCTGAAGAAGGCAGCCCTCGCCATCCCCAGCACGAGCGCCATCAACGCCCTGGTCAATCTGGGCCAGTTGGGGGCAAGCCTGCAGGACGTGGGGCCACATGTCCTCACCCTGTCGAGCCTCGCCGTCATTTATTGCGGGCTGGCGGTGCTCCTCGAACCAAGAGCAGGCACGGACCAAAGCTCGAGCTGAACTGTCTGCGCTGGCTGCGTCCCGTGCAGTCCCGTTCGGGCACGCTCTCCGCTCGCCGCTCAAGGACGGGAAATCCGAGGCCGGGATGGGCGCCGTCCCGAGACCGTCACCGGTCGCCGTCGGCTTCATCGTTTCACGAAAGGCAAGGCGTGTCCCCGATCGATCTTGCAGACAATGCCATGGCCCAACTTGCGGGCATGAGCCTGCTGTTCATCGTCACGAACTGGATCCTGTTCCGAAACAGGAAGGTGCTGCTGCTGCAGGCCAAGTCGATCGTGGTCTGTTCGCGGCCTCCAGCGAGGGTGTTCCGCAAGGCGGCGTCCTGGCGTCATTGCGAGACGACGGGAACGCGCGGCCGGACGGTGACGCTGAAGGTGAAATACGCCGACTTCCGGCAGATCACCCGCGCCCTCTCCTCTCCCCAGCCCATCACGTCTCGGATGTGCATCGAGCGGGCGGCATTCCGGCTGCTCTGCGAGCTTCCGGCGGATCCTCGCGGCGTCCGGCTGCTCGGGGTGACATTGTCGGGACTGACGACCGAAGTTTCGATGCGAACCGAAAGGGTCCAGCTCGCGTTGCCTCTCTGATGCAAGGGCGACGCTACCCGGCACGGGGACGACCCTGCCTTGCATGACCCGCAGGCCGTCACTGAGACGGCCAAGCAACCGAGAGGGCGCGATGGTAGAAGACCCGTTCGATGAGGTGGCCTTTCTCGGCTTCGACGTTTTTGGCACGGTCGTCGACTGGCGCTCGAGCGTCACGCGGTTGGCCGAGCCCTTCCTCCGGCGTCACGGTGTTCGGGTGGATCCATACCAGTTCGCCGACGAGTGGCGCGCGCTCTACCAGCCCGCCATGGAGCGCGTGCGGTCGGGGACACGCCCGTGGGTGAAGCTCGACGTTCTCAACCGCGAGAATCTGGAGACGGTGCTCGCGCGCCACGGAGTAGACGTC
>NZ_AQQS01000026.1 GCF_002088275.1 Aurantimonas sp. 22II-16-19i
ACATGCGCGGCGGCGGCGGGTCCGACGAGATCTTCGGCGAGGCCGGCAACGACCTCATCATCGGCGATGCCGATGGCGTCGCCGACCTCTATGACGGCGGCGAGGGGATCGACAATGTCAGCTATGTCACGACGGTCGCCGGCATCAATGCCAATCTCGGGCTGAACTTCGCCTTCGGCGCGGAGATCGGGGTCGACCGCCTGGAGAACATCGAGAATCTCACCGGCGGGCGCGGCGACGACAGCCTGATCGGCGCAGCGTCGACCCAGAGACTGGACGGGGGCGCCGGCAACGACGTCATCGATGGGGGAACCGGCAACAACACGCTGCTGGGCGGCGATGGGAACGATACCATTCGCGGCTTTGCCGGCTTCGACCGGATCGAGGGCGGCGCCGGCAACGACCGGCTCACCGGCGACTTCAACGCCGACACCTTCGTCTTCGCCAACGGCTTCGGCAAGGACACGATCACCGACTTCGACGAGTTCAACAACTCCGAGAAGATCGATCTCGCCGGCGTCACCGAGATCATCGACTTCGCCGATCTTGCGGCCAACCACCTGACCCAGGTGGGGGCCAACGCGGTGATCACCGACGGCGTCGACACCATCACCATCCTCAACGCCAACATCGCCGACCTCGACGCCAACGACTTCATCTTCTGAGTTCTACCTGGACCGGTCGAAACACTCAGGCGGTCGGCGCATGCCGGCCGCCTTTGCGTTACCCCTGCACGTTTTCGTTGCGGCCCCGTGACGGCCGTCACCGCAAGGAGTGCGGCGATCTGCGACAACCTCCTTCGACGGGCACGCCGCCCGATCCGGATCCTGCCACCCGCCGGCATCCGCTTTGGAACCCCGGTCCGAGATTGCAACTCCGCTGCATCCGGCCGAAGCGAGAGTGACCAGCCATGCCCACCGTCATCACCAGCAACCGCAACTCGACCTTCTCCGTCACCAACGGCAACGTCGCCAATGGCCCGTTCGTCGTCGCGCCCAACGTCACCATCGACGGCGGTGCGGGCGACGCCTTCAACGTCTCGGAATCGCTCGCCAACGCGGACGCCGACATCCGCGTCGCCGGCCTGCTCGTCGCCGGCGACGCCGGCATCGACGCCGGCGCATCGGACGGCAACGATTCCTTCACCATATCCGCCACGGGGACGATCTTCGCCGGGGGATCCGGTCTCGTCATGGACAAGGACGGCAACGACGTCCACGTGGCGGGGACGCTCCAGGCCGGCAACAACGGCATCGGCCTGCGCAACGGCAGCAGCGACAACGACGTTCATGTCAGCGGTGCGATCATCGCCGACCAGGCCGGCGTCAATGCCATCGGCAACAACAACAGGATCGACGTTTCCGGCACCATCGACGCCGGTTCGCGGGGCATCAGCACCTCCGGCAGCGGCAACTCGGTGTCCGTGACCGGCGACGTCAACTCCGAGCGCGCCGCCGGCATCTCCATGACGGGCACCGGAAGCTCCCTGACCATCGACGGGTCGGTGTTCGGCGATGCCTCGGGCCTGGTGATGAGCGGCAGTTCCATCGTCACCATCGGTGCGACCGGCTCGGTCGCTACCGGCGGGACGGGCGGCGTGTCGATCTCGCCGGCCGCGATCGCCTTCGAAAGCAATTCGGGCTTTGGAGCGGGCATTTTCTTTTCCGCAGGCAACACGCTGATCAACCACGGCACGATCCTGGGCGGTTCCAGTGGCGCGTTCGCCGGCCCGGCCGCCGTCGATGACCTCGGCTTCGGAAGCCTCTTCTTCGTCAATTCCGGCACGGTCGATGGCACAGTGGCCCTCGGCTCGGGCTCCGATACGATCGAGAACTCCGGCACGATCACCGGCTTCGTCGATTTCGGCGATGGTGCAGACAGCCTCGACAATTCGGGGACGATCTTCGGCGACGTCAACATGGGCGCCTCGGAAGACCCGTCGCCCGTTGTCGGGAGCCCGACCGACACGCCGTTTCCCGACGTCGACGTCACCGTGTCGGCCTCAGGCAAAACGATCGGCGGCGCGCCTCAAGACAGCCTCGTCAATTCCGGCACGATCTTCGGCTCGGTCGAGATGGGTGACGGCGTGGACCGGTTCCAGAATGTCGGCGCCGGTTCCGTCGAGGGCAGTGTCGACGGCGGGGCGGGCGATGACGTCCTGTTCGGCGGCGATGCGGCCGACGATCTTCGCGGCGGTGAGGGCAACGACCAGATGATCGGCGGCGGCGGCATCGACAGCTTGTCGGGCGGTACTGGCGACGACTTCTTCCTCTCGGACTCCGACGGCAACAACGACATCTTCGATGGTGGCGACGGAAACGATACGATCAGCTACGAATTCACCGGGCTCGGCGTTCGCGTCAATCTCGGCGCGGGTTACGCCGTCGGCAGCGAGACCGGCTTCGAACGGCTCGTCGGCATCGAGACCGTCATCGGTGGGACCGGCAACGACAGCCTCGTCGGGAATGCGGCGACGCGGGTGCTCGACGGTGGTGACGGCAACGATCTCGTCAATGGCGGCACCGCCAACAACACGCTTCTCGGCGGCGACGGCGACGACGCCATCCGCGGCTTTGCCGGCTTCGACCGGATCGAGGGCGGCGCCGGCAACGACCGGCTCACCGGCGACTTCAACGCCGACACCTTCGTCTTCGCGAACGGCTTCGGCGTGGACACGATTACCGACTTCGACGAGTTCAACCCGTTCGAGAAGATCGATCTCGCCGGCGTCACCGCCATCACCGACTTCGCCGATCTTGCGGCCAACCACCTGACGCAGGTCGGCACCAGTGCGGTGATCACCGACGGCGTCGACACGATCACCCTTCTCAACGTCAGCATCGGCGATCTCGACGCCAACGACTTCATCTTCTGACGAAAGCGGCACGGCTGCGACACGAACGGCGCGGGGCGGGTGGCGAAAACCATCCGCCCCGCAGATGCGTGGACATGAACGTCGTGTGACCGGTCTGGAACCCGCTCGGTCGGATCGGCTGGCCCGTCAAGGCCCTGCCGCGCGGCGATGGAGCGGACGCTAAGTCCGCCCCCTCACGGGATCTTCCGGACTTCGCATGAGAGGCGGCGACCCGTCAGAGAATGTAGCGTGACAGGTCGACGTTTCCGGCGATGCCGTCCAGCGCCTTGTGGACATAGGCGGCATCGACCCGGTAGCTTTCGCCGCCCTTGTCCGGCGCCTCGAAGGAGATGTCGTCGAGGACGCGCTCCATCACCGTCTGCAGGCGCCGCGCTCCGATGTTCTCGATCGAGCCGTTCAGCGTCACCGCCGTATCGGCGATGGCGTCGATGGCGTCGTCGGTGATCTCCAGGTCGACGTTCTCGGTCTTCATCAGGGCGATGTACTGCTTGATCAGCGAGGCCTCGGTTTCCGTGAGGATGCGGCGGAAATCCTCCTTGGTCAGCGCCCGGAGCTCGACCCGGATCGGCAGGCGTCCCTGCAGCTCGGGCAGAAGGTCCGAGGGCTTGGAGACGTGGAAGGCGCCCGACGCGATGAACAGGATGTGGTCGGTCTTCACCGCCCCGTGCTTGGTCGCGACGGTGGTGCCTTCCACCAGCGGCAGGAGGTCGCGCTGGACGCCCTCCCGCGACACGCCGGCGCCGCCGCCATGGCCGTCCTTGTTGGCCACCTTGTCGATCTCGTCCAGAAAGACGATGCCGTTGTTCTCGACGGCGGCGATCGCCTCGCGCACCAGCTGTTCCTGGTCGAGCAGCTTGTCGGATTCCTCGCCGATCAGGAGGCCGTAGCTGTCGCGCACGGTGGTCCGGCGCTGCTTCATGCGGCCGCCGCCCATCTTGCCGAACATCTCGGACAGGTTGAGGACGCCGATATTGGCGCCCGGCATGCCGGGCAGTTCCATGCCGCCGAGGGGATTGGCGGTATCGGCGACCTCGATGTCGATCTCCTTGTCGTCGAGTTCGCCGGAGCGCAGCTTCTTGCGGAAACTGTCCCTCGTCGCAGGCGAGGCGGTCTTGCCGACGAGGGCGTCGAGCACCCGGTCCTCGGCGCCCTGATGGGCCTTCGCCTTCACTTCCTCGCGCTTCTTCTCGCGCACCAGCGAAATGCCGATCTCGACGAGGTCGCGGATGATCTGCTCGACGTCGCGGCCGACATAGCCGACCTCGGTGAACTTCGTCGCCTCGACCTTGATGAAGGGAGCCCCGGCGAGCCGGGCGAGGCGGCGGGAGATCTCGGTCTTGCCGACGCCCGTCGGTCCGATCATCAGGATGTTCTTCGGCATCACCTCTTCGCGCAGGGAGCCTTCGAGCTGCTGCCGGCGCCAGCGGTTGCGCAGCGCCACGGCGACGGCACGCTTGGCGTCCTTCTGGCCGATGATGTGCCGATCGAGCTCGGAGACGATTTCGCGGGGAGAGAAGTCGGTCATGGTCATCACTTCTGTCTGCGGGCCGAAGCCGGCCCAAGGTCGGTTTGCCGCGCCGCCCGGTTGGCCGGAGCCCCTTCACGGGGACGGCCGAGGGGGGCGTCAGTCTGTCACACGTGGCGCGCGGATGTCGCTGCTGATGGCCGGCGGAGACCGCCGGAGCCCGAGGGCGACGCGTGGGTTCGATCGGCGCTCTTCGCCCCGTTCTGCCTAAGTTTGCGCACAAGACGAAAGCACCGCCGCCCGTCTTGCGCATTCGCCCGCATAGATGGGTTCGCGATGCGGCAAGTGCCAGCCTGACGACGAGACAGGGCTGCAAGGGCGCGATCGGCCCTTCAAATTTGGGCGGAAATGCGGTCAGACTAAAGGGGCGATTCGCCGGACACTGGCGTTCATCCGGCGATCTCCGATCCTTCGGCGAAGGGCGATGCGGCCGCATCCTTCGCCGTCTCGTCCGACCGGCAGCCACTGGCCGGAAGGGCCTCACGCGGGCCGCGACAGGTGTGATCCCGAGATGCTACCCTCGATCCGGCATGCGACAGGGCACGACGTCCGGGCGGCGAACAGGGAGGACAGCCTTTGAGTGCGGCCCTCGAAGCTCTGATCCGGATTGAGGAGCCATGGTGCGAGGAGCCCCTGGCCGAGGCGGTCGGCGAGGTCGCCGCGCTCTACGGCTTCAGCCATGGGGCGGCGCTGTCGCTGCCGTCGACCGACGACGTCGGCCTCGCCACCCGGCTCATCCACGGCAACTGGACGCCCGGATTCGCCCGGGGCTACGAGACCCACGGGCTGCACAAGTTCAAGATCGTCGTCGGCACCCTGCGCACCGATCCGATGCCCTTCGTCTGGGACATCGAGACGCTCTACGGCTCCGACGAACCCGATCCGAGCCCGGCCGCGCGCTTCCTCCTGCAGGAAGGCTACCTTGCCGGCGTGCTCCTGCCGGTGCACGCGATGACCTCGTTCAACGGCGCCCTGTCCTTCGCGGGCCGCAAGCCGAACCTGTCGAGCCAGGCGATCGCCGAGCTGCACCGCTTCGCCTTCGTCTATTTCTCCATGCTCGCGGCGGTGCGCTTCGAGGAGAACCAGCGCAACAATCCGCTGTCGGGGCGCGAGCGCGACTGCCTGAAGCTCGCCATGCTCGGCAAGACCTCCAGCGAGATCGGCCTGATCCTCTCGCTTTCCGAATATACGGTGTCGCAATATCTGACGGCGGCCCAGCGCAAGATGAACGCCGCCAACCGCACCCACGCCGTCGCCATGGCCGCCCAGCTCGGCTATCTGTCTTGAGGGGGCGATCCGATCTCAGCGATCGGCCAGGCGATCAATCCACCGGTTCGCGCAATTCGCGTTGCAGGATCTTCGTCACAAGCTTGTTGAGGCTGATGCCTTCGCGCTTCGCCGTACTGGCCAGCTCACGGTGAAGGAGCGGGTCTGCCCGAACCATGAATTGGCCGGAATACGGTTTTTCCGGCTCTTCGCCCCGTTCCGCGCAGAAGGCGAGATAGTCCTCGACGGACTCGGCAAAGGCGCGCTTGAGTTCCTCGACGGAGGATCCCTCGAAGGTCACGACGTCTCTGAGATTGATGATCTCGCCGTGAAAGATACCGGCCTCCTCGTCGACGTCGATCCTCGCCTCGTAGCCTTCATGATGCATGATCGTCATGGCCTTACCCCTGCTTCCTCGAGGAACCGCCGCAGCGACCGGACCGCGCCCTTGCCGGTTTCCTTCTGCGGGTGCGGGCGGTGAAACACGGCGCGCACACCGTTCAGGGCAACGCGAACCCGCGACCCTTGGCCCTCGCTCACATCAGCTCCCAGCGCGACCAGCAGCGCCTCGATATCCCGCCAGACAATCCCACCTGAGACGGGATCGGCGAAGATATCCTCGAGGAGCTTGCGTTGGCGTCGGTTCATCTCCGCAATATAGTATCAAAAGCTGATATCATGAAAGGAAATGATTCGCGTGAGGGGGCTGGGAGCGATCTGCCTCGCGCCCATTCCCGGAGCAGGACGTGATGTTGCTTCCCGCCGGCGCGCGCCATCTGCCCGGTCACTTCGACCGCGCCGCCCAGGAGCGCCTGGTCGAGATGGTCCGGGGCGTCGTCGCTTCGGCGCCGCTCTACACCCCGGTCATGCCGCGGTGGGGCCGGCCGTTCTCCGTGCGGATGACCAATTGCGGCAGGCTCGGCTGGGTCTCCGACAAGTCGGGCTATCGCTACCAGCCGCAGCATCCGGTCACCGGCGAACCCTGGCCGGCGATCCCGCCGGCCCTCCTCGCGCTGTGGGAGGAGGTCGCCGGCTATCCGCATCCGCCGGAGGCCTGCCTGGTCAATTTCTATGACGACAAGGCGAAGATGGGCCTGCATCAGGACAAGGACGAGGCCGATCTCGAGGCGCCCGTCGTCTCGGTCTCGCTCGGCGACGACTGCCGCTTCCGCGTCGGCGGGACCGAACGCGGCGGGACGACCGCCTCGATCCGCCTCGCCTCCGGCGACGTCTTCGTCCTCGGCGGTGCGGCCCGGCTCAGCCATCACGGCGTCGACCGGATCTATCCGCAGACCTCGACGCTGCTGAAGAACGGCGGCCGCATCAACCTGACACTGCGGCGGGTGACGAAGCCGGCTGGCGGATGATGCGCGTCCGCTCGACAGCCTGGCCTGGACAGCGGATCGGCCCACGGCGCTCGAGCCCGGCTGGACGTCCGACATCCCGCAGGGATCCGTCGGACGTCGCATGAGAGCGGCCGGCCCCGGCGGGGCGGGGCCGGCGCGCCGAACGGAGCCGTTGGCCCTTCAGTGCGGCTATTCGTGCAGGGTGTAGCTGCCGAGTTCGCAGAGGTTGACGTTCTTTTCCTCGACCGTGTCGTCGTCGGCGAAGACCGCCCGGATGTCGTATTCGCAGACCGAGCGGCCGTCGGCGATGGTGGCTGTCGCCTGCTCGCCGGGCCCGATGGGATCGCTCACCATGTTCTCCTCCCAGTCGTCGGTCTCGACCGGCGAGGTGTAGAATTCCGTCACGGCGGAGGAGGTCTTGTTGACGAGGTCGAAGGCGAGGTCCTCGGCCATGGCCGGAAGGGCGGCGAGGACGAGCGGAAGGGCGACGACGAGATGCCGAAGCATGGCGGGTTGTTTCCTTGTTGGAGAGACGCGCATATCCTAGCGGTAAGTCTCTCTGTTCGCAAGGGAAATGAAGCGGGTGCGGTCGCCCGGGTGACGCCTTTCGTCACTCGGCCAAGCTCCCCTGCCGCCTCAGCGTCCAGAGGGTGGCGGAGAGGAAGAGGGGTTCCGGAAGGGGAAAGAACGAGACGAACAGGAAGACGCGTTCCTGAAAGCCGCCGGCCCGCCATGATGCCGGCTTCGGTGGCGGCGGCGCCGTCAGCCGTGTCTGAACGTCTTCTCCACGCGGCCGATGCCGCCTCCCGCTCGTGAAAGCTTGGTCATCTTGAACGCCGGGCTCATACCGTCGGATTGGTCTTCGGCTGGCGCCGGGGCTTACCGCTCACGCGCCTCGCGAGCTGGTCTCAGAGTTTCCTGAGCGCCACCTGCTCGATCAGGTGGTCGCCGCCCTTTCGCAGGATCAGGTTGGCGCGCGGGCGGGTCGGTAGGATGTTGTCGTGGAGGTTGCGGGCGTTGATCTGCGACCACAGGTCCTCGGCGATCGTCAGCGCCTCCTCGTCGGAGACCTTCGAATAGCGATGGAAGAACGAGCCCTCCTCGCGGAAGGCGGTCTGCCTGAGGCTCATGAAGCGGTCGATGTACCAGCGGTGGATGTCGATTTCGTCGGCGTCGATATAGATCGAGATGTCGAAGAAGTCCGAGACGAAGGGGATGGCCTTGCCGTCCTTCGGCATCTCGCGCACCTGCAGCACGTTCAGCCCCTCGAAGATCAGGATGTCGGGCCGGTCGACGACGACCTTCTTGCCGGGCATGACGTCGTAGACGAAATGCGAATAGACCGGCGCCTCGACCTTCGGCCGGCCGGCCTTGATGTCGGACAGGAAGCGCAGGATCTTGCCGACGTCGTAGCTCTCGGGAAAGCCCTTGCGGCGCATCAGGCCGCCTTCCTGCAGCACGGCGTTCGGATAGAGGAAGCCGTCGGTGGTGACGAGGTCGACCTTGGGCGAGGAGGGCCAGCGGCCGAGAAGCTCCTTCAGGATGCGGGCCGTCGTGGACTTGCCGACCGCGACCGAGCCGGCGATGCCGATGATGAAGGGCGTCTTGCGGCCGGGCTGGTCGCCGAAGAGGAAGCGCTGGCGCTGGCGGAACAGGAGCTGCATCGCCTCGACATGGGCGTAGATCAGCCGCGAGACGGCGAGATAGATCCGCGCCACCTCGTCGAGGTCGATCGGATCGCCGAGGGAGCGCAGCCGCGTCACCTCGTCCTCGGACAGCGTCAGCGGCGCATCCGCCCGGAACCGCGCCCATTCGGCGGCGGTGAAGATACGGTAGGGCGAATATTTCGCCGGTGCGAGCTGGTCCATCAGTCGTCCGCCGCCTGCGGGCGCCCGGCCTTTTCCTCGAGACCGGTCTGAGCGGTGCGGCGGGCGAGCTCGGCCATCACCGCCGACAGGGGGATGTGCTTGAGGTGGAGAAGCACGAGGAGATGGTAGAGGAGATCGGCGGCTTCCGAGGTGAGGCGGTCGTCGTCTTCCGATACCGCGGCGATGATCGTCTCGACCGCCTCCTCGCCGAGCTTCTTGGCGGTGTGGGCGGCGCCCTTCCTCGCCAGCGTCGCGGTGTAGGAGGAGCCGTCGGTCGATCCGGCGCGGGCGGCGACGATCGTCTCGAGGTCTTCCAGAGTGAAATTCGTCATGCCTGCCATTCCTCCTGCGCGTCTCGCCAATGCCAGCCTCAGTCGGCCTTGTCGAGACGCATCGGGATGCCGGCGGCGGCCATGTGGGCCTTGGCCTCGCCGATCGTGTGGGTGCCGAAGTGGAAGATCGAGGCGGCCAGCACGGCGCCCGCATGGCCCTCGCGCACGCCCTCGACCAGGTGATCGAGAGTGCCGACACCGCCGGACGCGATCACCGGCACGTGCACCGCATCGGCGACGGCCCGCGTCAGGTCGAGATCGAAGCCGGCCTTGGTGCCGTCCCGGTCCATCGAGGTCAGCAGGATCTCGCCGGCGCCGTTGTCGACCATCCGGCGGGCAAATTCCACCGCGTCGATGCCGGTCGCCTGACGCCCGCCATGGGTGAAGATCTCCCAGCGCGGCGCCCCGCCGTCGGCCGGGACACGGCGCGCGTCGATGGCGACGACGATGCACTGGTCGCCGAACTTGTCGGCGGCCTGCCTGACGAAATCGGGATCCTTCACCGCGGCGGTGTTGATCGAGACCTTGTCGGCCCCGGCCAGGAGCAGTCTGCGCACGTCCTGCACGGTCCGGACGCCGCCGCCGACGGTCACCGGCATGAAGCACTGCTCGGCGGTCCTGGCGACGACGTCGAAGATCGTCTCGCGTTCGTCGGAGGAGGCGGTGATGTCGAGGAAGCAGAGCTCGTCGGCGCCCGCCGCGTCATAGGCCCTCGCGGCCTCGACCGGATCGCCGGCATCGACCAGCCCCTCGAAATTCACGCCCTTGACGACACGGCCGTCCTTGACGTCGAGGCAGGGAATGATGCGGGCTTTGAGGGTCATGGGCTCGGCATTCGGTGATCGCGGCGGGATGATTGCGAGAGAGCCGGCCGCTTGCGTTGGTCCCGCTTTATGCGATGCCGCGATACAGCTCGGCAAGGGCGAGGGAGATGCCGAGACCCCGGAGATCGACGGTTTCCTCGCGCCCGGCGGTCATTTCCGGCTTTTCGAAGGCGCCGTCCGCGCCGCGCGACCACAGCCAGACGCGCGGCTCGTCCTGGGCGAGGACGAGGTAGTGGAGGAGGCTGTCGAGGGCGGTGTAGTCCTGCGCCTTCTCGCCGAAATCGATGGCGAGGGAGGAGGGCGAGAGAATCTCCGCGACGAGGAGCGGTCGGTCGGTGGCGAGGCTCTTGCCGCTTCCGGGCATCCGCGCTTTGACGAGGACGTCGGCATAGCGCACGCCGAGCGGCGTCCTAACCGCATAGTCGGAGCCGGCGACCACGAAGCGCGACGGGTCCAGCAGGGACTTCAGGACGAATCCCAGCTGCATCATCAGTTCGGCGTGTTGCTCCGTCCCGCCGGTCATCATCTCGACGATCCTCCCGCCCACGAACTCGCGCCTGCCCTCGCGTCCCTCGTTCCAGCGCAGGAAGTCGTCGGCGGTGCGGATGGCGGGGGCCTGGATGTTCATGCGATCCGTCCTTTCCCGGTTCGCGCGCGGATCGTTGCGGGTGTCACGCGATGTCCCGGTAGAGCTCGGCCAGCGCGAGTGTGATGCCGAGGCCTTTCAGCTCGACGGCTTCCTCGCGCCCGGCGGTCATTTCCGGCTTTTCAAAGGCGCCGTCCTCGCCACGCGACCACAGCCAGACGCGGGGCTCGTCCTGGGCGAGGACGAGGTAGTGGAGGAGGCTGTGGAGGGCGGTGTAGTCCTGCGCCTTTTCGCCGAAATCGATGGCAAGCGAGGAGGGCGAGAGAATCTCCGCGACGAGGAGCGGTCGATCTGTGGCGAGGCTCTTGCCGCTTCCGGGCATCCGCGCTTTGACGAGGACGTCGGCATAGCGCACGCCGAGCGGCGTCCTGACCGCATAGTCGGAGCCGGCGACCACGAAGCGCGACGGGTCCAGCAGGGACTTCAGGACGAATCCCAGCTGCATCATCAGTTCGGCGTGTTGCTCCGTCCCGCCGGTCATCATCTCAACGATCCTCCCGCCAACGAACTCGCGCCTGCCCTCGCGTCCCTCGTTCCAGCGCAGGAAGTCGTCGGCGGTGCGGATGGCGGGTGCCTGGATGTTCATGCGATCCGTCCTCTCCTGGCTCGCTAGGGGATCGTTGCGGTTGTCACGCGATGTCCCGATAGATCTCGCACAGCGCGAGCGTGATGCCGAGGCCTGTCAGCGCAACCGTCGCCTCGCGCCCGGCGATCATCTCCGGACTGGCGAAGGCGCCGTCCTCGCCACGCGACCACAGCCAGACGCGGGGCTCGTCCTGTGAGAAGACGAGATAGTGCCTGAGGCTGTCGAGGGCGGTGTATTCCCCTGCCTTCTCGCAGAAATCGATGGCGAGGGAGGACGGCGAGAGGATCTCCGCGATGAGGACCGCCTGGTCGGTGGCGAGGCTGTCGTCGGCGCTGGCATCGGACGGCTCGACGAGCACGTCCGGATAGCGCACGCCGAGCGGTGTCCTGACGGCATAGTCGGCGGATGTCACCGACAGGCTGTCCGGAAGCGCCGCATCCAGCAGGCTTGCCAGCCGCAGCATCAACCTGGCATGGCGCTTGGTGCCGCCGGTCATCATCTCGACGATCCTTCCGCCCACGAACTCGCGCCTGCCCTCGCGCCCCTCGTTCCAGCGCAGGAAGTCGTCGGTGGTGCGGATGGCGGGGGCCTGGATGTTCATCTGCGCCTCCTTCGGGATGGCGGGGCGTACCGGTCGCAGGCCATCAGTCTAGCCGATCGCGATCCCTTGTGGAAATCGGTCGCAGCGCGCGCACCGCCTTGCCCTGCTGCCAGCATTTTGCGACTGAAGGTCCGAGCGGGAGCCAGGACATGCGCGAGATCGTCTTCGACACCGAAACGACCGGCCTCGATCCCTCCGTCGAGCGGGTGATCGAGATCGGCGGCGTCGAATTGTGGAACCACATCCCGACGGGGCGCGAGTTTCATGTCTTCATCCGCCCCGAAGGCCGCAAGGTCGATCCCGCGGCCTTCGACGTCCACGGCATTTCCGACGAGTTCCTCGCCGACAAGCCGGTGTTCTCCGAGGTCCTCGACGACTTCCTCGACTTCTTTTCCGAAGGGCGGCTGATCGCCCACAACGCGACCTTCGACATGCGCTTCCTGAACGCCGAGCTCGCGCGGCTCGGCCGGCCGCCGATCGGCATGGAGCGCGTCCTCGACACGCTGGCGATGGCGCGGCGCAAGTTTCCGATGGCGCCGGCGACCCTCGATGCGCTTTGCTCGCGCTTTTCCATCGACACCTCGCGGCGCGACAAGCACGGCGCGCTGCTCGACAGCCAGCTCCTCGCCGACGTCTATATCGAGCTGATCGGCGGTCGTCAGGCGGCGCTCGGCCTGGTCTTCGGCGCCGATGCGGCCGCCGAGGACGCAGGCACCGACGCGGGCGTCCAGCGGATCGCGCCGCGACCCCGGCGCCTCGCGCCGCGTCTCACGGAAGCCGATGCCGCGCGGCACCTCGCCTTCGTCGAGAGCTTCGGCGAAGAGGCGATCTGGTGGCGCTATCTGGAGCGGCCGGCAAAGGCCGACGCGGAGATCCCCGCCGGCTGAGCGCCCGGGCCGGGTCTCTTCACGGCGCCGACGGGGTCACCAATACGACGACGCCGGCGCGATCGCTCGCACCGGCGCAAAGACATGTCATTCGCCAGGTGAACTGGCCGCGGCCGGAGCCGCGGCGTCTGCCTCAGGCCGTCTGCACCTGCTGGCGGGCGCGCTCTTCGGCCATGCGCTGCTGGAACAGCTTGGCGAAGTCGATCGGGTCGATCATCAGCGGCGGGAAGCCGCCATTGCGGGTCACGTCGGCGACGACCTGCCGCGCGAACGGGAAAAGCAGCCGCGGGCACTCGATGAACAGCAGCGGCAGGAGGTGCTCCTGGGGGAAATTCTCCAGCCGGAAGACGCCGCCATATTCGAGTTCCACGTGGAACAGCATCTCGGCGCCTTCGCCGGCCTTGGCGTTCAGCGTCAGGCGCACGTCGAACTCGTTCTGGCTGCCCTCGATCTGGTTGGCGCCGACATTGACGCCGATGTTGATCGCCGGGCCGCGCGCCTGGCTGCGCAGGATCGCCGGGGCGTTGGGGCTCTCGAAGGAGAGGTCTTTGATGTACTGGGTAAGGATGTTGAGGCTCGGCGGGGTGGCGCCATCGCCGGCCGATCCACCGTTGGTGCCGTTGACTTCGTTGCTCTGGGACATCGTCGACCTTTCTTTCTCGCTTCGCGGCGGCGCGCGGCAAAGGCGCGACGCTGGATATGGGGTGGCCAGCATCGACAAGGGCGAGCGACCGGGCATTTTCGGGCCGAGCGCTATCACGCAGAGTTGGTGATCTCAAGCAGCGGGCGCGGCGCAACGGCCGAGCGTAATGTCCTCAACTGCCGCAAGGCCGCCCGATGCTCCGGACGGCCGATCCCGCGGCCCGGCTCGATGGCCCGGCTCGATGGACTGGGCGGACCCGGCGCGATCGCCGCGGCCGTCAGCGCGTCAGCACCTCGAAGGAGTACATCGTGTGCTCGACGCCCCCATAGGTGATGTTGCAGCCCCCCGTCGAGGCGCCGATCTTGCCCGGATGGACGCCGTCGTTGAAGGAAGCCCGGCACACATAGAGCGGGCTGCCATTCGCCTCCTGCCCGCCGTTCACGCCGATCCTGTCGAGCCGGTCGATGGGCACCCCGCTCTGCCATCGTCCCTCGCCGACCAGCGTGGAATACTGCCCGACGGTGTACTCCCTGCCGCCATAGCCGACGACGCAGCCGCCGAAGCCGCGGCGCAGCTTGCCCGGGTGGACGCCGCCGTTGAAGCTCGCGGCGCAGACATAGAGCGGTTCGCCGTTCGCCTCGCGGCCGGCACGCGCGGCCCCTCGGTCGATGCGGCCGCCGGCCTGGTTGACCCAGTCGAGATAGGCCGGGCGATGCGGGCGCGGTCCGGCATGGGCGGGCGGCGCCGGCGGGTTGGGCGCCAAAACCGGCGAGGGCGCCGCGGAGCCGCGACCGGAATTGCCGCGCGCCTCGACACATTCCTCGACCATCAGCGTCGCGGCGGTGACGCCGGACAGCGAGAAATCGATATCGAACTTGCCGACGGAGAGAATGGCGGTGTCGCCGGCGCGCATGACGTCGAGTTCCGGCAGGCCGATCCAGGCGAAGGTCCAGCCGCGTTCGGCCGTGCCGCTGGCGCCGATCGCGCGGCCGTCGATCTCCAACTGGCCATACCAGTCCGGCCGGGACCGCACCGGGACGGCGATCTGCCACTGGTCGGAGCCATAGCCGATCCGCACGTCGTCGCCATTGCCGTCCCGGTCGACGGCGGCATAGCAGTAGCGCACGCGGCCGCGCTCGCGGCCGGACATGATCTCCCAGCCCCGGACGCTGCCGTAATAGGCGTTCCGCACCCCCGGTGCCTCGCCGATATTGTAGACCTCCTGGCCAGCGGCGACTGCCGGTGCCAGCGCCAGGCCGAGGCAGAGGAGCCCCGCCCTGTACCATGAACCCATGATCATTTTCTCTCCATCGCAGCGGTTGCGACGGCCGTCTCAGCAGACGGCCCGGCAGATGACCCAGCGGAAGCCCGGGCCAAAGCAGCTTTCTGCACACAAAAGCGTGAATGGCAATATGATCGCGTGGTGGAGGGGGGAAACGGCTGCGGATCTATCCGAGGGGCAGGGGGCACGCATCTGGCGCGGCCTCGAACAGCAGAGGAGGCTTCAGATCCAAAGGCGGCCCCAGAAGCAGCCAGAGGACCGAGGTCTCGTCACGGCAGTCCGACGCCGCGGGCATCGCGAATCGTCGACGCCATGGCTGCATCGACTTGCCAAGGATCGATCGTTCTGAAGCGAGACGGCAATTCGGCGCGGGACGCTCCGGCCCGGACGCCGGACGCCGGAGCCCGGATGTCGGATCGACGAGGCTGCGATGGCTGAGGCCCCGGCGTCCGGCCGGTTCCGGCAGAGTGCGGGCGGTGCCGCGGCGCTCAGTGCAGCGTGCGATCGCCCGGCCCGCCGTCGCCCTCGTCGCCGCGCCAGGGCGAGGAGGGATCGGGGCGGCGATGATAGTCCTCGCCGGAGAGATCGACGACGTCGGGTCCGCCGCGCCGCGGTCCCTGGGGCCGCTGCGGGCCTGCCGGGCCGGCGCCGAAGCCCCGTGACGTCGTGCCCTTGGCCATCACCACCACCCGCTGGCTGATGACCCGGCGGATCGTGCCGCGCACGCCCGGGACGAACAGCAGGAAGCCGATCGTGTCGGTGACGAGGCCGGGGGTCAGGAGAAGGATGCCCGCCGCCAGGATCATCACCCCGTCGACCAGCTCGCGGGCCGGGACCCGCCCGGCATTCATCTCGGCCTGGATGCGCGCCAGCGTCCCGATCCCCTGTCGCCGCAGGAGAACCGAGCCGATCACCGCGGTCAGGACCACCAGGGCGAGCGTCGGCCACAGGCCGATCAGATTGCCGACGGCGATGAAGACGGCGATCTCCATCACCGGGATGATCAGGAGGAGGAAGGGAATGATGGCGAAGGGCATGTCGGTCGATCCTTGCGGGCCGGCCGGCCGACCGTCGGCGAGGAGCCGAGGGAGCCAGCGGATGGACGAGCCGGCAAAAGCGCCGGTGTTCTTCCTCTCAAAATAGGGATGGCCAACTCGGATTTGAATGCGCGGCCGGTCGTCTCTATATGAGGACCATCCAGCGGACGGGAACGAGGTGGCGGCGCGCAATGAGTTTTGGGACGATTTTCTTCATAGTACTGGCTGCGATCGTCCTGTTTCAGCTGCGGAACGTGCTCGGACGGCGGACGGGCAACGAGCGGCCCCCCTATGATCCCTATTCGCGGACCGAGACGACGCGCGAGGAGCCTGCCGCGAACGGCAACGTCGTGACGCTGCCGAGCCGGCGCGCCGAGGAGAACGAGAACGTTCCCGCCCGCCTGCTCTACGAGCGGGTCGACAAGGTGGCGACGCCGGGCAGCCCGCTGAACGGCGAGCTGCGCAAGATCCGCGACGCCGATCCGGAATTCGACCCGGTGGAGTTCCTCGACGGCGCCAAGGTCGCCTACGAAATGATCGTCAACGGCTTTGCCGATGGCGACCGCAAGCTCCTGAAGGGGCTTCTGTCGCCGGAGGTCTATGCCGACTTCGAGAAGGCGATCGCGGCGCGCGAGGCCAGCGGCCAGAAGATGAACTCTTCCTTCGTCGGAATCGACGACGCCAAGATCGTCGCCGCCGAGCTGCAGGACCGCAACGCCCAGATCACCGTGCGCATGGTCTCGCAGCTGATCAGCGCCACCGTCGGTCCGAACGGCGAGGTCGTCGACGGCGATCCCGAGACGGTCGTGGAGGTTCGCGACGTGTGGGTCTTTGCCCGCGACATCCGGTCGCGCGATCCCAACTGGAAACTCGTCGGCACCGAATCCGACGAAGCCTGAGCGTGCGGGGCAGGGGCGATGGCGGCCTTTCTTCCTCGACGATTCGGGGACCTTGCGGGCTTTGCAGCCGCCGATCACCGCGCCGCCTTCTCGGCCTTTCGCGCGAGTGCGGAGCGGCTGCGCGCCGGCGCCTTTTCGACCGGCTCCCTCGGCCTGCGGGCTGAGGCGTTTCGCCCGGCGGCCGAAGCGGCGCTGCGGGCCGGCGAGGCCGTCGACAACGAGGCCGCCCGCCGGTTCTTCGAGAGCCACTTCACGCCGCTCGCCATCTTGCCCGATGGTGGCGGTGTCCAGGTTGCTGGCGGTGCGGGCTTTCTCACCGGCTATTACGAGCCCGTGGTCGAGGCGTCGGACGTCCCCGACGCGGTCTTTCGTTTCCCGCTCTATGGCCGGCCCGACGATCTGGTGAAGATCGACGACGTCAACCGCCCGCCCGGCTTCGATCCGGAGTTCCGCTTCGGCCGGCGGCTGTCCTGCGGCATGATCGGCGAATATTTCGACCGCGGCGAGATCGAGGCCGGCGCCCTGAACGGCCGGGGTCTCGAGATCGCCTGGCTCGCCGACCGGGTCGAGGCCTTCTTCATCCATGTCCAGGGCTCGGCGCGGCTTGAGATGCGCGACGGGCGGCAGATGCGCGTCGGCTATGCGGCCAAGAGCGGCCACCCCTTCACCGCGGTCGGCCGCAGCCTCGTCGAAGAAGGCGCGCTGACCCTTGCCGAGGCCGACATGGCCGGGATCCGCGCCTATCTCGCGGCGCATCCGGACCGCGCCGACGCGATTCTCGCCCGCAACCGTTCGTTCATCTTCTTTGCGGAAATTCCGGTCGACGACCCGGCGCTCGGCCCCATCGGGGCGGCGAAGGTGCCGCTGACGCCGCTCGCCTCGATCGCCGTCGACCGGCTGCTCTCGACCTATGGCATTCCCTATTTCATCGCGTCCGATGCGCTGATGATCGGCGGCGAGCCGTTCCGCCGGACGATGATCGCCCAGGACACCGGCTCGGCGATCCTCGGACCTGCCCGGGCGGACATCTTCGTCGGCACCGGCGATGCGGCCGGCGCCGTCGCCGGCACGGTGCGCCACCCCGCCGATTTCTTCGTCCTCGTTCCCCCGGACCTTGCGGCCGAGCTGACGTCATGAAGCGGCGGCGGACGCTGAGCGAGGAGGACCGGCGGCTGTGGGCGGGCGTCGCCCGGCAGGCGGTGCCGCTCAAGGGGCGGGCGATGCCGGAGCTGCCGGTTCCGCCCGCGGCGGGCGCGCCGCCGGCGGCACCGAAGGCGGGCGATGGCGCGGCAAAGCCGGCCGCAGGCCTTGCCGCGGCGCTGGCGCGCCAGCGTCCCGCGCCGCCGCCAGTGCCCTCCCAGCACCCGATCGAGCGACCCACCCGGCGCAAGATCGCCAAGGGCCGGATCGGCATCGACGCCCGCATCGACCTTCACGAGATGACCCAGGCGACGGCGCATTCCGTTCTGGCGGGCTTCCTGTTGCAGGCTCAGGCCATGGGCCTCAGGCATGTCCTCGTCATCACCGGCCGCGGCGGCATGACCGGCGGCTCCCGCGGCGTCCTGCGGCGCGTGGTGCCGCAATGGTTCGCCAGCCCGCAGTTTCGCCCGCTGGTCTCCGGCTTCGACAGTGCCGAGCGCCATCACGGCGGCGACGGCGCCCTCTATGTCCGGGTGCGGCGGCCGAAATGACCCCGTTCGGCGCCAAGATCCGCGAGTTGCGGGCGCAGCGCGGCGTCACCCAGCAGGACATGGCGCGGGCGCTCGGGGTCTCCTCGGCCTATCTGTCGGCGCTGGAGCATGGCCGGCGTGGCCGCCCGACCTGGGCGATGCTGCAACGGATCATCGGCTATCTCAACGTCATCTGGGACGATGCTGAAGAACTGGAGCGGCTCTGCGAGCTGTCCCATCCGCGCATCGTCGTCGAGACCGCGGGGCTGTCGGCCAATGCGACGCGGCTCGCCAACCGCTTGGCGGAAACGATCGGCTCCCTAGATCCCGAGGAGATCGGCCGCGTCCTGGCCGAGCTGGAGCGGGGGGCGGAGGCCGCCGAGGCGCGGCTGCGGGCGCGGCGCGAGGCCCGGCGCAGCCGCTGAGGGGACTTTCTGGGGGGCGGTGCGGGCGCCGAAAGATGACGCTGGCCGCGAGCCGGCCGGGCAGTCGACCGAAAGTCTCGGATTCTTACTTTTACGTAAGTCGCAAACAATCTAACCGATTGTATTTCCTGATGCGATATTTTGCATGTTGCAAGCGGTGGCCGACAGGGCTAAGCGTGCGCTCCAACGGGGGCACCGTTGCATTGCAGCATCGGTTCCGGCTCTTCGCAAGCCGGAGCAGAAGCTCGGTCTCGATGCCCGATGCGCGCCGCAGGGACCGACATCCGGCCCCGGCGCGTGAGGCACTCGGCGGCGGATCCGGCCAGGAGGGGCCGGCCGCCGCGCCAACGAAGGGATAGAGACTTGGCGCGCAACAAGATCGCACTCATCGGCTCCGGCATGATCGGCGGCACCCTCGCCCATCTGGCGTCGCTGAAGGAACTCGGCGACATCGTCCTGTTCGACATTTCCGAGGGCACGCCCCAGGGCAAGGCGCTCGACATCGCCGAGAGCGGCCCGGTCGAGGGCTTCGACGCGCGCCTCTCCGGCGCCAACGACTATGCCGCCATCGAGGGCGCGGACGTGTGCATCGTCACCGCCGGCGTGCCGCGCAAGCCGGGCATGAGCCGCGACGATCTTCTCGGCACCAATCTCAAGGTCATGGAACAGGTCGGCGCCGGCATCGCCAAATACGCGCCGAACGCCTTCGTCATCTGCATCACCAACCCCCTCGACGCCATGGTCTGGGCGCTGCAGAAGTTCTCGGGCCTTCCTAAGGAGAGGGTCGTCGGCATGGCCGGCGTCCTCGACTCCTCGCGCTTCCGCACCTTCCTCGCCGAGGAATTCCAGGTCTCCGTCGAGGACGTGACGGCCTTCGTGCTCGGTGGCCACGGCGACACCATGGTGCCGCTCGCCCGCTATTCCACCGTCGCCGGCATTCCCCTGACCGATCTCGTCAAGATGGGCTGGTGCACGGCCGAGCGCCTGGAGGAGATCATCCAGCGCACCCGCGACGGCGGCGCCGAGATCGTCGGCCTGCTCAAGACCGGCTCGGCCTATTACGCCCCCGCCGCCTCGGCGATCGAGATGGCCGAAGCCTTCCTGAAGGACAAGAAGCGCGTCCTGCCCTGCGCCGCCGCGCTCAGCGGCCAGTACGGCCTCAACGACATGTATGTGGGCGTTCCCTGCGTGATCGGCGCCGGCGGCATCGAACGGGTCATCGAGATCGATCTCGTCGGTGACGAGAAGACCCAGTTCGACAAGTCGGTGAACTCGGTCAAGGGCCTCATGGAAGCCTGCCAGGGCATCGCCCCGAACCTGAAGTAAATCTCTGGAAAGCCGGGATGAAAGTCCCGGCTTTCCTGCCATTTTTCGCCGCCATCGAGGCTGGAACGAGAGGCCGACACTCCCCATGAACATCCACGAATATCAGGCCAAGGAAGTCCTGAAGGGCTATGGCGCCCCCGTCGCGGAAGGCGTCGCCATCACCTCCGCCGACGAGGCCGAGGCTGCGGCCAAGCAGCTGCCCGGCCCGCTCTACGTCGTGAAGAGCCAGATCCACGCCGGCGGGCGCGGCAAGGGCAAGTTCAAGGAACTCGGCCCCGATTCCAAGGGCGGCGTCAGGCTGGCGAAGTCCATCGCGGACGTCGTTTCCAACGCCAAGGAAATGCTCGGCAACACCCTCGTCACCAAGCAGACGGGCGAGGCCGGCAAGGTGGTCAACCGCCTCTATATCGAGGACGGCGCCGACATCGACCGCGAGCTCTATCTCTCGCTCCTCGTCGACCGCTCGGTCGGCCAGATCGCCTTCGTCGCCTCCACCGAGGGCGGCATGGACATCGAGACCGTCGCCCACGACACGCCGGAGAAGATCGTCACCGTGGCGATCGACCCGGTCGCGGGCGTCACCGCCGGCGACGCCGAGAAGCTCTGCACCGCGCTGAAGCTCGGCGGCGCCGCCAAGGTCGACGCGATGCAGCTCTTCCCGATCCTCTACAAGGCCTTCACCGAGAAGGACATGAGCCTGCTCGAGATCAACCCTTTGATCGTCATGACCGACGGCCATCTCAGGGTGCTCGACGCCAAGGTCTCCTTCGACGGCAACGCCCTGTTCCGCCACGACGACATCCGGGCGCTGCGCGACGAGAGCGAGGAGGACGCCAAGGAGATCGAGGCGTCGAAATACGACCTCGCCTATGTGGCGCTCGACGGCGACATCGGCTGCATGGTGAACGGCGCGGGCCTTGCCATGGCGACGATGGACATCATCAAGCTTTACGGAAAAGAGCCGGCGAACTTCCTCGATGTCGGCGGCGGCGCCAACAAGGAGAAGGTGACGGCGGCCTTCAAGATCATCACCGCGGACCCGAACGTGAAGGGCATCCTGGTCAACATCTTCGGCGGCATCATGAAGTGCGACGTCATCGCCGAGGGCGTCGTCGCCGCGGTGAAGGAGGTCGGCCTCAAGGTGCCGCTGGTGGTGCGCCTCGAGGGCACCAATGTCGATCTCGGCAAGAAGATCCTCAACGAGAGCGGCCTTGCCATCACGGCGGCCGACGACCTCGACGACGCGGCAAAGAAGATCGTCGCCGCGATCGGGTGACTCGATAGCCAGGAAACCTGTGGAGCCAGTGACCCTGTGGCCGGTGACTGGCCGGCCGGGTTCGGGGAGGAAAAGCCCATGACCGACCAACGGTCGAACCACACGGCCCGGGGGATCACCCGGGCCGTTCTGGCATGGGGATGCGTCCTTGGCTTGACGGCATTCCCGGCTGTCGCCGCCGAGGTGAAGCTGCCGATCACGCCGCCGGAGGCTGCCTCGCAGACGCTGGCCGACTATCTCGAGATCTGCTCGGCGGGGATGAAGAACGTCCCCGAGGCCGGGCAGGTCGCCCTGTCCAAGGGTTGGAAGGGCGCGAATGACGGCGGCAACGGCCTCGGCACGGGCGCCATGGCCGCCGCCGGCATGTTCACCGCCACCAAGGGCGACGACGGCACCTTCCTCACCATCAACCGCGTGCAGTTCCCCCATCTGGTCGCGACCAGCTGCCAGATGGTGCTGTTCGAAAAGCCCGACGATCTCGACACCGCGGTCCTGACGACGATCGACGGCGTCGTCGGTGGCGGCGGGGTGATGGGCATGGCGCAGCCGGGCGCAGGCCTCTGGAGCTTCGTCGACGATACGGGGGAAGTCGTGACCATGACGGCGATCCCGGCCGGCGGCTCGCGCTTCGTGCTGACCATGGGCCGGTCCGAGCGGACCGCGCTGGGGAAGAAGGCCGAATGACAGGACAGTCAGGTGAGACGCCTGCCGGCGTCACCCGAATGAGGGCCGCCTCGACGCCTGCGGATGCCGGAGGGCCCCGGATGAGACGAAGCCTGTTCGCGGTTGCGCTCATCGGAGGGACGGCCGCGATCGCCTCCTGCACGACGTCGCCCGAAGCGATACCTCCGGAGGCAGCCAATGCGCCGTCGCAGGTTCCGGCCGAGAAGCGGCGCAGCTTCGACCTTGTCGAACAGGCAAGAGTGGCAACGCGGGCCTGCCTCGAAAGCGAAATCAACGGCCCCGCCTCGCTGCGACGCCTTTTGGCCGATGGCTACACCGTGACGCGTGGCTTGTTGGGCGTGAAATACGAGATGGTGCAGCCCTACGGCGGGCTGTTCGACCGCGTCGAGACAATGGCGGTTCACGACAGTGGCGACTCCTACGGCTGCCAGATCGAGGTGCCGAGGGATCGCGGACGCGAGGTGTTCGCTGTCGTGGCCGATGAGGTGACCCGTCTCGGCTACCGCAGGATCGAGATCGGGCGGTATGACCGCTATGTCGGCAATGGCCGACGGTTCGACTTGCGAGGCAGTTACACACGGACGAGCCTGACCGCGCAAATCAGCATTTATCGCATCACCGCCGACGGGGACCGAAGCTGCCGTCGGACGGATCTGCCGGCAGATTTCAAGGAGGGGTGCTGAACGACGGTTTCAACCCGTGTTGATGATCGAAACGCTCCATAGCACTTGCCCGCATTTCCTACACAGGATATGTGCTGCACATAACCCGCGTTAAGCAGCGATCGGCTCATCGCCATGGCCAAGAACATCACCCTCGCCATCGACGAGGACCTCCTCGACAAGGTGCGCGTCCTCGCCGCGATGAAGCGGACGAGCGTCAACGAGCTCGTGCGGACCTATCTGCAGCGGCTGGTCGCGCAGGAGCAGGAGCGGGACGAAGTGACCGAAGAACTCCTCAAGCTCTCGCGCGAAAGCAAGGCGGACATGGGCGACTGGCGCCCTAGCCGCGAAGACACCTATTCGGGAGAGCCGCGGTTTGATCGCTGGCGCTGATGTCTTTCTGGACACCAACATCCTCATCTATGCCGCGACCGCGCAGGCGAGCGAGCCGGACAAGTGGCAGGTCGCCCACGGTCTGCTCACGACGCAGTTCGGCACGAGCGGCCAGGTGCTTGCCGAGTTCTATGCCAATGCGACCCGCAAGCCGAAGCCGCCTCTGCCGCCGGACGATGCCCGGCGCTGGGTCTCGCTGCTCGGGCGCAAGCCCTTCGTGGTCGTGGACGAGCGGCTGGTCCTGGCCGGGATCGACCTCTCCCAGCGCTACCAGATCTCCTACTGGGACGGCGCCATCGTCGCCGCCGCCGAACGGCTGGGGGCGAAGACCCTCTACACCGAAGACCTCAGCCACGGTCAGGCCTATGGGCCGGTGACCGCGATCAATCCGTTTCTGTAACGCCCTTTTCTAAGATCGGGTGACCTTCAAGGAGTAGCAATCACCATGTCCATTCTGGTCGACAAGAACACCAAGGTCATCGTGCAGGGCCTGACCGGCAAGACCGGCACTTTCCATACCGAGCAGGCGCTGGCCTATTTCGGCACGCAGATGGTCGGCGGCACGCACCCGAAGAAGGGCGGCGAGATGTGGGAGGGCAATGCCGGCGGCAAGACCGTGCAGCTGCCGATCTTCACCTCGGTCGCCGAGGCGAAGGAGAAGACCGGCGCCACCGCCTCGGTGATCTACGTTCCGCCGGCAGGCGCGGCCGC
Organism: Aurantimonas sp. 22II-16-19i; assembly: GCF_002088275.1. Taxonomy (GTDB): domain Bacteria; phylum Pseudomonadota; class Alphaproteobacteria; order Rhizobiales; family Rhizobiaceae; genus Jiella. The sequence goes on from NZ_AQQS01000026.1 coordinate 23,765, forward strand.
CGCCATCGAGGAGGCCATCGACGCCGGCGTCGAGCTGATCACCTGCATCACCGAGGGCATCCCGGTGTTCGACATGGTGCGGGTCAAGGCCAAGCTCGACAAGTCGAAGTCCCGGCTGATCGGCCCGAACTGCCCGGGCGTGCTCACGCCGGAAGAGTGCAAGATCGGCATCATGCCGGGCAACATCTTCAAGAAGGGCAGCGTCGGCATCGTTTCGCGCTCCGGCACGTTGACCTACGAGGCGGTGTTCCAGACCACCAATGAGGGCCTCGGCCAGACCACCGCCGTCGGAATCGGCGGCGACCCGGTGAAGGGGACCGAGTTCATCGACATGCTCGAGATGTTCCTCGCCGACGAGGCGACCAAGTCGATCATCATGATCGGCGAGATCGGCGGCTCGGCCGAGGAAGACGCCGCACAGTTCCTCGCCGACGAGGCGAAGAAGGGCCGCAAGAAGCCGATGGTCGGCTTCATCGCCGGTCGCACGGCGCCGGAAGGCCGCACCATGGGCCATGCCGGCGCGGTGGTCTCCGGCGGCAAGGGCGGCGCCGAGGACAAGATCGCGGCGATGGAAGCCGCCGGCATCCGCGTCTCGCCGTCGCCGGCCCGCCTCGGCACCACGCTGACGGAAGTGTTGAAGGGCTGAAGGCTGGTTTTCTCGCCGAGGAAACACAAACTGAAGGTCTTGCCGGATAGATGGTCCGGCAAGACGCCATCGCGGCCGCACCGGCCGCGGCGTCTGTAACCGGCTCGAAGGGATCCGCCCGGCCGGACCGAAATACGTCGATAGGAGGCGGCGCCGGGCACGCGCCGCGAACTCGAACATGTCACGCAGCCAAGCGAACGACCATTTCGCTCTCACCTCCTTCCTCTATGGCGGCAATGCCGACTACATCGAGGAGCTCTATGCGGCCTATGAGGAGGATCCGTCCTCCGTCGACGCCGAATGGGGCGCCTTCTTCAAGGGGCTCGGCGACCCCAGCGGCGACGTGAAGAAGAGCGCCGACGGCCCGTCCTGGTCGCGTGACAACTGGCCGATCGCCATGAACGGCGAACTCGTCTCCGCGCTCGACGGCAACTGGGCGCCGGTCGAGAAGCGCATCGAGACCAAGGTCAAGGAAAAGGCGCAAGGCGCCGGCGCCGAGCGTTCGCCCGAGGCGGTGAACCGGGCGACCCGCGATTCGGTCCGCGCCCTGATGCTGATCCGCGCCTACCGGGTGCGCGGCCATCTCCACGCCAAGCTCGACCCGCTCGGCATCGCCAAGCCCGCCGACGACGACTACAACGAGCTCAGCCCCAAGGCCTACGGCTTCACCGAGGCGGACTACGATCGCAAGATCTTCATCGACAACGTGCTCGGCATGGAGTTCGCGACCATCCGCCAGATGGTCGACATCCTCGAGCGCACCTACTGCTCGACCTTCGCCATCGAGTTCATGCACATCTCCAACCCGGAAGAGAAGGCCTGGCTGCAGGAGCGGATCGAGGGCCCGGGCAAGGGCGTCGAATTCACCGCCCAGGGCAAGAAGGCCATCCTCAACAAGCTGATCGAATCCGAGGGCTTCGAGAAGTTCATCGACGTCAAGTACAAGGGCACCAAGCGCTTCGGCCTCGACGGGTCGGAATCGCTGATTCCGGCGCTCGAACAGATCATCAAGCGCGGCGGCCAGATGGGGCTGAAGGAGATCGTCTTCGGCATGGCCCATCGGGGTCGGCTGAACGTTCTCGCCCAGGTCATGGGCAAGCCGCACCGGGCGATCTTCCACGAGTTCAAGGGCGGCTCGTTCAAGCCGGACGACGTCGAGGGCTCGGGCGACGTGAAGTACCATCTGGGTGCCTCCTCCGACCGCGAATTCGACCAGAACAAGGTGCATCTGTCGCTGACCGCCAACCCGTCCCATCTCGAGATCGTCGATCCGGTGGTGATGGGCAAGGCGCGGGCCAAGCAGGACCATCTCGCCGGGCGTTCGCGCACCGAGATCGTTCCCCTGGAAACGCGGGCACAGATCCTGCCGCTCCTGATCCATGGCGACGCGGCCTTCGCCGGCCAGGGCGTCGTCGCCGAATGCTTCGGGCTGTCGGCGCTGCGCGGCCACCGGGTCGCCGGCACGCTGCACTTCATCATCAACAACCAGATCGGCTTCACCACCAATCCGCGCTTCTCGCGCTCCTCGCCCTATCCCTCCGACGTCGCCAAGATCGTCGAGGCGCCGATCTTCCACGTCAATGGCGACGATCCGGAAGCGGTGGTCTATGCGGCGAAGATCGCCACGGAATTTCGCATGAAGTTCCACAAGCCGGTGGTCATCGACATGTTCTGCTACCGGCGCTACGGCCACAACGAGGGCGACGAGCCGGCCTTCACCCAGCCGAAGATGTACAAGACCATCCGCAACCATCCTTCGACGCTGGACATCTATGCCAAGAAGCTGGTCGCCGAAGGGCTGCTGACGGCCGAGGACGTCGAAACCCGCAAGGCCGAGTGGCGCCAGACCCTCGACGAGGAGTTCGAGGCCGGCCAGAGCTATCTGCCGAACAAGGCGGACTGGCTGGACGGCGCCTGGTCGGGCCTCAGGAAGGCCGAGAAGGAAGACGAGCCGCGCCGCGGCATCACCGGCGTCCCGCTGAAGACGCTGAAGGAGATGGGGGCCAAGCTGTCCTCCGTGCCCGAGACCTTCAACGTCCATCGCACCGTCAAGCGCTTCCTCGACAACCGTGCCGCGATCATCGAGAGCGGCGAGGGCATCGACTGGGCGACCGCCGAGGCGCTCGCCTTCGGCACCCTCGTCACCGAGGGCCACCCGGTGCGCCTGTCCGGCCAGGACGTCGAGCGCGGCACCTTCTCCCAGCGCCATTCGGTGCTCTACGACCAGGAGGACGAGAGCCGCTACATCCCGCTCGCCAATCTCGCCAAGGGCCAGGCGGTCTACGAGGTCATCAACTCGATGCTCTCGGAAGAGGCCGTGCTCGGCTACGAATACGGCTATTCGCTCGCCGAGCCGAACGCCCTGACGCTGTGGGAGGCCCAGTTCGGCGACTTCGCCAATGGCGCCCAGGTGGTGATCGACCAGTTCATCTCGTCCGGCGAGCGCAAGTGGCTGCGCATGTCCGGCCTCGTGCTCCTGTTGCCGCATGGCTACGAGGGCCAGGGGCCGGAGCATTCCTCGGCTCGGCTGGAACGCTTCCTGCAGATGTGCGCCGAGGACAACATGCAGGTCGCCAACTGCTCGACGCCGGCCAACTACTTCCACATCCTCAGGCGGCAGATGAAGCGCGACTTCCGAAAGCCGCTGATCCTGATGACGCCGAAGTCGCTGCTGCGCCACAAGCGGGCGGTCTCCAAGCTGTCGGAGATGGCGGGCGAGACGAGCTTCCACCGGCTCTTGTGGGACGATGCCGAGCTCGACAAGACCGCCGAGACCAAGCTCGTGCCGAACGACAGGATCAAGCGCGTCGTCATGTGCTCGGGCAAGGTCTATTACGACCTCTACGAGGAGCGCGAGAAGCGCGGCATCGACGACGTCTACCTGCTTCGCCTCGAGCAGCTCTATCCGTTCCCGGCCAAGGCGCTGATCACCGAACTCTCGCGCTTCAAGCAGGCCGAGATGGTCTGGTGCCAGGAGGAGCCCAAGAACATGGGCGCCTGGTCCTTCATCGACCCTTATCTGGAATGGGTTCTGGACCATATCGACGCGGAGAAGCGCAGGGTCCGCTATACCGGCCGTCCGGCCGCGGCCTCGCCGGCCGTCGGCACCATGGCGAACCACCTGAAGCAGCTCGCCGATTTCCTCGAGGACGCGCTCGGCTGACCAGCCGGGCACGGCCCCAGACCTTTCGCCCAACAAGCGACAACCGAACGAACGAGACAGATGGCAACCGAAATCAAAGTGCCGACCCTCGGCGAATCCGTGACCGAAGCCACCATCGGCCAATGGTTCAAGCAGCCGGGCGACCGGGTCGAGCAGGACGAGACGATCGCCGAGCTCGAGACCGACAAGGTGACGGTGGAAGTGCCGGCGCCGGCCGCCGGCATCCTGGAGGAGATCGTCGCCAAGGACGGCGAGACCGTCGGCGTCGGCGCGCTGATCGGCATGATCGGCGAGGGCCAGGGCAAGGCCTCGGGCGAGACCAAGCCGACCGAGAAGCCGAAGAGCGAGGCGGCTGAGGCCGACCAGTCGGCTGATACGGCGGCCGACTATGGCGGCGGCGGCACGGGCGATGCCAAGACCGGGGCCAAGCCCGGCGCCAACGGCGCGTCCGGCGGCAGCGCCGGCAAGCTCGTCGAGGTGATGGTTCCGGCGGCGGGCGAATCCGTCACCGAAGCCACCGTCGGCGAGATCTTCAAGAAGGTCGGCGACAGCGTCGCGGCGGATGAATCGCTGCTCGAACTGGAGACCGACAAGGCCGCCCAGGAAATTCCCTCTCCCGTCGCCGGCGTCATCCGCGAGATGGCCGTCGCCAAGGGCGACGAGGTCAAGGTCGGCGCGCTGCTCCTGAAGATCGAGGAGGGCGCCTCCGCCGGCTCGTCGGCCCCCGCTCAGGCGGCCCCCGCTCAGGCAGCCAAGGGCAGCGGCACCGACGAGACGCCCCGCCGTCAGGTCGAGGCCGAGGAAGGCCGACCGCCCGCACCGTCCGCCGCCAAGATGATGCGCGAAGAGGGCCTGAAGGATGGCGACGTGAAGGGCAGCGGCCGCGAAGGCCAGGTGCTGAAGGGTGACGTCCTCGACGCCATCTCCCGCGGCGCGCCGTCCTCGCCCCAGGAAAAGCCGGAGAAGGCCGCGAGGGCTCCCTCGTCGTCGGGCGATGCGTCGCGCGAGGAGCGGGTGAAGATGACCCGGCTTCGCCAGACCATCGCGCGGCGCCTGAAGGACGCGCAGGACACCGCCGCCATGCTCACCACCTTCAACGAGGTGGACATGACCGCGGTCATGGAGCTGCGGACGAAGTACAAGGACCTGTTCGAGAAGAAGCATGGCGTGAAGCTCGGCTTCATGGGCTTCTTCACCAAGGCGATCTGTCACGCCCTGAAGGAGATCCCGGCGGTCAACGCCGAGATCGACGGCAACGAGATCGTCTACAAGAACTTCTGCCACGTCGGCATGGCGGTCGGCACCGACAAGGGTCTCGTCGTCCCGGTCATCCGCGACGCCGACGAGATGTCGATTGCCGAGATCGAGAAGGAGCTGGGGCGCCTCGCCCGGGCCGCGCGCGACGGCAAGCTGTCGATGTCGGACATGCAGGGCGGCACCTTCACCATCACCAATGGCGGCGTCTATGGCTCGTTGATGTCGACGCCGATCCTCAACGCGCCGCAGTCGGGCATCCTCGGCATGCACAAGATCCAGGAGCGGCCGATGGCGATCGGCGGCCAGGTGGTCATCCGGCCGATGATGTATCTGGCGCTCTCCTACGACCACCGGATCGTCGACGGCAAGGAAGCCGTGACCTTCCTCGTGCGCGTCAAGGAGAGCCTGGAGGATCCCGAGCGGCTCGTGCTCGACCTCTGATCGGCGATGGGGCTGGGCTTGCGGGATGGAGACTCTGGTCGACCTCTCGGAAGTCCTGCGCAATCTGGCGCTGACGGCGGCCGCCGCCGTCGGCGCATATCTTGCCTGGAAGAAGCTCGGGCCGGAGACGACGCAGGCGGGAACGGCGGTCGCGCAGGCCGGATTGGCGAGGCGGGCGCATGTGACCGAGCTCTTCAATCGAGCCGCCGGTCAGTTGGCCGACGACAAGCTTGAGGTTCGTCTGGCAGCGATCTACGTTCTCAGGGAAATCGGCCGTGATTTCCCTGATCTGGCCAATCCGGTCTTCGAGCTCCTGCAGAACCATCTCGAAGCGCGACATGCTGCAGGTTATGGGGACGAGGAGCCGCCGGTCGACGTGCGCGCCATACTGGACGCGCTGCTGCTGAAGACGGGAGCCGGGTGACCATGTCCAGTGTCAAAACTCGCACGCTGCCGAAGCTGCGCCTCAGAAACGTCTTTCTGCGGCGCACCGACTGGAGTGGCGCGGACCTGACCGGGGCCGACATCTCCGGGACCGATGTCAGTCACGCGTCATTCGTCGATGCCAATTTCGAGGACAGCAACCTGCGGGGCACGATCTTCCGCGGCGCCGATCTGACGGGTGCCAGGAACCTGACCGTCGAGCAGCTCCGGAGCGCCGTCATCGATGAAACCACCCGGCTACCGGACTATATCGATCGCTCGAAGCTGACGCCGCCGGCGGCCGGCTGACGGAGCAGGCGCCGGGAAGCGCCGGGGAATGGGGTAGCGGGGAACAGCATGCCAGATGTCATGATCGTCACCGGCGGCTCGCGCGGCATCGGCGCGGCGACCGCCATTCTTGGCGCGAAGGCCGGCTATGCCGTCGTCGTCAACTATGCGTCGAACCGGGAAGCCGCTGACAAAGTCGTCGCCGCGATCGAGGCCGACGGCGGCAGCGCCGTCGCGGTCAAGGGCGACGTCGGCGTCGAGGCGGACATCCTGACGATCTTCGAGGCGGCCGACCGGCTCGGGACGCTGACGGCGCTGGTCAACAATGCCGGTGTCGTCGACGCGGCCCTGCCGCTCGCCGAGATGACCGCTGCGCGGCTCGAACGGATGTTTCGCATCAACGTGACGGGCAGCCTCCTCTGCGCCCGCGAGGCCGTGCGCCGGATGGCGACGAGCCGCGGCGGCAAGGGCGGCGGCATCGTCAACGTCTCCTCCGTCGCGGCGAAGCTCGGCGGCCCCGGTCAGTATCTCGACTATGCCGCCAGCAAGGGCGCCATCGACACCTTCACCGTCGGCCTCGCCAAGGAGGTGATCGACGAGGGCATAAGGGTCGGCGCCGTCCGGCCGGGCATCATCGACACCGACATCCATGCTTCCGGCGGCCAGCCGAACCGCGTCGCCGAACTCTCGCCGGGACTGCCCATGCGCCGGGCGGGGACGGCACAGGAGGTGGCGAAGGCGATCCTGTGGCTGTTGTCGGACGAGGCGAGCTATTCCACCGGGGCGATCATCGACGTCTCCGGCGCAAGGTCCATCCTGCCATGAAGATCATCACCCCGACCGTTCTTGCCTGCGGCCTCGCCTGCGCCGCGCTGCAGCCCGCCTTCGGCCTAGACCGGGTCGTGCCCGCCGCCGAGCCGGGCCCCGAGGCCGTCGCCGACGACAGCTATCTCGACGACCGCTCGACGCCGGTCTCGCTCATCGGCTCGCTCTACAACGCCATCAACCGCCACGAATATCTGCGCGCCTGGAGCTATTTTGCCGAGGATTCCGGCCGGCCCGACTTTCCGGCCTTCCAGGCGGGCTACGAGACCACCGGCGGGGTCCGGCTGAAACTCGGCGAGCCGTCCAGCGACGGCGCGGCCGGCTCGGTCTACACCTCGGTGCCGACGGTGATCGAGGCGACCGGGACCGACGGCGCCGTGCGGATCTTCTCCGGCTGCTACGTGACGCGCTTCGTCCAGCCGGCGAACCAGGCGACGCCGCCCTTCGTGCCGCTCCAGATCACCAAGGCGACGCTGCGCCCGGCCCGCACGAAGTTCGCCGAGACCTCGGGCGACTGCCCGCCGGACGGGCAGTGATGCCGGCAGCATGGCCCGGCCCAGGTCCCCATGACGGCAGGCCGGCTCGATGGGTTTCGGGGTTGCCAGCCGCGTCGTGCCGTTAGAAACAGATCCGGATCCCGGCCCGCGCTCGAACATCCCAACCATCAATCAGACGGAAAGACTTCCCTCCCATGGCTGATCCCTACGATCTCGTCGTCATCGGCTCAGGCCCCGGCGGCTATGTCTGCGCCATCAAGGCGGCCCAGCTCGGCCTGAAGGTCGCCTGCGTCGAAAAGCGCAAGACCTATGGCGGCACCTGCCTCAATGTCGGCTGCATCCCGTCGAAGGCGCTGCTCTATGCATCCGAAGCCTTCGCCGAGGCCGGCCATTCCTTCGCCGATCTCGGCATCGAGGTCGCGCCGAAGCTGAACCTCGACAGGATGATGGGCCACAAGGACAAGACGGTCAAAGCCAATGTCGACGGCATCGCCTATCTGTTCAAGAAGAACAGGATCGACGGCATCATCGGCACGGGCCGGATCAAGTCGGCCGGCGAGGTCGAGGTGACGAAGGAGGACGGCTCGAGCCAGACGCTCCAGGCCAAGGCCATCTGCATCGCCACGGGCTCTGAGGTCGCCGGCATTCCCGGCCTCGACGTCACCTTCGACGAGACCACCATCGTCTCCTCCGACCATGCGATCGCGCTACCGAAGGTGCCGAAGACGATGGTCGTCGTCGGCGGCGGCGTCATCGGCCTCGAGCTCGGCTCGGTCTGGGCCCGGCTCGGCGCGGACGTCACGGTCGTCGAGTTCCTCGACAAGGTCCTCGGGCCGATGGACCAGGAAGTCTCCACCGCCTTCCAGAAGCTCCTGGTCAAGCAGGGCCTGACCTTCCGGCTCGGCGCCAAGGTGACCGGCGTCGCCAAGACCAGGAAGGGGGCGAGCGTCACCTTCGAGCCGGTGAAGGGCGGCGAGGCGGAAACGATCGAGGCCGACGTCGTTCTGGTCGCCACCGGCCGCAAGCCCTACACCGAGGGCCTCGGGCTCGCGGATGCCGGGGTTGCGCTCGACGAGCGCGGCCGCGTCGAGATCGACCAGCACTTCAAGACCAGTGTCGACGGCATCTATGCGATCGGCGACGTGGTGAAGGGCGCGATGCTCGCCCACAAGGCCGAGGACGAGGGCGTCGCGCTCGCCGAGATCCTCGCCGGCCAGTCGGGCCACGTGAACTACGACGCGATTCCCTCGGTGGTCTACACCTCGCCGGAAGTCGCCTCGGTCGGCAGGACGGAAGAAGAGCTGAAGAAGGCCGGCATCGACTACAAGGTCGGCAAGTTCCCCTTCATGGCGAATGGCCGCGCAAGGGCGATGCTGAAGACCGACGGCTTCGTCAAGGTGCTCGCCGATGCGAGGACCGACCGCGTCCTCGGCGTCCACGTCCTCGGGGCGGGCGCCGGCGACCTGATCGCCGAAGCCGCGCTGCTCATGGAGTTCGGCGGCGCCTCGGAGGATCTCGCCCGCACCTCCCACGCCCATCCGACCCTGTCGGAAGCCATGCGCGAAGCCGCCTTCGCGGCCTTCGCCAAGCCGATCCACATCTGACGGACCTTGATGCGGGCGGACAGGTCCCGCCCCGCCATGGAATGTTTCATCACACGGGGCGTCTTCGGGCGCCCCGTTTGCTTGTGATGGACCGCCAGGCCCGCCCGTCGATCGCGGCGAGGCCGAGGCCGATCAGCGCCATGCCGCCGACATGCCGGGGCAGGAGCACCTCGCCGAGGAACAGGACGCCGAGGAGGATGGCGCTCACCGGGATCAGGAAGGTGACGAGCAGGAGGTTCGTCGCCCCGGCCGAGGCGAGCAGCCGGAAGAACAGGATGTAGGCCAGTGCCGTGCAGAGGAGGGCGAGGCCAAGGACGGCGCCGATCGTGGCAGTGCCGGGCAGGGGGAGCGTCCAGGGCCGGTCGATCAGCAGGGCCGCCGGCAGCAGGATCAGGGCCGAGGCAGAGACCTGGCCCGTCGCCGTCGCGATGGGCGATATCCCCATCCGCTTGAACCTGCGGCCGAACACCCCGGCGAAGGCGTAGGAGAGCGCCGCGCCGAGGCAGGCGAGCTCGGCCAGCGTGTGCGAGCCCGGTGCGAGGATCGCCGCCGGACCGATCAGGACGACGACGCCCAGAAAGCCCGCGACGACGCCGGCGAGGCGGTTCGCCGTCAGCCTCTCGTCGCGGGTCAACAGGTGCGCGACGATCACGCCGAACAGCGGCGTCGTGGCGTTGAGGATCGCCGCGAGCCCCGAGGCGATCTGGGTCTGGCTCCAGACGAACAGCGAGAAGGGCAGGACGTTGTTGAGGACGCCCATGCCGAGGATGGCGAGGAGGAAGGCGGGTCGCATCGGGAAGGCGATCTTCAGCCATGCCATCACGGCGATGAGCGACAGCGCCGCCAGGGCGACGCGCAAGGCGACGATGGTGAAGACCGGCAGCTCGCGAACGGCGATGCCGACGAAGAAGAACGACCCGCCCCACAGGACGGACAGGGCGACGAGCAGCGCCCAGTCCTCGCCGCTCATGGATCTGGCGGCGGGTGCAGCGTCGCTGCGGGGCCGCTCGGCTCCCGCGAGCCGCGGAACGTCGGTCATGCCTTCTCTCCCAAAGCTGTCCCAGAGCTTCCCGGGGCTCGACGAGCCGATCCTAGAGCAAGACAGAGCGGGTCAGCGACCCGTTTTCCGGCGTTCCGGGGCTGTCTCTTCGACCAGCGCCCGGATGCGCTCCGCATCTTGCGTCCCGGCGGGATTGTAGACCACCATGGCAAGGTCCGGCCGGCCATCGACGGCGAAGGACGAATACTCCATCGCCAGCTCGCCGATCGTCGGATGGATGAGCGTCTTGATGCCCTCGCCGGAGTGGCGGACGTCGTGATCGTCCCACATCGCGCCGAACTCCGGGCTCGCCCGGCAGAGCTCCTCGGCCAGCGCCTGCATCTCGGCCGAGGCGCCGACACGCGCCGCATCCGCCCGAAACACGGCGACGACGTAGCGCGCGACGCTTTCCCAATTGGCCTGCGCGCCCCGCACATCGGGGTCGAGGAACATCAGGCGCAAGACGTTGCGCTGCGGCGGGTCGAGTTTGGCATAGTCGGTGAGAACGAGGCTCGCCGCGCGGTTCCAGGCGACGACGTCCCACATCACGGTGCGGATCAGCGCCGGGCTGGTGTCGAAGGCGTCGAGCACCCGCTGCAGCCTCGGCGTCACGCCGCCGGCCGGGCGATAGCGGATTTCGGGCGAGCGGCCGAGGCCGAGGATGAAGGCGTGCTCGCGCTCGACATCCGTCAGCATCAAGGCGCGGGCGATGCGGTCGAGCACGTCGGCCGAGGGCGCGCCGCCGCGACCCTGCTCCAGCCAGGTGTACCAGGTCGCCGAGATGTTGGCGCGCTGCGCCACCTCCTCGCGCCGAAGGCCCGGCGTGCGCCGGCGGGAGGGCGGCAGGCCGAGCGCTGCCGGATCGAGCCGGAGGCGGCGGTCCTTGAGATAGGAGCCGAGGGAGGCGCCGTCGGGCAAGGCGACTGATCCTGTTATCGATTATACCATGATAATCTCACGACTTTAACAGGATAGCACATCCCCCTAGCCTTGCACCATCCAACAAGGAGCAAGGCCATGCATGTGTTCGTGACGGGTGCGACCGGATGGGTCGGTTCGATGGTGGTGGAGGATCTGCTGGCGGCGGGGCACCGCGTGACGGGGCTCGCAAGGTCCGCGGACAAGGCGGCGAGCCTCGCCGCGACCGGCGCTCGGGTCCTTCAGGCGACGCTCGACGATCTCGATCGTCTCAGGGATGCCGCGGCAGGCGCGGATGCCGTGATCCACACGGCCTTCAACCACGACTTCTCGCAATTTGCCGAAAATGCCGAGCAGGACCGGCGGGTCATTGAGGCGTTCGGCGAGGCGCTCGAGGGCACCGACAGGCCCCTGATCGTCACCTCCGGCATCGCGCTGCTCGCGCCCGGCCGGGTGGCGAGCGAGGGGGACGTGCCTCCCGACGGCCCGTCCTATCCGCGCCGGTCCGAGGCCGCGGCAAGAGCGCTGCGCGCGCGCGGCGTGCGCGCCGCAACGGTGCGGCTCGCCCCGACGGTGCACGGGATCGGCGACCACGGCTTCGTGCCGGCCCTCATCCAGAAAGCCCGCGAGACGGGCGTCTCGGCCTATCTCGGCGACGGATCGAACCGTTGGGCCGCGGTGCACCGCACGGATGCCGCGCGGCTCTATCGCCTCGTCCTCGAAACGGGGGCGACGGTGCCCGTCTATCACGCCATCGCCGAGGAGGGCATCGCCTTCGGAACGATCGCGGAGGCCATCGGCCGGGGTCTCGGCCTGCCGACCCTGCCGCGCGAGCCGGCGCATTTCGGCTGGCTCGCCGGGTTCGTGGCGCAGGATATGGCCGCGTCGAGCGAGGCCACGCGGGACAGACTCGGCTGGAGGCCGAGCGGCCCGACGTTGATCGAGGATCTGGAACAGCCGGGCTATTTCGCCGACTGATCGCGCGGGCCGCGGCGCCCTCGGGCAAGGTCCCGCCCGAGGGCGAGGGCTCCGAAAACGGCGAACGGGCGGGCGCCGGTCAGGTGGCGTCCGCCCGTCCTCCATCCGGTCGCCGGCCGGCGATACGCGTTACTCTGCCGGTTGCGGCGCCGGAAGCTGGTTGGCGTGGCCTTCGTTGCCGCCCGCCGTCTTCCGGTCCCGCGACAGGAGCCGGTAGAACAGCGGGATGAAGAAGATCGCGACGAAGGTCGCGGCCAGCATGCCGCCGATGACGCCGGTGCCGATCGAATGGCGCGACGCCGATCCGGCGCCGGTCGAGATCGCAAGGGGAACGACGCCGAGGATGAAGGCCAGCGACGTCATGATGATCGGCCGGAAGCGCAGCTTCGCCCCCTCCAGCGCCGCGTCGAAGGCAGACAGCCCCTCCTCGCGCTTCAGGACGGCGAACTCGACGATCAGGATGGCGTTCTTCGCCGCGAGGCCGATCAGCGTGACGAGGCCGATCTGGAAGTAGACGTCGTTGTCGAGCCCGCGCAGCCAGATCGCCAGCAGAGCCCCGAACACCGCGAAGGGCACGGCGAGGAGGACGGCGATCGGCAGGGTCCAGCGCTCGTACTGCGCGGCGAGGATCAGGAAGACCATCAGGATGCCGAAGCCCATGGCCACCGCGCCGGTGCCGCCGGCCTGGATCTCCTGATAGGCCGAGCCCGTCCAGGCGACCTCGTAGCCTTCGGGCAGCTTCTCGGCGGCGATCTCCTGCATCGCCGCCAGCGCCTGGCCCGAGGAATAACCGGGTGCCGGGCCGCCCGAGACTTTCGCGGCGTTGAAGGCGTTGAAGCGCTCGATCAGGTCCGGTCCGACGACGCGCTTGACGTTGAGGAGCGTGTCGAGCGGGATCATCGAGCCGTTGGTCGCCTGCACATAGACGAAGCGCAGGTCCTCCGGCGTCTTGCGGAAATCGGCCTCCGACTGCAGCGTCACCCGGTAGTTGCGGCCGAGCAGGGTGAAGTCGTTGACATAGAGCGTGCCGAAGGTCGCCTGCATGGTGGTGAAGATCGACGAGATCGGCACGTTCAGGGACTTGGCCTTCTGCCGGTCGACGTCGATGCGGTATTGCGGGACGTTGGCGGAGAAGGTGGTGCGGACGCCGGCGAGTTCCGGGCGCTCGGCCGCCGCGGCGACGACGGCATTGGCCGCCTCGAGCAGCGCATCCGAGCCGCCGCCGCGCCGGTCCTGGACGAACAGGTCGAAGCCGCCGGTGGTCGACAGGCCCTGGATCGGCGGCGGGTTGAAGGCGAGGATCATGCCGTCCTGGATGCCGGAATTCATGCCGATGAACGGGCCGACGAGATTGCGCGCGTCGAGCGCCGGGTCGGTCCGCTCGTCCCAGGGCTTCAGGGAGATGAAGGCGACGCCGGCCGAGGACTTCTGCACGCCGGCGAGGAGGTCGAAGCCGGCAAAGGCGGTGACGTCCTGCACCGCCGGATGCTGGCGCAGATTGGCGACCATCTCGTTCATCACCGTGGTGGTCCGCTGCAGGGAGGCGGCCGGCGGCAGGATCGCGACGGCGAAGTTGACGCCCTGGTCCTCGTCCGGGACGAGCGATCCGGGAAGGGTCTGCATGAAGTGCCAGATGCCGAAGCACATCACCCCGAACAGGACGAGCGCCAGTACCGCCCGGCGCATGATGAAGGCGACGCCCGCGCCATAGGCGTTGGTCAGCCTGGAAAAGCCTGCGTTGAACCAGCGGAAGGGCGCGATCGGCCGGCCATGGCTCGGCTTCAGGAGCACCGAGCAGAGCGCCGGCGTCAGCGACAGGGCGACGATGCCCGAGATCGTCACCGATACCGCGATGGTCAGCGCGAACTGCCGGTACATGGTGCCGGCGAGACCGCCGAGAAAGGCGACCGGCACGAAGACGGCGCAGAGGACGAGGACGATGGCGATCACCGGCCCGGTGACCTCCGACATCGCCTTGGCCGTCGCCTCCTTCGGCGACAGGCCTTCCTTCGTCATGATCCGCTCGACGTTTTCGAGGACGACGATGGCGTCGTCGACGACGATGCCGATGGCCAGCACCAGGCCGAAGAGGGTGAGGAGGTTGATCGAGAAGCCGAAGGCGAGGAGCGCGCCGAAGGTGCCCAGAATCGACACCGGCACCGCGAGCATCGGGATCAGCGTCGCGCGGAAGGACTGCAGGAAGACGAAGACGACGAGGAAGACCAGCACCATCGCCTCGATGAAGGTGTGGATGACCTCTTCGATCGATGCGTCGATGAACTTCGTGGTGTCGAAGGGGATCGCATAGGTGATGCCGTCCGGAAACGACGTCTGCAGTTCGTCCATGCGCGTGGTCACGGCCTCGAGGGTGGCGAGGGCGTTGGCGCCGGGCTGCAGGTAGATGCCGATCGGCACGGCCGGAGTGCCGTTGTAGGAGCCGTTGAAGCCGTAGTCCTGGGCGCCGAGCTCGACCCGCGCGACGTCCTTCAGGAGCAGCGAGGAGCCGTTCTCGTCCGAGCGCAGGATGATGTTCTCGAAGGCCTGGGCGTCCGGCAGCCGGCCCTCGGTAGTCACCGAATAGGTGAAGGCGAGGTCGCCGTCCGAGGGCGGCGCGCCGAACTGGCCGGCGGCGAACTGGGAGTTCTGGTCCCTGATCGCGGTGGCGACGTCGGTCGGCGTCAGGCCGTACTGGGCGAGCCGGTCCGGCTGCAGCCAGATCCGCATGGAATAGTTGCGGGCGCCGAAGAGCTGCGCCTCGCCGATGCCGGGCAGGCGTTTCAATTCGTCGAGGACGTAGAGCAGCGCGTAGTTGGAGACGTAGGTGGCGTCGTAGCGCGGGTCGTTCGACGCCATGGTGATGACGGCGAGGATCTGCGAGGAGCGCTTGGCGACGGTGACGCCGAGACGCTGCACCTCCTCCGGCAGCGAGGCGGTGGCCTGCTGGACGCGGTTGTTGACGTTGATCGTCGCCTGGTCCGGATCGGTGCCGGAGGCGAAGGTGACCGCGATCGATGCCGTTCCCGTCGAGGAATTCGTCGACTGCATGTAGATCATGTCCTCGACGCCGTTGATCTGCTGCTCGATCGGCGCGGAGACGGTCTGGGCGAGGGTTTCGGCGCTGGCGCCGGGATAGGAGGCGGTGACGACGACCTGCGGCGGAACGAGCTGGGGATACTGCTCGATCGGCAGGGCGTTGAGGGCGAGCACGCCGCCGAGCGTGATGATGACCGAGATGACGACGGCGAAGATCGGTCGGTCGACGAAGAAGCGGGAGTTCATCGCTGTGCCGTCTCCTTGGCCGGCGCCCCGGCATTCTCGTCGCCGTTGGTGACCGGGTTCACCGGCGCGCCGGGGCGCACCTTCACGACGCCCTTGGTGATCAGCCTGTCGCCGGCCTTCAGCCCCGATTTGACGAGATAACCGTCGGGAATCTGCCGCTCGATCTCGATCGGCGCGACGGCGGCGACGTTCTCGTCGTCCACCGTGTAGACGAAGACGCCCTGCGGCCCCTGCATCAGCGCTTCGGCCGGGATGACGATGGCATCCCTGGCGACGAGGCCCTTCAGGCGCAGGCGGACGAACTGGCCGGGCAGCAGCCGGGCCTCGGGGTTGGGCATCGTCGCCCGCGACAGGATCGTCCCGGTCTGGGTGTCGATCGAGGTCGAGGTGAAGTCGATCCGGCCGGTCTCGCCATAGGTCTGGCCGTCGCCGAAGACGATCTCGACCTTCAGTTCCTCGGCCGAGGCGGCGCCGGCCAGCGCACCGCCCTCGACCATCTCGCGGATCGAGGCGGCCTCGGTGTCGGCGGCCGAGAAGTTGGCGTAGACGGGATCGATCTGGCTGATCTTGGTCAACAGATCGCCGGTCGACAGGAGCGAGCCCTCGGGCACCTGCTCGAGGCTGGTGATGCCGCCGGCAGGCGCCTCGACCGTGGCGTAGTCGAGGGAGAGATTGGCGGTTCTCAGCTGGGCTTCGGCCGCCTCGACCTGCGCCTCGGCAAGCTCGCGCGCCGAGACGGCGTCGTCGAGGGTGGACTGGCTCGACGCGCCGCGCCGGGTCAGCGCCCTGGCGCGCTCCTCGCTGCGCCGCGCCTGGGAGAGCTGGGCTTCGGCCTGGGCGACCTGGGCCTTGGCCAGCGCCACCTGGGCCTGGTAGGTCGCCGGATCGATGGTGAAGAGGAGATCGCCCTTCTTCACCCGCGAGCCTTCGTCGAACTCGCGGCTGAGCAGGATCCCGCCGACGCGGGCGCGCACCTCGACCTCGCGGGAGGCGACGATCCGCCCGGGATATTCGTAGGTCACCGGCACCGTCTTTGCCTGCAGCGTCTCCACGGTCACCTGCGGCGGCGGCATGTTGGGGGCCTGCGCCTGTGCGGGAGCGGAAACGAGCAGCGCGGTGGCCGCGGCGAGAATCGCGCGGCCGAACTTAAACGTCTGCATGACAATGACTTTCAGGGCTGGGCTCGGAACGCCGCCGATGTTGCATTGCAGCTAAAATACATGCATGTATGTATAACGCAAGGAGGAGACGCACGTTGCGACGGACGAAGGGATGCGCCGAACAGACGCGGGAGGCGATTCTCGACGCGGCCGAAGCGGTGTTCTTCCGCCAGGGCGTGGCCTCCACCACCCTGTCGCAGATCGCCGCCGAGGCGGGGATGACGCGCGGCGCCATCTACTGGCACTTCGAGAACAAGCTGGCGCTGTTCAAGGCGATGCAGGATCGGGCGCATCTGCCAAAGGAGCGGTTCTTCGACGCTGCCAAGCTGGTGGCGGCCGACGACGTGCTTTCGACGCTGCACGAGAACACCCTCGAGGTCCTGCGTTTTGCCCAGACCGACGAGCGCGGCAAGCGCGTCTACACCATCCTCCTGTTCCGCTGCGAGTATATCGGCGAGATGCAGGAGGCACTCGCCCGCATGCGCGAGAGCGAGGAGGATTTCTCCACCCGCATCGAGACCGTCTTCGCCAGGGTCGAGGAGCGCGGCGAGCTTTCACGCGGCTGGATGGCGAAGACCGCCGCCGGCGCCTATTGCGCGGCCATCCACGGCCTGTTCTCCCACTGGCTGCGGACCGAAGAGGGCTTCGATCTGTTGGCGACGGGCCGGCCGTTGCTGGCGGCGCTGTTTGCGAGCTACCGGGCGGCCTGAACCTTTCGGCGCCCTCCGCCCGCCACGTCGCCAGCCCAGTACGCAGCGACCGGGCCCGATCGCTCCTCAGCTCAGGCGCCGGACGAGCGGCTCGGCGGAACTGTCGCCGGACCCGTGCTTCTCCACGATGCTGAGGGCGATCATGTAGAGGTCGGAAGGCGTCATCCGGGTGAGGCCGAAGCCTTCGAACTGGGATTCCTTGATGTCGGCCCGCGACTGGAGGACGACGCCGGTATGGCGCGGATCGCCGAGGATCTTCAGATAGAGCGCGTCCACCTTCAGCCTCGGCCCCTCGATGATCTGGGTGATCATCCGTCCGTCGAAGGCGATCGCGCCGCGGATCTCGTTCTGCCGGTTCCACTCGCGCGCATGATCGAGAATGGTGGCGAATTCCTCCGCCGACAGCCCATTCGCCATGCTGGTATAGGATATGTGCCGCATCTGCGCCCCGAGCAAACACGACGCGGATCGTCCACGTCTTTCCTGGTGACTACGCCAACTCCTCGTCCCGTCCCAGACAGTTGCGCATTCCGTGATCACCGTACGGAGCAGAAAGGGCCAAGTCCAGCCTTTTGCCGTTTGCCGGGTTGGCAACCATCACGGAAATCGCCGTGTTTTCAATGGTCGAAGGGGCCTCGCTTCGCCGGCCGTCGTGGCCGTCATGGCGCCTTGCACCAGTGCAGCCGAATCGGGTCCGCCGCCGCTTCACCGAGGTCGATGCAGGGTGCGCCCTTCGCGCAGAAGTGCCAGCCGCCGCCGGTCGCACCCGAGGCGGCGAGGGCGAGCTCGGGGATCGGCGGCCGGTCGAGCGTGTAGACATAGGCGCCGTCGACGAGCCGCGCGCCCTCCGGCGGCTCCATGCCGGCGCCCGAGCCCTCGATCCGCCCTTGCGTGACGGTGAGGCCTGCCGGCCCGGCCCGCCACTGCTCCTCCCAGCGGGTCTTCTCGACCGAATGGGTCCAGGACAGGGTGAAGGCCGTGGCGGCGATCGCCGTCGTCTTGCCGGCCGCGAGGATGCAGATCATGCCGGCTTGCGAGGGGCGCCCCGGTCGGCGGGCAGGCGCTGGCCGGCGGCCTGTTCGGGCCCGGCCATTTTGCCCCGCAGGTAGAAATGGAGGCCGATCACCGCCACGGCCAGCGCGAAGCCGATCTCGTCGGTGAGCGGCAGGGCGGCGATCAGCGTGAAGGCGGAGGCCGCCGCCAGCAGTCGCTGCCACCACGGCATCGGAGCGGCGAGATAGCCGATCGCCGCCGCGCCCCAGAGGCCGATGGCGAGGCACGCCTTGAAGACGATGTAGAGGACGGCGGGAATGTAGCCGATCTCGGCCGCCAGCGGGCCGCCGTCCTGGAGCATCAGGGCCGGGGTGTAGACCGCCATGAACGGGATGACGAAGCCGGCGAGCGCCACCTTGATCGCCTGGAAGGAGATCTGCAGGCCCGGCGCCTTGGCGATCGGCGCCGCGGCGAAACAGGCGAGCGCCACCGGCGGCGTCAGGTCGGCGAGGATGCCGAAATAGAAGACGAACATGTGCGACACGATCAGCGGCACGCCGAGCGCCAGGAGCGCCGGCCCGGCGATCGAGGAGGTGATGATGTAGTTGGGGATCGTCGGGATGCCCATGCCGAGGATCAGGCAGGTGATCATGGTCAGGACCAGCGACAGGAACAGCGAGGTGTCGCCGACCGAGACGATGAACTGGCCGAAGGTGTTGGCGACGCCGGTCAGCGTCATGGTGCCGACGATGATGCCGACGATGGCGCAGGCGATGCCGACGGGAAGCGCCGTCTTGGCGCCGTCGGCCAGCGCGTCGCGCACCGCGATCAGCGTCTCGCGCCCGCCCTTGAAGACGGCGCAGGCGGCGACGAGCACGGCGAGCGCGACGATGATCGGCAGGATGCCGTATTCGAAGAAGGCGGCCGCCGACAGGCCGAGCGCCACCCAGAACACCATGCGGATCGCCAGCCCCGGCATCCGCTTGGCCAGCGGCGCGCCGAGGATGAGGAGGGCCGTCAGGGCAAGGCCGATGGTGCCGGCATAGAGCGGCGTGTAGCCGGCAAACAGCAGCCAGACGAGGACGGCGAGCGGCAGGATCAGGTACCAGCCGGTCTTCAATGCGCCCCAGGCCGAGGGCAGCTCCCCCTTCGAAAGGCCGAGGAGGTTCCGCTTGCCGGCTTCCAGATGCACCATCCAGAACACCGAGGCGAAATACAGGACCGCCGGGATCACCGCTGCGGTCACCACCTCGGCATAGGCGACGTCGAGGGTCTCGGCCATGATGAAGGCGACGGCGCCCATCACCGGCGGCATGATCTGCCCGCCCATGGAGGCGGTCGCCTCGACGCCGCCGGCAAATTCCGGCCGGTAGCCGAAGCGCTTCATCAGGGGGATGGTGAACTGGCCGGTGGTGACGACGTTGGCGACGCCGGAGCCGGAGATCGTCCCCATCAGGCCGGAGGAGAACACCGCGACCTTGGCGGCGCCGCCCTTGGCCCCGCCGACGAGGCCGAGCGCCACGTCGGTGAACAGCCTGATCATGCCCGCCCGCTCCAGGAACGAGCCGAACAGGATGAACAGGAAGATGTAGGAGGAGGAGACGTAGGTCGGGATGCCGTAGATGCCCTCGGTGCCGAAGGCCATGTGGTCCATGACCTGGGAGAAGTCGTAGCCGCGGGTGACGAAGGGCGAGGGCAGGTGCTGGCCGAACAGGCAGTAGCCGAGGAACAGGCCGGCGATGATCGGCAGGGCCGGCCCCATGATCCGCCAGGTGGCGACGAAGAGGACCGCGAGGGCGACGACGCCGACCACCGTGTCCTGGACGAGCGGCGATCCGGCGCGAAAGATCAGCGCCTTGTATTCCCACCACTGATAGGCGGCGACCGCCATGCCGCAGAGGCCGAGCAGCCAGGCGAGCGCCCGCAGCGCCCTCGGCTCGTGCCGGACGGCCGCCACCAGCGGCAGGCCGAGCAGGCACAGGAAGCCGACATGGACGGCGCGCACGATCTGGCTCGGCAGGTCCCACAGATGGGCGGCGGTGAGGAGCTGGAAGGTCGAGAAGGCGATGGCGATCAGGAACAGGATGCGGCCTTCGAGGCTCGCCGGAAAGCTCGAGGACAGCGGATCGTGCAGCTCGGCCCGCTCCGCGTCCATGGCCATGGCGTCACCCGCCCCGCCGGCGCCCGCCCCGGTGCCGGTCGCCGCCTGGTTTCGCTCGAGCCCGCGCCTCTCCCCGTCGCTCATTGCCGCCGATCCCTCCCAAGGTGCGTGTGAATTCAGAGACTAGCCGGTGCCTTCCTCGAGGGCAAACGGCACGGCGTCTCCCTGTCCGGCCATTTGCCGTCATCGGCCGGACGGGCATTCGGGGCCGCGATCGTCCGGCCGGGACGACGCCGGGGCCTGGTTCGCAGCCGGTCGTGGAGACGGGTTTTCCCGCTGTTGCCATGCGGCGCGGTTTCGGATCATGGTGACGCAGTGCGGCAGAGCCTCCCCCGGAGGGTGGCGAGGTCCCATGAGAGGCGAGGACGGATGAAGACGATTCTGGTGCCGGCCGAGGTCCATGCGAACGGCGAATACGCCCTGCGCATGGCCGCCGAACTCGGCCGCAGGTTTTCGGCGCGGATCGAGACCTTCGCCCTGCAGACGCCGCCGCTGGTCAATCTGACCTGGGACCCGGCGGGCGTCGCGATCATGAACGGCGCCGATTTCGATCACCGCCGGGCCCGCGAGGAGGCGCGACGCCTCGCCGTCCGGATCATGTCGGAGGAAGACTTGCCGCTGGAGCCGGCGGCGGAGGAGACAGGCGAGGGGGCGCAGCCGGCCGGATCGGCTCTGCCGGCGGCGGCATCCCCCGTCGCCGACCGCCCGTGCTGGGCCTGGAACGACAAGGCGATGGCGGGGGACGGCTTCCTCGGCACCTATGGCCGCGCCTTCGACCTGACCGTCGTCTGCCGGCCACGGGCCGACGCCGCCTCGATCACCACGCTGGAATCGGCGCTGTTCGAAAGCGGCGGGCCGATCCTCATCGCTCCGCCCCGGCCGGTGGACAAGGGCTTCGGCGAGACCATCGCGGTCGCCTGGAACGGCTCGAGCGAGACCGCCCGCACCATCGCCTTCGCCCAGCCTTTCCTGCAGCGCGCCCGGCGGGTGATCGTGCTCGCCGACGACGGCGACCTCGGCGACCAGCCCTCCGGCGCCCTGATCCAGCGCCGTCTGGCGGCGAGCGGCATCCCGGTCGAACTGAAGCTGATGGCCTCCGGCGGCATCCGCTCGGGGGAGAAGATCCTGAAGGAAGCCGCCACGCTCGGCTGCGACCTCCTGCTCAAGGGCGCCTACACCCAGAGCCGGCTGCGCCAGATGATCTTCGGCGGCGCCACCAGCCACATCCTGGCGAAGGCCGAGATGCCGGTGTTCATGGCCCATTGAGGGGCAGGCGACGGCCGCGTCGGCGAGAGGCGGCCAGCTGCGGATCAGCCGCTGCCGCTTCCGCGATCGAAGATCGCGGCGAGATCGGCCTCGCCGAGGCGGCGGATGGCGCCCGGCTCGAGATCGTCCGGCAAAGCGAGGCCGCCGATGGATTGCCGATGCAGCGTCTCGACATGGTTGCCGGCCGCCGCGAACATCCGGCGGACCTGGTGATAGCGGCCCTCGTGGACCTCCAGCATCGCCTCCTGCGGGCCGAGGACCTCCAGCTTCGCCGGGGCGAGCGGCTTCTCCTCGCCCTCCAGCATCAGGGTGCCGGAGGCGAAGAGCGCGGCCTCGTCGCCGGTCATCGGCCGGGCGAGGCCGGCGCGGTAGCGCTTGGCGACGTGGCGCTTCGGCGAGATGATGCGGTGGAGAAGCGCCCCGTCGTCGGTCATCAGCAACAGGCCGGAGGTCTCCTTGTCGAGCCGGCCGACCGTCGAGATGGCGGGATCCCGCCGCCGCCACCGAGGCGGCAGGAGATCGTAGACGAGCGGTCCCGCCTCCTTGTGGGAGCAGGTGACGCCCAAAGGCTTGTTCACCATCAGCGCGACGCCGGGCAAGGGGTCCAGCGCCTCGCCGTCGACGACCAGCCGCGTCTCGAGGTCCGGCGTCAGCGCGATCCGGATGTCGGCCTTCAGGACGGGAACGCCGTCGAGGTGGATGTGGCCGTTCTTCGCCAGCATCTGGATCTCGCGCCGCGAGGCGTAGCCGAGATTGGCCAGCAGCTTGTCGAGCCGGGAGGTCGGCACCTTCGTCACTTGCGGGCCTCGAAGATCTTGTAGCCGCCCTCGTCCGTCACCGTCTTGACGGTTCTAAAGGTCGCGCGCAGCACCTCCTCATAGGGCATGTGGCGGTTGGCGACGAGAAACAGCATGCCGTTGCGCCGCAGCATCCGGCCGGCGGCGGCGATGAAGGCCTGGCCGAGCCCGCGATCCTCGATCCCTTCGGCGTGGAAGGGCGGGTTGGAGACGACGAAGTCGAGATCGGCCAGCGCCGCCTCGCGCACGTCGGCCCAGAGAAACCGCGCCCTGTCGTCCGCGACGTTCACCCTCGCCGCCTCGATGGCGCGGCGGTCGATCTCGACGAGCGTCAGCATCTCGACGGCGGGGGCGAGAAGGACGGCCTTCGAAAGGATGCCGAGCCCGGCGCCGATGTCGGCGCCGCGTCCCGCCAGCGGCGGGAGATGGCGACAGAGCAGCGCGGTTCCCGGATCCACCCGGTTCCACGAGAAGATCCCGGGTTGCGAGCGCAGGCCGACGTCTTCGAGCGTGACGGGCGAGCCCGCCGCGATCGCCTCGGAAAGTCCCAGCGGCGTTTCCGGCCGGCCGACGGTGCAGATGCGCTGGCGGGCCTTGAAGTGCTCGGCGACGTCGCATCCCAAGCCCTCCAGCTCGGCGCGCAGGCGCTGGCCGCCCTTGTCCTTGGCCGCCAGCACCGTCAGCTGGCCGCCGGGCGCCAGCGTGCGCAGCGCATGGGCGAGCACATGACGCCGCTCGATGGCGCCGGGCGGCGCCGCGACGACGATCGTCTCGAAAGCGGCATCGGGCTGGCGCTCCAGTGCCTCGGCGCCGGGGCGGAGCGGCGACAGCTGCACGGCGCCGTCCGGCACATCCACGAGGTCGGCGGGGGGCGCACCATAGACGGCGCTGCGGAGCGGGGAGGGGGGATCGATGTTGGTCACCCGGCTGCCATAGCAGCTTTGGGCGGGTTGCCAAAAGTGCCTGCGCGCTGCTCCCGGCAGCATCCGGCGATGCCGGATCCGGCGGGGGTCCGGCGCGGCGGCCGCCGCCTGTTCGATCGCCCGCTCTCAGCTCTCGTCATGGATGCTGATCGACACGATCTCCGCCTCGCCGGGGCCGGCGCGCAGGGTGTCGCCGACCTCCTTGCCCACGAGTTGCCGCGCCAGGGGCGACAGGTAGGAGATCAGGCCCTCGTTCGGATCCGCCTCGTCGATGCCGACGATCCGGTAGCTCTGGCGCTTGCCGCCCTCCCGCTCGATCTCCACGAGGTGGCCGAACTGGACGACGGGGCCGTCGGCCGCCGGAACCGTCAGCTGCGCGGTGGAGCGGCGGGCGCGCCAGTAGCGCAGGTCGCGGTTGATCATGGCCACGGCGATCTTGTCGTTCGCCGCCCGGGCCTCCCCGAGCGCCCGTTCGCTCGAAGCGATCGCCGCGTCGAGCCCCGCGAGACCGCGCGCGGTCACGAAATTCGGATCCGTCCCGAGATCGCGCTCCGGCAGGGCCTCGACCTGATCCTCGTTCGGTTCCTTGACGAATGCCACGCTCATCGGATGATCCTTTCCCGCATCGAGGCTCCGCACCGCGCAACCAAAGGGCGATCATACAGGCTGAGCAAGGGCGGGCAAATCCGTCGCCGCCCATGCGCCGGCCGTCGCCCCGGCGGGACGTGGGAGGCGTGGAAATCCGTCGGCTGTGGCCGGGCTGCCGACGGCTCAGCGCCTGTGGGGCCGGCTGCCTTCCACCTCAGACAGCTCGCCGCTCACTTCGGCGAGGGTCTCGTCCATCAGGCGGAGCATCTGCTCGAGTTCGTGGCACTGCTCGAGCAGGATCTCCCGCTGTTCGCCGAGGCGGGACTTGAGGCCCTTCAGGCTTTTGCGCCGGTCGCGGGGAGCCTCGTAGAGATCGACGATCTGCTTGACCTCGACCAGCGGGAAGCCGAGCCGCTTGAAGCGGGTGATCAGCCTGACGCGCTCCCGGTCCTTGACCGAATAGACCCGCGCCGGACCGCGGCGATCGGGGCTCAGCAGGCCGCGCTCCTCGTAGAAGCGAAGCGTGCGCGGGGTCAGCCCGAATTCCCTCTCCAGATCCTTGATGGAGAACGTTTCGTCGTCTGGCATTGTCCACTCATCTCTTGGCGAAGCCATTGCTTGAAGCCGCTCCCAGCGGAAGGTCACCTGCCGAAGCCGACAGAATCCTTAACAAAATCGTGGCGATTTGAAACGGTGATCGTCATTTTGCAACTTGTGCACAGGCTTATGCCGAAAAACCCGGCGAAAGATGGTCCTGGCGTTCTCCGATCCCGCTACTGGATCACCGCCGCGACGACGTTTTCCCCCGGTTCCCCCTCGGATCGCCAGGCCAGGCGAAAGAACGGTTCCAGGAACACCAGCCACTCGCGGTCGAGAAACGTCACGGCCAGCTGTCCCTTGTGGTCGTTCAGGGCGACGACGACCTTTTCCGGCAGGCGCCGGCCCTCGACCATCAGGAACAGGTGCTGCGCCATGGCGTAGACCCGGCGCAGCCGGTCGATCCGGTCCGGCTCGTCCTCCTGGCGATGCGCCTCGATCACCGGCAGATATTCCGCCGCGAGCTGCCGCTCCTGAATGCCGTCGCCGTCGCCCAGATGCCAGTCTTCGAGTTTCATCCTGTAGTTCCCTCACTCGCGTCCCGTGCCACCCTACCGGGTCCGGCGGCGGAACTCTAATCCCGCGACGAGCCGGCCGGACGTTCCATGAAAGCTGCGTCCCATGAAAGACAGGACATGGCCAGCCCGTCGGGCCGAGCCCGCCGCCCCTACCCATCCGTGCCGGAAGTTGGCATAGGCAGGGTAAACACGCCGGCCCCGCCACTGCGGGCCGACCGGAGAGAGGCATTCCGATGGAAAAGCGCAAGGTCATCTTCGACACCGACCCCGGCCAGGACGACGCCGTCGCGATCCTGACGGCGCTGGCGTCACCGGAGCTCGACGTCCTGGGGATCTCCACGGTCGCCGGCAACATCCCGCTGGAGCTGACGACGAAGAACGCCCTGAAGCTGGTCGAGCTCGCCGGCCGCACCGACGTGCCGGTGCATGCCGGCTGCGACCGGCCGCTCGGCCGCGCCCTCGTCACCGCCGAGCATGTCCATGGCGAGACCGGCCTCGACGGGCCGGACCTGCCGGAACCGGCGACGAAGGCCGGCAGCGCCCACGGGGTGGACTTCCTGATCGACACCGTGCGGGCCCACGCGCCGGGTAGCGTGACGCTGCTCGCCCTCGGGCCGCTCACCAACGTCGCGCTGGCCTTCGCCAAGGCGCCGGACATCGTGACACGCCTGAAGGGGCTCGTGCTGATGGGCGGCGGCTGCTTCGAGGGCGGCAACATCACGCCGGCGGCAGAGTTCAACGTCTATGTCGATCCGGAAGCCGCGGCCATGGTGTTCCGTTCGGGCGCGCCGATCACCGTCCTGCCCCTCGACGTCACCCACCAGATGCTCTCGACGAGCGCGCGAATCGAGGCCTTCCGGGCGCTCGGCAACCGGGCGGGCGCGGCGGTGGCGGCCATGCTGTCGTTTTCCGAACGCTTCGACGTCGCCAAATACGGCTCGGAGGGCGCGCCGCTGCACGACCCCTGCGTCACCGCCTTCGTCCTCGATCCGACCATCTTCGAAGGCCGCATGGTCAATGTCGAGATCGAGACCGGCAGCCTCCTCACTCGCGGCATGACCGTCGCCGACTATTGGGGCGTCACCGACCGCCCGAAGAACGCCTTCTGGGTCCGCTCGGGGGATGCCGACCGGTTCTACCAGCTCTTGACGGAGCGGATCGGACGGCTGCCGTAATCGCTACGCGGCGTCTCGGGGAAGGGCGCCACTCTCTCCCCTTTGTGGGAGAGAGTGTCATTCCAAGGAGTTGGGCCGAGCGCAGCGAGGTCCAAACCTTGAGAATGACGAGAGAGGGGTTTCACCGTCGAAGCTTTCGCCAGCGATGACCGGGGTGGCGCGGGTGTCTCGACGTCAGCAGAAATGGGACGCGGCGACACCCCTCTCGTGCGATTTCAATCACTTGGCTTCGCCAAGACGATGAAATCGCTTTCTCTCCCACAAGGGGGAGAGAGGGCGCCAGCCGTTCAGCCGCGATGGGTGGGATCGGCCGGGGATGGAATGCGGTCGAGGACCGGGGCGGTCCTGTCCGGGGCCGCATCGCCCAGGCGGTACGCCGCCGTCACCCGCTCCGCCGCCCGCTCGAACCCGGCATCGTCGCGGGCGCAAATCATCGCCAGCGGTTCGCCCGGCGTCAGTTCCTGGCCGATTTCCGCAAGCCCCGTCAGCCCCACCGCATGGTCGATCGCGTCCTCCGGCAGGCGCCGTCCGCCGCCGAGCTCGACCACCGCGAGGCCCAGCGCCCGGGCGTCGACGGCCGTCACGATGCCGGCCCCTGCGGCGGTGACGGGGCGCAGGATCGGCGCCTGCGGCAGATGCTCGTCCATCCGCTCGACGAAATCCGCTGGCCCGCCGAGGCGTGTCACCATCCGGCCGAAGCGTTCGGCGGCGGCGCCGGAGTCCAGTGCCCGGCGCGCGGTGGCAACGCCCGCTTCATTGTTCGCGGCAAGGCCCGACAGCGCCAGCGCCTCGCCGGCGAGCGCCAGCGTCACCTGTTCCAGCCGCCTGTCCCGGTGATGGCCGGTGAGGAACCGCACGGCGTTCGCGACCTCCACGGCGTTGCCTGCCGAGGAGGCCAGCGCCTGGTCCATCCGGGTGATCAGCGCCGTGGCCCTCAGCCCGGCGCCGTGTGCCACGGCGACGAGGGTTTCGGCGAGATCGCGCGCGTCGCTCTCCCTCGCCATGAAGGCGCCGGAGCCGGTCTTGACGTCGAGGACCAGCGTCGACAGCCCCTCGGCGAGCTTCTTCGACAGGATGGATGCAACGATCAGCGGCACCGATTCCACCGTCGCCGTCACGTCACGCACCCGGTAGAACCGCCCGTCCGCCGGGGCGAGCCGCGCCGTCTGGCCGACGATGGCGCAGCCGATCTCGGTGACCGTCCGGCGAAAGGTCTCGCTGTCCGGTACGATCCGGTAGCCGGGGATCGCCTCCAGCTTGTCGAGCGTCCCGCCGGTATGGCCGAGCCCGCGCCCGGAGATCATCGGGACGGCGGCGCCGCAGGCGGCAAGGATCGGCGCCAGCATCAGCGAGACGTTGTCGCCGATGCCGCCGGTCGAATGCTTGTCGACCACCGGCCGGTCGAGGCCCGGCCAGGCCATGACCTCGCCGGAATCGCGCATCGCCTCGGTCAGCGCGATCGTCTCGCTGCGGCTGAGACCGCGAAAGATCACCGCCATGGCGAAGGCGGCGATCTGGGCGTCGGAGATGGAGCCGTCGGAAAAGCCGGCGACGAAGGATCCGATCTCACCGGTCGAGAGGGTCTTGCCGTCGCGCTTGGCGGCGATGATTTCCTGGGGGAGCATCAGGGGCGCGTCCACGCGGAGGGGCAGCTGTGATGTTGGCGCCTGCGCACCCCCCTCTGGCTTGCCAGCCATCTCCCCCACAAGGGGGGAGATCGATCTGGCGCGAATGTTCCCGCTTCTCCTCGATCGGGAACATCTGCAAGAACGCCGGATGGGGCGTGGCCGGCGAAGCCTCTGATCTCCCCCCTTGTGGGGGAGATGTCCGGCAGGACAGAGGGGGGCGAGACCCGCGCAGCCATGTCCTAGTAGCCCGCCCTGCCGCCCGGCCGCTCCGTTCCCGCCGCCACCGCCAGGAGATCGGCCAGCACCCCGGAGGCGCCCAGCCGGAACCGCTCCGGCGCCGGATAGTCGAGGCCGCAGATCGTGTCGGCGAGGCGCAGATAGCCGTCGGCGTCCTCGAAGGTCCTGATCCCGCCGGCCGGCTTGAAGCCGACCGTGCCGCCGGCCTTGGCGATCTCTTCGAGAAGAATGGTCGCCGAGGCAGGCGTCGCATTCACCTCCACCTTGCCGGTCGAGGTCTTGAGGAAATCCGCCCCGCCCGCCAGCGCCGCATGGCAGGCGGCGCGGATCGTCGCCTCGTCGTAGAGCCTGCCGGTTTCGAGGATGGTCTTCAGCTTCGCATGGCCGCAATTGGCCCGGATGGTGCGCACCTGCGCCTCGACGAAGCCCGGATCCTCGGCGACGCGGTCATAGGCGATCACCAGGTCGATCTCGTCCGCCCCGTCGGCGACGACCTTGCGGGTCTCGGCGAGCGTCGTATCGATGTCGGAGCCGCCATGGGGAAAGTTCACCACCGTGGCCACCCGGATGCGGGCCGAAAGCTCGCGACGGGCAAAGGCGACGAAGGCCGGCCAGATGCAGATCGCCGCGACCGGGCCGGCCGGCGTCTCCGCCCTGCCACAGAGCGCGGCGACGTCGGCCTCGGTGCAGTCGTCGTTGAGATTGGTGAGGTCCAGCCGGGCGATCAGCGCCTCGGCCCGTCTGGCTTCTGTCCCGTCAGTCATCGAACGCGCCCTCCTGCAACATCGTCTCGACGATGCGCGACAGCCGCGCTCCGCCCCGCGGCGCCATCTCTTTCGTCTCCGCATGGGAGAGTTCGGCGCCGGTCATGCCTGCCCCGAAATTGGTGATCACCGAGGCGGCGACCACCCTCAGGCCGAAGAAACGGGCGAGAATCGCCTCCGGCACGGTCGACATGCCGACGGCGTCCGCCCCGAGGATGCGGGCCATGCGGATCTCCGCGGGCGTTTCGAAGGAGGGGCCGGAAAACCACATGTAGACGCCGCCGAACACCGTCTCGCCGAGTTTTGCGGCGGCTTCCGCCATGCCGGCCCGCAGCCGCTCGTCATAGGCCGTGGTCATCGAGACGAAGCGGGCGTCCGAGGCTTCGCCGATCAGCGGGTTGAGGCCAGAAAAGGCGATGTGGTCCTCGATCATCATCACAGAGCCCGGCGCGATGTCGGCGCGCACCGAGCCGGCGGAATTGGTCAGGAGCAATTTGCCGATGCCGAGGCCGGCGATCGCCTCGATCACCGGCCGCATCG
Source organism: Aurantimonas sp. 22II-16-19i (assembly GCF_002088275.1). Lineage (GTDB taxonomy): Bacteria > Pseudomonadota > Alphaproteobacteria > Rhizobiales > Rhizobiaceae > Jiella. The sequence goes on from NZ_AQQS01000026.1 coordinate 53,180, forward strand.
CTCCCGCATCGCCGCTCTCGTAGTAATGGACGCGGCCGGAAACGATCAGCACCTCGCGACCGCCGAGCCGGCCGAGGATCACCTCGCCGGCATGGCCCGAGACGGCGCCGACGGGAAAGCCGGGGATGTCGGCAAAGGGAATGCGGGCGGCGACCTCCACCCGTTCGGCGAGATCGCCGAGGCCGGAGCCGAGCACCATCGCCACGACAGGAGGGGCCACGACCGGCCGGGCGTCGGCGAGCCGCTCGCGCAGGAAATCGGCGGCCTGGCTCATGCCGCGGCGTCCCCGAGGGAATCGGTGGCGAAGGAATGCGGCAGCAGCTCCTCCATGGTCACCGTCTGGACGATCCCCGTCGCCGCGTCGCAGAGATGCACCCTGGTGTTCGGCCCGGAAAACTCGGCGAGCCGCTGGCGGCAGCCGCCGCAGGGGCTGCAGGCGACGAGCTTTTCGGCGACCACCGCCACCTCGGCGATCCGCGACCCGCCGGCCATCACCATGTGGGCGATGGCGCTGGTCTCGGCGCACCAGCCTTCCGGGAAGCTGACGATCTCGATGTTGCAGCCGGCATGGATCCGCCCGTCCTCGGTCAGGATCGCCGCGCCGACGGGGAAGCGCGAATAGGGCGCGTGGGCCTTGGCCATGGCGGCCTTGGCGGCGTCGAAGAGGATGTCGGTCGTGGCCATCATCGTTCCTTCACATAGGGTACGCCGCCGGCCCTGGGCGGCGTCGCCTTGCCGACGAAGCCGGCGAGGAGCACCACCGTCAGGATGTAGGGCAGGGCCGAGACGAGCTGCACCGAGACCTCGCCGACGAGCGGCAGGTCCACCCCCTCGATGCGGATCGAGACGGCGTCGAGGAAGCCGAAGAGCAGGCAGGCGAACATCACCGGTACCGGCTTCCAGTTGGCGAAGATCAGGGCGGCGAGCGCGATGTAGCCCTTGCCGGCGGTCATGTCGCGGGTGAAGCCGGCAGCCTGGGCGGTGGAGAGATAGGCGCCGGCAAAGCCGGTGAGGACGCCGCAGATGATCACTGCCCGGTAGCGCAGGAAGGCGACCGAAATCCCGGCCGTGTCGACCGCCGCCGGGTTCTCGCCGACGGCTCTGAGCCGCAGCCCGAAGCGGGTGCGGAACAAGACCCACCAGGTCAGCGGCACCATCAGGAAGGCGACGTAGACGAGCGGCGTCTGGCCGGAGAGGACGCCGGAATAGATCGGCCCGAGCACCGGCACGTCGCGGACGGCATCGGCGAAGGGCAGCTCGACGGCGGTGAAGCGCCCGCCGCCGAACAGGCTCGGCGTGCGCCCGCCCTGGCCGAACCAGCTCTGGCCGAGAATGATCGTCAGGCCGGCGGCGATGAAGTTGATGGCGACGCCGGAGACGATCTGGTTGCCGCGATAGGTGATCGAGGCGACGCCGTGGACCAGCGAGAAGCCGACGGCGGCGAGAATGCCGACGCAGAGGCCGAGCATCACCGAGCCCCACACCGCGGCGGCGGACGCCGAGGCGAAGGCGGCGATCAGCATCTTGCCCTCCAGCGAGATGTCGAAGATGCCCGAGCGCTCCGAATAGAGCCCGGCGAGCGCCGCGAAGAGCAGCGGCGTCGACAGGCGGATGGTCGAATCGATCAGGTCGAGAAACGACGACAGGTCCATCACCGCGCCTCCCCGACATTCTCGCCCGCCGGCTCCACCGTGCGGACACGCACCCGCTGCCAGGCGGCGCCGATGCCCGGCCGGACCATGTTCTCCAGCGCCCCGGCAAACAGGATGACGAGGCCCTGGATGATGACGATCATGTCCCGCGAGATCGCCGGCATGTCGAAGGCGAGCTCGGCGCCGCCCTGGTAGAGCATGCCGAAGAGGATCGCGGCGGGGACGATGCCGGCCGGATGACCGCGCCCCATCAGCGCGACGGCGATGCCGACGAAGCCGGCCCCTTGCGGGAAGTCGATGGCGAGGCGGTACTGGTCGCCCATCACGGCGTTGAGCGCCATCATGCCGGCAAGGCCGCCGGAGATCATCATGGTGACGACGATCAGCCGGGTCTGCGACATGCCGGCATAGCGGGCGGCACGGGGCGAGAAGCCCAGCGTGCGGATCTCGTAGCCGAGCTTGGTGCGCCAGATCAGGACGTAGACGAGGACGGCGGCGAGAAGCGCGACGAAGAGCGAGACGTTGAGCGGCGCGCCGCCGAGATTGAAGCCGAAGACCTCGAACAGGCCCTTCAGCTTCGGCAGCTGCCCGCCGGCGTCGAAGGTGCGGGTCTCCGGCGCCATCGAGCCGACCGGTTTCAGCACCCCGACAAGGAGATAGACCATCAGCGAGGCGGCGATGAAGTTGAACATGATCGTCGTGATGACGATGTGGCTGCCGCGCCTGGCCTGCAGATAGGCCGGGATGAAGGCCCAGAGCGCCCCGAAGGCGAAGGAGAGGGCGATCGCCAGAGGCAGGTTCAGCCACCAGGGCAGGATGGCGCCGAGCGAGAGTGCCACGACGGTGACCCCGAGGCCGCCGACATAGGCCTGGCCCTCGCCGCCGATGTTGAACAGCCCGCCATGGAAGGCGACGGCGACGGCAAGGCCGGTGAAGATGAAGTTCGTCGCGTAATAGAGGGTGAAGCCGAAGCCTTCCGTGTAGCCGAATGCGCCGCGCAGCATCAGCGCCGCGGCCTCGATCGGGCTCTCGCCGACGGCAAGGACGACGAGCCCGGCGACGAGGAAGGCGACGACCAGATTGACGAGCGGGATCAGCCCGTAGTCGATCCAGCGCGGAAGTTTCGCATAGGGACGGCTCATCGGCGCGTCGGTCTCCGATGGGTGGCGGGCGTGGCGCTGGGAGCTCGGCGAGCGGCGACGTCAAAGGGTTGAGCTCGGCTCCGTCTGCGCCCTGCGACACCCCCCTCTGTCCGGCCGGACATCTCCCCCACAAGGGGGGAGATCGAACTCGCTCCAAAGACGGTCGCCAGAACGCAGGGCAGATACCCCTTGCAGAGAGGACGATTGGCAGGCGCTGCTGTTGAAGCTGTCGGTCTCCCCCCCTGTGGGGGAGATGGGCGGCAGCCCAGAGGGGGGTGCCACGGGCGCCGCGCTTCACCACCATGGGCGCAAGGGGCAGGCGCCGGCCTCATGACGCCTCCGCCAGGTCGATCCGGCCAGCCTCGTCCAGCCGCCAGAACGGATTGTGCGCGACTTCCCAGAGATGGCCGTCGGGATCGCGGAAATTGCCCGAATAGCCGCCCCAGAAGACCTTCGACGGCGGCTTGACCGGGCTGGCGCCCGCCGCGACCGCGCGGCCATAGAAGGCGTCGACGGCATCCGGGCCGTCGAAATTCACCGCCAGCGCCATCGAGCCGGAGCCGGGCGCAAGCTCGCCCTCGCCGCCGTCGGCGGTCATGTCGTCCCGGTTCCACAGCGACAGCACGATCCCCTCGCCGATCATGAAGGCGGTGCGCTCGACGCTGTCGGACGACTTCTGCCAGCCGAGCGCCTCGTAGAAGGCGACCGATCGCGCGACGTCTTCGACGCCCAGCGTGACGAGGGTGATGCGGGCAGGGTTCATTCGGCGGCTTCCCTCTCGTCGACGCCGGCCATCAGCAGCCCCACATCGCCCTCGCTCGCCTCCGGCCCTCGCTCGCCGACGATCCTGCCGGCGAACATCACGAGGAGGCGGTCGGAGAGGGCGCGGATCTCGTCCAATTCGACCGAGACGAGGAGGATGGCCTTGCCGGCGTCGCGCATGGCGACGATGCGCTTGTGGATGAACTCGATCGCGCCGACGTCGACGCCGCGGGTCGGCTGGCCGATGAGGAGCACGTCCGGGTCGCGCTCCATTTCTCTCGCCAGCACGATCTTCTGCTGGTTGCCGCCGGAGAAGTTGGCGGTCTTCAGCCGGCAGTCGGCCGGACGGATGTCGTAGGCGGCGATCTTTTCCCTGGCGTCCCGGCGCATGGCGTCCTGGTCGAGGAGGGGGCCCTTGCGGTAGCGCGGATCGTCCTGATAGCCGAGGATGGCGTTCTCGTTCTCCTCGAAGGGCAGGACGAGGCCCATGTGGTGCCGGTCCTCGGGCACGTGGGCGCAGCCGATGCGGCGGATCTCGGCCGGGTCGCCGTCTTTTGCAGGGTCCAGTTCGCGCCCGCAGAGGACGACGCGGCCGCGCTCGGCGCGGCGGATGCCGGACAGCGCCTCCAGGAGTTCGCTCTGGCCGTTGCCGGCCACCCCCGCGATGCCGACGATCTCGCCGGCGCGGACCTCGAAGGAGACGTCGTCCACCATGGTGACGCCGCGGGAATCCTTCACCGTCAGGTTCTTCACCGTCAAAAGCGGCGCGCCGGGGCTCGCCGCCCCCTTGTCGACGGTGAGCAGGACCCGCCGCCCGACCATCAGCTCGGCGAGTTCGGCGACCGAGGTCTCGGCGGTCGGCCGCGTCGCCACCATCTCGCCCTGGCGCATCACCGAGACGGTGTCGGTGATCGCCATGATCTCGCGCAGCTTGTGGGTGATCAGGATGATCGTCTTGCCCTCGTCGCGCAGCTGCCTCAGCACCGCAAAGAGATGGTCGGCCTCGGACGGGGTGAGGACGCCGGTCGGCTCGTCGAGGATCAGGATGTCGGCGCCGCGATAAAGCGCCTTGAGGATCTCCACCCGCTGCTGCAGGCCGACCGGCAGGTCCTCGATGATCGCGTCGGGATCGACGTCGAGGCCGTGATCGGCCTCGAGCCGCTTCAGTTCCTTGCGGACGGTGGCGATCCCCGACGACAGGAACGCCGAGCGCTCGGCCCCCAGCATGACGTTCTCGACGACGGTGAGGTTGTGGACCAGCATGAAGTGCTGGTGGACCATGCCGATGCCGGCGGCGATCGCGGCATTCGGGTCGGTGATCGCGGCGGTCCTGCCGCCGACGCGGATCTCGCCGCGATCGGCCTGGTAGAAGCCGTAGATGATCGACATGAGCGTCGATTTGCCGGCGCCGTTCTCGCCGACGATGCCGTGGATGGTGCCCCGCTCCACCGTCAGGTGGATGTTCCTGTTGGCTCTGACGGCACCGAAGCGCTTGTCGATGCCGATCAGTTCGATCGCCGCTTCGGCCATGGGAGATCAGGACTTCCGTCGTTGTTTTGCAGAGAGTAATCAGCCAATCCTTCAAAGGCCATAGGCAATTCGGCGCGGACGGATGGAGGAGGCGAGGGGTGAGCGGCAGCAATGGCGAGAGCGACCGGGCGCGGGCGGAGCCGAGGCGGCGATCGCAGTTTCGCCTGTTCCGCACCTTGACGACCCGCTGGTCGGACAACGACATCTACGGCCATATGAACAACGTCGTGCACTATGCCCTGTTCGACTCGGCGGTGAACGGCTGGCTGATCGAGACCGGTCTTCTCGATCTTCATGGCGGCGAGGAAATCGGACTCGTGGTGGAGACCGGTTGCCGTTACCATGGCGAACTGGCCTTCCCCGATCCCGTGACGGCGGGCATCGGGATCAGCCGTCTCGGCCGCTCGTCGGTGCGCTACGAGATCGCCCTGTTTCGCGGCGAGGGTGAGATCGCGGCGGCGGAGGGGTTCTTCGTCCACGTCAATGTCGACCGCAGGACGCGGCGTCCGGTGGCGATCGGGCCGGCGAGACGCGCAAAATTCGAGGAGATACTTCTATGAGCGAGCCGAACGAGGGCACCGGTCCCCGGATCGAGGATCTCGAGGTGATGGTCTCGCACCAGGCGCGCACCATCGAGGAATTGTCCGAGGAGCTGACACGGGCGTTCCGCATGATCGAGCGGTTGCAGCATCTGACCCAGGCGCTGGGCGAGCGGCTCGGCGCGATCGAGGACGTCGCCCTCGCCAAGCCCGGCGCGCAGAAGCCGCCGCACTACTGAACCGCCTCTCGGCCGGGCCGATGCGGCCGATCCGGGCGAAGCCGGCGGGACCGCCCGGCCTTCGGACGAGCGAAGACGGCGCGGTCAGTCGCGCAGCGTCAGTGCGCCGTTCTCGACGGAATAGCCCTTCAGCCGCTTCAGGAAGCTCATGCCGAGCAGCGACAGGGGCAGGTCCGTGTCGCGGATCACCATCGCCTCGACGTCGCGCACCCTGACGGCTCCGATGGCGATCTCGTTGATCGTCGCGCGCGCTCCCATGGTCACGCCATTGGCCGTCTGGACGGGCTCGACGAAGTCGCCCGCCGACAGCGTGATGCCAAGCCGCCGCGCGGTGGCCTCGTCGAGGGCGACGGCGCTGGCGCCGGTGTCGACGAGGACCGGCACCTGGCGCCCGTTCATCACGACGCTCGCCCTGAAATGCCCGTCGCGGTCGCCGTCGATGCGGGTCTGGCGCGGCGGTCTGGGCACCGGCGCGGCCGCCTCGACCACCGGCGGCCCGGCATCGAGCTTTTCCGGCGAGCCCGACAGGATGTTCGCCTGGTAGCGCTCGAACAGCGAGGGCGCGGCGAGCGCCGCCACCGAGGCAAGCACCAGGAGGATCAGGTGATTGTGCATCGTTTCGCCTCTGCCGTCCGGAACGGAAGGCGATCCTAGCCCGCCGGCGGTTTCACCGGGGTAAAGGCGGGAGAGCGGATCTTCGGTCGAGGCCGAGAGTCCGGTCGCGCTCACCGCTCACCGGGCGCCTGGCGCCGCCGCCCCCGGCGCAGAACCTGCAGGATGTCGCTAATCCGGCGGGCCGAGGTGCGGTGTCTCGTCCTCCGGGCGGAACTTCATCGCCGCCTCCCAGCCTTCCCGCCTTGCGTCCTCCAGCGCCTCCTCCCGCGCCGCGATCTCGTCCTCGAGCGCCTCGCGCAGCAGCCGCTGATGGCGCATGGCGAGGCCGATGAGCAGCATCGCCAGCATCGACAGCGCCGAGAAGGCCTGGCGCTTGTCGAGCTCCTGCACCGGCTCGGCGCCGATCAGCGCGGCGACCGCGATGAAGCAGAGGACGAGGCCGACGATCACCACGCCCCGCGCCAGGACGAGGGCGACGAGGAAGGCTGCTAGGATGGCGAGCGCCAGGACCGGATGGTCTCTGGCCGCGGCCAGGCAATCCTGGGCGAGCGCGCCGAGCAGCACCAGGAGGCTCCACAGGAGCCGGCCGGGGATGGCGACGATGTCGTCGACGCTCATGGGCGCGGTCGGCTCCCTCATAGCGCCGTGCGTCCTGTCGGACGCATGAAGGACGCTTGCAACACTCTCGTTCCACGCACCGGGCTTTCCGAGAATCGTTGCCGATGTCCGGGCCGATGCGGGAGGCGGCTCTACTCCGCCGGATCGGTATCGCTGGCGAGCTCCTGCGCCGCCTCGACGTCCGGCTGGCGGGTGAAGCCCTTCAGCCCCGCATGATAGTTGCGGTCGCGCTCGATCTCCACCGGGGAGGTGAGATAGGCGGTGACGAGTTCGGCGAGCGAGCGCAGCGCGTGGACATGGATGCGCTCGTAGCCGTGGGAGGCATCGACGCCGAAAGTGATCAGCGCCGTACGCACGTCGTGGCCGGCCTCGATGGCGGAGGCCGAGTCCGAGCGGTAGTAGCGGAAGATGTCCTTCTGGTAGCGGATGTCCTCGTCCTGGCAGAGCCGCACCAGCTTCTTGGTCAGGTGATAGTCGAACGGCCCGGTCTGGTCGGCCATGGCGACGGTGACGCCGAATTCGGAGGAGTTCTGGCCGGGGGCGGAGGTGCCGTTGTCGATGGCCAGCATGGAGGCGATGTCGGGCGTCAGGATCGAGGCGGCGCCGACGCCGACCTCCTCGGCGATGGTGAACAGCCAGTGGGTGTCGACGGGGGTCGCAACGCCCTCGTCCTCCATCGCCTTGATCGCCGCCAGCATCACCGCGACGCCGGCCTTGTTGTCGAGATGGCGCGAGACGATGAAGCCGTTGTCGAGGAATTCCGGCTGCGGGTCGATCGACACCGTGTCGCCGACCTCGATGCCCAGCTTGGCCAGCTCGGCCGTGTCGCGGGACAGGGCATCGACGCGCAGCTCGACATAGTCCCAGCCGACGGGAAGCGTGTCGACCTCTTCATTGTAGGTGTGGCCGGAGGCCTTCAGCGGCAGGATGGTGCCGCGATAGGTGCCGGCGTCGGAGAAGATCATGCAGCGGGCGCCCTCCGCGAAGCGCGCCGACCAGTGGCCGATCGGCACCAGCTCGAGGCGGCCGTTCTCCTTCAGCCGCTTGACCTGCGCGCCGAGGGTGTCGAGATGGCTGACGACGGCTCTCGCCGAGGCGCGGCGGGACCCCTGGCGCAGCGCCGAGATCGCCCCGCGGCGGGTCAGCTCGACCTTCAGGCCGAGGCGCTCCAGCTCCTTGGCGACGTGGCGCACCACCGTGTCGGTGTAGCCGGTCGGGCTCGGAATCTTCAGGAGCGCCTTGAGCTGGTCGGTCAGATACCCGGTATCGATCGTAAGCCTCGGCACTCAATCCTCCTTGCGCGACCTCTTCTGATGGGTGCGGGCCGCTCGCACCGAAAATGGCACCGACAGCGGGAACAACAGATCGACGAAGCGCTCCGCCGTCGGCTGCGGTTCGTGATTGGCCAGTCCCGGCCGCTCGTTCGCCTCGATGAACACGTAGTCGGCCAAGGCCGGCGACTTGATCATCAGGTCGATGCCGGTCACCGGTATCTCAATTGCCCGTGCGGCGGCAACAGCCGCCTCGACGAGGGCGGGGTGAATGTCGCCGGTGACGTCGTGGATGGTGCCGCCGGTGTGGAGATTGGCGGTCTTCCTGACGGTGATGCGCTCGCCCTCCGGCGGCACGTCGTCCATGGCAAATCCCGCCTGTTTCACGCAGCGCTCCGTTTCGGCGTCCATCGGCACCTTGCTCTCGCCGCCGGTCGCCGCCGAGCGGCGGCGCGACAGATGCTCGATCAGGTCCCGGACGCTGGAACGGCCGTCGCCGGTGATCACCGGCGGCTTGCGCAGGGCGGCGGCGACGAGGCGGTAGTCGATGACGATCAGCCGCAGGTCGTTGCCCTGGAAGCAGGCCTCGAGGAGGACGTTCGGCGAGTGCTGCCGCGCCGCCTCGATGGCGGTCCTGGCTTCCGCCAGCGTCTCGATGCCGACGGAGATGCCGCGGCCCTGCTCGCCCCTCGCCGGCTTCACGACGATCTGGCCATGGGTCTCGATGAAGGCGGCGATGGCCGCGTCGTCGCTGTCGCCGGAAATCTGCTCCGGCACCGTCACGCCGGCCGCCTCGACCATGCGCCGGGTCACCATCTTGTCGTCGCAGATCGACATGGCGACCGCCGAGGTCAGCTCGGAAAGGCTTTCGCGGCACAGCACCGTGCGACCGCCATGGGTCAGCCGGAAGAAACCGCCGGCCGCGTCCACCACCTCGGTGTGGATGCCGCGCCGGCGCGCCTCGTCGACGATGATGCGGGCATAGGGATTGAGGCCCTCATATTCGTCGTTCGGCCCGGTGAAGAGCCTCTCGTTGATCTCGTTCTTGCGCTTGATGGTGAAGTAGGAGACCCGCGCGAAGCCGAGCTTGTCGTAGAGCCCGATGGCCTGGTCGTTGTCGTGCATCACCGACAGGTCCATGAAGGCGCAGCCTCTTGCCTGGAAGTGCTCGGCGAGACGGCGCACCAGGCTCTCGCCGATGCCCGGATGCGGCGCCTGGGGATCGACCGCGAGGCACCAGAGCGAGGAGCCGTTCTCCGGATCGCCGAAGGCCCGCTTGCCGTGGACGCCGGTGACCGTCCCGAGGATCGCCCCGGTGGTCTCGTCCTCGGCGACGAAATAGGTCAGCGCCCGGTTGTCGCGATTGGTCCAGAAGAAGGCGGGATGCACCTGCACCATGCCGCGCGACTGGTAGATCCGGTTGACCTCCGTCGCGTCCTCTTCCGAGGCGAGGCGGCGGATGAAATAGCCCCGCGGCCGGCGGTTGCCCGGCCGGTAGGTGGACAGGTCGAGGCGATAGGTGTGGGAGGGATCGAGGAAGAGTTCCTGCGGCGCATGGCTGAGGAGGACGTGCGGATCCTTGACGTAGAAGGCGATGTCGCGCCGGTCGGGGCCTTCCTCGCGCAGGGAATTGGCGAGCTCGCGCGGGTCGGCGAAGGTCTGGCCGAAGACCAGCCGGCCCCAGCCGCAATCGAGGATGGCGTTCTTCTTCAGCCCGTCCTGGTTCGCCCGCTCGCGCGCCGCCGAGCCCTTCGGGCCGGAAGCGCGCAGCTTCTCCAGGCGGTGCCCGCGATGCGGGCGGTCGGCCTCCTTCTCGCCGGCCATCCGCTCAGACCCCTTGTTCCTGCAGCCACAGCTCGAGCAGCGCCACCTGCCAGAGCTCGGAGCCGCGCAGCGGCGTGATGTGGTCCGACGGATTGGCGAAGAGCTCGTCGAGATAGCTCTTTTGGAACAGCCCGCGACCTCTGGCCGCCTCGGACCCCAGCGTGTCCTTGACCATGTCGAGATAGGGACCGGAGATGTATTTCAGCTGCGGCACCGGGAAGTAGCCCTTCTTGCGGTCGATCACCGCCGAAGGGACCACCTGCCGGGCGACTTCCTTCAGGACGCCCTTGCCGTCCTGCTTCAGCTTCTCCTCGGCGGGAACCCGGGCGGCGAGTTCGACCAGCTCGTGGTCGAGGAAGGGGACGCGTGCCTCCAGCCCCCAGGCCATGGTCATGTTGTCGACCCGCTTCACCGGATCGTCCACCAGCATGACATGGGCGTCGACCCTGAGCGCCTTGTCGACCGGGTTGGTGGCGCCGGCCATGGCGAAGTGGCGGGCGACGAAGTCGCGCGAAACATCCTCTTCCGTCTGCCATTCCGGCGCGATCTGGCCCTTCAGCGTCTCGTGGCTGCGGTCGAAGAAGGCGCTGGAATAGGCGCCGAGCGGGTCGTTGGCGCCGACCATCTTCGGATACCAGTGATAGCCGCCGAAGATCTCGTCGGCGCCCTGGCCGGACTGCACGACCTTGATGTGCTTCGAAACTTCCCGGGAGAGCAGGTAGAAGCCGACATTGTCGTAGGAGACCATCGGCTCGGACATCGCCTGGATGGTGCCCGGCAAGTGCTCCATGAGCTCCGAGCCCGGCACGAAGATCTTGTGATGCTCGGTGCCGTAGTGCTTGGCGATGATGTCGGAGAACTCGAACTCGTTGCCGACCTCGCCATTGGCGTCCTCGAAGCCGATCGAGAAGGTGTTGAGGTTCTGCTGCCCGGCTTCGGCGAGAAGCCCGACGATCAGCGAGGAATCGACGCCGCCCGACAGGAGCACGCCCACCGGCACGTCGGCGACCATGCGCCGGTCGACGGCGAGCTTCAGCGCGTCCATGACGAGGTCGCGCCAGTCGGTGGGTGAAAGCGTCTCGTCGCCGGCGCGGGGCGAAAACTCCGGCGCCCAGTAGACCGCGTCGTCGAAGGAGCCGTCGGGCTCGATCATCCGCGTCGTTGCCGGCGGCAGCTTGCGCACGCCCTTGACGATGGTCAGCGGCGGCGGGACGACGGCGTGGAACGTCATGTAGTGATGCAGCGCCTCGCGGTCGATCGTCCGGTCGACATCGCCGGTGGCGAGAATCGCCGGCAGCGACGAGGCGACATAGAGGCGCTTGTCGTTCTGCGAGAGATAGAGCGGCTTGATGCCGAAGCGGTCGCGCGCCAGCATCACCCGGCCGCTCTCCCGCTCGGCGATGGCGAAGGCGAACATGCCGTGGAAGCGCTTCACGCAGTCGCGGCCCCAGGCGTGATAGGCCTTGATGATCACTTCCGTGTCGCCGCTCGAGAAGAAGCGGTAGCCCTTGGCCTCCAGCTCCTGGCGAAGCTCCGGATAGTTGTAGATGCAGCCGTTGAAGGCGATGGTCAGGCCCAGCTCCGGATCGACCATCGGCTGCTGGGCCTTTTCCGACAGGTCGATGATCTTCAGGCGGCGATGGCCGAGGCCGATCGGACCGCGCACCACCTGGCCGGCGCCGTCGGGCCCGCGCCGCGCCAGGCAGTCGCCCATGCGTTGCAGCCGCTCGCCCGAGGCTCCGTTTCCGTCGAAGCGAATCTCACCGCAAATTCCGCACATATCGCCTCAATCTCCGTCGATCCCGGTGGCTTTCGATGATGTCGATGCGTCGGGATATAGAGGCTGAGAGGAAACTGAAACCGCCGGCAGCGCATGTTTTTGCGTTGCGGGAGGGCGAGAGACGCCGCGGCGGCGGTGCCGGATCAAGCTTCCCGCATGATTTCGGGCGGCTCGAACCGCCCGGTCAGGACGGGATCAGGCGCGCTGCTGGCCGGCCAGCTTGTCGGCGGGGAATGACCAGACGCTCTCGAGCAGCGCGACCGGCTGCGGCCGCGAGAACAGGAAGCCCTGGCCGTTCACGCCGTCGACCTGCTCGAGCATCGCCCGCTGCTCGGCGGTCTCGATCCCCTCCGCGACGGTTTCCAGCTTCAGGCTCTTCGACAGGGCGATCAGCGAGGCGACGATCGACTGGTCGGCGGCATTGCCGGCGACTTCGGCGATGAAGGAGCGATCGATCTTGATGCAGGAGACCGGGTAGTGCCGCAGGGCGGACAAGGAGGCGAGGCCGATTCCGAAATCGTCGAAGGCGATGCCGACGCCATGGTCGCGAAGCGCCCGGACCTGGTCGACGATGCGGCTGTCCTCGGCCAGGATGATGCGCTCGGTGAGCTCGAGCTGCAGGGCCTCCGGCGGCAGCCCGTGCCGGCCAAGCGATTCCCGGACCTTCGCAACCAGCGTCCCCGGCTTGAACTGCAGTTCGAAGAGATTGACGGCGATCGTGAAGTCCGGATCGAAGCGCCGGCGCCAGATCGCGGCCTGGCGGCACGCCTCGTCGATCACCCAGGTGCCGATTTCGACGGCGAGGTGGCTCTTCTCGAGGACCGGCAGGAACATCGCCGGCGGCAGCACGCCGCGATAGGGATAGTTCCAGCGCAAGAGCGCCTCCGCCCCGGTCCAGCGCCCGTCGCTGAGGCGCACGATCGGCTGGTAGTAGAGCTCGAAGCTGCCGTCCTCCCAGGCCTCCTGCATCTCGAGGACGATGTTGCCGCGTTCGAGCGCGACGTTGCGCAGCTCCCGGGTGAAGATCCGGTGGCAGTTCCGCCCGTCCTGCTTGGCCCGGTACATGGCAAGATCGGCATTGCCGAGCAGCTGCGTGGCGTCGCTCTCGCGCTCCCGGATCGCGATCCCGATGCTCGCGCCGAACTGGACGACGTGGCCCCGGATCGTCATCGGTTCGGCGAGGCGCAGCACAGCGCGCTCGGCGACCTTCGTCGCCTCGATGGGATTGGCCTCGCCGTCCATGAAGATGACGAACTCGTCGCCGCCGAGCCGGGCGCTCACCCGCTGCCCGTCGCACAACTCGGCGATGCGTCCTGCTGCCTGGACCAGCGCCTCGTCGCCGCAGGCATGGCCGAGGGAATCGTTGATCTCCTTGAAGCCGTCGAGGTCGATCAGGAGGATCGAGGAGGCGCGCCCCGCATCGATCGAGGCCTGCATCGCATCGATCAGGAACGGCCGGTTCCTGAGGCCGGTGAGCGTGTCGTACTTCGCCTCCTCGTTGATCGCGATCAGCTCCATGTGCTCGACGGCGAGAGCGGCGAGATCGGCCAGAAGCTCGCCCTGATGGCGCGTGAACGGCCGCGGCTTCGTGTCGAGGAGGCAGAGCGCCCCGATCGCGTGGCCGGAGGGGGTGACCAGCGGCGCGCCGGCATAGAAGCGGATATGCGGTTCCTCGCGGACGGCCGGCAGGTGCATGAAGCGCGGATCCTGCGACAGGTCCTCGACGACCAGCAGTTCCCCGGTCTCGACCGGCACGCGGCAGACGGTCTCCTCGCGCCGGCGCGGCGCGCTGAGCTCGCCGAGCTGCACGTGGCAGAGCTGGGTGTCGGCATAGTGGGTCGTGACGTTGACACGCTCGAAGCCGAACATCGCCGACGCCAGCTTGACGATCCGCTCGAGCTTCTCGCCGGTCAGGGCGCTGCTGCGCCGATAGCGCTCGACTTCCCGAAGTCGCGCGGCTTCTTCGCGAGTTGGCTGATCCATGGGAAACGGGCGCTCCGGCAGACGATTTTCGTAACGATGAATGACAGGAGTTGAGAATGTGTTGGTGCAGTGATCGTTTAACCCTGAAGCTGCCGTCGGCAGGGCGACGCGTCGCCTTCGGCCGCTGCCGTTGCGATTTGCCTTGCGCTGGAGGTCGTCGCTGCTAGTTTGGAGCCGACCGGGTGGCCAATCGCGCCGCTTCGGTCGAAGGACGGTTCCCCCGCCGCCACGCGGCAGGGGGCGAAGAGGGAATGCGAAGGGCCGACCCAATCCGGGGGTCTTGATCGCAGCCGACCCCGCGACTGTAGAGCGGCGAGAAGTCGTCACCGACGTGAGGCAAGCATGACGCGCGCCCGCGCCGGAAAAGCCACTGGAGCAATCCGGGAAGGCGAGACGACGTTCGAAGACCCGCGAGCCAGGAGACCTGCCGGCCTTCCAGACCCGTCCGCCCGATTCCCGGGTGGTCGTCACGGAGGTTGATATGACGACGAAATCCCAGACCCTTGCCGGCAGCCAGTCCGGCACGCGCATCGCCGGCCAACGCATCGCCACGGGCCTCTTCGCCCTGTTTCTCGGTGCCTTCTTCATCTTCGGCGCGGGCTTTGCCCACTCCCAGGCGCTGCACGACACGGCTCACGACGTGCGCCACGCCTTCGGCTTTCCCTGCCACTGACGGTTTCGACAGGCGGCCTGCCGCCTTCCGATCCTTTCCATCAAACGTCGGTCGTGATCCGGCCTGCAGCGCCGGACAAGGGAGCCTTCCATGTTCGTGAGATATCTGCTCGCCGCCCTGGTGGCCGGGCTGTTCGTCGGCGTCGTGATGACGCCGGTCCAGTATGCGCGCGTCGTGCCGCTGATCGTCCATGCCGAGCAGTATGAGGACGGCGCCCACGACACCGGGCCGGCGCACCACCATGACGCCGGCCTGGTGTCCTCCGCACACGCCCATTCGGCGGGCGCGGCCTTCGATCCGCAAGGCGGCGCGATCATCCTCGCCCATTCGCCCGCCGGCGCGGAGGGTGAAGAGGCAGGGGCAGCCCTGTTCGAGAGCCGGGCGCTCGGCACCCTCACCGCCAACATCGTCACCGGCGGCGGCTTTGCCCTGATGCTGGCGGCGGTGGCGCTCCTGGCGGGCCGGGGCATCACCGTGCGCAACGGCGCGCTGTGGGGCCTCGCCGGCTTCGCCGCCGTGTCGCTCGCTCCCGCCCTCGGTCTGCCGCCGGAGTTGCCGGCGATGCCGGCGGCCGATCTGTCGGCAAGGCAGGCCTGGTGGATCATGACCGTCGGCCTGACGGCGGTGGGGCTCTACTGCCTGCTGCTTCGCAGGGAGCCGATGCTGCGGGCCGGCGGCGTCGCCCTCCTGGTCGTCCCGCATCTCTTCGCCGCGCCGCATCCGGCGGATCTGTCGAGCCCGATCCCGCCGACGCTCGCGGCGGAATTCGCCGTCGCCTCGCTCGCCACCGGGGCGATCTTCTGGGTGCTGATCGGGCTCGCCGTCGGCTTTGCCATGGAGCGCTTCGGCGCCGCCGAGGCCTGACGATGCAGGCGCCGCCCGTGACGCTCGTCCTCGGCGGCGCCCGCTCCGGCAAGAGCGCGTTTGCCGAAAGACTGGTCGCCGAGAGCGGCCTCGACAAGCTCTATCTCGCCACCGGCCGGGCCTTCGACGGCGAGATGGAAGAGCGGATCGCCAGGCACCGGTCGAACCGCGGCGCCGGGTGGCGCACGGTCGAGGCGCCGCTCGATCTCGTCGGCGCGCTTCGCCGGGAGGCCGGGCCGGGCCGCATGATCCTCGTCGATTGCCTCACCCTCTGGGTGACCAATCTCATGCTCGAGGAGCGGGACGTTGCGGCCGAGGCCGCCGCACTCGCAGCCTGCCTCGCAGGGGAAGGCCCGAAGGGGCCGGTGGTCCTCGTCTCCAACGAGGTCGGCCTCGGCATCGTGCCGGACAATGCCATGGCGCGGGCCTTCCGCGACCATGCCGGCCGGCTGCACCAGGAGATCGCGGCGCTGGCCGGGGCGGTCTTCTTCGTCGCCGCCGGCCTGCCGATGAAACTCAAGGGCTGATGCCCCCGGGGTCGAGCGTTTTGGCGTTCCCCCGCAACCAACGCAAAGGAGGCATGTCATGCCTGCGCCAAAAATTCCCGCCACCGTCATCACCGGCTTTCTCGGGGCCGGCAAGACGACGCTGATCCGCAACCTCCTGCAGAACGCCGGCGGCCGGAAGATCGCGCTGATCATCAACGAATTCGGCGATCTCGGCGTCGACGGCGACATCCTCAAGGGCTGCGGCATCGAGACCTGCAGCGAGGACGACGTCGTCGAACTCAACAATGGCTGCATCTGCTGCACCGTCGCCGACGACTTCATCCCGACCATGACGAAGCTGCTCGATCGCGAGACGCCGCCCGATCACATCGTCATCGAGACGTCGGGTCTCGCACTGCCGCAGCCGCTGGTCGCCGCCTTCAACTGGCCGGAGGTGAAAACGCGGGTGACCGTTGACGGCGTCGTCACGGTCATCGATGCGGCGGCGGTGGCGGCCGGGCGCTTTGCCGACGACGAGGACAAGGTCGCCGCCCAGCGCGCCGCCGATACGAGCCTCGACCACGACAATCCGCTGGAAGAGCTGTTCGAGGACCAGATCCGCGCCGCCGACCTCATCGTCCTCAACAAGGCCGACCTGATCGACCGCGACACGCTCGAAAGGGTCCGCAGGCAGACCGCCGCGGCGACGGCGCGCACGGTGAAGACCGTCGCCGCCGAGAACGGCAAGCTGCCGGCCGACGTGCTGCTCGGCATCGCCGCCGGCACCGAAGAGCTGATCGGATCGCGCAAGTCCCACCACGAGATCGAGCACGAGGGCGGCCCCGACGGCGCCCATGAGCACGACCACGACGAGTTCGAGAGCTTCGTCGTCGAGGCCGGTCCGCTCGTCGATCAGCCCGGCTTCGTCGAGGGGCTGAAGGCGACCATCGCCGAGCACGACATCCTGCGGGTGAAGGGTTTCGCCGAGGTTCCGGGCAAGCCGATGCGCCTCGTCGTCCAGGCGGTGGGCCAGCGGATCGAGACCTATTTCGACCGGCCCTGGGGCAGGGACGAGGCCCGCCGGACGCGGCTCGTCGTCATCGGCCTGCATGACGGGCTGAAGGATGCGGCCTGCGCGGCGATCGCCGCGCGGATCGAGGCTCTGGCGGGCGGGCAGGTCCCGGCCATGCCGTCGACGGCGGCCGAATAGGGGCGCGGCTTGCATCTCCTCCTTGCCCAGAAGGGCGCCATCGACGACGGCGGCGAGGCGGTGGATCTCGGCCAGTCGCCGGGCGACATCGTCTTCCTGTCGGCGGCAGACACCGAGATCGCCGCCCTGGCGGCGGCGGCGCATCGGCTGGGGTCCGGCGCGGGCGAGCTCCGCCTCGCCAATCTCCTCCGGCTGAAGCATCCGATGTCGGTCGACGCCCATGTCGAGCGAACGCTGAGACATGCGCGGCTGGTGGTGGTGCGGCTCCTCGGCGGGCAGGCCTACTGGCCCTATGGGCTGGATGCGCTGCTCGCCAACGCGCAAGCGACCGGCGGCAAGCTCGCGGTCATCCCCGGCGACGACAAGCCGGATCCGGGCCTCGACGCCTATACGACCATCCCGCTGGATGAGCGCGACCGGTTGTGGCGGTATCTGGTCGAGGGAGGGCCGGCCAATGCGGAAGGGTTCCTGCAGGGCTGCCGAGCCGTGCTGGGCGAAAGCGATTGGCCGGGCGAGGCGACGCCGCTCTTGAAGGCGGGGGTCGTGGAATTGCGCGGAAACGACGGCGCGAGGCGCGCCCCTCTGGCCTGCCGGCCATCTCCCCCACGAGGGGGGAGATCAGGCGGTGGGGAGGGCGGCGCCTGCCCGGATGCGTCTCCGCTGTCCTCAACCATCGGAGCGAAGGGCGCCGAGGCCGAACGCGGTCCGATCTCCCCCCTTGTGGGGGAGATGGCCGGCAGGCCAGAGGGGGGTGACGGCGACGTTCATCGCGGCGGCAACGATGATGACGAAGCAGGTGTGCAACCCCTCGCCGCCATCGTCTGCTACCGTGCCCTCGTCCAGAGCGGCCAGACCGGGCCGGTGGAGGCGTTGGCAGGCGCCCTTGCCGCATGCGGCCTCGACGTTCTCCCGCTCTACGTCTCCAGCCTCAAGGATCCGGTGTCGATCGAGACCGTCCGCACGCTCTTCGCCCGCCGCCAGCCCGCCGTCGTCGTCAACCTCACCGGCTTTGCCGTCTCCTCGCCATCCGCCGGTGCCGGAGCCGAGCGCGTCCCCACCGTGCTGGAAGAGCATGGCGCGGTCATCCTGCAGGCGGTGCTCGCCTCGGGATCCGAGGAGGCCTGGCACGCTTCCAGCCAGGGCCTCTCCGCCCGCGACCTCGCCATGAGCGTCGCCCTGCCGGAACTCGACGGCCGGATCCTGTC
The DNA here is from genome assembly GCF_002088275.1 of Aurantimonas sp. 22II-16-19i. Lineage (GTDB taxonomy): Bacteria > Pseudomonadota > Alphaproteobacteria > Rhizobiales > Rhizobiaceae > Jiella. Next base: position 71,575 of record NZ_AQQS01000026.1, read on the forward strand.
GCGGGCCATCGCCTTCAAGTCGGCGGGCGAATGGGATGCCCTCACCGAGACCGACATCGTCGCCCATCGCCCGGTTCCGGGCCGCGTCGCCTTCGTCGCCGAACTCGCCGCGCGCTGGGCCCGGCTGCGGCAAAAGCCGAATCCCGACAAGCGCGTCGCCATCCTTCTCGCCAACTATCCGAACCGTGACGGGCGGCTCGGCAACGGCGTCGGCCTCGACACGCCCGCCGGCACCATCGAGGTGCTCAAGGCGATGCGAGCGGCGGGCTATCCGGCCGCCGACATCCCCGGGGACGGCAACGCCCTCATCGCGCATCTGATGGCCGGCCCGACCAATGCCGGCACGACGGCCCGCGAGATCCGCGAGACGATGCCGCTTAAGGCCTATCGCGCCTTCTTCGGCCGCCTGCCGGAGAGCGTCCGCGAAGCCGTGCTGGGCCGCTGGGGCGCGCCGGAAACCGATCCTTTCGTGGTGGATCGTAATGGTAAGCCGGCTTTCGCCTTGCCGCTCGCCCGCTTCGGCGAGACGCTCGTCGGCATCCAGCCGGCGCGGGGCTACAACATCGATCCGAAGGAGACCTATCACTCGCCGGATCTCGTGCCGCCCCACAACTATCTGGCGCTCTACGCCTTCCTGCGCGACGTCCACGATGTCGACGCGGTGATCCACATGGGCAAGCACGGCAATCTGGAATGGCTGCCCGGCAAGGCGCTGGCGCTGTCGGAGCGCTGCTTTCCGGAAGCTGTCCTCGGCCCGCTGCCGCATCTCTATCCGTTCATCGTGAATGACCCCGGCGAGGGGACGCAGGCCAAGCGCCGGACCGCGGCGGTCATCATCGACCATCTGACGCCGCCCTTGACCCGGGCCGAGACCTACGGACCCCTGAAGGACCTCGAAGCCCTCGTCGACGAATATTACGAGGCTTCCGGCGGCGATCCCCGCCGGCTGGTGCTGCTGAAGAGCCAGATCCTCGATCTCGTGCGCGACATCGGCCTCGACCACGACGCCGGGATCGCGGCCGGCGAGGGCGACGAGGCGGCGCTGGAAAAGCTTGACGCCTATCTGTGCGAATTGAAGGAGATGCAGATCCGCGACGGGCTGCATGTCTTCGGCGTCGCGCCGGAGGGCCGGCTTTTGACCGACCTCGTCGTGGCGCTCGCCCGCCTGCCGCGCGGCAGCGCGCCGGGGGATGCCTCGCTGATCCGGGCGCTGGCGGAGGATCTGGGGCTTTGCGGATCGATCGGAAGCGATGGCGGCGGCGGGCACCCCCCTCTGGCTTGCCAGCCATCTCCCCCACAGGGGGGGAGATCAGAAGAGACTCAGGACGCCGCCGTTCCGGAAAACGTCTCGCCCGCCAATATGGTCGCAAGGAAAGATGCGCGCGCCGAACAAGGATCGATTTCCCCCTTCGTGGGGGAAATGTCCGGCAGGACAGTGGGGGGCGCCGAAGGGCGCGGCGCAGACCGAGCAAGTTCCTTCGACCCCCTCGACTGCGACATGGCGGCACCGTGGCACGGTCCTCATCCACAGGTTCTTGCGCAATTGTCCACAAGCGCCTGGCGCACGACCGGCGATACCGTCGAGCGACTGGAACTCCTGGCATCCGGCCTCGTCGACGGCACCCTTCCACAGGATATCCACTGGCCGTCCACCAGGCCGGTTCTCGAAGCCGTCGCATCGCGCCTGAAGCCGGCCATCGTCGGCTCCGGCCCGGCCGAGATCGCCGGCCTCCTCGCCGGCCTCGCCGGACGCTTCGTGCCCCCCGGCCCCTCCGGCGCGCCGACCCGGGGCCGACCGGACGTGCTGCCGACCGGGCGGAACTTCTTTTCCGTCGACACCAGAGCCGTGCCGACGGAGACGGCCTATCGCCTCGGTAAAAAGTCTGCCGAGCTCCTCGTCACCCGGCACCTGCAGGACCACGGCGAATGGCCGACCTCCTTGGGTCTCACGGCCTGGGGCACCTCCAACATGCGCACCGGCGGCGACGATATCGCCCAAGCTTTGGCGCTGATCGGGGCGAAGCCGGTCTGGGACCGGGCCTCGCGGCGGGTGACGGGCTACGAGATCGTGACGCTCGCCGAACTCGGCCGGCCGCGCGTCGACGTGACGCTGCGAATCTCCGGCTTCTTCCGCGACGCCTTTCCGGACCAGATCGCGCTGTTCGACAAGGCGGCGCGGGCGATCGGCGCGCTGGATGAGGATGAGGCCGACAATCCCATCGCCGCGCGCATGCGGGCCGAAAGGCTGGCGCTGATCGCGGCCGGCGCCAGCGAGGCCGAGGCCGAGAAGCGCGCCGGCTTCCGGGTGTTCGGGTCGAAGCCCGGCGCCTATGGTGCGGGGCTGCAGGCGCTGATCGACGAGAAGGGCTGGGACGACAAGGCGGAGCTGGCGACGAGCTACCTCGTCTGGGGCTCCTATGCTTACGGAGCCGACACCGAGGGCGCGGCCGAGCGCCAGGCCTTCGAGACGCGGCTCTCCGGCATCGAGGCGGTGGTCCAGAACCAGGACAACCGCGAGCACGACCTGCTCGATTCCGACGACTACTACCAGTTCGAGGGCGGCATGACGGCGGCCGTCGAGCATCTCTCCGGGGCGCGGCCGGTGGTCTATCACAACGACCATTCCCGGCCCGAGCGCCCGGTGGTGCGCACGCTGGAAGAGGAGATCGGCCGGGTGGTCCGGGCCCGCGTCGTCAATCCGAAGTGGATCGCCGGCGTCATGCGCCACGGCTACAAGGGCGCCTTCGAGATCGCCGCGACGGTGGACTACATGTTCGCCTTCGCCGCCACGACGGGGGCGGTCAGGGACCACCACTTCGAGGCGGCCTGGAACGCCTTCCTGATGGACGAGACGGTGCGCGCGTTTCTCGGCGAGAACAATCCTGCCGCGCTCGCCGAAATCCGTGACAGGTTCGCCGAGGCGATCGAGCGGGGCCTGTGGACGCCGCGGTCGAATTCCGCACGCGCGGAGTTGCAGCCCGCAGGAGCATCGCATGGCGGGACTTGAAGCGCGCTTTAGATCGGATCATGACATCGCCATGACCCCGATCTCCACACTTCCCCCGACCACATTCCCGGCCATCGAGCGCCTCGAGCTTCCGAGCGCGGATCTGAGGGCGTGCATCGTCGCGCCCCTCGCCGAGTTTTCGACCAAGAAGGATTTCGCCTTCATGTCGCGCTACGTGACGTTGGCGCTGCGGGACGAGAGAGGCGTCGACGGCGGGCTGATCGCCCAGGTCTACTGGGACTGGATGCATATCGAGATCCTCGCCGTGCCGGAGCGCTGGCGTGGCCTCGGCCTTGGTCGCGCGCTGATGGAACAGGCCGAGGCGATCGCCCGGGACGAAGGCTGCACCGGCGTCTGGGTCGACACCTATACCTTCCAGTCGCCGGGCTTCTACGAGACGATCGGCTATCGCCCCTTCGGGCGGCTGCCGAACTATCCCAAGGGCGAGAGCCGGGTGTTCTTCGCCAAGCTGTTCCAGCCGGACGAGACGCCGGAACCTGAGAGGGCCGCATGAGCGACGACCACAGCGAACGCAGCAAGATCACCGACGGCATGAGCGAGGCGGAGCTGAACGCCCGTCACGCCGAGAAGATGAAGAAGAAGAAGGTGGCCCGCGACAAGATCCTCGCCACCAAGACCATCGAGAAGGGCCTTCTGATCGTCCACACCGGCAAGGGCAAGGGCAAGTCGACGGCCGCCTTCGGCCTCGTCTTCCGGGCGCTCGGCAACGGCATGAAGGTCGGCGTCGTGCAGTTCGTCAAGGGCAAGTGGGAGACCGGCGAGCGCAAGATCCTGGAACATTTCCCCGAACAGGTGACGATGACCGCCATGGGCGACGGCTTCACCTGGGAGACCCAGGACCGCCAGCGCGACATTGCGGCCGCGAAGGCCGCCTGGGAGCGCGCCAAGGCGCTGATCATGGACGAGGCGCACGACATGGTGCTGCTCGACGAGATGAACATCGTGCTGCGCTACGACTATCTCGACATTGCCGACGTCGTCGCCTTCTTAAGGGAGAAGCCGGCGAACAAGCACGTCATCGTCACCGGTCGCAACGCCAAGGACGAGCTGATCGAGCTCGCCGATCTCGTCACCGAGATGGAGATGGTGAAGCATCCCTTCCGCTCCGGCGTGAAGGCCCAGCGCGGCATCGAGTTCTGAGCCGGCCGGACGAGCCCGGCATGTCGCGCAAGGAGCCCGATCGGCCCGCAGACGGCACCGGCGACGAGCTGCCCAGCGAAAGCGCGGGGCCACCGGTCGCTGCTTCGGAGATGGTCGCCGCCGGCCCGTTCTCGCAATCCGACCGGGCGGCGGTCTACCGGGCGATCGAGACGCGCCGGGACGTGCGCGGCGAGTTCCTCGACCGGCCGGTCGGCGACGCCGTCATCGCCCGGCTCTTGGAGGCGGCCCATCACGCCCCTTCCGTCGGGCTGATGCAGCCCTGGAATTTCATCGTCATCCGCGATCTTGCCCTGCGCCGCAGGATCCGCGACGTCGTCGCGCGGCGCAACCAGGAAGCCGCCGGCATGTTCTCCGACGAGCGCGCGGCGGCCTATCAGCGCCTCAAGCTCGAGGGCATCGTCGAGGCGCCGGTCAACATCTGCGTCACCTGCGACCGGACACGCGGCGGCAAGGTGGTGCTCGGGCGCACCCACCAGCGCGACACCGATCTCCTCTCCGCCGCCTGCGCCGTCCAGAACCTCTTCCTCGCCGCCAGGGCCGAGGGCATCGGCGCCGGCTGGGTGTCGATCTTCGAGCCGGAGGATCTGCGGCCGATCCTCAAGCTTCCCGAAGGCGTGGTGCCGGTAGCCTATCTCTGCCTCGGTCATGTGGAGGAGCTGTTCGGGCGGCCCGAGCTGGAAGCCCGCCGCTGGTCGAAGCGCCTCGCCCTTCAGGATCTGGTCTTTGCCGAGGGCTGGGACCGGCCGTGGCCGTTTCCGCCGGGCGGCGACGGGGAGGACTGACCGGCCCGGCAGCGCCGAGGGCTGCCCGACATGGTCGGGGGCGCGTCAGCGTCCCATGCGCGCCGCCGTCACGTCTCGGCGAGCTGCAGCTGGCCGATCAGCGCTTCCGCATTGCGCGTCGCCGCCCCCGCCGCCATCGCCATCTGCGGCAGCAGCATCCATTCCAGCGACCATGCGGCGCCGGAGCGCTCGTTCTCGTGGACGAGCGCCTGATGCATGCCGGAGACGAGGGTGGCGTTGAAACGGGCCAGCGTGACGAGGATCTCGGCTCCCACGGGATTGTTCTTGTGGGGCATGGCGGAGGAGCCGCCGCCGCCGGCGAGCTGCAGTTCGCCGACCTCGTTCTGCAGCGACAGCACCACGTCCTGGCCGAACTTGCCGAGCGCTCCGGTGATCAGCGAGAACCAGCCGGCGAGTTCGACGAGCCCGTCGCGCTCGGAATGCAGCGAGGCGGGCGCGGAAGGAAGGCCGAGGCTCGCCGCGACATCGCGGGCGATCTCGTCGGCCTTGTCGCCGAACCCCGCCCGGTCGCCGACCGCGCCGCCGATCCTGAGGGCGAAGGCGCGCGGGCCGATCTCCTCGCGCCTCAGCCGGCAACGCACCAGAGGGTCGGTCCAGGACGCCAGCTTGCGCGCGAACCGCGTCGGCTTCGCCGCCTGCATGCGGGTGTGGGCCATCACCTGTCGCTCCCCCGCCGCGATGTTCCAGCGAGCGAAGGCGTCGGTGATCGCGGCGAGCCGCCGGTCGAGGACGAGGGCGATCCCCTGCAGGCGCATCGCCAGCGAGGCGTCGATCACGTCCTGGCTGGTCGCGCCCTTGTGGAGCGCCTTGCCGGCCTCGGCGTCGAGACCGGCGCGAAGCTGCGCCAGAAGGCTCGGCACGACGACGCCGTCGCGGGCGGTTCCCGCGGCGAGCGCGTCGAGATCCGGCGCGAAGGCGGCGGCGCAGGCACGGATCTGGTCGCGCTGCGCCGCCTCGATCAGGCCGTTTCGACATTCCGCCTCGGCGAGCGCCACCTCGAAGGCGAGCATCGCCTCGATGTCGGCTGCCGCGGTGAAGTAGCTGGCGATCTCCTCGTCGCCGAAGAGCGGCGCGAGGATCGGATGGGCGAAGACCGAGGCGCTCACCGGGCGGTGTCCGCGGCGAAGATCTCGGCCGCGAATTCGCGCAGCAGCCGGGCCGTCTTCGCGGGCTGCTCGATGCAGGGCAGGTGGCCGGCGCCTTCGACGATTTCGAAGCGCGAGCCGGCGATCAGATCGGCGCAGGAGCGCACGAGATCGGGCGGCGTCGAGCCGTCCTGGTCGCCGACGAGGCAGAGGGTGGGGGTGGAAAGGCGGCGGGCGGTCTCGGTGTTGTCGGCGTCGCGAAGGGCGGCGCAGGATCCGAGATAGCCCTCGGCCGGCGTGTGGAGCAGCATGCTGGAATAGCCGGTGAAGGCCGGATTGTCCGGCGAGCGGAACGAAGGCGTGAACCAGCGCGACAGGATCTGGTCGGCGATCGCGGCGATCCCGTCCTCTTCGATGGCGGCGATGCGGGCGTTCCAGCCTTCCGCGTCGCCGATCCGGTGCGCGGTGTCCATCATCACCAGCCCGGCGAGGCGGTGTTCGTCACCGGCAGCAAGGCCGAGGGCGATCAGGCCGCCGATCGACAGGCCGACGACGAGCGCCCGGTCGAGCCCGTAGTGATCGAGAAGGCCGCGCAGATCGGCGGAATGATCGTCCATCCGGTAGGGGGCGGGGGGCACCTGCGACAGCCCGTGGCCGCGCTTGTCGTAGCGGATCACCCGGTAGCGGTCCGCGAGTCCCGGCACCACCGCGTCCCAGATCCGGCAGTCGGTGCCGAGCGAGTTGATCAGGACGATGGCCGGCGCGCCTTCCGGCCCGTCGGCGCGGTGATGGAGGGCGATGTCGTTGATGCGGTCGAAGGGCATGGCAGGGTCCGGCGGCTGAAGGCGGTTGGGCCGGCATCATAGGGGGAGGCGGGCGCGAAGGAAGGCCTCGAGGCGCCGCGGCGCTCTTTTCCGGCTCGGCCATTCCTGCTAGCGGCTGTGGGATCGTCGTGGCGGATAGATGGAGGTGGCGGATGTTCTTGAGTTGCGGGGATTGCCTGTTCGATCTCTTCGCGGTGCCGCAGGAGGACGTCGCGACGGTCGGCCTCGCCGGCCGGGTCGGCGGCTCGCCGCTGAACGTCGCCCTCGGCCTTGCCCGTCTCGGCCACCACGCCGGCTATTTCACCAAGATGTCGGGCGATCTCTTCGGCGAACGCATCCGCGGCTTCATGGAGCGCGAGCGGATCGACCAGCGCTTCCTGATCCCCACCGACCGCAATACCACCCTCGCGATGGTCTCGCTGGCGGCCGACGGCTCGGCGAGCTACGCCTTCTACATCGACGGCACCGCCGATCGCTCGATCGCGCCCGAGGAGGTGCCGCAGTCGCTCCCCGCGGAGGTGGAGGTCGTCCACGTCGCCTCCTATTCGACGGTGACCGAGCCGACGGCGAGCGCCCTCCTGAAGCTGGTGCGCCAGGAGGCGCCGAACCGCTTCGTCTCCTACGATCCCAACGTGCGCGCCTCGATCGAGCCGGACCTCGACGTCTGGCGCGCCAAGGTCGCCGCGCTCGTTCCCTTCGCCGCCCTTGTCAAGGCCAGCGAGGAGGACATCGCCCAGCTCTATCCGGGCCGGGCCGTCGAGAGCGTCATCGCCGAATGGGTCGCGGCCGGCGCCGAGATTGCCGTGGCCACCCTCGGCGAACATGGCGCGATCGCGCAGACGGCGAAGGGCGTTGCCGCGCGGGTGCCCGGCCAACAGGTGGCGGTGGTCGACACGGTCGGGGCGGGGGACACGTTCCAGGCGGCGCTGCTCGCCGGGCTGAAGGAACGGGATGCGCTGTCGCGGGCGGCGATCACCGGCTTTGCCGGCAGGGACGTCGAGGCGCTGCTCGGCTTTGCCGTGAAGGCGGCCGCCGTCACCTGCACCCGCAAGGGCGCCGACCTGCCGCGGCGCGCCGATCTGGGGCTTGCGCCACTCGCCTGAGGCGGCCGGAGCGGCAGGCGCTCGCCGCCGTCCTCGAAGGCCTTTCACGTGAAACCCGAACGAAAGCGGCCGGCGGATGGGATCCGCCGGCCGCT
>NZ_AQQS01000027.1 GCF_002088275.1 Aurantimonas sp. 22II-16-19i
CAGGAGGCCGGCGAGATTGTTGAATGCCGCGACGTCGTAATGGATGTTGAAGACCAGTGCCGGCTGCTGCGTGCCATCAAGGATCAGCGGCCCCGTCCCGTCGCCCTGGGTGAGGGTGATCTGGTCCGGAAGGATGAAGGTCCAGTCGCCATTCGAGCCCTGAACGATCTGCGTATGTGTCATCGTGTTCCACTCGTTTCGTCAGCGCCCGACGAAAGATAGATTGGCAGAGAGCATTACCTTCCGCAACGCCGCTCCGATTTTTTCGACGCACCCGGAAGGACGAATGGCGATCTTGGCGCCTTGTGGCAGGTATTCACCGAAGATTTCCACAAGACGACATCGTGACGTTGTTTTCCATGACGATTATGATGTTCCGATTGAATTCGCGAGACCATCCAGCTGAACGGGAAGCGAACTCCTCTTTTCATATCCTCCTTCAAACAGGCCCCATAGCCTCGCACGTCCCTGATCCAAGAGGGGAGCGGCAGAAACCCCGCGGTGGAACGTCGCTGGCTGCATGGCGGCTGCTGCAGGCCGCATGCCGGTGGATAGCCTCGGCCGCCGCCAGACACCGCCGCGCCGGCATGCCCGCCTCCGCCAGACGACTCGCCGGCCGCGTTTCGATGGTAAACATCCCGTTAACGACTTTGCTGCAGAATCGCCTTGCTTTCGTTGGATACAGACCAGCCCGAGAGGGACCCCATGCATTCGCCAAGGACGACCATGATTTTTGCCCGACTGACCGCCGGATTCCTGGCTCTGGTCCTGATCGCCGCGACGCCGGCGCCGGCCAGCGCGGATGCCGGCTTCGTGCGCTGGATCCAGGGTTTCGAGAGCGTGGCCGCCAAGGCGGGCGTGTCGCGCGAGGTCTATCGCGCCGCTTTCGCCGGAATCACCGAACCCGACATGGAGGTGATCCAGAAGGCCCGCTACCAGCCGGAGTTCCGGGACAAGGTGTGGGACTACATCGACAACCGCGTCAATGACGAGCAGGTCGCCAAGGGCCAGGCCGCCCGGGCGCAACTGTCGAGCTGGCTCGACCGCATCGAGAGCCGCTTCGGCGTCGACCGCGACATCCTGCTGGCGATCTGGTCGATGGAGACCAATTACGGCCAGATCCTCCAGCGCCAGGACGTCATGCGCTCCCTGCCGCGCTCGCTGGCCACCCTCGCCTATCTCGACAAGTCGCGGGCGAAGTTCGCCCGCCAGCAGCTGATCGCGGCCCTGAAGGTGGTGCAGTCCGGCGACATCAAGGTGAGCGAGCTGATCAGCTCCTGGGCCGGCGCCATGGGCCACACCCAGTTCATCCCGACGAGCTACCTCGCCTACAAGGCCGACATGGACGGCGACGGCCACGCCAACATCTGGGAATCCGTCCCGGACGCGCTGGCGACGGCCGCCAACCTGCTCCGCCGCAACGGCTGGCAGACCGGCCGCACCTGGGGCTACGAGGTCGTCGTGCCGCCGCAGTATCGCGGCAAGCTCGAGCGCGACAACCGTTCGATCAGCCAGTGGGCGAGCCTCGGCTTCCGCCGCGCCAACGGCAGGCCGTTCCCGGACGGCGGCGAGCGGGCGAACCTCATGCGCCTTGCCGGCGACAACGGCCCCGCCTTCCTGATGACCAAGAACTTCTTCGTCCTCAAGAACTACAACAATGCCGACAAGTACGCGCTGGCCGTCGGCCTCCTCGCCGACCAGATCGGCGGCTATTCCGGCCTCGTCGTCGACTGGCCGCGGGGCTACAAGCCGCTGTCGACCGACGAGCGCTACGAACTCCAGAAGCACCTGTCCCGCTTCGGGCTCTATGACGGCAAGATCGACGGCAAGATCGGCTCGGGATCGAAAGCGGCGATCATGGCGTTGCAGCAACAGGCCGGCATGCCTCAGGACGGGAATGCCTCGAAAGCGCTACTGGAATTCCTCCGCAAGCGCTAGACTTGCCAGATGCGGCGCCAGCGGGCGCCGCGTCTGGCAACGGAAACGGCAGGTCATGCGACGAACGATGAACGGGATGCAGGGGAAGCGACGCCAGCGGTGGGCCGGAGCGATCGGCGCCGTGGTCGTGGCCTCGCTCGCCGTCGTCCTGGCCGTCGTCGTCGCTCCGGCGCCTCCGGCGGCCGCGCAGGAGCGACCGCGCACGATCCTCGACATGCTCTTCGGGGGCAACGGCGCCAGCCGGCGCCCGCCGCGCGGCGTCACGCCCCGCTACCGGATCACCAATCCGGAGCCCTCGGAGCCCGCGCCCCGGCGAAGCCAGCGCAAGCCGCGATCGCGCAATGCCGCACCCAAGCCCGCAGCCGCCGCCGCGCCGCCGCCGCCGCCGCCGCCAGAGACGACCAAGGCCGAGGACGCCGAGACCATCCTGGTCGTAGGCGACTTTCTCGCCGCCTCCCTCGCCAAGGGCCTGAAGGATGCCTATGCCGACAATCCGATGGTCGACGTCACCGCCGCCGCCAGCGGTTCCTCCGGCCTCGTCCGGCAGGACCACTACGACTGGAGCAAGCAGCTCGGGCCGCTGATCGAGGCGAACGAGCCCGCCGTGGTGGTGATGATGGTAGGCTCCAACGACCGCCAGCCATTCTCCGGCAAGACCGGCACCCTGTCGCTGCGCTCGCCCGAGTGGGACGCCGAATACGCCCGCCGCGTCGGCGAGATCGCGGAGATCGTCCAGAAGCGCCAGATCCCGCTCGTCTGGGTCGGGGCGCCGCCGTTCAAGTTCGACCGGATGAGCGAGGACATGGTCTATCTCAACGACATCTACCGCCAGGCCGCGCAGAAGGTCTCCGGCGAGTATGTCGACGTGTGGGAAGGCTTCGTCGATGAGAACGACGGCTTCGTCTACAGCGGCCCGGGGGTCGACGGGCAGACGGTCCAGCTGAGGAACTCGGACGGCATCACCATGACCGATGCCGGCGACGACAAGCTCGCCTTCTTCGCCAAGAAGGCGATCGACCGCTTCATCTCGACGAACGCGCCCCTTCTCTCGGGGGTGCCCGCGGGCATCGAGCTGCCGCCGATCGCCAATGCGGCGACGGCGGTCAGGGCGCCGCCGGTGTCCCTGAGCGATCCCTCGCTCGACGGCGGCGACGCGCTGCTGGGCGGCGGATCGATGGCGGTGGGGCTGACGCTGGAGACGTCGCCGCGCGACAAGCTCGTCCTCATCGGCCGGGGCACCGGCAACATCGACGGGCGGGCCGACGACTTCGCCTGGAACGACAAGGCGGCGGCCGTCGCCGCCGACGACAAGCCCGTCGCCTATCGCGGCTCCATCGACCTCGACAAGGTGCGCCAGGAGCAGGGCATCAAGCCGCCCGGGGAGATGCCGTCGATCCTCGACGCGATCATCGACGACTGGGCGCAGAGCGGCCGGGAGGCCAGCGAGGCGAACTGATACCGGCCGCCCGGCAGTCGGTCTCCCGCTCAACCGGTATCGAGCCCGCGCGGCGCTCGAGCGTTAACCCCTTGGCGCCGGTCGAAGACCAGGCTTGACGGTATGACGCGGAGTGTGACATCCGCGGTCGCCCCGTCGGGGGGATTGGGCCGGAGCGGCGCAATGCGCGCCGCTCACCTCGTCATGGTTCGAAATCTACCGCGGCAGGGTGGTCGCGCCCATCAGGTCGTAGTCGATCGCCCGCGCCGCCTGGCGGCCCTCGCGGATCGCCCAGACCACCAGAGACTGGCCGCGCCGGGCGTCGCCGGCGACGTAGAGCTTGTCCAGCGATGTCAGATAGTGCTCGTCGTCGGCGGTGATGGAGACGTTGCCGCGGCGGTCCGCCCTGGTCGCGAGCCCCTCGCCCGCATCGGCGAGGAAGCCGGTCGCAAGCGGGCCGGCAAAGCCGATGGCGATGAAGGCGAGGTCGGCCTTGATGACGAATTCGGTGCCGGCGATCGGCTTGCGGGCCGCGTCGACCTCGGCGCATTTGACGCCGGTGAGAACGCCGTCCTCGCCGATGAATTCGAGCGTGGCGATCTGGAACTCGCGCACCGCGCCCTCGGCCTGGCTGGACGAGGTGCGCATCTTGGTCGCCCAATAGGGCCAGACGGTGAGCTTGTCCTCGGTCTGCGGCGGCTGCGGGCGGATGTCGAGCTGGGTGACCTTGACCGCGCCCTGGCGGAATGCCGTGCCGACGCAGTCGGACGCGGTGTCGCCGCCGCCGACGACGACCACGTGCTTGCCGCCGGCCCAGATCTCCTCGGCCTGCCAGCCGCTGCTCTGGACGGTCTCGCCGCCGACCCGGCGGTTCTGCTGCACCAGATAGGGCATGGCGTCGTAGACGCCGGTGAGGCCGTCATGGGGAATGCCGCTGTTGCGCGGGGTCTCCGAGCCGCCGCAGAAGAGCACGGCGTCGTATTCGGCCTTCAGTTCGGCGAGCGTGCGGTCGACGCCGACATTGACGCCGCAGTGGAACGTCACGCCCTCGCCGCGCATCTGCTCGACCCGCTTGTCGATCCAGTGCTTTTCCATCTTGAAGTCGGGGATGCCGTAGCGCATCAGCCCGCCCGGTCGCGACTCCCGCTCATAGACGTCGACGGCATGGCCGGCGCGGCCGAGTTGCTGGGCCGCGGCAAGGCCGGCCGGACCCGAGCCGATCACCGCGACGCGCCTGCCGGTCTGGTGCGTGGCCGGCTGCGGCTTGATCAGGCCGAGCTTGTAGGCCTTGTCGGCGATCGCCTGCTCGACGGTCTTGATGGCGACCGGCGTGTCCTCGAGATTGAGGGTGCAGGCCTCCTCGCAAGGCGCCGGGCAGATGCGGCCGGTGAATTCGGGGAAGTTGTTGGTCGAGTGGAGATTGCGGATCGCCGTCTCCCAGTCGCCCTGGTAGACGAGGTCGTTCCAGTCCGGGATCTGGTTGTGGACCGGGCAGCCCGTCGGGCCGTGGCAATAGGGAATGCCGCAGTCCATGCAGCGTGCCGCCTGCTTGCCGACTTCCTCGTCGGACATCGGCAGGGTGAACTCGCGGAAATGACGGATCCGGTCGGAAGCCGGCTGATATTTGTGGGTCTGCCGATCGATTTCGAGAAATCCGGTCACCTTGCCCATTCACACCCCACCTTCGCCGCTTCAACGGCCATTCTTCTGTGCCGCGCCGCATCATTGCCCGCATCGGACGAATGCCGCAACGCGGATCGTATCGGTTCATCGACGCATGCGTCCGCACCGCCCCGGATCATCCGCCCGGCGAATGAATGCCTGCGAACCGCCCTGGCAGAGCGTCGGCCTCGATGCAGTCCCGCCGCTCGACACGCGCCCGATCCGGCGTCGCGACAGCGGCCCGCGTGCGAAATTCCATCGCACGAGACGTCCCGTGTTCGTTAGGACAGCTCTACTGCCCCATTTGCCCATTCTCGGCAAGCCCTCCCGCGCGGACCGTCACGGGGAGCGATGTGTCCGGAGCCGGGGACCTACCATGGCGACTTCGCCGATGCCGCACGGTTTTTACGGGGACGATCGCCGAAGCCGACGTCGGCAGGATCATGACGACGACCGACCTCGCCGCGGCGCCTTGTGCCATGGATCGCCGCGCTGGCGGGCACATCCGCGCCGTCAGCGGTCGACGAACGTCCTCTGCCGCCGAGCGTCCGACGCGACGGGAGCACTGGAAACGGCGCCTTCCGCCATCCAGAGCGTGCGATCCATTTCCACGCCGAAGACGTCAAAGACGTCGTCCTCCTCGCGGGACGGCCGCTCATCCGTGACAGAGGAGGCGACGACGATCGTGACGCCGGGGAGAACGATCTTTCGGATCATGGATTGCCCCTCTGAGTCCACGACATCGGCGAGTTGTCCCCACGACGAAAACCGTCCTGATGGCCGAACCGAGCCTGCCCTATCGAGCCGCGCGCGTCATCTCGAATACTCGTTTCGTCGCATGATGTTAGTGGAAAACCGGATCTGCTCGGCCAGATCGGGCCGAAGCCTCGCCGCCGGCATCGCAATGCCGCGGCCGCCTCTCGGCGCCGAACTCCGACGGAGTGACGAGCTCTCCGGCCAAGCCGTACGCTCCGCGCGCAAGCCGGACGCTCCACGCGAACGAGCCCCGGGCGCCGCAATGGCACCCGGGGTCCGGTGATCGTGCCGCGTTGCGGGGTCCGGCTCAGAAGCAGACCTTGACGCGCTTGACCTTGATGATCTGCTTGCCGAAGTGGTTGTGGCCGACGACGACCTTCCGCACCACGAACTTGCAGTGGCCGAAGCCGTTGCTGATGACGATGCGCTTGTGGAAGCCGTGTCCGTGACCATGGCCGTGGCCATGACCGAAGCGGAAGCCGTGGGCCTCGGCACCGCTCATCGAGGCGGTGGCGGCGATGGCGACGGTGGCGAGAGCGATGACGGTCTTGCGGATCATGATGTCGTTCCTTCTCGAGATGGGCGGGCTCGCCCGTTGAGTGTGGCGGGCCTCGTGGCCCTCGGGGTTCATGGTGCGGCGGTGCATCTCGTCCGCCGATGGACTGAACCTAGCCGCCCCCTCTCCCGGTCGCAGTGACGAGGGTCACAAGGGCGACGCCCGGACGATTTCCGCGGCCTCGAGGGCCTTGGAGCCGGCCACCGCCTTTCTGGAACGTGCTCTCTCGCCATTGCCGGCGCCGGGCATGATGCGTCGTGACTCAGCCGCCTGCCCGCCTTATGATCGCTGGACGAACGCAACCCCTCGACGAAGGTCTGTCATGGCTGCCGCCTCCAAACCGACGGACAAGGCCGCAGCACTGGCCGGCTGCCTGGTGTTCGAGGCGCTCAGCGCCGAGACGCGGGAGGAACTTTCCGCCCACGCCTATCCGAAGAGCTTTGCCGCCGGGGATCTGATCTTCGCCGCCGGCGATCCCGGCCAGACCATGATGGCCGTCGTGAAGGGCACGGTGCGCGTCGGCATCGTCACCTCGACCGCCCGCGAGGTCGTGCTGAAGGACTGCCACCAGGGCGAGGTCTTCGGCGAGGTCGCCCTGTTCGACAACGGCCCGCGATCGGCCGACGCGCGGGCGCTGACCAATGTCGAGCTTTTGATGCTGGAGCGGCGGGACGTGCTGGCCGTCCTGTCGCGTCATCCGGACGGTGCGCTGCGGCTCCTGGAGCTGCTCTGCGGCCGGCTGCGCCGATCCGACGAACGGATGCAGGAACTGGCCTTCCTCGACATCTCGACGCGGCTCGCGCGGGCGCTGCTGCGCATCCTGGAAGGGCCGGAGGCGGGCGCCAAGCGGCCGGTGCGCCTGTCGCTCTCCCAGACGGAGCTCGGCAACATGATCGGCAGCGCCCGCGAAAACGTCAATCGCTGCCTGAAGGGCTGGCAACGCCAGGAGATCGTCGACCTGAAGGAGGGCTGGCTCATCGTCCTCGACGAGAAGAGCCTCCGGCTGATGGCCGACCTCGACTGACCGGGCGCCCGGCAGAAGACCCGGAAGGCCGGGGCCTCAGCCCCGCCAGTTCGCCCCGCCGGCATCCGTGAGCAGGAACGCCTCGCCGCAGGCTTTCGCGAGGTTGCGCACGCGCAGGATGTAGCTCTGGCGCTCGGTCACCGAGATGACGCCGCGGGCGTCGAGCAGGTTGAAGACGTGGGACGCCTTGATGCACTGGTCGTAGGCCGGCAGGACGCATGTGTGCAGACCGCCAGCCTCTTTCGGCGCGCCGGCCGCCAGCACCGCTTTGCACTCGCTTTCCGCGTCGATGAAGTGCTGGTGCAGGATCTTCGTGTCGGCGATCTCGAAATTGTAGCGGGAATACTCCTGCTCGGCCTGCAGGAAGACGTCGCCATAGGTGACCTTCTCCGCCCCCTCGCGGCCGTTGAAGTTGAGGTCGTAGACGTTGTCGACGTTCTGGACATACATCGCCAGCCGCTCGAGCCCGTAGGTCAGCTCGCCGGCGACCGGCGCGCATTCGATGCCGCAGACCTGCTGGAAGTAGGTGAACTGCGAGACCTCCATGCCGTCGCACCAGCATTCCCAGCCGAGGCCCCAGGCGCCCAGCGTCGGGCTCTCCCAGTCGTCCTCGACGAAGCGGATGTCGTGCAGGGCCGTATCGATGCCGATCGCCTTCAGGGAACCGAGATAGAGCTCCTGCAGGTTCGACGGGTTCGGCTTCAGGATGACCTGATACTGGTAGTAATGCTGCAGCCGGTTGGGGTTTTCGCCATAGCGCCCGTCCTTCGGCCGCCGCGACGGCTGGACATAGGCGGCGTTCCAGGGCCGGGGCCCGAGCGCGCGCAGCGTCGTCGCCGGATGGAAGGTGCCGGCGCCGACCTCCATGTCGTAGGGCTGGAGCACCACGCAGCCGTAATCGGCCCAGTAGCGATGCAGCGTCAGGATCAGCGCCTGGAAGGAGCGGCGCGGGTCCATGTGGGGGGGCAGAGGAGCTGTCGCGGACATGCGATTTGATCGATCCGTGATACGCCGACCTCGACCCTCGCAGGCCGGCCCAAAAGACGGATCAGGCAAGTCCCGGTCGAACGGCAAAGTTGCGACCCTGGCGCCAGCGGCCGGCGGATCCGGCTGCGCGACGCAGGAGTTGGCCGGCGACGTGCCATGGCCGCCAATCCTGGTCAAGACGAAGCCGGCCTCACCGGGCATCACCGCGGGTCGATCGGAGGGCAAACGCGTTCGCTTGGCCCCGGTCGTGGCGCGTCGTGCCCGCGGCTCCTGCCTTTGACAATCGGGATGCCGCAACCTATCCTTGCGTCATTTCCGGCAGGATGGATGAATATCCGATGCGGTATCTCGTATTTCTCATTTCTTTTCTTGCTGTTGCATTGCCGATAGCGCCCGCCGCTCACGCGCAGACCCGATGCATCGTCTATGATCCGACCGAAGACGCGGTCAATGTCAGAGCGTCACCGAACGGGAAGATCATCAACCGGCTGCGGAACGGGCGTGTCGTCCAGGTGAACTACTATCGCAACGATACATTGGGCCGCCCATGGGCCTGGGTCGAGGGCGACTACAATGGATTTTGGCGCAGCTGGGGATTCATATTTTTGCCATTGCTCGTTTGCTGATCGGCCTTGTCCTGCCGTGGCGATCGCCGCCCACCATCAGGTCGAGGTGGTCGAACCAGCGGACGGCGCTGACGGTGACGACGCGGCGCGGCCTCAGGCGGCGGCTTCAGAGCCGCTCGCCTTGCCCGTCAAGCGGAACCGGATGCCTTGCGACCCGAAGTCGATCTTCCCGTCGCCCTCGAAATAGGATCCGACGATCTGCTCGATCAGGCGGGAGCCGAATCCGCGTCGGGGAGATCCGGTGACGCGCGGTCCACCCGATTCGATCCACTCGAAGGTGAAGGCCCCGCCGGCGAGGCTCCATCGGATCGAGACCCTGCCCGCGTCGTTCGACAGCGATCCGTATTTCGCGGCGTTGGTCGCCAGTTCATGGATCGCGAGGGAGAGGCCGAGCGCCTGCTGCGAGGTCAGATCGACGGGGGGACCGTCCGCGACGATGCGTTCCGCCCCGTCCTGATGCGGCGCGAGCGCGGCGGCAACCACCGTATGGATGCCGGCCGCGTCGAAGTTCGCCCGGGTCAGGATATCCTGCGCGCGCGCCAGAGCGCCTAGACGTGCGGCGATCGCCACGCGGCCCTCTTCCACGCTGGAGGCCTGTCGAAGCGTCTGGGTGGTGATCGCCTGCACCATGGCGAGCGTGTTCTTCATGCGATGCGCAAGCTCTTCGTTGAGGACATGCTGCGCTTCTTCCGTGGTCTTGCGGTCCGTGATGTCGGATGCCGCCCCCATCCAGCTCGTGATCTCGCCATGCTCGTCGAAGAGCGGCACCGCCCGCGACAGGGCCCATCCGACCGACCCGTCGACGCGGTTCACCTTGTGCTCGAGGTGATAGGTATCCTTCGCCCGGATCGCACGATCGATCTCGGCCCGGACCAGGCCGCGATGCTCTTCCGGAATGTATTCTTCGAGCCAGTTCGCGTTGCCCTCGGAGGTGTCCGGAATGAAACCGCCGCCCGAAAGCTGGGCGAGTTCGCTCCAGTCGGCGTTGATCAGGTAGCGAACTTCGGACGAGGAGCGCACGAGCGCGTCGAGCTGCGCCGTCAGGGTGGCGAGTTCGCGTTCACGGCGTTCCGCCTCGCCGGCCACGGCCTGCCGGATGACCGCATCGCGCTCGCCGTCCGACAGGGCCGAACCATCCCGGCTTCGCAGCAAGGCGACCTCGGCCCTCAGGGCCGCGTTCTCCTTGCGCAGACGCTCGATCTCCGTCTCGTCCTGATGACGGCGGCGACCATTGCCGTCTCTGTCCGTCGCTTCGGTCGACCGCACGGGGATGCCTTCTGTACTGGGACTCGCACCTCGCCTGTTTAGTCAAATCGAGAGGTCCTGTCGATTTGCGACCGGGAACTGGCGGCGATCCGGCGACCTTTGCGCTTCGGCCAAGGTCGATCCGTCGTCTGTGGAGACCGTCCGGGCAGGGCGGCGGCCGGACACCAGTCGGAAATGTCGAGATCGCCCCCACCAACGGCTGGTCAGCACTTCTCCCTCACCCCAGCACCGGCAACCGCGTCGCCTTGCCCTTCGAGCGGTCGATCAGAAGCTTCGACACGGCGAGCAGCCAGACGACCATGACCATGCCGACGCAGCGCTCGATCAGCCCGTCGATCGAGGTCGGCGAGAACCAGAAGACCGCCGCGCCCGCCACCCAGAGGACGGCGCAGGCGATGTTGAACCAGAACCAGCGGGGGTGGAAGCGGTAGAAGCCGGCAGCCGTCAGGAGCGCCGAGGCGGTGAAGACCAGCGCCATCACGCCGACCACCGGCAGATGGATGACGAGGCCGCCCGGCTCGCCGTCGCCATATTCGCCATAAGCGCCGATGACGACGATGAGCACCGCCATCAGGGTCAGGAGCCAGGAACCGGCGGTCCAGCACCAGTGCCCCCAATGGAGACGACGCAGGCCGGCCGCAGTAGCGAGGATGCCGGCGGCGAAGGCATAGAGGCCGATATCCATGATGACGGCGTAGGGGCCTGCGGCGTTCGCGCTGATCGTGTCGGCGATCATGCCCTCGCTTGGCTGCACGATCACCGCGACGATGTTGGCTACGACGGCGGCGATGCAGCCGAGGATGCCGACGACGCCGCAGAAGTAGAAGAGGCGCGGATGGCTGGCGTCGTCATGGCTTTCCTTGCCGTGGCCGGCCTCGATGTCCAGCATTGGTTTCGCTCTCCTCTCGGCGTCAGATCGGCGGCGGAAATGCGCTATTCGGCAGCGACCGTTCGTCATCCGGCCCGCCGCCGACGTCGCTCGCCTGGATCCTCAGCCGAATTGCTGATCCGGTTCGGCCCGACCATGGCGAAGCTCGTCGTCATGGAAATGACGGATCGGTCGCATCGGAGCAGAAGCCCTGTGCGACACGAAATGGCCGCGGCATCAGCCGCGGCCAGCGAAGCGTTCCTGGAACGGCTGGACCGACTACGGCTTCAAGACGACCTTGGTGCAGCCATCCTTCTTGTCGCGGAACGTCTTGTAGAGTTCCGGCCCGTCTTCCAGCGAACCCCGGTGGGAGATGAAGGAGGTGGTGTCGAACTGGCCCTCCTGGATACGCACCAGCAGGTCATCGACCCATTTGTTGACGTGGGTCTGGCCCATCTTGAAGCTCAGCGACTTGTTCATCGCCGCGCCGAAGGGGATCTTGTCGACGAGGCCGCCATAGACGCCCGGCACCGAAATCGTGCCGCCCGGCCGGCAGACATAGATCATCTCGCGCAGGACGTGCGGCCGGTCGGTCTCGGCCATCACCGCCTGCTTGGCGCGGTCGTAGAGATGCTCGACCCCGTAGCCGGAATGGGCCTCCATGCCGACGCAGTCGATGCAGCATTCCGGGCCCTTGCCCTGGGTCAGCTCGTTCAGCCGCTCGACGGTGCTCTCGTTCTGGAAGTCGATGGTGATGGCGCCCATCCGCTGGGCGATCGCCAGGCGCTCGGGCACCTCGTCGATGACGAT
Source organism: Aurantimonas sp. 22II-16-19i (assembly GCF_002088275.1). GTDB lineage: Bacteria > Pseudomonadota > Alphaproteobacteria > Rhizobiales > Rhizobiaceae > Jiella. The sequence continues at coordinate 11,929 of NZ_AQQS01000027.1, forward strand.
GACCTGCTTCGCCCCCTGGATGATCGCGCTCTGCAGGGCGAACAGGCCGACCGGGCCGGCGCCCCAGATCGCCACCGTGTCGGTCGGCTGGATGTCGCAGTTCTTGGCGCCCTGCCAGCCGGTCGGCAGGATGTCGCCGAGAAACAGCACCTCCTCGTCGGTCATGCCGTCGGGAACCTTGACCGGGCCGACATCGGCATAGGGCACGCGGACGAACTCCGCCTGGCCGCCGGAATAGCCGCCCGTCAGATGCGAGTAGCCGTAGAGGCCGGCGGCCGTGTGGCCGAACATCTTGGCGGCGACGTCGGCATTGCGGTTGGAGCGCTCGCAGACCGAGAAGTTGCCGCGCTTGCACTGGTCGCATTCGCCGCAGACGATGGTGAAGGGCACGACGACCCGGTCGCCGACCTTCAGCTTCTTGGTGTCGCGGCCGACCTCCATGACCTCGCCCATGAACTCATGGCCGACGATGTCACCGGATTCCATGCCGGGCATGAAGCCGTCGTAGAAGTGCAGGTCCGAGCCGCAGATGGCGCAGGCCGTGGTCTTGATGATGACGTCGCGGCCGTCCTCGATCGTCGGATCGGGGACGGTCTCGCAGCGCATGTCGTGCTTGCCGTGCCAGGTGATGGCCTTCATGGCGGATACTCCGTGAAATTCGAGCGTATGTCTCGGCAATCTCGCGGAGCAGGGTCATGTTCCATGTCATGGCCGCTGCTTTCCACAGGCGGCTAAAGGTCATCGCGGCACAAGATGCGGCTCCGACAGGCGCTCCGCCGGGCGGTGGACGGCGGCCCCGCCGGGGCCAGCCTGTCGCCCATGATGTGCGGCCCCGCCGTCGCGACCTGCCGGATGCGGCAGCCGGGTCGTTACGGCTGCCGCCTCGGGCGTGGATCGCCCGCAGCCGGCCGGATCGCCTCAGGCGAGATCGGCCAGCGCGGCCTCGACGACGGCCGGCATCGGTGTCGTCGGCCGGCCGATCAGACCCGACAGCACCTTGTCGTCGGAAAACAGGCCACCCTTCGCGGCGCCGGCATCGCTGTCGGAGAGGAGGTCCGCGAAGGGTTTCGGCAAGCCGACCTTCTCGAGGAGCGCGGCATAGTCCGCTTCGCTGAGGTCGCGGTAGGGGATGGTCCGGCCGGTTTGCCGGGATACCTCGGCCGCAAGCTCGGCCAGGGTGTAGGCAGTGTCGCCGGCGAGTTCATAGACCTGGCCCGCATGGCCCTCGCCCGCCAGCACCGCCGCCGCGGCCTCGGCGTAGTCCCGGCGCGATGCCGAGGCAAAGCGACCCTCGCCGGCGCAGCCGTAAAATGCGCCGGTCTCAAGCGCCGCCGGGATCGCCGCGGCGTGGTTCTCGGTGTACCAGCCATTGCGCAGGATGGTGGCGGCAAGGCCGGATTCGCGGATGAGCGCCTCGCTCGCACGGTGCTCTTCGCCGAGCGCCAGTGGCGTCGTGTCCGCGTGCAGCAGGCTGGTATAGACGATGCGGCCGACGCCGGCGCTCCTTGCGGCGTCGATGACGTTTCGGTGCTGGGCGGTGCGCTGGCCGACCTCGCTCGAGGAGATCAGCAGGAGCGTGTCGACGCCCTGAAGGGCTGCGAGGAGGGTGTCGGGCTGGCCGTAGTCGGCCGCGCGCAGCTCGATGCCGAGGTCGACGGCCTTTTCGGGCGTGCGGGCGAGGCCGATGATCGGCTCAATAACGCCCTTCCCGGCGAGTGCCGCGACGACGAGGCGGCCGAGCTGGCCGCTCACGCCGGTGATTGCAATGCTCATGGTCGATCTCCGAAATTGGGTGCGTCAGGAGAGATAGACCTGTTGCTTATTTTTCGTAAGTACGTACATTTCTGTAAGCGTCAGATCGACGAGCCGCGCGAGCCATGACGACGACGGGAGAACGCGATGCCGACGAAGAACGGGCACTCGGGACCGGCCTTTTCCGACAGGGTCATCCGCGGCGACCTCCTCGCGGCCAATTGTCCGTCCCGGGAGATCCTGCGCCATGTCACCAGCCGCTGGGGCGTCCTCGTCCTGATGGTGCTCGGCACCGGCACGCACCGCTTCAGCGAACTGCGCCGCAGGATCGGCGGCGTCAGCGAGCGGATGCTGGCCCAGACACTGCAATGGCTGGAGGCGGACGGGATGATCGAGCGCCATGCCCGCGACGTCGTGCCGCCGCATGTGGAATACAGCCTGACCCCTCTCGGCCGGGAGGCGTCCGCTCACGTGACGGCTCTGGCGGATTGGATCGAGGCGGCGTTGCCGGCGATCGAGACGACGCGGCAGGACAGGCCCGCCGCAAAGGTCGCGGCAGGACGGGGCTGAACGGGACGTCGAAGTCCGGATCGATCTGGTGCGGACGCCTCGGATGCGTCAGTCCTCGGCGCGCCAGTCTTCGGTCGCGTCAGTCCTCGGGCGCCTCAGTCCTTGCGGACGCGGTAGACGCCGTCCGGGCCGCGCACGAGGGTGCCCTGGGCGCCGCTGCGCACTTCCGCCTCGGCCTGGCGGTTGCGCTCGGAAACCTTTTCCGCATCGCGGGCCATCTGCTTGAAGCCGAGCCAGGCGGCGGCTCCGACGAGGCCCAGAAGTATGAGCTGCGGCATCGCTTCCATCATCTCCAAAAGCACCTTCCATAGCTATTATGCGCCTTCGGGACCGCCGCGGCAAATCGCCGGTTTCGGCGCGGCGGCTTCGGGATCAGAGGCCGAAGCGGGCCCAGTGCGCGCGATCTTCGGCCTCGACCAGCAGCCGGTCCGCAAAGCCCGCCCCGACCGAGGCGAGATCCGGCGTCAACCCGGCGCTGACGCCCTTCGGCTTGCGGCCGAACAGCGTCCGGCCCTGGCTGATCAGTTCCATCTTCACGCTGTCGCCATAGCGCAGCCGCAGGGTCTCGCGCAGGTCGCCGAGCCCGTCGACGAGGCCGAGATCGAGACCCCGCTTGCCGGACCAGAACAGCCCGGAGAACATCTGGTCGTCATGGGCGAGCTTGGGGCCGCGCCTTGATTTGACGAGATCGATGAAGGTGTCGTGGATTTCCAGCTGCAGCGACTTCAGATGGGCGACGTCCTCGGGCTTTTCCGGCTGGAACGGGTCGAGCGTCGCCTTGTTCTGGCCGGCGGTGTGGACGCGGCGCTCGATGCCGAGCTTGGCGATCGCCTCGACGAAGCCGAAGGAGCCCGAGACGACGCCGATCGAGCCGACGATCGAGGACGGGTCGGCGATGATCTCGTCGCCGGCGCAGGCGATCATGTAGCCGCCGGAGGCGGCGACGTCCTCGACGAAGACGAGGACGGTCTTCTCCTTCTCCTCGGCGAGGTCCCGGATGCGCTTGTAGATCAGCCGCGACTGGACCGGCGAGCCGCCGGGCGAGTTGACGACGATCGCGACGGCGGGCGCGGCCTTGTCGGAGAAGGCCTTTTCGAGGAGCGGCGCGGCGCTGGCGATCGACAGCGACGAGCGGAAGGCGGAGCCCGAAGCCATGATCGTGCCGGAGAGCTTCACCACCGGGATGGTGACGACTTCCTTGCGAAAGCGCTTCGGGAGAAATCTCTTCAGGAAATTGGCCAAGTCGGATTGCCTTCGGTGCTGTTCGGGATCGCTTTGACGCGATGTAAGCACTCGGCCGGCCTTCGCAAAGGCATGCGGCTTTCGGCAAGGCGGCCGGCTTCAGCCGCGGCATCGGATGGACGTGGATGGGAGCGTCAGGCGAACAGCTGCGGCAGGTCCGCCGTGCCCGCCGAAATCCGAAGGGCGAGATCGTTCGTCTTGCCGGCCCCGTCCGCGGCCGCGATGCCTTCGAGAAGCCGCAGTGGCGCGCGGGTGCCCTTTCTCGCGGCGACGACGATCCGCTCGGCCGGCGCGCCGACCCGCGTGTGGACAGGCAGGATCGCCAGCCCGCCGAGGCGGGGCTGCAGCGCGGCCAGCGCCTCGCCGAGACGGTCCGCCCGCAGCACAGTCACCAGCCGGCCCCGCGGCGAGAGCAGCGCCGCCGCGACGGCGAGCCAGCGGTCGAGCGGCATGTCGTCGGCGGGAAACAGCGCCCGTTCGCGCACCGGATCCGGCGGACGGCGGTGGTTCGCCGGATGGAACGGCGGGTTGGTGAGAACGAGGTCGAAGACTCCGTCCGTCAGCCCGGCCGCCTCGCGCGTCGCGCGCCGTTCGGCGATATCGACATGGGCGATCGCCAGTCGCGGCGCGAGCCGGGCGTTCTCGGCAAGGGCGAGCGAGCGCCGGCAGAGCGCAGCCATCACCGGCTGTGCCTCGACCAGGGTGACATGAGCCGCTGGCGCGCGGGCGGCCGCGGCGAGGCCGACGACGCCCGAGCCGGCCCCGAGATCGGCGATGCGGCCGGACGTTCGTGCCGGGACCGCGGCGGCGAGCAGAAGCGCGTCCAGCCCGGAGCGGTAGCCCCAGCCCTTCGGCTGCAGGACGGCGAAGGCGCCGCCATAGAAGGCGTCGAGCCGCACCGGCCGGTCGTCCGGCTCGTCGGGGGGCGCTGCCTCGGTGGTTGCCGAGGCCGGAAGCGCCATGATCACGTCCGGCTCCCTCACCCTGCCTCGGAAAGCTCGTGGCCGAGGTCGGCGTCGCGCAGGATGCGCCGCGCCTGTTCGAGATGATCGGCATCGACGAGGATGCGCCGCGGCAAGACGCCGAGCGAGCCGTCGAGGATGCTCATGTGCGAATCGGCGACGAAATGCGGGATGTCCGCATCCTTCAGCAGGGCGTCGATGAAGGATATGAGGACCGCGTCATTGGAGCGCACGAGTTCCTTCATGGGGGATTCTCTCTCAGCTGTTCGCCGTGCCGGAACGCGGCCTTGGGCCATCTTTCGGCATGGCGGCGGCGCTTGTCGAGGGCAAGGCACGAGAAACCCGTCCGCCGTCCCCTCCGCCCCACCCTTCGCCGGACAGGGAAAATGCGGCTTTGACGGGCCATCGAATGGACGCGGGGCGCCGCCGTGCCATCTACGTCGGCCAGAGTGGCCGGCAGCGCGAAGGTACCCGGCGCGCGGGGCCGGCCTTGCCCAAGGCCGCGTCGAAGCCGTATGGCAGCGCGCAAGCCACAGCGACGAGTGTTCGAATCAACGGAGAAGCATGGTGAGCCTGGCCATCCGCGCCGCGAAACGGCAGACCCGCGGGTCGATCGACCCGATCCTCGCGCTGACCAAGACCGACATGGCCCGGGTCAACGACCTCATCCTGGCGATGGCGGGCTCGAACGTGACGCTGATCCCCGAGATCGCCGAACACCTCATCTCCTCCGGCGGCAAGCGGCTGCGGCCGATGCTGACCATCGCCTCGGCGCTCGCCCACGGCTATGCCGGCGGCGACCACGTCAAGCTCGCCGCCAGCGTCGAGTTCATGCACACCGCGACGCTGCTCCACGACGACGTCGTCGACGAGAGCGACCTGCGCCGGGGCAAGAGCACGGCGCGCACCATCTGGGGCAACCAGGCCAGCGTCCTCGTCGGCGACTTCCTGCTCGGCCAGGCCTTCAAGACGATGGTCGAGGTCGGCTCGCTCGATGCGCTGGCGATCCTGTCGGCCGCCTCCGCGGTGATCGCCGAGGGCGAGGTCTGGCAGCTCGCGGCGGCCAAGAAGATGACCACCAGCGAGGCCGACTACGTCGCCGTCATCGACGCCAAGACCGCCGCTTTGTTCTCCGCCGCGACCGAGGTCGGCCCGGTCGTCGCCGGCAAGGGCGAAGCCGAGCGCCGGGCGATGCGCGACTATGGCCGTTCGCTGGGCCTTGCCTTCCAGCTCGTCGACGATGTGCTCGACTATGGCGGCAACGCCGCCGAGCTCGGCAAGAACACCGGCGACGATTTCCGCGAGGGCAAGATCACCCTGCCGGTGATCCTCGCCTACGACCGGGGCGACGCCGCCGAGAAGGCGTTCTGGCGGGGCGCGATGGAAGAGGGCGAGAACGGCGACGCCGCCCTGACGAAGGCGAAGGATCTGATGCAGCGCCACGGTGCTCTCGAGGCGACCATCGAGCGGGCCCGAGATTATGGCGAGGAGGCCTATGCGGCCGCCGAGACCCTGCCGCCCTCGCCGGCCCGGGACGCGATGCTGGGCGTGGTCGACTTCTGCATCGACAGGCTGAACTGAGGCCCTCCTCCGGACCGCCCGCCACGGGCCATCTCGCCCGACGCCGCGTCGCATTGCGGCCAAGGTCTTTGTGCAACACGCCGAAGAGACTTGCATATTGCGCCGGCTTCGCTTCACCTCGCCGGAACATGTCGGCACGCGCCACGGGATCGAAGCCCCCTGCCGGGCGCGCTCGCAAGGACAACCGCACCGGCCCTGCCGGAGGAAAGGAACGCTCGTGACGCTTTCGCGCCTCTTCACAACCGTCTCGGCATCCGTGCTGATCACGCTCGCTGGCGCCGGCACGGCACTGTCCGCCGGACAGGATGCGGCGGCGACGCCCGGCCGCCCGCCCGTCGCGGTCGCCGGTTCCCTCTCCGGCGCCTATCTCGCCGCCAAGACGGCCCAGGCCAACGGCGACCTCAAGACCGCCACCGACTTCTACACCCAGGCGCTGTCCATCGATCCGACCTCGGAGACGCTGCAGCAGGACGCGATGTTCGCCTATCTGGCGGACGGTCGGTTCATCGACGGCGTCGACATCGCGGCCAAGCTGCGCGACGACGCGACCGTCTCCAAGGTCGCGCGGATCACGCTCGGGGTCGACGCCCTGCGCAAGGGCGACTTCGAGGCCGCGATCGCCGAATTCGACATCGTCAATCCGAGCGACCTCGACGCGCTCCTGCTTTCTCATCTGACGGCCTGGGCGGAGATCGGCGCCGGCCGCGTCGACGAGGGCCTGTCGCGCATCGACCAGACCCAGGGCACGCCCTGGTACGGCATCTTCAACGACTACCAGAAGGGCCTCCTCGCCTCGCTCAGCGGCCGGCCGCAGGTCGCCCGCCGGGCCTACGAGGCGGTCGTCGACGACCAGACGCTCGCCCGCACCTCGCCCGACGCCTATCTCGGCGCCGCCGACGCGCTCGCCCGGCTGGAATCGCGCGAGGGCAAAAAGGACGCCGCGCTGAAGGCCGTCGATGCGGGCCTCGCCATCGCGCCCAACTACACGCCGCTGCAGTTCCTGCGGGACCGGATCGATCGCGGCGAGACCATCGAGCCGGCCGTCGCATCGGTGCAGGAGGGCGCCGCCGAGACGCTCTACGTCCTCGGCCAGGCGATCAACCGCGGCGACGGCCGCGACGTGGCGCTCCTGTATTTCCAGCTCGCCCGGGCGCTGGCGCCGCGCAATCCGGCGCTGCTGACGGCGCTCGCCGGCATTGCCGAGCAGGCCGAGCAGCTCGACCTCGCCATCGCCTACTACCGGGAAGTGCCAGAGAACTCCGCTTTCCGCCGCACCGCCGACCTGCAGATCGGCCTCGACCTCTGGTATGCCGAGCGCAAGGAAGAGGCCAAGACGCACCTCGAGCGGGCCGTTCGCGACTATCCGGAGGACGTGCGCGCCCACACCGCGCTCGCCGACGTCCTGTCGGCCAACAAGGAATATGCCGCAGCGTCCGAGCAGCTGGATCTGGCGATCGAGCTCGCCAAGGCCGACGATGCCGAGACCTGGAACCTCTATTACCAGCGCGGCATCGCCTTCGAGCGCCAGAAGCTCTGGGACAAGGCCGAGCCGGACTTCAAGAAGGCGCTGGAGCTCTCCCCGGACCAGCCGCAGGTCCTGAACTACCTCGGCTATTCCTGGGTCGACATGAACAGGAACCTCGACGAGGGCCTCGACATGATCAAGCGGGCGGTCGATCTGCGCCCGAACGACGGCTACATCATCGACAGCCTGGGCTGGGCCTATTTCCGGCTCGGCCGCTACGAGGACGCCGTGGAGCAGCTCGAGCGGGCGGTGCTGATCACGCCGATGGATCCGACCATCAACGACCATCTCGGCGACGCCTACTGGCATGTCGGCCGCCGCCGCGAGGCGAGGTTCCAGTGGCAGCGGGCCCTCGTCGCCAAGCCGGAACCCGAGGCCGAACAGCGCAAGGCCATCGAGGCGAAGCTCAAGGACGGCCTCGACGATCCCTCGGCGGCGACCATCAAGGCCGACGCCGGCACCGACGCCGCGCAGCCGGCGATGGGTGACGAGACCCCGGCCGAAAGCCCCGCCGAGGCGCCGGAAGCGGATGCCCCCGAGGCGCCGACGGATGCGGACCCGGCAGCCGCGCCGGCGACCGGACCGGACGCCGGGCCGGCGCCGGCCAACTGACGACCGGTTCGTCGACGACGACGGCAACTGACGGGGTAGCCAGCGCAATGGACGCCGTGATCCTGCCGCCCGGGCCGCGCTTTGCCGCCGCCAAGGTCAATCTCGCGCTCCATGTCGTCGGCCGCCGCGACGACGGCTACCACCTGCTCGAAAGCCTCGTCGTCTTCGACGACATCGCCGGAGACACCGTCACGGCCACCCCGCGCGCCAGCGGGAACGACGGCGAGAGTGACGGCGACGGCGCGGCCGCCGGCGGCCGCGTCGACCGGTTGCGCGTCGAGGGGCGCTTCGCTTCGGCCGTTCCGGCGGGCGGCGACAACATCCTCTTCGCCGCCGCGGCGCTCGCCCGCGAGATCCTGCAGGACTTCGGCCGCAGCCTTCCGCTCCTGGAGATCCACCTGACGAAGAACCTGCCCGTCGCCGCCGGCATCGGCGGCGGTTCGGCGGATGCGGCGGCGCTCATCGACCTCGTCTCCACCGATATGCCAGAAGATGCGCGCGCCGCGCTCGCCGCCGCCGCCATCCGCCTCGGCGCCGACGTGCCGATGTGCCTTGCGGGCCAGCCGGCCCGCATCACCGGCATCGGCGAGACGATCGAGCCGGTCGCCGCCATGCCGAAGCTCGCCATGCTGCTGGTCAATCCGGGCATCGCGGTGGAGACCGCCGCGGTCTTCCGCATGCTGGCGCGGCGCGACAATCCGCCGATGCCGTCGCTGCCGGCCGCGGGCTTCGCGTCGGTGGGCGACCTCGTCGCGTTCCTCTCCGAATGCCGCAACGATCTCGCCCTGGCCGCCGGCTCGCTCGCCCCCGGCATCGAGATGGCGCGCGGCCGGCTGATCGAGGCCGGCGCGCTGTTTGCCCGCATGTCCGGCTCGGGCGCGACGGTGTTCGGCCTGTTTGCCGACGACGATGCCGCATTGCGGGCCGCCCGGTCGATCCGCGAACACCATCCGCGCTGGTGGCTGTCGCACAGCTCCATGATGCAAGGGGGGCCCACGATGCAAGGAAGCCGATCATGAGCCAGAGCGAACGCAGCTTCGTGCCCCTGTCGATCGCCGTCCTGACGGTGTCGGACACCCGCAGCCTGGCCGACGACCGGTCCGGCGACACGCTCGCGGGGCGGCTCGGCGAGGCGGGCCACCACCTCGCCGACCGCCAGATCGTCACCGACGACGTCGACGCAATCCGCGCCGTCGTCGGGGCCTGGTGCAGGCGGCCGGACGTGGACGTCGTCATCACCACCGGCGGCACCGGCTTCACCGGCCGCGACGTGACGCCGGAGGCGCTGGAACCGCTGTTCGAAAAGCGGATGGACGGCTTTTCGGCGATCTTCCACCGCATCTCGTATGAGAAGATCGGCGTGTCGACGATCCAGTCCCGGGCCACCGGCGGCGTCATCGACGCGACCTTCGTCTTCGTCCTGCCGGGATCACCCGGGGCCTGCCGCGACGGCTGGGACCACATCCTGAAGGACCAGCTCGACTATCGCCATCGCCCCTGCAACTTCGTCGAGATCATGCCGCGGCTGGACGAGCATCTGCGCCGGGGCGCCGGCCGCAGCGCCTGATCGGCGGCGTCCCCGTCAGGGCGAAGCGCCGTTCGCCGCAAAGAGGCCGAGCACCGCCTCGCGATAGGCGACGAAGGCCGGATCCGGCCCTTGCGGCGGCGCGGGCCGGACGGCCGGAGCCCCGGGGACCGTGACGTTTTCCGCCCGAACCGGCGCCCGGCCGCGGCGCCGCGCCGAACTCATCTTCCGCTCCGCCCAGTCGACGACGTAGCGCACTTTCTGGCCGGCGAGGAACGGGTTCGCCCGGATCACTCCGGCGCCGACGACGTCGACGACATCAGCGTCGGGATCGGCGGCCAGCACCGTCGCGGCCCCCTCCATGCCGAGGAAATGCGCAAGATAGAGCCGCCCGGCGGTGATCGCGTGGCCGCGCCGCAGGAGATACGCCTCGCCCTCCCGGGCAAGGTTGCGGATCATCTCGCGCGACAGGGTCGGGTCGTAGCGCAGATCGAGGATCTCGCGCTCCGACAGGCCGCTCGACAGATCCGGCCGATAGGTGCGGATCATCCGCAGCCAGGTGGAGGAGATGAACTGGCCGAGCCCCGTCGCGCTCGACAGGGGGTTCTTGGCGCGGGCATTGCCGCCGCTCTCCACCCGGACGATCCAGCCGACCAGCTGGTCCACCGCCCCGTCGCCCGAGCCGGCCGGCGCCGGATCGGCATCGGCAGTGCGCAGCGGCGAGGCGCGCGCGTCGCGGGACATCGGATCGACCGCCTCACCGCCCTCATGCAGTTCGAAGTGCAGATGCGGCCCCGTCGACAGACCGGTGGTGCCGACATGGCCGACCGGCTCGCCCGCCGCGATCGCCCGCCCCCGCCTTGCCCCCGGCGCGAAGCGGCTGAGATGGGCGTAGAGGGTCTCGCGTCCGCCGCCGTGGTCGATCCGCACGACATTGCCGTAGCCCTTGCCGTCGCCGGCATGGACGATCGTCCCGGCGAAGGCGGCGCGGACCTCGGCGCCGACGGGCGCCGCCCAGTCGACCCCCTTGTGGATGCGCACGGTCCGCAGGATCGGATGGCGCCGCGGCCCGAAGGTCGAGGTCAAGACGCCTTCCACCGGCACGATCATGCCCCTCGGGCCACCGCCGCCGCCGGCGCCACCGCCCGCAGGCGCGCCGCCGTTGCCGGATGACGCCGAGCCCGCCTCGTCGAAGCAGGCCGGCGTCTCGCCCGCCGATCGGAACACGAAGCAGGCGAGCGGCGCATCCCGGCGGTGGAGCGCGGCATAGCGCACCCTGCCCGCTGCGCCGTTGCCCTCGCCCTCGCCCTCGCCCATGCCCTTGTCGTCGTCTTCGCCCTTGCCGGCCGTCCCGCTTCCCGCCGCGTCGTAGAGCAGCTCGAGGCGATCCTCCGGCGTCGCGATGGCGTCGAGGTCATGGCGCCTCGACAGGAGCATGATGGCCTCGCCGACCACCTCCATCGGGACGCCGTTGCGCGGCGCCGTGGAATAGAGCGCGTCGAGCAGCCGGAACTGCCGCGTCTCCGCCTGCGGCGGCTCCGACAGGGCAAGACGCGCGTCGGCGGCGAAGGGATCGGCGCCGAGGACGAATGCGCCTTCGTCGTCGAGAGCGAGCGTGCTGCGATAGGTCTCGCCGCTCGACAGCGACAGCTGGGCGACCGCGAGCCTAGCCTCCTGGCTGCGACGCAAGCCGCGAATGGCGAGGACGTCGCCGGCGGCCAGATCCGCGGTGCCGATGAGTTGCACGGCCGCGGCCGCGGCCGCGGCGGCGTCCGCCTCGTCGAACCCGTGCTCGGCGAGCGAAGCTGCGAGCGAAGCGGGCGCGAGGATGCGCAGGGCGACATCCTCGGTGGCGGCGAAGCGCTCCTCCTCCGGGCGCAGCCGGGCGATGCTGGTATTGTCCTCGATCCGGGTCTTCTCGAAGACCGGCAGCGGCGCTTCCCCGGCGTCGATCGTCTCGCCCCAGCCGGCGCCCTCGGCATCCTCGATGCCGGTGCCGGGATCGTCCGGCTCGGCCGCGAGCCCCGTATCGGCAAAGGGCACCGCTTCTGCCGGAGGCACGGCGGCGGTCATCTCTGCCGCTGCCGCGGCTTCGGGAATGGCGGCCGGGCCGGCCCCGCGCTGGGCCTGGAAGAAGGCGAAATCGGCCTGGCTCGACGGGATCTCGACCACCAGGCTCTGGCTGGTGCTGACCATGCGGTCGGAGAGCAGCACCAGCTCTTGCGCCGCGATGCTCTCCTCGAGAGCCGGCGGCCGGTCGATGCGCCGCAGCTTCGAGGATGGGCCGCCGGCCCCGCCCAGCGTCACGATCAGCGGATCGCCGGGCAGGTCGAGCATCACCGGCCGGGCCAACGCCGCCTCGCCGGGGTCAGCCCCGAACCCGGCCGCCACGGCCTCGTCCTCCGGCACGGCGACCAGCTCGGCATCGATCGGGATCGGCGCCTCGCCCGGCAGGAGCGTCAGCACGGCCGCAACGGCGGAGAGCGCGGCAGCGAGCCCGCCGGCGAGGACGCGCTGGCGCAACCGTCGTCCGGCGCGCTGTCTGTTCCGGCCGATCCGCTCGGTCCGGAAGGCCGGATCGATCCGGTGGGTGTCGGCTTCGTCGCCAGCCGCCATCGTCGCCGCCTCGAGGGAAGAGGCGGCATGCTAGCCCAGGACGATCCTGTATTCTACCTGGGATTGATTAATTACAATTTCTGCTTACTGGAAGTCGAAGGCGGAAAGCCCGGTGACCATCTCGTCGAGGCCGAGCGGGCGGGTCAAAGGCGGTTCGGCCCGGGCGAGACAGCCCTGCCGCTCGCACAGCCGGCAGGCCGGGCCGATCTTCACCGTCGACGGCTTCTCGCCGATGTGCCGGCCATAGACCGTCTCGTCCTTGAAGCCGATGTCGCAGCCGATCAGGATCGCGGTGCGCCGCGGCCGCTCCTCGAAGCCGCCGGACAGGCCTTCCAGCGTGCGGGCGACGAGCAGGAACTCGGCCCCGTCCGGCATCTCCGCCCGCTCGACCAGGATCTGGCCCGGCTGGGCGAAGGCCGCGTGGATCGGCAGCTTCGGGCAGCCGCCGCCGAAGCGCTGCAGCGGAAAGCCGCGGGCGCCCGCCCGGCGGAACCGGTTGCCGGCATTGTCGATCTCCAGCATGAAGAAGGGCACCCCCGGCGCGCCCTGCCGCTGCAGCATGGTCAGCCGGTTCGCCGCCTGCTCGAAGGAGACCTGGAACCGGCCCTTCAACACGTCGATGTCGTAGGCGGCGCGTTCCGCCGCGCTCTGGAAAGCGCCATAGGGCATCATCAGCGCGTGGGCGGCATAGCGCAGGAGCTCGAAGCGCGCGAGACGGCGCGCCTCGTCGCTCGCGAAGCTGAAGGTGCGGCTCTCCGCCTCGATCACCTCGCCCATGGCGAGCTGGCAGACCTCCATGGCGGTCTCGCGGGCCCGGTCGGCGGTCGACAGGCGCTCGGAGAGGAACAGCCGGCGGGAGTGGCGATCGAAGCGGCGGCGCCACAGCGGCATGGTCGCCAGCGGCAGGACCCGCACCGACACCTCGTGCTCCTTGCGCAGCCAGGCGCGCATGGCACCGAAGAGATCGTCGCCGGCCGAAAGCAGGCCATGCAGCGCCTCGGCCGCCGTCTCGATAGCGGCAAAGAAGTTCGGCCGGGTCTCGAACACCTCGTGCACCTCGTCGATCGGCAGGCGGGCGCCCGCCGAGCCGAGCATCCGCCCCTCCCGCGCGAGCAGCTGCGACAGGTCGCTGAGACGGGTCTGCTGCTCGCGATAGGCGCGGTAGAGCTTGGCGACGCCCGCCGCGGCGTTGGGCGCGGCATCGGCGAGTTCGACGAGCTCCTGGTCGCCGGCAAGTTCGCCGGCAAGCAGCGGATCGGAGAAGATCGCCTTCAGCTCGGAGAACACGCCCTGCTGGCGCCCGGCCTGCAGGTCGGCGAGATCGACCTGATAGGTCTCCGACAGCTTCAGGAGGAGCTGGACGGTCAGCGGGCGCTGGTTGCGCTCGATGAGGTTCAGATAGGACGGCGAAATCCCCAGTTCCTCGGCCATCGCCGTCTGGGTCAGGGCGAGGCCGTTGCGGATGCGGCGGATGCGCGGCCCGGCGAAGATCTTGTTGTCGGCCACGCCTAGCGCCCTCCCTCGACATGATTGCGGGCGAGAGGAGCTGCCGGCAGGGACGCCGGCTGCGGATGAAGCCTCGAGCCGGCGAAAGCGGCCTGCCGAGACCGCCCGTCCTTCCGGGCGAGGCCACGGCGACCGAGCCCCTCGCAGCGCTCCGCGTCCGCCGCGCACTCAGCGCGGCAGGCGCGCGCAAGGCGCCGGAAGACCGCCCGCAGCTCGCCCTCCGCCGTCAGACCGCCAGCGGGCCGCGGCTCTTGCGGGCGCAGGCCGGGCCTGGTCCGCGCATGTAGTGGCGCTCCGGCCGATAGCTCGGGCGGAAGAACTCGGTGACTGTCCGGATCATGGACATGATGAGATTCGTGCCTGTCATGACACCCTCGACGGTTTCGTTCCTCCACCTCCCAATGGAAGCACGAGACTAATTCCCGAAGCTTGATGAACTGCGAATGAATTGAGGCGGTTACATGCATTCTGGGACCATCCGACCAGCCGTTCGTCGCCCCGCCGCATGATTCCGCTTCGGGTGTGCCCGGTGTGCCACGCCCGCTGCCGCTGCCGCGCCGGCATCCGTCCTCACCAGCCAGGCGGAGATGCCGGCGCCGCAGATTTACATTCTTGACAAAATTACAATCCGGTCCTGTCAAACGCAAGACATCCCGACCCGAAATCGGCCGCCCCCGAGCGCCCGCTCTCTTCGCATTCCGCGGCATAACTGACAGATATTGCGGCGACCGACACGGCCGACCGGCGAACGCAGCCGGGAACCGTCAGTGACAATCGCAGAGCGGAGAGCATGCCATGACCGACTTTTACAACCTCGTCCCCTCGGCTCCGGAAGGACGCTTCGACGACATCGACCGCCCCTATGGCGTCGAGGACGTGAAGCGCCTGCGCGGCTCGGTGCAGATCCGCTACACCCTCGCCGAGAATGGCGCGAACCGGCTGTGGCAGCTGATTCATTCTGAAGATTTCGTCAACTCGCTCGGCGCCATGACCGGCAACCAGGCGATGCAGCAGGTTCGGGCCGGGCTGAAGGCGATCTACCTGTCGGGCTGGCAGGTGGCGGCCGACTCCAACACCGCCTCGGCGATGTATCCGGACCAGTCCCTCTACCCCGCCAATGCCGGGCCGGAGCTCTGCCGGCGCATCAACCGCACCCTGCAGCGGGCCGACCAGATCGAGCAGGCGGAAGGCAACGGTCTGTCGGTCGAGACCTGGTTCGCCCCGATCGTCGCCGACGCCGAGGCCGGCTTCGGCGGACCGCTCAACGCCTTCGAGCTGATGAAGGCCTATATCGAGGCGGGCGCCGCGGGCGTCCATTTCGAGGACCAGCTGGCGTCGGAAAAGAAGTGCGGCCATCTCGGCGGCAAGGTGCTGATCCCGACCCAGGCGCATATCCGCAACCTCACCGCCGCGCGCCTCGCCGCCGACGTGATGGGCGTTCCGACCCTCGTCGTCGCCCGCACCGACGCCGAAGCCGCCAAGCTTCTGACGTCCGACATCGACGAGCGCGACCAGCCCTTCGTCGACTATGACGCCGGCCGCACGGCCGAAGGCTTCTACCGGGTGAAGAACGGCCTCGAGCCCTGCATCGCAAGGGCCATCGCCTACGCGCCCCACTCCGACCTGATCTGGTGCGAAACCTCCAAGCCCGATCTCGACCAGGCACGGCGCTTCGCCGAGGCGGTCAAGAAGGAGCATCCGAACCAGCTCCTCGCCTACAACTGCTCGCCGTCCTTCAACTGGAAAAAGAACCTTGACGATGCGACGATCGCGAGATTCCAGCGCGAACTCGGCGCGATGGGCTACAAGTTCCAGTTCATCACGCTGGCCGGCTTCCACCAGCTGAACTACGGCATGTTCGAGCTCGCCCGCGGCTACAAGGAGCGGCAGATGGCCGCCTATTCGGAGCTGCAGGAGGCCGAATTCGGCGCCGAGGTGAACGGCTATACCGCCACCAAGCACCAGCGCGAGGTCGGCACCGGCTATTTCGACGCCGTCTCCATGGCGATCACCGGCGGGCTTTCCTCGACGACGGCCATGGGCGAATCCACCGAGAGCGCCCAGTTCAAGAAGGAGACGCCGCTCCACGTCGCGGCGGAGTGAGCTTCGGCCGGCCAGTTGGCCAGCCATGCGGCCGGCTGCATCGCCCCGAAACCGAGATTTTCTCTCGGCCGAGCGGTGCGCCACCGCGACGAACGGAGCTTTGCTCGCGCGTCCCGCCGGATGCCTCGAGCAGAGCTCCCGGGGCCGGGCCACCGGGAGGGTTCGCCCGGCCCCCAGACGTCATCCGCCGCAAAGCGGCACATCGGATCGGGGCGCTTCGGCCGAGGGCCGGCTCCGGTAGCAAGGGAGAAGTCTCATGAGTGCAGTCGCCAACGAAGATCGCCCCCGCACCCGCGTCAAGGAGCGGGCGGAGGAACAGTCCTCCTCGATGGACGAGGCGCAGCAGAGCGCGATCCGCATGCTCGCCAACGATCTCCATCGCCTCAACCAGTCGGTGATGAAGGCCGTCGAGGCCGGCGTCTCGGTCGAACTCGTGCGCTCCGCCCGCCACCATGGCGGCAACGGCAACTGGGGCGACCTGCTCATCCCGGTCGTGCTGAAGAGCGGCGACTGAGGCTTTCAGTGTCATGAAAAAGCAACGGGCGGCCGAGACTCGGCCGCCCGTCATGCCATGTCAGCGGAAACGGGGCGGCTGCGATGCTGCCCCAGACAGTTCCTACCAGGACTTCGGCAGGGTCATTCCGGCGTCCCGGAGCTCCGTCCCGATCCGCCTGGCGTCCTTGGCGAACATGTCGACGAACCAGCCGGGCATCTTGCCGGCGCGGGTCTCGTTGACCCGCTGGCCGAGGAGATCGGCCGGATAGTTGTGATGGGCGACGCCGAGGAAGCGCTCCATGTCGCGCACGAAGGCGGCGGGATCGGCCTGCATCTCCTCGTAGAAGACGAGCTTCAGATCGGCCGGGTCGAGGCCGGCCTTCATCCGCCGCACGATCGCGCCGTATTCGGCGTGGCGCCACTCGCCCTCGGGGCGCAGCATCGCCTCGGCGTCACGCGGCCCGAGTTCATCGAAGGGACGGCCGTCGCCGGCCAGCTGGTGCTTGAAGCGCATCTGCGACCACAGCCGGTCGATCGGCTCGCGCATCACGAAGGACACCTTGAGATTGCCCGTCTTGGTCCGGATCTCCCGCCACCCGGCCTCGCTCACCTGGCAGGTCAGGTTGCTGAAATCCGCCGACCAGCGCGAGCCGGCCGCCCGGAACAGGCGCGAATACCAGGCATCGTCGATCGGATCCGACAGGTAGTCGGCCGTCCACAGGAGCCGCGATCGCACGCCGACCAGCTGGGAGTGTTCGGGGTCGATCCTCGTATGGGCGATCGCCCGGCTGAGCCGGTGACCAGGGCCCAGCGGCGACGGTCCGTGCGCATAGCGATGCGCGAAGTAGTGGAGCTCCTTCTCCGGCGGGAAATAGATCTCCGGATGGCTGCGGAAGACCCGGTACATCCAGGTGGTACCGGCCTTCATCGCCCCTGCGCCGAGGAACAGCTTATCCGGCAGGACCGTCTTCATCGCGGCATGTCCTCATTGATTGCGTCGCGGCGCACCATTCACGAGCGCCCGATCCGGATCAAGCGCCCGTCGGTCGAAATCATCGACGGCCCGGCAAAAAAGTCCGGCGGCGGGTGGCGGCGGAGTACCCGCGCAGCGCGGTTGCCGGCTTGGCCGCTTGACTTTGCGTCATGCCACGGCTCGACTGCCGGGCCACACAGCCGCCAAACCCGGCAGAGCGCGCGCAACGGCTGGTCTCTTCGCCGTCAGGATCTCCATCGACGATGTTCGCCAGTTCTTCCCGCTCGCACCGGATCCAGCCTCGCCGCCGTCTCGCGGCTTTCGCCGCTGCAGCCGTCATCCGCATCGCGGCCGCCGGCTCTGCCCTGGCCGCGGCACTCGCACCGCCGGCGTCGCTCGCCGCCGAGGTGACGGTGCGGCCGGACCTCTATTCTCGCACGAACGGGCTGAAGCGGCTGTTTCCGCCCCGCTCGCTCGCCGGCACCGAGGGCGTCAAGGCGGCGGACAGCGACGCATATACCAGCCTCGAGGCCTTTCCGGCCAACCCCGATGGGGGAACCAACCCCGCCGTCCTGCGCATCGAGGGTGCGATCGAGAAGGGCGATGCGGAGAAGGTGAAGCGGGCGCTGGAGGACTGGACGTACTACCCGCTGGTGGTCTCCTTCGACAGCCCCGGCGGCGTCTTCGCCGAGGCCTTCCGCATCGCCGAGGCGCTTCGTTACGACATCGAGGGCCAGGACCCGCGGATCGCGGGGCTGATCGTTCTTGCCGGCGACGAATGCCTCTCGGCCTGCGCCGTCGCCTTCGCCGCATCGGTCGACCGCGTCCATACGGACACCGGCGACAATCGGTTCATCCAGCGCGGCGGCAGGCTCGGCTTCCACATGCCCTACATTCCGGACGGGGCCGACACGAGCGGCGCCGGCGCGCGCGACATGCTCGGCCTCGGCTACGACGTCGCCGCCGAGATGGTCGGGCTCCTTCAGGACAGCGCCAATCCGCCGGAGCTTTTCCTGCGCATGCTGCGCCACCGCACGGCGACGTCCTTCTATGTGCTCGAATCGGACCTGGAAGCCTGGCGCATGGGCTTCACGCCGGTCACAGCGGCCGGCGAGGTCAGCGAGATCGGGCCGGCCGGCCTCGACACCGATGCCATCGGGATGCTGTGCAATCTCGGCCTTGCCGCCGGCCCGATCCGGATGAGCGGCGCGGAAGACGAGTTCACCAATTTCCAGCCCATCCTCTCCGAAGGCGCAAGCAGCGCCGACCTGCCCCTCCTGACCCAGCTGATGAGCGCCGGCGACAGGTCCTTCGACATCACCGGCGGCTGGTTCTCCTGCCAGGTCCGCGTCGACGACGCGTCTCGGGTGGGCATCGGGATCTGGCGCGGCAATGCCGGCTGCGAGGGGGCCAGCGACAAGGAGCCGGGCGCGATCTGCGCCGCGCCGCCGACCGCCGTCGACACGGTCAGCAACTTCTTCCTCGCCGAGGCCTATTCCTGCCGCGACAATGCGATCCTGCCAGAAACCTTCACGGAGGACACTCGGCCGAAGATCAAGCGGGACGTCTATCTGCGCGACGCCCCCGGCAGGAACGGCCAGGTGGTGACGACGCTCAGTGCCGGCAGCGAGATCACGGTGACGGGCTGCCGGGTGACGGCGGACGACCAGGGCGTCTGGTACGCCGTCAGCCGGGCCGGCACCAGGGGCTGGGTCTCGGCCCGGTTCGTCGGAGGCCACGCCGAGACATTTGCCGATCGCGGCGAGCGCTTTGCCATCGACCCGCCCGAGGACGAGGCGGCGCAGCAATAGGCCGGCAGTTCCAGACTTCGAGTTGGCGGGGCCGCCCCCCGGACCGGACAAAAAAAAGCGCCCGATGATCGCTCATCAGGCGCCGCTCCGCATTCATCTGTCAGCCGGCGCCGTTCAGCGGCCGCGGCACGACGCTTGAGGCACGACGCTCAGTGCGCGTCGTTTCGGCTGGCGCCGCTCTTGCGGCGCACGCGCACGACGACGTCGACATTGACGATCTCCATCCCTTCCGGCGGCTCGGGAAGCTCGTTGAGCTTCAGCGTCCCGAGGGGGATGTCGACCATCTCGTTTTCGTCTTCGATGAAGAAGTGGTGATGATCGGAGGTGTTGGTGTCGAAATAGGTCCGCTGGCCCTCGGCCGAGAGCGGGCGCACGAGCCCGGCGTCGGTGAACTGGTGCAGCGTGTTGTAGACGGTCGCCAGCGACACCGTCTCACCGGCCTTCTGCGCCTCCTCGTAGAGCTCCTCGGCGGAGAGATGCCGATCGCCGGAGCCGAACATGAGGTTGCACAGGGCGACCCGCTGCCGGGTCGGCCTGAGGCCCACCGAGCGAAGCCGCTCGAATACACAAAAGCTCTGATTCCGCGTCCGGTTTTCCATCGCTGAAAACGCCACTGCCCGTCTTTTCGTTGTCGTCGCACATCGAGGGTGCGCTCGGTCCATCTTTCCGGCCATAGCACAGAGTCATGAGGCGCGCATCAAAAATTGGCGATATTGCTGACAATCTGCATCAGCTTTCCAGAGTGCCGTCGGCAGTTCCCGCGTCAGCCGGGACAACCCGGCGACTGGCCGAGGGCATCGAGCGCCTTCGCCGAGCCCGACAGCGGCAGCTCGTAGCGCCCCGCCGGGGTCGCGACCTCCGCCGTCCTGCCCCGCCGCAGGGCATCCACCAGGCTCTCCGCCTCAAAGCCCGAGAGCGTCGCCGTCAGGGCCGAACCGGGCGCGCCCGGGCGCTGGCCTGCCCGTGCGCGGAAGCGGCGGGCCGTCCCGTCTATGGTCACCACGACGGAGTGGAGCGTTCCCGTCTCCAGGCGCGCGGGAAAGCCGAAGACGCTGAGCGACAGGCCCTGCGGCCCGCAGCCGACGGCAAGGCCGTTCAATCCGCCATCCACCCACAGCCCCGCCTCGCCGGCGACGAAGCGCCACCCCGCCGCCTCGACCGGGACGACCGCCATGGCCAGCCCGAGCGAGACGCCGGCGGCAAGAAGGGCCCGAGATCGCATTTCCATTCCTCCTCCTGTCGCATCGCCCGTTCCGAGGCGGGCAAGTGGTGCGCCCCGTCATCGTCATCCAGCGAGGGACAGGCCTTTAAATGCGCCATGCGCTGCCACATCTGCCCCGACGAACGGCCATTCCGCGTTGGCGGGGGCAGATTGCTGTGGCTTTGGCATCCGGGCGGGGCGATCGATCGCGACGACTTCCGGTTTTCACCCACGCAGCGACCATGCTAAGGCCGCAACGGAGGCTCGCCGAACCGTGGCGGGACCGATGGACAGGGCGGACACTCGAGACCCATGACAGCGCGCAAATCCTCTTTCGACTACGACGATCTTCTCGCCCATGGTCGCGGCGAGCTGTTCGGTGCCGGCAATGCCCAGCTGCCGCTCCCACCCATGCTGATGTTCGATCGCATCACCCGTGTCGACGAGACCGGTGGCGAGAACGGCAAGGGCATGATCACCGCGGAACTCGACGTCAATCCCGAGCTCTGGTTCTTCCAGTGCCACTTCAAGGGCGATCCGGTGATGCCCGGCTGCCTCGGCCTCGACGCCCTCTGGCAGCTGACGGGCTTCTTCCTGACCTGGCTCGGCGAGATCGGCCGGGGACGGGCGCTGGGCGTCGGCGAGGTCAAGTTCACCGGCCAGGTGACGCCGCAGGTCAAACTCGTCGAATACGGCGTCGAATTCCGGCGCGTGATGCGCTCCAAGCTGAAGCTCGGCATCGCCAATGGCTGGGTCAAGGCCGACGGCGAGATCATCTACCGGGCGAGCGACCTCAGGGTCGGACTGTTCAGCGACGAGGTCGCGCTTCCCGGCGCGTGACGAGATCCGGGAGCGGGCGCCCTCCGGTTGAGGTGCGATCGCTCTATTGTATTGCGCGAGCATGATGGGTACCTCCACGAACCGGTGCCGGGCGTTCCGGATCATGTTCCAGAAGACAGGAGAGGACGCACGCGATGAGACGGGTCGTCGTCACGGGGATGGGGATCGTATCGCCCATCGGAAACGATGTCGAAGAGGTCGCAAGCTCCCTGAAGGCAGCGCGATCGGGCATTTCCTTTGCGCCCGAATACAAGGAACTGGGCTTCCGCAGCCACGTCCACGGCAAGCCCACGCTTGATCCGGCGACGGTGCTCGATCGCCGGGCGATGCGCTTCCACGGCGGCGGGACCGCCTGGAACCACGTCGCCATGAACCAGGCGATCGCCGATGCGGGCCTCAGCGAGGCGGAGATCTCCAACGAGCGGACCGGCATCATCATGGGCTCGGGCGGCTCATCGACGATCTCGATCGTCCAGGCGGCCGACATCACCCGCGAGAAGGGGCCGAAGCGCATCGGCCCGACGGTGGTGCCGAAGGCGATGTCCTCGACGGCCTCGGCGACGCTCGCGACCTGGTTCAAGATCAAGGGCGTCAACTATTCGATCTCCTCCGCCTGCTCCACCTCGAGCCACTGCATCGGCAACGCCGCCGAGCAGATCATGCTCGGAAAGCAGGACATGATCTTCGCCGGCGGCTGCGAGGACCTCAACTGGTCGCTGTCGAACCTCTTCGACGCCATGGGCGCCCTCTCCTCGGCCTTCAACGAGACCCCCGAGGTCGCCTCGCGGGCCTATGACAAGAACCGCGACGGCTTCGTCATCGCGGGCGGGGCCGGCGTCGTCGTGCTCGAGGACTACGAGAAGGCGAAGGCCCGGGGCGCGAAGATCTATGCCGAGATCGTCGGCTATGGCGCGACCTCGGACGGCGCCGACATGGTCGCCCCCTCCGGCGAGGGCGCGGTGCGCTGCATGCGCCAGGCGCTCGCCGGCTTCTCCGGCACGCTGGACGGCCAGGTCGACTACATCAATCCCCATGCGACCGCGACCGAGGTCGGCGACCGGATGGAGATGATGGCGATCCGCCAGGTGTTCGGCGAGGCGATCCCGCCGATCTCCGCCACCAAGTCGCTGACCGGCCACAGCCAGGGGGCGACCGGCGTTCACGAGGCGATCTATTCGCTCATCATGATGCGGGACCGCTTCATCGCCAAGAGCGCCCACATCGACGAGCTGGACGAGGAATTCGTCGGCGCGCCGATCGTGCAGGAGCGTCGCGACGACGTCCAGCTCGACCGCGTCCTGTCCAATTCCTTCGGCTTCGGCGGCACCAATGCCTGCCTGGTCTTCCAGCGCATCCTCGAATGACGAAGAGAGAGACCGCCATGGGCGATCTGATGCAAGGCAAGCGCGGGCTCGTCATGGGCGTCGCCAATCACAATTCCATCGCCTGGGGGGCCGCCAAGGCCCTCTCCGCCCAGGGCGCGGAAATCGCCCTGACCTATCAGGGCGACGCGTTCGGACGGCGGGTCAAGCCGCTCGCCGAGGAGATCGGCTCCAAGCTGGTCATCCCCTGCGACGTCGAGGACACGGCCTCCCTCGACCAGGTCTTCGCGACGCTGAAGGAGGCATGGGGCTCGATCGACTTCGTGCTCCACGCCATCGCCTTCTCCGACAAGAGCGAGCTGAAGGGCCTCTATGCCGACACCACCCGGGAGAACTTCACCCGGACGATGGTGATCTCCTGCTTCTCCTTCACCGAGGTGGCCAAGCGCGCCGCCGCGATGATGGAGAACGGCGGCTCGATGGTGACGATGACCTATGGCGGCGCCGTCCGGGTCATGCCGAACTACAACGTCATGGGCGTCGCCAAGGCGGCGCTCGAGGCGTCGGTGCGCTATCTCGCCGCCGATTTCGGGCCCCGCAACATCCGCGTCAACGCGGTGTCGGCCGGCCCGGTCCGCACGCTGGCCGGCGCCGGCGTCTCGGATGCGCGGCTGATGTTCAACTACCAGCGCCGCAACGCGCCGATGCGCCGCAACACCACCATCGAGGAGGTCGGCGGCGCCTGCCTCTACCTGATGTCGGAGCTCGCCAACGGCGTCACCGGCGAGATCCACTATGTGGATTCCGGCTACAACATCATGTCGATGCCGGCCCTCGACGAGTTGAAGGCGCAGGAACAGCGCAAGGTGATGGTCGAGGGCGTGGATCCGATCGACGGCTGATCCCGGGCGGCGCTCGCGCGGCTCCAGCGCCTGACGCCGGCCACCGCATTGGGAACAGGCATCGAGACAAACAAAAAGGGCGGCCCGCCGGGCCGCCCTTCTTTCGTTTCCGTCCTCAGCCGCTCTTAGTTGCGGTTGCCGAAGAGCTGCAGCAGGAAGAGGAACATGTTGAGGAAGTCGAGGTAGAGGCGCAGCGCGCCGATCACGGCCTTGCGGCCCATGACGGCCGAGCCGTCGCCCTCGTAGTACATTTCCTTGATCTGCTGCGTGTCGTAGGCGGTCAGGCCCGCGAAGACCAGGACGCCGATCACCGAGATCGCGAAGGTCAGCGCCGGCGAGGCGAGGAAGATGTTCACGATCATCGCGATGACGATGCCGATCACGCCCATGAACAGGAACGAACCCCAGCCCGAGATGTCGCGCTTCGTCGTGTAGCCCCAGAGCGACAGCGCGCCGAAGGAGGCAGCGGTGATGAAGAACACCTGGGTGATGGATTCCTGCGTGTAGACGAGGAAGATCGTCGACAGCGACAGGCCGACCATCGCCGCATAGGCCCAGAAGGTCGCCTGCGCGGCCGCAACGCTCATCTTGTGGACGCGGAACGACAGGAAGAACACCATCGCCAGCGGCGCCAGCATCAGCACCCAGCGCAGGGGCGAGTTGAAGACGACGTTGCCCAGTTCGGTCAGGCCGACGACATCGCCCGCGCCGTTGGTGACGACGGAGAACGAGTAGAGCACGTAAGCTGCGACGCCGGTCAGCGCGAGGCCGCCCGCCATCAGATTGTAGACCTTCAGCATGTAGCTGCGAAGGCCCTGGTCGATGTCAGTCCGGGTACCGGCAGCGGGTACGGACCGCACACTGGCATTCCGATAATCAGCCATGAAGCGAATTCCTTTTCTGCGTGTCCCGTCCGGTGTCCGCGCCCGCAACTTTCGCGGCAGGCGTGGAGGCGCCGCTGGCGGGACGCCCAGCAGTCCTGCGCTCAATATGCGGATTGCCGTTTTGCCGCACAAGAGCGAGCGTGTCGGTTCGGCGGGATTTCGAAGCTTTCGCCGCTGAATTCGCCGTGAGCTTCGTTAACGAATTCCAACCGCTGCAAGTGTCGAGGAAACCTCGGCCTCGCCGCCGGGAGGAGAGCGCCCGTTCGCCGGGTCCGGCCTGACGAACCCATCCCAGCAGGGCGACAGCGCGATCGTCCGGCGACCGGCGAGACCCGCGGCGTAGATGGCGCGGATCCGGCGGTTCGCCACCGTCTCGATGCATCGTGGCCAGAGGACCAGATCCGTCTCCTCCAGCGACCTCGTCGTGCGTGCATCCAGTGGCGGGATCGTGCGGAACGGGTCGGCGCCGATCGACACGTAGCGCGGCGCCCTGCGCTCCAGAAGATAGGGAAACGGGTTGACGAAGTTGAGGCTGAGGATCGTCTCGAAGCGGGTGCCGGTCCTTGCCTCGTATGCCTCGATCGCCGAGACCCCCTCGGCCACCGCCGCGAGCCAGGCAATCTGGAACTCCGGCTCGTTGTACATGATGTAGCTCGGCAGCCGGCCGCGATCGGCCGCCAGGGCATAATAGGCTGGAAACGCGACGGCCAGCTCGCGCATCAGGCGCGCCCTCTCGAAGCTCTCAGGATGCTGGCTCACCGCCGCGATCGGCCCCAGCGCCGGCGCCACCATGCGCTCGTAGCGAAGCTGGGCGACATAGCTGCGCATCGCGCGGCCCGCGACGCTTTCGGCGGCTGGCACCAGCGCCGCCACGGCGATGACCCAGAGGAGGAGCTGTCGGCGTCCCCGTGCGAGCGCGGGGTCGGTGAGGCAGCGGATGACCGGCGGCCACAGGAAGATGAAGGCCTGGCCGCCCCAGTTCTCGCTCTCGAAGAGCGTTCCTGCGGCGATGGCGACGAGGATCCATGCCGAATGCGTGTCGAAGACGGCCGACAGTCCGGCGCGATCCACCTTGAGAAACGCGGCGGCCTTCAAGCCGGCGAGGATCCCGCGGCGCTCCAGGACCAGCAGCACCGCGGCGAGAAGCAGCGCGAGGACGATCTGGCCGAGATGGATCGACACGCCCCGCAGGAGCGAGAACACCATCGACCCGTCATTCAGCTCGACCAGACGGACGATGTCGCGAAGATACGCGCCGACCACTCCGTTCCAGGCTTCGAGGCCGGCGACGACGACCCCGAACGCGGCCAGCACCGCGAGGAGCTGGCGCGCGGTGAGCCGGCCCGACAGCCATGCCAGCGCAACCAGTGGCAGGGCGACGAGAAAGCCGGTGATCTTGATCAGGAACAGGGCGAGGAGGCAGCCGGCGACGCTGACCACGCGGACCCAGCGCGCCTCGACCAAGAGGAGCGCCGAAAGGAGGAGATAGAGGAGCTGCGCCGGCTGCCGGTTGTAGATCCCGAAGCCGTCCGCGCCGGGATAGGGGTAGTGCTGCTCCACGTTGAAGGGAAGGACCGAGAACATCAGGAACGGCACGGCGAGGGCGAGCGCGACCCAGCCGTTGCGACGTGCCACGTCATGGACGACCAGGGCCATCAGGGGCCCGGTCACGATCAGCAGCATGAAGGACGCGGCATAGAGCCCCTGCGCCTGCGGAAACACCTTCAGAACCGCGTAGAAGAGCCAGTAGCCCAGCGGCCCGCCGGGGGACATGAAGTCGACGCTGGGGGTCTGGCCGGCGGCGATGCGTGCCGCGCCGTCATAGTAGATCAGCGTGTCCCAGTAGAACGGGCCGACCGGCACCGACAGCGGCAGGGCGAGAAGCAGGAAGACGCCGGCGACGACCGTCAGGAACAGGATGGGCGCTGCGAGGGCACGAACGGACATGACGATCCCGGGAGGCTGGACGAGGCGGCGATCGCCGCCCGCCAAGCTCGCGGCTCGGGCTGAAATTTCCGTTAAGTCAGAAGGCGCCCGGTTCCGGCAGACCGTCCCCGTCTGACGCCCGTCGGCGCCGATCGCCGTCGAAGCCATTGCCTCGGCGGCCGAGCTTTCACCCCGCTACAGGTTCCGCAGCACCGGCGCCGCCTTCTGGCCGAGGATGCGCCAGGTGCCGGCAAGGCCGAAGCCCACCGTCAGCACCAGCGAGACGATCAGCGTCGTCAGCGCCACGGTCCAGTCGAAGATGAAGGGCAGCATCATGATCTGGTCGACGACGAACCAGGAGGCCGCAGCGCCCGCCGCGACGGCGAAGACGCCGGTGGCCAGGCCGAGCAGCAGGTACTCCGTCGCGAAGGCCTGGATCAGCGTGATCCGCGTCGCCCCGAGGGTCTTCAGGACGACGGCGTCGTGCATCCGGCCGCGATTGCCGGCGGCGAGCGCCCCCGCCAGCACCAGCACCGAGGAGACCAGCGCCACCGCCGCAGCCACCCGGATCGCCAGCGCCAGCTGGGCGATCAGCGCGTTGACGGCGTCGAGCGCCTCCTTGACGCGCACACTCGTCACCGCCGGGAAGGCGTTGGTGATGCCGTTCACGACCGCCTTTTCGGCCGCTTCCGTGTCGTTGTCGATGGACAGCGTCGCAAGCCACGCATGGGGCGCCCCGGCAAAGGCGTTGGGCGAGAACACCATGACGAAGTTGATGCCGAGGTTTTCCCACTCGATCTGCCGGAAGTTCGCGATCTTCGCGGTTATGTTCCGGCCCAGCACGTTGACCGTCAGCGTGTCGCCGATCTTGAGGCCGAGCTCGCCGCCCTCCTCGGCCGCAAACGAGACCAGCGGCTCGCCGGAATAGTCCTCCGGCCACCATTCGCCCTCGCTGAGCGAGGAGTTCTCCGGCACGGTCGGCGAATAGGTGATGCCGCGGTCGCCGCGCAGCACCCAGCCGCCCTCGGCCGGGATCGTCATCGTGGCGACATCCTGGCCGTTCAGCCGGGTGATCCGCCCGCGCAGCATCGGCGCGGCGTCGAGGGTCGAGCCGGGCGCCAGCTCCGCCACCTTTGCCCGGAACTGATCGATCTGGCTGCTCTGGATGTCGATGAAGAAGAAGTCCGGCGCCCGGCTGGCGAGCCCGGTGCCGACCTCGCGGCGCAGGTCGTAGTCGATGATGGCGAGGGTGACGAGCAGCGTCAGGCCGAGGCCGAGGGAGAGGACGACGGAGGGCGTCAGCGCGCCGGGACGATGGATGTTGCCGATGGCGAGGCGCAGCGGCGTCGAGCGCACCCGCGGTGAGCGCCGCGCCAGCGCGGCGATCCCGGTGGCGACGACGCGCAGGATGACGAAGGCCGCCGCCGTGCCGCCGAGGAAGATCAGCGCGACCTTCCTGTCGCTGGCCATGGCGATGGCGAGGCCGGAGATCATCAAAGCGAGCACCACCGAGGCGCCGAGATAGAACCAGCGCATCGGCACGCTGCCGCTGCCTCCCGCCTCGCGGAACAGCGCCGTCGCCGGAACGTCGCGGGTCCGCCCGAGCGGGATCAGCGCGAAGGCGAGCGACGTCAGGATGCCGAACAGCGCAGCGACCAGCAAGGCGCCCGGATAGAACGAGGCATCCGCCGCGACGGGGATGATGCTCTCCAGGAAGCGCGCGGTGACGAAGGGCGCGATGATGCCGAGGACGAGACCGAGGACGATGCCGACGCTGCTGAGCGCCATGATCTGGATGAGATAGACCGCGACGACGAAGCGGCCGCTCGCCCCGAGACTCTTGAAGGTCGCGATCACGTGGCGCTTGGAATCGAGATAGGCCCGGACCGCATTGGCGACGCCGACGCCGCCGACGATGAGGGCGGTGAGGCCGACGAGCGTCAGGAATTGCGAGAAGCGTTCGATGTTGTTCTGCAGGGAGGGCGAGGCATCCTTGGCTGTGCGCACGCGAAATCCCGACTGGGGAAAGCGTTCGTTCGCCTCGGCAGCGAGCGCCTCGGCATTCGCGCCGGGCGGCAGCTTCACCTTGTAGTTATAGGAAATGAGGCTGCCCGGCTGGACGAGGCCGGTGGCCGCCAGCGCTTCTTCCGAGATCATCAGGCGCGGCGCGAAGGCGAGGCCCTCCGACAAAAGGTCGGGCTCGCGGTCGATGATGCCGGTCAGCGTCAGGGTGAGATCGCCGAGCCTGACCTTGTCGCCGGGCCGGGCGCCGAGACGATCATAGAGCCCTTCGACCGCCACGGCGCCGTAGCCGTCCGGCGTCTCGGCGAGGAGATCGGCGAGCGGCTGCTGCGGCGTCGTCTCCATGCGGCCGTAGAGCGGATAGGCGCCGTCGACCGGCTTCACCTCGGCCAGCGCCTGGTCGCTGCCGTCTGGCAGCCGCACCATCGAGCGCAGCGACTGGGTCTCGGAGACCTCGCCGAGACCGCTCAGATAGCCGAGCTCCTCCGGCGTCGCCTCACGCTGGACCAGCGCGAAGCGCAGGTCGCCGCCGAGGATCGCCTTGCCCTCCCGCGCGATGCCATCGGACATCATGCCGGCGACGGAGTTCACCGCCGCGATCGCCCCGACGCCGAGGGTGATGCAGGCGAGGAAGATGTAGAAGCCCGACAGCCCGCCGCGCATCTCGCGCAGCGCGAAGCGCAGGGCCAGCCGGAGCCGCGCCCGGTGGCCGAGCGCATCCTGCCTTTCCCGGTGGCGGGCCCGGGCGATGTCTTCGGTGGCGACGGTCATCGCGCCGCCTGCGCGGCGGCGTTCGCCCCGTCCGGCGTGGCCGTCGCCGGCCCCCTCGCCTCGCCATGGCCGTCGTCGCGCAGGCCGTCGTCATGGATGATGCCAGAGCGGACGGCGATGGTCCGGCCGCAGCGTCCCGCCAGCGCCGGATCATGGGTGACGAGAACCAGCGTCATCTGCCGGCGCGCCTGCTCGGCGAACAACAGGTCGGCGACCTGGCGGCCGGTCTCCTGGTCGAGATTGCCGGTCGGCTCGTCGGCGATGAGGATGGCGGGTTCGGGCGCCAGCGCCCGCGCCATGGCGACGCGCTGCTGTTCGCCGCCGGAGAGTTCGCCCGGATAGTGGCCGGCGCGGTCCTTGAGCCCGACATTGGCGAGTTCGCGCCCGGCGCGCTCGAAGGCGTCGCCCGCCCCCGCCAGTTCCAGCGGCACGGCGACGTTCTCCAGCGCCGTCATGTTCGGGATCAGATGGAACGACTGGAACACGATGCCGACATTGCGGCCGCGAAAGGCGGCGAGACCGTCCTCGTTCATGTCGCCGAGGGCGGTGCCGGCGATCTCGACGAGGCCCTCGTCGGCCCGCTCCAGCCCGGCGAGGACCATGAGGAGCGTCGACTTGCCCGAACCCGACGGCCCGACGATGCCGACCGATTCGCCGCGATCGACGTGCAGGTCGATGCCCTTCAGCACATGGACGGTGCTGCGACCGCTGCCGAGGGTGAGTTGAACATTTCGTAATCGGATCGCCGCTTCCGCCAAGATGGTCGCTTCCTATGTCAGGATCAGTGAATTCTGCGGGCCATGCGGTCCGCGCGGCGATACGGCCGGCTCGGCTGACCATATGGGTGACACATGCAACGCTTCCAACCGCTCGTCGGCCGCCTGGCCCTCGTCCTCACGGCCTTGTCATGGCTTTTCGCCGTCGCGGCAACGCCGGCGTCTGCCCAGGCGCCGGCCGCCGGGAGCGAGCCGATCGAGATCGTCGCCCTCGGCGACAGCCTGACCCAGGGCTACGGCGTCGACCCCGGCAAGGCGTTTCCCGAGCAGCTCCAGGCGGCGCTGCGCGAGGACGGCATGAACGTCGTCGTCGAGAATGCCGGCGTCTCCGGCGACACGACCAGCGGCGGGCTGTCGCGCCTCGACTGGTCGGTGCCGGCCACGGCCGATCTCGTCATCGTCGAGCTCGGTGCCAACGACGCCCTGCGCGGCGTGTCGCCGGAGATCACCCGGAGCAATCTCGACGAGATCCTGAGACGCCTGACCGAGCGGGGGCAGAAGGTGGTGTTTGCGGGCATGCTGGCGCCGCCCAACATGGGCGCCGACTACGGCAGGACGTTCAACGCGATCTATCCCGAGCTGGCGAAGAAGTACCCGGTCACCTTCTACCCGTTCTTCCTCGAAGGCGTCGCGGCCGAATCGGATCTCAATCAGGCCGACGGCATGCATCCGACCGCCGAAGGGGTCGAGAAGATCGTCGCTTCGATGAAGCCGGTGATCGAGAAGGCGCTCAGTTCGGAGACTGCGTCGCAGTAGGGGCTGCGGCCCGCCGGAACGGGCGGAGCAGCCGCGCGAAGCGGCGTTGGCGCCGGTCGATCATCGCAAGGACGCTCGCCGCGCCTTCTTCGGCGAACTCCCGCGACAGGCTGCCCGGGCCCGGATGCTGGTCGCCGAGTTCGGCCGTCGCCTCGTCGCCGACGACGGTCACCCTCGCGCCGAACTTTCTCGCGATCGCCAGGATTGGCCGGTTCTCGCTGAGGCAGGTCAGCCACAGGCGGCGAACCCCGCGATTGCGCGCGGCATCGAGGATCCGGCCGAAGAGATGGGTGCCGTGACCCTGCCCCTGGTGATCCGGCTCGATCGAGAAGGCGATCTCCGCCTCCTCGCCGGTGCGGGAGGTGAAGTGAAGCTCCGCCACGCCCCGCACGACGCCGCCCACGAAGAGCGCGATAACGGTGCCGCGGAGACCGATGCTCGCCTCGGCATAGCGCTCGATGAAGGCGTCGTTGACGCAGTTGCCGAACCGCAGGCGGCGGGACCGCGCATCGAGCCGCCCGAGATGGTGCCGCACCAGATCCTGCTCGTCCGGATGCAGCCGCCTGACGAAGCTCTCGCCGGATGCCGGCAGGGGCGCGTCAGGGACCAAACCACCTCGCCCGCTCGCACCGCCCTGCCCGAGCGTCGGAGCGGCGGCTTCGGGGCGACCGTGCGGGGTGGCAAGGGTATCGGGAGCGGGAGCATGCATGATGTCGGTCGCCTGGCCTGTCCGAAGTTGCCGATCCGGCCTTCGGTTCCTCGAGCCTCCCGGAGGGCGAGATAATTGTGCGCTGCGGCATAAACAATCGCGAAAAGCCGTGTGCAAAGCTGCCCTGTCCTTGAAACATGGCTTGCATGATGAAAGTCTCGGTTTCGAGACGATCGGCCTGCGAGGCGAATCGCCGCGCTTCGCGACAGGCCGGGCAGCTCATCCCAATGCCCCGGGGCGGGCCGTGAGGCCGGCAAACGGGTGACGCGATAAGGCGCTTGCGCGTCCGGGGCCAGCACGACGCACGGAGGTCTTCCGATGCCGCGACTCTTCACAGCCGTCGAAATCCCGCAGGATGTGGCCGTTTCCCTCTCGCTGCTGCGAGGCGGACTGCCTTCGGCTCGCTGGATCGACCCGGAGAACTATCACCTGACGCTGCGCTTCTTCGGCGATATCGAACCCCGGCTTGCCGACGAGATCGTCGCCGCCCTCGACAGGGTCGAACGTCGCAGCTTCAGGATTTCGCTGAGCGGCCTCGGCGCCTTCGGCAACAAGAAGCCTCACTCCATCCACGCCGAAGTCGCCCCCTCGCCGGAGCTCGCCGGCCTCCAGGCCGAGATCGAGCGGGCCTGCAAGCGGCTCGGCCTCGACCCCGACCAGCGCAAGTTCGTACCCCATGTGACGCTGGCGCGCCTGAAGAACGGCAAGCCGGCGGACGTCGCGCACTACCTCGCCTTGCGCGGGGGGTTCCGCAGCCGGTCCTTCACGGTGGAGCGGTTCGGCCTGTTCTCCTCGCGCGATTCCATCGGCGGCGGCCCCTATGTGCTGGAGGAAGCCTTCGAGCTTTCCGGCGGCGACGCCTACGTGCCGGCCGCGCCCCGGGACTATGCGCCGCTGGCGCAGGATTTCGGCTGAGGGCAGCCCGTTCCAGGGACGCTAAGTCCTTTGGGAAAAACGCCGAACCGGCGCGCAGCGCGCGCGCCGGGGGCTTGAGCCGCGCCATGGTCTTCGCCATCTCTATCTGCGACCAGCATGGGAGACGACGATGACGATCGACGAGCGCAAGATCGAGGACATTCTCAGGATCGGATCCAGCGAGGATCAGACCAGGCGCGAGAAGCGAGTCCGCTCGTCGTTCTTCGACACGGTGCGCCGGGCGCTCCGCCACGTCCCCTTCATGGAGGACGTCGTCGCGTCCTATTATTGCGCGATCGATCCCGACACGCCATCGGCGACCCGCGGCGTCCTGATCGCGGCGCTGGCCTATTTCGTCCTGCCGGTGGACCTCGTGCCCGACATGCTGCTCGGCATCGGCTTCACCGACGACATCGCCGTCCTCCTGACCGCCTTCAACGCCGTGCGCGGCAACATCCGGCCGGAGCACTATCAGCGCGCCCGGGCGACGCTCGACGAACTCTGAGCCTCTTGCCGGCCGCAGCGTGGCTGGCCCAGGGCCGACCGGAAGCGGCCGAAGACCGGCGCGACGTCCCTCTCGGGCAGGCACCCCGGACGGGCCTGCCCGGGTGGAGCCACGGCAGCCCGGCCGGGCGAAAAATGCTGCAAGGTCAAACTCTCGCCCGATTCCTTTTCTTGTTCGTTGCGCGGTCCGCGCACGATCTTCGACGTATCTTTCGCAGTGAGACGCCTTTCGGGGCTGCTTCCCGGGATCGGCGGCGATGCGGCCCGATCCCTCGACCATGGCGATGAAACGTCATGGACCCTGAAAATTGCCTCGTGGCCTTTTGCCGTTCGTTTACCATCGCTAAACCGCCGTCGGCTAAATTGGCGCAAGTCATCGTTTTTTGTCGGTCGCCGGGCCTCGGCGAGGTCGCGGCAATCGCCCGAAAGACGCACACCGGAGAGCAGGAAACCATGAATCCGAAGACGATCCTGACGACCGCGGCGGCATTGCTGATCTGGTCCAGCGCGGTCATCGCCGCACCGACCCCGACCCGGATGAACACCTTCAACGACTGGGGCACCTACGCCTATTCCGGCACCGGCGGAAAGGTCTGCTACATCCTCTCGACGCCGAAGAAGCTGGCTCCCGCCAATGTCGATCACGGCGACATCTTCTTCCTCGTGTCCCAGAAACCCGGCGAGGGCGTCTCCTACGAGCCCCAGGCGGTGATGGGTTACGATCTGAAGGAAGGCTCGAAGGTCACCGTCGACGTCGACGGCCGGAAGTTCATGATGTTCACCAAGGGCAACTCGGCCTGGATGGAGAACGCCGCCGAGGAGCCGCAGCTCGTCTCGGCGATGCGGTCCGGCCGGTCGCTGAGCATCCAGGCGACGTCCCAGCGCGGCACCAGCACCAACTACACCTATTCGCTCTCCGGCGTGACGGCCGCGCTGAATTCGATCAAGGACTGCCGATAGGCCAGCGAGCCGACGCGTCGGCCACGCGGGTTCCGCATCGGCCGCACCGTCTTCGTCCTTCACCTGCCGTCCCGGCGAGCAGCGACGTTTTCCGGCCCTGCCTCACGGCGGGGCCGATCGCGTTTGATCGGCCCCAAGCAACCGGCCCGCCGCCGCGGCGTTGCGGCGGGCCCTGCGGCCGCCTATCTCGTCACCAGACGATGCCGATCGTCCCCTGACGATGCCGATCGTCCCCTGACGATGCCGATCGTCAACCGACGACGAGAGAACGCCCATGATCTTCACCAGCGCCCGCCTCGCCCTTTCCGACGTCCTCTCGCCGCCCTTCCGCGCCGCCCTGTGGAAGTCGCTGGGGCTGACGGCCGTGTGCCTGGTCGTCCTGTGGTTCCTGGTCGAGACGGTGTTCGAGTGGCTGGCGGTGCCCTTCCTGTCGAACCTCTTTCCGGATGCCCCGGGCTGGGTCGACCAGGCGGGGACGGTCGCCGGCTGGGGCGCCGGGATCGCGCTCGCCATCGGCCTGTTGTTCCTGATCGGCCCGATCAGCGCGATCATCGCCGGCCTCTTCCTCGACGACGTCGCCAAAGTGGTCGAGCGGGGCGCCTATCCGGGCTCGCCGGCTGGCCGGCCGATGCCGTTCTGGCGGGGCGCCGTCCTGTCGGTGAAGTTCTTCGGCGTCGTCATCCTCGGCAATCTGATCGCGCTCGCCCTCCTCCTCGTTCCGGGCGTCAACCTCGTCGCCTTCTTCCTGGTCAACGGCTATCTCGTCGGGCGGGAGTATTTCGAGTTCGCGGCGATGCGCTACCGCCGCGAGGAGGGCGCGCGGGACATGCGCTCGCGCCATTCGACGACCGTCTTCCTCGCCGGCCTTCTCGTCGCGCTGTTCATGGCGATCCCGATCGTCAATCTCTTGACGCCGCTCTTCGCCGCCAGCCTGATGGTGCATCTCCACCAGAGGATTTCGGCGCGGGACGGCGGCCTCGTCGGTCTCGATCCGGGCGATGTCAGGGTTTCGGGAGAGCCGGCGGCGGACCGGGCGGCAGGGGCCTGAGCTCGGCCGGAACGGCGTTGGTCTTGACCTCGGCCTTGCACAGATCGGCGATGACGCAGGCCTCGCATTCGGGCCTTCGCGCCTTGCAGACATAGCGGCCGTGCAGGATCAGCCAGTGATGGGCATGCCGACGATAGGGCTGCGGGATGATCCGCAGCATTTTTTCCTCGACCTCGTCCGGCGTCGTGCCGGGGGCGAGATGCAGCCGGTTGCCGATTCGGAAGATGTGGGTGTCGACGGCGAGCGTCTCCTCGCCGAAGGCGACGTTGAGGACGACGTTGGCGGTCTTGCGCCCGACGCCCGGAAGCGCCTCGAGCGCGGCGCGGTCGTTCGGCACCTCGCCGCCATGGCGGGCGAC
The DNA here is from genome assembly GCF_002088275.1 of Aurantimonas sp. 22II-16-19i. GTDB lineage: Bacteria > Pseudomonadota > Alphaproteobacteria > Rhizobiales > Rhizobiaceae > Jiella. The sequence goes on from NZ_AQQS01000027.1 coordinate 47,096, forward strand.
GAGGGCCTGGGAGAGCGCCAGAACGTTCTTCGCCTTGTTCCGGAAGAGGCCGATCGTCTTGATGTGGTCGCGGATCGTCTCCTCGCCGAGCGCCGCCATGGCATGCGGGTCGTCGGCGGCGGCGAACAGGCCGCGCGTCGCCTTGTTGACGCCCGCATCGGTCGCCTGGGCGGACAAAACGACGGCGACGAGAAGCGTGAAGGGGTTGCGATACTCGAGCTCGGATTCGGGCTCCGGGCGCTGGATCTCGAAGCGCCGGAAGATCTCCGATATCTCCTCGGGCGCGTAGGGGATCTTGATGCGACGCTTGGCCGCGCGGCCCGCGGGTGCCCTGGCGGACGCTTTCGTCGCAGTCTTTGCGCCCGCTGGCTTGACCCGGGAGGCCGGCTTGTCGATCTTTTCAACCATCATCGCCCTATAGCGAGCTTGGCCGTTGGATGACAATCGCGATCAGCTGGCCCCGGAGCCGGAACGCCGCGCGCCCGATGCGCCGCGTGCTGCCGCCGACCGGCCGATCTTCCAGGCGCTGCTGACGCCCTATCGCTCGCTCGGGCGGCGCGGTTTCGTCGTGACGATGAGCCTCTTCTGCCTCGTCAGCCTCGTCGCCGGCCTCGCCTTCTGGGTGAAGGGCGCCTGGCCCGTCTTCGGCTTCCTCGGCCTCGACGTGCTCGTCCTGTGGTGGGCCTTCTCGGCGAGCTATCGGTCGGCCAGGGCCCGCGAGGAGGTTCTCGTGACGCGCACCGACTGCGCCATCCGCAAGATCTCGCCGAAGGGCATCGTGCGCGAGGACCACCACAATCCGTTCTTCGCGCGCTTCTCCGTCAACCGGCACGAGGAGATCGGCATCACCCGGATGAGCGTCGATTCGCGCAACGTCTCGACGGAGATCGGCAGCTTCCTCAATCCCGACGACAAGGACAGTTTCGCCGCGGCGTTCCAGAAGGCGCTGATCACGGCCAGGCGCGGCTGAAAATCTTTCTCGGCCCTCCGGGTCGACCGGAAATCGGGTGGCGACACGCCCGATCCCATGCACAGATGACGGCGAAGGAGACATCGCCATGCTGTCATTTGCCACTGCCCCATGCGAAACGGTTCCCCTGCCCGACATCATGCCGACCGGACGCGCCGCCTTGACCGACTACGAGACCGTCCGCCGGATGATCGAGTTCATCTCGACCGAATATCGCAGCCAGCCGAGCCTCGCCGAGATCGCCGAGACGGTCGGCCGCTCGGAAGAGACGCTGACCTCGCTGCTCAAGCGCTGGGCCGGGCTGACGCCGAAGGCGTTCCTGCAGGCGGTGACGCTGGACAATGCCCGACGGCTGCTCGACGACGGCGCGTCCCTGCTCGATGCCGCCTATGAGGTGGGCTATTCCGGCCCGTCGCGGCTGCACGACCTGTTCGTCAAGCACGAGGCGGTCTCGCCCGGCGACTACAAGGCCCGCGGGCAGGGGATCGACCTCTTCTACGGCTACCACCCGACGCCCTTCGGGCTCGCCATCGTGGTGGCGACCGAGCGGGGCCTCGCCGGCATCGGCTTTGCCGATCCGACCGACGGCGGCGAGGGACAGGCGCTGGAAGACATGCGCCGGCGCTGGCCGAAGGCGCGGTTCACCGCCGATGCCATGCGCACCGCCCCCTTCGCCAGGCGGATCTTCGAGCCCTCGCGCTGGCAGGAGGATCGCCCGCTGAAGGTCGTCCTGATCGGGACCGACTTCGAGATCCGCGTCTGGCAGACCCTTCTGCAGATACCGCTCGGCTCCGCCACCAGCTATTCGACCATCGCCGAGCGGATCGGGGCGCCGAAGGCCGCCCGCGCCGTCGGGGCGGCGGTCGGGCGAAACCCGGTTTCCTTCGTCGTGCCGTGCCACCGGGTGCTCGGCAAGAGCGGCGCCCTCACCGGCTATCACTGGGGCATCACCCGCAAGCGGGCGATGCTCGGCTGGGAGAGCGGCGTGCTCGCGCGGGAATAGCCTCTCGCCCTCGATCGGCTTCCTGCCACCCGCGCAGCGCTCAGCACCTGATCCTGGAAGGCGCTCGAACCTCGGATCAGGCCGCGCGGCGCAACGGCTGGTGGCCCGGACGAGCGGCCACGGCGGCGATCGTGAAATAGGCGATCAGGCGCTTCAGCGCATCCGCCTGCGCGGTCAGTTCCTGGGTCGCCGCATTGGTCTCCTCGATCATCGCGGCGTTCTGCTGGGTCATCTGGTCCATCTGCCCCACCGCCCCGTTGATCTCGGACAGGCCGATCGCCTGGGACTTCGAGCCCCTGGCGATCTGCTCGACCTTGCCGTCGATCTCCATGACCTGGGCGACGATCCGGCGCAGGGCCTCGGCGGCGTTGTCGACGAATTCGACACCCTTTTCGACATTGCCGGAGGCGGCGCTGATCAGCGCCTTGATCTCGTCGGCCGCAGCGGAGGACCGCTGGGACAATTCGCGGACTTCCTGGGCGACGACTGCGAAACCCTTGCCTGCCTCGCCGGCCCGCGCCGCCTCGACGCCGGCGTTCAACGCCAGGAGGTTCGTCTGGAACGAGATCTCGTTGATCACCGAAATGATCGCCTCGATCTTCTGGGAGGACTCGGCGATCTTGCGCATGGCGTCGATCGCCTGCTGGACGATCTGGTCGGCGCGCTCGGCATCGTCGCGGGCAGAGCGCACCGACTTCGCCGCTCCGCCGGCGAGATCGGCGTTCTGGCCCACCTGGCCGGTGATCTCGCCCAGCGCCGCGACGCTCTCCTCGATGCTGGCGGCCTGCCCCTCGATGCGGTGGGTCATGTTCTCGGTCGCCGAACCGATCTCCTGGGTCCCGGCCTCGATGCTCTCGACGGAGGCGCTGACGGACTGCATCGTCTGGCGCAGCTTGTCGAGGGCGGCCTCGTAGTCGTCCTTCAGCTGTCGGTATTGGTTCGGGAACTCGCCCTTCAGCGGCGTGACGAGGTCGCCCGCGGCGAGCCGGGCGAGGCCCGAGCCGAGGGAGGCGACGACCGCCGCCTGTTCCGCCGCGGTCCGCCGACGCTCGCTCTCGCTCTCGTCGCGCAGGCGGTCGGCGTTCGCGCGCTCGTTCTCGGCCGCGACCTCGGCGGCGACACCGCTCTTCAGCTGGTGACGGAAGCCCTCGAGAGCTTTGGCAAAGGTCCCGAGCTCGTCCCGCTTGTCCGTGCCGGAGACGGCGCCGTCGTAGTTGCCCTTGGCAAGGCCTTCGACGCCCGCAAGCAGCTGCGACAGCGGGCGGGTGACGACCTGGCGCGCAGCGAACGCCATCGCGATCAGAACCGCCGCCAAAAGGACGCCGCCGATCAGCAGGAACTTGCTGACCTCGGCATAGACGGGCGCCGTGAAGACCGTCGCGGGAACATCGACGATCAGCGCCCAGCGCTTGCCGAGACCGGGAAGCTCGAAGGGATAGACGATCCGTTCGAACGCCCCGTCGGCGATGCCGTTGATGGTCCGCGGCTCGCCGCTCGCCAGCGCCGTGTCGACGAGATCCTTGCCCTCTTCGTCATAGGGCTTCATCAACTGGTCGCCGGAACCGCTCACCAGCCAGTTGCCGGTGCCCGAAAGCAGGTAGGTCCGGCCGCCTTCGAAGGGCACCATGGTGCTCACCAGGCGGCTCAGCCCGTCGAGGCTGAAGTCGACGCCGCCGACCCCGATGAGCTTGTCGCCGGCCATCATCGGAAAGGCGATCGACGACATCAGGGCGTCGACCTCGGAGGCCTTGTAGGGTTCGGTGATCGACGGCTTGCCGCTCTTGGCGGCGAGATCGTACCAGGGGGCGGCGTAATCCATCGTGAAGGTCGAGAAGACGACGTCGCCGGAGGCATTCTTCGTCCAGTAGGGCGTGTAGATGCCTTCCGCATTGGTGCCGACGGCGCCCTTCTCGGTGATGCCGTCGAAGCCGTTCGGCGCCTCGGCCATCCATGCGCCGAAGAGGTTCTCGTTGCGCATCGCCACCGATTTCAGCATCTCGATCACCGCCGCGCGATCACGGTTTCCCGCCGCATTGGCGGCGGCGATCATGCCGGTCATGCTCCGGCCCGCCGCGACCGCCAGCCCGACCTCGGCGCCGACGGCGCTGGCGACATTGCGCGCCTCGGTGTTGGCGGAGCGGTAGATGTCGGTCTCGACGCGAGACTTGGTCTCGAAGGCCGAAAGGGCGACGGCGAGGATCAGGATCGAGGCGACGGTTCCGCCGGCGAAGACCAGAAGTTTGGAGGCAAGCGACTTCATCTGCATGGCAGGGCTCCGGGGCTCAAGGGCCGTTTTGCGCTGCAGCAGCATTGCCAAGATTCATCTGACGAAATGTTAAGTCATCCGAAAACGTGGCGCGGGCGGCCAGATTCTCCTTACCGGCAGAAGTCGAGCGGCGATGGCGACCGCTTCCGATGGGCCGTCGCATCGGAAAATGGCGCTAAGACTGCCGGGCCAGCGGCGCGGAAGCGCAGTCGCGCCAGGCTCAGCGCCTCTGCCCGGCCTCGACGTCGCCGCCTTCCTCTGCGTGCGGAGCCGCCTCATCCCGGCTGAACAGGAACTTGTAGGTCCCGACGCAGCCGACGAGACAGATGGCGATGGCGGCCAGATAGAGCGGCCAGGTCGAATGGCCGGAGAAATACGTCTGGAACGCCGTGCCGAACAGGTAGGCGAGGCCGCCATAGGCAAGCGACCAGGCCGCCGCGCTGATCGAGTTGTAGAGCAGGAAGACCGGCCAGTTCATGTGCATGGTGCCGGCGACGAAGCCATTGAGCTGGCGCAGGATGATGATGAAGCGGGCGACGAGGACGACGGCGATGCCGTAGTTCTGGAACCGCTCCTCGACCATCTTGAAGCGCTTCTCGCCGAGGCCGAACCGTTCGCCCCACCGCACCACCATGGCCCGCCCGTACCGGCGCCCGACCAGATAGCCGATGTTGTCGCCGATGATCGAGCCGAAGAACGCCGCCCCGAGGACGAGCAGGATGTGCAGCGAGCCTTCGCCCGCCAAGAGCCCGCCGGCGACGACGAGGCTCTCGCCCGGCAGCGGCAGGCCCGTCGATTCCAGAAGAACGACGATGAACAGGAGGCCGCAGCCGTATTGTACGAGATATTCCGTCACCGGCTGCGTCTCTCCTCGGCGTCAGGCAGGGCCGTCATACCGCCTCTGGCTTGCATGAAGCCCTGCAGACGGCAAAGCGATCGTGGCCCCGCGGCCCGCGGTCATGCCCGCACGAGCAGCGCCACCGCCTCGACGTGATGGGACCACAGGAACTGGTCGACCGGCGTCACCGAGACGATCCGGTAGCCGCCATCGACGAGGATCTTCAGATCCCGCGCCAGCGTGACAGGGTTGCACGACACGGCTGCGACGCGCTTGACGCCCGATCCGGCCAGTTCGCGCACCAGCGCCTCCGCCCCGGCTCGCGGCGGATCGAAGACGACGCCGTCGAACGCATTGAGCTCCTTGGCCGGCACCGGGCGGCGAAACAGATCGCGCCGCTCGGTCGAGAGCGGCTTCAGCCCCGTGGCGCCGCGATGCGCCCGATCCTGCGCGGCCAGCGCCGCCGCCTCGCTCTCCACCGCATGGACCGCCGACTGGCGCGCGAGCCGCAGCGAGAAGGTACCGCAGCCGGAGAAGAAGTCCGCGACGCGTTTGGCGCCTGCCAGATGTCCAACCACCAGTTCCGCCATCACGGCCTCGGCGCTCTCGACCGCCTGCAGGAAGGCGCCCGGCGGAAGCTCGACGCTGACGCCGGAGAAGTCGACGAGCGGCGGCCGGATCTGGACGAGGATCTCGCCCTCGACGCTGAGGCGCGCGATGCCCGCCTCGAGCGCCATGGCCACCGCCGGCTGCCGCAGCTTCTCGGACAGCCTGGCGGCATCGCTCACGGCGACGTCGAGGCCGGCCGTCGTCGCGGTGACCATCAGCTTCAGCGGCCGCTTGCGGTCGGCAAGGAGCGAGGCGAGCCTGCGCAGGAACGGCAGCGCCGCCTCGATTGCCGGCAGTGCGATCGGACAGGTCTCGATCGCCACGACGCGGTTGCTGCGCGCGGCGTTGTAGCCGAGAAGCAGGCGGTTGCCGGGCCGTGTCGCCGTCAGGGCCACGCGGCGGCGCGAGCGGGGCAGGCAGCCGACGAGAGGTTCGACCTGTGTTTCCAGCCCCTCCCGCGCCAGCGTCGAACCGATCAGGTCGCGCTTGAACTCCCGGTAGACCGCCTCGCTCGCATGCTGGAGATCGCAGCCGCCGCACTCGCCGAAATGCGGACAAGGCGGCTCCCGGCGTTCCGGCGACAGTTCGACGGGCGTGAATTGCGGCCGCCCGCCCGGCGCGTCCGATCCGATCTCGACCACCTCGCCCGGCAGGGTGAACGGCAGGTAGAGCGGCCCGTCCGCCCCTTGCGCGATGCCGTCGCCCTTCGCCCCGAGGCTGTCGATGGTTACGTGCAAGATTTCGCCTTTCGTCCGTGCAGCAGAAATTCACGGTTGCCGTCGCCGCCGAGGATCGGCGAATCGATGAGTTCCAGCGCCTGCCACCCCGGCTGTGCATCCAGCCAGTCCCGCAGGCGCGCAGCCACCGTCTCGGCCTGCGAGGGATCACGCAGCAGGCCGCCCTTGCCGATCGCTTCCCGGCCCGCCTCGAACTGCGGCTTGACCAGCAACACGGCTTCGGTTCCGGGCTCGGCCAGTTCGAGCGCCGGAGGCAAGGCCAGGGTCAGGGAGATGAAACTGACGTCCGCGACCAGGAAATCGAACGAACGCCCGAAGAGATCCTCCCGCGTCATCTCCCGGGCGTTCAAGCCCTCGATGCAGCTGACGCGCGGATCGGCCGCGATCACCGGGTTCATCTGGTCATGGCCGACATCGATCGCAAGGACGTGTGCCGCGCCCCGTTCGAGCAGAAGCTGGGTGAAGCCGCCGGTCGAGGCCCCGACGTCCAGCGCGCTGCGACCGGCCGGATTCGCGCCGAACCCGTCGAGCCCGGCCTTCAGCTTCAGCGCCGCGCGCGAGACATAGGCCTGCGCCGGATCGTCGATGGCGATGGCGGCACCCGGATCGACGGCGAGGCTGGCCTTCGTCTCGACCCGGCCCTCCACGCGGACATGGCCGCGCTGGATCGCGTCCCGCGCGCGGGAGCGCGTCGGCGAAAGACCTCGTTCGACGAGGCAGGCATCGAGACGGATGCGGGATTCAATATGTTCGGCCATGCCCGGGTGATGCGACGCGGTCGCTTCCTTGGCAAGCCGAAAATCGGCGAAGGCGGCAGCCGCCGATCATTCGGGAGGCGTGGCGGCCATCAGAAACGTCGGTGCTTCTGTCTTCGTTGCCACCGTGCTCACGCCCGGCGCCGCACAGGCGGCGCCGTTTCGGCAGAACAGACCGCCGGCGCTCAATGGCCCTGCTTGGCGCGTTCGGCCTCTTCGCGGATCGCGTCTTCGTGATAGCTCGCGCCGCCCATGGCGAATTCGACACGATCCGGCAGCGCATCCTTCGAAAAGCGCCGCGATGCTGCGACGGCAGCGCGGCGAGCCTCGATCGGAAACTGCAGAATCTCGGCGCCCTGATGATGTTCCGTTGCGGTCATTGGTCATTTCCTCTGCGTTGTCTTGCCCCGTGCCGGAGGATCCTCCGGTAAATAGGTGTGCATATCCCTTATGCAATATGCAACTTTTTTGGGCTGATTCTTGCCGATTTCGTGATCACCCGCAAGCGCCCAATCGAGATGGGCTGCTCGATGCCCAATCATCCCTTCGATGATTGGCACGGCTGCGATCGTGCCATCGCTCGGCGGCGCCAGGCTGGACGGACGGCGGTCGGCAAGAAAACCACCGGGGGTCCGCCTGAAGCCGGAGGCTGAACGCTCACGGCAGCGTCCTGGCGGGGTCCGAGGCGGTGTCGAGATGGTTCAGGAGCAAGGCGGCGGGCGGACCGATCCGATCCGCGCAACCCACTTGGCACGCAACGTGCTTCTCAGGTGTTGGTTCCGCTCGGCGCGCTCCCGTGGAGCCCCCGGACCTATCGATGTGTTTCGACGCGCCTGCCGCGTCCACCATGGAAGATGAATGATGACGAAATATAAGCTCGAGTACATCTGGCTGGATGGCTACACGCCGGTCCCGAACCTGCGCGGCAAGACCCAGATCAAGGAGTTCGCCGAGTTCCCGACCCTCGAGCAGCTGCCGCTCTGGGGTTTCGACGGCTCCTCCACCATGCAGGCCGAGGGGCACAGCTCCGACTGCGTGCTGAAGCCGGTCGCCGTCTTCCCCGACCCGGCGCGCAGCAACGGCGCCCTCGTCATGTGCGAAGTGATGATGCCGGACGGCGTCACGCCGCACGCCTCGAACAGCCGCGCCACGATCCTTGATGACGACGACGCCTGGTTCGGCTTCGAGCAGGAATACTTCTTCTACAAGGACGGCCGTCCGCTCGGCTTCCCGGCGCAGGGCTATCCGGAGCCGCAGGGCAAGTACTACACCGGCGTCGGCTACAGCGCCGTCGGCGACGTCGCCCGCGAGATCGTCGAGGAGCATCTCGACCTGTGCCTCGCCGCCGGCATCAACCACGAAGGCATCAACGCGGAAGTCGCCAAGGGCCAGTGGGAGTTCCAGATCTTCGGCAAGGGCTCCAAGAAGGCCGCCGACCAGATGTGGATCGCGCGCTACCTGCTGCAGCGCCTCACCGAGGGCTACGGCATCGACATCGAGTATCACTGCAAGCCGCTGGGCGACACCGACTGGAACGGCTCGGGCATGCACTGCAACTTCTCGACCAAGCACATGCGCGAAGTCGGCGGGAAGGCCTATTTCGAGGCCCTGATGGCGCAGTTCGAGAAGAACCTCGACGAGCACATCGCCGTCTACGGCCCGGACAACCACCTGCGCCTGACCGGCAAGCACGAGACGGCGCCGTGGAACAAGTTCTCCTACGGCATCGCCGACCGCGGCGCCTCGGTCCGCGTGCCGCATTCCTTCGTCAACAACGGCTACAAGGGCTATCTCGAGGATCGCCGCCCGAACTCCCAGGGCGACCCCTACGCCATCGCCTCGCAGGTCCTGAAGACCATCGCGGAAGTGCCGACCGGCCAGGAGGCTCAGGCGGCCGCCTGACCGATCGTCGCGAGGCCGCTGAGGTGGCCTCCGCGATCCCCGCATGATGAAAACGGCGGCGCGGTTCCGAACCGGAGCCGCGCCGTCCGTCCGAAACCTCCGGACGCTATTGCCCGGACCCTATTGCCCGACGGCCGCTCCCTCGGGACGGTCTTCGCCGCTCCAGACGAATTCCAGCAGCAGGTTGCGCTGGAAGAACGAGCCGTTGTCGTCGGAGACCAGCGTCAGCCGCGTGCGTCCGGCTTCGTCCTGCCAGACGTCCAGCCCCTCCATGTTGTCGCTCTCGTCCGCCAGGTCGGCCTCGAACACCACCGGCCCATCGACCAGCGCGCCCGCTCGCATCGCATCGCCGGGGATGCGGCGGATGCGGATGCCGAGCCCGCCGAACAGGCCCTCGAAGCGCCGTTCGAGCAGCAGGAGATCGCCGCCGGGCAGGAAGTCGCCGTCGGAGACCTCCCATTTCTCGTAGCGCTTGACCTTGAAGACACCGCCGCCCGCACCGACGAGCCCGGCGAAGAGATTGCCGGCCCGGTCGATCGAGCGCTCGGCGACCGTCACCATGACGCCCTGGAGCGGCGAGCCTTCCGGGGCGATCGCCAGCATCTCCAGCCCCTTGTTGGCGCGCAGTTCCCGCGCCGGGATCGGCAGCGGCACATCGCGCGCCCGCCCCTCCCCCAGATCGTCGAGGTCATAGGCCCAGATCCGGTGGCGCTGCTCGAAGCCCACATGGACCGTCCGGCCGTCGGGTGCGATCGCGAGGGATTCCGCGTCGCCGAGGGCCTTGCCGCGGATCGGCCGGCCCAGGAGATCGCGCAGCGGGGCGATGCGCACATCCGAAAACCCTGTCGGCCGCCCGTTCGCATCGCGCCCGATCCGCCCCGCGACCCAACTGCCGTTGTCGGTGACCGCCAGAAATCCGCCGTCCGCATCGAGGATGCGGATCGCCGAAATGCCATGCAGCCGGCTGTCGGAGCCGGTGAACTGCAGCCCGCCGAGAAAGGTCAATGCGCCGAAGCGGCTGGCCTCGCCGTTCTTTTCGAACCGGGTGATCGGCTCGGAGCGAATTGTGACGGGATCGCTGGCGCCGTCCGCGAGTGGCCAGGCGAAGGCCGCACCTGAGAGCCAAGGCGCCAGCACCAGGGCCAAGCCCAGCCCCAGCGATGCGGCGCGCGACGCCCTGCCGCGACTGGCCGGGACGCGTGCCGCGGCCTGCCGATTCTGCGGAAACCTCACCTTCGGGCGCCGGCCCGGCGATAGGTGCTGCCAGCCGCCCGGCGACCGGTTCCCTGGTCCTCGAAGAGGTCGGCGAGCTGTTCCGTCATCGCGCCGGCGAGTTCCTCGGCATCGACGATGGTGACGGCCCTGCGATAGTAGCGCGTCACGTCGTGGCCGATGCCGATGGCGAGAAGCTCGACCGGCGAGCGGGTCTCGATCTCCTCGATGATCGCCCTGAGATGCCGCTCGAGATAGTTGCCGGGATTGACCGACAGCGTCGAATCGTCGACCGGCGCGCCATCGGATATCATCATCAGGATGCGCCGCTGCTCGGAACGGGCCAGAAGACGATTATGCGCCCAGATCAGCGCCTCCCCGTCGATGTTTTCCTTCAGCAGCCCCTCGCGCATCATCAGGCCGAGATTGCGCCTCGCCCGCCGCCAGGGTGCGTCCGCCGACTTGTATACGATGTGGCGCAGATCGTTCAGCCGGCCGGGCTTGGTCGGCTTGCCGGCCTTCAGCCAGGCTTCCCGCGACTGTCCGCCCTTCCAGGCCCGCGTGGTGAAGCCCAGCACCTCGACCTTGACGCCGCAGCGCTCCAGCGTGCGCGCCAGGATGTCGGCGCAGGTCGCCGCGACGGTGATCGGCCGTCCGCGCATCGAGCCGGAATTGTCGATCAGCAGCGTAACGATCGTGTCGCGGAAGTCGGTGTCGCGCTCCATCTTGTAGGACAGGGGCTGCATCGGATCGATGACCAGGCGGGAGAGCCGGGCGGGGTCCAGATAGCCCTCTTCGAGATCGAAATCCCAGGAGCGGTTCTGCTGCGCCATCAGGCGCCGCTGCAGCCGGTTGGCGAGACGTCCGACGACGCCCTGGAGCGTCGACAACTGCTTGTCGAGGAAGGCCCGCAGCCGGTCGAGCTCGGCCTCGTCGCAGAGCTCCTCGGCGCCGACGATCTCGTCGAACTGCGGGGTGAAGACCTTGTAGTCGAACTGCGGCGAATCCCGGTCGAGGGGCTGGTTCGGCCGGCGCGATTCGCCCGGCGTCTCGGTGTCCTGGCTGTCGTCGTCGACCGGATCCTCGGCGGTGACCTCGGAGGATTCGGCCTCGGCCGTCTCCTCGTTCTCGCCCTCGGTTTCGGACTCCTCGGCCTCCGCCTCGTCGCTGCCGGCGTCCTTCTCCGAGCCGCTCTCCTCGTTGTCGCGGCTCTGGTTGTCGCCCTGCTCGTCCTCCTGGTCCTCATCCTCCTCGGAACTGCTCTCGTCGGCCAGCTGCTCGGCCATTTCGAGGGACACCAGCATGTCGCGCATGGCGCGGGCGAAGGCGTCCTGGTCCTCGAGGACACTCGGCAGCTTCTCGAAGTTGCGGCCGGCCTTGTCCTCGACGAAGTCGCGCCAGACGTCGACCAGCGCCCGGGCGCTCTCCGGCACCGGGCGGCCGGTCAGCCGCTCGCGCACCATCAGCGCCACGGCATCCTCGATCGGCGCCTCGGCCCGGTCGGTGACGTCGGAAAGATTGGAGCGGAAATACTTGTCTTCCAGCATCGAGGCGAGATTGTCGCCGACGCCCGCCATGGCATTGGCGCCGATCGCCTCGCAGCGCGCCTGCTCGACCGCGTCGTAGACGGCGCGCGCGCTCTTGCCCTCCGGCGAGAGGCTGGCATGGAGGCGGCTGTCGTGCCGCGCCTTCCTGAGCGCCATGGCATCGGCGAGGCCGCGTGTGACGGCAACGTCGTTCTGCGTCGCGCGCTTCGGCAGCTCCGGCAGCCGCGCCCGGTTGCCGGCCAGCCCCGGCCGGTCGGTCGCGTAGGTGACTTCCATCTCCGCATCGCCGGAGATCGCCCGAAGGGCGCCCGCCACCGCGCGCCGGAAGGGTTCGCGATCCTGGGATTTGCCCTGGGGAGGACGCTTGTTGTCGCCGGGTCGCGGCGGGGAAGCGGAAGCCATGTCGATGCCAAGCCTGTCATGAATCGGACCGCGGATCTGCGCGGTCCGATGAACGTAATCCGCTTTGGCGGAGATGCCAGCTTAGACGATCCAATCGCCCAGCGCGACCATCTGATCGGCGAACTGCAGCGCCTCGATATTGATGAAGGTGTCGATGCCGTCTGCGCCGGCGCCGCCATGGTGGGAAAGCTGGTAGACTCCGCCGGCGTTGCTCAAATCGTAGTCGGCCCGGTTTCCCATCAGCAGAAGCGTGTCGAACCCTGCGCCACCATTGATGCTGTCATTGCCCCGTTCGCCAGCTATCAGATCGGTGCCGCCCCCCGTGTTCAGGATGTCGTCACCCCAGCCGCCATAGACGCGGTCGTCGCTGTTATTGCCTGTGGAGACGATGTCGTCGCCTGCCGCACTGCGTACGACAACCAAGTCACCCCCATAGACGCTGATATCGTCGTCCTGATTGCTGCCAATCACCCAATTGTCGCGGGTGTCGTGAAAAGTGATTCTTGCGCCGGAGCCCGTCATCCCCGAAAGATTTAGATGCTGTGCGAATTGCCGGTCACCTTCGACCGGAACGCTGATTTTGTCGACGCCGTTGTCCTGGATGCTCACATATCCACTACCACTTTTATAAACATCAACCTGCGGGGCGTTTTCCGAGAGGGCCGCATCGCCGGAGATAGTCAAGAACCGGCTGGCGCTATCCACGCTGGCGGAGAGTTGCGTCTTATCGGAATTCAGAGCGACGAGCACGTCCGCGAACTGAAGAGCTTCGACACTGCGGAATGTGTCGACACCGTCCGCGCCGGCACCGCCGAGATGGGAAAGCTGGTAGGCTCCGTCAACGATGCTCAGATCGTAGTCGGCCCGGTTTCCAACCAGCAGAAGCGTGTCGAAGCCCGAACCGCCAGTGATCTCGTCATTTCCGCGTTCGCCAGCGATCAGGTCGTCGCCAGCTCCCGTGCGGAGATTGTCGTCGCCCCAGCCGCCATAGACCCGGTCGTTACCGTCACCAGTCACAACGTAGTCATCGCCTGCCGCGCTGTGGACAACAGCCCTGCCGACCACCCTAAGATAATCGCTCTGGTTGCTGCCGAACAGCCAACCTTTATTGGCGGAATACCAGCTGACCGAGGCACCAGCGCCCGTCAGTCCTGACAGATTCAAACCTGACAGATTGAATCTGTTTGGGAGGGACTCATAGCCTTCAACCGGAACGGAGATTGCAACCTCCCCGTTGTCCTCGATCGAGAGTACGGTGATCGAGTAGCTGATCTGGATTCTTGCCACATCGCCGTCTCGGGCTGCATCGCCGGACACGAACAGGGTTCGCGTCGGCTCGTCGAGAACAGCTGTGAGCTGCGTCCCTAAATCAACCAAGAAACTCCCATCGGCAAATTCAAGACGCTCGATATTGGCGAAGGTATCGACACCGTCCGAACCGGCACCGCCGAGATGAGACAGCTGGTAGGCCCCGTCGACGACGCTCAGATCGTAGTCGTCCTGGTTGCCAACCAGCAGAAGCGTGTCGAAACCTGCGCCGCCATCGATCTCGTCATTGCCACGTTCACCGGTGATCAAATCGTCGCCAGCACCGGTACTCAGATTGTCGTCGCCCCAGCCACCGTAGACACGATCGTTACCGTCTCCGGTGGTAACTATATCGTTGCCTGCCGCGCTGCGAACAACATTCGACCCCCCCCCTGCGATGCCGATGATGTCTTCCTGATTGCTGCCAATGATCCACTTGTCGCGGGTGTCAAACCAGCTGACATAGCCACCGACGCCCGTCAGATCCGCTAAGTTCAGATGCTGTGGGAGAGCCTGGTCATTATAGATCGCACTATACACCTGCTTCTGGCCGTCAGGATAAGTAACCTCCACACGCAATGAGTTGCCACTGACATTGATAAACGTCCTTCCCGCTGACGCCCACGCCACATAACCGGATACAGTCAGGGTTCGGCTCATGTCATCCACGCTTGCAGCGAGGAGCGTGGTTTCGGGAACCAGCAGGACATCTTCGTCAGCGAACTGGAGGTTTTCGATATTGGTGAAAGTGTCAATTCCGTCAGAACCGGCACCGCCGAGATGGGAAAGCCGATAAACACCGCCGACGATGCTGAGCACGTAGTCGGCCCGGTTCCCAGCCAGCAGAAGCTTGTCATAGCCGGCACCGCCATCGATCTCGTCATTGCCGCGTTCGCCGGCGATCACGTCGTCGCCAGCGCCGGTGCTCAGACTGTCGTCGCCCCAGCCGCCATAGACACGGTCGTTGCCGTCTCCCGTGGTAACGGTATCGTCGCCCGCCGCGCTGCGAACGACATTCGAGCCACCGCCGGCATTGGTGATCACGTCGTCTTGATCGCTGCCAATCATCCAACTGTTGCGTGTGTCGAACCAGCTGACAGCGGCACCGGCGCCCGTCAGCCCCGCCAGACTCAGATGCTGCGCCAGCAGCGGATCACCTTCAATCGCGACGGACACCGAGACCGCGCCGTTATCCTCGACCAGAAGGTCTGAAAACGAGGAAGCGACCTGGACCATATGGGAGCTTCCGGAGCGGGCAGCTTCGCCAGACACCCGAAGCGTTCGGTCGGCATCATGGATTCTAGCACTGATAACCATCAACCCCTCACATATACGCTCGTGCGAATTCGTACGCTCGTGCAAAATCCAAAAGGCTTCCAGCTAAAACGGAATAGGATCGGGTCCGGTCACCTCTGCGCTGCAAGGAAACACAATAAGAACTAACGCCTTATCATCTGTCGCTTGTCAATCAATCCAGCACCAGATTTGCCGCACTCTCCGGCAGTTCCTCGCCGAACGCCCGCTGGTAGAACTCCGCCACCAGCGGCCGCTCCAGATCGTCGCATTTGTTGAGGAAGGTCAGCCGAAACGCGAAGCCGATGTCGCCGAAGATCTCGGCATTCTCGGCCCAGGTGATCACCGTGCGCGGACTCATCACCGTCGACAGGTCGCCATTGACGAAGGCCGAGCGCGTCAGGTCGGCGACGCGGACCATCTTCGAGACGGTCTTGCGCCCGTCGTCGGTCCTGAAGCTCTTCGCCTTGGCGAGAACGATGCCGACCTCTGTGTCGTGGGGCAGGTAGTTCAGCGTGGTGACGATCGACCAGCGGTCCATCTGCGCCTGGTTGATCTGCTGGGTGCCGTGATAGAGGCCGGTCGTATCGCCGAGGCCGACCGTGTTGGCGGTGGCGAACAGGCGGAAGGCCGGATGCGGGCGGATCACCCGGCTCTGGTCGAGCAGGGTCAGGCGGCCGGAGGATTCCAGCACCCGCTGGATGACGAACATCACGTCCGGGCGCCCGGCATCGTATTCGTCGAAGACCAGAGCGACGTTGTGCTGATAGGCCCAGGGCAGGATGCCGTCGCGAAATTCGGTGACCTGCATCCCCTCGCGCACGGTGATCGCGTCCTTGCCGACGAGATCGATGCGGGAGACGTGGCTGTCGAGATTGACGCGCACGCAGGGCCAGTTGAGCCTTGCGGCCACCTGCTCGATATGGGTCGACTTGCCGGTGCCGTGATAGCCCGAGACCATGACCCGGCGGTTTCTCGCAAAGCCCGCGAGGATCGCCAGGGTCGTCGGCTTGTCGAAGATGTAGTCCGGGTCGACTTCCGGCACGTGCTGGTCGCGCTCGGAGAAGGCGGGGACTTTCAGGTCGCTCTCGAAACCGAAGGTTTCACGGACGGAGACCGTGGCATCCGGAAGGGCTGCCACTTCCTGTTCCGCTGCACTCATCATACCTCCAAGGGCGCTCGTTCTGGCGGGTGCCGCCATGCGCCTTCATGCTTCATCTTCGTCGCCCGCACCTCGAAACGCTCGGGAAGGCGGCGGGCGACCAAACCACACTGCGACACGGCCATGCCTGCTCCGCCTCACACGGGCGAATTCATCAGCACGTCACCGGATCGGACGTCTCACCCGACGATGGCGGAAAGCGCGCGGGAACGCAACGCAGATGGTGCGCCGCGACAGGATCAGCAAAGGCCTGCCTGCTTGAGGAGCTTGTAGGCCTGAATGACCTCCCGCAGCCGATCTTCCTGGCTGCGGTCGCCGCCATTGGCGTCGGGGTGGAGCTGCTTCACCAGATCCTTATAGCGGCGACGGATCGTTTCGCCAGAGGAGCCGGCTTCGAGGTCGAGATTTTCGAAGGCCTTCTTCTCCAGCGGCCGCACCTTCGGACGCCGGCTTTCCGGCCGCGGGGCGCCGTCCTCGCCGAACAGCCCGAAGGGATCCTTCGGCCGCCCGGCGCCGGCCCGGCCGCTGCGGGCCGTGCTCTGCGAGGAGCCGTTGCGGCCCATCGCCCAGGTGGGGCGATGGCCGGTCATGGCGTCCTTCAGGTATTTCTGGATCGCGTCGTCGTTCAGTCCCGAAAAATAGTTGTAGGACTTGTTGTACTGGCGAACGTGATCGACGCAGAAGTTGAGATACTGCCCCTCGAAATCCCGGCCGAGGGGAGCCTTGTAGATCCCATCTTCCTTGCAGCCTTCCCAGGCGCAAGCGGGCGCCCTCGGCTTGGCTTTCGCCGAGGTCTTACCCTTGACGCGGATCGCGTCGAAATATTTGGAGTCGAGCTTCATCGTCGGCGATTATGGGGCCCGACACGGTTGCGAACAAGAATTGACAGACCGGAAAAAGCCGGAAATTCCTGGACTTTTCCGCGAGCCGGCAAGCCACACGCAACGTTGCGCCAGCGCGGGTCGCACGAGACCCCTGAAAGGAACGAGATGAGCACCAAGGCGAGGATCGAGTCCAAACTCGTCGAGGCCTTCCGGCCGAGCGGCCTGGAGATCCTGGACGAGAGCCACCTCCATGCCGGCCATCACCATGGCGGGAGCGACCACCATGCGGGTTTCGACGGCTCCGGCGAGACGCATTTTCGTGTCCGCATCGTCGCAGAGGGCTTTGCCGGCATGAGCCGGATCGCCCGGCACAGGGCCATCAACGGGCTGCTTTCGGAGGAGCTGTCCGGCGGCGTCCATGCGCTCGCCATCGAGGCGGCGGCGCCCGGCGAACCGACCCGGCTGAAAACCTCCGCCCAATGACGTCGCGGAGCCGCAGACCCGGGACGTCGCAGGGCCGCAAGCCGGGCGTCGACCGGCCCGCTCCGGCCGGCCGGCAAAAAGCCGTCGGCTTCGGCTTCGTCGTGCTGCTCTCCTTCCTGGCGGGGATGACCGACGCGATCGGCTTCCTGCGGGCCGGCGACTTCCTGTCCTTCATGAGCGGCAACACGACGCGGCTCGCCATCGCCATCGGCGAAGGCCACGGCGGCGACGTCGCCCGCCTCGCGGCGATCCTCCTGGTCTTCGTCGCCGGCAACGCGACTGGCGTCGTCCTCGTGCGGGCGACCGGGGAGCGGCAGTGGCCGCTGCTGATGGCCGTGACCACCGTGACGAGCCTCGTCGCCGGCCTTGCCGGCGCCGCTCCCTCGCCCTGGAGCTTTCTGCCGCTGGTCTTCGCCATGGGAATGCTGAATGCCGCGGTCGACACCGTCGCCGGCAACCCTGTGGGTCTCACTTATGTGACCGGCGCACTGTCGCGCTTCGGCAAGGGCCTCGGGCGCTTTCTCTGCGGCGAGCGACGGGGCGGTTTCCTGGTGCAGATGCTGCCCTGGATCGGCATGCTGACCGGCGCCGTCACCGGCGTCTTCCTGCTGCAGGCCTGGCAGGAGGCGGCGATCTGGGCCATCGGCGCCACCGCGCTCCTCCTGACGCTGGTGTCCGTCCTGGTGCCCCATGGCTGGATGCTGCCCTGCTTCGGCCTCGGCCGACCCTGACGCGATCCGAGGCGAGAGACGGCAACTCCACCCCGCCCACCTCTCGCCCCTCTGGCCCTTCCACTGCCTCTCCACCGGCGAAGACCGGACCAACGGAGACTGGAGCGTCGGGCCATGGGAGGGACGGACTGCCGGCAGCGCCACTTGCGTTGCGGGCACCGTTCGGCGCACCCATATCGCCATGGTTAACGAGCGGTAAACAGCGGGGCGAGGCATGGAAGAGGTGGCTGAGGCTCCGCGCTACAGGACGATCTGGCTCGTCCTCGCCTTCCTCGTCATGATCTTCGGCTGCGGCCTCGTCGGGGTCCATGGCTGGGTGGATGCGGTGGCCGCGCGCTACGGCGCCAGCGTCGCGACCACCCGCGAGCGAGTGCAGTCGAACCGCCTCATCGTCGATCTCTCCCGCCACGGGCAGAAGCCGTGGAACGCCCCCATCGAGGAGGCGATGTATGTCGACTACGACGACGTGCCGGAGGTGATGCGCGAGGCGATCCTGACCAGCGAGGACAGCTGGTTCTTCTACCACATGGGCTTCAATCCCGTGGCCATCGGCAAGGCGCTCGTCAGCCAGTTCGGCGACGACCCGCGCGGCGGCTCGACCATCACCCAGCAGATCGCCAAGCAGGTCTATGTGGGCAGCCGGCGCGACTTCAAGCGCAAGTTCGACGAGCTCGCCATCGCCCTTTGGCTGGAGTGGCACTTTTCCAAGCGGGAACTCCTCGAGTTCTATTTCAACACGCCCTTCATGGGCCACAACACCAAGGGCATCGAGGCGGCCGCGCGCTACTATTTCGGCTATTCCTTCAAGCGGGAGCGCGCCCAGACCGTCGCCTTCACGCCGGACATGGCGGCCAGCCTTGCCGTCACCATCAAGAACCCGACCGCCGGCAATCCGGCCAAGCCGCGCAATCTGCGCGAGGCCCGCCGCCTGCTTCTCGCCATGGGGATCGAACCGACCGCGCTGACGGCCAAAGCCGTCGCCGACGAGACGCTGCCGCGCCGCTTCGCCGCCCATGCCTTCGCCAGGGACCGGCGGCTTTCCGACCAGTTCGGCTCGGCAAGGGATCTCGCGGTCGCCAGGCTGGAGCGCAAGCTCCACGGTCATGAGGGCAGCCTCGACGTCGTCACCTTCTACGCCTCGGAGACGCAGCTCTATCTGGAGACGGCGATCGAGAAGTACTACCCGCCGATCCGCCGCGCCGGCTACGACCGACTGACGGCGGTGGTCGTCGACAATGCGACCGGCGGCATCCAGGCGATCGTAGCCCCGCCGGACGCGATGCTCTATCCCGGCTCGACGGTGAAGCCGCTGCTCGCCCTCTGCGCCCTGGTCGAGAAGGGCTTCACCGCCCAGAGCCGGGTCGATGACGTGGCGCTCGGCGTTCCGCCGGTGCGCAACGGCGACCGGCGCTATCTCGGCCGGATCAGCTTCGAGCAGGCGATGGCGGCCAGCCGCAACCCGCCCTTCGTCGAGATGATGCGGCGCTTCGGGCGGCCCTGCGCCAACGACCTGATGAAGCGCATCGACACGGGCTTCCGGTTCCAGGGCGGCCGCGACCGCTCGCTGGCCCTCGGGGCCGAGCCGGTGGCGCTGATGGACCTCCTCGACGCCTATGTGACGATCGCCACCTGCGGGCGGGTGTCGAACGGGCCGCTGATCCTGAAACAGGCCCGCGAACGCGGCAGCCAGAGCGTGGTGCTGGAGGAAAAGGCGAAGAGCCTTGCAAAGGACGACCGGCTGATGGCCGGGTTCGACGCCCTGCACGAGATGCTGCGGGCGACCACCGGGCCGACGGGAACCGCCAATGGCAGCCGCTTCGTCAATGACGTCGCGGCCAAGACCGGCACCTCGGACGAGAACCGCCAGATCACCCTGATCACCTTCACCCGCGCCCATACCGTGCTGGTGTCGGCCGCGGCGAGCGATCCGGGCCGGCTGAAGCGGCACCTGTCGTCCCACGTGCTGGTCGAGATGGTGCGCAACGTCAACGCCAACATCCATGGCGGCAAGGACCCCGGCCCGCTCGGCTGCGGCCCCGGCGTCGTCGTCGCTGGCCGGTAGGATCGGGCTTTGGCCTGGGCCTAGGCTTGGGCTTGGGCTTGGGCTTGGGCTTGGGAAGTGATTGCAGGCAAAGCGGGCGGGCGCCACCGTGCTCGCCGGCCCGCCGGCGCCCGGGCGACGCGTGCAGCCTTCATCCATGCAGAGAAGCGTGGGTCACCGACACGGCTGGGCCGACATGCCCCTCCCCTCGATGCCGGTCTGCCGGCTAGGTTCGCCCACACGGCCGAACCGTTATCCCATGATGCTGAAAATCCGGGGTGGTGTTCGGTGCCGCGATCAGAACTTCAGCGCGACGCCGGCCCGGATCGAATGCTCGTCGAAGCCGGAAGACACGCTGGTGTTGCCGAGATCGTAGGTTTCGCTGCCGAATTTCGAATAGCGATATTCGAGGCGGCCGGCGACGTCGTCGGTGATCTTCGCCTCGACGCCGGCACCGACGGTGAAGCCGACGCTGGTCTGGGCGTCGGAATCGCCGCCGGAGGTCAGCTCGTTTCGCGACGCCGCGACGCCGCCCGTGGCGAAGACCAGGAACGGATCGGCCTGATAGCCCACTCGGCCGCGCAGGGAGCCGAAGATGTTCTGGTCACCGCCGACATCGCCGCCCAGGGCCGGGCTGAAGCCCGTGCCGTCGACGCCGGAGCCGCCGAAATCGGCCTCGACGCCGTAGACGATCGGCCCGGACTCGAAATTGTAGCCGGCATAGACGCCGCCGACGGCACCGTCACCATCGAAGGACACGTCCGGGGCATTCCTGAAGCGGGAGAAGTTGTAGCCGACGAAGGCACCGGCATAGGGCCCCGACCAGACATAGATCGACGAGGGTGCCTCGGGGGACGGCGGTGCGGCGACCGGGTCGAAGACGACGTCGGCCGCCGAGGCACAGCCCGTTCCCAAGGCTAGCGCGCCCGCGATGACCAGCGCGAATGATCGGACCTTGCCTGTCCACGACATCGACGTTCCACCACTGCCTCATGGGCCAGATCGACCCAGCCGACCACCCGCAATCCGTCTCCGCCCCGCCATTGCCGGCGGATCTTCGACGACCTTGCTGTGACTCACAAGTGGGGATGCTCCATGGCGCCAACAGGGGACGATCATGTTTGCGCGATCGGGGAGCGAATCTTTTTTCGGCTGTTGCCGTCCCGCAACAATCACATTCGGGGCAACCGGACGTCCGCGCCTGTGGAGCATCGGCGATGCGGCGGCCAAGGGCGGCGACCCCATGCATTTTCAAATCGGAACGATCATATAAGACGGGGCCGAGGCGCGGTCGGCGGCAACCGAACAGCCGGCAGACGACAGACGACAGACGACAGACGACGAGGAGACAGGGTTGGGCCGTTCGCGAGCGCAACGTTATTCGCAGCACGGGGCCCGGGGCCTGATGCCCAGGGACGATGCTGCCGGTGACGAGGAGGCGGCAGACGCCGGCTTCGACGGCGACGGGGCCGCCGGCGAAGATCAGGTCGCCGCCGCCGATCCAGCGAGCTGGGACGACGAGGACGATCGCCCGGACGACGAGGACGAGGCTGGCGAAGAGGCGGATAACGACGGCGAATCCGTCGCCGCGCCGACGCCTGCCCGGTCGGCTGCCGCGGCGCTGATCGAGGCGATCGAGTGGGACGACGCCGGCAAGACCGTCCACGCCGGCCTGACAGGCGCCGCCCTGATCGCCGCGCTGGCGAAGCGGCTGCCGAATTCGCCGGGCGTCTATCGCATGTTCGGGGCGGACGGCGAGATCCTCTATGTCGGCAAGGCCCGCTCGCTGAAGAAGCGCGTCGCCAACTACACCCGGCTCGGCGGCCATACCCAGCGTATCGCGCGGATGATCGCCAAGACCCACAACATGGAATTCGTGACGACGCGCACGGAGACCGAGGCGCTGCTGCTCGAGGCCAACCTCATCAAGCGCCTGCGGCCGCGCTTCAACGTCCTGATGCGGGACGACAAGTCGTTTCCCTACATCCTGATCAGCCAGGACCACGCCGCCCCGGCGATCCTGAAGCATCGCGGCGCGAGATCCCGCAAGGGCCGCTATTTCGGCCCCTTCGCCTCGGCCGGGTCCGTCGGCCGGACCATCAACGCGCTGCAGCGGGCCTTCCTGCTGCGCACCTGCTCGGATTCGGTCTATGACAGCCGCACCCGGCCGTGCCTGCTCTATCAGATCAAGCGCTGCTCCGGCCCCTGCACCGGCGAGGTGAGCGAAGCCGAATATGCCGAGCTCGTCGACGAGGCGACGGCGTTCCTCTCCGGCCGCTCCAGCGACGTGAAGACCATGCTGTCGCATTCGATGCAGTCGGCCTCCGCCGACCTCGATTTCGAGCGCGCCGCCGTCTATCGCGACCGCCTCGCCGCCCTCTCCCACGTGCAGGGCCACCAGGGCATCAACCCCGAGGGGGTCGAGGAGGCCGACGTCTTCGCCATCCACCAGGAAGGCGGGCTCACCTCCATCCAGGTGTTCTTCTTCCGCACCGGGCAGAACTGGGGCAACCGGGCCTATTTCCCCAAGGCCGATCCCTCGCTCGAGCCCGAGGCCGTGCTGGGCGCCTTCCTGGCGCAGTTCTACGACGACACGCCGGCGCCGCGCCTGGTCCTCCTGCCGGTGAAGGTCGAGGACGAGGCGCTGCTCGCCGAGGCGCTGGCTCTGAAGACCGGCCGCAAGGTGCGCATCGAGGTGCCCTCGCGCGGCGCCAAGCGCGACCTCGTCGACCACGCGACATCCAACGCCCGCGAGGCGCTCGGACGGCGGCTGGCGGAGACCTCCTCCCAGGCCCGCCTGCTGGACGGACTGCGGGAGACCTTCGGCCTTGCCCGCACGCCGCGGCGCATCGAGGTCTACGACAACTCCCACATCATGGGCACCAATGCGGTCGGCGCGATGATCGTCGCCGGCCCGGAGGGCTTTGCCAAGAACCAGTACCGCAAGTTCAACATCAAGGGCGAGGACATCACCCCCGGCGACGACTTCGGCATGATGAAGGAGGTCATCCGCCGGCGCTTCTCGCGGCTGATCAAGGAGCATGCGCAGACGATGCCGGCGACGGCCGACACCGGCGTCGCGGCGGACGCGGCACCGGCCGAGCCCGCCTCCGCCGACCCAGCGGCTGGCGCCACCTCCCCCGCCGCTCCGCCGGCGACGGGCGATCCGGGGGCCTGCGCCACCGCGCGAGCACCCGGCGGGGATGTCTTCGACGATCCGGGCGGCGATCCCGGGGGCGATGCGGGGGTCGATCCTGGGACCGATCCGGGCCGCGATGCGGCCATGGAGCCCGCCGCAAATCCCGAGACCGATCTCGACACCGACCTCGCCGACGATCTGGCGGAGGACGCCCCGATGCCGGCCTGGCCGGACCTCGTCTTCATCGACGGCGGCAAGGGCCAGATGTCGGCGGTGCGCGCCATCCTCGACGAACTCGGCATCGCCGACCGCATCACCGCCATCGGCATCGCCAAGGGTGTCGACCGCGATGCCGGCCGGGAGCGATTCGTCACCGCCGGCCGCGAGCCGTTCTCGCTGCCGCCGCGCGATCCGGTGCTGTATTTCGTCCAGCGCCTGCGCGACGAGGCGCACCGATTCGCCATCGGCACCCATCGGGCGAAGCGCAAGAAGGAGCTGGTGAAGAACCCGCTCGACGAGATCGCCGGCATCGGGCCTTCCCGCAAGCGGGCGCTGCTCCACCATTTCGGCACGGCGAAGGCGGTTTCGCGCGCCGCCCTCGACGACCTGACACAGGTGGAGGGAATTTCCGCCGCGATGGCGCAGTCGATCTACGATCATTTCCGGGCCGGGGGATGAAACAATCGTCACGTTTGATGGCGAATGTGCCCCGATATCGGCCGGCGCGGTTGACGGGGCCCGCCCGCCCGCGCTTTGAGAGACCTCACCCGAATTCCGCAGGCTAATGTTCCATGGCGTCCAGGGCCCTCAGCCTTCCCAATATCCTGACCTATGCGCGGATCGTCTGTGTTCCGCTCGTGGTCATGTGCTTCTTCCTCGAGGGCCAGCTGCGCAGCCCTGACTATGCCCGGTGGACCGCGCTCGGCATCTTCGCCGCCGCCTCGATCACCGACTATTTCGACGGCTATCTGGCGAGGGCCTGGAATCAGTCCTCGACCATCGGGCGGATGCTCGATCCGATCGCCGACAAGCTGCTGGTCGCCGCCGTCCTCCTGCTGCTCGCCGCCGAGGGCAGCATCGCCGGCTGGAGCCTGTGGGCGGCGATCATCATCCTGTGCCGCGAGATCCTCGTCTCGGGACTGCGGGAATATCTCGCCGAGCTGAAGGTCTCGGTCCCGGTGACCCGGCTCGCCAAGTGGAAGACGACGATCCAGATGATCTCCATCGGCTTCCTCCTCGCCGGCCCCGCCGGCGACCAGTTCCTGCCCGGCATCACCCAGGTCGGCCTCGCCCTCCTCTGGGTCTCGGCCCTCGTCACCCTCTACACCGGCTACGACTATTTTCGCGCCGGGCTGAGGCACATCGACGATTGAAGGCGGAGTGCGCCATCGGCGGGCCGCCGCGGCGCAATCGATGGATCGGGCTCTGGACATCGCCGTGGTCCCCCGCCATCTCCGACATCAGACGAGAGGAGCGCCACGCCATGAAACTTGCCTATTTCGCCTGGGTGCGCGAGCGGATCGGGATTGCCGAGGAAGAGGTCGCGTTGCCGGCCGGCGTCGTTACGGTGGGCGATCTGCTCCTCTGGCTGAAGGGACGCGGCGAGACATACGATGCGGCGCTGCAGGCGCCGGAGATCATTCGCGTCGCCATCGACCACGAGCATGTCGACCACTCCGAGCCGCTGGCCGGCGCCAGGGAAGTGGCGATCTTCCCGCCGATGACCGGGGGCTGAACCATGGCGGACACCAGGGACAGCGCCGAGCTCGCCGCCACCATGTATGACGGCGGGCGGGAAACCGGTTCCTCGACGGGCGCGCCCGCCGCTGGCGGCGGCGAGACTGGCGGCAGCGTTGCCGAGCCCCGGATCGAGATCCGCGTCCAGGCCGGGCGGATCGATGCCGGCGCCATCGCCGCCTCGCTCACCGGTTCGGGCACCGGCCCCGGCTCTGCCCAGGGCCCCGGCTCGGTCCCGGGTACTGGCTCGGGCCCCGGCTCGCGAACAGCCTCTGGCGCCGTCGGGGCGCTGGTCACCTTCACCGGCTATTGCCGTGACGAGGGCGGCCGGTTGCGGGCGCTGGAGTTGGAGCACTATCCCGGCATGGCCGAAAAGCAGATGGAGAAGTTCGCCCACGAGGCCGCCGCCCGCTGGCCGATCCTCGGGCTCGCGGCGATCCACCGTTACGGCCTGATTGCGCCCGGCGAGGAGATCGTCCTCGTCGCCTGCACCTCGGCCCATCGCGGCGCGGCCTTCGAGGCGGCGAGCTTTCTGATGGACTACATGAAGACCTCCGCACCCTTCTGGAAGCGCGAGCATCTGGTCGACGGCACGACCGGCGGCTGGGTCGAGGCGAAGGATACCGACGAGGCGGCCGCGGATCGCTGGCACCGCCTGTAGCCGCATAAGAACGCAACCGTCGCGACGGCAACCGATACTTCCGGGATACTGCAGAGCAACAAGACGATCGTGCCGTGCAGCAACGAATCTGCGTGATTTCCGCGAAGTTTACTCTATCCGATCGGCAGATTTCGCCTAGCTTTCCCTTTTTGATCGGGAGGGCGCCCATGAAGATCAAGGACAGGCCGGAATATCGCGACAAGCCGAAGCCGCTCTGCTTCGGCCCGGACGAAACCGTGATGAGGGCGGTGTCGGCCATGAGCGAGCGCAATGTCGGCTCGGTGATGATCGTCGACGACTTCGACAAGCTGATCGGCGTCGTCACCGAACGCGACTTGCTGAAACGCCTCGTCGGCGCGGGGCGGGATCCGGAAACCACCAAGCTGCGCGAGATCATGACCGCCAAGCCGCGGGTCGCCAAGGCGGATGACGACCTGATCGAGTGGATGCGGGTGATGTCCAACGAGCGCTTCCGGCGCCTGCCGATCGTCGACGACCAGGGACGGGTCGTCTCGATCATGACCCAGGGCGACTTCGTCTCCTATACCTGGCCGAACCTCCTGCACCAGGCACGCGAGGTGACCCGGACGAGCATCGGCCGCAACTATCAGGTCCTGCTCGTCGCCGGCTCGGTGGCGCTCTACACGGTCATCCTGATCGCCGTCCTCGCCTCGTTCTTCGGCGCCGAGGCGTGAGCCCGACATGAGCCGGAAATGACGACGCCCGGGAAGCGGTGAGCTTCCCGGGCGCGTGGTCTCAAGCATGTCCGCGCCGATGGCGCGACGGCAGTTGGCGCGTCAGCCGACGATTTCGGTCTCGGAGAACCAGTAGGCGATCTCCTGCGCGGCCGTCTCGGGGGCGTCCGAACCATGGACGGAGTTCTCGCCGATCGACAGGGCGAACTCCTTGCGGATCGTGCCCTCGTCGGCCTGGGTCGGGTTGGTGGCGCCCATCACTTCACGGTTCTTGGCGATGGCGTTCTCGCCCTGCAGGACCTGGACGACCGTCGGGCCGGAGGACATCGACTCGACGAGCTCGCCGAAGAACGGCCGCTCCTTGTGGACCGCGTAGAAGCCCTCGGCCTCGCGGCGGCTCATCCAGACGCGCTTGGACGCGACGACGGTGAGGCCGGCTTCCTCGAGCTTCTGGGTGATCGCGCCGGTCAGGTTGCGGCGCGTGGCATCGGGCTTGATCATGGAAAAGGTGCGTTCGACCGCCATCGGAAATCCTTGTCTTCGACGTGTTTGGAAGGTGGCGCGACCTATAGCGATCGCGCCTGCCCTGAGCAAGCCGATGGCGCGCAATCAGGCCGCCGCCGGAACCTTCGCGCCCTCGCCGTCGTAGAGCTGGAGGCAGCGCTCGAACCAGACCGCGACCGGATCCTCCGCCGGCAGGAACCGGAACGGCGAGGACACCCGCGCCCACTGGAAGGCGCCGAAGACGATGTAGTCGGCAAACAGCGGGCTCTCCCCGCCGAGGAAGTCCTGCCGGACGAGAAGCGCGCGGAGCGGCTCCAGCGATGTCAGGAACGGCTCGACCCGGGCTTCGCGATCGGCGACGAAGGCTTCGAGGCTGGTCCCGAGAGCCTTCTCCCGGCTCTGCCGGAAATAGGCCTGGTCGCTCTCGGCGAGACAATCGTGGATGTCGAGGACGAGGAGTCGGGCCAGCGCCGGGTGAAGGGTGCGCTGGGACCAGCTCTCGACGAAGCGCGACAGCGCCCGGCCGCCGTCCCCGCCGAAGAGGCTCGGGCGGTCGGGATAGGTGGTCTCGAGATACTCCGCGATGGCGAAGGAATCGGCGACGAGCGTCTCGCCGTCCTTCAGGATCGGCACGATCTTCGAGGCGCCCCCTTCGAGAGCCGGGATCTCGGTGAAGCCGGCCGTCGCGGACCGGAAGTCGAGGCCCTTGTGCCGGAGCGCCAGGCGCGCCTTCCAGCAATGGGGCGAGAACGGACGGGACGCGTCGCGTCCGACGAGTTCGTAGAGCGTGATGGCCAAGATCGGTCTCCGTGGAAATGAACGGCGCAGCCGGCCGCGGCTCGAGGATCGCCTCGGCATCGGCGCATCGCCGCGACCAGCGTCGCAATCCTTAGCGTGGCTGCATGCGCAGCGCACCGTCCAGACGGACGACCGTCCCGTTGAGCATTTGATTGCCGACGATCGACAGGACGAGATCGGCATATTCCTCCGGGCGCCCGAGCCGGTGGGGGAACGGCACCGAGGCGAACAGCCCCTTCTGCACCTCCTCCGGCATGCTGGTCAGCATCGGCGTCTCGAAGATGCCGGGCGCAATGCCCATCACCCGGATGCCGTGGGCGGCGAGTTCCCGCGCCGCCGGCAGAACGAGGCCGACGACGCCGCCCTTCGAGGCCGCATAGGTCGCCTGGCCGATCTGCCCCTCGAAGGCCGCGACCGAGGCGGTGACGATGATGACGCCGCGCTGGCCGTCGGGGTCCGGCTCGTTCTCCGCCATGTGTTTCGCCGCCAGCCGCAGCATGTTGAAGCTGCCGGTGAGATTGACCGCGATGCCCCGCTCGAACTCTTCCAGCGCCATGACGCCGCTCTTGCCGAGGATCTTCCTGCCGGGGGCGATCCCGGCGCAGTGAACGAGGATCGCCGGCTTGCCGAGCTCGGCCACGAGCCGCTCGAACGCCGCCTCGCCGGACTGGGCGCTGGCGACGTCGACCCCATAGGCGCCGCCACCGATTTCGGCGGCGAGCGCCGCCGCGCCCTCGATGTTGAAGTCGAGCGCCGCGACCCTCGCGCCGCGTTGCGCCAGGGCCCGCGCCGACGCCGCCCCGAGGCCCGAGGCCGCGCCGGTCACGACTGCGACGGTGTCGGTGAGATCGCGCATGGACTTCCTATACCTGTTGCCGTTGCCCGTGGCATCGCGGCCGGAACCGCCTTCGCGGCGACCGCGATCAGGCTGCCCCGTCCAGGCGTTCGCCTTGGCCGCAGGCATTGTCGCCGAAACCGGGGGCCGGCGGCAAGTCACGGCCAGGAAGGCCGGCGGAAGCGGGCCGCCGGCCTGTCCGTGCAAGGACAGTCGCCGAGACCTCAGTCCGTGTCGATGCGGAAGTCTTCGTGGCAGCCCCTGCAGTTCTGCGCGACCTGGCCGAAGGCCTGCTGGAAGGCGGCGACGTCCTGCGGGGCCGAGTCGATGGCCGCCTGGGTGTCTTCCTGATACTTCACCAGGGCCGCCTCGAACTCCTCCGGCTCTTCCCAGATCGCCGGGGCTGCCTCGGTCTCGCCGCCGGTCTTGGAATCCTCCGGAAAATGGTCGCCGAACTTCACGGCGACGTCGTGCATCCGGGTGAAGATCGCGGTGGCCTTGTCGGGCGAGAATTCGGCCTCGCCCTTGAGGATGGCGCCTGCCTCCCCTGCGGCCTTGCCATTGTCCTTCATCAGCGCCTGGCGGGTCTTGATGGCGTCGAGGTTCTGGGCAAGCGCCGGTCCGGCGAGATGAGCGGCTGCCGACAGGACGAGAACGGCGAGGCTGAGGGAACGTCTCTGGATCATCTGGTGGTCCTCAAGGTGAGCGCCGCGACAACGCGGCGCAGTTCGAGTTGGAACAGTTCCAGCGTGCGACAACGGCGCGGTGGCGGCAAGCCCGGTCACGAAGAGGTTTACGCTTCGTCATCACAGACGAAGACGCCCCGGCAGAAGGTGCCGGGGCGTCTTGCAGTCAAGCCCGTCGCCCGACCGGTGGCCGGGCGCGATCAGGGGCGAGGCCTCAGGCGGTCGCGTTCTCGTAGCATTCGAGGACGTAGTCCCAGTTGACGAGATTGTCGACGAAGGCCGACAGGTACTTCGGCCGGGCGTTGCGGTAGTCGATGTAGTAGGAATGCTCCCACACGTCGACGCCGAGGATCGGCACGCCGCCATGGACCAGCGGGTTCTCGCCGTTGGGCGTCTTCATTATCTCGAGCTTGCCGTCCTTGACCGCGACCCAGGCCCAGCCCGAGCCGAACTGGCCGGCGCCGGCGGCCTCGAAATCGGCCTTGAACTTGTCGTAGCCGCCGAGATCCGAATCGAAGGCCGTCTGCAGCTTGCCGGGCAGGCTCTTGCCGCCGCCATTCGGCTTCATCCACTTCCAGAAGTGGATGTGGTTGTAGTGCTGGCCGGCATTGTTGAACAGCGCCTGGTCGGTGCCGTAGGACTTCTTGACGACCTCTTCGAGGGACAGGTCGGCCATGCCGGCCTTCTCGGCGAGCTCGTTGCCCTTGGTCACATAGGCCTGGTGGTGCTTGTCGTGGTGAAACTCGAGGGTTTCCTTCGACATGTAGGGGCCCAGCGCGTCATAGGCGTAGGGAAGCTCGGGCAATTCGAAAGCCATGGTCGGTCTCCTTCTGATGGGATTGGTCTGATGGGATTGCTCGAAGCGGGACGCCGCCGCGAAGGCGCACCCGCCTTGGGCGTGAACATAGGTGGCAATGCTTGTCCGTCCACCGCCCGATGGCCAGCCGGAACCGTTTGCCACCATCGGCGCGCCCGGCCGTTCGGGCGGGCGCGCCGGTCCGGCTCAGCCGGCGTTGCGGGCGAAGGCCATGTAGGCCTCGCGGGCCTCGCGGTAGACCGGGCCGGGCTGCAGTTCGCGGCCCTCGATCCGGTTGACCGGAACGACCTTGGAATGATTGCCCGTCGAGAAGATCTCGTCGGCGGCCATGAACTCGGCGACCGTCAGGCTCTTTTCGACCACCTCGCGGCCGGCCTCGCGGAGCAGCGCGATCACCCGCTGGCGGGTGATGCCATTGAGGAAGCAGCCGTTCGGCACCGGGGTGAAGACGACGCCGTCCCTGACGAAGAAGATGTTCGAGGTGCCGGTCTCGGCGACGTTGCCGAGCATGTCGAGGACGAGGGCGTTCTCGAAACCGCGCTCCTTGGCTTCCATGATCGCCCGGCCGTTGTTGGGATAGAGGCAGCCGGCCTTGGCGAGCGTCGGCATCGTCTCCGGGGTCGGCCGGCGGAACGGCGAGACGGTGACCGAGAAGCCCGCCGGCTCGATCATCGGCGTCTCGTAGAGGCAGAGGCAGAAGCGGGTGGTCTCCGGGTCGGCCGGAACGCCCATGTAGCCGCCGCCCTCGGCCCAGTACATCGGCCGGATGTAGACCGCGGTCTCGCCGGAAAAGCCGGTGAGCCCCTCGCGGGTCAGCCGCTCGATCTCCTCTGCCGGCATGGTGGCCGCAAGGCCCAGCGCCTCGGCCGACCGGTTGACGCGGGCGCAATGCAGCGCGAGGTCCGGCGCCATGCCGTCGAACCAACGGGCGCCGTCGAACACCGTCGAGCCGAGCCACATGGCATGGCTCTTCGGGCCGATCAAAGCGGGGCTGCCCTCGTGCCAGACGCCGTCGACGAAGGTGCGGGTGCGCAGGGTCTGCGAGGACCGGGACACGTGGGACGACATGGGTGTTTCTCCTCTCGTGCGCCGCCCGAAAGGCGGCCGCAAAACGCCTGATCCGGCGGGCCCATCGCGCCCGGCGGCCGGCGATGTCTCCGGGTTAGCGCCGCCGGCCGCACAATTCAATCGCCGCCCGCATGGCGAGACGGCTCCCCTGCCCCATCTTTGACGCCAGACACTCCCCGCCAGCATTGAAGAGGGCCACCATCTTGCATTCCGTCTATGTCTTCGACGCCTATGGAACGCTGTTCGATACCGGCGCCGCCGTCGCGAGACATGCGGGCAAGCTCGGCGAGAAGGGCCGGGACCTCGCCGAGGTCTGGCGGCGCAAGCAGCTCGAATATTCCTGGGTGCGGGGCTTGATGGGCGATGCCAGCCGGAACTTCTGGGAGCTGACCGAGGATGCCCTGGACTATGCCTTCGAGAAGGTCGGCGGCGTCGACACGGCGCTGCGCGCCCCGCTGCTCGAAGCCTATCGCGATCTCGACTGCTACGAGGAAGTGCCCTCGACGCTGCGGGCCCTGAAGGAGCGGCAGGCCCGGGTGGCGATCCTGTCCAACGGATCGCGCGACATGCTCGCCCGGGCCGTCCGGTCGGCCGGGCTGGAAACCCTCGTCGACGAGGTCTTCTCGGCCGAGGACTGCGGCCACTACAAGACCGCGCCGGCGGTCTACGAGATGGTGACGACGCATTTCCGCATCTATCCGGAAGCCGTCTCGTTCCAGTCGTCGAACCGCTGGGACGTCGCCGGGGCCAAGCGCTTCGGCTTCCGCACCGTCTGGATCAACCGCAAGGGCGAGCCGGACGAATATCTGGATCATGCGCCCGACGTGATCCTGCCGGACCTGAAGCCCCTGCCCCGCGAATCCTGAGCCGGGCGCCTTTCCGAAATCTGCAGGCGACCGACCCGGCAGCCCCGGGCATGGCGCCGCAAGCCGCTTCTGGCGCGCTGGCGGCAGGGGCCGCGATGTCCTGGCGAGGCCTGCAGGGCACGGGGCACGCCTCCGCGTTCCCGCGCCGCAAAGCGGCCGGGGGCTGGGGATGCGGGCCGCCCGAGGGCGGCGGGGAGCGCCGTCCGGCGGGACGACGGGATGCCGGAGGCAGACCCTCCGAACTTTTTTGTTTGTACGGTCCGCCTCCGGCATCCCGCGCGGTGCTTGACGGTCTCGATGCATCGCTCCGGCCCGCTGCCTTCTCGGCGACCCCGACGCTGCCGCGCCGGGAACGGGTCGTCGCGATGGCGGCTGGCGCTTCCCGGGTGCCCCCGGTCAAGCG
>NZ_AQQS01000028.1 GCF_002088275.1 Aurantimonas sp. 22II-16-19i
CGGACACCGCCCGCCGGCCCCCGAACGATCCCGGTGATCATTCGTGCCCGTGTCGCGGGCCGGCGGTGAGGGGATGATGCCGGAGGGCCGAGGGGGTGGGGATAAGTTTTTCTGCCGGGGGTGCCGCGATGGACCGAAAGGCGGCAGACCGATGACGATGCGGCATGTCGCCCGTGCCACACCCTTGAGCGAAGCGACGGGCTTTCAAGCGTCCGTGATGGTGGAACCGATTGGCCGGACGGCGGTTTGTGTAAAAAGGTTTTCCGAAGGATGCGCCCGTAGAATGGCCGCATCGGCAAAAATACGTACAAGGCTGGAACGATGAGTGATTTCAACGAACGACTTCTGTCGCGGCGCGGCTTCCTGACGGTTGCCGGTCTCGGCGCCATGGTGGCGGGTTCGGGCTGCGCCAGCGCCTCGCGCGCGACGATCTCGACGCTGACCGCGTTTTCCGGCGGCGGAAGCTACGGCAGCTCCCGTTACCGGGCCATGTATGGCCGCATGGTCGACAATGGCGAGGTGATTCCCGCGGTCAATCTCAGCCGGGTCCCCGAGCAGTTCCTGCGCCGGGAAGTCGCCGATCCGACCGGCGAGAAGCCGGGCACGGTGGTCGTCGATACGGGTGCGAAATTCGCCTATTACGTCATGCCCGGTGGCCGGGCGATGCGCTACGGCGTCGGCGTCGGGCGTGAAGGCTTCGGCTGGAGCGGCCGCGCGGACGTCCGGATGAAGCGCATCTGGCCGACCTGGACGCCGCCCCGCGAGATGATCCAGAGGAAGCCCGAACTCGCCGAATATGCCGGCGGCATGCCCGGCGGCATCATGAACCCGCTCGGCGCCCGGGCGCTCTACCTCTTCCAGGGCGGGCGCGACACGCTGTATCGTCTGCACGGCTCGCCGGAATACTGGACCATCGGCACCAACGAATCCTCCGGCTGCATCCGCTTCATGAACCAGGACATCATCGACCTCTACGATCGGGTCAATGTCGGCGCGCCGGTCCTGGTAAAGAGCGGCGTCTACGTCTAACAGACCGGACGAGCCGAGGCCGGAGCACGCTTCCACGGCAGAGACGCGCCCGATCGAGACCGGGCGCGAACATCCCGTCCGCGTGATCCGGCAGAAGCTCATTTCCTTCCAGACCTGATTCGAGGCGAGTGGCTCAGTCACTCGCCTTTTTCATGCGCCTTCCGTCCTCCCCGTGTTCACCGCCTGTCCGGTGGCTCGCAATCGCGCGGCGCAGGCAGACCGCCGGGAACCCTCGCCGATCGACACCGTTGGCTTCGAACCATTCCAGACAGACAGGGACCGGCTCGATGCAACACGACGTCGCCGCTTTCGCCGACCTTTCCGAGGACGGCCTCCACGAAGTCGAGGCGGGCGGGATCAAGATCCTGCTTGCCCGCGACGGCGACCGGGTGCTCGCCACCGGCGCCCACTGCACCCACAAGGGCGCGCCGCTGAAGAACGGCACGCGCATCGGCACCCGCCTCATCTGCCCGTGGCATCACGCCAATTTCGACCTTGCGACCGGCGATCACATCGAGCCGCCGGGCCAGGGCTGCCTCAATCGCTTCGAGGCGGCGGTGGTGGACGGCCGCGTGCTGATCGAAGTGCCGGAGGGTGCCGGCGAGCATCGGCCGGAGGTCGACCCCGCCACTCGCAAGGCCGGCGGCAACCGGATCTTCGCCATCATCGGGGGCGGCGCGGGCGGCCTCGCCTGCGCGCAGGAACTGGTGCGCCGGGGCTTCGATGGGCGCATCGTGATGTTCTCCGACGATGGCGAGACCCCCTACGACCGCACCGCGCTGTCGAAGACCTATCTGGCGGGCAAGACCTCCGACGACGATCTTCCCCTCGTCGGCACCGGGGGGCTCGATGCGATCGGCGTCGAGCGGATCACCGAGAAAGTCGAGCGGATCGACGCGGAGAACCGCACCATCCATTTTGCCGGGAAGGAGGGCGTCGGCGAGGGCCTCGTCTACGACCGCTGCTTCGCCGCACCGGGCAGCGATTCCGCCACCCTCCCCCTCGAAAACGCCGATCTGCCGAACGTCTTCACGCTGCGCACCCATGACGACGGCAAGACGCTGAAGGCAGCGGCCGATGCTGCGCAGAACATCGTCATCGTCGGCTCCGGCTTCATCGGGATGGAGGCCGCCGCAAGCTTCGCATCGAACGGCAAGACGGTGACGGTGGTTTCGCAGGAAACGTTGCCGTTTGCGAGCAAATGGGGCGATGCGGTCGCAGGCCAGATCGTCGGCCAGCACCGCGCCAAGGGCGTCACCGTCAAGACCAACACCGGCGTCGCGGCGATCGAGGAAAAGCGCGGCCATGTGAGCGCCGTGCATCTTTCGAGCGGCGAAATGGTGTCGGCCGACATGGTGCTGATCGCCGTCGGCGCCAAGCCGCGGCTGTCGATCTTCGGCGAGGCGGCCGAGGAAGCCGGCGGCGTCGACGTCGGGCCGGATCTGTCGGTGGATGCCAGCCTCTTCGTCGGCGGCGACGTGGCGAACTTCCCGCTGCACGGGCGGGGCTACGCGACGCGGATCGAGCATTGGCGGGTGGCCGAGCAGCATGGCCGCTACGCCGCCCGGGCGATGCTCGGCGAGACCAGCCCCTTCACCGGCATCCCGTTCTTCTGGTCGGCGCAATACGGCCCGATCCACTATGTCGGCCACGCCAAGGACTATGACGAGTGCCATGTCGAGGGCGATCTTGCGGCC
Organism: Aurantimonas sp. 22II-16-19i; assembly: GCF_002088275.1. Classification (GTDB taxonomy): domain Bacteria; phylum Pseudomonadota; class Alphaproteobacteria; order Rhizobiales; family Rhizobiaceae; genus Jiella. The sequence continues at coordinate 2,727 of NZ_AQQS01000028.1, forward strand.
GGCAGCTACACCGCCTTCTACGTCAAGGACGACAGGGTGATCGCGGCGCTGGGCCGCGGCAAGGCGGATGTCACGGCCGACCTGCACGGCCTGATGCTGACGTCGGACCCGACGCCGTCGAAGACCAGCCTCCAAGCGGTCGGCTGGCAGCCGAAGCGGCTGCTGTGAGGGCGGCGTTGCGGGAGGCGATCCTGCCTCCCGCGCCTTCGCTCAGACGGGGCGCGTCGCCGGCCCGCCGCTGCCGGCCGACCGTTTCGCGAGCAGCGCGTCCAGCGACAGCCTGCCGCCGCCATAGACGATCAGCGCCAAGGCCATGGCTGCCCAGGGCAGATGGAAATTGGCCCAGCCGCCGGGAATGGTCAGCTGAATCACCGCCGTCATCGCCAGGATGGCGACGGCGGCAAAGCGGGTGCCGAGGCCGAGGACGAGGAGGATCGGCAGGACGATCTCGGCGATGCCGGCCAGCGAGGCCGACACCAGCGGCAAGGGATAGGCGAACTGGCCGCCGAGAATGTGGAGCTTGAACTCCTGCTGGAACAGGTATTTCGCGCCGGAGGACAGTTGCAGGAAGCCGTCCCACTTGGTGAGGCCCGACCGGAAGAACGGCACGGCGAGGGCAAGCCGCAGGGCGAGCAGCGGCAGGGACGCGGGGATGGCGGCGAGCATCGCCTCGACGCGGTGCAGTCTTTCAAACATGGCGAGCTTCCTTCTGAGCTGAATTCACCGCGGCCGAAAAGGCGCCGGCCGACACGAGGCGAAGCAGCGCGCGGCCGAAGTCGAAGCCGCCGCGGCTCGCCGCGTCTTCGGCGGCCGGGCCGAGCGCCTCGCCGGACAGGAGCGCTGTGGCAAAGCCCGCCTCTTCGTCCGGCAGGACCTGCAACTCGCAGCGTGTGTGGGGCCGGGTGACGAGGACGGTCTCGGCGCGCCAGTGCGTGACGGGCGAGACGGCATCCCGGTTGTGCCGGGCGTAAATCGTGCCGACCGGATACGGCGAGGAGACGAGCCGGGCGGCGGGATGGGCGGTGAGCCGGACGTCGCCGAGGTCGTCCGGCGGGATCGCCGTCAGCGCATCCATGGCGAGGCACGCCTCGTCGGCGGCATGGAAGGCCGAGGCCATGGCGTCCTCGAGCCGGGCGACGTCGGCAAGATAGGCGATGCCGGCCGCCGGCGGGAAGCTTGCGACGAACTCCGGAAACTGCGAGCCATAGGCGAGCATCACCGGCGAGGTCGGCGGGGCGAGCGCGACGGATTCCCGCGCCATCGCCCGGAAGAAGTCCTCGCCGACGAGCCGCAGCGTCACCGGATAGCGACGCTCAAGCGCCCTTGTCAGCCCGACGCCGACATTGTTGCGATAGACGGCGAAGCGGGCGGCGTCGCGCCGGCCGGAACGGGTGGAGAGACCTTCCGGCATCGCCGCCTCGCGCGGCAGGAGCGCGGCTGCGAATTGGCTCGCGCCCACCCTCTTCGCGGCGGCCCCGCTCACGCGGCGGAGCGGCGAAGCGCCGCCTCCGGCAGGCCGCGCCGAGCGTCCTCCAATGCTGCCGCAACACGCTGCGCCTCGGCAAACAGCACCGGAAACTCCGGCACGTCGTTGTCCCATTCGACGAGGGTCGGCAACGGGCCGGCCCGCTTCAGCACGTGGCGATAGAGGTCGAACACGTCGGGCAGGACCGGCGAGGCATGGGCGTCGATGAGGAGGCGCTCGCCGGCCTCGTCGACGACCTCGTCATAGCCGGCGAGATGGATCTCGCCGACCTTGTCCAGCGGGAAGCGGTCGATGTAGGCGACGGGGTCGAGGCGGTGGTTGATCGATGAGACGACGACGTTGTTGACGTCGAGCAGCAGGCCGCAGCCGGTGCGCTCGCTGACCGCGGCGAGGAAGTCGATCTCGTCGATCGTCGATTCCTCGAAGACCAGATAGGTCGAGGGGTTTTCGAGCAGCATCCGAGCCCCGAGAAACGCCTGGGTCTCGGCGACGTGGCGGGCGACCCGCTCCAGCGTTTCGGGCGTATAGGGCAGCGGCAGCAGATCGTTGAAGAAGGTGCTCGCGTGGGTCGACCAGGCGAGATGCTCGGAAAAGCTCGCGGGACGGTAGCGCTCGACGAGGCGGCGCAGGCGTTTCAGATGGTCGCGGTCGAGATCGCCCTCGCCGCCGATCGACAGGCCGACGCCGTGCAGCGACAGCGGATAGCGCCCGGCGATGGCCGCCAGCTGATGGTGGGGCAGGCCGCCCTCGCCCATGTAGTTCTCGGCATGGACCTCGAAGAAGCCGAGTTCGGGCCGCGTTGCGAGGATTTCGTCGACATGTTCCGGCTTCAGCCCGACACCTGCAGCGATCGGCAGCGCCATGGTGGTTTCTCCCGGCGGATGAAGGAGGCGGAAAGGCGGATCCGGCGCCATGCCGGACCCGCCCGTCGGATCAGGGCCGGATCAGCTCGGCAGGTCGCGGGTCAGCGGCTCGAGCGAGCCCATGCGCTCGCCCGGCAGTTCCATCGTCTCGCAGGTGCCGGCCGGCACGGCCTTCCAGGAATTGCCCTGGTAGTCGACGGTGGAGGTGCCGGCGCAGGTGGTGCCGGCGCCGGCGGCGCAGTCGTTCTGGCCGGCGAGCGCCACGCCGTAGCACTTGACGGTCTCTTCGGCGGCGGATGCGGGAACGGTGGCTGCAAGGGCCGCGGCGGCGGCGAGCGAGCCGGCGAGTGCCAGGCTGAAGGTACGACGATCCATGTCGGGTCTCCCGTTGAGGACGTTGCTTTACGAGGCCGTTCGTGGCCTCGTTCCGCCGGTTCGCCTTCGCCGGGAATTCCGTTACGATATCGCATTGCTTTCACGCGCAAGTGAAGGCAATGCGATGCCAGCCACGAAAAAATTCGGCATGGTCGAAACAAAGTCGCGGACCGCTTCGAAGGTACCCTCATGCAGCCTGCCTCCTCGTCCAAGCTCCAGGGGCTCGACGACCTTCTGCGGCGTGCGCTGGCGGGTGACGAAAGGGCCTATCGGGCGTTCCTGACCGATGCGGCGGTGATCGTCCGCCGGTTCGCGGCGAGCCGCATGCCGCGACACTCGGCCGGCTTCGACGTGGAGGATCTGGTCCAGGAAATCCTCCTGGCGGTTCACTCCAAGCGGCACACCTGGCGGCCGGGTGAGCCGGTCGCGCCATGGCTGTTCGCGATCGCCCGCTACAAGGCGATCGACGCCTACCGCCGGCGCGGCAGGCGAATCGAAATCGACATCGAGGCGATGGGTGACGTCTTCGAGGATCCGTCGGCGACGCCGACCGCCGTCGCCCACGACGTCGGCCGGGCGGTCGCCTCGCTCGGCGGCCGGCAGCAGGCCGTCGTTTCGGCGCTGTCGGTGGAAGGCAAGTCGATCAGCGAGACGGCCCGCGAGCTCGACATGAGCGAAGGGGCCGTGAGGGTGGCGTTTCACCGGGGGTTGTCAGCGATCGCCAAGAAGTTTGGAAGAGAATGATGCAGACGGACGAGTTGATCGCGGATCTGTCGGGGGAATTCACCCGGCGCAAACGTCAGGCCGGATTGCCGCTGTGGCTCGCCGCCGCCGCTTCGCCCGTCGTTGCCTTTGCCGTGTTCATGCCGCTGCTCGGCCCGCGACCGGACTTCCTCGCTTCGTTCGGGTCGATCCGCTTCGACATGAAGTTCATCGAGGCCGGCCTGCTGGCGGTGACGGCGCTCGGCCTTCTCGCCGCCCTGGCCCGGCCGGCGCGGCCGTGGCGGAGCCGCCTGCCGATGCTGCTCGTCCCCGCGCTTCTGCTGCTGGCGGCGGCCGGGGTCGAGCTCCTGGTGATGCCCGAGGCGACCTGGCCCATCCGGGCGATCGGCCAGAATGCCATGACCTGCCTGATCGCCATTCCGACGATCGGCGCGCCCGTCCTCCTGCTGCTGCTCTATGCCCTGTCCCAGCAGGCGCCGACGCGGCCGGGGCTGACGGGCGCCACCGCGGGACTCGTCGCCGCGGGGATCTCGGCGACCTTCTACGCGGCCCACTGCTCGGACGATTCGCCGCTCTTCGTCGCCATCTGGTATCCGCTGGCGACGATGATCCTGGTCGCGGCCGGCGCGCTCGCCGGCAGCCGGCTCCTGCGCTGGTAGGGCCGGCGGGCGGCGAGCGAGCAAGGGACGGGCGGGCGGCAGGGCCGCCGGGCTCGCCTCAGGCCTCGCCTTCCGGCTGCATCTGGCCGAAGGACGGCATCCCGTCGCGGATGCGCGACAGGACCCCGACGAAGGCCCGGGCAAAGCCGTGGAAGCGATCGCCCACCTCGTCCCGGTCGGCGACCCGCATGGCGTCGCCCTCGGCGTTGAGGACGGCGAAGAACACCCGGCCTCGCCCTTCGTCGGACTGGGCCATGTGGATCGCGGCGATCTCGCTCGCATCCTCGAAGGAGCCGTCGGTCGGCATGGCGAAGAGGAATTCGCCGCCGATCATCTCGGCGGCCCGCCGCACGCAATCCTCGAACAGCGTCTCGCCGATGTCGCTCGCCCCGAGCGCCAGCTCGAACTCGACCGCCTCGACGCCTTCGCCCGTCTCGAACGGATCGCCCTCGACCGCCTGATCCATCTGCATGACGAACTCCTTTTGCTTTCGTCCCTTGCCCGGGTTGTGACGAGGGGAAATGTCCAAACTTTGTCCGTGTGCCCCCGGCTGGACAAGGCGCCGGCTTTCACGACACACTGCCCGCAACGAAAAGGCTCGGCGCCGGGGATGCGGGCGATGCGAGCGAAGTTCTCAGCGGGAGGAAGACGATGCGCGGATTGATGCAGGACTGGCCGCTCTTGTGCTCGAAGGTGATCGACCATGCGGCGAACGAGCATCCGCTGCGCGAGGTCGTCAGCCGCTCGGTCGAGGGGCCGATGCACCGCACCAACTACCGCGAGGTGCGCGGACGGGCGCTGAAGATCGCCCAGCTCCTGGAGCGGGAAGGCTACGGCCTCGGCGACCGCATCGCCACCATGGCCTGGAACACCTGGCGGCATCTGGAATGCTGGTACGGCATCATGGGCATCGGGGCGATCTACCACACGCTGAACCCGCGGCTGTTCCCCGAGCAGCTCGCCTGGATCATGAACGACGCCGAGGACAAGCTCGTCTTCGTCGACCTGACCTTCCTGCCGCTGATCGAGGCTTTGGCGCCGGCCGTGCCCAGCCTGACCAAGGTGATCGTCCTCACCGACGCCGAGCACATGCCCGAGACCAAGCTTCCCAACGCCGTCGCCTACGAGGAATGGCTGAAGGGCGCCGACGGCGACTTCGCCTGGAAGGAGTTCGACGAGAACACCGCGGCGGGCATGTGCTACACCTCCGGCACGACAGGCAATCCCAAGGGCGTCGTCTATTCCCACCGCTCCAACGTCCTGCATTCGATGATCGCTCAGGCGCCGGACGCGATGAACCTCGCCTCCTCGTCCCGCATGCTGCCGATCGTGCCGTTCTTCCACGCCAATGGCTGGGGCATCGCCCTGACGACGCCGATGACCGGGGCGACGCTGGTCATGCCCGGTCCGAAGATGGACGGCGCCTCGGTCTACCAGCTGCTCACCGAGGAGCGGGTGACCTGCACCGCCGCGGTGCCGACCGTCTGGCTGATGCTGCTCCAACATCTCGAAGCCCATGGCGGCGAGCTGCCGGATCTGGAGCGCGTCATCATCGGCGGCTCGGCCTGTCCGCGCCGGGTGATCGACGCCTTCCAGAACCGCTACGGCGCGCAGGTGGTGCACGCCTGGGGCATGACCGAGATGAGCCCGCTCGGGACGCTCTGCGCCATCAAGCCGGAATATGCGGGTCTTGCCGGCGACGAGCTTCTCGCCGTCGAGGAGACGCAAGGGTTTCCGCCCTTCGGCGTCGAGATGAAGGTGACCGACGACGAGAACCGCACCCTGCCGCGCGACGGCAAGACCTTCGGCCGGCTGAAGGTGCGCGGGCCCGCCGTCGCCAAGGCCTACTACAAGGACCAGGGGGCCGAACTCTTCGATGAGGAACGCTGGTTCGACACCGGCGACGTCGCCCATATCGACCAGCACGGCTACATGAAGATCACCGACCGGGCGAAGGACGTCATCAAGTCCGGCGGCGAGTGGATCTCGTCCATCGAGATCGAGAACATCGCCGTCGGCCATCCCGACGTCGCCGAGGCCGCGGTGATCGGGCTGAAGCATCCCAAATGGGACGAGCGGCCGCTGCTCGTCTGCGTCAAGCGGGAGGGCCGGGAGCCGACCAAGGAAGAGGTGCTGGGTTATCTCGACGGCAAGATCGCCAAGTGGTGGATGCCCGACGACGTCGTCTTCGTCGAGGAGATCCCCCACACGGCGGCGGGCAAGATCCGCAAGACGGCGCTGCGCGACACGTTCCGCGACTATGTGCTGCCGACGGCGTGAGGGGGGCGGCCTTTGCCGCCACGCGGCGATTTGCGGTGTGGGATCAGGACGATGGATGCGTTTCCGGCGGGGCCCGTTTCGGCTAAGACTGGGATCATGACCATGATCGAGCCCGCTCCATGACCCTCGCCTTCGGCAATCTTCCGGTCCGCGGCCATTATCTGCGCAAGCGGCTGCGGCTCGCGGGCTTCGCCCGCTGGCTGGCGCTCTTTGCCATCGTGCTCGTCGTTGCGGGCTTCACCGTCTTCCGGCTCGGCGGCATCGAGCCGCGCGCCCTGGCCGGTCTCCTGATCCTGTCGGCGGTGATGGCGAGCCTCGGCCTGATCATCGCCGTCTGGGGGATCGCGCGGGTCTGGTTCGGCGGGCTGCTCGGCGGCGGCAAGGCGATCGGGGCCTTCGTCCTGTCGCTCCTGGCACTGGCGCCCTTCCTCTTCGCTGCGTGGCTGGCGCTCGAAAATCCCCGCGCCAACGTCGCCTACAGCGAAGGCATGGAGCCGGACGCCGTCGCCGACGTGATCGCCGCGGCCGGTCGGACGCTGCCGGGCTGGCAGCGGGCGATCAGCGCGGAGGACGCGCCCAGCATCGTCACCGGACGGCGCTATCTCGCGGCCGCCCCGGAGATCTACAAGGCCGTCCGCCTCGCGCTGGCGGAGAAGGGCTGGGAAGTCGACGACGTCGTCCTCGGCGATCCCGAGGACCTGCCGGACGGCGAGGCCGGCGACCTCGGTGTCAGCGGCACAGTCGACGTGCCGATCCCGACGTCGCGGGCGGAGGCCGAGCAGATCAGCGCCGCCGATCTCGCGGGAACCCGCGACAGCGACCAGTACCGGATCGACGCGACGGCGCGGGACATGCTCCTCGGCCTGCCGAGCGCCGTCACCATCCGCATCGTCGAGGACGGCCGGGAGACCTTCGTCGACGCCCGCTCCACCTCGCTGCAGATAGAGGTCGACTTCGGCCAGAACCGGCGGTTTCTCGAGAGCTTCTTCGCCGATCTCGACACCGCCCTCGCGGGGCAGGTGTCGACCGGTTCGTGAGGCTCGCTCAGTCCGCCGCCAGCCGGTATCGGGCGCCGCCGTCGCCGTCCGCCCGTTCCTCGCGAACCTTCCCCCGCGCCTGCAGATCGAGGAGATGGGCCAGCACCGACAGGCCGGCCGCGCCGGCAAGCCGCGGGTCGAGGCCGGGATAGGTGGCGGCGACGATGGCCGGAATCGTCTCGTCGCCGGCTTGAAGCCGCCCGAGGATCGCCGCCTCGCGCATGCGCCGATGCCGGATCAGGCCGCGCACGAAGGGGATCGGCCGCTCGACCGGGCCGCCATGGCCGGGCAGATAGCGGGTCTCGGCCCGGCCGAGGAGCTTGTCCAGCGAGACCATGTAGTCGCCCATCACGCCGTCCGGCGGGGCGACGACCGGGGTCGACCAGGCCATGACGTGGTCGCCGGACAACAGAATGCCGAGATCGGGAAACGCAAAGGCCAGGTGGTCGGAGGCATGGCCCGGCGTCGCCACCACCTCGATGGCATGGCCGCCGAGGCGGAGCGTCTCGCCGTCATCGAGGTGGCGCTGATAGGGTAAGTCGCCGGCAGGCGGGGCGTCGAGGTGCTGGATGTCACCGGCCTCGACGACGGAGCCGCGGCGCGCACCCAGAAGCGGCGCCGCGACATTCGACGAGAAGTCCGCCGCGAGCGAGGAGTGGTCGGAATGGGAATGGGTGAGGAGGACGGCGTCCACCGCCCGGCCGCCGACGGCATCCAGCAAGGCGGCGAGATGCGCCGCGTCCGCCGGGCCGGGATCGACGACGACGCAGCGATCCGCGCCACCGACGACGTAGCTGTTCGTCCCGGCAAAGGTGAAGGGAGAGGGATTGTTCGCCGTCACCCTCAGGACGCCGGGCGCGACCGGAACGGAACGGCCATGGTCGGGGGTGAAGGCGGTGGTGAATTGCGGCTCCTGCGAGTCGCCGGAAGATGCGTCTGTCATGGCGCGATCCTTATCAGAAGATCGGGGTTTTCGCGCGGCGGGGACATCACCGGGCTCCTCCTTCGACTGCAAAGAGGCCGACGGGGACGGGCATCGATCGCTCGCGCGAGTTGCCGTTCGAGCCGATCTCGCATATCTTCAAAGAGCGGGAGCCGGAGCGCTAACTCCGACCCCCTGTGCTTACCGGATGAATTGGACCCGGATCTCGACAGCCCAGCCGGTCCGGGTCCTTTCGACCCTAAGCACGACGGTCAGCGGAATCATCCACATACCCGTCACTCCTTTCGAGGACAAAGCCCCCGAACCCTGGAGGCGCCTCGGCCGCGGTGGCTCATCCTCCGCGGTCCGCGGGCTGGGACGCGGCGCTGCTTCTGCCCTCCACCCATTCATGACGTGCGAGACAAGACGGCGCAACTTCTGCGTCGAGGCTTTCGCTACGGGATCGTCTGCGATGACTGCCCGCGTCTTGGCCCGTGAAGACGGGGCCCTTGCCTCCCGGCCCGTCGGCCGGAGCGGCTTCGATATTCGCAAGGCAGAGCCACTCATGGTTGCCGACTGGCGCCCACGGACGAGCCGGCGCCTGATCGTCCTCCGTGCATCCGGCGGCGATTTCGCCAGTCCGCCAAGCGGCTTCCCGCGTTCCAGCTGCGATCCCGCCCCCTTCTCATCGGACCTCGGCTTGCCATAGGGTTGCGGCCACGACGCAGAGCGATTCGGGACAGCCTGATGGACCAAGCCAACGGAACCCGCGACACCGGCGAGGCGATCGATCTCGCCTTCCAGAGCAGGGAGATCGCGCGGCTGCGGGAGAAGCTGCTCGACCTGACCCGGCGCAACGGCCTTTTGAATTTCCGCCATTCGCGGGGCGGCGCCTTCGTGCGCGTCGTCGACGAATTGCCGGACGCGCTGCTCGAGACCCTGCGCGGCGGCGAGATGGCCTTCGAGCCGCTGCCCGACCCGGAATCCGAGCCCGCCGACGAGCGCACCGAGACATTCCAGAACGCCCTGGCGATCGGCCGGCTGACCGACGAGACCTATCTCGGCGCAACGGTGGAGCTCGGCGAGGCGGAGGCCGACACCGAAAGGCTCGCCGAGGCCGACGAGGCGCTGCGCCACCGCGTTCGCGCGTCGCTGGGCCTGCCGAAGCTCGACGGCGGCAAGAAGCTCGACATCGCCGAGCTCGCCCGGGCGAACGGCTTCGACCCGAGCTTCGAGCTGCGCCTGCCGCCCCACCGCGATCCCGAGCTCGACGGCACCGCGCCGGCCCATCTCGGCGACGACCGCATCCGCATCCTCCTCACCCGCTCCCAGGCCGAGCGGCGGCTGCGGACGATCTTCGACCGCAACCGGACGCTGGAGAACGAGACCGGCATCCACACGCTGCAGATCGCCTTCGGCTTCATCGAGTGGATCGATCCCAAGCAGCCCTCGACCGGGCCCTACCACGCGCCGCTCTTGACGATGCCGCTCAACCTGCGGCGCAAGATCGTCGGCGGCAGCTATCATTTCTGGGCCAGCGCGCCGGAGGGGGAGCTGTCGGTCAATCTGGCGCTGGCGGAGCTTCTGAAGCGCGACCATGGCGTGGCGCTCCCCGCCGTCGAGCCGGAGGAGACCCCGGAGGACTATTTCGCCCGGCTCGCGCCGGCACTGAGGGAGGCGAAGTTCCTCGGGCTGAAGCGCTTCGTGACCATCGCGATCTTCCCGTTTCCGCGCATGGGCCTGTGGGCCGATCTCGACGAGACGATCTGGCCTGGGGACGGGCTGCGCCGGCATGCGGGGCTGGCGCGGCTGATCGGCGGCCTGTCGACGGAGGGAGCGGCCGGCAGCTTCGGCGCCGACCATCCGATCGAGGACGAGGCCTGGGCCGGCCGCGTCCCGCCGCTGGTCATGCCGGCGGACGTCTCCCAGCATTCGGCGATCCTCGACGCCATGGAGGGCAAGGACCTCGTCGTCGAGGGCCCGCCGGGCACCGGCAAGAGCCAGACCATCGCCAACCTCATCGCCGCGGCGATCGGCGCCGGACGGCGCGTCCTGTTCCTCGCCGAGAAGCGCACGGCGCTCGAAGCCGTCGCCAAGCGCCTCGACGAGCGCGGCCTCGGGCCGACGCTCCTCGAACTTCACTCGGAGAAGACCTCCAAGCCCGAGGTGATGGCGTCGCTGGCGGCAGCCGTCCACAATGGCGAGACGCCGCCGGGCCGGCTCGCCGGACTGCGCGCGGAGCAGCAGCGCGAAGGCCGGCTGCTGCGGGCCTATCACGCGGCGCTGCAGGACAGGCCCGACGGCCACGAGCGCACGACCTGGCAGCTGATCTGGCAGGAAACGGCGCTGCGCCGGGCGCTGTCCGGCCGGATGGCCGAGACGATCCGGCCGCACCATGTCGCCGGCGTCGATCTCGCCGACGAAGCGGTGTTCCGTGAGACGACGGACACGCTGAAGGAACTCGCCGCGGCCGCCGAGACGGTGGCCGAGCGCCTCGGCGGCCTGCGGTCGAGCCCGTGGCACGCGGCGAGCGGCCTGCCGGTCCAGCCGCATGTCCAGGACGCGCTCTTGCGCGAGCTCGGCGAGGAGCTCGCAGGCCCGCTCCGTGCGGTCGAGGATGCGCTGGCCCCGCTCGGGCAGACGGCGGACGGATCGGCGATGTCCGACCGGGCGGCACCCGATCTGGAAAGGCTCTGCGAGGAGGTGGACGGCCTCGTTCTGCCCCCGCCCCTGCCCGAAGCCGAGCGACTGGCGGCCGCGGCGTTCGAGCAGCGGCTGGGGCCGGAGACGCTTGCCGCCGCGACGGAGCTGGCGAGACTTCGGGACGAGCGCTCGGGGCTGGTCGATGCGGCCTTTTCCGACGCGGCGGCGCTGGACATGCTCCAGCAGCAGCTGGCGGCGATGGGATTCGGCCATGTGTCGATCGAGGATCTGGACCGCCGGGCGCAGGACTACACCGGCGAGGCGGAAGCGTTCGACGCGATCGAGGCGCGGTTGCGCGAGCGGTTCGCGGGCTTCGGCGTGGATTTGCCGCCGGTGGCGGGCAGCGTCGAGACGATCGCCGGGCTCGCCGCGATCGCCCGGCGCTATCCGGGGCGCGCCTGGAGCCTGCAGTATTTCACGGCGAACAAGCGGCGGCGCGAGCATCTGGAGGAGCTGGCCGATCGCTCCAGGGCGCTGCAGGAGCGGCTGCGGCGGCTCGGCGCCGAGATCGATCTCGGCCGGGCGGCAGCCATGGGTTCCCGCGAATTGCGGCAGATCGGCGATCTGGTCGGCGATGCCGGCCTGTTCGCGCGTCTGTTCAGCAGCGACACCAAGCGCGCCCTGGCGACGGCCGGCACGCTGGCGCGCGGCACCGAGGACCGCGCGCGGCTGCGCAGCCTCCTGCACGAGGCCGCCACCACCCGCGACGAATGGGCCGCGATCCTTGCCGACGAGCAGGGCAAGGCGGCCTTCGGCGACGACTGGCAGGGGCCGGAGACGGCCTTCGACGGGCTGGACGAGGCGGCGTCGTGCCTCACGGATGTCGAGGCGTTCCTGCGTCGCCGCAGTGCCGATCACCTGATCCGGGCGGCCCTGCAGATCGAGGTGGAGGCCCTCGCCCCGGAATTGCTCTCGGCCCCGGAGGCGGCCCTGATCGAGCGCGCGCCGAAGGATACGCCGCTTTCGTCCCTCGCCGAGGGACTGCGCCAGCGGGCGGAGGAATTGCGGGCGATCGCCGCCGCCGGCCGCCGGGCCGGCATCCGGCCGTCGGCGCTGATCCTCGACGGCGAGATCCGGCTCGCCGACCAGCTGGACGGCCTTGCCCGGCAGGCCGAGGCGGCGATCGCAGCGGCGCCGGCCGAGAGCCGCGACGTGATCGAGATCGCGGCGGCCGATCCGGGGGCCACAACGATGGCGGCGGAACTTGCAGGGGCGCCGGTGCTTGCGGCCTTCTTCGGGACCGGGCCCGCCGCGAGCGGTGCGGCGCGTCTCGCCGCGATCCGCACGCTCCAGACGAATGCCCGGACGCTTCATGACAGGCTGGCGAGGCTGGAGGCCGCGAGCGCCGCGCTGCGCCAGCGTCTCGGCGAGCGCTTCGTGCCGATTGCCGAGACGGCGGGCATCGCCGCCCGCGCCGGTGATCTCGCGACGGCGCTCCGGGACGTCGAGGGGCTGCGCCTCCACGCCAATCTGGAGCGCTATCTGAGGCAGGCCGCCGCCGCGGGGGTGCTGCCGCTCTACGAGACCCAGGTCGGCGCGGGAAAGCCGGTCGCGGCGCTGGCCGACATCCTGGCGCTCTTGCGTTGCCAGAAGGCGCTGGAGGCGCCGTTCCAGGATCCCGCCTCGCCGATCCGGCAGTCGACCACCGGCCGGCTCGACACGGCCCGCAGCCGCTTCGGCCGCGCCGAGGCGGAGCTGTACCGGCTCGAGGCGGACAATGTGCTGGCGAGCGCGAGGGAGCGGACCGGGACGGCGCCCTGGGGACAGGATTCCGGCCCGGTCGGCACCTACACCCAGCTCGCCTTGATCAAGCACGAGATGAGCAAGCAGAAGCGGCACATCCCGATCCGGCACCTGATGGAGCGGGCCGGCGCCGCCCTGCAGGCGCTGAAGCCGGTCCTGATGATGAGCCCCCACGCGCTGGCGCAATACGCCCCGCCGGGCACGCTGGAGTTCGACCTCGTCGTCATCGACGAGGCCTCCCAGATGAAGCCGGAATTCGCTGTCGGAGCCCTGGCGAGAGGCGGGCAATATGTCATCGTCGGGGACCAGAAGCAGCTGCCGCCGACGGACTTCTTCGCCGCCCAGAGCGACGACGACGGGGATGGCGACGACGAGGCGGGGGCGGCCGACCTCGCCGAGAGCGTCCTCGACCTCGCCGCCTCGCGCATGCCCCACAAGCGGCGGCTGCGCTGGCACTACCGCTCGCAGCATCCGGCGCTGATCGCCTTTTCCAACCGGGAATTCTACGACCGCGAGCTGGTGATCTTTCCCGCCGCCGCCGAGAGCGAGACGGCGGGCGTGCGCTGCGTCGAGGTGGACGGCGTCTACCAGGCGAATGTCAATCCGAGGGAGGCCGAGGCGGCCATCGAGGAGGCCCGCCGGCTGATCTACAAGGCGGCCGACGACGGCAGCGACCTCTCCCTCGGCATCGCCACGATGAACCTCAAGCAGCGCGATCTCATCAACGCCGAATTCGAGCGCCTGGCCGCGAGCGACCCGATCGTGCGGGCCTATGTGGAACGCTGGGAGAATACGGTCGAGCCGGTCTTCGTCAAGAACCTCGAAAACGTCCAGGGCGACGAGCGCGACGTCATCGTCATCTCGACGCTGTTCGGCCCGGCTGAGCCCGGCGGCAAGGTCCGCCAGAACTTCGGCGCGATCAACCGCGGCGCCGGCCACCGCCGGCTCAACGTCCTGTTCACCCGGGCCAAGCGCGCGATGATCATCGTCACCTCGCTGAAGACCGGCGACATCGTGCCGACGCCGACCTCGTCGCGCGGCGTCCAGGTGTTCAAGGGGTTCCTCGACTATGCCCGCGGCGGCGCGGTCTATGACGACGCGCAATCGCGGGACGCCGAAAGCCCGTTCGAGGAGTTCGTCGCGGCCAAGCTCGCGGCGGCCGGCTACGAGGTCGTCCACCAGATCGGCGTCGAGGGGTTCCGGATCGATCTCGCGGTGCGCCATCCGGACGATCCGTCGGTCTTCGTCGCCGGCATCGAATGCGACGGTGCGCCCTTCCATACGGGGCTCACCATCCGCGACCGCGACGTCATCCGCCAGAAGGTGCTGGAAGGCCTCGGCTGGTCGATCTGGCGGATCTGGTCGACCGACTGGTACAACGACCCGGACGGCGAGGCCGAGAAGCTGGTCCGGTTCCTCGCCCGCCGCACCGCCGAGATGAGCGTCGCACGTCCCGCCACGGTGTCGGCGGACGCAGGCCGGGCGCGGCAGGCGGTCGATACCCAAGCCGCGACTGGAGCCGGGGACCGGGACGAGACGAGCGATGCCCTGTCGGCGGAGGTTGACGGCGACGAGGCGGTGGCGGAGAGCCGCTCTCACGCCGTCGCTGATCCCGGCGCCGACGGAGCTCCGACGCCCCTCGTCGTCGAGCGGCCGGAGCCGGCCGACGGTGTCCCGGCGAACGACCTGTTCGCGCACCCTGCGGCCGCCTCGGCTGCCGTCCCCTCGGCTGCGGTCCCTCCGCCTGCGGTCCCCTCGGCTGCGGCCCTCTCGGCTGCGGCTTCCCCAAGCGATGCCGGCGCGCCGGCGCCAAAGTCGCCGCCGCCGCGGGGGCGGCACATCCGCCGCAACGCCCTCGACATCTACGAGGTCATGCCCGGCCTGTTCGAGGTCCGCCGCGAGGGGATGGTGCTCGGCGAGGTCGAGCGGGTCTCCGGCGTCGGGGTGGACCGGCGCCTGACCGCCGGCTCGGCGCCGAGCCTGCCGCGGTTTCGCGGCGTGCCCGAGGGAAGCGAGGTGACCTTCACCACGACCGACATCTACGAGGCTTTCGACCGGCTGGCGCGGGAGGCTGTGGCCGAGCCCGCCTGAGACCGCAGGCTCCGGTCTTCGGCCGGCGCCGAGGGGTATACGCTCGAGCGCCGAGCAGGCTCGCTACCAGGCGCGGCCCGCCAAAGCTCCGGCGGGAGACGAGCGTCGCCGGGGCGTTCAGCCCGTGTCGCCGAGCCGCTCCAGCTCGATCGTCACATGGGCGGTGTCGCTGAAGCTCTCCGTCCGCTCGGCCCTGAAGCCGAGGTCGTGGGCGAGCTTCAGCATGGTGACGTTCTCGCGCAGGATCTCGCCATAGACGCGCTTCAGGCCGCGGGCCCGGCCATAGGCGAGGATCGCGGTCATCAGGAGATAGCCGAGCCCCTTGCCCTTCATGTCCGAGCGCACCAGCACGGCGAATTCCGCCGCCTCGTTCTCCGGGTCGGCCACCAGCCTGACGACGCCGAAGATCGCCCCCTCGCCATAGAGGCTCCCCGGCTCGATCGCGACGAAGGCCATCTCGCGGTCGTAGTCGATCTGCGAGAAGCGCGCGGCCGTCTGGTGCGGCAGCGCCTTCATCGGGCCCATGAAGCGCAGCCGCAGATCCTCGGGGGCGCATTGCAGCACCATCTCCGCCAGCGCTCCCTCGTCCTCCGGCCGGATCGGCCGCAGGAGATAATGGGCGCCGTCGCGAAGGCTGATCCTCTGCTCCAGCTCGCGCGGATAGGGCCGGATCGCCGGCCCGGCGGCGCCGGCGCCGTTGGCCCGCAGCGCGATGCGCGCGTCGAGGGCGAGGACGCCGTCGCCATCCGCCAAGAGCGGGTTGATGTCGAGTTCGGCCACCTCCGGCAGCAGCACGGCGAGTTCCGCCAGCCGCACCAGCACGTCGGTCAGCGCCTCCATCGGCACGGCGGCGACGTCCCGGAAGCCGGCGAGGAGCTTCGACACCTGCGTACACTCGACCATCCGGCGCGCCAGCACCGAATTCAGCGGCGGCAGGCCGATCGTGCGGTCGCCGATCACCTCGGTGGCCTTGCCGCCGGTGCCGAACAGGATGACCGGGCCGAAGGTCGGATCGGAGGCGATGCCGGCGATCAGTTCCTGGGCGTCCGGCCGCGACACCATGGGCTGGACGGTGAAGCCGGCGATGCGGGCGCCGGGCACGGCCTTCGCGACGTCCCGCGTCATCGCGGCGACCGCCTCGGCCATCTCGGCGGCCGAGCCGATGTTCAGCCGCACCCCGCCGACGTCGGACTTGTGGGTGACCTGCGGCGACACGACCTTGAGGACCGCCGGCGCGCCGATGGCGGCAAACTCTTGCGCCGCCGCCTCGGCCGTGGCGACGAAGGCCGTCGGCACGGTGGGGATGCCGAACAGCGCCAGCACGGCTTTCGCCTCCCACTCGCTGAGGACGGCGCGGCCCTCGTTTCGGGCGGCCGCGAGGAGGGCGCGGGCTTTCGCGACGTCCTCGGGGGCGATCATCACCCCGGCGCTCGGCGTTTCGAGCAGCAGGGCCTGGTTGTGTCGATATTCGACGAGCTGGGTGAAGGCGCGGACCGCATCGTCGGGGCTGTCGAAGGTCGCAATCTTCTCGGCGGCGAAGAAGGCCCGCACCGGCCCCGCCGCCGTGCCGCCGAGCCAGCTGGTGAGGAGCGGGAAGCGCGGCCGCCGCCGCGCCGCCTCGGCCACTGCCGCGCCGGCCTCCATGCCGTCGGCCACCGCCGTCGGGCAGTTGAGGACGAGGATGGCGTCGCTCTCGCGGCCCGCCATCAGCACATCCAGCGCCGCGCCGTAGCGCTCGCCGGTGGCGTCGCCGATGATGTCGACGGGGTTGCCGCGGGACCACATCGGCGGCAGCACGGCGTCGAGCGCGTCGCGGGTCGCATCGCTCATGTCGGCGAGATGGCCGCCGAGCTTCTCCAGCGCGTCGACGGCGAGGACGCCGGCGCCGCCGCCATTGGTCAGGATGGTCAGGCGGTCGCCGCCGATGCGGATGCCGGTCGACAGCGTCGCCGCGGCCTCGAACAGCTCCTCCATCGTGTCGACCCTGAGCACGCCGGCGCGCCGGAAGGCGGCGTCGTAGACGATGTCCGATCCGGCCAGCGCCCCGGTGTGGGATTTTGCCGCTCGCGCCCCCTCGGCGCTCCGCCCGGACTTGATGACGAGCACGGGCTTTGACCGCGCCGCGATGCGCGCCGCCGAGAGGAATTTCTTCGCGAAGGTGACGTTCTCGACATAGAGCAGGATCGAGCGGGTCGCCCGGTCGGTGGAGAGATAGTCGAGGAGATCGCCGAAGTCGGCGTCGCCCATGTCGCCGAGGGAGACGACGTGGGAAAAGCCGATGCCCCGCGCGTCGGCCCAGTCGAGGACCGCGGTGACGATGGCGCCGGACTGGCTGACGAGGGCGATGTCGCCGGCCCGCGGCGTCAGATGGGCGAAGCTCGCATTGATGCCGGACGGCGTCGAGATCAGGCCGAGGCAGTTGGGGCCGACGATCCGCATCAGATGCGGGCGCGCCGCGTCGAGCATCTCCTGGCGCAGCGTCGAGGCGCCCGACGCCTCGCTAAGGCCGGCCGAGATGACCACCGCGGCGCGGCAGCCCGCCTCGGCCAGTTCCCGCACGACGCCGGGAACGGTGCGGGCCGGCGTCGCGACGACGGCGAGGTCCGGCGGCTCGGGAAGCGCCGCGATCGAGCCATGGCAGGGCCGGCCCTCGATCTCGCGGTGATGGGGGTTCACAAGCATGACGGGGCCGGCAAAGCCTGCCGCAAGAAGGTTCCGCGCCACGACGTTGCCGACGGACCTCGGCACGTCGCTGGCCCCGACGAGGGCGATCGAACGCGGCGCGAACAGTGCGTCGAAATTGCGGATGCTCATGACACGCCTCTCGAAGCTCCGGGAATTTCGAGCAGTCTAGCCGACATTTCGGGTGCCCATGTGACCGATGCGACCGCGCAAGTGTTTTGCCGGCAGCAAAAGGGCGCGGCCCGGCACGAAAGCCGGCCGGCCGCGCCCGTCTGGCCGGTTCCGGAGGCGTCAGGACGCGGGGATCGCCGCTCCGGTGCCGGGATCGAACCAGCGCAGGCTGGCCGGCGCGAAGGCGAAGGTTCGGCGCTCGCCGGCGACCGGCGCCATCTCCGGCTTGACGCTGGCGATGACGGTCTCGCTGCCGACCCGGCCGATCACCAGCGTCTCGGCGCCGGTGAGCTCGACCACCTCCACCGTCATCGTCAGGCCGTCGGCGCCGGGACCCGCGGCCGGCTGCAGCTGTTCCGGCCGGATGCCGGCGATCACCGGCCGGCCGGGGGCCAGGGCCTGGCGCATCGCGGCGGGGATGGCGATGGAGACCGCGTCGCCCTCTGCGAGGAAGGTGGCGCCGTCCTCGGCGACGCGGCCGGCGACGAGGTTCATCGGCGGCGAGCCCATGAAGCCGGCGACGTAGAGGCTGGCCGGATTGTCGTAGATCTCCTTCGGCGCGCCGATCTGCTCGACCCTGCCCTCGCGCATCACCGCGATGCGGGTGGCCAGCGTCATCGCCTCGACCTGGTCGTGGGTGACGTAAACGACGGTCGCCTGCAGCTGCTGGTGCAGGCGCTTCAGCTCGGTGCGCATCTCGGTGCGCAGCTTGGCGTCGAGATTGGACAGGGGCTCGTCGAACAGGAACACCTTCGGGTCGCGCACCAGCGCCCGGCCGATGGCGACGCGCTGGCGCTGGCCGCCGGAGAGCTCGGCCGGCTTGCGCGACAGCAGCGGCTCGATCTGCAGGATCCCGGCGGCCTTGCGCACGGCCGCCTCGCGCTCGGCCTTCGGGACCTTGCGCATCTCGAGGCCGAAGCCGATGTTCCGCGCGACGGAAAGGTTCGGGTAGAGCGCGTAGGACTGGAAGACCATCGCGATGTCGCGGTTCTTCGGATGCACCTTGCGCACCGAGCGGCCGTCGATGCGGATGTCGCCGCCGCTCGGCTCGATCAGCCCGGCGATGATGTTGAGGAGGGTCGACTTGCCGCAGCCCGACGGCCCGAGCAGGACGAGGAACTCGCCGCTCGCAAGGTCGATGTCGATGCCCTTCAGCGTCTCCATGGCGCCGTAGGACTTGCGCACGCCCTTGAGTTCGAGGGTGCTCATGCCGGGTCTCCGAGCTCGTAGCGGCGGGGCGACGTCGAGACCGCCCGCGAAGCGAGGGTGACGCCGGCGGACAGGCTGTCGCCGAGGCTGTCCCCGGCCGCAACGCCCATCAGGAAGCCGGCATTGAAGACGTCCCCCGCGCCGATCGTGTCGACCACCGCGACCGGCGGCGCGGCGCGCCGGACCATCGGACCGGAGGGCCCGAGCGCCAGGGCGCCTTCGGCGCCGCATTTGACGACGGCGGTGCCGCCGGGCTTCAGGTGCGGCAGGAGGCTGGCGAGCGCCGCCTCGACGTCGTCGATCCGGGTCAGGCTGACGGTCTCGATCTCGTTGAGGAGCAGGTACCGGCAGCGCGGCAGCCAGGTCAGGACGGCCTTGCGGATCGCCGGCGTCCAGCCGTCCAGCGGCCAGCCGGTGTCGAGGGCGACGTCGATGCCATGAGTATCCGCCCAGTCGAAGAGCTCGGCGTAGTCGCGGGTCAGGCTGTCGGTCAGGAACGATCCGCACAGGAGCAGGATGCCGCCCGACAGCGCCGCGGGATCGAGCCCGGCCCGCAGCGACGGCAAGGAGAGCCGCGGCAGGTGGCCGCGCGAGGTGAAGAAGGTCCGCTCGCCGTTCGGGTGGGTGATCCCGACGGAGACCGTCGTCGACGTCGTCTCGACGGGCCAGTGCTGCGAGCGTTCGCCGAAGGCCTCGCGCAGCCATGTCCCGAAATGGTCGTCGCCGACATTGGCGAAGATCCGGTGCGGCCGGCCGAGCGCCGCCCAGGCGAGCGCCGTGTTGCCGGCGGCGCCGCCGACGCGCAGGTCGTCGTGCTCGACCATCGCCTCGGTGCCGGGCTCGGGCCAGGGCGCGCAGGGGCCGAGGATGAGGTCGACATTGACGTTGCCGACGACGGCGAGCGGGCGCGGGGGTTGCATCGGTATCATTCGATCCCGGTGATCTTCCTGGAGCGGCGGGGCGTGCCGACGTCCGGAACCCGTCTGGCGGCATGGGCGACCATGAAGCCCTGGGCAAGCGGCAGAGCCGCGAAGATCGCCGCCATGCCGGCGGCCTGCGGCAGGCTGAAGGTGATCGTTCCGGCGACCGGCTCGCCGCCGGAGGCATCGAAGACGACGACGGGCGAGCCAGCCTCGACAGTGGCGGCCGAAAGCGAGCGGACGAGATCGGCGGCCGTCTCGTCGGCGCAGAACTGGACGAGACCGACGCGGGACCCGAGCATTTCCATCGGCCCGTGGCGCAGCTGGCCGCCCTCCAGGGCATAGGCGGGCTCACGGGTGAGCTCGGTGAAGCCGAGGGCGATCGCCTCGGCAAGGCCGCGCAGCAGCCGGCCCGAGGCGACCACCGTGTCGACCCCGGCGAAGGCGTCGACCGCCGAGGCGACGGAGGCGTCGCTCGCCGCTTCGATCGCCGCCAGCGCCGGCGCCGGATCGGCGCCGAGGGCGGCCAGGATCGCCAGGTGCTGGGCGAAGCTGATGGTCAGGCTGCGGGTCGCGGCGAAGGCCCGCTCGGTGCCGCCGGCACCGACGAGGCAGGGCACCCGGCGGGCGAGGCTGGAATCCTGCTCGAGGGTCAGGCCGAAGACGGCGTCCCGCGGCGCGGCGTCCTCCAGCCAGCGGATCACCTCGCCGCTCTCGCCCGACTGGGAGGTCAGGAGGACGGTCCGGCCCTCGACCCTCACCGGCGAGACCAGCTGCTCGGACATCGGCACGGCGAAGGCCTCGATGCCGAGGTCGCGATAGAACGGCTCGAGGGCGCGGCCGACGGCGTGGGAGCCGCCCATGCCGAGCATCAGGAGGCGGCCGGTCGCCTGCAGCGACGCGGCGATCTCGCCGGCCCGCGCCCTGCCCGCCTCAAAGGAGGCCAGCGCGTCGCCGGCCTGGCGCGCCATTTCGCGCTCGATCGCCAGGAGCCCTTCCGGACGGTGCGATGCGGCCATGTCGTTCATCCCTTCACTCCACCTGTGGCGAGGCCGGAAATCACCGCCCTCTGCATGAAAAGCCCGATCAGCACGGGCGGCAGCGCGGCGAGGATGCCGCCCGTCGCGATCAGGCCGTAGTCGGAGACGCGGCCGCCGGCGAGATCGGCGATCGCGACGGTCACGGTCTTGGCGCGCTGGTCCGCCGTGAACAGCAGCGCGTAGAAGAATTCGTCCCAGGCCAGGAGGAAGGCGAACAGCGCCGTCGTGGCGACGATCGGCCCGGCCAGAGGCAGGGTGACGATGCGCAGCGTCTGGTCGAGCCGCGCCCCGTCGATCATCGCCGCGCTCTCGATCTCCCGGGGGATCGTGTCGAAGCCGGTCTTCAGCAGCCATGTCGCGAAGGGCGCGAGGATCGTCAGATAGACCAGCGCGAGGCCGGTGATGGTGTTGAGCAGGCCGAGATGGGCAAGGCCCATGTAGAGCGGGACCGACAGCGACACCGGCGGCAGCATGTAGGTGGCGATCACCGCATAGAGCGACCAGCCGACCGCCGGCGTGCGCGACACCGCCCAGGCGGCGGGGACGGCGATGAGGATGGCGCCGAGGGTGGCGAGGCCGGAGACGAAGAGGCTGTTGCGCAGCGAGGCGAGGAAGGCCTCGCCGGCGCTGTTCTCAGCGAGGGAAACGAGCTGGGCGTAGCGCGACAGGTCGACCTCCTGCGGCCACCAGTGGAGCGGCTGGGCGGAGAGATCGGCCGAAGAGGAGATGCTCATCAGGAACAGCCAGACGACCGGCGCGAGGATGACCACCGACAGGACGATGGCGGCGCCGTAGACGCAGAGGCTGGCGGCGAGGGAGCGACGTTCCATGGGTTCAGGCCCTCGATCCGCTGCGGCGCATCATGGCGATGTAGAAGCCGGCGAGAAGCGTGACGATCAGCGTCACCATCAGGGCGATCGAGGCGCCCGAGCCGGCCCGCTGGAAGGAGAATGCCTCCTGGTAGACGAGGATCGACAGCGTCCGGGTGGAGTTGACCGGCCCGCCCCGGGTCATCACCCAGATGATGTCGAAGACCTTGAAGGCCTCGATGGTGCGCAGCACCAGGGCGATGGTCAGGGGGCCGGCGAGATAGGGCCAGAGGACGAAGCGAAAGCGCGCGAAGGGCCCTGCCCCGTCGACGATCGCCGCGGCCTTGATGTCGCGCGGCACCGCCTGGAGCGCCGCCAGCGCGATCAGCGCCACCAGCGGAAAATTCTTCCAGCAGTCGGCGGCGACGATGGCCCACAGGGCGGCACCCGGCTCGCCGAGCCAGGAGCGGTACTCCGACAGGATGCCGAGCTGGGTGAGCAGGCTGTTCAAGGCGCCGTATTCGGGATTGTAGATCAGCCGCCAGAGCATGGCGTTGACCACCGTCGGCAGCGCCCAGGGCAGGATCATCAATGCCCGCACGAAGGCGCGGCCGCGAAACTGCTGGTCGAGCAGCAGCGCCGCGAGGACGCCCAGCGTCATCTCCGCGGCGACGGAGAAGACCGCGAAGACGGCGGTGGTCGACAGCGCCGACAGGAACGGCCTGCCGGTCAGCATCTTCACGTAGTTGGCGAGGCCGACATACTCCCCCGAGGTGCCGACCAGCCGCGTGTCGGTGAAGGACAGCCGGACGGTGTCGGCCATCGGCCAGCCGACCACCGCGATCATGACGATCAGCAGCGGCAGCATCAGCATCCAGGCTCTGGTGGTGATCCAGGCGCTCGACAAGGCGGCCTCGCGATAGGGGTCGGATGGAAAGGAAACGGCGCGGCCACACGGGCGGCCGCGCCGTGGATCGGGCTTTGGCGGTTCAGAGCCCGCTGTTGTCGGCGGCTTCGGTGAGCGCGTCCTCAGGGCTCGTCATGCCGAGGATGGCGGACTGGATCGCCAGCTGCAGCGCCGTCGACAGTTCCTGGTAGCGCGGGGTGGTCGGGCGCGGATACATCGCCGCCAGCGACTGCTTGGCCGCCGCGACCAGCTCCTCCTGGCCCTTCGTCACCGCCGGATCCTCATAGGAGGACTTCCAGATCGGCAGGCTCAGCCTGGCATACTGGTCCTGCACCTTCTGCGAGGTCATGAAGGTGACGTACTGCCAGGCCTCGTCCTTGTGCTCGCTCGTCGTGGTGACGCCGAGGCCCATCGAGCCGTTGACCGCCGAGACCTCGCTGGTGCCGGCATGGCCGGGCGCCGGCACGACGCCGACCTTGCCGGCGACCTTCGAGGTCTTCGGGTCGTTGGCGAGGTTGTACATGTAGGTCCAGTTCAGCGCGAAGGCCGCGTCGCCGTTCTCGAAGACCTTGCGGACGTCCTCCTCGAGATATTCCTTCGAGTTCGGATTGGTGATCCCGTCCTTCATCGTGGCGGCCATGTAGTCCAGCGCCTCGACGCCGCCGCCGGTCTGGAAGGCCGGCTTGCCACTCTCGTCGAGGAAGGCGCCGCCATAGGCGGAGAGGATCGTCGTATAGTCGCAGACCGCGGCTTCCGCCTGCGACCAGCTCCAGACGATCGGGGTCTCCAGCAGGCCCTTGTCCTTGATGGCCCTGGCCTGTTCGGCGAGTTCTTCCCAGGTCTTCGGCGGCGCCCCGATGCCCGCCTTCTCGAGGATTTCCTTGTTGTAGAAGAGGTACTTGGTGTCGAGGATCCAGGGCATCCCGTAGCTCTTGCCCTCGTATTCCACCGTCGTCCACGCGCCGGGCAGGACGCCGTCCTTCATCTCGGGGGTGAGCTTGTCGGTGACGTCGACGAGGATGTCGTTGGCGGCGTATTCGGCCGGCCAGATCACGTCGAAGAGCACGACGTCGTAGCCGCCGCCCGACCCTTGCGCGAGCACCGTCTTGTCATGGAGCCCCTCATAGGGGACGAATTCGAGATCGACGTCGATGCCGGGATTGGCCTTGGTGAAGGCCTCGGTCATGGCGCGGACGTCGGCCTCGCTATAGGCGGCCTGTGCCATGAACAGCGCCCGCAGCCTGGTCTCGGCGAAGGCGGGAGAAGACAGGATGCTCGCCGCGAGGGCGGCTCCCATGACCGTCGAAAAAAGGCGATGCCTCATGACCTGCTCCATGTATCCGGTTGTCTGCCGCCTTCGGTCGAGGTTTCGCGCGGCAGGGGGTTGCGAAGGGGGACGTGATTAAGCCAAACAATTTGGATTAATCGTTGCCCGAGTCTTCGGCATTGTCAACAGGTGCAAACCGAGTGGTCACGACAAATCCGATCCGCGCCAAGCAGGGCGCCAATCTCGGGGGGGCCTATGCCCACAACCGCCGGGTCGTCATCGACGCGCTGCGGGTGAACGGGGCGCTGTCGCGGGCCGAGCTGGCGCGGGCGACGGCGCTGACCGGCCAGACCGTCTCCAACATCGTCGCCGAGCTCTCGGGCGAAGGGCTGGTGGCGGCCGACGCGCCGGTCCGGATCGCCCGCGGCCAGCCGGCCCGGCCCTACCGGCTCGTCGCCGAGGGAGCCTTCGCCATCGGCGTCCAGATCGACCGGCACGTGACGCGGGCCGTCGCGGTCGACCTCCTCGGCACGGAACGGCTCCGCCTCGACGCCGCGCTGCCGAGCGGCGGACCCGAAACCGGCCTGCCGGTGGTGGCCGATCTCGTGGCGGCGACGCGCCAGCGCCTGTCGGCGCTGGTCCCATCCTTCGAGGCCCGCCTCGTCGGCCTCGGCCTCGCCATGCCCGGCCCCTTCGGCCAGGCCTTCACGGCGGACGATCCCTGGATGATGTCGGCCTGGCAGAACCGGCCGATCGCCCGGGAGCTCGCCGAGGCCGCCGGCCTCGACGTGACGCTGCAGAACGACGCGGCGGCGGCGGCGACGGCCGAGAAGCTGTCGGGGGCGGCGCGAGGGATCGACGACTTCGTCTATCTGCACTTCGGCTATGGGCTGGGGGCGGCGATCTTCGTGCGCGGCGAGATCCATCCCGGCCATCACCGCAATGCCGGCGAGATCGGCATGGCGCTGCCCTTCATGGCCGATGGCGCGGTGGGGGAGCCGATCGAGCACGGCGCCTCGCTCGCAGCGCTCTGCCGCCACCTCAAGGTCGATCCGGCCGCGCCGGATCTCTTCGCGGCGATCGACGCGGCGGTGGGCCGGGGCGATGCCGACGTCTGGCTGGATGCGGCGGGCGCGAGCCTCAGATGGGTCGTCCAGATCCTCGAGACGCTGCTCGACCCGGACACCATCGTCTTCGGCGGCGCTGTTCCGCCATCGCTGCTCGAGGCGCTTCGCCGCAAGATGGAACCGCTGCTGCCGTCGCATGCCGACCGGCCGGGCCGGGCGCTGCCGCGGCTGACGACGGGGCGGGCCGACCCGTGGATGGTGGCGATCGGGGCGGCGGCCGAGCCGATCGCCCGCAATTTCGACCCGCGGTTCTCCGCGATCCAGAACGTGTCCCCGGACGGCTGACGGGACGGCGCTCACCGGCGGCGACCGGCGGTCAGGCCCGGCCGGCCCGCCGGAGCGTTCCGATCACGGCCTTGCGGTTGGGCCGGCCGAACCACGCGATCGCCCGCGCGGTCTCGATGCACGATGCGGCCCGATCGACCGGATCGGGTCTCAGCCGAGCGAGGCGGTCATCGGGTCGTAGGCATAGACCCAGGCCGGATCTTCCGGCTCCTTCAGCCAGGTGTTGGCGTTGGAAATGGTCTGCACCTTGGTGGCGCGGTCGCGCCGGGTGCGCTCGTAGAGCTGGAACGCCTCGCCGTAGTTCTTCGTGCCGCATTCGGTGAGGCAGCGGGTCAGCACCGCGGCGTCCTCGATCGCCATGCAGGCGCCCTGCGCCATGTGCGGGCGCATCGGGTGGCAGGCGTCGCCGAGGAGGCAGAGGCGGCCGCGGCTCCACAGATTGAGCGGGTCGCGGTTCCAGAACGGCCACTTGGTGACCTCTTCCGTGGCATCGATCAGGGCGTTCACGACAGGGTGCGAGTGGCCGAAGATCGCCTCCATCTCCTCGCGCGAGGAATCGACGAAGGCGGTGTCGTGCTCCCAGCCGTCCACGGGCACGCCGGTGACGTAGTAGTATTCCGAGCCGTCGCCCTTGGTGTTGTAGGCCATGATGTGGCGGGAGGCCTCCCACCACCATTTCACGCAGGCCTCGAATTCGAGGCCCGAGGCGCGCAGCTTGTCGACATTGACCAGCGCCCGGTGGCCGATCCAGCCGGAAAAGCGCGGCTTCTCGACGCCGAGCAGCATCTCGCGGATCGCCGAATTGATGCCGTCGGCGCCGATGACCAGCTTGGCCGCGACCTGGCGGCCGTTGTCGAAGGAGAGGAGGACGTCGGCCTCGCGCTCCTCGATGGCGGTCAGCTTGTGGCCGAAATGCACCCGGTCCTGCGGCAGGGCGTCGATCTGGACGGCATGCATGTCGCCGCGATGGATGGTGATGTAGGGCGCGCCGTATTCCTTGCGGGCGAACTCGCCGAGCCGGATCTTCGACAGGTACTCGCCGGTGTTGCCGTCGCGGGAGAACCAGAAATCGGGATGCGAGCCGATCGTGGCGAGCCGGTCCTCGAGGCCGATCTCGCGGAAGATCTTCATCACGTTCGGGCCGATGTGGATGCCGGCGCCGAGACGGTTGAATTCGGGCGCCTGCTCGAAGGTGTGGACGGAAAAGCCCGCATGATCCAAGAGCGCCATGGCTGCGGCGCCGCCAAGCCCGGCTCCGATGACCGCGATGTCGACCGTTTCGATGGAAGTCATGACCCTGTCCTGTCGCTGTAATTTGTTTGTATACTAACAATTATGCCGGAGCTGTAAAGCCCCTTTCGCCTCGTGCCGCAGTGCTGCCGCCCTGCCCAGGCCCGCGTTGTCCTCGCCCCGCCCGACGGGTGGTTTCCACTCATCCGGTCGCACCCTAACGGGCCGCAGCGCCGTAGCGCGTGCGGACATAGGCGGCGAGCGCGTCGATCTGCGCGCTCGTCAGTTCCGTACCGAAACCGGGCATGTCGCGCGTCGACAGGGACAGCGGCGCCTCGATCCCGTCGCGGATGACGGTGCGCAGCGCCTCGTCGTCGCCGGAGCGCACCGCCGCGCTGCGCGACAGCGGCACCTGCGCGGCGGTCGCCAGATTGCCGACGGCCGGCTCGTGGCAGACCGCGCAGGCGCTCTCGAACAGGCGGTGCGTCGCGTCGGGCAGCGGGGTCGCCATCGGGCCGACGGCGGCATTGCGGGGCTCGTCCACTGGCGCGACGGCGGTTCCGGACACCCCTGCCGCGTCCGGCGCCAGCGAGGCGAGATAGACCGCCATCGCGCGGATATCGCTGTCCGGCAGCTCCTGCAGATTGGCGACGACCTCGGCCATCGGGCCGGCGGCGGCGGCGAGATCGCCGGCAACGCCGGTCCGCAGATACTGGTAGAAGCGTTCCGCGTCCCAGCCGAAGCTTGCGGCGGCCGTGCCGGCGATGGCCGGCGCGTACCAGCCCTTGACCGGCGCGCCGGAGAGGGCCGCGTCGCCGCCCTTCTCGGCGCCGAGCGCGTTGCGGGGCGAGTGGCAGGCGCTGCAATGGCCGGTCGCCTCGACGAGATATCGCCCGCGGTTCCATTCGGGGCTCTTCTCGGCCACCGGCGCGAGCGGCCCGGAGCCGAGATAGAGCGCGTTCCAGGCAGCATTGAGCGGCCTCAGGTTGAACGGCACGGCCATCTCGGCGGGCCGCGTTTCCCGGCGCACCGGCTCGAGCGTCTGCAGATAGGCATAGAGCGCGAACATGTCGTCGCCGCTCATCTTCGCGAAGGAGGTGTAGGGGAAGGCCGGATAGAGGTTCGTGCCGTCGCGCGAGACGCCCTTGCGCATGGCGCGCTCGAAGGCCTCGAAGCTCCAGTGGCCGAGGCCGGTCGCGGGGTCGGGCGTGATGTTGGAGGTGTAGATCGTGCCGAAGGGCGTCTCGACCGGAAGGCCGCCGGCGTTGGGCGAGCCGCCCTGCACGGTGTGGCAGTCGGCGCAGTTGCCGGCGGCGAAGACCTGTCGGCCCTTGGCGAGGAGCTCGGCCGAAAAGCTCGCGGCCGGAGGCGCCGGCGTCGGCGGGATCGCCCGGTGGATCGGCAGCGCCAGGGCGCCCGCGGTCAGCGTGCCGCCGAGAAGCGCCGCGAGGCCCATCTTGCGGGCCCCCGTGCCATTGGCGGCACTCCCCCTGGACGCAAAGCCCTTCGCCGCGAGCCGGTCGCGCCAGGAGAGGGCGGCGACGGGGCCGGCGACGGCGGCCGGCTGCGCTGAGGCCGCGATGCCGAGGGCGGCGCGCATCTTCTCCGGCGTGAACGGCGCCTCGCGCATGCGGATGCCGGTCGCGTCGAAGATCGCGTTGGCGATGGCGGCGGCGGCCGGCACAGCGGCGCTCTCGCCGACGCCGAGGGCCGGATCGCCGGAGCGCTCGACCAGCATCGTCTCGATCGCCGGCGTCTCGGGGAAGGTCTGCAGCGGATAAGTCGCCCAGCTCTGCGCCGTGATGGTGATCTCGTCGAAGCTCAGCGCCTCCTTGAGCACCCGGCCGGCGGTCTGGTTGACGTTGCCGTGGATCTGGTGGCGCACCCCGTCGGGATTGATGACGAGGCCCTGGTCCTGGCCGACGAAGACGCGGGTGAGCTGCACCTCGCCGGTCTCCATGTCCACCGCGACGTCGCAGACCCAGGCGGAGGCGGCCGCCGCCGTGCCGGGAAAGGCGCCGTGGACATAGGTCGCGAAGGCAAAGCCCTGGCCATAGGCCATGCGGCCCTCGCGGCGCTTGCGCGGCGCGGTGCGCGCCTCCCAGCCGCCCTTCTCGGCGCTCTCGCGGATGAGATGGGCGGTGCGGGGATCGTCGATATGGGCGAGGCGGAAGGCGACCGGGTCCTCCCCCGCCTCATAGGCCAGCTCGTCGACGAAACTCTCATGGGCGAAGGTGTTGGGCAGCGCCGAGACGCCGCGCATCCAGGCGGCGCGCACGATCGGCGCCATGTCGTGGACGGTGATCGCCTTGTGCGCGATCCGGTAGGGCGGGATGATCGTCCGGTCGCCCATGTCCGAAGGGCGAGGCTCGGGCGGGACGCGGCCGGTGAGGAGCAGGGCGAGGTTCGGGCCGCGATTGGACGGATACCACGTATCGAGGCCGTAGGCGTGGAAGGCGCCGTCCTTCAGACCGCCCTCGACGTCCATCACCTGGGCCGCCCCCTTCGGCTCCCAGAGATGCTCCTGGGCCCGCGTCAGCTGCACCCGCACCGGCCGGCCGGTGGCATGCGACAGGAGCAGCGCGTCGCCGCAGACGTCGTCGGCGCAGTTGCGGCCGTAGCAGCCGGCGGCCTGGTAGCGGCGGATGTCGATCCGCGCCTCGTCGAGCTGCATCAGATTGGCGAGATCGGCCCGCAGCATGTGGGGGTTCTGGGAGCCCGACCAGACGATCGGCTCGCCGGCATTCCAGTCGGCGATGGCGCAGGAGGGGCCGATCGAGCCGTGCAGGTGATAGGGCCAGACATAGGAACGCGCCAGCCGGACGTCGCATTGGGCGATCCCGGCGGCAAAGTCGCCGGTGGCGTCGCAGCTGCGCGGCGTCGCCGGCTGGCTGCGGATCGTGTCGGCGAGGCTCGCCATGTCCGGCAGCTCCGGCGGCAGCAGCCATTCCACCGGCAGGGCCTCGGCGATCGCCTCGGCCTGGTCCGCCCGCTCGGCGACGACGCCGAGGAAGTCGCCCCGCCGGACGACGGCGAGGAAGCCCGGCATCGCGCGCACCGCCGCCTCGTCGAAGCCGACGAGGCTGTGGCCGATGAAGGCGCCGGAGTCGCGGCCGTGATAGGGCGGCCGCACGACATGGCCGTGGACCATGCCGTCGACGAAGACGTCGTGGATATAGGGATGGCTGCCGGTGACCTTGGCCGGGAGATCCACCCGCGCCGCCGAGCGGCCGACGACGGTGTAGTCCTTCGGGTCCTTCACCGGCGTCGCCTCGTCCAGCCGCAGCGCGATCTCCTCGCCGGCGATCAGGCTCTCATATGTTGCCGCCGTGTCCTTCCAGCGGACCGAGCCGTCGGCCAGGGTGACGCGCGTCGCCGGCGCGTTCAGCCGCCTAGCACCGCGCAGGGCGAGTTCGCGGCGGATCTGGGCGGCGGCGTGGCGCAGCGGGATTGCGGTGATCTGGATCGTCTCGGAGGCGATCGTCGGCCCCTGGTTCGGCGTCCGGGTGGTATCGCCGAGCACCATGCGGACCCGGTCGAGCGGCAGGTCGAGCTCTTCGGCGACGATCTGCGACAGCGCCGTCTCGATACCGGTGCCGAGATCGACATGGCCGTTGAAGCCGATGGCGATGCCGAAGGTGTCGAAGGAGAGGAAGACTTCGCGTGCCGCGCCCGCCTCGCGGAAGACCAGGATGCGCCCGTAATCGCCGCTCACGCGGAGGCTCCTTCGCGGGCCTGCCGAAGGGTGCCGGCGCTTTCGCCGGGCGCCGCGTCGTCGGTCGCCGGGCTCCCGCCCGCCTCCCGCATCAGCTCGGCCGCCCGCATCACCGAGGCGACGATCTCGGCATGGGTCCCGCAGCGGCAGAGATTGTGGCGGAGCGCGGAGCGGACGTCGTCCTCGCGCGGCTCGGGATTGGCCGACAGCAGCGCCAGCGCCGACATGATCATGCCGTTCAGGCAGTAGCCGCATTGCGCGCCGGCCGCCTCGACGAAGCCCTGCTGCACCGGATGCAGCGCGCCGGTGCCGGCATCGGCAAGTCCCTCGAGGGTGGTGATCGCCGCGCCGTCCGCCTTCGCGGCGCGGAGCACGCAGCTGCGGGCCGGGGCGCCGTCCACCAGCACCGTGCAGGCGCCGCACTGGGCGAGGCCGCAGCCATATTTCGGGCTGGTGATGCCGAGGTCGCTTCTGAGGACGTCGAGGAGGCTGCGCCGGTCGTCGACGGCGAAGGCGTGGCGTGTGCCATTCACGGCAATCTCGATCGACCGATCCATCGTCCTGCGTCACCCCCGTCGGCGGATGGCTTGGCGGCAAGAAAACCGCTTGCCGCAAAAATTCACTTGTACACAAACAATTCTCGGATGAAAACCCTGTCCGGGAGCGCCGTCCGCCGGCACGGCATCGCAGCCCCCGCAACCCGCGCTTGTCGCCCATTCGCGAACGTGGCAACCAGCGATCGGACGGAACGGGAAAGGGCCTCGTCGTGGCGACAAGCAGTGGTGGAGACGACCCGTTTCTCGGCTATGTGCTCGACGAGCAGGTCGGCTTCCTGCTGCGCAAGGCCTATCAGCGCCACATGACGATCTTCGCCCGCTCGACCATCGGCGGGCTGACGCCGACCCAGTTCTCGACGCTGTTCCGGCTCTTCGCCGAGCCCGGCCCGATCTCGCAGAACGCCTTGGGGCGCCTCGTCGCCATGGATGCCGCGACGACGAAGGGGGTGATCTCGCGCCTCGAGAATCAGGGCCTCCTGACCACCGAGAAAGACCCGAACGACAAGCGGCGCTACCTGCTGCAGTCGACCGAGAAGGGCCGCGCGCTGATCCGCGACGCGATCCCGGTGGTCAAGGGCATCACCGAGGCGACGCTCGAGCCCCTGACGAAGGCCGAGCGCGAGACGTTCCTGCGGCTTCTGGCGAAGCTCTGCTGAGGGGCTCGGCGCGCATGACGCGCCGCGCCGCAGACTCACCTTCATCCAAGCCGCCGTCGCCTGGCAGAGACGATCCGGAAGGCCTCGAGGATGACGGCCTTCGCGACGGCGCACCCCCTCATCGCACTGCACAATATTTCGTCAATCAGTCATGCGAGCTGGGCGTGGATTCGCGAATTTGCCGGCTAACAGACTGATTTTCCTGACGATGCGAAAAATCTCGCCGGGGGAACTTGTTTCTATACAAACAATTGGCGTAGCATCATGGAAATGACATTATCGAGGTTGCGCCCATGACACCGATCCGCATCGGCCAGATCGTTCCGAGTTCCAACGTCACCATGGAGACGGAGATCCCGGCGCTGCTGCGCCTGCGCGAGACGATCGCACCGGAGCGCTTCACCTTCCATTCGTCGCGCATGCGGATGAAGCACGTGACCAAGGAAGAGCTCGCGGCGATGGACGGCCAGAGCGACCGCTGCGCCCTCGAACTCTCCGACGCGAGGGTCGACGTGATGGGCTATGCCTGCCTCGTCGCGATCATGTCGATGGGCCACGGCTATCACAACGAATCCGCCCGGCGCCTGCACCAGGTGACGGTCGACAACGGCAACCCGGCCCCGGTGGTCACCTCCGCCGGCGCCCTGTGCGACGGCATCAAGGCGATCGGCGCCAAGAAGGTCGCGGTCGTCGCGCCCTACATGAAGCCGCTGACCGCCATGGTGGTCGACTACATCGCCAATGAGGGGATCGAGGTCACGACCTCGCGGGCGCTGGAGATTTCCGACAATCTCGCCGTCGCCGCCCACGACACCGGCAAGCTGCCGGGCATCGTGTCGGAGCTCGAAGTCGGCGACGTCGACGCGATCGTCCTGTCGGCCTGCGTCCAGATGCCGTCCCTCGCCGCCGTCTCGATGGTCGAGGCGCAGACCGGCAAGCCCGTGCTGACGGCCGCCATCGCCACCACCTGGTCGATGCTGAAGGCCCTCGGCCTCGACACCCGCGTGCCCGGCGGCGGCACGCTGCTTTCGGGCATGTATTGATCCGGACAGAAGACGAAATCCCAGGAGGAGCCCTCATGGCCTTCGGCTACAACGTCCACGCCAACGGCATTCGCCAGCACCTGATCCGCTATCCCGGCAACGGCCCGGCGATGCTGCTCATTCCCGGCATCACCTCGCCGGCGATCACCTGGGGCTTCGTCGCCGAGCGGCTGGCCGAGACGTTCGACGTCCACGTCCTCGACGTGCGCGGCCGCGGCCTCTCACAGGCGGGCGAGCTCGACTATTCCCTCGACGCCATGGCGAGGGACGCCATCGCGGTGGCGAAGGCCGCCGGCCTCGGCACGCCGATCGTCCTCGGCCACTCGATGGGCGCGCGCAACGCCATCCGCGCCGCCCGCCTCGCCCCCGATGCCTTTTCCGGCCTCGTCCTCGTCGATCCGCCGGTCTCCGGGCCGGGACGGCGGGAATACCCGTCGAAATGGCCGTGGTACGAGAACTCGATCCTGATGGCCGACAAGGGCTGCTCGGCCGAGGACATGAAGGAATTCTGCCCGACCTGGAGCGAGGAGCAGCGGGCGCTGCGCGCCGAATGGCTGCACACCTGCCAGCTCGATGCCATCGACACGGCGTTCAAGGGCTTCCACACCGACGACATCCACCAGGACCTGCCGCATCTGACGCTGCCGATGCGCCTCGTCGTGGCGGGCGCAGCGCCGGTCATAAACGACGAGGACGTCGCCGAGATCCGGCAGCTCGCGCCGGCGATCGAGGTGCGCACCGTCGAGGGTGCCGGCCACATGATCCCGTGGGACAATCTCGAGGGCTTCCTCGAGGCGGTCCTGGATTTTTCGGCCTGACGGCCTTTCGAGACGAACAGGGAAGGACAGCGACGATGGATCCGTTCAGCTTCACCGAGATCTGCCTGCACCAGCTCAAGATGTCCGGCGTCACCGAGGGCGAGAAGCTCGTCGTCCTGACGCAGGGCTCCGAGCGGCTCGACTATGCCGACGCCTTCATGGCGGCCGGCTCGCGGCTCGGCGCCAAGATGTACCACATGCGCCTGCCCGCGGTGCCGCCGACGGGAGCCTGGGCCGTCGGCCAGACCGGGCTTGCGGCGATGCCCGACGCGGTCGAGGCGCTGAAGCGCTGCGACATGCTGATCGACTGCATCTTCCTGCTGTTCTCGCCCGAGCAGATGGCGATCCAGGCCGCCGGCACGCGCATCCTCACCGCCGTCGAGCCGCCGGAGCTTCTGGCCCGCATGCTGCCGACCAAGGAGATCCGCGAGAAGGTGGAGATCGGCGGCGAGATCCTCGCCAAGGCCAAGGTGATGCGCATCACCTCGCCGCACGGCACCGACGTCACCTACAAGCTCAACACCTATCCGACGATCACCGAATATGCCTGCACCGACGAGCCGGGCCGCTGGGACCACTGGCCCTCGGGCTTCGTCTTCACCGGCGGTGACGACGACGGCGTCGACGGCCAGATCGTCGTCGCGCCCGGCGACATCCTTTTGCCGCAGAACATGTATGTCCGCGATCCGATCACCTACACGATCGAGAAGGGCTGGATCACCGACATCCGCGGCGGCCTCGATGCCGAGCTGGTGAAGAGCTACATGGACGGCTTCAACGACAAGCGCGGCATGGGCATGAGCCATGTCGGCTGGGGCATGAACCCGCACGCCAAGTGGCACCGCATGGTGCCGGGCGAGTTCCCGGGCGGCATGGGCATGGAGCCGCGCTCCTACTACGGCAACGTGATGTTCTCGACCGGCCCGAACAACGAGCTCGGCGGCCCCAACGACACCGCCTGCCATCTCGACATCCCGATGCGCGGCTGCTCGCTGTTCCTCGACGACGAGCCGATCGTCATCGACGGCGACATCGTCGTCAAAGAGATGCAGATGGCGCGCAACTGAGCGCCTCGCCTTGCTTCCGCCGCGGTCCGAAAGGGCTCGCGGCGGTCTTCCATCATCGTCGATCGAGCCGCCGGAAAGCCGCATGACCCAGGAAACCGTCTACAAGGATGCCGGCTTCGGCGCGAGCGTCCCGCGCGGCGACAGGCCCGCGATCCTCGTCGTCGACTTCAGCTACGGCTTTTCCGACACCCAGTACCCGACCGCCGCCGACATGAGCGCCGAGATCGCCGCGACGCGGCGGCTGACGGATTTCGCCCGCTCCGCCGGCATGCCGGTGATCTACACCACCATCGCCTACACGCCGCTGGAGCGCGACAGCCTGCCCTGGCTGAAGAAGGCGACCGGCATGGCGGCGCTGATGGTCGGCACCCGCCTCGTCGAGATCGACGAAGCCTGCGGCATGACCGACAAGGACGCGCTGATCGTCAAGCACGGCGCCTCGGCCTTCTTCGGCACCAACCTCGCCGCGATCCTCACCGGCGCCGGCGTCGACACCCTCGTCGTCACCGGGGCGACGACGTCGGGCTGCGTGCGCGCCAGCGTCGTCGACGCGGTGCAGTCCGGCTTCAACGTGCTGGTGCCCGCCGATTGCTGCGCCGACCGGGCCAAGGCGCCTCACGACGCCAATCTCTACGACATGGGCCAGAAATACGCCGACGTCACCGACAGCGACGACGTGCTGGCCTGGCTGAAGGGCCTGGCAGGCCGCTAGACCCGTCCGGCACGGCGCGGCAGCAGGGCCGCAGCCGCCGGTTCCACGACAAAGTCGGTGCGCCCCGCGCCACCGCGCTGTACATCTCGACGTCGGCAGGACCGCGGTCCGGCGACGGCGAAGCCTTGCCCGATCGAATGTCCCGAAACCCCCGCTTTGTTGGGAGATGATTGCCTTGCGAAAACTCAGTCTTGGCTTGATGGCGCTGCTGATCGCAGCCTGTTACTTCGTGCCGTACGTGCTTCTCGGAAGCGTCGAGAGCTGGAAGGGCGCCTTCCTGTTCTGGACCCTCGCCGGCCTCCTGGTGATCGGCGTCAACGCCATGGCCACCGCCAGCTTCGGGAGTGACGACCAGTGACCACCACCCTCATCCTCGTCGGCGTCGCGATCTACATCGTCGCCTCCGTCGTCGTCGCCTATATGTCGCGGTCGGGCACGGCCGCCACCATGTCCGACTACTTCATCGGCGGGCGCTCGATGGGCGGCCTCGTCTCGGCCCTCTCCTATTCGGCGACGACCTATTCGGCCTTCATGATGGTCGGCCTCGCCGGCCTCACCTACAAGGGCGGCGTCGGCGCCCTCGGCTTCGAGATCGTCTATTTCGCCGGCGTCTCGCTGGTGGCGATCTTCGGCCCGCGCTTCTGGGCCGTCGGCAAGAAATACGGCTTCGTGACGCCCTCCGAAATGCTCGGCGCGCGCTATGGCAGCCGCTGGGTGGCGATGGCCGCCGCCGTGGCGAGCTGCATCTTCCTCATCCCCTACTCGGCCGTCCAGCTCGCCGGCGTCGGCTACCTGTTGTCCGGCATGAGCGACGGGGCGATCTCCTTCGGCGCCGGCATCATCGTCGCCACGGTGCTCGCCATCGCCTTCTCCTACATCGCCGGCATCCGCTCGGTGATGTGGACCGACAGCCTTCAGGCCCTCGTGATGATCGTCGCCTCGGTCGCGGTCGTCGGCTTCGTCGTCGCCGAACTCGGCGGCTTCACGGCCCTGTTCGACGCGGTGGCGGAGAGAAACCCGGCCATGCTGACGGTTCCCGGCCCGGGCCTGTTCTCCTTCACCACCTTCCTCGGCCTGACGATCCCGTGGTTCTTCTTCGCGATCTCCAACCCGCAGGTCTCCCAGCGCCTGTTCATGCCCGCCTCGCTCGGCGCGCTGCGGCGGATGCTGATGATCTTCCTCGCCTTCGGCTTCGTCTACACGCTGGTGTCGGTGCTCTGGGGCTTCTCGGCCTATGTCGCCTTCCCCGACCTCGCCAATGCCGATCTCGCCACCTCGACGCTTCTCGCCTCGGACTTCGTGCCGCCGGTGCTCGGCGTCGTCGTCATGGTCGGCATCCTGGCGGCGGCCGTCTCGACGATCGACTCGATCCTCCTGACGCTCTCCTCGATGGTCGCCCGCGACGTCTACGCCAATGTCGCGACCCGGACGGACGACCGCAAGCAGCTGATGATCGGCAAGCTGATCATCCCGATCATCTCGCTGATCGCGCTGGGCTTCGCCGCCATGCAGTTCAGCCTGATCGCGGTCCTCGCGGTCGCCGCCTCGACCGGCCTCGTGGTCATCGTTCCGGCGATCGTCGGGGCGTTCTTCTGGAAGCGCGGCACGGCGGCAGGCGCGCTCGCCTCGATCGTCGGCGGCGGCATCTTCGTCGTCGCGATGTATCTGACCGGCAATTCGATCCTCGGGCTGAACGCCGGCATCCTCGGCTTCCCGGTCTCGGCCGCCCTCTTCGTCGTCGTGAGCCTCGCGACGCGCAGCCGGACCGACCTTGCCGAGGACTTCATCGCCACCGCCGATTCCTCGCTGCGCACGCCGGGCCTTGCGGGCCGGCCCGCCGCCGCCTGATCGAGCGGACAGCCGGCGAAGCTTCGCCGGCAAGGGATGTGAGAGGCTCGCGCTCCGGCGCGGGCCTCTTTCGTTTCGGGGGGAGGCATATCCGTCCCGATGGAGCGGCCGATGCGGGAGCCCCGTGTCGCCGGAGGCCTCTCCTCATACCGCCGGCCCCGGTCTTCGAACGGCGCCGCGCGGGCTTCACACGATCGCCGTTCGTGCAGCCGGGCGCGGGCATGACGATTTTCTCCCTCGAGACCGACCGGTCCCGCGACTTCCCGATTGACACGCCGCCCCCAATCCTGAAAAGTACAAGTCCAGACAGGTTTTATGGACAGGTTCAGACAGTGGTGCGAACAGTGGCTTCCTCAGCGGTCGCCTCCGGCAAGCCGGAGAAGATCGCCCGGATCCTGGAGAAGGAGATCCGCTCCGGCCAGCTCGCCCATGGCGACCAGCTGCAGAGCGAGAACGAGCTGGTGCGGCGCTTCTCGGTCAGCCGCTCGACCGTCCGCAAGAGCCTCAGCGAGCTGGCGCGGCGCGGCCTGATCACCACCAGCGTCGGCATCGGCTCCTTCGTCACCTTCGACGGCAACGTCGTCGCCGACGAGGCGGGCTGGACCAAGGCGCTGGAAAAGGCCGGTGCCAACGCCGTCACGCGGACGCTGCGGCTGGAGATCGTCTCGGACCCGGCGCTCGCCGAAAAGCTCGGCCTGGAAAGTTCCGAATTCATCGCCCTCGACCGCATCCGCACCCATGCCGTGGACGGCCATGCGATCTCGATCGAACATTCCCGAATCCCGATGATGCCCGAGATCGAGACCCTGCCGGTGAAGGGCCTGCGCGACGGCTCGCTGCAGGCGACGCTGCGCGAGGCCGGGCTCCACCCCGATCACGGCGAGGAGTGGATCGACGTCGTGCCCCTCGGGGCCGAGGACGCCGGCATCATCGGCTGCGCGCCGGGGGCGATGTTCCTGCGCACCCGCCGCGTCATCCGCACCCGCGAAGGCCGCGTGATGGAGCACATCACCAGCCTGCTCAATCCCTCCCATTTCGCCTTGCATCGAGAGTTCTGACCATGGCCGACGCCAACGACCAGCAATTCGACCGCGCCATGGGGGCGCTCGTCGGCGGCGCGCTCGGCGACGCCCTCGGCATGCCGACGCAGCTGCTGTCGCCGGACGAGATCCGGCGGAGCTACGGCTATGTCGAGCGGTTCGTGCCGCCGAGCGAGGATCATCCGGTCTCGCGGGGGCTGCCCGCCGGCATGATCACCGACGACACCGAGCAGACGCTGCTCTTGGCCGAGCAGCTTCTGGAAAGCCCCGACCGCTTCGACCACGGCGCCTGGGTGGGCCGGCTGCTCGCCTGGGAGGCCGACGTCAAGGCGCGCGGCAGCTACGACCTCCTCGGCCCCTCCACCAAGCGGGCGATCGACCTGATCCGCGACGGCGTGGCCCCCGAAGAGGCCGGCCGCGAGGGCACCACCAACGGCGCGGCGATGCGCATCGCGCCGGTGGGAATCGCATGGCCGGTCGATCCGCTCGACCGGCTGGTCGCCAAGGTGGAAGAGAGCTGCGCTGCGACCCACGCGACGAGCGTCGCCATCGCCTCGGCCGCCGCCGTCGCCGCGGCGATCAGCGCCGCGATCGACGGGATGGGCTGGAACGAGGCGGCCGAGCGCGGCATCGAGGCGGCCCGGGCCGCCCGTCATGTCGGCGCCTGGACGGCCGCACCGGACATCGCGGCCCGCATCGCATGGGCCCGCGAGCTGGTCTCCGGCGTCAACGAACAGACGGCCATTGCAGCGATCGTCGACCTCGTCGGCACCTCGGTGGCCTCGCAGGAATCGATCCCGGCCGCCTTCGCGGTGGTGGCCGCCGCCAACGGCAATCCCTGGCGCGCCGCCGTCATCGCCGCCAATCTCGGCGGCGACACCGACACGATCGGCGCCATCGCCGGCGCCATGGCCGGCGCTGCGAGCGGCCAGTCCGGCCTGCCGGTCGCCCGGATCGCCGAGCTCGAGGGCTTCGACCTCGCTCATGCGGCACGGCTCGCCGAGGGGCTGCTCGCGCTTCGCCATGCCGCCGCGCCGACGAATCCGACGGAAGCGGCCTGACCATGGCGCGGCTCGTCCATATCGGCGGCGCGGTGATGGACTATGTCTATCACGTTCCCGGCCTGCCCCGCCGGGCGGACGAACTGATGGCGACGCGCTTCGCCCGCTCGCCGGGCGGTGCCGTCAACATGATGGTGGCGGCCCGGCGCACCGGCCTTGCCACCGCCTGCGGCGGCTATCTCGGCACCGGGCCGGACGGCGACGCGCTGCGGGCGTTCCTCGCCGCCGAGGGCATCGACGTCCTCTTGCCGCCGCTCGCCGGCATCGACAGCGGCAACTGCGTGGTGCTGATCACGCCGGATGCCGAGCGCTCCTTCGTCTCCTTTCCCGGCGCCGAGGCCCATGCCAAGGATCTGGAGACCCTCGCCGAGCTGATGGCGCCGGGCGACTGGCTGGCCGTCAGCGGCTACTTGCTGACCTATCCGGACAGCCGCGAGGCCGTTCTCGCCCTCGTCGACGCGCTCGATGAGAACGTTCAAGTCATCTTCGATCCGACACCGGTCGTCGCCGACATTCCCGCCGATGCCCTCGCCCGGATCCTGGCGCGCAGCAGCTGGATGAGCGCCAACAGGCGCGAGATCGCGGCCATCGCCGGCGGCGAGGCGAGCCTCGATGCAGCCGCCGCGATCCTCTCGCGCCGCATGCCGCGCGCCGGCGGCATCGTGCTGCGCGACGGCGAGAACGGCGCCCATCTCCTGACGCGCGAGGCCGCACCGGTCGAAGTGCCCGGCTTCGCCGTCGCAGCGATCGACACCAACGGCGCCGGCGACACCCATGTCGGCGCCTTCGTCGGAGCCCTCGCCCGCGGCCTCTCCGCCGCCGATGCGGTCAGATACGCCAATGCCGCCTCGGCGATTTCCGTGACACGGCGCGGCGGCGCCTGCGGCCCGTCCCACGACGAGATCATCCGCTTCCTGTCCCTTGCGGACCAAGACCGGCAAAGAACCGGCACGACGAACATGGGTCATTGAACCGGCCGCAGACGGCCGAAAGGAAACCAGCGATGAACAAGACAACGGCAATCCTCGCGGGCCTCGGCCTGCTCCTGTCCGCCACGACGGCGATGGCGAAGGACCTCCACGTCCTCAACTGGAAGGGCTACGGCGCCGACGAGCCCTTCGCCACCAAGGCCTTCGAGGAGATGACCGGCGACACGGTGGTCAACGACTTCTTCAACTCCGAACAGGAGATGCTGACGAAGCTCAGGACCAATCCCGGCCTCTACGACGTCGTGATGATCAACGCCGCCTTCATGCAGCAGGCGCTCGACGAAAAGCTGGTCCAGCCCATCGATACCGCCAAGATCGCCAATTACGGCGACCTCAACGAGGCGCAGGCCCAGTCGAAGATGCTGAATGTCGACGGCAAGACCTATGGCGTGCCCTGGACCTGGGGCCTGACCACCATCGCCATCAACGACAAGGCCTTCGACACCCCGCCGACCTCGATCGAGGAGATGTGGAAGGCCGACCACAAGGGCCGCGTGACGATCCGCGACGACGCCGTCGAGGCCATCCAGCTGGGGGCGCTCGCCACCGGGCAGAGCATCAACGACGTCAAGGACATCGAGGCCGTCAAGCAGTCCCTGACCGAGCTCCTGCCGAACATCCGCACCTTCTGGTCTTCGGAGAACGACTGGAACCAGATGGTCGCGTCGAACCAGATCGACCTCGGCACCTACTGGTCGGGTTCCGCGGGCCGCGCCAAGGTGAAGTTCAACCTGCCGGTCTCCCTCGCCGTGCCGCAGGAAGGCGCCGTCGGCTGGCTCGACACATTCGCCATTCCGCAAGGCTCGACCAATGTCGAGGGCGCGGAGACGTTCATCAACTACATGCTCTCGCCCGAATTCTACACCGAGTGGGACAGAAGCGTCGGCGCGCCGGTGTCGGCGAGCCAGCGGGCCGTCGCGGCGCTGCCCGAGGACAGCTTCAACCGAAAGGTCATGGGCGCACCGGAGGTCGCCGCGCGCGTCCAGTTCCAGGAGCCGATCACCGACGCGCAGCGCGAGGAATATCTGAAGGTCTGGCAGGGCCTGAAGGTCGGCGCGAACTGACGAAGCGTCTCGCCCCGGCCGCAGGCGGACCCGATTGCGGCCGGGGGACGGCCGATTGCGGCCGGGGGCGGCCGGGGGCGGCCGGGGCGAATATCGAGACGAGCGGCAGGCTGCACCGCAGCGCCGCCGGCAGGGATGAGGATCATGGCCACCACCGGCACGACTCGAGACAACGGCCTGGCGCGGGCGCTGCCGCTGCTGACGCCCGCCTATGCCTGGCTGACGCTGGCGATCTTCCTGCCTTTGTCGGCGATGGTCTATTTCTCGCTTTTGACCTCGATGTCGCCGAGCGAGCAGTCGTCGTCGCTGACGCTCGCCAACTACGCGGCGTTCTTCTCGGACCCGCTCTACGCGACGCTGCTCTGGCGCTCGCTCAAGCTCGGGCTGCTCGTGACGCTGATCTGCGTGCTGGTCGGCTTTCCCGCCGCCTATGTCCTCGCCAAGATCTTCAGGGGGCGGGCCCGCGAGGCGATCTTCCTCCTCGTCATCCTGCCGTTCTGGAGCAACTCGCTGGTGCGGGTCTTCTCCTGGTCGATGGTGCTGCGCGAGGGCGGCATCCTCGACACGGCGCTGAACGCCGTCCTGCCCTTCGAGGTCACCTTCGACCTGATGTATTCCTATCCGGCCGTCGTCATCGGGCTCGTCCACTCGTATCTGCCCTATATGGTGCTGACCTGCTATCTCAGCCTGCAGGCGATCGACGACGCCTTGATCGAGGCGGCCCGCTCGCTCGGCGCCTCGCGCTTCACCACCCTTCGCCGGGTGGTCGTGCCGCTGGCGCTGCCCGGCGTCCTCGCCGGCTCGGCGCTGATCTTCATCCCGGTCGTCGGCTCGTTCATGGAGCCGCGCATTCTCGGCGGGCGTGGCGGCACGCTCTACGGCACGGTGATCGAGGACCAGTTTACCGCCGTCTACAACTGGCCGCTGGGCGCCGCCCTCTCCTTCATCCTCCTCGCCGTCGTGCTCCTGATCCTGCTCGTCGCGGCCCCGGTCCTGAGGAAAGCCGCATGATCCGCGCCCCCGCCTTCCTGTCCGGCCTCGGCCGCGCCTATATCGGCCTCGTCCTTCTCTTCCTCTATCTGCCGCTGGTCATCATGGCGGCGATGTCCTTCAACGCCTCGCCCTTCTACCAGCTGCCCTTCGAGGGCACGACGGAGTGGTATGCGGCGCTGGCGCAGAACGACGGGCTGATCGCCGCGACGCTGAACTCGCTCCAGATCGCCGTCATGACGACGATCCTCGCCACGGTCCTCGGCACGGCCGCCTCGCTCGCTCTCTTCCGCTACGAATTTCGCGGCAAGCGGGTGCTGCAGGCGCTGCTGTTCCCGCCGATCGCCATTCCCTGGCTGATCTCCGGCACGGCGATGCTGATCTTCTTCTTCGGCACCGGCATCGGCCGCGGCCTGCATGCCATCCTGCTCGGCCATGTCGCTTTGGCGCTGCCCTACGTCATCATCGTCGTCTCGGCGCGGCTGCAGACCTTTTCCAAGGATCTCGAGGACGCCGCCGCCTCGCTCGGCGCCAGCTCATGGCAGACGACACGCAAGGTGACGCTGCCCTGCATCGCGCCGGGCATCGTCGCCGGCGGCCTCTTCGCCTTCGCGGTCTCCTTCGACCAGTTCGTCGTCTCCTATTTCCTCGCCACACCCGGCCAGACGACGCTGCCGGTCGAGATCTATGCGGCGATCCGCAAGGGCTTCACCCCCGAAATCAACGCCGTCTCGACGATCATCATCGTGTTCTCCATGAGCCTGATGCTCGTCGTATCCCGGTTTTTCCGCTTTGGAGGCGATCAGTAATGGCGCGTGTCGAAGTCCAGAACGTCAGCCTCACCTTCGGCGCCCACAAGGCGGTGGACGACGTCTCGATCGCCTTCGAGGACGGCGGCTTCTATGCCCTGCTCGGCCCCTCCGGCTCCGGCAAGACGACGCTCCTGCGCATGATCGCCGGCTTCGAGTTCCCCGACCAGGGCTCGATCCGCATCGACGGCGAGGCGGTGGAAAACGTGCCGGTGAACCGGCGGCGCATCGGCATGGTGTTCCAGAACTATGCGCTGTTTCCGAACATGAGCGTCGAGGGCAACGTCGCCTTCGGGCTCGAGGTGCGGGGCGAGACGGGCGAGGCCGTGCGCCGGGCGGTGGCCGAGGCGCTGGACCTCGTGCAGCTGGGCGCGCTTGCCAAGCGCCGGCCGCACCAGCTCTCCGGCGGCCAGCGCCAGCGCGTCGCGCTCGCCCGGGCCATCGTCACCAAGCCGCGGGTGCTGCTCCTCGACGAGCCGTTGTCGGCCCTCGACAAGGCGCTGCGCACCGACATGCAGGTGGAGCTGAAGCGGATCCAGCGCGAGGTCGGCGTCACCACCATCTTCGTCACCCACGACCAGGACGAGGCGCTGTCGATCTCCGACCGGATCGGCATCCTGAAGGACGGCAGGATCGTCCAGGAGGGCGCGCCGGAGGAGATCTATGACCGGCCGAAGAGCGAATTCGCCGCGACCTTCCTCGGTGAGGCCAACATCCTCACCGGCGAGGTTTCCGGCGGCCGGCTGCGGCTCGACGAAGTCACCGCGATCGCCCTGCCGCAGGGAACGAGCGCCGCCGCCGGCCGGCTGCGCTGCGCGATCCGCCCCGAGCGCGTGCGGATCGCGGCCGCGCCGGCAGGCGTTGACGGGGACCGGGCGGGGCAGCTTCGCGGCACCGTCGTCCGTCGCTTGTTCTCGGGCAGCGCCAGCACCTATTTCGTCGACTGCACCGGCCGGGAGATGAAGGCCATCGTCCAGCGCGGCGGCGGCGCCGACATCGCCGTCGGCACGCCCGTCGCCCTCGGCTGGGACCCGGCCGATCTGATCCCGCTTCCGGCTGCCTGAGGCGGAAGAGGACGCAAGGCCGGTCGGCCCTGCACCGGCGACGAGAACGGGGACGGTGGGGCTCGGCACGGCATCTCTCCCCTGTCATTTTCAGAGGATTGGTGCACGCGGGCGGACGACGGTCAAGAAATGGGGAGCATGCGCCGCCCGACCGGTGGCAGGGGTTCGAGATTGAACTCGCCACCGAGGCCGCTTAGGCTGCCGCGTGACCGTGGCTGCGTGCCCCGTGGTATCCAACGAGGGTTGAGTGG
Organism: Aurantimonas sp. 22II-16-19i; assembly: GCF_002088275.1. Lineage (GTDB taxonomy): Bacteria > Pseudomonadota > Alphaproteobacteria > Rhizobiales > Rhizobiaceae > Jiella. The sequence goes on from NZ_AQQS01000028.1 coordinate 46,940, forward strand.
TCCCCCCTCACCCGGAGCAACTCGATGACCGAGCGCAAGCGTTGCACCTGGGTGCATGACAGCCTGTACATCCGGGAGAACGGCGACGTTTTTCCCTGCTGCCACCTGCAGCCCGCCGCTGTCGGCAACATCTACAAGACCAGCCTGAAGACCATCTACAATGACGAGCGCATCAAGACGTTCCGCCAGCAGGAGATCGATGGAACGCTGAAGTGCATGAAGGGCTGCACCCTGCCGCAGGTCTCGCCGGTCGAGCCGATGCTGGACCACGACTACGACCAGGACCTGAAGCGGGTGCTGTTCAGCTTCGGCGAGAAATGCAACATCCGTTGCATCATGTGCTCGCAGAATCACGACAGCCGCGTCGAGCTCACCGAAGAAGTCATCACGCAGAACATCGAGATCCCGAAGTCGCGGCCCACCGTGACCCTGCTCGGCGGCGAGCCGCTGATCCTGAAGTCGGCGAAGCGCTTCATCGATCACTGGGCCGGCCACGGCGCAAAGATGGCGCTCCTGACCAATGGGACGGCGCTGAGCGAGGATATGGCGCGCAAGATCGCCGAGAATTTCAGCATCATCTCCTTCTCGCTGAACGCCGCGACCAAGGAAATCCACGAGACCGTCAATGCCGGTTCGCGGTTCGAGAAGGTCGTTCGCAATGTCGGACGCATGATCGAGGCGAAGAAGCAGGCGAAGACGAAGGTCGTCATCGTCGGGCACATGACCATCGTCGTCGAGAACGTCCACGAAATTCCGGACTTCATCCGGAAGAGGGACGAATTCGGCTTCGAGCACATCAATTTCGGGTACGACAAGAAGGTGCCGCCCTATCTCGCGGACAATCCGGAATTGAAGGACGAGTTGATCCGGGCGATCGCGGTGGAAGTCGCCCGGGAGCACAATCCCCGGAGGATCGACCTCCACCGGTTGCGCCTGCTGGGCCTCGTCGGGCAGCCGGGCGCGCGGGCGCCGGTGCCGGTCTCGGCGCCATCGCTGGCGACCGCCTGACCCTCTTCATCGGCAGCAGACGCGGCACTGAATCACAGCAATTGGCCGGCGGCCCGTCTTCGGTCCGACGATTGCTTCCAGGCTCAGACGGTCAGGTGGCGCCGCACTTCCGCCTCGTCGCGGGCCATCACCGCACGGTCGCCGGCGACCACGACCTCGCCGCGATCCAAGACGACGAAGTCATCGGCGAGGTCGCGGGCGAAGTCGAAGTACTGCTCGACCAGGACGATCGCCATCGTGCCCTGTTCGCGCAGCCATTCGATGGCCCGGCCGATGTCCTTGATGATCGACGGCTGGATGCCCTCGGTCGGCTCGTCGAGCAGGAGCAGACGCGGCCGCGTCACGAGCGCCCGGCCGATCGCCAACTGCTGCTGCTGGCCGCCGGACAGGTCGCCACCGCGCCGCCCGAGCATCGACTTCAGCACCGGAAACAGCTCGAAGATCGTGTCGGGAATGGTGCGGTCGCGGCGGTGGAGGGGCGCGAAGCCCGTCTCGAGGTTCTCCTTCACCGACAGGAGCGGGAAGATCTCGCGTCCCTGGGGCACCATCGCCACGCCGCGCCGGGCCCGGTCATAGGGGGCGATAATGAAGGCCATCGTCCAGCGCGGCGGCAGCGCCGACATCGCCGTCGGTTCGCTTGTCGCCCTCGACTGGGACCCGGCCGACCTGATCCCGCTTCCGGCCGCCTGAGGCGGAAGAGGGCGCAAGGCAGGCGAAATGTCCGGCATGGTCCGGCTTGCGGGCTTCATCCGATGCGGCGCCTCTCCGCCTCGCGAGCCCGGTGTGTTTCCTGACAGTTGAAATCCGTTCACCCGGAGGATAGCTGCAGGGACGATGCGGGGAGTGATCGACATGTCCGGGCCAGGCGAGACGACCAGCCGAGCGAGCAAGGGCGGGAGCAAGGACGGGGGCGGCACGTCGCCGGGCCTGACGCAGGATCCCCATGCGGTCCGCGAGGCCAAGGTGAACAATCTCGAGGCGGCGATCGGCCACGAGGTCCGGGCCTTCCGCAAGAAGCTCGGCATCACCGTCAGCGACCTCGCCTCGGCGACGGGCGTCTCGCTCGGCATGCTGTCGAAGATCGAGAACGGCAACATCTCGCCGTCGCTGACGACGCTCCAGGCCCTGTCGCGGGCCCTCGGCGTGCCGCTCACCGCCTTCTTCCGGCGCTTCGAGGAGACCCGCAACGCCGTCTTCGTCCGGGCCGGCGAAGGCGTCGAGCTGGAGCGGCGCGGCACAAGGGCCGGCCACCAGTACAACCTCCTCGGCCATATCGACAACAACACCAGCGGCGTCACCGTCGAGCCCTATCTGATCACGCTGACCACCGATTCCGACGTCTTCCCGACCTTCCAGCACGACGGCATGGAGTTCCTCTACATGCTGGACGGCGAGGTCGTGTATCGCCACGCGGGCAGCCGCTACCACATGCGGCCCGGCGACAGCTTCTTCTTCGACGCCGACGCGCCGCATGGGCCGGAGGAGCTGGTGAAGCTGCCGGCGCGCTATCTGTCCATCATCTGCTACCCGCAGCAGGGCCGCACCGGCTGAGGCAGCGCGTCCGGATCGACGCCGGGAGATGGGTGCCGACCCGCGATCCCGTCTCCGCACTTCCGTCTCCGCGCTCCCGTCTCCGCGCTTTGGGAACTGCCGTCGCGCCGCCTGCCCGGCAGCTGGAGCCTGCGCACAGAATTCGTTCAGTGTGCAAATATTGCGCACGGCGCCCTTGCGCGCCGCGTCCCGATGCCGGCACAGGAGGCGGCGCCGGCAACCTTCCGCAGGGGCATTCGTTCCCAATAGCTCCCTTTCGGCGCGAAATCCTGCCCTTCAGCGGGCGGATGCGGCTGTCGGTGGAGAAAATACGCCCGGATGACGCTCTTCTTGCGCCAGCTGGCACGATTCTCGCTTCGGTGAACATCGTTTCCCCTGAGTAGTCGCCACCGGGCGACGGACTCCGACCGTGCTTCGCCGAAGGAGAATCCCATGGAACAGCAGCTCATCGAACTCGGGCAGAAGGTGGCGGCGCTCGAAGCGAGCGCCAAGATCTCCGATGCCGTCAACATGGAGATCTTCTACTGGTGGTGCACCGCCCTGATGATCACCATCCACGCCGGCTTCCTCGCCTATGAGATGGGCGCGTCGCGGGCCAAGAACGTGCTGGCGGCGGGGACCAAGAACCTCCTCGCCTTCGCCTTCGTGGTGCCGACCTTCTTCTTCTTCGGCTGGTGGATCTACAACGCCTTTCCGACCGGCCTGACCATCTCCGACGGGGCGGACGCCGCCCTGCCCTGGTCGAGCGCCATGGGCCCGAACCTGTCCGACAACGCCACCGGCGTGTTCTGGGCGGCCTTCGCGCTGTTCGCCGCGACCACCGCCTCGATCATGTCCGGCGCGGTGATCGAGCGGATCCGCCTGACCGCCTTCCTGATGCTGTCGATCGTGCTCGGCTCGGTGATCTGGATCCTCGCGGCGGCCTGGGGCTGGCATCCGGCCGGCTGGCTGACGACGGAATTCGGCTTCCACGACGTCGGCGCCGCCGGCTGCGTCCATCTCGTCGCCGGCGCCTTCACCCTCGGCGTCCTGATCAATCTCGGCCCGCGCATCGGCAAGTACAATGCCGACGGCACGCCGAACGCCATCAAGGCCCATTCGGTGCCGCTCACCGTCGTCGGCCTGATGCTGATCATCGTCGGCTTCTTCGGCTTCCTCGGCGGCTGCATCATCTACAATTCCGGCGCCCAGTGGACCAACATCTTCGGCCAGCCGACGACCCTGTCGGCCTTCGCCTTCAACACCGTCATGGGGTTTGCCGGCGGCATCATCGGCGGCTGGGTGAAGACCCGCGACCCGTTCTGGATGATGTCCTGCGGCCTCGTCGGCATCATCTCCGTGGCCTCGGGCCTCGACCTCTGGTACCCGCCGCTGGCCTTCGCCATCGCCGCCGTCGCCGGCTTCGTCGCCCCGATGATCGCCACCGCCATCGAGCGCGCCGGCATCGACGACGCGGTCGGTGCGGTCGCCGTCCATGGCGCAGGCGGAGCGATGGGCGTCCTCGCCGTCGGCCTCTTCGCCGCCGGCTACCCCAATGTCGGCGAGATGCCGCCGGTGTCGCTGACCGGCCAGCTCGTCGGCCTCGTGGTGATGGGGGCCCTCGGCTTCATCCCCGGCTACGCGATGTCCGCCGTCATGAAGGCGACGGGCACTCTGCGGGTGCCGCGGGACGTCGAGATCATGGGCCTCGACCTCGTCGAGGTGCCGATCGAGGCCTATCCGGAAGGCATGACCCGCCCGGCCGTGCCGGTGATGTCGCCGCTCGGCACCGGCACCCCGGCCGCCGTTCCCGCCGAATAGGACCGCAACGCCAGAGAAGGACACGCGACCATGAACACATCGCCCATCACCCAGTGGGACGGCACTGAAGCCTATTTCACCTTCGCCAACTCCGGCTTCGGCACGGCGGTCTGCCTCATCGCTTCGATCGCCATCGTCGCCGGGGCCATCTGGTACGGCACCCGCCACGAGAGCCGCGACTTCCAGAAGTTCCACGGCAAGGGCTGACCCCGGCGACGGGGACAGTCTCGGGGCGGCCGGCGGTCTTTCGCCGGCCCCTCGTGGTGGAAGACCGGACGACGAATGGCCCGCCGCCGGTGACCGGCGGCGGGCACCGGCTACGCCGGCTCAGAGCGTCGGCATGATTTCGCGGGCGCTGCCGGCCAGGGGTTCGACGATGTCGGCCTGGGCGGCGACGAGCCGGGCATAGGCGCCGCCGGCGGCCATGAGTTCCTTATGGGTGCCGGTCTCGACGATCTTGCCGCCGGACACGAAGCAGATCCGGTCGGCATGGCGCACGGTCGACAGCCGGTGGGCGATGACGAGGGTGGTTCGGCCCTTCGACAATTCGGCCAGCGACGCCTGGATCGCCCGCTCGGTCTCGGTGTCGAGGGCCGAGGTGGCCTCGTCGAGGATCAGGATCGCCGGGTCCTTCAGGAACATCCGGGCGATCGACAGGCGCTGCTTCTGGCCGCCGGAGAGTTTCACCCCCCGCTCGCCGACGATGGTGTCGAGGCCGTTCGGAAGGGCGGCGACGGTGTCCTCCAGCGAGGCCCGGCGCATGGCGGCGACGATCTCCTCCTCGCTGGCGTCGAGCCGGCCATAGGCGATGTTCTCGCGCACCGTGCCGCCGAACAGGAAGACGTCCTGCTGGACGACGCCGACATGGTCGCGCAGCGAGGCGAGCGTCATGTCGCGGATGTCGATGCCGTCGATGCGGATCGCCCCGGCCTCGACCTCGTAGAAGCGCGGCAGGAGGGCGCAGATCGTCGTCTTGCCGGCGCCGGACGGGCCGACGAAGGCGATCGTCTCGCCGGGCCGGGCGATGAAGCTGACGCCGTCCAGCACCGGCCGGTCGCTGAGATAGCCGAAGCGCACCCGGTCGAACTCCACCGTTCCTTCGACGCTCGCGACGGCGACCGCACCGTCGCGGTCCTCGATCTCCGGCTCGGTGTCGAGGAACTCGACATAGCGGCGAAACCCGGCGATGCCCTTCGGATAGGTCTCGATCACCGCGGCGATCTTCTCCACCGGGCGGAAGAACACCCCGACGAGCAAGAGGAAGCCGACGAAGCCGCCATTCGACAGGTCGCCATCGATGACGAACCAGGTGCCGGCCACCATGACGATGACCTGGGTCAGCCGCATGGAGAAGTAGTTCAGCGACTGGGACCAGGACATGATCTTGTAGGCGTCGAGCTTGCGCCGGCGGTATTCGGCGTTGTTGGCCGAGAACAGCCGGCGCTCGTGGCGCTCGTTGCCGAAGGCCTGGACGACCCGGATGCCGCCGACATTCTCCTCGATGCGGGCGTTGAAATCGCCGATCGAGGCGTAGATCGCCCGCCAGGTCGCCGTCATCCGCGCGCCGTAGCGGCTGGTCAGCCAGGCGCCGACGGGAACGACGAAGCCGGTGATCAGCGCCAGCTCCACATGCACGAAGAGCATCAGGATGAAGGCGCCGATGAAGGTCATGATCGCGATGAACAGGTCTTCCGGCCCGTGATGGGCGATCTCGCCGATTTCCTCGAGGTCCTTGGTCAGGCGGCCGACGAGATGGCCGGTCTTGACGTTGTCGAAATAGCCGAAGGACAGCTTCTGCAGATGGTCGAAGGCCTTGCGGCGCATCTCGGTCTCGATGTTGATCCCCAGCATGTGACCCCAATAGGTCACCACCGCCATCAGCCCGGTATTGAAGACGTAGATGAGGAGCAGGCCGACGGTCGCGGCAACGATCAGCGACCAGTCGCCGCTCGGCAGCAGCGTGTCGATGAACACCTTGACCGCGATCGGGAAGCCGAGTTCGAGCAGCCCTGCCAGGACGGCGCAGCCGAAATCGAGGAAGAACAGGCCCTTGTATGGCCGGTAATAGGCAAAGAAGCGCTTCAGCATGATGATCCGGTGTCGGCCGGCGGGGATGCGGCGGTGTCGGGCGTGCGGACGCGGGGGCGTGCGGCGCCCGGCCGGGATAGCCGACGCGCGGTGCAAAATCGAGGCTTGACTGACGAATCGTCGTGTTCGAGGCACGCCGATGATAGCTCTTCGACAGCGCCCGGACGGGCAAGGTCGCTTTCACGTCGCCTCCAGGCGAACATCCGGGGATCATCCGATGCAGTCACCCGTCGTCTTCGATGGCCACAACGATGCGCTCCTGCGCCTCTACATGGAGGGCGGCGAGGCGGCGATCGCGGCCTTCCTTGCAGGCGGCACGTCCGGCCACATCGATCTCGCCAAGGCTGCGGCGGGCAATTTTCGAGGCGGGCTCTTCGCCATCTTCCCGCCCTCGCCGCGGGGCGGGCTCGATCTGTCCCGCTTCGGGACGAACGGTTACGACATGGCGATGCCGGCGCCACTGGAGATCGCCGAAGCCACGGCCTCGACCATCGCCATGGCGTCGATCCTGTTCCGGCTGGAGCGCGGCTCGAAGGGGGCCTTCCGGGTCTGCCGGTCGGTCGCCGACATCCGCTCGGCCCTCGCAGGCGGGGCGATGGCGGCGGTGATGCACATCGAGGGCGCCGAGGCGATCGACGCCGACCTGGCAACGCTCGACGTGCTGCATGCGGCGGGGCTGCGGTCGATCGGGATGGTCTGGAGCCGCGACAACATCTTCGCCCATGGCGTGCCGATGCGGTTTCCGTCCTCGCCGGACATCGGCGAGGGACTCACAGATGCAGGAAAGCGGCTGGTCGCCCGCTGCAACGCGCTCGGCATCCTCCTCGACCTGTCGCATCTGAACGAAAAGGGCTTCTGGGACGTCGCCCGGCTGTCGGACGCGCCGCTGGTCGCAACCCACTCCAACGTCCATGCGCTCTGCCCGGTCAGCCGCAACCTCACCGACAAGCAACTCGCCGCGATCGCCGAGAGCCGGGGCGTCGTCGGGCTGAACTTCGCGACCGCCTTCCTGCGGGAAGACGGATGGATGACCGCCGACACCGGCCTCGACGTCATGATCCGCCATCTCGACGGCCTCGTCGAGCGGCTGGGCGAGGACGGCGTCGCGCTCGGCTCGGACTTCGACGGGGCGGTGATCCCCGCCCCGATCGGCGATGCGAGCGGCCTGCCGAAGCTGTTCGAGGCGATGCGTCGCCACGGCTATGGCGAGGCGCTGATCGACAAGATCGCCCATCGGAACTGGCTGGACGTGCTGGAGCGGACGTTCAGGCCGGTGTGAGTTGGCTGACCCTCAGCGCAGATAGCCGGCGATGGCGGCGCGCACAAGGCCGGTGAGTTCCTCCTCCAGCCGCTCGACGGTGACGCCGGCATAGCGGCTTTCCAGCGAGACCGTCACGACGCCGTGGACGGCGGAGAACAGCGTGCGGGCGCGCAGGAAGACGCCGTCGGCGCCGAGATCGGGATAGAGTTCGGCAAGCGGCGCGGCGGGATATTCGAACAGCCGCGCCTGGTCGGCGCGGATGTCGGAGACGAGGGCCCCCTCCTCCTGCGGCGCATATTCGAAGAGGGCGCGCCAGAGCGGCGTCTCCTCGCGAGCGAAGGCGAGGTAGCAGCGGGCGAAGGCGACGAGGCGCTCGACCGGCTGCGCCTGGGCCGCGTCCCGCTCGAGCCGCGCCTCCAGCCGGCGCAGGGTCTTCGCGTTCACCGTCATGATCGCCTCGTCGAGGGAGGCGAAGACGCCGTAGAGCTGGCCGTTCGAGACGCCGGAGCGGGCGATCACGTCGCGCAGCCGCACCGCCCGCACGCCGCGCTCGATCATCAGGCGCTCGGTGGCTTCGACCACGTCGGCCCGCACCTCATCGGCATCTCTGACGGGACCTCTGGGCATCGGCTGCATCCTCGGTTTTTTAAGAGCAACGCTCTTTTAGCGATTGACAGCCGCGAAATCCAGCGTATGGTGCCGATAAGAGCAATGCTCTTATGTCGTCAACTAGAGACCTGACCATGTTCAGACTGATGACCACCATCGCCAGGGGACGGGCCCATGAGGCGGCCGAAGACATCGCTGCGCGCAACGCGGCGACCATCCTCGGCCAGCAGATCCGCGAAGCGGCCAGCGCCCTCGACGATGCCCGCAAGGCCTTCGCCATCGCCGAGGCGGGCCTCGCCCGGGACGAGGTGCAGCTGCAGCGGCTGGACGGGCGGATCGCCGACCTCGAGACCCGCGTCGTCGCAGCCATGGGCAAGGGGCTCGAAGGCCTCGCCGGCGAAGGCGCCGAGGAGATCGCCGAGATCGAGGCGGAGCGGGACCTCTGCCGCAAGGGCGTCGAGCGGCTGCGCGGCGAATTGTCCAGGCGCAAGCCTTATCTGAGGGAATGCGAATCGCGCCTGCGCCGCCTCTGCCGCAGCCGCGACCTCGTCTCGGTGCGATCGAGGGTGCATCAGCTCGACGGGCGCACCGGCGCGGCCGGCCTGTCGCGCATCGCCGACGCCGAAAAGACGCTCCAGAGGATCGAGGACGCCCAGGCCGCCGAGGACGCGGTCATGGCGCGCCAGGGCTGCGGGACCGGATCCTCGACCATCGAGGACAAGCTGGCCGAGGCCGGCTGCGGCCCTGCCCGGCAAAACTCCGGCGCCGCCGTCATGGAGCGGCTGCGCCAGCGCGCCGGCGGCACCTCCGGGGGGTGACGCCCTCCCCCGACCTGACTTGACCTGACCTGACCTGACCTGACCTGACCTGACGAAGCGATTCCCACTCACCCGACCAAGGACAAGGACATCCCCATGAACGAGATCAAGAGCCTTCCCGGCAGCGCCTTCTCCCTCTTCACCGTCGTCGCCTTCGTCGTCGCGGCGGGCATGATGGCCGGCGGCATCTACTTCCTGGAGGCGAGCTTCGCCGCCAAGGGCTTCTACGCCATGGCCGCGATCATGCTCGTGCACACCACGGTGACCGTGACGAAGACGCTGCGCGACGCCGAGGAGGCGCGCAAGGAAGCCGCCCGGCTGGACGAACTCCGCACGGAGAAGATGCTCGGCGGGCTGTCGGGGGCCTGAGCACAGGCACTACCGGCGGCGGCGGCCACACGGTGCGCCGACTGCCTCGACCGTCGCGCGTTCGGCCGAAGGGTCCATGCCCCCACACACCTTTCGGTCCGCGGCAGCGATCCCCCCGGTCGCTGCCGCTCCGCCATTCCGGCCCCTGCCCGCGTCAGCCGTAGCTCGACACCGCCGAGCCGGCCAGCGCCGCGGTGTTGAGGAGGCCGCGCACGGTGACGCCGGGGGTGACGATATGGGCGCGGTTGCCCATGCCCATCAGGATCGGGCCGACCTCGAGGCCGCCCGACACCGATTTGAGGATGTTGCGGACCGCGCCGGCCGCGTCGGAATTGGCGTAGACGAGGACGTTCGCCCGGCCCTCCAGCCGCCCGCCCGGGAACAGCCGGTCGCGCAGCTCGTCGTCGAGGGCGGTGTCGGTGGTCATCTCGCCTTCATAGGCGAAGTCGAGCCGCTTCTCGTCGAGGATCTTCATCGCGCCGCGCATCACCCGGCCGGACTCGTTGTCGAGGTTGCCGAATTGCGAGCTCGAGCAGAGGGCGATCTTCGGCTCGACGCCGAAGCGGCGGACATGCCGTGCCGCGGCGATCACCGTCTCGGCCACCTGGCTGGCGTCCGGCGTCATGTGGACATGGGTGTCGGCGATGAACAGCGGGCCCTTGTCGAGGATGATCAGCGACAGCGCCGCCACAGGATGCAGCATCTCGGTCGAAAGGATCTGGCCGAGATGGCCGAGATGCCAGCGATACTCGCCGAAGGTGCCGCAGATCATGCTGTCGGCCTCGCCGCGATGCACCATGACGGCGGCAATGGCCGTCGTGTTGGTGCGCATCACGGCGCGGGCGAGATCGGGCGAGACGCCGCGCCGACGCATCAGCTCGTAATAGGTGCCCCAGTAGTCGCGGTAGCGCGGATCGTCCTCCGGATTGACGATCTCGAAGTCCTCGCCGGGGCGGATCTTCAGCCCCTCGCGCTCGAGCCTTGCGTTGACGACGTCCGGCCGGCCGATGAGGATCGGCCGGTCCTGGGTCTCCTCGACCATCGCCTGGGCGGTGCGCAGAACCCGCTCGTCCTCGCCCTCGGCAAAGACGATGCTGCGGCGCGAGGCCCGGGCGGCGTCGAAGACGCGGCGCATCACCGAATAGGAGCGGTAGACCTGGGCGTTCAGCCGGGCGCTGTAGGTTTCGAGGTCGACCGGACGCGTCGCGACGCCGGATTCCATCGCAGCCTTGGCGACGGCATAGGCGATCGTCGGCAGGAGCCGCGGATCGAAGGGCTTCGGGATGAGGTAGTCCGGCCCGAAGGTCAGGCGCTCGCCGCGATAGGCGTGGCCGACCTCGGCCGACGCGGTCTCCCGGGCAAGCCCGGCGATCGCCTCGACGCAGGCGAGCTTCATCGCGTCGTTGATCTCGGTGGCGCCGACGTCCAGCGCGCCGCGGAAGATGAAGGGGAAGCAGAGGACGTTGTTGACCTGGTTGGGATAGTCCGACCGTCCCGTCGCGATCAGCGCGCCGGGCGAGGCCTCGCGGGCCTCCTCCGGCATGATCTCCGGCGTCGGATTGGCGAGCGCGAAGATGATCGGCCGCTCGGCCATCCGCGCCACCATCTCCTTGGTGAGGAGCCCCGGGCCGGAGACGCCGAGGAAGAGGTCGGCACCCTCCATGGCTTCGAGCGTGGTGCGCATCTCCGTCTCGCGGGCGAACTCGGCCTTTTCGGGGGAGAGGTCGTTGCGCAGCGTGTGCACCACGCCCTTGGAATCGAGCATGGTGATATTTTCGCGCTTGGCCCCCATCACCAGGAACATCTTCAGGCAGGCGATGCCGGCAGCCCCCGCCCCGAGGGCGACGATCCTGATGTCGGCGATGTCCTTCTTCGCCACCTTCAAAGCGTTGACCGCCGCGGCCGAGGCGACGATCGCCGTGCCGTGCTGGTCGTCGTGGAAGACCGGGATCGACATCTTCTCCCGGCAGAGCCGCTCGACGATGAAGCAGTCGGGCGCCTTGATGTCCTCCAGATTGACCGCGCCGAAGGTCGGCTCGAGGCTGGCGACGATCTCGGCGAGCTTGACGGGATCGGTCTCGTTCACCTCGATGTCGAAGCAGTCGACGCCGGCGAACTTCTTGAACAGGACCGCCTTGCCCTCCATCACGGGCTTGGACGCCTGCGCCCCGATATTGCCGAGACCGAGGACGGCCGTGCCATTGGAAATCACGGCGACGAGATTGCCCTTGGCGGTATAGCGGGCGGCGTCGGCGAGGTTCTTCTGGATTTCGAGGCACGCCTCGGCGACGCCCGGCGAATAGGCGTTGGAGAGATCGCGGCCGGTGGTCATCGGCTTGGTGGCGCGGATCTCCAGCTTCCCGGGCTTTGGAAACTCGTGATAGTCGAGCGCTTCCTGGCGTTTCGACAGGGGCTTGGCGTCATCGTTCGACATGCGGCGTCTCTCTTCCCTGATGGTTTCTTCGGGCGATCATGCGGGCCATGTCCAGCATCCGGCACGAAAAGCCCCATTCGTTGTCGTACCAACCGAACACCCTCAGAAGCCCGCCGGCAAGCGAGGTTTCGGGGCCGGCGACGACGATCGATTCCGGCCGGGCCCTCAGATCGGAGGAGACCAGCGGCCTGTCGATCCAGCCGAAGACCGGCGAGGTCGCGGCCATGTCGCGCAGCAGCGCGTTGACGGCGTCGACGCTGGCGGAGCGCTCGGTGGCGACGGTGAGGTCGATGGCCGATACGCTGGCGGTGGGCACCCGGATGGCGCGGGCCTCGATGCGGCCGGCAAGCTCGGGCAGCACCATTCCGATCAGCCGGCCGGCGCTGGTCGTCGTCGGCACCATGGAGAGCGCCGCGGCCCGGCTGCGCGCCGCATCGCCGCGCGGCTTGTCGACGGTCGGCTGGCTGCCGGTGTAGCAGTGGACGGTGGTCATCTGGCCGGAGACGACGCCGAAAGCCTCGTTGAGAACCTTCAGGAGCGGCGCCAGGGCGTTGGTCGTGCAGGAGGCGTTGGAGATCACGCGCTCGTCGCCGAGGCGATCCGCGTTGGCGCCGAGGACGAGGGTCGCGTCGGCGACCTTCGAGGGGCCGGAGATCAGCACGGACCCGGCTCCGGCGCGCAGCCCGCGCTCGACGGTCTCGCGGTCGTCGTTGTGGCCGGTGCATTCGAGGACGACGTCGACGCCGGAAAGGTCGAGCGCCGCAATGTCGCGCACCGAGTGGAACGGGATCGCCCGCCCGTCGACGACCAGCATCCCCGGCCGCGTCTCGACGCTGCCGCGGAACGGCCCGAAGACGCTGTCGTATTCGAACAGATAGGCGCAGGATTCCAGCGGCTCGATGTCGTTGATCAGGACGATCTCGAGGTCGTCGTTGCCCGCGGCCGCAAGGATCCTCAGGATGGTCCGGCCGATGCGGCCGAAGCCGTTGAGCGCGAGGGTGATGGGTCGAGAGGTCATCGTCGCTTCGATGCAGAGGAGGCCGCGGGAGCCGGCCGTTGGGTCGGGCAACGACCTAGACCGTTTCGCCGCCCGATGTGAAGCCTTCGAGGCGTCTGGGGGACATGTTCCGAGGGTTGGCGGGTGTTGAACGGGCCTATGGCTGCGCCCGCCTGGTCACGAAACCGGCGGGCCCGGCATCGCCGCGCCCGGTCATGAACGGGATCTGCATTCGGTCGGCGCATGCGTCGATCTTGCTTGTAACGACAACTTGTCGCTACGATATAGGAATGGCGCAAGAGTTCGAATGGGATGAGGACAAGTCGGCCGCGAACCTTGCGGAGCGCGGTATCGACTTCGCCTTCGCCCGGCGGATCTTTGCCGATCCGGATCGCCTCACGGTGCCGGATACCCGCCACGACTACGGCGAGGACCGGTTCCTGACAGTCGGACATGTCGAAGGACGCATGTTCGTGGCGGTCTGGACGAAGCGTGGCGACAGAATCCGCATCATCTCGGTTCGCAAGGCCAATGAGCGCGAAAGAGGACGCTATGGGAAAGACGATTAGAACGACCCTCGACCTCGGCGATCCGCCGCCTCTCACGGAAGCGGAGCGGGACACGTTGCGACGCGTCGACGCGATGCCGGAGGAGGCCATCGACTACAGCGAAATCCCCGAACTGGACGCGGCCTTCTGGGCCAGGGCCGAGCAGGCACGGCCCGACCGCACGGAGCAGGTGACGCTGCGCATCAAGAAGTCGGTGCTGGACGCCTTCAAGGCGGGCGGGCGGGGCTACCAGACCCGCATCAACGCGGTCCTGGAATCCTATGTCCGCGCGATACAGAGTCCCGACCGGGAGCGATGAGCAAGCCTCGACGGCACTTCGCCATTCACACAACCCGCTGAGATCGCCGGCTGTTTTCGCGTTTCTGCCTCATATGGATGCAGCCGGGAAAAATGTTCATCGATGTCGCTTTTGAAGCGTTCCACTTCGCTTTTGAGTTAGTCAAAAAACCGTCACTCTGCGCATTGTCGGCGCAGTTTAGCGGGGTTCGAAATATGCGCCGTTTCTCTCTGAAAAGCCTTCTTCAGGAAGCCGTCTCCGGCCATCAGGGCTGGGAGCGACAGTGGCGCGCGCCCGAGCCGAAGAAGGAATACGACGTCGTCATCGTCGGCGGCGGCGGCCATGGGCTCGCGACGGCCTACTACCTCGCCTCCGTCCATGGCGTGACCAATGTCGCGGTGCTCGAACGGGGCTGGATCGGCGGCGGCAATACCGGCCGCAACACGACGATCGTGCGCTCGAACTACCTCTTCGATGAATCCGCCGGGCTCTACGAGCACGCGATGAAGCTCTGGGAGGGGCTGTCGCAGGAGCTGAACTACAACGTCATGTTCTCCCAGCGCGGCGTCCTCATGCTCGCGCACAACCATCACGACGTCATCTCCTTCAAGCGCCACGTCTATGCCAACCGGCTGAACGGCATCGACAACGAGTGGCTCACGCCGGAAGAGTGCAAGGCCTACTGCCCGCCGCTGACGATCTCGCCGGACATCCGCTATCCGGTTCTCGGCGGCGCGCTGCAGCGGCGCGGCGGCACGGCGCGGCACGACGCGGTCGCCTGGGGCTATGCCCGCGGCGCGGATGCGCGGGGCGTCGACATCATCCAGAACTGCGAGGTCCTCGGCCTGAAGCGCAATCCGGACGGCTCGGTTGCCGGCGTCGAGACCAGCCGCGGCACCATCGGGGCGAAGCGCGTCGGCGTCGTGGCGGCGGGGCACACCGGCGTCGTCATGGGCCGATTTGGCCTGCGGATGCCGGTCGAGAGCGTGCCCTTGCAGGCGCTGGTGTCGGAGCCGGTGAAGCCGGTGTTCCCCTGCGTCGTCATGTCGAACGCCGTCCATGCCTACATCTCCCAGTCGGACAAGGGCGAGTTGGTGATCGGCGCGGGTACGGACCAGTATGTGTCCTATTCGCAGCAGGGCGGCATCCAGATCATCAACCACACGCTGGATGCGATCTGCGAGCTGTTTCCGCAGTTCGGCCGGATGCGCATGCTGCGCTCCTGGGGCGGCATCGTCGACGTGACGCCAGACCGCTCGCCGATCCTCGGCAAGACGCCGATCCCGGGCCTGTTCGTCAATTGCGGCTGGGGCACCGGCGGCTTCAAGGCGACGCCCGGCTCCGGCCACGTCTTCGCCCATACGCTCGCCACCGGCGAGCCGCACCCGATCAACGCGCCCTTCAGCCTCGACCGGTTCCGCACCGGGCGGCTGATCGACGAGGCGGCGGCCGCGGCCGTCGCGCATTGAGGGGTGGGTGTCGTGATTTCAACGGTGCAGACCCCCCTCTGTCCTGCCGGGCATCTCCCCCACAAGGGGGGAGATCGGACCTCGTTCGGGGTCACCGTTCATTCTTCTGACGGCGACGCATCAAGGCAGGCGCCGACCTCTCCGATGATCGATCTCCCCCCTTGTGGGGGAGATGCCGGCAGGCAGAGGGGGGTGCGCCGACGCCGCCGCCCTCTGATGAACCCGGCCCAACGCCGATCGAGCCCATTTCACTTCGCGAGGGCACCCTCATGCTCCTGATCGACTGCCCCTATTGCGGCCAGCGCCCCGAAGTGGAGTTCCACTGCGGCGGCGAGGCGCATATCGCCCGGCCCGAGACGCCGACCGCGGTGGAGGACGCCGACTGGGGCTCGTTCCTCTACTACCGCACCAACCCCAAGGGCCTCCACGCCGAGCGCTGGCTGCACGGCCATGGCTGCGGGCGCTGGTTCAACGCGCTGCGCGACACGGTGAGCGACGCCTTCGTCGCGACCTACGAGATGGGCAAGCCACGGCCGGACCGTGACGCCGCCGCCGCTTCAACACCCTCGAACGCCTGAACGGGGCCATCATGAGTCAGCCCTTTCGCCGCCCCTCCGGCGGCCGCATCGACCGCAGCCGGCCGCTCGCCGTGACCTTCAACGGCAAGCGGCTGGAGGGCTTTGCCGGCGACACCGTCGCCTCGATGCTGCTCGCCTCGGGCCAGCACCTCGCCGGCCGTTCGTTCAAGTATCACCGGCCGCGCGGCATCCTCTCCCATGGCTCCGACGAGCCGAGCGCGCTCCTCTCGGTCGACTGGCGGGCCGATCGCGGACCGGGCTACCGCGACCCGAACAACCGCGCCTCGGTGGTCGAAGCGCGCGACGGCCTCGTCGTGAGCACCCAGAACCACTGGCCGTCGCTCGAAACCGACATCGGCGCGGTCAACGACCTGTTGTCGCCGGTCTTCGTCGCCGGCTTCTACTACAAGACCTTCATGTGGCCGCGGAAGTTCTGGGACCGGGTCTACGAGCCGGTGATCCGCAAGGCCGCCGGCCTCGGCGAGGCGCCGGACGTGAAGGACGCCGACCGCTATTCCAACCGGCACGCCCATTGCGACGTGCTCGTCGTCGGCGCCGGCCCGGCCGGGCTCGCGGCGGCACTGGCGGCCTCGGCAGACGGCGAAAGCCGCGTCATCCTTGCCGACGAGGGCGCCGAGCCCGGCGGCGCGCTGCTCAACGACGCGACCTCGACGATCGACGGCAGGCCGGCGATGGAGTGGGTTGCCGGGGCCGTGGCGACGCTGGATGCGCGGGAAAACGTCGTCATCCTGCCGCGCACGACGGCCTTCGGCTACTACAACCACAACCATGTCTGCATGGTGGAGCGGGTCTCCGATCACGTCGCCGATGCGCCGGAGGGGCTTGCCCGCGAGCGGCTGTGGCAGGTGCGGGCCGGCGAAGTCGTGCTCGCCACCGGCAGCCACGAGCGCCCGCTGGTGTTCGAGAACAACGACCGGCCGGGCATCATGCTGGCCGAGAGCGTGCGAGCCTATCTCAATCGCTGGGCCGTGCTGCCGGGCAACGAACTGGTCGTCGTCACCTCCTCAGCCTCGGCCTATCGCACGGCCCTCGACGCCAGGGCGGCGGGGATGCGGGTGTCCATCGTCGACATCCGCCTCGAGGCCGATTGCGGGCCGGAGCTTGCGGCGGCGAAAGACGTCGGCATCACGGTGCGGAGCGGCCATACGGTGATCCGGGCGCTCGGCAAGAAGCGGGTGACCGGCCTCGTCGTGGCGCCGATCGGCCACGGTGGGGCGATCGGCGAGAAGGTCACGGTTCCCTGCGACTGCGTGGCGATGTCCGGCGGCTGGACGCCCTCCGTCCACCTCTTCTCGCAGTCCCGCGGCAAGCTCGCCTTCGACGTCGAACTCGACGCCTTCCTGCCCGCGACATCCGCCCAGGCCGAGCGCTCGGCCGGCGCCTGCCGCGGCGTCTATGATCTGGCCGCCGTCATCGCCGACGGAGCAAAGGCCGGCGGCGGGGAGCTTGCCCCGGAAGCCACCGCCTCGTTTACCGGCTTCCAGCCCGTGCGCGTCCTGCCCACGGATGCCGACGCCTCGCGGGTCAAGGCCTTCGTCGACTTCCAGAACGACGTCACCGCCAAGGACATCAAGCTCGCGGTGCGCGAAGGCTTCGAGTCGATCGAGCACGTCAAGCGCTACACGACGACGGGGATGGCGACGGACCAGGGCAAGACGTCGAACATGAATGCGCTCGGCCTCGTCGCCGGCATTCTCGACCGTCCCCTCCCCTCGGTCGGGACGACCACCTTCCGGCCGCCCTATACGCCCGTCTCCTTCGGCGCGCTGATCGGCCCGGCGCGGGACGAACTCTTCGATCCCGTCCGCAAGACGCCGATCGATGGCTGGGCCGAAAAGCACGGCGCGGTGTTCGAGCCGGTCGCCCTGTGGCGCCGGGCGAAGTACTTCCCGAAGCCCGGCGAGGACATGCACGCCGCGCTCGCCCGAGAGACGCGAGCCGTGCGCACCCATGTCGGCATCTTCGACGCCTCGACGCTGGGCAAGATCGAGGTGGTCGGCCCGGATGCGGCGGAGTTCATGAACCGCATCTATACGAATGCCTGGACCAAGCTGAAGACCGGCGGCTGCCGCTACGGGCTGATGCTGCGTGAGGACGGCTTCGTATACGACGACGGCGTCGTTGCCCGTCTGGCGGAGGACCGCTTCCACGTGACGACCACCACCGGCGGGGCGCCGCGGGTGATGCGCCACATGGAGGATTATCTCCAGACCGAATGGCCGGATCTCGACGTATTCCTGACGTCGATCACCGAGCAATGGGCGGTGATCGCCCTGCAGGGCCCGAACGCCCGCAAGGTGCTGGAGCCTTTCGTCTCGGACATCGATCTCACGGAGGCCGCCTTCCCGCACATGACGGTGAAGACCGGCTTCGTCTGCGGCGTTCCCTGCCGCCTGTTCCGCGTCTCCTTCACCGGCGAACTCGGCTTCGAGGTGAACGTGCCCGCCGACTATGGCGAGGCGGTCTGGAAGACGCTGTTCGAGGCGGGCCAGAAGCACGGCATCACGCCCTATGGCACCGAGGCGATGCACGTGCTGCGCGCCGAGGTCGGCTATGTCGTGGTCGGCCAGGAGACCGACGGCACCGTGACGCCGGACGATCTCGGCCTCTCGGGCCTCGTCTCCAAGGTGAAGCCGGACTTCGTCGGCAAGCGCTCGCTCACCCGGCCGGACATGGTGGCGGCCAGCCGCCGCCAGCTCGTCGGGCTCCTGACCCGCGATCCAAGGGAAATCCTCGACGAGGGCGCCCAGGTGGTGGACGATCCGAGCCAGCCGATCCCGATGAAGATGATCGGCCACGTCACCTCCAGCTACGACTCGGCCAATTGCGGCCGCTCGATCGCCATGGCGATGATCGAGGCCGGCCGCGAGAGGATCGGCGAGACGGTCTTCGTGACGACGCCGGCGGGATTCACCGAGGCGGTGATCTCCAAGGCAGTCTTCTACGAGGTGAAGGGGGAAACCGCCGATGCTTGAGCTCAATCTCGCCCGCCGCGCGCCGACGGTGTCGCCGCTCGCCTCCGAGGCCGGCGTCACGGTGACGCCGCTCGGCCCCGAGGGCCGCCTCGCCTTCCGCATCAAGCCGGCGGCACTCGCCGGTCGCAGCGCCATCGACGGCTTCGACCTGTCGGGCGCGATCAACTCGCGCAGTACCGCCGGCGAAGGCGGCCAGCAGCGGGTGGCGCTCCGCCTCGGCCCGGACGAGTGGATGCTGCTCGTCGCCGCCGACGAGGTCGACGAGCGCTGCGAGGTGATTTCGGCGGCACTCGCCGGCGTCCCGCATTCGCTGGTCGACGTCTCCCACCGCGACGTCGCCTTTGCCGTCGAAGGGCCGGGCGCGGACGCGGTGATCAATGCCGGCTGCCCGCTCGACCTCTCGGCGAAGGCCTTCCCGGCGGGGTCTGCCACCCGCACGATCCTCGGCAAGGCCGAGATCGTGCTCCAGCGCCTGTCCGCCGATCGCTTCACCGTGACGACGTGGCGCTCCTTCGCGCCTTACGTCCAGGGCTTCCTGATCGAGGCCGCGCGGGACACCGTCTGACGATGAGAGATGCCGTCCCCGCTGAGGCGGGAATGGCCGAGACTTCCGATCAACAGGGGCGCGGCCGGCGCCCGGTCTCCCGGCCCCGATAGGGTGCAGCATGATGATGAACGACCTCGTCGCCCGCCTGACCCACCGCAAGAAGGGCTACACGCTCGAAGCGCCCTTCTATACGGACAAGGACGTCTTCGACGCCGACATGGAGGTGATCTTCGGCCGGCACTGGCTGTTCGTCGGGGTCGAGCCGGACGTGCCGGAGCCCGGCGACGTGATGGTCGTCGAGATCGGCAAGAACTCCATCGCCATCCTGCGCGACGACGACGGCGTCGTCCGCGCCTTCCACAATGTCTGCCGGCATCGCGGCGCCCGCCTCGTCCACGAGGAGAAGTCGACGGTCGGCAATCTCGTCTGCCGCTATCACTCCTGGGTCTACGACACGACCGGCCAGCTGATCCATGCCGAGCACATGGGGGAGAATTTCGACCGTTCCTGCCACGGGCTGAAGCCGGTCCACATCCGCTCGCTCGAAGGCCTCCTCTTCATCTGCCTCGCCGACAACCCGCCGAAGGACTTCGACGAGCTGGAGCGGGTGATGGCGCCCTATCTTAAGCCCCACAATCTGCGCGAGACCAAGGTTGCCTACCAGCACGACCTGATCGAGCCGGGCAACTGGAAGCTGACGATGGAGAACAACCGGGAGTGCTATCACTGCGGGGCGAACCATCCCGAGCTGACCGTGCCGCTGTTCGCCTACGGCTTCGGCTTCGCGCCGGAAGAGCTGGACGAGACCGAGCGCGAGCACGCCGCGCAATACGCCTCAATGCTCAACGACAACCACCGGGACTGGGAGGCGGCCGGCCTGCCGTCGCGCGAAGTCGACCGGCTGGACGACATGGTCACCGGCTTCCGCACCGAGCGCCTGCCGCTGTCGGGCGCCGGCGAGAGCCACACGATCGACACCAAGCGCGCCTGCAACAAGCTGATGGGCAATCTGTCGAGCGCCAAGCTCGGCGGCCTGCACTTCTGGACCCAGCCGAACTCCTGGCACCATTTCATGGGCGACCACGCGGTGGTCTTCTCGGTGCTGCCGCTCGACGCCGAGCGCTCGCTGCTGCGCACCAAGTGGCTGGTCCACAAGGACGCCGTCGAGGGCGTCGACTACGATCTCGACAATCTCATCGGCGTCTGGATGGCCACCAACCAGCAGGATTCCGACCTCGTCGGCTACTGCCAGAGCGGCGTCTCGATGGAGGGCTACGAGCCCGGCCCCTATTCGCCGCACACCGAGATGCTCGTCGAGAAATTCATCAACTGGTATGTCGGCCGGATGCTGTCGCATCTGGCTGAAACCCGCGCCGTCGCCTGAAGGGGACCGCCGCCATGGATGCTCCCGTCCCGAAGACCCTTGCCGCCGGCCCCGTCCCCACCGGCTACTATCGCTGGGAGCCGGAGGAGGACGACGTCCTGATCTGCCGCGCGGTGCGCGAAGAGACCCACGACGTCAAGACCTTCGTCTTCGCGCCGCGGCACCGGCGGCAGTTCGAATTTACCTCCGGCCAGTTCCTGACCTTCGAATTCGAGATCGGTGGCGAGATCATCCATCGCTGCTACACGATCTCCTCGCCGCCGACCCGGCCGGACACCGTCGCCATCACGGTGAAGCGCGTGCCGGGCGGGCCGGTGTCGAACTGGCTGCACGACGAGTTCCAGCCGGGCATGATGCTGAAGGCGACCATCCCGATGGGCGTCTTCTCCTGGTCGGGCATGCAGGCGACGAAGTATCTGTTCATCTCCGGCGGCTCCGGCATCACGCCGATGATGTCGATGACGCGGGCTTCCTTCGATCTCGCGCTGATCTCCGACATCGCCTTCGTCCATGCCGCCCGCTCGCCGGCCGACATCGTCTTTCGCGACGAGCTCGACTTCATGGCGAGGCGCAACCGCTCGATCCGGCCGACCTTCATCGTCGAGGACGACGCGGCCCGGGAGACCTGGAGCGGCTATCGCGGCCGCATCGACGGGGCGAAGCTCGCGATGATCTGCCCGGATTTCCGCGACCGCACCGTCTTCGTCTGCGGCCCAGCGCCCTTCATGCGGGCGGTGAAGACCACCCTGACGGAAGCCGGCTTCGACATGAGCCGCTACCATCAGGAGAGCTTCAACTTCGACGACTTCACCGAGGCGGCCCAGGACGAGATCACCGAGGCGACGGAGGAAATCGATTCCGGCGTCCGGGTGTTCCAGCTGGAGTTCTCCAAGACCGGCCGCACCATCGAATGCCCGGAGGGGATGACGGTGCTGGAAGCCGCCCGCCGCGCCGGCATGCGCCTGCCTTCGTCCTGCTCCAAGGGGCTCTGCGGGACGTGCAAATCGAAGCTGACCTCGGGCTCGGTGGAGATGAAGCATGGCGGCGGCATCCGGCAGCGCGAGATCGATGCCGGCATGGCGCTGCTTTGTTGTTCGCGGCCGAAGACGGATCTGGTGATCGAGCGGTGAGGGATATGCGGTGTTTTCTGTTACTGAGGCATCGATAGTGGATTTCGGCCCGCAACAATATCCATCCGAAGGACTTGATACTGCCTCGGCGAGGCGTCGAATCCTCATCGAAAAGAAACAGGACAGCAGCCATGTGTCGATTTCGCAGAATCAATATTATCCAGCATTGTTCCTTATTTTTTGCTGGATAGCACCTTGGACCATAGGCGGAATTGTAGTCCTTGTTTGGTTGATGAATTCTGATGGGAGCTTGTTGCTAAATCTAATTTTGATATTCTGGCTGTTGGGGTGGGCAGTCGGACTGATGCAAGCCCTGTTCGCTGCCACATGGATGCTGTCGGGACGAGAGCATATTTCGATAACGAAAGAAGGATTTGAGCACACACTCGTCGTCGGCCCGATCAAGACCAGACGCAATTTTTTCTCGTCGAATATCGAAACGCTCTACGAGAAACCATTTTATCGTACATTAAACCGAGCAAGTTACTGGATGGGTCCGCGACGCCGTTCGTCTGTCATTGAACTCGTCTGCAGAGATCAGTTTTTCGAGTTTGGATACCATCTCGATCATAAGGAAGCTCAGAAAGTAATCGCCGCAATCAATGACGCCCTCGGTATAAGCATACAAGCAAACGCGAAGACTTCTAAAAGAGGCGATTTTTCCGCGAAAACTCTCGTGGCTCACTTGCGTCATTTCTATTCGTTCCGAACGCTGATGATCGAAATAATTCGGCGAAAATCTACAAGTCTTCTGTGGGCACGAATGAAAGCGGCAGACAGTTCCGCGTTGCAGTCATCTACCAACGAGAGCCACCACCCATGATCGCCAACGCCGAAGCTCTCCTGAAACCCCTGACGATCAAGGGCCTCACCATCCGCAACCGGGTGATGTCGACGAGCCACGCGCCGTCCTATGGCAAGGACGGCAAGCCGCAGCAGCGCTATCAGCTCTATCATGAGGAAAAGGCCAAAGGCGGCATCGGGCTGACGATGTTCGGCGGCTCGTCCTCGGTGTCGATCGACAGCCCGGCGGCGCCGTGGAACCAGATCTCCGTCGCCGACGATTCGGTCGTGCCGTTCTTCCGGGAGTTCTCGGAACGGATTCACCGGCACGGCGCCAAGTTGATGATCCAGCTGACCCATATGGGCCGGCGCACCAAGTGGGACACCGAGCACTGGCTGCCGGTGAAATCGGCGTCCGTCACCCGCGAACCGGCGTCGCGGGCGATCTCGAAGGCCCTCGAACAGGAGGAGATCGACCGGATCGTCGCCGACTTCGCCGCCGCCGCGCGGCGCTGCAGGGAGGGCGGGCTCGACGGCTGCGAGATCTCGGCCGCCCATGGGCATCTGGTCGACCAGTTCTGGTCGCCGAACTCCAACCACCGCACCGACAAATATGGCGGCAGCCTCGAAAACCGCATGCGCTTCGGCATCGAGGTTCTGTCGGCGATGCGCGAGGCGGTCGGCGACGACTATGTCATCGGCATGCGCATGTCCGGCGACGAGATGCTGAAGGGCGGGCTCTCCCACGAGGACTGCGTGACGATCGCGGCGGAATACGCCTCGCGCGGCCTCGTCGACTTCCTCAACATCATCGGCGGCCAGGCGCGCGACCACATCGCCCATGCGGTGTCGCTGCCCAACATGTCGTTTCCGGTGGCGCCCTTCCTGCCGCTGCCCTCGGCGATCAAGCGCGAGGTGGACGTGCCGATCTTCCACGCCCAGCGGGTCACCGATCTTGCCACCGGCGCAAGGGCCGTCGCCGAGGGCCATGTCGACATGATCGCCATGACCAGGGCCCACATCGCCGATCCGCATCTCGTCAGGAAGCTCACCGAGGGCCGCGCCGACGACATTCGCCAATGTGTCGGCGCCGGCTACTGCATCGACCGGATCTATGTCGGCGGCGACGCGCTCTGCATCCAGAACGCCGCGACCGGGCGCGAGGCGACGATGCCGCACGTCATCGAGAAGGCCGAGCGGCAGAAGACCGCCGTGGTCGTCGGCGGCGGCGTCGGCGGGCTGGAGGCGGCACGGGTGCTGGCCGAGCGCGGCCACGCCGTGACGCTGTTCGAGAAGTCCGACCGGCTCGGCGGCCAGGTGAACGTTGCCTCCAAGGCGACGTGGCGCGAGGCGCTGTCGGGCATTCCCCGATGGCTGGTCGCCCAAGTGACGAAGCTCGGCGTCGACATCCGTCTCGGCACGGAGGCCGGAGAGGCGGAGATCGCGGCGCTTGCCCCCGACATCGTCATCGTCGCCACCGGCGGCCTGCCGCAGAGGGGCGAGGCGAAGGGCTTCGAACACGCGGTGACCACCTGGGACGTGCTGGAGGGCCGCTCGCAGCCCTCCGGAACCGTGCTCCTCTACGACGAGATCGGCGGCCACAACGCCGCCTCCACCGCCGAGGTGCTGGCCAAGATGGGCTGCCTCGTCGAGCTCGTCACCCACGACCGGATGATCGGCGAGGAAATCGGCCCGACCAACCAGCCGGTCCACCTGCGCGAGCTCTACAAGCTCGGCGTCCTGATGACGCCGAACTCCGAACTGATCGAGATCTACCCCGAAGGCAACCGGCTGATCGCCGCGATCCGCAACACCATGACCGACGCGGAGGAGGAACGGGTGGTGGATTCGGTCGTCGTCGACTACGGCACGCTGCCGGTGGACGGGCTGCACTTCGCGCTGAAGGACCGGGCGAAGAACCGCGGGCTGACCGACGACCACGCGATCGTCGCGGGCGCACCGCAGCCCTGCGAGATCAACGGCGCCGCTGCGGAGCCGGGCTACACCCTCTACCGCATCGGCGACGCGGTCGCCGGCCGCAACATCCACGCCGCGATCTACGACGCGCTGCGCCTGTGCAAGGATCTGTGAGGGTGGGCGGGGAAGGCACGGCCTTGCCACTGCCAACTTGCGAGAGGCATCGCAAGCGAGGGGTTTCTTTCGCCCAGCCGGCAGAGGCCGTGGCGCACGCACCCCACTCTGCCCTGCCGGGCATCTCCCCCACAAGGGGGGAGATCAGCTGCTTCGATGCCGGGCGCAATGTTCCACGGTTGGAGCAGGCCCGCCCATTTAAGAATAGGCCGCCACTTTCGCGCGAGATCGATCTCCCTCCTTGTGGGGGAGATGCCCGGCAGGGCAGAGGGGGGTTCACCGCCGCGACCTGCCCAGGGGTCCTGCCATGACCGCCGCCGCCTTCCTGCCCTGGCTGATCGTCGCCATGGTGGCCCTCGCTGCCGTCCAGATCGGCCGGCGCGTCGTACTCTGGCGCGGCGGCGAACCGGCCAGCGTCGACTGGATCGCCGGGCTGAAGGCGCTGCCCCGGCGCTATCTCGTCGACGTCCACCACGTCGTCGACCGCGACAGGTCGGCCTCGCGGATGCATGTGCCGACCGCCGGCGGCCTCGTCCTCGCCGGCGGCCTTCTCGTCCTCGGCCTGGTTCCGGGTCTCGCCGCCTCGCGCCTCTATTGGGCGCTCGTCGCGCTGGCCTTCCTGGTGATGGCGGCCGGCGTCGTCCTCGAAGCGCGGCGGCGCTATCCGCGGGCGCTGCCGCGGCTGTCGGTCGGGCAGTGGCAGCGGCTGCCCGTTTATCTCGGCGTCTTCGCCGTCGGCGGCTTCCTCACCGCGCTTCTTGCCGCCCTCGGCAATCCGCTGCCGGCGCTGTCGTTTCTCCTGTTCTTTCCGGCGGCGGCAGCAGGGCTTGCCCTCGCCGCCACGACGGCGAGCGGTCCGATGCGACACGCTTTGGCGGGCGCGGCGCATCTCGTCGCCCATCCGCGGCCGCGGCGCTTCGAGCATGAGGCTGCAAAAGTCGAGGCGACGGCCCTCCAACCGCTCGATCTCGGTGCCGAAAAACTCGGCGCCGAGACGCCGGCGGACTTTGCCTGGAACCGGCTCCTCGCCTTCGACGCCTGCGTCCAGTGCGGGCGCTGCGAGGCCGCCTGCCCGGCCTTTGCCGCGGGCCAGCCGCTGAGCCCGAAGCACCTCATCGCCGATCTGGCGGCGGCGAGCGGCGGCGGCCATGCCCGGCCCTACGCCGGCAACCCCTATCCCAACGAACGGACGGTCGGCGGCACGGCCGGAATGCATGCGCCGATCGTCTCGCCGGAAGGGATCGTCCACCCGGATACGCTGTGGTCCTGTACCACCTGCCGGGCCTGCGTCGAGGAATGCCCGATGATGATCGAGCATGTGGATGCGATCGTCGACCTCCGGCGCTTCCAGACGCTGGAGCTCGGCGCCGTGCCGCTGAAGGCCGAGGAGCCGCTGGCGAACTATCGCGGCTGCGACGAGCCGTCCGGGCGGCCGCTGTACGAGCGGACGGATTTCGCCGCCGGCCTGTCGCTGCCCCGCATCGTCGAGAGGGGCGAGGCGGAGGTGCTGCTCTGGCTGGGCCAGGCGGCCTACGACCTGCGCGGCCAGCGGACGCTGAAGGCGCTGATCCAGACACTCAACGCCGCCGGCGTCGACTTCGCCGTGCTCGGCGGCCAGGAGCGCGACTGCGGCGATCTCGCCCGAAGGCTCGGCGACGAGGCGACCTTCCAGCGGCTGGCGCGGGAAAATGTCGAGATCCTGTCGCGCTACCGCTTCGCCCGCATCCTCACCGCCGATCCCCACGCGCTGCACGTCATCCGCAACGAATATCCGGCTTTCGGCGGCGACTACGACGTCGTTCACCACACGGCCTTCCTCGCCGAACTGGTCGAGACCGGAAGGCTCGCTCCGGCCTCGCTCGCCGGGCGGACGATCACCTATCACGACCCCTGCTATCTCGGCCGCTACAATGGCGAGGTCGAAGCGCCGCGCGCGCTGCTCGACGCCCTCGGGCTCGAACGGCGCGAGATGGCACGCTCGGGCAGGCGCTCGATGTGCTGCGGCGGCGGCGGCGGCGCGCCCTCCGCCGACATTCCCGGCGACACCCGCATTCCCGACCTCCGCATGGGCCAGGCGATGGAGACCGGGGCGAAGACGGTGGCCGTCGCCTGCCCGCAATGCACGGCGATGCTGGAAGGCGTCACCGGCGAGCGGCCGGAGGTGAAGGACGTCGCCGAACTGCTCTGGGAAGCGGTCGAGGCCGGCCGCAGGAAGCCCGCCGGCGCCGCGCCGGCGCGGGAGCTTCAACCCGCATGAGCCGTATCAGGAACGATCCGCGTGCCGAGCGCGCGACGAAGATGGTGGCCGAGGCGGGCCGGCGCCCGCGCCTCGATCTCGGCCGGCGCGAGGCGGCCCCGGCCTCCGGCCGGCCGCGCCGCGACCCCTGGCGGGAATGGGCGGCGAGCCTTGCGGGCGAGACCGTCACCGGGCCCGAGCGCAAGCGCTACGACCGCTCGCAGCGGCAGATGAACCGCGCGGACGCGGCCCGTTTCGCCAGGGCACGGCCGAGCCTCGACGCCACCGACGTCAGCCCCGGCCAGCCGGCCCTGCGCGTCGTCGACGAGCCGGCGTTCCTGATCTTTGCCGTCGTCGAGGCGGCGGGCGGGCGGCTGTCGCGCTTCGACCGGCAGGTGCTCGGCGCCGCACGGCTGCTGGCGGATGCGGGGGACGGCGGCGGCGGGGTGGTCGCCCTCGTCGCGTGCTCGGGCGATGACCTGACGAAGGGATGGGGCGAAGGTCTCGGCGAGGCCGGCGCCGACCGGGTTCTCGCCTTGCCGGGCGCGGCGACACCGGCCATCCGGGCCGCGGCTCTTCGGGGCGCCGTCGATGCGCTCTCCCCGCGCCACGTCATCCTTGCCGAGGCCGGCGACAGCGCCGACATCGCCCGGCGCCTCGCGGCCTGTCTCGGCGAGCCGCTGTTTGCCGATGTCGAGCATCTCACCGCCCGGCAGGCGGTGCGCGCGGTGCGCAACGGCCGCGCGGAGATCGGCCTTCTGCCGCCCCGGCTGATGACCATCGGCGAGGACCGGGCGAAACCCCACGAGGCGGTGCCCTGCGAGGCGCGGCCGCTCGACGCCGCCGCGGCGCCCCTCCCCGACGACCCGGCGATCCTGTCGGTCGAGATCATCCCCGGCGATCCGGCAAAGCTCGCTTTGAGCGAGACCGACTTCGTCGTCTCGGCCGGCAACGGCGTCAGCGACTTTGCCGCCTTCCGCGATCTCGCCGCGGCGATGAAGGGCACGCCCGGCGCGAGCCGCGTCGTCTGCGACGCCGGGCTGATGCCGCGGGCGGCGCAGGTCGGCGCGTCGGGCACGGTGCTCGCCGCCGACTGCTATCTCGCCCTCGGCATTTCGGGAGCCCCGCAGCATCTCCAGGGCGTCGCCGGCTGCGAGCACGTCATCGCCGTCAACACCGACCTCCACGCCGCGATGATCGAGCGGGCCGGCCTCGCCATCGTCCAGGACGCGCAGCTGGTCATGCCGGCCCTGCTGAAGCTGTTGCAGGAGCGTGAGGCATGAAGACGATCGTGCTCCTGTCCGACGCGAGGAACCCCGTCTCCGGGCGGCCCCATCTCTCGCGGCTCGAGGCCCAGGCGATCGCCCTTGCGGCCGAACTCGACGAGGCCCCGCGGGGTCTTCATGTCGGGCCGGGCGACGAGGGCGTTGCGGCCGGCCTCGGCCATGGGCTTTGCGGCCTCGACGTCGTCGCAATGCCGGAGGGCGAGGACCCGCTGCCGGCGCTCGCCGCCTTCCTGAAAGATGGTCTGGATGGCGATGCGCCGCCCGCGCTGATCCTTTGCGGCCGGCGCGGCGAAGGCGGGCTCGACACCGGCCTCGTGCCCTATCTGCTGGCCGAGGCGCTGGGCCTGCCGATCCTCGCCGATGCGGTGGCGATCCGGCCCGGCGAGGCGCCGGGAACGCTGGTCGTCGACCAGGCCATGGCGAAGGGCGCCCGGCGCCGGATCACCGTCCGCCTGCCGGTCGTCGTCACGGTGCATCCGCTCAGCCCCCCGCCGCCGCCCTTCGCCTTCGGCCGGATGCGGCGGGGCGAGATCCGGCGCCATGCGGCCGTCGTCTCCGGGGTGCCGGTCGATGTCGACGCGGGGGAACGCCCGCACCGGGCCCGGCCGAAGCTGATGCGCACGGCCGGCACCGCCAGCGGCGGGGCGAACCTCCATGTCGGCCCGGAGCCCGAGGAGGCCGCGCGGCTGATCCTGGCCTATCTGGAGGACAACGGCATCCGGGGATATGGGCGCGGGTAGCGCCCGGTGTTGGCGCGGGTCTCTGCCGGCGAGGTTTGCGGCGGCGGCGCCCCCTCTGTCCTGCCGGACATCTCCCCCTCAAGGGGGGAGATTACGCGCT
>NZ_AQQS01000029.1 GCF_002088275.1 Aurantimonas sp. 22II-16-19i
CGACACCTTCGTCGGTGTCTTTGCGGGCGCTTTGGCCGGCGGTGCCTCCAAGGCGGATGCGGCGCGCCGGGCCGCCGTCGCCGCCTCCCTCGCCTGCCGGAACCTCGGGGCGCAAAGCGCCATGCCGCGGGCGGAGGAAATCGACGCGGCGCTCTCCGGTCGATGAGCCCCCGCCCGCGCGCCGTCGCCCATCTGCGGCTTCGCCTCAGCGACGATCTCAGCATCGGCCCCGGCAAGGCACGCCTCCTCGAGGCCATTGCGGAAACCGGCTCGATCGCGGCGGCCGGCCGCAGCCTCGCGATGAGCTACAAGCGCGCATGGTCGTTGGTCGAGGAGATGAACCGCGCCTTCGCCGAGCCGCTCGTCGCCTCGGCACGGGGCGGCAGCAGCGGCGGCGGCGCCAGCCTGACGTCGACGGGTCGCCTGGTGGCAGCCAGCTATCGCCGGGTGGAGGAGCGGGCCGAGGCAGCCGTCGCCGAGGAAATCTCGACGCTGCGGGCCCTGCTGGCACCGCAGGACTCGCCGCTGGAGGAAGCCGGCGACGAAGCCGAGGAGGAAAAGTGAGCGGCCATCGCTTGACGGAGATCGCAAAGCGATATGTTCTTTTGTACATATCGGAGGGCCGCATGACCCGTTTCGCTTCCTTTGCCGCCCTAGCGGCAATCGTCTTTCTGGCGACCCCGGCAGCCGCCGGATCGACCCTTGTCGCCGTCGCCGCCAATTTCACCGACCCTGCCCGGGAGATCGCCGCGGCCTTCGCAGACAAGACCGGAGACATCGCCGAGCTCAGCTTCGGCTCGACGGGCTCGCTCTACGCCCAGATCGGCCAGGGCGCACCCTACGAGGTTCTCCTCGCGGCAGACGACGAGCGACCGGCCCGGGCGATCGAGGAAGGGATCGCGGTCGAGGGCAGCCAGTTCACCTACGCGATCGGGACGCTCGTCCTCTACAGCGCCGATGCGGGACGGGCCACCGGCCCCGAGACCCTGCGGGACCCTGAGATCGGCCGCATCGCCATCGCAAACCCGAAGACGGCGCCCTATGGTGCGGCCGCGGTGGAGACGATGCGCAAGCTCGGCGTCTACGACGCGCTGAAGGGGAAGATCGTCGAAGGCAGCAGCATCGCCCAGGCCTTCCAGTTCGTCTCGACGGGCAACGCCGAGCTCGGCTTCGTCGCGCTGTCGCAGATCACCGGAAACGAATCCGGCTCGCGCTGGGTCGTGCCGGCGGAGGATCACATCCCGATCCGCCAGGACGCCGTGCTGCTCGAAGCCGGTAGCGACAACGAGACGGCCAAGGCTTTCCTCGATTTCCTCAAGAGCCCCGAAGCCGCCGCGATCATCGAGCGCTACGGCTATGCGAGCCAAGGATGAGGCACGGCGGCAAGTGACCGTTCCCAGATGACCATCGACACCGGCGACATCCTGACCGCCCTCGTCCTGACGCTGGAACTGGCCGCCGTCACCACCCTCGTCCTCCTGGTCATCGGCACGCCGCTCGCCTGGTGGCTCGCCCGCTCGCGCTCCCTTAGCTCGGACGTCGTCGGAACGCTGGTGGCGCTGCCCCTCGTCCTGCCGCCGACGGTGCTCGGCTTCTATCTCCTCATCGCCCTCGGCCCGGACGGTCTCGGCGGGCTGGCCGGCGTCCGGTCCCTCGCCTTCTCCTTTCCGGGCCTCGTCGCCGGCTCGGTGGTCTATTCCCTGCCCTTCGTCGTCCAGCCGATCCGCAACGCCTTCGAGGCCATGGGCGAACGGCCCCTGGAGGTCGCGGCGACGCTTCGCGCCTCTCCCCTCGACCGGTTCTTCACCGTCGCCGTTCCTCTCGCCCGGTCCGGGTTCCTGACCGGCGCCGTCCTCGGCTTCGCCCATACCGTCGGCGAGTTCGGCGTCGTCCTGATGATCGGCGGCAACATTCCCGGCGAGACCCGCGTCCTGTCGATCGCCATCTTCGACTATGTGGAACAGCTGCGCTACCGCGAGGCCCATCTGGTCGCAGGCGGGATGCTGGTCTTCTCCTTTCTCGTGATCCTCGCCATGGCGCGGATCGGCCGCAACATCGGTACGGTCCGCCCATGACCGGCGCCCGGCGGGACGACGAGACGGGAAGCGCCCTTGCCGTCGCGCTCTCGGGCCAGCGCGGCGACTTCGCCATCGATGCGGCCTTCTCGGCCCCCGCCCGCGGCGTCACGGCGCTGTTCGGCCCGTCCGGCTCCGGCAAGACCTCGATTCTGCGGGCGATCGCCGGTCTCACCCGCCTTGAGGGCAGCGTTTCGGTGGGCGGTGAGATCTGGCAGGACGGCTCCCGCTTCGTGCCGCCGCATCGCCGGGCGCTCGGCTACGTCTTCCAGGAGGCGAGCCTCTTTACGCATCTCTCGGTGGCCGGCAACCTCGTCTATGGCGCCCGGCGCAGCCCCGGCGGCATCGATGCCGGGTTGCGCCGGCAGGTGATCGATCTTCTGGCGCTGCAGCCCTTCCTCTCCCGGTCCGTCGCCGACCTGTCCGGCGGCGAGCGCCAGCGCGTCGCCGTCGGTCGGGCGATCCTGTCGCGCCCCCGGCTCCTGATGATGGACGAACCGCTCGCCGCCCTCGACGTCCGGGCCAAGGACGAGATCCTTGCCTTCTTCGAGACGCTGTCCGGCGCGCTCGACCTGCCGATCCTCTATGTCAGCCACGACATTGCCGAGATCGAGCGGCTGGCGGACCGGATCATCCTCGTCGAAGCCGGCCGCGTGCGGGCAAGCGGCCCCCTCAACGAGGCCCTCACCGACATCGGCCTCGGCTTCGTGCGCCATCCCCACGCCGCTGCCGTCCTGGCCGCGACGGTCGTCGACTTCGACGGCGAGGACGGTCTCGCCGAGCTCGATCTCTGGGGCCAGCCCGTCTTCGTCGACGGCAGCGGACCGGACGAGATCGGGCTCACCCGCCGGCTGAGGATCGAGGCGAGCGACGTCAGCCTGGCGCGCGAGCCGATCGCCCAGTCGACGATCCTCAACACGCTGCGCGTCGAGATCCTCGCCATCGAGCCGGCGGGCCGCGCCAATCTCGCCGTCCTCCTTCGCCTTGTCGCGGAGAGCCGGCTCGACGCCCCTCCCCCAACCTTCATGGCAAAGGTCACCCGCCGGTCGGCGGCCAGACTGGTGCTCGCCCCCGGCGACAGGCTTTTTGCGCAGATCAAATCGGTATCGCTGGCGACCTCGCCGACGCCAGGATCGGCGGCGGCGTCTTCTACCTGAAAGGAATTCGGGCTATGCGCGGAAGGTGAACGCCGCAACAGGAACGAGATCGCCATGACCATCGCCGATGAAGGCCCCGCCGCGGATGTCGCCGCCTACCATCCGGCGGCGCGCATCCTGCACTGGCTCGTCGCCCTTCTCGTCCTCGTCGTCTGGCCGGTCGGTTTCGTCATCGAATTCGTCAAGGACGACGCCAAGCCCGCCTTCTATCTCGTCCATGAATCCTTCGGCTTCATCATTCTCTGGTTGATGCTCGCGCGGCTGGCCGTCCGGCTGATCCGCACGCCCCCGCCGGAGCCGCCGATGCCGATCTGGCAGAAGCGACTGGCCGGTACGGTCCACTGGCTGCTCTATGCCGCCCTGATCGCCCAGCCGATCGCCGGCTTTCTGGCGACCAACGCCTTCGGCTTTCCCCTCGACTGGTTCGGCCTCGTCACCGTCTGGAGTCCGATCGGCAAGTCCGATTTCGCGCCGACGCTGATGAGCGTCCATGTCTTTCTCGGCTGGTCGATCCTCGTCCTCTTCTGCCTGCATCTCGGCGGCGTCCTGCAGCACCACATCCTGCTCCGGGACCGGACGCTGCACCGCATGCTGTAGGAGCCTGACTCCGGAAAGCGGGAACCCGCCTTCGGAAGAGATCATGCGGCAGCAAGAGGATGGAGCGGAATGCTAAGCGAAGCTGATCTCGTCCCGCTCTCGAAGCGTTGTCGTCCCGCCTCGACGTGAGGAACGGCACGGCCAGCCGGCTCGTCTGGGGGTTCGTGCCGCCGCCTGCGTGACCCAGGCGACG
This sequence comes from Aurantimonas sp. 22II-16-19i, assembly GCF_002088275.1. GTDB lineage: Bacteria > Pseudomonadota > Alphaproteobacteria > Rhizobiales > Rhizobiaceae > Jiella. The sequence continues at coordinate 4,023 of NZ_AQQS01000029.1, forward strand.
ACCACACCGGCCGCAACCGGCTGGGCACGTGCTCAGTCCGGAAGCGCCAGCAGATCCAGATGGCCGACGACGGTCTCGCTCCGTTCGGCGCCGTCCACCCGCATCCGCCGCCAGGCTTCGAGTTCCGCCGGATCGAGAACGCCGAGCTCGGCGACCGCCGTCGCCATGCCCTCCACATGGGCAATCGCAAGCGCGGCATCCTGCGGCCCGAGCCGCCACGGGCTGTCGGCAAGCTCCACAAGGTACCCCCGCCCCTGCAGCTCCCCCGCCAGCGCGCGCGCGGCGCCGGGGCCGAGCGAGGGGCCGGCGCCGAGACCCTTCGGCCGCAGCTGGTGCCGGTTGAAGCCCGCGACGACGATGCCGTCGAGCGGATGGTCCGGCAGAAAGCTCGTCGAGCCGTCGTAGCTGAGGGCCGCATGCAGCCCGGCGCCGCCGGCGACGATGCGTTCCGCAAGCCCCGTGATGAAATCCCGGGAGGCCAGATCGAACAGGGCCGAAGCCGTCACCAGACGGGCCTCGTCCAGCGGGATGTCGTCGACGATCGCCAGATCGACCAGCCGCGTCTCGGCCTCGGCGGCGAGAGTTCGCGCCCGCTCGGCGGCGGCATCGAGCAGCGCCGGGTCGTTGTCGAGGAGGCGCCACCGGTGCGTGGGCCCGCCCCGGTTTCGACAGGCCTCGAAGGCCGAGAGCGTCGAGCCCGTCCCGCAGCCGAGATCGACGACCGTCGCGCCCTGGCCGGCAGCCGCCAGCCACTCCGAGGCGCGCCGCATCAGCCCGGCATCGCGGGCGCGTCGGTCCGCAGGTTCCCGCAGCGCCAGCCAGTCTGCCGCAAAGCCGCTCATGAGGCACCGTCCATTTCAATGCCGGCAAGCATGGCGGCAACGGTTTCGGCCGTCTGCCGCCATGACGGCAAAGACCGTCCGGCGGCGAGGGACGCTGCGGCCGCCCGCGCCAGCGCCTGTCGATCCGTCAGCAGCGCCCGCAACGCGGCGCCGAGTTCGTCCGCATCGCCCGGCGCGAACCTGCGTCCGGCGTCCCCGGGGATGAGGTCGCGCGGCGCGCCCTCGGCGCAGGAGACGATCGGCAGCCCGTTCGCCATCGCCTCGGCGAAGACCATTCCGTAGCCCTCGTACCGGCTGGCGAGTACGAACAGGTCGGCGCCGCGATACTCCGACGAAACGTCGGGCATCGCCCCGGCGAGGTCGATCCGCCCGGCGAGACCCTGCCCCACGATCTGGCGCTCGAGGGCGGCGGATGTCTCGGGATCGGCGCTCTTCGAGCCGATGATCCGGCACTGCCAGGCGAGATCGGCCACCCGAGCAAGGCCATCGACGAGGGTCGCATGATCCTTGCGGGCGATCAGCGTCCCGATCGACAGGATGCGTGGCGCTCCGGTCCGGCCGCTCGGCGAGGGACCGCCACCGCCTTCCGTCCCGGCGCCGTCACGCCGCTCCGGCTTGTCGGTCCCCGGCAAAGCGACGGTCAGCCGCGCTCGCGGCACGGAAAACTCCGCCATCAGCGTTTCCGCCGTCGCCGCACTCGTCACGACGACGGCCAGCGCCGAAGCCAGCGCCTGCCGCTCGCTCGCCTCGAGCTTCGCCCGGACTGCCGCATCGAGCCCGGTCTCCAGGCAGAGCGGATGATGCACGAGCGCGACCAGCCGCAGCCGGTGCCCCTGCCGCGCCGCGACCTGCGGCATCGCCCCGAAGGCGAGGCCGTCGATCAGCACAAGGGCACCGTCCGGCAGCGCCGCGAGGGCGGCTTTGGCCGCCTCCAGATCCGCCGCCGATGGCTGCGGGAACCCGTCCGCCAGCACCAGATGCTCGACCTGCCAGCCCAGTGCCTCCAGCCCCGCCATCAGCCGCCGGTCGTAGCCATAACCGCCGCTCGGCGTATCGATGTCGCCGGGGATCGCGAAGACGAGGCGCCCTGCCGTCACAGGGCGCCCTCGTACCACGCGCGTGCGACATGGGACTCTTCCAGAGACACCTTCAGTCGGCGGATGCGCCCACCGCCGTCGCCGAGCGCCCCGGCCGCGATCTCGTCGGCCAGCCGATCGAACAGGTGCTTGGCCAGGAATTCGGTGGTCGTGACCTTCCCCCGAAAGGCCTCGATCGCATCGAGATTCTGGTAGTTCAAGGGCTCGAGCACCGCCTTCAGCAGCGTGCTCGCGAGCCCGATGTCCACCGCCAGCCCGTCGGCGTCGAGATCCTCGGTGAAAAAGGCGGCATCGACCACGAAGGTCGCCCCATGCATTCCCTGGGCCGGCCCGAAGACCGGGCGGGGCAGGCTGTGGGCGATCATCATGTGGTCGCGAACCTCGACGGCAAACATCGGCTGTATCCTCATGTCGTCTCATATGAGCGGCCCCGGACATCGGCGTGTCCTGCCGCTGAACCAGTCCGGGCTTCGGTGGGAGCCTTGCCGAAGATCCGGATGCGGAACCCGGAGCCGCTGTCGAAGCGTCCCGGTCTCATTCGTCAGTCGTAGCGGATCCGATGACAGAGCGTGTCCGGCTCCGCAAGGATTTCGCCATAGCGCTCGGCGAGTTCGAAAAACCTCGTCTCGCCGGAGAACAACCCGTCGAGCCGCGGATCGGCAAGCAGCGCCAGCGCCGTCTCCAGACGCCGACGGTTCGTCCATCGACCCCGCCTTGCGGCAGGAACGCTGCCGACCTGCGAGGCGACGATCGACAGGCGCCGGCTGTGAAAGGCGCCGCCGAGCGGCACCGTCGGCGCATCTTCGCCATACCAGCTGGCCTCGACGACGCGGCCTTCGAAGCCGGCGGCGGCCATCGCGCTGGCCAGACCCGCCTCGCTCGCCGAGGTGTGGATCACCACGTCGCACTCGCGCGGCAAGTCGCCTGGCAGCGCGAAGTCGGCACCCAGCGCCCGGGCGATGTCGCGCCGCGCCGGGTTGACGTCGACGACCGTCGTCACCGTGCCCGGGATCCCCGCCGCGATGAACGCCACCAGCAACCCGACCACCCCGCCGCCGACCACCGCCACCACATCCCCCGGCATGACACCGGCATCCCAGACGATGTTGAGCGCCGTCTCCATGTTGGCTGCCAACACCGCCCGCGCGGCCGGAACCCCGGGTGGGACCGGAACGCTCGCCTCGGCCGGGACGACGAACCTGTCCTGATGCGGATAAAGGCAGAAGACCCAGTCACCGGACCGCACCGGATCGCCCGCCACAATCCGTCCGACCGTGCCGTAGCCGTATTTCACCGGAAACGGGAACGTGCCCTCCTGAAACGGCGCACGCATCCGCTCCTGCTCGCTCTTCGGCACCGCACCCGCGGCAACCAGCGCCTCGGTCCCCCGGCTGATTGCCCCGAAGGCTGCGACGACGAGAACCTCTCCCTCTCCCGGCGGGCTCAGAACCTGCGATCGCAGCGAGGTGCGGTTCTGCCCGACGATCCACAGCGCCGTCGCCGAAGTCTCCCTGAGGTCGCCGCTCACGGAGACTCCCCCCGTCGTCCCTTCCGAACCTCCTGTCCGAAGCCGAACTTGCCGCCCCACATCATCATCGACACCATCATGTCCCGCCGGCGGCCTGCCGAGATCGAGGCGCGGCGATCTGGCTTGCGTCCCATCCCTCGTCCCGTTCGATCGGCCGCATTTTTCCTGCCGAGAGGCCTCTCGACCCGACAGGGTGACATGATGCAGCGCAGTCAGATTGCCAGCTGCGTTGCGCTCCGGCAAGCGCTTTTTGTTCGTCAAAGGTTCTTGTTTTATCCGCGGACATGTGATGAGCTGCAGAAAGAATTTCGACAACTCTCGAACGTGGCTCCAACGGCCTGATGAGGGGGCAACCCATGGTATCGCGCGTCAAGACGGTCGCCTTCCACGGCATCGAGGCCGTGCCGGTCGACGTTCAGGTCATGGTCGCTCCGGGCAAGGTCGGCATCCAGATCGTCGGATTGCCGGACAAGGCGGTCGCCGAGAGCCGCGAGCGCGTGCAGGCCGCGCTGCATGCGTCCGGGCTGTCGATGCCGCCCAAGAAGGTGACGGTCAATCTCGCCCCCGCGGATCTGCCGAAGGAGGGCAGCCACTACGACCTGCCGATCGCGCTCGGGCTGATGGTGGCCCTCGGCGCGGTCCCCTCCGACACGCTGTCCGGCTACTGCGTTCTCGGCGAGTTGTCGCTCGACGGCATGATCACGGCGGTCGCCGGCGTCCTGCCGGCCGCCATGCGAGCCAACGCCCTCGAGATGGGGCTGATCTGCCCGGCGGAATGCGGCCCGGAGGCAGCCTGGGCCAGCGGCGACATGCCGATCGTCGCCGCCCGCAGCCTGATCCAGATCGCCAACCATTTTCGCGGAACCCAGATCATCGCGAGACCTGAGCCGGCCATCCGCTCTGCCCCCGCCAATCTGCCGGATCTCGCCGACATCAAGGGCCAGATCGTCGCCAAGCGGGCGCTGGAGATCGCGGCCGCCGGAGGGCACAATCTGTTGATGATCGGTCCGCCCGGCTCCGGCAAGTCGATGCTCGCCCAGCGACTGCCGTCGGTCCTGCCTCCCCTCGCCCCGCGGGAGCTGCTCGAGGTCTCGATGATCGCCTCGATCGCCGGTGAGCTGACCGGCGGCAAACTCTCCGACCGCCGCCCGTTTCGCAGCCCCCACCACTCCGCCTCGATGGCGGCGATGGTCGGCGGCGGTCTCAGGGCCCGCCCCGGCGAGGTTTCGCTCGCCCATCGCGGCGTCTTGTTCCTCGACGAGCTGCCGGAGTTTTCACCCGTCGTCCTCGACTCGCTGCGCCAGCCTCTCGAAGGCGGCGAGAGCACCATCGCGCGGGCCAATCACCGCGTCTGCTACCCCGCCAAGTTTCAGCTCATCGCCGCGATGAACCCGTGTCGCTGCGGCATGGCCGGCGAGCCCGGCCATCGCTGCCCGCGCGGGGCACGCTGCGCCAGCGAGTACCAGTCGCGGATCTCGGGTCCGCTGCTCGATCGCATCGATCTGCGTGTGGAGGTTCCGGCGGTCACGGCCAGCGACCTGATCCGGCCCGCATCATCCGAGGCATCCGAGGTGGTGCTCGCGCGCGTCGTCGCGGCCCGCCGTCGTCAGGCGGAGCGCTTTGCCGCCCTCGGCCTGCCGGCCGAGACGCTGAACGCCCATTGCGCCGCCAACCTCATCGAGGAAGTGGCGTCGGTCGATCGGCCGGGGACGCAACTGCTGCATGACGCCGCCGAGCAGATGAAGTTCTCGGCGCGGGCCTATCACCGCATCCTCAAGGTCGCGCGGACGCTTGCGGACCTGGACCAGGCGGGAAACGTCCAGCGCGTCCACCTGGCCGAGGCGATCTCCTACCGCGTCGCGGGCGAGCGGCTCGCGGCGGCGGCATGACGCGGCCGCCGGTCATTGCCTCGATGCCTCCGCGCCGAGATGACGATCCCAGATCCCGGCTCGCGGCGCGACGAGGCCGAGGTTAGACGAAATCGAGGCGCATGGTCGCCATGCCGTTGGAGCGGCCGAGTTCCTCGTAGCCGGCGGCCTCGTAGACCGCGAGCGCCGGCTGGTTGTCGAGTTCGACCTTGAGGGTGATCGAAATGGCCCCGAGGTCTTTCGCCGCAGCTTGCGCATATGCGGCCAGTTCCTTGCCCGTCCCGCCGCGGGAGGCTTCCTCGACGAAGACGTAGACGAGATGGCGCACTTCCGGGCCGATGCCGATCCGAAGCGCGAAGAAGCCGACCTCCCGGCCGCTCGCATCGACCAGGTAGAAGGAGGCGTCGTCGGGCTCGTTCAGCCACTTCTCCTGCCATTCGAGCGGATCGAACGGGTGCTTTGCGCTGGGATTGACGAGCGCGAGGTCGCACTGCTGCGACAAGAGACGCTGGAGGGGCACGAGATCGACCGGAAGATTCCGGCGCAGGGAGAGTTCGGACATGTCGAGGGTTCCACGAGACGGTTGCAATTCCTGCTCATGGTTGCTTCTTCTCGCATGGCGATGCGCCGGTTTTCAACCGCCGAACGCCATTATCGCTCCCGACTTGGCCGAGGCGGCTCGATCTCGCCGGGTCCGTTGAGCGCTGGCGCGCGCGATCCCGGCCACGTCGCAGCCTGTCTCGCGGCTTACGCCGTTTTAGAGGGGGCTCGCGGTCAATTGAACAGGGAGTTGTCGACCATCTCGGCCTGTTTCGCCCATTTGCCGCCCGGATCATTGACCGGTTTCGATGCGCAGGCGGACAGCAGCATGGCGAGAGCCGCGAGCGGAGTCAGGCAAGTCTTGCGGAGCAATGTCGGCGTCTTTCCATGGGGAGGAGGTTTCGGGACTGACCAGCCCGGCAAAGCAGCAAACTTCGGCAGAAGGGAGGCCTATCCCGAATGTCGTGGTGAGACAACGCCGGAACACTCCTGAGAGGCGACCCTGCCGCGCTGGTTTGGTGTCGTCATCGCCCCGCCTTGGGCGCCGTGAATGTTGACCGGTTGGAGACTACGATCGATCGAAGTCGGCGACGGCTGATTGAACCGCATCGGCGTGTTAGTTCCCAGCTGTTGTTCCCCCGCCACGCGCCGTGACGGGCCGTTCATCGGCCCGTCATCCGGTTCGTCGCCATCGGCCGCGGGCCATCGACGCCGGCTATCGCGGATCCTGTCCCGGCACGAGACCGCCGGAGGGCGTCGACGCCAGAACCGACGGTGTCGCGCCATTGACGAGCGGCAGCGCCGACGCGCTTCCATAGACATCGCCGAGGCCGAACAGCCAGGGGATGCCGCCGCTTCCGGCCCGCAGGGCGACGCGTCCGTCCGGGAGCCGGACCGGATAGGCCACCCTCCGCTCCCGGTTGGAGAGGATGACACCCGGCCGCTCCGCCGCCGGTCGGTAGTCCTGGGCCGAAGCCGGGGTGGTGAGCGGCAGTGGAACCGTGGCGACTGCCGCCAGGGCGAGAAGCATGCGTCTCATGAGATCTTCCTCCAACTCTGCAAGTTCGAGTGCGTCGCGGTTCGCGTGCCGTCAGTCGGGGAGTTGCCCGGGAACCAGCCCGCCGGACGGGGTGTCGTTGAAGGTCGGCCCGGATCGGACGCTCTGGGTTCCGGACGGGCCACTGGTGCAACCGGCAAATGCCAAAGCGAACATGCCAACGAGGGCGGCGGATAGGATGGATCTTGCATAGGTCATGGGGCACAAACGACCGATGCCGGGCAGGAGTTGCTACAGGAAATCGTGAACGGCGGACCACCGCCCTCGCTCCAGGAAACCGCACCGGCGGCCCTGGAGAGAGGTGCGGTCAGAGCACGCAGGATGGGCAATGCCAGCCTTCGGCGGCAGCGCTTGCGCGGTGCGAGCTCGGCAGCGCTGGCATTCTGCGGGCAGAAGCCTGTCGGACGGATGATCGAACCGTGCCGGATTCCTTCGACGTCTCAGCCGCTGCGGCGAACGGGCGGCAGGCCGATCTTCCGGAGCCATCCGCGCCGGTGCATCGAGCCGCGCCGCTAGCCCCACGTCTCAGGATGGAGCGCAAATCCCGGCGGCGCCAGCCTGCCAAGGCCAGGCGTGACCGGGCTGCGTGACGGGGCGGGGCTTTGCCGCGTCCTGACGTCAGTCTGTCTCCTTCGGCGGATCGTCCCGGCGCAGATAGGCCAGCAGGTCCTCGACCATCGGCAGCGCCGGCCGCAGCTTCGTACCCGCGGCCGGCTGCAGGCAGAACATGATCCGCAGGCGGCCCTTGATGTTCCACAGATAGGCGTCGAGATCGAGGTTGCGGCGCTTGGCGGCGACGACGTAGCGGCGCAGGACGTATTCGCCGCCGCGCAGATCCACGGCTTGGGGCGGCGTGCGCATGGCGAAGCGATCGCTGCGGACCAGGGGATCATAGGCGAGTTCGGGGCGCAGCGCCTTGGCCTTCTCGACGAACCACACCTCGACATCCGCCCAGGGCATGCGCGTCTCGTCGAGCATGAAGCCGGTATCGATCGGCCAGGAGCCCGGCGGGCGGGTCGGGCCGAGGGCGTAGAGGCACGAGAGTTCTGCAGGACAGCCGGCGCCGGTGCAGTCGAAGCGCTGGCCGACCTCGATCACGGCATCTTCCTCGGGCCCGGCGACCCAGCCCTCGGGCACCGTCTCCTGGGATGCGGCGATCGACATGCCGAAAAGCAGGGCGGCGAGGCACGCCAGCAGCCGTGCTGCAGCCGCGGCTCCAGACGACCCAGACGAAAGTGTGCGTCGAAACGAAGCGGTCATTCTCCCCACCCGAAATGCTGCCCCCTCCGGCCGAAGGGCGGTTGTCAGACGGCGCAGTGCCGATCAGCCGGCACTATCGCGGATCGAGCTTGAGACGGGCTGACCTCCCGGCGGCCTAACCTTGCGCGACGGCGACGGGGACCGATCCCTTGCCTCGCGAGGCTCCGGGGCGTAGCTCTGCGAGATGACCCAGAGTGAGCACTCCCGCACGACGCTGATCGCCGACGAACTCGAGCGCGTGGACGGCCGGCGGCCCGGCCGCGATGCTCCGGAGCGCAAGCACCGCAAGATGGCGTCGAACCCCTTCCATTTCTATCGCGGGTCGGCCCAGATCTTCTACACCGACCTGAAGGATGGCCTTCTGTGCCTGCCGGAGGGTATGACGCAATGGGTCAAGCCCACCGCGGTGGTCGGCGACTGCCACATCGCGAATTTCGGTTTCGTGACGGAGAAGGGCTCGCATGGCGGCCTGGTCGTCTTCGTTCCCAACGACTTCGACGATGCCTGCATCGGCCACGCCGCCTGGGACCTCGCGCGGTTTCTGACGAGCATCTTCCTCGCGTCCCACTACGCCCACGGCATCCTGGACGGGCGCTACGAGACCTCTGAATTCGACGACCTCACCGGCTTGAAGGCACCCTCGGAAAAGGCCGAGGTGAAGGCGGCCCGGGCCTTCCTGAAGACCTATCGCAAGACCGCGGAGGCGATCGCCAGGGATCCCGCGACGCGGCGATCGGTGAAATCCGGCTTTCCCCGCGATCATCTTCTCCACGCCAGCCTGAAGAAGGCCCGCAAGCGCTCGATCGGCGGCAACAACTTCACCACCAAGAGCACCCTCGGCAAGGCCGTCCACGTCGCGCCGGAGGGGCTGCGGTTCCGCGACAGGCCCGGCCGCTATCGCCGCCTCGATGCCGCCAGCGTCGCCACCATCCAGTCCCAGTTCCGCCCCTATGTCGACGACGACATCCTCGACATCGTCGAACGCCTCGGTGCCGGAACCGGCTCGGTGAATGTCGAGCGCTACTATCTCCTGGTCGGCCCGGCTGGCGCCTCCACCGAGGCCGAACTGCCGCTGTGCCACGTGATCGAGGTCAAGCAGCAGCGCACCGCCGCCCCTTTGAGGCACTTCGCCGACATCGATCCGCGCAACCGGCTTTCGCCGGCGCATCTGACCGTCGACCTGCAGCGGCTGATGCAGCGCGAGCCGGACCTGCTTCTCGACGAGGTCGCCTGGAACGGCGCGCAATGGCTGGTCCGTTCACGCCACCACGCGCGCTACAGCCTCGATCCCGAGGCGATCTGCCTCTCCGCCCATCCCGGGAGGAACCTCAGGCAGTATGTCGAGGCATGCGGGGAGGTGCTTGCTCTGGCCCATGGCCGGACGGACCATCGATCCACCGCCTTCGAGACCGCGATCGCCGCCAGGATCGCGGATTCCGGCGAGGCGCTGATCGAGACGGCCCGCGCCTATGCGGGTCAGGTCGTCGCCGATCACGCCGCCCTCTGCTCGCTGATGTCGGGCAAGTGACGGTCGGGGTTCGTCGGCCCCGGAACAAGAACCGCAGGTCGTCCGGCGGTCCGGCCAGGGATCAGGCAGCCATCGAGTCCCGCCGCCCATGGCCGGCTGCAGCCGCGAAGGTGTGATCGAGGAAGATTTCCGCGCAGGCTTCCCAGTTGTAGGCGTAGGAGCGCCGGATCGCGGCCTGCCGGTCGATCGACAGCGCCCCGAGGCAGGCCTCGCGCAGATCCTCGGAGATCACCCCCGCGCCGGAATCGGCGATGACGTCCACGGGCCCCGGCTCCGGAAAGGCCGCGAGCGGCACGCCGCAGGCCAGCGCCTCGATGAGCACGTTGCCGAACGTGTCGGTCTTCGAGGGAAAGACGAAGACGTCGGCGGAGGAATAGTACCGCGCCAGCGCGTCGCCCGTCTGCAACCCGGCGAAATGGACGTCGGGGTATCGCGCGACGAGGCCGGCCATGGACGGGCCGTCGCCGACCACCAGCTTGGAGCCCGGCAGGTCGAGATCGAGGAAACCCTCGATGTTCTTCTCCGGGGCGAGCCGCGACACGGTGACGAAGATCGGACGGGGCAGATCGAGGGCGATCGGCTCGCTCGGCCGGAAGATGTCGCGGTCGATCCCCCGCGTCCATGTGACGAGATTGCGGAAGCCCAGCGGCTCCAGCTGCCGGCGCATCGACTCCGTCGGCACGAGACAGGCGCTCGCGGCGTTGTGGAACCACCGCAGGACGTTATAGGTCAGCCGCTCGGGGATCGGCGCGCGCTTGCGCAGATATTCGGGGAAGCGCGTGTGCAGGCTGGTGGTGAAGCCCATTCCGCGCCGCAGGCACACCCGCCGGGCGGCAAAGCCGAGGGGGCCTTCCGTGGCGATGTGGACGGCATCCGGGCGGAACCCGTCGATGACCCGCGCCATGCCGTCGGCGCCGGTCAGCGCCAGGCGGATCTCCGGATAGGTCGGGCAGGGAATGGTGCGGAAATCCTGGGGCGCGACGACCTTCACCTCGAAGCCGCGGTCGGTGAGTTCCCGCACGAGGCTGGCGAGCGTCCGCACCACGCCGTTGATCTGCGGATGCCAGGCGTCGGTGACAATCAGGATGCGTTGCATGCTTCAGGCTGCCTCGGTGGGACGCACGATCGGCTGCTCGGAGACGATGCGCGGCTGCGACGTCTTCGGTCGTGCGCGGGCCCGAACCACCTCGCTCCAGCGAATGAGCTCGAATGATCCGTCGTGACGCTCGGCGACCGCGGTGCAGCTTTCGACCCAGTCGCCTGTATTCACATAGACGATGTCGGCATGTTCGGCCAGCTGCGCGTGGTGAATGTGCCCGCAGATGACGCCGTCGCAGCCCATCTTCTGGGCTTCCTCGGCCAGCGCCGCCTCGAAGGCGCCGATGAAGTTGACGGCGTTCTTCACCTTCAGCTTGGCCCAGGACGAGAACGACCAGTAGGGAAAGCCGAGCCGGCGCCGGACCGTGTTGAAGATGCCGTTGATCGCGATCGCGGCGTCATAGGCCCAGTCGCCGAGATAGGCGATGATCCGGGCATTGCGCACCACCACGTCGAACTCGTCGCCATGCATCACCAGGAAGCGGCGACCGTCGGCCGTCACATGCACGTCGTTCAGCTTCACCTCGACGCCGCCGAAATGCCTGCCGGTGAAGTCGCGCAGGAACTCGTCGTGATTGCCGGGGATGTAGATGACCGTCGCGCCCTTGCGCGCCTTGCGCAGGAGCTTCTGGACGACGTCGTTGTGGCTCTGCGGCCAGTTCCACGAGCGCTTCAGCCGCCAGCCATCGACGATGTCGCCGACGAGGTAGATCTTCTCGGCGTCGTTGAAGCGCAGAAAGTCGATCAGCATCTCGGCCTGCGACGACTTCGCGCCGAGATGGATGTCGGAGATGAAAAGCGTCCGGAAATGACGCGTTGCCGCCTCGTCCGTCATGATCGCAGCCTCGCGCTACATTTGTCCACCTGTCGGCTGCGACAGCAAATGCCCGATTCGCATTGCAGGCGTGTGACGCGGCTGCGGCAGGAGCCCGCTCCGCCGCGTTCGGCCGCATGGCAGAATGCGGTTTGCCGACGGGTTTGGAGAGGCTAAGAGGACGGCAGACAGGCGACGCGATGCCGGAGAAAGCGGAGATCTTGATGAGCACCAACCAATCGTCCGACGGCGGAGCCAAGCTGAGCGACCTCGACGAACAGGCGCTGTTCTTCCACCGCTATCCCAAGCCCGGCAAGCTCGCGATCCAGGCGACCAAGCCGCTCGGCAACCAGCGCGATCTGGCGCTCGCCTATTCGCCCGGCGTCGCCGCCCCCTGTCTCGAGATCGCCCGCGATCCGGGGCTCGCCGCCGACTATACCAGCCGCGCCAATCTCGTCGCGGTGATTTCCAACGGCACCGCCGTCCTCGGCCTCGGCAATATCGGCCCCCTCGCCTCCAAGCCGGTGATGGAGGGCAAGGCCGTCCTGTTCAAGAAATTCGCCGACATCGACGTCTTCGACATCGAGGTCGACGCCTATGAGATCGACCATTTCTGCACGGTCGTCGCGGCGTTGGAGCCGACCTTCGGCGGCATCAATCTGGAAGACATCAAGTCGCCGGAGTGCTTCGAGATCGAGGCGCGCCTGCGAAAGGAAATGGCGATCCCGGTCTTCCACGACGACCAGCACGGCACCGCGATCATCGCCGCCGCCGCCGTCCGCAACGCCCTGCTTCTCGGCGGCAAGAAGCTGGAAGAGGTGAAGATCGTCGCGTCCGGCGCCGGCGCCGCGGCGCTCGCCTGCCTCAATCTCCTCGTCACCCTCGGCGCCAGGCTCGAGAACATCCTCGTCACCGACAAGGACGGCCTCGTCTACAAGGGCCGCGAGGTCGCCATGGACCGCTGGAAGGACGTCTATGCCCGCGACACGCCGATGCGCACGCTGGAAGAGGCGCTGGACGGCGCCGACATCTTCCTCGGCCTCTCGGCGGCGGGCGTCCTGAAGCCGCAATATCTGGAGAAAATGGCGGCGAAGCCGCTGATCCTGGCGCTCGCCAATCCCGTCCCCGAGATCATGCCGGACCTCGCCCGTGAAGTCCGCCCCGACGCGATGATCTGCACCGGGCGGTCGGACTTTCCCAATCAGGTCAACAACGTCCTCTGCTTCCCCTTCATCTTCCGCGGCGCGCTCGACTGCGGGGCCACCGGAATCACGGAAGGCATGAAGCAGGCCGCGACCGACGCCATCGCCGAACTCGCCCGGGAGGAGGTCTCGGAAGTCGCGGCCAAGGCCTACGGGTCGGAGACGCCGATCTTCGGGCCGGACTACCTGATCCCCTCCCCCTTCGATCCGCGGCTGATTCTGAAGATCGCTCCGGCCGTCGCCAGGGCCGCGGAAAGGGACGGCGTCGCCTCCCGCCCGATCGCCGACATGGACGCCTATGTCGAGCAGCTGAGCCGCTTCGTCTTCCGCTCCGGCATGATCATGAAGCCGATCTTCCAGATCGCCCGCAAATCCGGCAAGCGGGTGATCTTCGCCGATGGCGAGGACGAGCGGGTGCTGCGGGCAGCCCAGGTGCTGATGGAGGACGGCGTCTGCGTGCCGATCCTCATCGGCCGGCCGAGCGTCCTCGAAACCCGGCTCGAGCGCTACGGCCTCAAGATCCGCCCGGGCAGGGATTTCGAGATCATCAACCCGGAAGACGATCCGCGCTATCGCGACTATGTCGACGCCTATTTCCAGAAGGTCGGTCGCAAGGGCGTCAGCCCCGACACCGCCCGCACGGTGGTGCGCACCAACACCACCGTCATCGGCGCCATCGCCGTCGCGCGGGGCGAGGCCGACAGCCTGATCTGCGGGCTCGAAGGGCGCTTTCCCCACCATGTCCGCGACATCAGCCAGGTGATCGGCATGCGCCGCGGGGTGAAGAAGCTCGCGGCCATGAGCCTGCTGATCACCCAGGGCACGACGAAATTCTTCCTCGACACCTATGTCCAGCGCAATCCGAATGCCGAGGAACTCGCCGAGATGACCCGCCTCGCCGCCGCCGAGCTGCGTCGCTTCGGCATCGATCCGAAAGCGGCCTTCGTCTCCCATTCCAATTTCGGCACCGACGATACCGAGGACACCATCAAGCTCCGCAAGGCCCTGAAGCTCGTCCACGCGGAGATGCCGGACCTCGAGATCGACGGCGAGATGCATGGCGATTGCGCGCTGAACGAGGCGATCCGCAAGCGCAACATGACGGATTCGTCGCTGACGGGGGAAGCCAATCTCCTGATCTTCCCGACGCTGGACGCCGCCAACATCACCCTCAACGTGGTCAAGCAGATGACCGACGCCCTGCATGTCGGCCCGATCCTCCTCGGCGCCGCCGCGCCGGCCCATGTGCTCACGCCGTCGGTGACCTCGCGCGGCGTCGTCAACATGGCGGCCATCGCCACGGCCCAGGCGATCGGGCTGGAGGGGTGAAGCTGAGAAACCGTCTGAAGGAGACCGGAGCCGACGTCACGAGTCCCGTTGCTAACTGTTATTGGCGCGTGGCATAAGGAACTGAGGAGAAGCGATCATGGCCAGCAGCGCAAATCTCGGACAGCACCTCGAGAACTACGTCACCGACCTCGTGAAGACCGGCCGTTATCATTCACGCAGCGAGGTCTTGCGGGAAGGCGTTCGCCTGGTGGAAGAACGCGAAAAGCGCCTGGCCGCCCTGGAAGTCGCTCTGGCTCGTGGCTTGGCAGATGTGGAAGCCGGGCGCGTCACTGCGTTGGACGAAGCTTTCGAGAAAATCCGCGCAGATATCGAGGCCGAAGATGGCGAAAGCTCCCGTGCGTGAAGGTCATTCTGACTGACACGGCCATCGCCGATCTCGTCGGTATCGGACGTCATATTCGCATGGACAACCCGGCGCGGGCAGACACCTTCGTTGACGAATTGAAGGACGCCTGCCGCGGTCTCGGAGAAATGCCACGCGCCTATGCATTGGTCCCTGGGTACGAGGATCGAGCCATCCGGCGCCGCCCGTACGGCAATTATCTCATTTTCTATCGGGTCGATGCAGAGGCTGTCTTTATCCTGCATGTCCTCAATGGCGCCCAGGATTTCGAGAGAATTCTGTTCTTCAAACCCTAGCTCAAGCAACCCTGTGACGAAGCCCGCGGCGCCGACCCGCTTCGAACAGGCACCTTGACGCCACCCCCTGCTCTGTTAACCTTCTGATCGTCCAAGGGGAGTTCCGGCAAGGAACTGAGAGGCCGCTATCGATGCGCGGCGACCCGTTGAACCTGATCCAGTTCATACTGGCGTAGGGATGGAAGAAGGCCGCGACACCGGCCGCCAGCGGGGCATCCCGCATCTGGCGGCCAGCCTTCGAAAACGGGACACCGGGCGCGATGCGCGGTGACTGGCCAGGTTTTCGAAGGGACAAGCGCAACGGGCCAATTTTCGATCACCGACCGACAGAAACTGGATCTCCAACGCTCGTCGAAGGAGTTCCATGATGAATCTCGTCACGCCGATCAAGACACCGGTCGTCACCACGGGCCCGCTGCCGGCCTCGCGGAAGATCCACCTCGCCGGCACGGCCCATCCCGCCATCCGCGTGCCGTTGCGCCAGATTTCCGTCCATCCGACGGCGGGCGAGCCGCCGGTCACCGTCTATGATTCCTCCGGCCCCTATACGGATGCGAATGCCGCGATCGACATCGCCAGGGGCCTGCCGCGCCATCGCACCGGCTGGGCGCTCGCCGGCGGCGACGTTGAGGAATATGACGGCCGCACCGTCCGGCCCGAGGACAACGGCAACCTGCCGGCGGACAAGCTCACCCCCGCCTTCCCGGTTGCGAACCGGCCGCTGCGAGCCAGAGCCGGCAGGGCCGTCACCCAGCTCGCCTATGCGCGGGCCGGCATCGTCACGCCGGAGATGGAATTCGTCGCGATCCGCGAGAATCTCGGCCGCAAGGCCGAGGCCCAGGCGCTGAGCCGCGACGGCGAGCCCTTCGAGGCCGAGATTCCGGACTTCATCACCCCCGAATGGGTGCGCGAGGAGATCGCCTCCGGCCGGGCAATCATCCCCGCCAACATCAACCATCCCGAACTCGAGCCGATGGCGATCGGCCGCAACTTCCTCACCAAGATCAACGCCAACATCGGCAACTCGGCCGTAACCTCGTCCATGGCCGAGGAGGTGGAGAAGATGGTCTGGGCGATCCGCTGGGGCGCCGACACGGTGATGGATCTCTCCACCGGGCGCAACATCCACAACATCCGCGACTGGATCATCCGCAACGCCCCCGTCCCGATCGGCACCGTGCCGATCTACCAGGCGCTGGAAAAGGTCGACGGCATCGCCGAGAACCTCACCTGGGAGGTCTATCGCGACACGCTGATCGAGCAGGCCGAACAGGGCGTCGACTATTTCACCATCCATGCCGGCGTTCGGCTGTCGCACATCCCGCTGACCGTCGACCGGGTCACCGGCATCGTCAGCCGAGGCGGCTCGATCATGGCGAAGTGGTGCCTGCACCATCACCGGGAATCGTTTCTCTACGAGCATTTCGACGAGATCTGCGACATCTGCCGCATCTACGACGTCTCGTTCTCGCTGGGCGACGGCCTGCGCCCCGGCTCGATCGCCGACGCCAACGACCGGGCGCAGTTCGCCGAGTTGGAAACCCTCGGCGAACTGACCAAGATCGCCCGGGCCAAGGACTGCCAGGTGATGATCGAAGGCCCCGGCCACGTGCCGATGCACAAGATCAAGGTCAATGTCGAAAAGCAGCAGCAGCTCTGCGGCGACGCGCCCTTCTATACGCTCGGCCCCCTCGTCACCGACATCGCGCCCGGCTACGACCACATCACCTCTGGCATCGGCGCCGCGATGATCGGCTGGTTCGGCACGGCGATGCTCTGCTACGTCACGCCGAAGGAGCATCTGGGGCTGCCCGACCGCGACGACGTCAAGGTCGGCGTCATCACCTACAAGATCGCCGCCCATGCCGCCGATCTCGCCAAGGGCCATCCGGCGGCGCAGCTGCGCGACGACGCCTTGTCCCGGGCGAGGTTCGAGTTCCGTTGGGAGGACCAGTTCAACCTCTCCCTCGATCCGGAGACGGCGCAGCTCTATCACGACGAGACCCTGCCCAAGGAGGCGCACAAGACGGCGCATTTCTGCTCGATGTGCGGGCCGAAATTCTGCTCGATGAAGATCAGTCACGACATCCGCGCCGAGGCCCAGAAGGAGGGCATGGCGGCGATGGCGGAGAAATACCGCGCCGGCGGCGATCTCTACATGACGCCCGAGGAGATCGCGGCAAAGGCCGAGCCGGCGGAGTAGGTGAGATGCGGGACATGCGATCATGCCGATGCTCATTTGAGACCCAGGACGCAGTGAAGGTCGGCGAGGAACTGGCATCGTTGTGCCGCCCCCCCCTGCTTCGACAGGCTCAGCATGAGGGGGTTGATGTTGCGCCGCCAAGCTGGAGAACCGATGCTGCGCCAAGCGACTTGAACGAGGCCCGCCCACCCCAAGGTCCTCATCCTGAGCTTGTCGAAGGGCGAGGACCCGGCACGACGCCAGACGCGCCCTTCAGCACCGCCCGCCCCCACATGCAAGGACGTCAAAATCAGCTCTCCGCCACCGTCATCGGGGCCGGCGTCGCCGGCCTCTGCACCGCCGTCACCCTTGCCGAACGGGGCGCATCAGTCACCGTCCACGAACGCTCGGCAAGGCTCGGCGACGCCGCCGCCTCCTGGCTCGCCGGTGGCATGCTCGCGCCGTTCTGCGAGGCCGAAAGCGCCGATCATTCGATCGTCGAACCGGGGATCGCGGCGATCGAGTGGTGGGAAAGCCGCGTGCCCGACGTCATGCGCAACGGGACGCTGGTCGTGGCATCGGGCCGCGACGCCGGCGAGATCGCGCGATTTGGCCGGCGGACGAGCGGTGCCCAGCCGCTCGACGCAGAGGGCATCGAGGCTCTGGAACCGGACCTCGCTGGACGCTTCCGGCAGGGACTGCACTTCGCTGACGAAGCCCACCTCGACCCGCGCCGGGCACTCGCGGCGCTCGCCGAGCGATTTGCGAGGCTCGGCGGCACGATCCGCTTCGGCTGCGACATCAAGCCGGAGACAGCCGAGGGGGACGTCGTCCTCGACTGCCGGGGGATCGCCGGCGACGACCCGGAGCTCCGCAGCCTCCGCGGCGAGATGCTGGTCCTGCGCAGCCATGACGTTCGCCTGTCCCGGCCCGTCCGCCTCCTCCATCCGCGCTGGCCGATCTATGTCGTGCCGCGCGGCGACGGCCACTTCATGGTCGGCGCGACGATGATCGAGAGCGAGGCCTCCGGCGGCCCGACGCTGCGCTCGGCCGTCGAACTGATGAACGCCGCCTATGCCCTCCACCCGGCCTTCGCCGAGGCCGAGGTGATCGAAATGAAGGCCGGCCGCCGGCCGGCCTTTCCCGACAACCTGCCGAAAGTGACGCGGAGGGGCCGGATCGTCTCGGTCAACGGCCTTTATCGCCACGGATTCCTGCTGGCGCCGGACTGCGCGGCGAAAGCCGCCGACCTCGCTCTCGGCACGAACACCCGAGAGGAGATCGCCGCATGAGGATCATCCTGAATGGCGAACCCGCCGAGGTGAGCGCCGCGACGCTCGCCGCGGCCCTCGTCGAGCTCGGCTATGACGAGGGGCCCTTCGCCACGGCCCTCAACCGCGACTTCGTGCCGGCGAGCGAGCGGCCGGAAACGAGGCTCACCGAAGGCGACGCGATCGAGATCATCGCGCCGATGCAGGGAGGCTGACATGAACATCTACGACGAGATCCTCTCCAGCCGGCTGATGCTCGGCACGGCGCGCTATCCCTCGCCGCAGATCCTGCGCCAGGCGATCGCCGCCTCCGGCGCGGAGATCGTCACCGTCTCGCTGCGCCGCGAGGCCGCCGGCGAGCGGGCCGGGCAGAAGTTCTGGGACATCATCCGCGAGAGCGGCGTGAAGGTCCTGCCCAACACCGCCGGCTGCCATTCGGTGCGCGAGGCGGTGACGACGGCTGAGATGGCCCGCGAGGTCTTCGGCACGAACTGGATCAAGCTCGAGGTGATCGGCGACGCCGACACGCTGCAGCCCGACCTCTTCGGCCTCGTCGAGGCGACACGCATTCTGTCGGACGAAGGCTTCCAGGTGCTCGCCTATACGACCGAGGACCTCGTCGCCGCCGACAGGCTGGTCGAGGCCGGCTGCCGGGTACTGATGCCCTGGGGCTCGCCCATCGGCTCGGCGCGGGGGCTCAACAACGTCTATGGCCTCAGGGCCATGCGGGCGCGCTTTCCGGATCTGACGCTGATCGTCGATGCCGGGATCGGCGTTCCGTCCCATGCGGCCCAGGCGATGGAACTCGGCTATGACGGCGTTCTCCTGTCCTCGGCGGTGGCACTCGCCGGCGATCCGGTGGCGATGGCGCGGGCTTTCAGCCTCTCGGTCGAGGCGGGGAGACTGGCCTTCGAGGCCGATCCCCTCTTGCCCCGCGACATGGCCGAGCCGTCGACCCCGGTCCTCGGCCGGGCGATGCTGGGCGCGGCGGTGTCGTCATGACCCGGCTCGACCCGTTCTATCTGATCGTTCCCGACGCCGACTGGATCGACCGGCTGGTGCCGCTGGGCGTCAAGCTCGTGCAGCTGCGGGTCAAGGACACGCCCGAAGCTGTCTTGCGCTCAGAGATCCGCCGCGCCCGCGACACCTGCCACCGCCATGGCTGCCAGCTGATCGTCAACGACCACTGGCAGCTGGCGATCGCGGAGGGCTGCGACTTCGTCCATCTCGGCCAGGAGGATCTCGCCGAAGCCGATGTCGGCGCCATCCGCCGCGCCGGCCTGCGGCTCGGCGTCTCGACCCATGACGAGACGGAACTGGCGACGGCGCTCGCCGCCAAGCCCGACTATGTCGCGCTCGGCCCGATCTGGCCGACGATCCTGAAGAAGATGCCCTGGGCGCCCCAGACGCCGGCCCGGATCGCTGCGTGGAAGCAGGCGATCGGCGAAACGCCGCTGGTCGCCATCGGCGGGGTTACCGTCGAGCGGCTGCCGGAGGTGTTCGGGCAAGGAGCGGAAGTTGCCGCCGTCGTCACCGACATCACGCTGAACGCCGATCCGGAGGAGCGCACGCGGCAATGGATCGCGGCGACGCGGCGGTATGGCGGCGGCTTGGGCGACCTCCCCTCGAACGCAGGGAGCCCGGCGGCCGCCCCCCTCTGTCCTGCCGGACATCTCCCCCACAAGGGGGGAGATCGGCCGGGACCGACGGACGAGGCTCTTGGTTCGACCGCCTCGGCGCCCTCCGAAGACGGGGGTCACAGATGGACTGCAACAGGCTCGCCCGAGACAGAGCCGGAAAGGATGGGGCACCCGAAGTCGACGCAGGCGCCGGTCGATCTCCCCCCTTGTGGGGGAGATGTCACGAAGTGACAGAGGGGGGTGCCTCGCCGGGCGCGACGCCGGAAACGCAGAAAGCCACCGATGCCGTCCCGTCGCGAGCGGCACGCCCGGCCATCCTCGTCATCGCCGGCACGGACTCCTCCGGCGGCGCGGGCCTTGCGGCCGACATCCGCACCGCTTCCGCCCATGATGTCGACGCCCGGCTCGCCGTTACCGCCGTTACCGCCCAGACGGACGGCAAAGTCGGCCGCGTTGACGTCATGCCGCCAGCCCTCGTCGCGGAACAGATCGCCATGGCACTCGAAGACGGGCACGTCGCCGCGGTCAAGATCGGCATGCTCGGCAACGAGCCGATCGTCGCCACAGTGGCCGATGCGCTGGCCCGGTTCGACGGTCCGATCGTCCTCGATCCCGTCATCGCGGCGAGCTCCGGCGGGCTGCTCCTGAGCGAAAGCGGCATCGCCACCCTGATCGAGCGACTGCTGCCGAACACCCGCCTCGTCACGCCGAACCTGCCGGAACTGGCGATCCTCTCCGCCCGCCTCGGCGTTCCGGCGGGAGCGGATACCGACGGCAAGGCCGATGCCCTTCTCGATGCCGGCGCCCGCGCGGTGCTGGTGAAGGGCGGCCATGGCGAGGGCCGGGACGCCGTCGACATCCTCTACCGCCCCGATCGACCGCCCCTCCGGCTCGCCTCGCCCCGCCTCGTGGCGACCCTGCGCGGCACGGGCTGCGCGCTGGCGACGGCGATCGCGTGCAGGCTGGCTTGCGGCGACACGGCGGAAGACGCCTGCAGAAGGGCGAAGGCCTTCGTGCGGCGCCTGTTGCGAGACCGTGCCGACCTCACGAAGAGCGAATGAAGGATCGCCCTCGTGACCCAAGTCGCTCCTACCCCGCCATTGCCGCCTTCACCGCCGGATAGAGCGCCTTGTAGCGCCGATGCCCCTCGCGATAGGCGTCGATCTTGTCCGCCACCGGCTCGAAGCTGCGGGCGACCGGCGGCTGGGTCATCACGCTCTTCGGATCGGCACCGGTCGCTGCCGTGATGCCGAGCCTTGCCGCACCGAAGGCGGCGCCGAAATCGCCGGCCGCCGGGAGAGCGATCTCGGTCTCGAGCACCGTCGCCATGAGCTGCAGCCAATAGGCCGAGCGCGAGCCGGCGCCGACGGCGATCAGGCGCTGCGGCTTCGGCTTGTCGCCAGCGGCGTCGAGGCAGTCGCGCATCGAATAGGCGACGCCTTCCAGCACGGCCCGCGTCATCGCCTCGCGCGAAGTATCGCTCTCGATCCCGGCCAGGACTCCGCGGATGTCGGCGTCGTTGTGGGGCGTGCGTTCGCCGGACAGATACGGCAGGAACATCAGCCGGCCCGGCTCGGCAATCGCCTCGCCGAGGGCGCCGGTGAGATCGCCCGGCTCCTCCTGCAAGAGCTTCGACAGCCAGTCCATGCAGCCGGCGGCCGAGAGCGTCACGCCCATCTGGTGCCAGAGGCCGGGAATGGCGTGGCAGAAGGTGTGCAGCGCCGTTTCGGGAACGGGATCGTATCCGGCCGTCGCGGTGAAGAGGACGCCGGAGGTGCCGAGAGAGAGGAAGCCGGTGCCGGGCTCCGCCACGCCGACGCCGCAGGCCGAGGCGGCGTTGTCGCCGCCGCCGCCGGCAACGATCACGCCCGGCTTCAGGCCGAACTTGTCGGCGAGGATCGGCCGCACCTCACCCGCGGCCTCGGTTCCCTCGACCAGGCGGGACATGTTGGCGCGGGTCATGCCGGTGCGTTCGAGCATCCGGTCGGACCAGTCGCGCAGGCCGGTGTCGAGCCAGGCGGTGCCCGCCGCGTCGGACATCTCGGCGACCCGCTCGCCGGTCAGCCACAGCCGCAGATAGTCCTTCGGCAAGAGCACGAAGGCCATCCGGTCGAACAGCACGGGCTCATGTTTGCGCATCCACATCAGCTTGGGCGCCGTAAAGCCGGGGAACACGATGTTGCCGGTGATCGCCCGCGCCTCCGCATCGTCGAGGGCCCTCGCCTCCTCGTGGCTGCGGGTGTCGTTCCACAAAATGCAGGGTCTCAGCGGCGCGCCGTCGACGCCGAGCACCGTTGCGCCATGCATGTGGCCGGAGAGGCCGATGCCGGCGATCTCGGAGAATTCCCGCCCGTGCTTCGCCCGCAGCTCCTGCATCGCCGCCTCGCAGGCGACGATCCAGCTCTGGGGATTCTGCTCCGACCAGCCGAAACGCGGCCGCTCGACCGTCAGCGGCACCGAGGCGGAGCCGATCACCGCCTGATCGTCCCCGATCAGAAGCGCCTTCAGCGATGAGGTGCCGAGGTCGAGCCCGAGATAGGTAGACATGATCGATCGAGGCCTTTCAGGCTGGTTCTTGCAGTTTCGTCCGGACCGCTGCCGCGAGGAAGCTTGAACGGGTCATGCCATGGTCCCGGGCATAGGCGTCGATCGCGCGAAGATCGTCAAGGCTGAGCGTCATGCGAACGCTCGTCGACTCGGACCCCGCAGCCTGAGCCGGCACAAGCAGCGCGATGCCGTCACGGTTTTGCGGGTCGGCCATGATCGCTTCCAGGTCAGAGGGGAGCGGCAATACGTGCCCATCCTCCAGCAATCCTTCGATGTGAAGCGCCAGCGCCTCTTCGGCCATGCCCCTTGCTTCATCAAGATCACGACCCGCCGTGATGCATCCCGGGAAATCCGGAAACGAGACGCCGAAATCGCTGCCCGCGTCCTTATGAATCAGAGCGACGTATTCTGTCATGGCTCGCGCCTCAACTTCAGACCCGACTGTTTTTCAATGGCGCGCAACGTGCCGAGCGGCACGTCGCGCTTTGGGTGCGGCAGCGTCACCAGACCGGGCTTTCTCGGATGGCGAAGCTGAAGATGGCTGCCGCGCTGGCGAACCTCGACCCAACCATCCTCCAACAGACGAGCGAGAATGCGGCGGCTATCCACCGCAAGAGATACACATCACCGCGCCCCTTGTTCAAGCCGCTCAGACGTAGCGGTTGACGATCCCCTCGAGCAGTTCCTGCCGGCCCGAACGCGGCTGCGGGTTGAGCGAAAGCGCCCGCTCGGCGATCTGCTGGAAGCCGGTCTCGCCGGACAGCATCGCCTTGTTCTCGGCGCTCTCCCAGCCGGCATAGCGCTCCTCGAGCGGGCCGGTCAGCGCATTGTCGGTCAGCATCGCCTCGGCGGCGAGAAGGCCCCTGGCACAGGCGTCCATCGAGGCGACATGGGCGATCAGGAGGTCGTCCGGGTCGATCGACTGGCGGCGGATCTTGGCGTCGAAGTTCAATCCGCCGGTGGTGAAGCCGCCATGCTTCAGCATCTCGTGGAAGACCAGGGCGATCTCCTTGACGTCCATCGCGAACTGGTCGGTGTCCCAGCCGAGCAGGTCGTCGCCGCGATTGATGTCGAGCGAGCCGAAGATGCCGTTGGCGAAGGCGAGCTTGACCTCGTGGTCGAAGGAATGGCCGGCGAGGATCGCGTGGTTCTGCTCGATGTTCACCTTCACGTCGGCGACGAGATCGTATTTCTGCAGGAAGGCGTAGACCGTCGCGACGTCGTAGTCGTACTGGTGCTTGGTCGGCTCCTTCGGCTTCGGCTCGATCAGGATCGGGCCGGCAAAGCCGATCTTGTGCTTGTAATCGACGAGCATCGACATGAACCGGCCGAGCTGGTCGAGCTCACGCTTCATGTCGGTGTTGAGCAGCGTCTCGTAGCCTTCGCGGCCACCCCAGCAGACGTAGTTCGCGCCGCCGAGACGGTGCGTGGCGTCGATCGCCGCCTTCACCTGGCCGACGGCATAGGCGAACACGTCCGGATCCGGATTGGTCGCGGCGCCCGCCATGTAGCGGCGGTTGGAGAAGAGGTTCGCAGTGCCCCAGAGGAGCCGCACCTTGTCGGTCGCCATCTTCGCCTCGAAGATGTCGGTGATGGCCTTCAGATTGTCGTTCGACTCCTGAAGGCTGTCGCCCTCCGGCGCGACGTCGACGTCGTGGAAGGCGAAGAACGGCGCGTCGAGGAGGCGGAACATCTCGAAGGCGATCTCGGCCTTCTGCTTGGCCAGATCCAGCGCGCTGCCGCCGTGCATCCACGGCCGGTTGAAGGTCTCGCCGCCGAACGGGTCGCCGCCCGGCCAGGTGAAGGAATGCCAATAGGCGACGGAGAATCGGAGGTGATCCTCCATCCGCTTGCCCATCACCATCCGGTCCTTGTCGTAGAACCGGAACGCCAGCGGATCGCGGCTCTCCGGGCCTTCGAAGGCGATGGGGGTCTTGCGGTCGAAAAAGCTCTGCGCCGACATCGGGCGGCCTCCCTGCTAACCTGAAACGAGGTATACGTTGTCGCGATCTGGCCTAGGCGAGCGCTTCGGCAAAGGCAAGCGGCTGCGACGAAAGTCGATGCTCAGCGCCCGAAGAGGGAGGGCACCGCGACCGATCCCGGCTAGCCCGGACCGGCCGCGACGCCGAAGGTCCGCCCGCCGCAATCAGCCCCGATCGAGGCTGACCCAGGCGCCGTCCTGTTTCGACGAGGCGACGCAGGCCTCGATGAAGGCGAGGCCGTCCACCCCGTCGGCGATCGTCGGCAGGGCGATGCCGGCCGGTGGCGCGCTTGCGTCCCGCGCGGCCCGGATCAGCTCGGCGGCCTCCGCATAGATCGTCGCGAAGGCTTCGAGATATCCCTCGGGATGGCCGGGGGGGATGCGGCTGACGGCGGCGGCGGCCTGGTTGGCGCCGGCGCCGCCCCGGGTGAGCAGCCGCTTCGGCTCGCCCAGCGGCGTATACCAGAGCTTGTTCGGCTCTTCCTGGGCCCATTCGAGCCCGCCCTTCTCGCCATAGATCCGCAGCGTCAGGCCGTTCTCGTTGCCGACCGCCACCTGGCTCGCCCACAGCATGCCCTTGGCGCCGCCTTCGAATCGCAGCAGCATCGAGGCGTTGTCGTCGAGCTGGCGGCCTGGCACGAAGGCGGTGAGATCGGCGGACAGCTTCTCCACCCTCAGCCCGGTGACGTAGCAGGCGAGGTTGTGGGCGTGGGTGCCGATGTCGCCGATCGCACCGCCGGCCCCGGCCTTGGTGGGATCGACCCGCCATCCGGCCTGCTTGGAGCCGGCATCCTCGGCCCGTGTCGCCAGCCAGTCCTGGGCGTATTCGGCGACGACCATCCGGATCGGCCCGAGATCCCCCGCCGCGATCATCGCCCGCGCCTGACGGATCATCGGATAGCCGGTGTAATTGTGGGTCAGCACGAAGACCTTGCCGGAATTCTCGGCGATCGCGGCAAGCTCCTTCGCCTCGGCCAGCGTCGTGGTCATCGGCTTGTCGCAGATCACGTGAAAGCCCGCCTCGAGGAAGGTCTTGGCCACGGGAAAATGCATGTGGTTCGGCGTGACGATCGCCACGGCCTCGATGCCGTCGTCGCGGGCGAGTTCGGCCGTCGCCATCTCCTGGTAGGTGCCGTAGCTGCGCGCCGGGTCGAGGCCGATCTCCGCTGCCGACGCCCGCGCCTTCTCCGGCGTCGAGGACAGCGCACCGGCGACCAGCGCGAACCTGTCGTCGATGCGGCTGGCGATCCGGTGCACCGCGCCGATGAAGGCCCCCTGCCCGCCGCCGACCATGCCGAGCCGGATGCGCCCGGCATGGGTGTCGTTGCGTCCTTCGATAGCCATCCTCGCCTCCCTCAGCCTTCGATGCCCAGCATGCGCTTGTTCGCCGCCTCGTCGGTCCCGCCCGAGGCGAAGTCGTCGAAGGCTTTTTCGGTCACGGTAATGATGTGGTTCGCGATGAAGGGCGCGCCCTCGGCGGCGCCCTGTTCGGCGTCCTTGATGGCGCATTCCCATTCGAGGACGGCCCAGGAATCATAGTCGTATTCGGCGAGCTTGGAGAAGATTGCGGCGAAATCCACCTGCCCGTCACCCAGCGACCGGAATCGGCCCGCCCGCTTCAGCCACGGCTGGTAGCCGGAATAGACGCCCTGCCGGCCGGTCGGGTTGAACTCGGCGTCCTTGACGTGGAAGGCGCAGATCCGCTCGTGATAGATATCGATGAACTCGACATAATCGAGCATCTGCAGGGCGAAGTGCGACGGATCGTAGTTGATCTGGCAGCGCGGATGGTCGTTGCACGCTTCGAGGAACATCTCGAAGGTCGCACCGTCGAAGACGTCCTCGCCCGGATGGATCTCGTAGCCGACGTCGCAGCCCACCGCGTCGAAGGCGTCGAGGATCGGCACCCAGCGCTTCGCCAGTTCCTCGAAGGCCGTGTCGATCAGGCCGGCCGGGCGCTGCGGCCAGGGATAGAGGAACGGCCAGGCGAGCGCGCCGGGAAAGGTGACGTGGCTCTTGAAGCCGAAATGGCCGGAGGCCTTCGCCGCCATCTTCAGCTGCTCGACCGCCCATTCCTGCCGGGCCTTGGGATTGCCGCGGACTTCCGGTGCGGCGAAGCCGTCGAAGGCCTCGTCGAAGGCCGGATGCACGGCCACCAGTTGGCCCTGCAGATGCGTCGACAGGTCGGTGATCTCGACGCCGGCTTCTTGGGCGATGCCGGCGACCTCGTCGCAATAGTCCTTCGATTCGGCGGCCTTTGTCAGGTCGAAGAGCCGCGCGTCCCAGCTGGGGATCTGCACGCCCTTGTAGCCGTGGCCCGCCGCCCATCCGGCGATCGACTTCAGGTCGTTGAACGGCGCGTCGTCGCCGGCGAACTGGGCGAGGAAGATCCCTGGCCCCTTCATCGTCTTCATGCTGTTCCTCCCGTCGGCGCATCGCCTCGGATGCGCGATATCCCCGCCGCGATTCTGCCGCCGCGTTTGCGAGTTCGGGGGGAACTTGGCACGGCAAGCGTGCAATTTGAAGGGGCATGGCGCCCGAGCCCCGGCGGTTTCTGACGCGCTGCTGACGCGAGAGTGATGGCCGCAGCCCGCCCCCGCGGCGGCTGCGGCGCAACCACTTGGCAGTGCCGGAATTGCTCATTTCGGATCAACCGACAGGGAAGGACGACCATGGCGACCATCGAACGCCGCACGCTGCTGAAGGGGTCTGCCGTCGCCGCTGCGCTCGCCTCGCTCGGCATGCCAGCTCTGGCCCAGGCTCCCGCCCCGCGCCCGCTGAACCGCGCCGTGCCCTCCTCGGGGGTGGAACTGCCGGTCATCGGCATGGGCACCTGGATCACCTTCAACGTCGGCGACAATGCGGACGCCCTCGCCGAACGGACGGCGGTGACGCGGGCCTTCTTCGAAGCCGGCGGCGCGGTGATCGATTCCTCGCCGATGTACGGCTCCTCGCAGGCGACCATCGGCCATGGCCTTTCCGAACTCGGCATCCCCGACCAGCTGTTCGCCGCCGACAAGGTCTGGACCTCGGACGTCTCGGACGGGCCGACCCAGATCGCCGAGACCCGGCGGTACTGGGGCGTCCCGCGCTTCGGGCTCATGCAGGTGCACAATCTCCTCGGCTGGGAAGGTCATCTCGACACGCTGCAGGCGATGAAGGAGGAAGGCGCGATCGGCCACATCGGCATCACCACCTCCCACGGCCGCCGGCACGCGGATGTCGAGGCGATCATGGCGAGCCGGCCGATCGATTTCGTGCAGCTGACCTACAACATCGCCGACCGGGAACCGGAAGCGCGGCTCCTTCCGCTGGCGCGGGAACGCGGCATCGCCGTCATCGCCAACCGGCCGTTCCGGCGCGGCGCCCTGATCGACGCGACGCGCGGCGCGCCGCTGCCGGGCTTCGCCGCCGAAATCGGCGCCGAGACCTGGCCGAAGTTCCTCCTCAAATTCATCGTCTCGCATCCCGCGCTGACCGTCGCGATCCCGGCGACGCGGCGGGTCGACCATGTGCGCGAGAACATGGCCGCCGCCCTCGGGCCGCTGCCGGACGATGCGATGCGCCAGCGGATGGCGGCGCATTTCGACGATCTTTGACGACGACCTGTGACGGACCCCCGATGCTCGCCGACCTCTCGACCTATTCCCTCCGGGACTTCCTGCTCTTCGACGCCGCCATCTACCGCGACCTCTTCGGCCAGGTGAACGGCGACCACTGGCCGCTCGCCGCGATCGGCATCGCGCTGGCCGTGGCGCTCCTCGCCGTCCGGCACAGGACATCGATCGCCGGGCTCGGCCTGTTTGTCCTCCTGGCCGGCGCCTTCGTCTCGTCGTCCATGGTCTTCTTCTTCGGACCCTACGAGACGATCAACTGGGCGTCCGTCTATCCGGGCTGGGCCTTCGTCGCCGAGGCCGTCCTGTTCGTGCTGGCGGCCGTCACTCTTGTAGCTTTCGGGCGGCGCGCGCCGATGCGGGCACAGCTTCGTCCGGGCGGCGGCTGGCCGGCGATCGCGGTCGTCCTCTACGCCCTTTTCGGCCATCCGCTCGCCGGCCTCGCCTTCGGGCGCAGTCCCGCCGCCCTCGAATGGTTCGCCCTCGCGCCGAGCCCGACGGCGCTGGCGGCCCTCGGCATTCTCGCCCTCTGGCCGAGCCCCTGGCGGTTCCCGCTCGCCGTCGTCCCCGTCGCATGGCTGCTTCTCGACGCGGCGACGCTTGCCGGGCTCGACGTGACCGGCGAGGCCTCGCTGCTTCTCCTGGCCACGGTTCTTTCAGCCGGCGTCCTCGTGATGCCGAAGCGCAAGCCCGGCGCGGCCGCGCCCGCGGCGGGAGCGGACACGGCACCTCTGCCGGCGGCGAACCCCGCGCCCGATGCAGCGACTGGTCCACGCGGCAGACAGGGCAGACGCGGATCCGGACCCCGTCCGACCGCCTCCGGCCTGCTGCCGACGGACCGGGTTCAGTAGCGGTACCAGATGGCCGAGACGACGCCGCGCTCCTTCAGTGCGGTCTCGCCGGCAATCGTTGCAAAGATCCCGGCCTGGACCGACCAGCGATCGTTGATGTCGTAGACGACCGAGCCCTGCGCCTTGTGATGGGAATAGCGCTCGCCGCCGACGGACATCGTCGAGAAGACCTGGGCGAGAAGCAGCCAGTCCGCGAAGGGCCGTATGCCGGCGGAAAGGTCGAGCTTCACCTCGTCCGCGCCGCCCGCTCGCCAGCGATAGCCGGCCTGGCCATCGACGAAGGCCGGCATTCCCTGCACGCTGAAGCCGTAGCCCGCGAGGAGCCGCGGTTCGATCGCCGGGCTGTCCAGCCCCTCGCCCGCGTCCTCCAGCCGCCCCGTCAGCTGCGCCGAGGCGACGAAGCCCGCCGCCTTGAACAGCCGCAACCGCGCCCCGGCGGCAAAATGCGACGGGCCGGAGCGGGCATAGCCGGACGTCGCCTCGCTTTCGCTGCCGATCTCGAGATCGCCGATGACCGTCAGCCGGTCGGTCCAGCCATGCTCGAAGAACAGGCTGGCCGATGTCTTGGCGAAGCCGACAACGGCCGGATCGCCGCCGGCTGCGGGAAAGCTCTCGCTGGCGGTGGAATGGAGGCCGGAGGCGATCACCTGGCCCTTGCCCGCATCGAGGGTCCAGGCGCCGGCGAAAACCCGGCCGCCCGGCACGACAACGGCGATGCCAAGGGCAAGGGCAAGGGCAAGGGTCGCGGCCCGCCACGATCGCCGCAGGAACCTGGCCATCCCTCCAGACGTGGCTGTCCCGGCCATCCGCCCTCCGTCATCTCTCCTTACGTCAATCTTAGTCTGAAGTTGCAAGATCGCGCGAGACAATTCTGGCGGATGGTGCCTCGCATCGGCCGCGCGTTGCCGGTCAGGAGTCTTCGCTGGTGGAAAACCGACGCTCGGCCCGGGGCTTGAGCGTCCTGCGATTTGCCGGTCGCCGCCGGCTTGCGTAGAAGGACGGTGGTGACCGCAACCCCGCGCGCATCGGAGAGCCTGTCTTGCCCATCGTCCAGCTCGACGAGCATCTGATCGACCAGATCGCCGCCGGCGAGGTGGTCGAGCGACCGGCGAGCGTCGTCAAGGAACTGGTGGAGAACGCCATCGACGCCGGTGCGAGCCGGATCGAGATCGCCACCGCCAGCGGCGGCAAGACGCTGCTGCGCGTCACCGACGACGGCTGCGGCATTCCCGATGTCGAGCTGGCGCTCGCCGTCCGCCGCCACTGTACCTCAAAGCTGGCCGGCGGCCTCGACGAGATCGCGACGCTGGGTTTCCGCGGCGAGGCGCTGCCTTCCATCGGATCCATCGCCCGGCTGTCGCTGCGCTCGCGCGTCAGGGGAGCCGGCGAGGCCTACGAGATCGTCGTCGACCACGGCCACTGCGACGGCCCGCGGCCGACGGCCCTGTCGCGCGGCACCGTCGTCGAGGTGCGCGACCTCTTCCAGCGGGTGCCGGCGCGGCTGAAGTTCCTGAAGAGCGACCGGGCCGAATCCTCGGCCATCACCGACGTCGTCAGGCGCCTGGCGCTCGCCGAGCCCGAGATCCGCTTCGAGATCTCCGGGCCGGACCGCACGACCACCGTCTTCGATGCCGCCCGCGACATGGGCGAGCGGATCGCCCAGGTCCTCGGCGAGGAGCTCGCGGACAACGCCGTGGCGATCGACGCCGAGCGCGAGGGAATACGGCTTTCCGGCTTTGCCGGGCTGCCGACCTTCTCGAGGGGCAATTCCCTCCAGCAGTTCCTCTTCGTCAATGGCCGGCCGGTGCGCGACAAGATGCTCGTCTCGGCGCTGCGCGGCGGCTATGCCGACGTGATGGCGCGGGACCGCCATCCGGTAGCGGTGCTCTTCCTCACCCTCGATCCCGCCTTCGTCGACGTCAACGTCCACCCGGCCAAGGCCGACGTGCGCTTCCGCGACCCCGGGCTCGTGCGCGGCCTCATCGTCGGCGCGCTGCGGCAGGCCTTTGCCGACAGTGGCCTCAGGTCATCCTCGGAGGGCACCGCCGGGATCCTCGCACGGATGCGCGCCAAGGCCGATACCGTCACGCCGGCGCCCCGGCGCTTCGACGGCTTTGCGCCCGGCGGCTTCGCGGCGCCGCGCCAGACGCCCTATGACCCCGGCGCTTCGCCCTTCCGGACCTTGGCCGAGACCGGCGACGCCGGCACCCCGGTCTTCGAAGCGCCGCCGCCGGCCGCGCCACGGCACGGGGCCTCCCCCGCCGCCTTCGCCGGGCTGGCAGACCATGGGACGGCCGATGACGCGGCCGCAGCCCCCGCGCCGTACCCTTCGCAACCGGCGACCCCTGATGACTTCCCGCTCGGCGCAGCAAGGGCACAGCTCCACGGCAACTACATCGTCGCCGAGACGGACACCGGCCTCGTCATCGTCGACCAGCATGCCGCCCATGAGCGGCTCGTCTACGAGGCGCTGAAGGCGGCGATCCACGGCAAGGCCCTCGCCTCGCAGATGCTGCTGATCCCCGAGATCGTCGATCTTCCCGCCGACGACTGCGACCGCCTCTGCGACAATGCCGAGGATCTCGCCGCCCTCGGCCTGCGCCTCGAACGCTTCGGCCCCGCCGCCATCGCCGTCCGCGAGACGCCGGCGATCCTCGGCCAGGCCGACACCGCCCGGCTGGTACGCGATCTCGCCGACGAGCTCGCCGAGTTCGGCACCAGGGATACGGTGCTGAGCCGCATCGACCACGTCGCGGCGACCATCGCCTGTCACGGCTCGGTGCGCTCCGGCCGCATCCTCAAGCTCGACGAGATGAACGCCCTGCTGCGCCAGATGGAACGCACGCCCTCGGCCAGCCAGTGCAACCACGGGCGCCCGACCTTCATCGAACTCGGCCTCGCCGACATCGAGAAGCTGTTCGGCCGCAGGTGACGGCCGCCCGCCAGGCGCTGTCCGGTTTGATTTCGGCGCGCGAAGGGCGTAGTTCCGCTGGAAAATCGACGATCCTTGCCCGATGCGGGCGAGGCCGAACCTCCTGCAGACGCGATCCGAGGACGCCCATGAACCGTTTCGAGAATTCCGGCGAGGCGAAGCTGCGCTACGGCACCCCGGATTTCCAGGTGATCCGACCCGGGTCCTATGTGCGCTGCGCGGTCACCGGCGAGGCGATCCCGCTCGACCTCCTGAAATACTGGAGCGTCGAGCGCCAGGAAGCCTATGTCGACGCCGCCGCCTCGTTCCGGCGCGAGAGCGAGACGCCCGGCGCCTGACATCCGCCGCCGGACCGCGAGGCCTCAGCGCCTCCAGCGCCGCCGCTCGAATCCGGCGAGGGTCTCCGTGACGATCCGCTGGGCGTGAAACGGCGAGGCGAACTCCAGCGCGACGTCGAGGACGGCGCAGCCTTTTGCAAATTTCCGCGCCGCCTCGCTGCCGGTCGCCAGCCGGACAGCGTCCTTGGCGGTGGTGGCGAGGATGAGCGTCTGCCTCGCCGCAATCTCGGTCAACTCGTAGAGTTCGTCGTCAGTGAAGACGTGATGATCGGGAAAGTCCCGCCGCACCGCGACCTCCGCCCCGAGCTCTTCCAGCGACGCGTAGAACTTGTTCGGATCGGCGATTCCGGCAAAGGCGAGGAGCCGTTCGCCGAACAGGATCTGGCGCGACTTCGGCACCAGCCGCGCCGCGTGGATCGCCCGCCCGGCCCGGGCCATCATCCGCACCGGGCCGCCCGGTCCCTCACTCTGGCCGTCGCCCGCACCGATGACGAGCAGCGCGTCGGCGGCGCGGACCTGATCAATCAGCGGCGCCCGCAGCGGGCCGGCCGGAATGACCCGCCCGTTGCCGATGCCCCGCCGGGCGTCGAGGGCGATCAGGGTGTAGTCGATCAACAGCCGCTGGCTCTGGAAACCGTCGTCCATGATGACGAAGTCGACGTCCCGCTGGTCGAGGAGCAGCCGCAGCGCCGCCGCCCGGTTCGCCGCCACCGCCGTCGGCGCGACCCTGGCAAGGAGCAGCGGCTCGTCGCCGACGTCGCGAACGGTGTGGTGATCGGGTTCGACGATCAGAGGATCGCGGCGCCGTCGCCCATGCCCGCGCGAGACGTAGCCCGGCCGCCGGCCGAGCGCCAGCGCCGCCCGACCGAGCGCCAGCGCCGTCGGCGTCTTGCCGCCGCCGCCCGCGGTGAAGTTGCCGATGCACAGCACCGGCACGTCGAAGGCGGCGCGCTCGCCATGGAGGAGGTTGCGGCGCGCGGCGGCTCCATAGGCCATGGCGAGCGGTTCGAGCAGCCGCGATCTCGTCGAGCGCGGCTGCCACCAGAAGGACGGCGCGCGCCCGGCCATCAGCGATCCCTCATCGCTCGTTGCCGGCGCGGCCCTGGCCGAA
Organism: Aurantimonas sp. 22II-16-19i; assembly: GCF_002088275.1. Lineage (GTDB taxonomy): Bacteria > Pseudomonadota > Alphaproteobacteria > Rhizobiales > Rhizobiaceae > Jiella. Next base: position 37,313 of record NZ_AQQS01000029.1, read on the forward strand.
CCGGCCGCCGCGTTCGAGGCTGAGCGACAGGCGCAGGGGATGCAGGAAGGGTTCGAGGGCGACCTGCGTGCGCTCCAGCGCGCCGCGCATCTCGTCGACCGACTTCAGCGCCCCCCGCGACATCGCCATCCGCTGGATCGGGTCGAGGAGAAGCCCGTCGACCTGCGCGGCGAGACCGTCCGCGTCGCGCACGATCCGGGCGCCGCCGTTCTTCAGCAGCCGCTGATAGGTGTCGCGGAAGTTCTGGACGTAGCGGCCGGTCAGGATGCCGGTGCCCAAAATCGCCGCCTCCAGCGGGTTCTGGCCGCCCTGTCCGGTGATCGACTTGCCGACGAAGGCGATGTCGGTCAATCGAAGATAGATGCCGAGTTCGCCCATCGTGTCGCCGAGGAAGATGTCGGTGCCGGGCTCGGGCATTTCACCGAGGCTGCGGCGCCTGACCACGAGCCCTTTTGCAGAAAGGGCCTTGGCGATCGCCGCGCCGCGGTCGGCGTGCCGCGGCACCAGGATCGTCACCAGCCCCTCGTGGCGCGACTTGAGGGTCAGATGCGCCGCGGCGACGATCTCCTCCTCGCCGAGATGGGTCGAGATCGCCGCGAAGCGGGGGCGCGCGCCGAGCGCGGCTGCGAAGGCATCGAACGCCTCGGCATCGACGGGGAGCGGCTCGGCGTCGGCCTTGAGATTGCCCGCCACCGTCACCGCCGGCGCGCCGAGCAGGCGGAACCGCTCGCCGTCGACATCCGACTGGGCGACGACATGGGCGAAGGTCTCGAACAGCGCCTCCGCGAGCCGCGGGCGGCCCTTCCAGCGCTGGAACGAACGGTCGGACAGGCGCGCATTGACGAGGATCTGCGGAATTCGCCGCGCCGCCAGTTCATGGATCGTCAGCGGCCAGATCTCGCTCTCGGCGACGAGGGCGAGATCGGGATGCCAGTGATCGAGGAAGCGACGCACGGCCGGCCTGACGTCGAGCGGCACATATTGGTGGATGACGCAGTCGGACAGCCGCTCCTCGACGAGCTTGGCCGAGGTCATGGTGCCGGTCGTCATCACCACCGAGACCCCGTCGGCCGCGATATTTCGCACCATCTGCATGACAGCGATGCTCTCGCCGACGCTCGCCGCATGCACCCAGACCAGCGGCACCCCGGCAGGTCTCTCGCGTCCGGCGACACCGTAGCGCTCCTTCAGCCGGCGCCGGTCCTCCTTGCCCCTCGTTGCGCGCCAGCCGACATAGGGGCGCAGGAACGGATAGGCGAGGAGACCCGCGAGCCGGTACGCCGCAAAGGCCGTGCGGGTCATCGGATCGCTCACGACGGGCTCCCGACCAGGCGCTCGGCGGCCCGGTTGGCCGCCTCGATCGCCAGCGTGACCTCGCGGCGCTTGGCTTCGAGCAGCGCGTCGTCGGCATCGGCTGGAACGCTGATGGCCTCGCCCATCACCACGGCGATCCGTCCGAAGGGAAGCGGGATGCGCGTCCTGTCCCAGGCGCTCTCGACCACGTGGTGCCGGCTCGTCGCGGCGGCGGCCGGGACGATCGGGCGTCCGGAGATCTTGGCCAGGGTGACGATGCCGAGGCCGGCCTGGCGCGCCGTGCCCTTCGGAACGTCGGCGATCATGCAGATGCCGCTTCCCGCCGCGAGCAGACGGCGCATGGCGACGAGCGCCCTCGCACCGCCCTTCTTCTTGGTCCGCTTGTCGACGCCCCGCCCGCCGGAACCGCGCACCGTCGCAATGCCGAAGGCCTCGACGACCCGGGCGTTGATCTCCGCGTCGGCATTGCGCGACAGGAGCGCCGCATAAGGCAGGTCGCGGGGCCGGAAGAACGGCGCCAGCAGATGCTGCCCATGCCAGAGGCCGACGATCGCCGGGTGCCTGTCATGCAGGATCCGCGAAAAATCCGCCGAGCCGGTCACCGGCTTCTGGGTCGCATGGACGAAGCGCAGGAGCCCGTAGACGACCCGGCCGATCGCCGACACGACGACCGGCGAGCGCCCCAAGCGCCGCCAGACGCTCAGCTTCCTGCGGCGCGGTTTCGTCGACCGGAAGTTTCGGCCGATGTCGGATCCGTGGGACTGGCCCGGTGCGGGATACTCGTCATCCGACATGGTACGCGACACGTCGATCCCTTCACGTTCATTCACGTCTGCGGGTCGAGCAGCCTGTGCATGTGCACGATGAAATAGCGCATCGCGGCGTTGTCGACCGTCTGCTGCGCCTTCCCCCGCCAGGCGGCGAGCGCCGAGGCGTAATCGGGGAAAATTCCGACGATATCAAGGCTTTCGAGGTCCTTGAACTGGACGTTGGAAAGATCGGAGAGCTCGCCGCCGAAAACCAGGTGAAGGAGTTGCTTGGGTGTCTGTTCCGCCATGGCCTCTAGTCCTGTCCTGCAACGTGAAGAGTGACGCTCGTGCGCCCGGGCCGGCCGTGCGGCGAAGGGGAATCGGTTCTTCGTCTCACGGCACGATTGCTCCCGCGATATCGCGCAGACGCTGCGACGAGCCAAGGGGGCCCGCGACCATGATACCATGGGAGGCCACATCCTCGGCGTAGCGCCAGCGCTGGCCGCCGACATCCGAGAACAATCCACCGGCCCGCTCGAGGATGAGATCGGCGGCGGCGACATCCCAGTCGTTCGCCCGCGGTCGTACGAAGGTTCCGTCGAGACGCCCGCTGGCGACGAGCGCCAGGCGGTAGGCGAGCGAAGGCACCGCCGGCAGCGCCGTCACCCGCGGGCGATCGCCGGCGGCGATCTTGCTGGCGATCGATTCCGGCAGCGAAAGCCGCATCGCCTCGCCTTCGGGCGGCGCGCTCACCTGGCACGGCACGCCGTTGAGAAGCGCCGTTCCCCCGGCCGTCGCCTGGAAGACCTCGCCCCGCGCCGGCACGTTCACCACTCCGGCCACCGGAACGCCCGCCTCGAGCACCGCCACCGAAACGCACCACACGTCCTCGCCGCGCAGGAACGCCCGGGTGCCGTCGATCGGATCGACGACGAAGGTCCGGTGCCGGGCGCCGACCGTGTGCTGCGAGGCATCCATCTCCTCCGACACCCAGCCATAGTCCGGCCGGGCGCCGTGGAGCAGTTCCTTCAGACAGCGGTCGGCGGCGAAATCGGCTTCGCTGACGGGGCTGTTGCCGTGTTTGTACCAGACCTGCGGATCGCGCCGGAAATAGCCCATGGCGACTTCGCCCGCCCGCTCGGCAGCGTCGAGCAGCAGGTCCAGATCGTCGGAGAGGCTGGCGGCGGCCTCCAAGTCAGTGTCCCGCGACGGTCATGCGCTCGACGCGCAAGGTCGGGGCCACCAGCGAGAAGCGGGTGTCGAGGTCGTTGGCGAGGGTCAGGCCGAGCAGCATGTCCTTCAGGTTGCCGGCGATGGTGAATTCCGACACCGGCCGCGTCAGCCTGCCGTTCTCGATCATGTAGCCGGTGGCGCCGCGGCTGTAGTCGCCGGTGACGAGGTTGGTGCCCTGCCCGATCAGCTCGTGGACATAGATGCCGTTGCCGGTCTCGGCGATCAGTTCCTCCGGCGTCATCGCGCCGGGGCTGACGGAGACGTTGGTGGAGGACGGGGAGACCCCGCCCGACGAGCGCGCCGCCCGGCCGTTGGTGGTCAGGCCGAGTTCCTTCGCCGTCGCCGTGTCGAGGATCCAGTTCTTCAGGATGCCGTTCTTGACCAGCGCCATGGTCTCGCCCCGCACGCCCTCGCCGTCGAAGGGCCGCGATCCCGGCCGCCTCGTCAGGAGCGGCTCGTCGAGGATGGTGACGGAGGCCGGCAGCACCGGCTCGCCCATCCTGTTCATGAGAAAGCTGGTCTTGCGCGCGATCGCCGCGCCGTTGATCGCGCCGACGAGGCTGCCGATCAGGCCCCGTGCGACCCGCGGATCGAAGACGATCGGATAGCTGCCGGTGGCGACCTTGCCGGCGTTCAGCCGGCGAACCACGCGTTCGCCGGCGCTGCGGCCGATCTGCTCCGCCGGGTCGAGATCGCCGTAGTGGATGCGCGAATCGAAATCGTAGTCGCGCTCCATCGCCGTGCCCGCGCCGGCGATCACGCTGACCGAGCGGGAAAAGCCCGATCGCATCTTCTCGCCGACGAATCCTTCCGACGTCACCAGCACGAGACCGCTCGCCCCGGCCGAAACCGAGGCGCCGCCGGAATTCGTGACGCCGGACACCGCCCGCGCCGCATCCTCCAGCGCCAGGGCCTCCTCGACCATCCGTTCGCTCGGCAGCGCCGTCGGGTCGTAGAGGTCGAGATCGAGCCCGTCGTCCGGCGCCAGCCGCTCGCGTTCGGCCAGCGAGGCGTAGCGATCCTCGGGCGAGACCTTGGCCATCGCCACCGCGCGCTCGGCGAGGCGGTCGATGTCGGCGTGAACGTCGGCGGAGACCGTCGCGACCCGTTGTCCGACGAACACCCGCAGCGCCAGATCCTCGCTCTCGGAGCTCTCGGTATCCTCGACCTTGCCGAGCCGGACATCCACCGAACGCCCCAGCGAGCGAACCACCGCCGCGTCGGCGGCATCGGCCCCGGCCTTCTTTGCCGCCGCGATCAGCCGCGCGGCAGTGTCGGTCAGCCGCCTCGTGTCATCGTTCATCGCTTCGCCTACTGGTCTGGTTCGTGAAACTATTTATGCTGCAGCGCACCGACGCAAGCCAGACGGCAGCGTGGCGCATCCTCGCAAAATGCGTGACGGCGCTTGGCGCGGGCGCACCGGTGCGGCATGACAGTGGCCGTCCCGCCATGAGATAGGAACGAGTGCCCGGAAGTGGAACACGGATCAAGCGCCATTTTCCTCGAAGTCGTCCTGCTGCTCGGTGGCGGGATCGTCGCCGGCACGCTGTTCAAGCGGATCGGGCTCGGGACGGTTCTCGGCTATCTGGCCGCCGGCATCGTCATGGGCCCGGTGCTTCGGCTGATCGGCGACGGCGAGGAGATCCTCTCCATCGGCGAACTCGGCGTCGTCTTCCTCCTCTTCATCATCGGGCTGGAGCTGCGGATCGACCGGCTGTGGGCACTGAGGCGGCAGATTTTCGGCATCGGCCTTGCCCAGGTGATGGTCAGCGGCGTGGTCCTGGCGGCGGTCGCCTATTTCCTCGTCGGTCTCGCCATCGCGCCGGCGCTCGTCGTCGGCTTCGGTCTCGCCCTCTCCTCCACCGCCTTCGGCATGCAGCTGCTCGACGAGGCCGGCGAGACCAACACCCGCCATGGCCAGGCGGCGTTCTCGATCCTGCTCTTCCAGGATCTCGCCGTGGTGCCTCTGCTCGCCATCCTGCCGTTCCTCTCTCCCGGTGGCGAGGGAACGACGATCGACCCGCTGCAGGTCGCCATCTCGCTCGGGGCGGTGGCAGCCCTGGTGCTCGCCGGGCGATACCTGCTCAACCCGCTGTTCCGGCTGATGGCCTCGGCCGGAGCGCGGGAGGTGATGCTGGGCGCGGCGCTGTTCGTCGTGCTGGGGTCGGCCATGCTGATGCAGGCGGCGGGCTTCTCCATGGCGATGGGCGCCTTCATCGCCGGCATCTTTCTCGCCGACAGCTCCTACCGCCACGAACTCGAGGCCAATATCGAGCCGTTCCGCGGCCTTCTCCTCGGCCTGTTCTTCATCGGCGTCGGCCTGTCGATCGACCTTGCCGTGCTGCAGCAGTTCTGGCCGATCATCCTCTTGGCCGCGCCCTTGATGATGGCGGTGAAGGCCGGCCTGATCTACGGCCTCTGCCGGCTGTTCGGCGAAACCCACGGGCTCTCGCTGAGGGTCGCGACGCTGCTCTCACAGGCCGGCGAATTCGGCTTCGTGCTGTTCTCCGCGGCGGCGGCAGAGCGCATCTTCTCCGCCGAGACGTCGTCCATCCTGGTGGCCATCGTCTCCCTCTCCATGGTGCTGACGCCGCTCTCCACCTGGCTGGGGCGGCTCCTCGACCGGCCGGACGAAGCCGAGGAGATGGAGGAGAGCTTCGACGGAGCGGGTTCGGAGGTGTTGCTGGTCGGCTTCTCGCGCTTCGGCCAGATCGTCGCGCAGGTGCTCCTGTCGAGCGGCATCGACGTGACCATCCTCGACTCCTCCGTCGACCGCATCCGCACCGCAGAGCGCTTCGGCTTCCGCATCTATTTCGGGTCGGGCGTTCGAAAGGACGTGCTGGAGGCCGCCGGCATCCGCAAGGCCGGCCTCGTCGCCGTCTGCACCAACAAACGCGAGACCACCGACCGGGTGGTCGACATGATCCGCTCGGAGTTTCCCAACGTCCGGCTCTTCGTGCGCTCCTACGACCGGGCCCATGCCCTGTCGCTCCGGGCCCGCGGCGTCGACTACGAGATCCGCGAGACGGTGGAATCGGCGCTGTCCTTCGGCGGCGCGACGATCTCGGCCCTCGGCGTCGAGGAGGAGCTCGCCTCGCGCATTGTCTCGGACGTGCGGAACCGCGACAATGCCCGGCTGAAGCTGCAGGAAGCCGAGGGCATCTATGCCGGCAACGACATGGTGACGACGCACGCCGTGACGCCGGAACCGCTGGTCAAGCCGCGCCCCGGTCTGCATGCGGTGGAGAAGATGCCGGACGGGGACGATACCGGGACGATCATCGACGACGACGCCCCGAAGCGGCGACGGCGCGGCCGTCTCTTCGCCGGACGCCGGCGGCACCCGGATCGCGTCGCCTCCCGCTGAGGCTGGGCCACGAGGCGGTGCGCGCCTTTCGCATCGCCGCCGAGGTCGTGGTCGAGGCCATCGACATCATCCGACGCGACGACACGCGACCGAGTCCATTCCGGCCCGAGCGGTCCGGTTCCCTCGGTGCTCCGACCAAACGCCATCGCCCGCCGCGGCATTAGCCGGGCGGGCGATGGGATCCGTCACGGCAGCGTCTCGAGGGCTGCCGGAAGTCGGTGCGGGCGGCGGGTGTGCCGCCTGCAGACCTTGCTTACTTATTTGTAGATCGGGGCCGGCTCGGCATAGACCGTGTCCTGCGCGGTGTAGAGCGGCGCCGGCTCCTTGCCCTTGCCGAAGCTCGATCCGCCAAACTCGTAGCGCAGGCCGGCGCGGACGGTGTGGATGTTGAAGCCGTTGTCTTCCATCTGGGTGCCGCTGGCGCCGTAAGCGGTGTCCTCGCTGTCGTAGCCGAATGCCTTGCCGCCGGAAATGCGGGTGTACTTGTAGCCGGCGTCGATCTTCAGCTGCTCGGTGATGTCGACGCTGGCGCCGGCCATGAGCGAGGAGGCGAAGCGCCAGGACGACAGGCCCGGATGGGTGCCTTCGTACGGCACCCACGTCGGCACGCATTCGGGGCAGTTTTCGGTGGTGCTGGAGTCGGAATAGCTGACATGCGCCGCGCCGATGCCGGCGCCGATATAAGGCGTGATGCGGCCGTAGGTGCCGACGTCGACATAGGCGTTGGCCATGATCGTCCAGATCGACGCCTTGGACGTGTCGTCATAGTTGCACACCGCGTCCGGATCGCCGCCGAGACCGTGGTTGGGATCGTTCTTGATCTGGTAGGGGCACTCGGTCCGACCTTCGGCGTTGGCGCGGAAATAGTCCGCTGTCGCGTCGAGGCGGAAGTAGTCGTTGACCCGGTAGCCGACGCCGGCGCCGAAATTGGCGGAGTTCTTGAGGTTCAGCTCATCGTAGCGATGGGAATCGTCCACGCCGGGATAGAAGATGTTGTAGAAGTCCCAGTGGCCGTCGCTCTTCGACTTGAAGTTATAGCCGATGTCGCCGCGCAGGTACCAGCCCGACGTCTGCACGACGGGGACCGGGGCCGGCGGGGTCACATAGACCGGCTCTTCGATGATGTCGGCAGCCATGGCTGCCGGTGCGAACGCCGACCATGCACCGATTGCGGCGACGGTCGTCAAAAGCAGCGTCTTCATTGTTGTCGTCTCCGTTGAGGTCGGTGCGAAGGGCGTCACCGAATTGGGTGACCTCGACGAAGACGGTAAACGGAGATGGTTAACGGATCGTTTATGGTCACGATCTGCTTACTATAAATGCTTGAGCGTTCGACCGGTTTCCGCTGCGGCGCAGCCAGTGTGGCAAACTCGACGCAGTAAGGGTTTGCATCGGCTTGCGACCTTGCGGGACCTCCCCCGCGCGAGGCGCGCGCGGCCGCGGCCCGCGGTCAGCCGGCGGCGGCGTGCAAGGCGCCGACGATGTCATCCACCACGGCATTGACGAGACCGGCGTCGTCACCCTCGGCCATGACCCGGATCAGCGGCTCGGTTCCCGAGGGCCGGATCACCAGCCGCCCGGCATTGCCGAGGCGGTCGCGCCCCTTGGCGATGGCGTCCTGCACGAGATCCTGCTGCAGCGGCTCGCCGTTGCGGAAGCGCACGTTCTTCAACACCTGGGGCACCGGCTCGAAGCGCCGGCAGATCTCGGAGACCGGCCCGCCCTTGCGACGCACCACCGCGAGGATCTGCAGGGCGGAGACGAGGCCGTCGCCGGTCGTCGCGAAATCCGACAGGATGATGTGGCCCGACTGCTCGCCGCCGACATTGTAGCCGTGCTGGCGCATGTGCTCGACGACGTAGCGGTCGCCGACCTTGGTTCGGGCGAGCTGCAACTGCTTGGACTCGAGAAAGCGCTCGAGGCCGAGATTGGACATGATCGTCGCGACGATACCGCCGGCGGCCAGACGTCCGTCCTCCGCCCAGCTCTCGGCGATGACGGCCATCAGCTGGTCGCCGTCGACGATGTCGCCCCTTTCGTCGACGATCAGCACCCGGTCGGCGTCGCCGTCGAGGGCGATGCCGATGTCGGCCCGCACCTCCCGCACCTTGGCGATCAGCGCGCCGGGAGCGGTCGAGCCGCAATCGCGATTGATGTTGACGCCATCCGGCTCGACGCCGATCTTGACGATCTCGGCCCCGAGCTCCCACAGGACCTCCGGCGCGACGCGGTAGCCGGCGCCGTTGGCGCAGTCGATGGCGATCCGCATCCCGTCGAGGGAGAGTTCCCGCGGCAGGGTGCGCTTGGCGAATTCGATGTAGCGGTAGATGTCGCCGTCGACGCGCTTGGCCCGGCCGATCTCCGCGCCCGTGGGCATGCGGGAGGCAAGGTCCTCGTCGATCAGCCCGGCGATCGCCGCCTCGATGTCGTCGGACAGCTTGTAGCCGTCGGGGCCGAACAGCTTGATGCCGTTGTCCTCGAACGGATTGTGGGAGGCCGAGATCATCACGCCGATGTCGGCCCGCAGGGAGCGGGTGAGCATGGCGACGGCGGGAGTCGGCATCGGGCCGAGCAGGAAGACATCGACGCCGGCGGCGGTGAAGCCCGCGACCATGGCGTTCTCGATCATGTAGCTCGACCGCCTCGTATCCTTGCCGATGACCACCCGGTGCCGGTGATTGCCGCGCCGGAAGACGATGCCGGCCGCCATGCCGACCTTCATGGCGACCTCGGCGGTCATCGGATGGCGGTTGGCGGTGCCGCGGATGCCGTCGGTCCCGAAATAGCTCTTGGCCATCAGTTCCCCACTCGTTCGATCGATGCGCCGGCCGGGCGCCCGGCATGCCCATGCCCCAGTCCACGCCCCTGCTCGCGGCGAACATCTCCGGTTCTCGTTCAGGGCGTGTGCCTGCCGATCCTTCCATGACGCCATGGGGCGATCGGATCAACGGAGTATCCGGGGATTGCTGATGGCAGGGTTAAGCCGCCGGCAAAGAAAAGGCGACCCTTGGGCCGCCCTTTCGATGTTCATGGAAGCTGTCGGCTCAGGTCGGCTGGGGCTCGAGCCCGTCGCCGCGCGCCGGCCGCTGCGATCCGGCCTTCGGCACCGCCGAGCCCCGCGACGGCGGCGTGTCGTCGCCCATGTCGCGGGTGAGCGGCCGGCCGGCCAGAAGATCGTGGACCTCGTCGCCGGAGAGCGTCTCGTATTCCAGCAGCGCCTTGGCGACCAGATGCAGCTCGTCGATGTGATCGGTCAGGATCTTGCGCGCCTTGTTCTCGGCGGTCTCGATGATCTGCCGCACCTCGGAATCGATCAGCCGCGCCGTCTCCTCCGACATGTTCTGCTGCTGGGCGACCGAGTGGCCGAGGAACACCTCGTCCTGGTTCTGCTTGTAGCGCAGGCGGCCGAGCTTGTCGCTCATGCCGTATTCCATGACCATCGCCCGGGCCATGTTGGTGGCCTGCTGGATGTCGTTGGAGGCGCCGGTGGTGACGTTGTCGAGGCCGTAGATGATCTCCTCGGCGGCTCTGCCGCCGAAGATCATGGCGAGGCGGGCCTCCATCTCGTTCTTGCGCATGCCGTAGCGGTCGCGCTCCGGCAGGTTCATGGTCACGCCGAGGGCGCGGCCGCGCGGAATGATCGTGACCTTGTGGAGCGGGTCGTTGAACGGCTCGTGGATACCGACGAGGGCGTGGCCGGCCTCGTGATAGGCCGTCAGCTTCTTCTCTTCCTCGGTCATGGCCATGGACCGGCGCTCGGCGCCCATCATGACCTTGTCCTTGGCATCCTCGAATTCCAGCATGGTGACCAGGCGCTTGGACCGCCGCGCCGCCATCAGCGCCGCCTCGTTGACGAGATTGGCGAGATCCGCGCCGGAGAAGCCGGGGGTGCCGCGGGCGATCGTTTTCAGGTCGACATTCGGCGCCAGCGGCACGTTGCGCACATGCACCTTGAGGATCTTCTCGCGGCCGGTGAAGTCCGGGTTCGGCACCACGACCTGGCGGTCGAAGCGGCCGGGACGCAGCAGCGCCGGGTCCAGCACGTCCGGGCGGTTGGTGGCGGCGATGAGGATGATGCCCTCGTTCGCCTCGAAGCCGTCCATCTCCACGAGCAGCTGGTTCAGCGTCTGCTCGCGCTCGTCGTTGCCGCCGCCGAGGCCGGCGCCGCGGTGGCGACCGACCGCGTCGATCTCGTCGATGAAGATGATGCAGGGCGCGTTCTTCTTGGCCTGTTCGAACATGTCGCGCACGCGGCTGGCGCCGACGCCGACGAACATCTCGACGAAGTCCGAACCCGAAATGGTGAAGAACGGCACGTTGGCCTCGCCGGCGACCGAGCGCGCCAGCAGCGTCTTGCCGGTGCCCGGAGGGCCGACGAGCAGCACGCCGCGCGGGATCTTGCCGCCGAGGCGCTGGAACTTCTGCGGCTCGCGCAGGAACTCGACGATCTCCTCGAGGTCTTCCTTCGCCTCGTCGACGCCGGCAACATCGCCGAAGGTGACGCGGCCATGGGCCTCGGTCAGGAGCTTGGCCTTGGACTTGCCGAAGCCCATCGCCTTCCCGCCTGCCCCGCCCTGCATCTGGCGCATCAGGAAGATCCAGACGGCGAGGATCAGGAGGATCGGACCGAAGGAGAGCAGCATCGACCAGATCGGGTTCGAGTTGTCGCCCGGCGGGCTCGCGTTGATCTGGACGTTCTTGTTCTCCAGCCGCGAGACCAGCTGCGGGTCTTCCGGTGCGTAGGTCTGGAAGGTGGTCGCGCTGTCGCCGTACTTGCCGGAGATCCGCTGGCCCTGGATGTTGACCGACTGGATCCGCCCGCTCTCGACGTCCGAAAGGAAGAGCGAATAGGGGATCTCGCGCGCATTGCCGGTCTGCGTGCCGTTCGAAAACAGCTGGAAGAGCGCGATCAGCAGCAGGGCGATGATCGCCCACAGCGCGAAGTTTCGAAAGTTCTGGTTCATCACTCTTCCTGAGTCGGCGGACGGGCCCGCGTCGCGAACCCCGTGAAGATAAGTGTTGCTGCACCCAATGCCAACACACTGACGGGAATTTGCGGCAAAAAGCGGGGCGAGCCTTCGATCATGGTTGTGGAGGGGTTAGGCACTTCGGTGGCGGCAGGTCACGTTTCAGAAGATGGGGCGCGAGGAGCTTGAAATCGAGGGCTGCGACGTCGCGTCCGAGCCGTATCGCGGCGGCGCCCATCGCGGCATGCGGGCGACCGGCGGCATCGAGGAGCACCGGCAGGCATCGGGTGCGGTGCCCGCCCAGCCCCAGCGCACCGAGCGGCACGAGCTTCGGCCCGGTGAGCGTCCGCCAGGGGCCGAGATCGAGCACGACGCGGCCGTCGAAGACGGCGGGCCATGTCATGCCGTGTTCCCCCCGCTTGCGCGTAGCTTCCGCCAGGGACAAGGCGGCGATGCCGGAGCGCCCGTATTCGCGCATGAAGACGGCTTGCGTCGATGTGATGGCGACGAGCGCGCCGCCGAGGGAGTGCACGCCCTGCTCCGCTCCGCCGGACCGCAGCCGGGCGAGCACCTCGCGCACGGCCTCGCCCGAGGGCGGCGTCGCAGTTCCGGCCGCCGCCACGACGGCACGCGACACCAGATGGCCTGCGCAGCGTTCGGACATCTCGGCGAAGACCGAGCGCTCGACAACGATGGCGCCGTCCTCGGCGAACCGCAGGCGTCCGGTTCCCTCGAGATCCGCGATGGCATCGGCGAGCACCTGCTCCCCCCTGTCTCTCGCCATCTTGCAGCGGGCAAGATCGCGCAGCGCCCGCTCGCCGCGCCTTGGCTCCGCCGTCAGCGCGATGCGGATGCGGGCGCGCTGGTAGCGCGGGTCGCGATTGGCCGGGTCGTCGACCGGTGTCATCCCCTCGGCTGCGACCGCCCTGGCCAGCCGCACGCGGGCGATCCCGAGGAAGGGGCGTCCGAGAAGAACGTCGGGTGCGAGCCAGCGCAGCCGGCGCATCCCCGCCGCGACCACGAGGTCGGCGCCGTTGCTTCGGCGAATGAGATGGGTTTCGACATCGTCGTCACGGTGATGGGCGACGAGCACCAGGCCGAGATCGTGCTGTCTCGCATGGGAGAGCAGCAGCCCGTAGCGCGCCTCGCGGGCCCGGGCCGAAAGATTGCCGCGGCCGTCCGGCCCGGCCCATGGGAGCGTCGCATGGGGAAAGCCGTGTTGCGCCGAAAGCGCCGCGACGAACCGCGCCTCTCCGGCGGATTCCGGCCGCAGCCGATGATCGACGGTGGCAACGTGGATGGGCAGGTGGAAAGAGCCGGCGGAGCGTCGCCAGGCGGCGGACGCCAGCAGCAGCGCCAGGGAATCCGGGCCACCGGAGACGGCGAGGAGGATGCCGCCGGGCGGGTCGAGCCGGCGCGCGGCCTCGTCGATCGTGGCGCCGAATGCACCGCAAAGCACCGGGTCGAACGCGTGCTCGCCTTCGGCGGCGCGCGCCTTGCCGGGATCCGTCCCGGATCCGGGCGGCGAGGCGATCAGCAGTTCGCCGCCTTCTCCTCGTCCTTCAGCTTGCGCCGGACGTTGTCGCTCATCTGGGGATAGCGACGGGCGACTTCCTTGTAGGTGACGCAGGCCGTATCGCGGTTGTTCAGCTTGGCGAGCGACATCCCGAGCTTCAGCATCATGTCCGGCGCCTTGCCGCTCTTGGGATGCGACTTCTGGGCGTCGAGAAAGACCTCCGCGGCATCGGCGAACTTCTTCTGCTGGTAGAGGCTCTCGCCGAGCCAGTACTCGGCGTCAGGCGCGTCCTCGGCGCTCGGATAGGTCTGCGAATACTGGCGAAACGACTGCTCGGCCTTCTGGTAGTCGCCGGCGAGGAGATGGTTGTAGGCGAGGTTGTACATGTCGCGCGGCCCCTCCGCCTTGATGCTCGCGACCGTCGAAGAGTCGGAACTCGCTCCGGCGTCCTGCGCCGGCGAGGAGCCGCCGAGGGACGAGGTATCGAGCCCGTCGGTGAGGAGACTGCCGATCGTGTCGTCGCCGCTGCCAGTGGCCGATGCGGTTCCCGAAGTCCCGGAGGAGCCGGAAGGCGCCGCGTCACCGCGCCGTTCGCCGGAGCGCGACGAAGCGGGAGCCGCGCCACCGCCGCCCTCGATCTCCTGGAACCGGAATTCGGAATCCTCGCGGTACTTGCGCATGTCCTCCTGCGCCTGGAGAAGCTGGAAGCTCAGCTCCTCGACGCGGCCGTTGAGGCGCCGGATCTCTTCCTCGAGCTGGTTGATCCGCACGACGACGTCGCCGGACTGGGCCATCACGATCGGGCGCGGGTCATGCTCGCCTGCCGCATCCTGCGTCACTGCGGCAGGAAGTCCGCCCCCGGGTGCAGCCAAGGCGGGTCTCGCGTCGGAACTGCCGAAGATGCCTGGCAGTTCGAAGGCGGAAGCCGCCGGCGGCATCGCCATGGCCAGCATTCCGGCTGCCGCAAGGCTGCAGCGGAGCATCTTCACTGTCGTCACCATTCGTTCCCCTCGCCCGCTCCATCGAAGCGTGTCGTCACCATCGCGAACGACTGCCGCTTCCCGAGGCGGTCGCCCGGCGAGAAGGACAGTTTGATGCGGCTGGATTTCGCAGAGCAAGCTTGGATCGAGCGAGTTCGGCCAAATTTTGACGGCTCGCTGATCGTCCAAAGGAATTCCGCCCGGCAAGACCGGGCGGAACGCTGGACGGGAACTTCGGGCACCCGATCGAACCGCCAAGGCGATCCGGTCCCGAGCTTCGTCGCGGCGAAAGGCCTGCCGGCGGAGCAATCACCCCGCCGGGACGACCGGCCGCGACGCGAACCGTCAGCTCGACGGACCGCCGAGGACGGTGACGGCGCGGCGGTTCTGCGACCAGCAGGAAATGTCGTCGCAGACTGCGACCGGCCGCTCCTTGCCGTAGGAGATGGTGCGCATGCGGTTCGCCGGAACCCCCAGCGACGCCAGGTAGTCGCGGGTCGCCGAGGCGCGGCGTGCCCCGAGGGCGAGGTTGTACTCGCGGGTGCCGCGCTCGTCGGCATGGCCCTCGATGGTGATCGCGTACTGGCCGTTCTGGTTCAGCCACTGCGCCTGGCGCTGCAGCGTCTGCTGTGACTGGGCGTTGATGTCGGACGAATCCGTCGTGAAGAAGATCCGGTCGCCGACATTGACCGTGAAGTCCTGGGGCGAACCCGGCGTGACGTTGCCGGCCCCGCCGATGCCGTTGGCGCCGCCGAGGCCAAGGCCTGCCGCACTGTCGGGCAGCCCGTCCTTCTTGCTCGCACAACCGGCGACGAGGAGGCCCGCCAGAAGCGCGATGGCGATGTGGCCCTTGCCGTGAGAGACCATGCTCGGCATGGCGAACTCCTTCAAATTAAAGGTATTCTCGTTACCGACGGACTACCATGTCCAAGCTTAACGACCGGTAAAAGCGGACGGTAAAAGCGGACTGTCTCGCACAGCCGCGGCAACGGTTTGGCAGATCCGGCGGAAGCTGAGAATTTCGGCCGACTGGCGGCGGTTTCCAGGAAGGCTGAGGCGTTCCTGCAACATGCAATAGACTTATGCCCCCAGCCTTGCGCCGGGCTGAGGGCATCAAAGTCACAGTGGTGGAATCGCTTCGATCCGGGGAACGGGGCGTCGTCTTGTCGAGCAGCGGCACCGATGCCGCCGCCTCCCCCAACCTGCGGCCCGGGCCGGCGCCTCAGTCGAGCAGCGGCGACCAGGCCGGATCGGAAGCGTAGCCGGGCGTCGGGACGACTTGCTCGTTGTAGCCGGTGAGGTCGATCGAGCGGAGCTGCGGGCCACCGGAGCCCTTCTGGTCGCCGAAATACATCAGCACCCGGCCGTTCGGCGCCCAGGTCGGGCCCTCGTTGTGGAAGCCCGAGGTCAGGATCCGCTCGCCCGAACCGTCCGGCCGCATCACGCCGATCTGGAACTGGCCACCGGTCTGCTTGGTGAAGGCGATGAGATCGCCGCGGGGCGACCAGACCGGCGTCGAATAGGTGCCGTCGCCGAAGGAGATGCGCTGCTGGCTCGAGCCGTCGGCGGCCATCGTGTAGAGCTGCTGGCGCCCGCCGCGATCGGACTCGAAGACGATGCGCGTCCCGTCCGGCGAAAAGGACGGGGAGGTGTCGATGGCATTGGTGGAGGTCAGCCGCGTCGTCGCCCGCGAGCGCAGGTCCATCGCGTAGATGTTGGCGTTGCCGTTCTGCTGCAGGCTCATGATCACCTTCTGGCCGTCCGGCGAGAAGCGCGGCGAGAAGGTCATGCCGGGAAAGTTGCCGACGATCTCGCGCTGGCCTGTCTCGAGCTGCAGGAGATAGACCCGCGGCTCGCCGTTGCCGAAGGACATGTAGGTCACCTCCTGGCGGTTCGGCGAAAACCGCGGCGTCAGGACGAGGTCGCTGCCGTCGGTGAGGTAGCGGACATTCGCCCCGTCCTGATCCATGATGGCGAGGCGCTTGACCCGATTGACCTTGTCGCCGCTCTCCGCGACGAAGACGACGCGGCTGTCGAAATAACCCTTCTCGCCGGTGACGCGCTCGTAGATCGCGTCGGCGATGATGTGGCCGACCCGGCGCCAGTTGTCGGGATTGGTGTAGAACTGCTGGCCGTCGAGCTGCTGGCCGGCGACGGTGTCCCAAAGGCGGAATTCGACGCGCAGGCGGCCGTCCGCCTCCGGCGAGACCCGGCCGACGACGAGGGCCTGGGCGTTGATCACCGTCCAGTCCTGGAAGTTCGGGCTGACATCCGGGCCGAGGCCCTTCTGGATGAAGGCCGCCGGGCTGATCGGGGCGAACAGGCCGGAGCGCTTGAGGTCCGCCGACACCACGTCGGAGATCTTCTTGCCGAGGCCGTCCTGCGACTGGAAGTCGGTGATGGCGATGGGCAGCGGCTGGACATTGCCCTGGGTGATGTCGAGCTCGACGACGGCCGAGGCCGGCGTCGCCGCGGCGAAGACGCCGGCGAACACCAGAACGGCCGCGCAGAGGCGCCTGAGATTCATATGCATGGGCGGAACTTCCCCTCTTGAGCGGCAGCGTCGCCGCCTCTCCGGCGGCCTTGATGTTCGATGTCGGACAGGCCTGCCGCACGATGCGGCGGGCCGTTCTTCCCGCCGGCCCTCGCATCCGAACCGGTCCCCCGGGTCCGGGTCACGAGCCGGCCTGTCCATTCCCAGTCGCCCTTAGTAGGTTTCTTTCGGGAAATTTCATGGCGATGTCTCGTGCCGGCCCGGATCAGAGCATCTGGCTGGGATCGAAGTTCAACAGGACTTCCGACCACGTGTCGTATTTCTCCGCCGGCAGCGTGTAGGGTGCGCAGCGCATCACCGCGCGCAGCGCCGCCTCGGCCGCGGCCCGCTCGATCGCCGAGCCGCTGCCGCCGTCGATGATCTCGGGCCGCCCTTCGAGGCCGCCCGACGGATCGAGGCGCATGCGGATCGTCACCCGCAGCGAGCCCGCCTCGGAAACACCGGCAGGCGGCGACCAGCACTGGCTGACCTGACCTCGCAGCGCGTCGAGCTCGCTCTGGGAAAGCTTGGCGCCGGTCCTTCTGTCGCCGCCGAGCGAGGCCTGCTGCTGCGAACGCCGCGCCCCGCCGCCCGCCGACTTCTCCTTGTTGAGGAGGGCGGCGATCTTGTCGGGGTCGAACTCGCTGTCCTGCTCGGCCGTCTCGCGCGGTCTTTCGACCGGCTTCTCCGGCCGTCTCGTTTCGCTCGGCTGCGGCCGCGGCGGCGACGGGCGCGCCTGGGGCACCGGCCCGGCATCGGGCAGCGAGGCGACCTGCGGCTCGGCCGGTTGCGGCGCGGGCGTCTCCTGCGGCGCGGGATCTGGCTGCGGCTCCGGCTCCGCCGTCTCGATGGCCTCCTCGATGGGATCGACCTCCTGCGGCGCGGGCTCGGCCGGTGCCGCCTCTGCCGGCTGCGCGGTCTCCTGCGGCTCTGGCGCCGGCTCGGGCCGCGGCGTCGGCACGGTCTCCGGAGCCGGCTCGGGCTCGGGCGTCGGTTCGGGCGCCGGCGGCGGTTCCGAGGCGGCGGGCGCGGCCGTCTGTTCCACGGCCCGCTCGCGGTCGGTCGGCGTCGGCGGCGTCTCCAGATCGGTCGAATTGTCGCCGACGTTCTGCGCCGGCTCCTCGTTCTCGGGCCGGCTGGTCGGCTCGGGCGCCGGCGTCTCGGTGACGGGAGCGTCCTTCTTGCCGATCAGGGACTGCGAGTATTCCTCCACCGGCACGAGTTCGACCGGCAGCGAATCGACGGCCGCCACCTGCAGCGGTTCGGGCGCGCTCAACGCCCACAGTCCCCAGGTGAGGACCGCGGTGTGCAGGACTGCAGAGACGACGATGCCGGATTTCATCTGGGGCTCGCGCAGCTCACGCCTGGGGTTCCTGGTCGGTCACGAGACCGATGTTCTTGAATCCGGCCGCCGAGATGCGGCCCATCACCCGCATCACCGTGCCGTAGTCGGCCGACCGGTCGCCCTTGACGAAGATCCGCTCCTGGTAGCCCGTCGCGGCGATCTGCTCGAGTTTCGGCACGACTTCCTCGACGGCGATCTCGGTCTCGTTGATGAAGACCTGACCGTTGGAATTGACCGAAATGGTGATCGGCTGCGATTCCGAATTCAGCGCTTTCGCCTGCGTCTTCGGCAGCTCGATCGGCACGCCGACAGTCAGCATCGGCGCTGCCACCATGAAGATGATCAGGAGCACGAGCATCACGTCGACCATCGGCGTGACGTTGATCTCGCTCATCGGGGCCCTTCGCGAGCGTCCCCGCCGCGTGCGCCTGGCGCCGGAACTGCCGACCGACATTCCCATGGCTCAATCCCTCGAATGCGGGCCCCTCGCGAAAGCGACCCTCGTGTCCAATGCGGCGACGACGCGGCGGCCGAGCCTCAGCGCTGCTGCGTGAGCTTCTCGTCGATCTGCCGCGACAGGATGGCGGAAAACTCGTCGGCGAAGGCTTCCAGCCGCATGCCCAGCTTGCCGGCATCCGCCGAGAGCTTGTTGTAGGCGATGACCGCGGGAATCGCCGCGACGAGGCCGATAGCCGTCGCCAGCAGCGCCTCGGCGATGCCGGGGGCGACGACGGCGAGGCTGGTCTGCTGGGATCCGGCGATCGCCTGGAACGAGGTCATGATGCCGACCACCGTGCCGAACAGGCCGACGAAGGGCGCTGCCGAGCCGACCGTCGCCAGGAAGCCGAGCCGCGACTCCAGGCTATCCATCTCGCGGGCGAGCGTCACGTCCATCGCCTTCTCGATGCGCGCCTGCAGGCCGATCGGCGACCGGGCGCCCTTTTCGAACGACTTCTTCCACTCGCGCATGGCCGCCACGAACAGCGCTCCCATGCCGGAGGTCCGGCGCTCGGACAGCGTGTGATAGAGCTCCTCCAGCGACTGTCCGGACCAGAAGTGGCTCTCGAACTTGTTCAGTTGCCGGCGGAAGGCGCCGAAGCGCATGGTCTTGTCGATGATGATCGCCCAGGACCAGATCGAGGCGAAGAGCAGGCCGATCATCACCAGCTTGACGATCAAGCCCGCCTGCCAGAACAGCTCCCACAGGGACACCGATCCTGCAGCCGACAGCGCTTCCTGAGCGATTTGCCCGTCCATTTAAGATCAAGCCCCCAAAACAACCGAACGCCGGCAGCAGAACCGTCCCGTCCTGCCCGGCACCCCAATTTCCATCCACGTCCGTTGCGTGCTGCGGCAGGCGACGTGCCGCCCGTCGAGATCCTCCCGGCGCGACCGACACGGTCCGGATGTCCCGATCCTCATACGGCCTTCTCATGCAACAGCGATGCAACTGCGCGAACCGTATCCCCCGCCCCGCTTTCACAACCGATTCCGGTGAAAGCATGGCGAAATCGATTCAAATCCGCCGTTTCCTGTTCTGGACCCGCCATGGTTAACAGGCGGTTACGACAGGACTCATGTCGGTTGCCGCGCCGGCGGTGCCGGATCGGGGGCATCGGAGGCCGGATCGGCGGTCAGGCAGGAGCGGGCGCCGCCAGGACCTCCAGCACCCGCGCCGGCATCCGCATCGGCTTGCCTTCGGGCGAGATGACCGCGACCTTGACGTTGGCCTCGAGAAGCAGCTCGCCATCCCGCGCGATCGTCTGGTCGAGCAGGATGCGGGCGCCGCCGAGCTGCCGGGTCTTGGTCGTCACCGTCAGAACGTCGTCGATCCGCGCCGGACGCAGGAAGTCGAGCTCCATCCGGCGCACCGCGAAGGCCATCGGCGTACCGAACGCGCCGCTCATCAGTTCGCGGTGACCGATCCCCTTCAACCGCAGGAGGTCGGACCGTCCGCGTTCGAGGAAATTCAGGTAGCGGGCGTGATAGACCACGCCCGAGAAATCCGTGTCCTCGAAATAGACGCGCAGGTCGAGGCGATGGCCGTCTTCGGTCAGCCATCCGGCCAGGTCGCTTCCGGCCTGTCCATCCTCGGGATTTTTCGTCTGTCCTATCATGGCCTTGGCATCACTCTCAGGATTTGGGCGAAAGTCCGGTGAAACAGTGTCATCGCAGTGTCACGCACCGTCAGGCAGAACGACGCATCCGCAACCCCATGAACTTCGGGAGGCACCATGCCGCGCCACGTCATCGCCGCGCTTCTTGCCACGACCATCCTGTCCACCGCCGGCGCCGCCAACGCCGAGCCGGTGTTCAACCGCATCGCATCGTTTCCGGTGGCGAGCAACCTTCCGGCGGACGCCGATCCGAACACCGTGACCTCCGCGGAGATCATCACGGCGAGCCAGGACGGCAACACGCTGATCTATTCCGACAGCCCCGCCGGTGGCATCGGCATGATCGACATCACCGATCCGAAGGCGCCGAAGCCGGCTGGCTTCATCTCGCTCTCGGGTGAGCCCACCTCGGTCGCCGTCGCCGGCCCGGACGTCCTCGTCGGCGTCAACACCTCCGAGAGCTTCACGAACCCGTCGGGCCGCCTCGCCGTCCTGAGCGTCTCCGACAAGACGGAGATCGCGTCCTGCGATCTCGGCGGCCAGCCCGACTCGGTGGCGGTGTCGAAGGACGGCAAGTTCGTCGCCGTCGCCATCGAGAACGAGCGCGACGAGGACCTGAACGACGGTGTCCTGCCCCAGCTCCCGGCCGGCTACGTCACGATCTTCGATCTGACCGATGGCGCGCCGGACTGCGGCTCGATGAAGAAGGTCGAGATGACCGGCCTCTCCGAGGTCGGCGGCGACGACCCCGAGCCGGAATTCGTCGACTTCAACTCGAAGAACGAGATCGTCGTCACGCTCCAGGAAAACAACGCCCTCGCCATCATCGACGCTTCGACCGGCAAGGTGACGAACCACTTTTCCGCCGGCACCGTCGATCTGAAGAACATCGACGCCGACGACAATGGCGAGATCGCGCTGACGGATTCGCAGGATGGTCGCCGGCGCGAGCCGGACGCCGTCCAGTGGCTCGACGACGACCGGCTGATGACCGCCAACGAAGGCGACTACGAGGGCGGCTCGCGCTCCTTCACCGTCTGGAACAAGGACGGCACCGTCGCCTACGAGAGCGGCCCGTCCTACGAATACGAACTCATTCGCGCCGGCCACTATCCGGACAAGCGCTCCGATGCCAAGGGCATCGAGCCGGAGGGCCTCGAAGTCGCGACCTTCGGCGACCGGACCTACGCCTTCGTCCTGTCCGAGCGCGGCTCGACCGTCGGCGTCTACGACGTCACCGAGGGCGATCCGAAATTCGTCCAGCTGCTGCCCTCGGGCATCGGGCCGGAAGGCGCCGTGGCGATCCCGTCGCGCAATCTGCTCGTCACCGCCAATGAGGAAGACCTCGTCGAGGACGGCGGCGCGCGCAGCCACGTGATGCTCTACGAGCGGGCCGAGGGGACGCCCTCCTATCCGATGATCGTTTCCGCGGACAAGGACGGCCTGCCCGTCGGATGGGGCGCTCTCTCGGGCCTCGCCGGCGACCCGGAAGATGCCGGCAAGCTCTATGCGGTGTCGGATTCCTTCTACAAGAACCAGCCGCGCATCTTCACGATCGACGCCTCCTCGACCCCGGCGAAGATCACCGACGCGATGACCGTGACGAAGGACGGCGAGCCGGCCAAGTCGCTCGACCTCGAAGGCATCACCGCCGACGGCCAGGGCGGCTTCTGGCTGGCCAGCGAGGGCAATCCCGAGAAGGAGATCCCGCACCAGATCCTCCATGTCGACGGCAAGGGCGTGATCCAGGAAGCCGTGCCGATGCCGAAGGAACTGACCGACCAGTCGACCCGCTTCGGCGCGGAAGGCATCACGATGGACGGCGACCGGCTGTGGATCGCCATCCAGCGCGAGTGGAAGGACGACGAGAAGGGCACCGTCAAGCTGCTCTCCTACCAGCCGGGCTCGAAGGAATGGAGCGCGGTGCGCTATCCGCTCGACAAGGCCGAAAAGGGCTGGGTCGGCCTGTCGGAGATCACCGCCCATGACGGCGCGCTCTACATCGTCGAGCGCGACAACCAGATCGGTGCCGCGGCGAAGGAAAAGAAGCTGTTCAAGGTTTCGCTGGACGGCGTGACGCCAGGCGCGATCGGCTCGGATCTGCCGACCGTGACGAAGGAAGAAGTCCACGACTTCCTTCCGGAGCTTTCGGCCACCGGCGGCTACGTCGTCGACAAGCTTGAGGGCTTCACCTTCGCCAGCGACGGCACTGCCTATGCCGTCACCGACAATGACGGCGTCGACGACTCCTCCGGCGAGACGCTGTTCTTCAAGGTCGATCTCGGCTCGTCGATGTAAGCTGCGGGAAACGCCGCCGCTTCACATGCCAAATGGCAAGCAGCGCAAGGCGGGCCGGTTCTCCGGCCCGCTTTTCTATCGGCACATCCCGTCCGACTCGCTGCGGCCGGATGCCCTCCCCTCTGGCCTGATGCCGCGGCTCCCATAGATGCCGCCTTCCAGCCGGGGACTCGTGCCGCGGGCTCGATCCAGGGGCATTCGAAGGAAACCGATGCGCGCACTCGTCCTGCAGTATTACGAGCGGATCATCGCGAGTTACTGGTTCATCCCCTCGATCATGGCGATCGCCGCCGCGGTCCTCGCCTTCGTGCTGATCGAACTCGACAGCCTCGTGCCGAACGACGCGTTCGGGACCAGCCCCTTTCTCTATGCCACCCAGCCCGACGGAGCGCGGGCGATCCTCTCGGCCGTGGGCGGCTCGATGATCGGCGTTGCCGGCACGGTGTTCTCCGTCACCATGGCGGCGGTGGTCTTCGCCTCCGGCAGCTTCGGCCCTCGGCTCCTGACGAACTTCATGAACGACCGGGGCAACCAGATCACCCTCGGCGTCTTCGTCGCCACCTTCGTCTATACCATGCTGGTGCTGCGGGCGGTGCGCGACGGCGGCACCGACGACGGCTTCGGCCCGATGTTCGTGCCGAACCTGGCGATCTTCGGCGCGATCATCCTCGCCATCGTCTCGATCGGCGTCCTCATCTACTTCATCCACCACGTTCCCTCGAACATCCACATCTCCAACGTCGTCGCCGGAATCGGTCTCGGGCTGCTGAAGCGGATCGACCACGAATTTCCCACCGAGCCCACCCGCAGCAAGGAGGAGCACGAGAACATCCGCTGGCAGGTGCCGCCGTGTTTCCGCAGCGCGGAGGGTGGGCGCGCCGGCGACAGGGTCGATTGGGAGCGGTGCGGAGCCGGCGACGAGGAGGGCTCGCCGCCCTTCGGCGAGATCGCCTCGGACCGGGTCGGCTATCTGCAGATCGTCGATCGCGAATCCCTGATCGACGCGGCGAAATCGGCCGATGTCGTCGTCCGCCTCACCTGCAGTCCCGGCATCTTCGTCCATGAGGGGCGGACGCTGTTCCAGGTGTGGCCGGCCGAACGCTGCAGCGACGACATCGGTGACCGGCTGCTCGCCTCGATCGCGGCGGGCAACAGCCGCAGTCCGCGCCAGGACATCGAGTTCCTCTTCGACGAACTCGTGGAGATCGCCAGCCGGGCGCTCTCCCCCGGCGTCAACGACCCCTATACGGCGATCACCTGCCTGGACTGGCTGAAGGCTGCGATGGCCGCGATCGCCGGACGGGCTCCCGGCGATCCCTACATCGTCGACGGCGACGGCAAGCTGCGGGCGATCATCGAGGCGGGCGATTTCACCAGCTTCATCGAGATCGCCTTCGGCCACGTTCGCCAGTATGCCGCATCGGACATGATCGCCGGCGAGCATTTCCTGACCTGCCTGACCGAACTCCTGCCGGCCTGCCGGACGGAGGAGCAACGGCGGGCCGTGCATCTGCAGGCCACCCGGTTCCTCGATCTCGCCCGCGAGGCACTTTCGGGCGCGTCCCTAGCGACCATCGAGGCGGCTG
This sequence comes from Aurantimonas sp. 22II-16-19i, assembly GCF_002088275.1. GTDB lineage: Bacteria > Pseudomonadota > Alphaproteobacteria > Rhizobiales > Rhizobiaceae > Jiella. The sequence goes on from NZ_AQQS01000029.1 coordinate 61,318, forward strand.
CGTCCCGCATCCTCGACCGCGAGTAAGCTGGGAGCCCAGTACACCGACGTATCATTGAAAACAGCATACCCAAGGGTGCGCTGATTATGATAGAATTCAATAGTACCAGGGAACCGTTTGTTCATATCGAAAGATGTAAATGCGCGCGCGTCTCGCGTCGTAAATACCTGTAATATTGAGTCATTTCCTGAAAAATTGTGCGTAATGATTGCAGGACATATACCGTCATGACATGACGTTCTCGATTCGATCCAATATATTTTTATGAAACCATTAGAAGCCTCATATATTGAACCGACTTCATGTTCATCGAAATCCGTGTATTTTTCGCGGATCCTCTCCTGATCGACTGTCTTTTCGAACGGCAGCCTTGTCATGCCGGCCGATACATTCACGACTGATGCGAAGAAAAATACGAATAACAAAACGACTATATGAATAATATCCACGCTCGGCTCCGCATCGCAAGATCCGTCTTTGAGTGCCTCGATCGCCCACTTAATATTGGGACGGAAATCGCCCGATCGCAATGTCGCTCCGAACTCTCTCGTCATTTCCCTGTACTGCCGATCGGGGCAATACCTCGCTCGGGTGACCTTGCATGCTCTCGGTGAGCCATCCTCAGCTCTTGCGGACGAACTCCGACTTGAGCTTCATCGCGCCGACGCCGTCGATTTTGCAGTCGATGTCGTGGTCGCCCTCCACCAGGCGAATGTTCTTCACCTTGGTGCCGACCTTGACCACCTGCGACGTGCCCTTGATCTTCAGGTCCTTGATCACCGTGACGGTGTCGCCGTCGGAAAGGACGGCGCCATTGGCATCCCGGAACGCCTTGACGCCCCCTGCCTCTTCGGCGGATGGCGACCATTCGTGCCCGCATTCGGGACAGATCAGGAGGGCGCCGTCCGCATAGGCGTGCGGCGACTGGCATTGCGGGCAGCTCGGGATATCACTCATGACAGGAAACTCGCTGATTGGCTGGAACGGCGGCGCTCGAACCAGTGACGGCCGCCGGCGCATGGAAAGGCAACAGGCATGCGGCGACGGACCGCGTCAGTCCTCGCCGCCCTCCTCGAACAGCGTCGCCTGGGTCCCCTGATAGCTCGTGGGCACCGCCATTCCCAGATGCCGGAAGGCATGCTGGGTCAAAAGCCGGCCGCGCGGCGTGCGCTGGAGAAAGCCCTGCTGCAGCAGATACGGCTCGACGATGTCCTCGATGGCGTCGCGCGGCTCGGAAAGTGCCGCGGCGATGGTCTCGATGCCGACCGGGCCGCCGCCGAAATTGAGCGCGATCAGGTCGAGATAGCGCCGGTCGAGCTGGTCGAGGCCGAGGCTGTCGACCTCGAGGCGCGTCAGCGCCGCGTCGGCCGCGCGCCGGTCGACGGTCGCGGCGCCTTCGGCATGGGCGAAGTCGCGCACCCGCCGCAGCAGCCGTCCGGCGATGCGCGGCGTGCCCCGCGCGCGCCGGGCGATCTCCCTGGCGCCGTCCTCGCTCATCGGCAGGCCCATCAGCCGGGCACCCCTCGTCACGATGTGCTCCAGCTCGGCGACGGTGTAGAAGTTCAACCGCACCGGAATGCCGAAGCGGTCCCGCAGCGGCGTCGTCAAAAGGCCGATGCGCGTGGTGGCGGCGACCAGGGTGAATTTCGACAGGTCGATCTTCACCGATCGCGCCGCCGGCCCCTCGCCGATGATGAGGTCGAGCTGGAAATCTTCCATCGCCGGATAGAGGATCTCCTCCACCGCCGGCGAGAGCCGGTGGATCTCGTCGATGAACAGGACGTCGCGCTCTTCCAGATTGGTCAGGAGCGCCGCGAGGTCGCCGGCCTTGGCGATCACCGGTCCGGAGGTCGAGCGGAAGTTGACGCCGAGCTCCTTCGCCATGATCTGGGCGAGCGTCGTCTTGCCGAGCCCCGGCGGGCCGACGAAGAGCACGTGGTCGAGCGCCTCGCCGCGGGCCTTGGCCGCCTCGATGAACACCTTGAGATTGGCGCGCGCCGCGGCCTGCCCGACGAAATCGTCGAGCCGCTGCGGCCGCAGCGTCGCGTCGATGTCCTCGCCGCGCTTGTCGGCAGAGATCAGCCGGTCCGTCTCAGACAATCGCTTTCCTTCTCGAACGCTCAGCCATCCTGGATCTCGAAATCCTCGCCATCCCACGACATCGCGAACAGGTCCCGCACCGCGTCGATGCGCGTCTGGCTGTGTGTCGCCGACCGAAGGATGTCAAGGATGGCAGTCCGTGCGCCCTTCCCGTCGAGCGCCTTGAACGCGACCGGTCGCAGGCGCTTGTCCAGCGTCTCGTTGATGATTCTCGCCTGACTTCCGCGGTCCGCGCCGCGCAACGGCTCGAGCCGTTCGGCCACCTCCGCCTCGAGACGCGAGATCCCGGCCTGGATCCTGGCCTGGTAGAGAAGAAGCCGTTCGGCTGCCATGGGAGGGAGAAGCGGCACCACGTCGTCGACGGCGTCGTTCACCACACATTCGAGCGCATTCTTTTCGAGCGCCAGACCGGCGAGCGTCCTGTGCCGCAGCGCGTAATGTTGCGTCTTCAGCTTCAGCCGGTGGCCGTCATCGAAAGCGACGACATAGCCTTCGATGTCGGTCAGTCCGCGCACGCCGTTCAGGAACGCCTCGGTGGGACCGTCGACCGGATGACTGCCGACCACAGCCACGCCGAAATGGTCGGCCATCTCGTGCATCTGTTCGAAATCGGTGTAGGTACCCGTCAGGTTGTCGCGGATCGCCAGGAGCGTCAGCGCCGGTCTGTCGTAGCCGATGACGATCCGGTTGTCCGGCGAGGTGAACTCGAAGATTGCGGTCTTTCCCGCAGCCAGGCGATCACGTGCCAGAGCGCGCACACCCTCCGTCGCGTGCGATCCCGCATCGAGCGCCTGTGCCGTGATGCCCTTTCGGGTCATGAAGACAATGCCGCCATCCACGAGAGCCGGATGTATCATCGACCCGTCGAGCTTTTCCAGAACCCGGTGTGGCCGCGACCAGTCGATCTCCTCGACCCGTTCTCGTTCTCCGAGGTTGAAGAATTTGTGGAAGGGCCTAGCCATGAGCCGCCCGGACTTGTCGAACTTGAGGCCCCGGCATTCACGTCGCATCGCCGAATTGAAGGTCTCGTCGAGGTGATGCCCGTAGTCGATCGTATCATGCGTGGCATATCGCGAGACATAGATGCCGTTGTCACCCTCGATGTGCGGCAACACGTCGTCGATATGTTCTATGACCGGGAACAATTTCCCATCTCCATGAAAAAAAAGCCGCTTCGAAGAGCGGCTTGTGGACGATCGGGGGTGGATGAAATCACACACGCAGACGTCGACAAGCCTCCCGGCAACGAGAATTGCGATTGCCTGGACAGGTGATGACAGCGGCGCGCATGGGTTTCTCATAGCAGAACCGGCAGCCCCGCGACAGCCACGACGTCCTCGCCGCTCGTTCGAAATTGCCGGGCGCTACAGCATCGCACCAGCGAAGATCGGGGTCGATTCTCGGCAGGCACGCGGCGTCGATTCGAAGCGCTCGGCGTCCCTTGTGCGTCCTGTCGGTCGCACGGCCCTCTAGCGTGACAGCGCCTTCAGCCCCAGCCTGATCAGCGCTGTGCTACCGGCGTCCTCCCCGGCCTCCTTCAAGGCCGCTGCCACGGCGGTGGCCGCCTGATCGCGCGAATAGCCGAGATTGGTCAATGCCGATACGGCATCGGCCACCGGCGCCGAAGCGGTGCCGCCGCCGATGTCGCGCTTCAGGCCGAAGCTCTCCTCCGCGCCCGGGCCGGAAAAGGCCGGTGCGCGGTCCTTCAGCTCGGCGACGATGCGGGCGGCGACCTTCGGCCCAACGCCGGGCGCGCGCGCCACCATCGCCTTGTCCTGCAAGGCCACGGCATTGGCGAGATCGCCCGGCGGCAGCGTGCCGACGACGGCGAGCGCGACCTTGGCGCCGACGCCCTGCACGGTCTGGAGAAGACGGAACCAGTCCCGCTCCGCGGCGGTGGCAAAGCCGTAGAGCCGGATCATGTCTTCGCGAACGACGGTCTCGATGAAAAGGACGACCGCCTCGCCGGCACCACCGATCGCCGCCAGCGTCCGCGCTCCGCAATAGGCGACGTAGCCGACGCCGTGGACGTCGACGGTGACGTGATCCTCGCCGATCTCGTCGATGCTGCCCTTGAGTTTGCCGATCATCCGCGCCCACTGCCCCGGCGGGACGGTTGCCCCGCATGTCATCGACCGGGCGCGCGAGCGCCTGATGGGAACGGGCTAATCAACGCGTGAGAACATGTCAAGAACATGGTGTGGGCGGATCGGCCCTGCCTGCGCCCGAACCTGACGGTCGAGCACGCCGTCCGGTGTCATGATGAACCACGGGCCGGCTGCCGGCCCATGATTCGTCAAGCGATCGTCATGCGGAGAAATCTCGCGGCACCCCGCATGGATGCGCTCAGTTGCAGACCGTGACGCTGCCGACGCGGTAGCAGCTGCGGCCATAGCCGCGGCGCCGCCGGCGGCGGCGAGGCACGCCGCAGGCGCGCGGGTTGTTCCGCCGGAACCAGGGATCGCGGCAGTTGCGCCGGACGCGGCGGCGGCGGCGACGCGGCCGGTCGTAGCCGTGCCGATGGGAATATCCGGTATAGTGAGCCAGTTCCACGTCTTCGGCGGCATCGACGCCGTCGATCCGGTCGAGGAGGTCGTCCACCGGCGACGCCCCCGCCGCTGCTTGGGCCTCACCACCGAACGGCAGCGTCCCCACGGCCACGGCGCAGGCCGCAGCCCCGATGCCGAAGAGGACACGGCGACGAGCCGGATCGGGCTCCTTCGCCTCGTTGGCCGGGCCAGATGACCGCGATCTGTTGAACCACCACATGGGCATTCTCCGCTTCCACTGTCCCTTGCGTTTTTTCGGCGGCCTCGGCCTCGTGAGCCGGGGGATCTTCGTCCTCTGGCCGCCATGCACTGCGAATTCATCATAGTAGCACAGGATGGGCAGAACGGGAGGGGCAGACCGCGCCTTCGCGTGACCTAACGTAATATTTACCGTGGACGGCCGTAGGCCCCTTGTGGCGGTGGACTGCATCGGCGGCGCCGGCGGCGGACCGCGGCCCGCATTGCCGGGCAGCCGGCCGCGCCGCGAGATCGCCGGCGCGACTGCGCCAGCAACGGTCAGGCAGCGCGGACCACCGAGCCCAGCATCAGCTGGCGCGTCTCGCGCAGGACGGCGCGGCCCTCCTCGACGAAACGGGCGTCGTCGCCGAGCTCGTCGTTGCACTGGGCGAAGCGTCTCAAGGTCCGGCCGGAGAGTTCCTTCGCCCGCGCCAACTCCGCCCCGTCGAGCGCGCGCCGCTCGATCAACTGGCGCAGGACATGGTGCAGCCGGGCGGCGACGACGGCGGCATGAAACACCGCATCGACCGACGAGGCGTGAACGCCCTCGCCACCGGCGGTCCCGCCCGCCGCTCCCTCCCCCAGCAGCGAGTTGCCCTGCGACAGGCCGTAGAGCAGGGCATGGGTGCTTTCGACGACAAGTCCCTCGACGACCTCCAGCCCCTGTCCGTAGGCCGCCGGATTCATGAAGATCGCGCCCCAGATGTAGAAGGTGGAGGCTCCGGCAAAGCTCGGATTGCGGTCGCCAGCCGAACAGATGACGATCTGCGTGACCAGATTGCGCAGTTCGGCTGCAAGGTCGGGGAGGTGAAGATCGAGGCGCTCGAACGCCCTGACGATTTCCTGGCGCAGAGTCTCGGCGGCCTCGCTCTCAGGCATCCCGAGCGACAGGGGCCCCTGGGTGTTCGACTCGAAATATCGCGCATATCGGGCTCTTTGGCCGACATCGAGTTCGGCCCAGGTGGAGATCTGCACCGCCCTCGCCGGCTTCAGCCGGCCGGAGGCGGGTGGATTGCCGGCGATGTCGCGCTCCACCGTCCCGGAGAGCTCTTCCAGGAGCTGCACCGAAGCCGTGATGTCATCTCTCTCAACGGCTTCGAGTATCTCGAAGTAGCGGGCGAAATAGTCCGGCGATATCGGCTGCAGCTGGCGAACGGACTGGGCGACCGTCAGAGCCTTGTGCGACAGAATTCCCGCCTTGGAAACGGCCTTGGCGATGTCTTCCAGACTTTCGGCCAGCTTCTCGTGAATGTTCCGCGTCAGCCGCAAGGCCCCGTCGGGGTCCGGATAGATCATCATCGTGTTTCGCCCCTCCTGTCGCCGCCAGCGTTGTGTGTCGTTGCACTTGGTTCTTCCGTCTCAGGCGACAATCCGCTCGCCCGAAACGCGCTGGCCATCCGATCAAGGGCATCGAAGATCCTTGCATATCGACGAATTGGCAAGTGCAAACTTGATTGATCTTGCTGGATACCCAACCATTTTTCCGCCCCGGGGATGCATCGCGCAGCAATTCGTCGCACCTTGCCAGACGTGCCGGCAGCTTTTCGCGCCGCAGCGCGCGGAGCCCGAGGCTGTCCCTTTTGCGGTTGCGATCTATCTCATTGGACAAAGCGCTGGGGAGGGCTGAACATGACCGGGGAATTGCGGTTGCACGTTCCCGAACCCGAGGTCCGTCCGGGTGGGACACCGGACTTCTCGGGGGTGAAGATCGCCAGGGCCGGCTCGGTCCGCCGGCCGCCGGTCGACGTCGATCCGGCCGAAATCCGCGACCTCGCCTTCTCGATCGTCCGCGTCCTCAACCGCGCCGGCGAGGCCGTCGGCGAGTGGGCCGGCACGCTCGGCGAGGAGGAACTGCTCGACGGCCTGAAGGCAATGATGCGGGTGCGAGCCTTCGACCGGCGCATGCTGATGGCCCAGCGCCAGGGCAAGACCAGCTTCTACATGCAGTGCCTCGGGGAAGAAGCCATCGCCTGCGCCTTCCGCAAGGCGCTCGGCCCGGGCGACATGAACTTTCCCACCTATCGCCAGCAGGGCCTTCTCATCGCCGACGACTATCCCCTCGTCGACATGATGTGCCAGATCTATTCCAACCGCCGCGACCCCCTGAAGGGCCGGCAGCTGCCGGTCATGTACTCGTCGAAGCGCCACGGCTTCTTCTCGATCTCCGGCAATCTGGCGACGCAGTTCGTGCAGGGCGTCGGCTGGGCGATGGCCTCGGCGATCAGGGGCGGCGACAAGATCGCGGCCGCCTGGATCGGGGACGGGTCGACGGCGGAGAGCGACTTCCATTCCGGCATGGTCTTCGCCTCGACCTACAAGGCGCCGGTCGTTCTCAACGTCGTCAACAATCAATGGGCCATCTCGACGTTCCAGGGCATCGCCAAGGGCGGTTCGGGAACCTTCGCGGCACGCGGCCTCGGCTTCGGCATTCCCTCGCTGCGGGTCGACGGCAACGACTATCTGGCGGTGCATGCCGCAGCGAAATGGGCGGTCGAGCGGGCGCGCCGCAATCTCGGCCCGACGCTGATCGAGTGGGTCACCTACCGGGCCGCCGCCCATTCGACCTCCGACGATCCCTCCGCCTACCGGCCGAAGGAAGAGACCGACGCCTGGCCGCTCGGCGATCCGGTGAAGCGGCTGAAGAACCATCTGATCCTCACCGGCGCCTGGAGCGAGGAGCGCCACGTCCAGGCCGAGGCCGAGGTCGATGCGGAGATCCTCGCCGCCCAGAAGGAGGCCGAGAGCCACGGGACGCTGCATACCGGGCCGAAGCCCTCCGTCCGCGACATGTTCGAGGACGTCTACGAGGAGATGCCGCCGCATCTTCGGCGCCAGCGCCAGGAGGCGGGGTATTGACGATGGTCCAGTTTTCCTCGGGGCGCGGCTTTCTTGCGACGGCACACCGGCACGGGCGGCGCCGAGGCACCCCCCTCTGCCCTGCCGGGCATCTCCCCCTCAAGGCGGGAGATCGACCTCGCGCAAGCGCCTTCGCACCATTCGAGCGTCGAGGATTGCTGAAGCGCTGCAGGAACAGGATGAGCCGAAGAAGTGGCGTGATCTCCCCCCTCGAGGGGGAGATGTCCGGCAGGACAGAGGGGGGCGCCGAAGGGCTCGCCGCCTCGAGATTTCGGCGCTTCGACACGGGGGGTGTCCCATGCCCCGCATGACGATGATCGAGGCGATCCGCGACGCCCATGCCGTCAAGATGGCCGAGGACGAGACCGTCGTCGTCTATGGCGAGGACGTCGGCTATTTCGGCGGCGTCTTCCGTTGCACCGCAGGCTTGCAGGAGCGGTTCGGCAGGAACCGCTGCTTCGACGCGCCGATCAACGAGAGCGGCATCGTCGGCACGGCGATCGGCATGGCGGCCTTCGGCCTGCGGCCGGTCGTCGAGATGCAGTTCGCCGACTACGTCTATCCGGCCTACGACCAGATCGTCTCCGAGGCCGCCCGGCTCAGATACCGCTCTGCCGGCGACTTCACCTGCCCGCTGGTGGTGCGCATGCCGACCGGCGGCGGCATCTTCGGCGGCCAGACCCATTCCCAGTCCCCCGAGGCCCTGTTCACCCATGTCTCGGGGCTGAAGACCGTCGTTCCCTCCAATCCCTACGACGCCAAGGGCCTGCTGATCGCCGCCATCGAGGACAACGACCCGGTGATCTTCCTCGAACCCAAGCGCCTCTACAACGGCCCCTTCGACGGCGACCACGACAAGCCGGTGACACCCTGGTCGAAGCATCCGCTCGGCGAGGTGCCGGAGGGTCGCTACGTGGTGCCGCTCGGCAAGGGCGTCATCCGCCGCGAGGGCTCCGATCTGACCGTCCTCGCCTACGGGACCATGGTGCATGTGGCCGAGGCGGCGGCCGAGATAGTCGGCGTCGACGCCGAGATCGTCGACCTGCGCACCCTCGTTCCCCTCGACATGGAGCTGATCGAGACCTCGGTGAAGAAGACCGGTCGCTGCCTCGTCGTCCACGAGGCGACGCTGACCTCGGGCTTCGGCGCCGAGCTGGTGTCGGTCGTGGCGGACGCCTGCTTCTACCATCTGGAAGCCCCCATCGTGCGGGTCGCCGGCTGGGACACGCCTTATCCCCATGCGCAGGAATGGGACTATTTTCCAGGCCAGGCGCGGGTCGGCGGTGCGATGAAGCGGGTCATGGAGGGCTGAGCATGGGCACCTTCACCATCAAGCTCCCCGATGTCGGCGAAGGCGTCGCCGAGGCCGAACTCGTCGAGTGGCACGTCGCCGTCGGCGATCCGGTCAAGGAGGACATGACGCTCGCCGCGGTGATGACCGACAAGGCGACGGTCGACATCCCCTCGCCGGTCGACGGCACCGTCACCTGGCTCGCCGGTGCGGTGGGCGACACCCTCGCCGTCGGCTCGCCGCTGGTCCGGCTCGACGTCGCCGGGCCGGGGGGGGCCAGCGAGACAGGCGAGACGCCGGACGTTTCGGAGCCCGCGCCGAGTCCGACGAGCGAGTCGCCGCCATCAGGGCTGCCGATCTCCCCCCTTGTGGGGGAGATGCCCGGCAGGGCAGAGGGGGGCGCCGAAGGGCGCAAGCGGCCTGACTTCGACGCGCGGACACGCGGCGGCAGCGCACCCCCCTCTGGGCTGCCGCCCATCTCCCCCACAAGGGGGGAGATCAGGCCATCCGCCAGCGTGGCGCCAGCCTCCCATCCCGGGCGCAAGCCCGGCGAACGGCCCCTCGCCTCGCCGGCGGTGCGCCGCCGGGCGATGGAGGCCGGTGTCGACCTCAGGCGGGTGACCGGTTCCGGCCCCGCCGGCCGCATCACCCAGGAAGATCTCGCCGCCTTTCTCGACGCCGGCGCCGAGGCCCCGGCGGGACGCGGGCGAGCCGCCGACAGCTCCGTCACCGACGTCAGGATTTCGGGGCTGCGGCGGCGCATCGCCCAGAAGATGGAAACCGCCAACCGGCGGATCGCGTCGATCACCTATGTCGACGAGATCGACATGGAGGGCGTCGAGAGCCTGCGCGCGGCGATGAACAAGGACCGCCGCGAAGACCGGCCGAAGCTCACCCTCCTGCCCTTCCTGATGAAGGCGATCGTCATCGCGGTGCGCGGACAGCCGGCGATGAACGCGCTCTATGACGACGAGGCCGGTGTCCTGCATCAGCATGGCGGCGTCCATATCGGCATCGCGGCGCAGACCGGCGGCGGGCTGATGGTGCCGGTCGCCCGCCACTGCGAGGCCCGCGACGTGTGGAACTGCGCCGCCGAGGTGGCCCGGCTGTCGGATGCCGCGCGAACCGGCTCTGTCAAGCGCGAGGAATTGTCCGGCTCGACCATCACCATCACCTCGCTCGGAGCCCTCGGCGGCATCGCCACGACGCCGATCATCAACCATCCGGAGGTGGCCATCGTCGGGGTCAACAAGATGGAAATCCGTCCCGTCTGGGACGGCGCCCAGTTCCGGCCGCGCAAGCGCATGAACCTTTCCTCCAGCTTCGACCACCGGGTGATCGACGGCCATGACGCCGCGGTTTTCGTGCAGCGGATCAAGCAGCTTCTGGAGAACCCGGCGATGATCTTCATCGAGGATGCGGCATGAACGAGATCGCCTGCCAGTTCCTCGTCATCGGCGCCGGGCCCGCCGGCTACGTCGCGGCGATCCGGGCCGGCCAGCTCGGCCTCGACACGGTGGTGGTCGATTCCGCCAAGCCCGGCGGCACCTGCCTCAACATCGGCTGCATTCCCTCGAAAGCCCTGATCCATGCGGCGGACGAGTATTTTCTTCTCAAAGAGGCCGCCGAAGGCCGAGCGCTTCCCGGCCTCACCGCCGGCACGCCGGGGCTCGACTGGGCTGAGGTCGTCGCCTGGAAGGACGGCATCGTCAACCGCCTCAACAACGGCGTCACCGGCCTCTTCAAGAAGAGCCGCGTCAAGCTGGTCGAGGGCCGGGCGCGGTTTGTCGACGGCAAGACGGTGATCGTCACCAGCGAGACCGGCGAGCAGCGGATCAGCGCCGAGACGGTGGTCATCGCCACCGGCTCGGAACCGATCGAGCTGAAATCGCTGCCCTTCGGCGGCAAGGTGATCTCCTCGGCCGAGGCGCTGTCGCTTCGGACCCCGCCCGCGCGCCTCGCGGTCGTCGGCGGCGGCTATATCGGCGTCGAGCTCGGCACCGCCTTCGCCAAGGCCGGCTCGAGGGTGACCATCGTCGAGGCGTCAGTCGAGATCCTGCCGCTCTACGACGCCGACCTCGTCAAGCCGGTGCGGCGGCGTCTGGAGGCGCTCGGCGTCGAAGTGATGACCGGCGCCAAGGCGCAGGGGCTGGCCGGCGAGGACGGCGACCTCCTGATCGAGACGGAAGCGGGCGAGGAGCAGCGCATCGCCTGCGACAGCGTCCTCGTTACCGTCGGCCGCCGCCCCGTCACCGAAGGCTGGGGCCGCGAGGAGCTGGTGCTCGACATGGACGGGCCGTTCATCCGCACCGACGAGACCCGGCGCACCGCCATGCGCGGCGTCTACGCCATCGGCGACGTCTGCGGCGAGCCGATGCTGGCCCACAAGGCGATGGCGGAAGGCGAGATGGTCGCCGAGATCGCGGCCGGCCACCGGCGCGTCTTCGACCACCGGGCGATCCCGGCGGTCTGCTTCACCGACCCCGAGATCGTCAGCGTCGGCCTGTCGCCGGCCGAGGCGAAGGCCGCCGGCATTGCGACGAGCGTCGGCCGGTTTCCCTTCACCGCCAGCGGCCGGGCGATGTCGCTGCGCCGCGAGGACGGCTTCGTGCGCGTCGTCGCCCGGGCCGACAACCACCTCGTCCTCGGCGTCCAGGCGGTCGGCGCCGGGATCAGCGAACTTTCCGCCGCCTTCTGTCTGGCCATCGAGATGGGCGCGTGCCTCGAAGACCTCGCCGGTACGATCCACGCCCATCCGACCCTGTCCGAGAGCTTCCAGGAAGCCGCACTCGGCGCCCTCGGCAGGGCGCTGCATGTCTAGAGCGGGATGAGATCGGCTTCGATCTCATCCCGCTATTCTCTTTTGCCGCATGATCTCGTCCGAAAACCGGTTCCCACTTTTCGGGATCATGCTTCTGGTGCCGCATGATCTTTCTCCGAAAACCGGTTCCCACTTTTCGGGATCATGCTCCAGACCCTCGGCGCAGCCCCTCAGGACACCGGCGCCGAACGACGCGGCTTGGCGTCCGGCTTCTTGCCGGTGTCGACGGGGATCTGGGGCACGCCGTCGGGCTCGAGCACGATGTTGACCGGGTTCGGCGTATGGTCGAGCGCCGCGCCGGTGACCGCGTCGACGCCGATGCCGACCACCCCGCCGAGGAGGATGTTGCCGGCCATGCCCGCCGCGCCGCCGCCCGAGACCTCCGTCGACACCTGCACCGTCTCGGTCTGGTAGCCGGGCTTGCTGGCGATCACCGTGAACGCGTCCTTGCGCGGCACCTTGATGACGCAGGCGGTCTGGCACTGATGGCCGTTGGAGGTGCGGATGTCGGTGCCTTCCGGCTGGGCGTTGATGGCGACGTCCTCGGACGTGCCACGGGTGATGGAGCCGCAACCGGACAGGAGCCCGGCGGCAAGGACGACGAGGCAGAGACGAATCATGTGTTTCCCCAACTGTAAGGGAAGCCAATGGACCCGCGCGCAGCAGTTGTGTCAATATGGCATGAATGTGGCCGGGCTGACGCAGCGGCCAGCGGGGTCGTCCTTCCATCCGCTGCGTTCTGGTCTCGCGGTTTTTTCGCGGGCATGGCCGTTCTCTCGTCCGCTCCCCTCCTCCTCTTCGCCCCTCCATCATGGGGCATGGATCATCGTTCCCGCGCCGCGTCGCGGCCGGGGGATGGGTCCTGCTTGTCCCGGACCCTCTTTCGAGCGCCCTTCGTCTCGCCGCCCCTCGTGCCTTTGGCACTCGGGCGGCGGTGCGCCGGAGGAAAGCCCTCCGAGGTAGTTTCTCGTATTC
>NZ_AQQS01000003.1 GCF_002088275.1 Aurantimonas sp. 22II-16-19i
GGCCGCGAGCGGCTTCAGCGGCTTGACCGCATCGAACAGCCCGGCGAACGGCCGGCCGAGCCGCGCCAGCGTCAGGCTCGCCCGGAACCGAGCCGGATACGGCAGCGTCATCGCCAGGATCGTGCGGATCATCCGGTCGGCGAAGGGACGCTTGTAGGTCCGCTCGATATGCGCCCGGGCGTGATCGACCAGATGCATGTAGTTCACGCCCGACGGGCACGTTGTCATGCAGGCGAGGCACGACAGGCAGCGGTCGATATGGGTGACGACCTTGTCGTCGGCCGGCCGGTCGTTCTCCAGCATCTCCTTGATCAGGTAGATGCGGCCGCGCGGTGAATCGAGCTCGTTGCCGAGGGTGACATAGGTCGGACAGGTCGCGGTGCAGAAGCCGCAATGCACGCATTTGCGGATGATCTGCTCGGAATGCGCAACGTCTGGCTGCTGCAGCTGGTCGGCGGTGAAGGCGGTTTGCATGGGTTAGTTCTTCTGCGCCTTTCCGGCACTGAAACGGCGAATTCCGCCGTCCTGATCTATGAGGAGAGGTAGGTTGGGTCGAACCTCAACGAATGCCGCCGCAATGCTTTCGGCGATCGCCGACAGTTTCACGATGTCCTGGGTCGGAAGAACGATGACGCTGATCTCCAGTCCGGTGGTGTTCTGCTGCTGAAGAAGGTTCTTGTCGCACGTAATCAGGCAGTCGTAGCCGTTCTCCCCAAGCCGTCGGAGAAGGTCGCCATTGCGAAGTCCTTTCCACGCATTCGGGAACTTGGCTGCTTCGAGCCCAAGCTCACGAAGCAGGAGTGCAACCGTCTTCGGGACGCCCTCGTCAAGCAGCGCTTTCAAAGTTCTGCCACCTGTAGAATGACTTGAGGTGCTCGCCTCCGAAGATCAAGGCTGCTTCTGCTTGCTCACCCGTCACCGTCGGAAATTCCTCCAGAAACTCTGCGAGGCTGAGACCACTCGCAAGGTTACTGAACAGCGCTTCGACCGGCACGCGCGTTCCTGCGAAGCAGACCGCGCCGGACATGATCTCAGGGTCGGAACTCAGAACTTCATCGAGCTTCACTTCAGATCCTCCCTTTTCGAGGGGCTACGCCGACCATTCTATCCCATCTTCCCCGGATTGAGCACGCCCTTCGGGTCGAACTGCTCCTTCAGCCGGCGGGACAGCCCTGCCAGCGGCCCCGGCTGCGGCTCGAGGACCGGCGTCGCCGCACGCAGGCTTTCGGACGCCCGCACCAGCGTCGCGTGGCCGCCGCCGAAGCGGCGGAGCGTTGCGCGCACCAGATCGGCCTCCGGCTCGCCCGCCTCCATCTTCAGCCAGACGAGGCCGCCCTGCCAGTCGTAGAAGGCGTCGATCGCCGCCTGCATGCGCAGGCTCATGACGATCTCGTGCGCCCGCGTCGGGGTGACCGACAGCCGCCAGACCGGCTTCTGCGTACCATCGGCAAAGGGGCGCACATCTCTCACTTCGCGCCACAGCCGGCGCGAGGCTTCCGCGTCCAGCCGCTCCAGCCGGCCCACCTTTTCCAGCGCCCGGCCGAGATACGCGGCCCGCGCCTCCACCGACGGGCCGAAGCCGTCGATGCGGATCAGCGTCGCGGCATCGTTGCCGAGCGTGCCCTCGACCACCCACGAGGCGACATACATCGGCAGATGCGCCGCGCCGGAAACCTCCGCCGGCGAGCCCATCGAGGCCGCCATGGCGCCGGCCGCCTCTGCGTCGGAAAGGCCGCGCAGCACCAGCGTCGTCTCGGTCTCGCATTTCGGCAGGACCTTGATGGTGATCTCGCTCATCACCGCCAGCGTCCCGTAGGAGCCGGTGAGGCCCTTGGAGAGATCGTAGCCGGTGACGTTCTTGACCACCCGGCCGCCGGACTTGAAGATCTCGGCCCGCCCCGACACGGCCCTGACGCCGAGGACGTGATCGCGCGCGGCGCCCTGTTTCAGCCGCCGCGGACCGGACAGGTTGCAGGCGACGACGCCGCCGAGCGTACCGAGGCCCGCGTCCCTGCCATGCAGCGGGCCGTAATCCATCGGCTCGAATTCCAGCCGCTGTCCATGCGCGTCGACCAGCGCCTCGATCTCGGCGATCGGCGTGCCGGCCCTGGCGGAGAGCACCAGTTCTTCCGGCTCGTAGAGCGTGACGCCGGCCATCTTTTCCAGCGACAGGGTGCGCGCCGCCTGCACCGGCCGGCCGAGCCCGCGCTTGGAGCCGGTCCCCTCGATCGCCAGCGGCTCCTCCGCCGAGACGGCCGCGGCGACGATGTCGCGGATGTCGGCTTCGGTTTCGGGACGAAGAATGGTGGCCCCGCTGTCGTCCTGTGTCATCGGTCGGGCACTGCTCATGCAAGATCGGTCCGGGCATAGAGGTCGCGGAGGAAGCAGGAGAAGCCGAACTCCGGCAGGTCGATGCGGTCGTCCGGCGAGCGATAGACCAGCCCCTTCCACCCGTTCGAGCGAGACCAGACTTCAACGGCCCTGTCTGTTTGAGAGAGGATCAAGATGTACAGACAGAGTGGGTGTTCGGCATAGCGAAGACGCTTGGTGCTGATGTATTCGCGCGTATTCGACTCGGAGAGAACCTCTGCCGCGAAATAAAAGCGCTCGGCGAAATACGGATTTTCCCCGTGATCGTTATCTATTACGGCGACGTCGGCTTGCGGCCGAAACGTTGGATTACCCTCGAGCGCAAGGCCTATCTCACGGATCGCGAACAGATTCGACGTCTGGGCCTCGAGCGCGCCGTTGAGAAGCCGTTCGAGGTTCTGGCCGATGATCTGATGCTTCAGGCTTGGCGGATGCATCGTCATGACCGGTTCTCCGTCGATCAACTCCCAGCGTTCGTCCTCCGACCGCGCATGCAGGAAGGCCAGGAACCGCGCCTCGTCCATCGGCGGCTCGTCCCGCAGCGAGGGAAGCCTTTCGATCGCGCTCATCGCCTTCTCCTCTTCCTCAGAACCTCGGCAGGTCGGGAAACGCCACCTGCCCCTTGTGGACATGCATGCGGCCGAGCTCGGCGCAGCGGTGCAGCGTCGGGAACACCTTGCCGGGATTGAGCAGGTGCTTGTCGTCGAAGGCGCATTTGACCCGCTGCTGGTGCTTCAGGTCGGTCTCGTCGAACATTTCCGGCATCAGGTCGCGCTTCTCGACGCCGACGCCGTGCTCGCCCGTCAGCACCCCGCCGACAGCGACGCAGAGCCTGAGGATGTCGTTGCCGAACTCCTCGGCCCGGTGGAGTTCGCCCTCCTTGTTGGCGTCGTAGAGGATCAGCGGGTGGAGGTTGCCGTCGCCGGCATGGAAGACGTTGGCGACCCGGAGGCCGTATTTCTCCGACATCGCCTTCATGCCGGCCAGCACCTTCGGCAGTTGCTTGCGCGGGATGGTGCCGTCCATGCAGTAATAGTCCGGCGAGATCCGGCCGACGGCGGGGAACGCCGCCTTGCGCCCGGCCCAGAAGGCGGCGCGCTCCTCCTCCGACTGCGACACCCGGCAGGTGACAGCGCCGTTGGCATTGGCGATCCCCTCGACCTCCGCCAGGAGATGGTCGACCTCGGCCGCCGGCCCGTCGAGCTCGACGATCAGCAGCGCCTCGACGTCGGTCGGATAGCCGGCATGGACGAAATCCTCCGCCGCCCGGATCGCCGGTCGATCCATCATCTCCATGCCGCCGGGAATGATGCCCTTGGCGATGATCGCCGCGACGCATTCGCCGGCTTCCTCGGAGGTCGGAAACCCGATGAGCACCGCCCGGGCGGTCTCAGGCTTCTGCAGGATACGCACGGTCACCTCGGTGACGACGCCGAGCAGCCCTTCCGAGCCGGTCATCAGGCCGAGCAGGTCGTAGCCCTCGGCGTCGAGATGCTTGCCGCCGAGCCGCATCACCTCGCCCTCGATGGTGACGAATTCGATGCCCAAGACATTGTTCGCCGTCAGCCCGTATTTCAGGCAGTGCACCCCACCGGAATTTTCCGCGACATTGCCGCCGATCGAGCAGGCGATCTGCGACGACGGATCGGGGGCGTAGTAGAAACCTTGGCCGGCCACGGCATGGGTGATGCCGAGATTGGTGACGCCCGGCTGCACGACGGCGCAGCGGTTGTCGGTGTCGATCTCGAGCACCCGGTTGAACTTCGACAAGACGAGCAGCACGCCGTCTTCCAAGGGGAGCGCTCCACCCGACAAGGACGTGCCCGAGCCGCGCGGCACCACCGGGATCTCCTCGCGGTGGCAGTAGCGCAGCACCGCGGCGACCTGGTCGACGGTCTGCGGCAGGACGACGACGAGCGGCAGCTGGCGATAGGCCGTCAGGCCGTCGCTCTCGAACACCGCCATCTCGTTCGCCGCATCGACGACCCCCTCGCCCGGCACGATGGCGCGCAGCGCCTCGACGATCGCCCGTCGACGGGCGAGGATGGCCCCGGACGGCTTCGGCATCATCACGGACATCGGCAATTCCTCCTCGTCGCTCTCCTTCGGCGCCGGCCGGCCCGACGCACGGCCTCGAACAGACATCTCGATCCCGACGCCGCGATGCAATGCGGCACGGACCCTTCGCGGCTGGCGGCGACCCGAAGTTTGCGACGACCTTATGGCGTTGAAACCACTCAGTCCATTGCCAAGATCGTGGTCGCGCGTCGCGCGACAAGATTGCGTGGACCTTCCGAAACGGGACCGCCATGGGATCGCGCCATGGTAGAAGGTGCGTCCTGCGATCGATCGGCACGACAGCCATCAATCCTTACGAATGATTCTTATAAACCACTTGATTCAATCGGGAAATTTGCAGTTTATGAAACTTGTGTTACACCATTGACCTTGAGTGATCGAGCATTTTCCCCGGTTGTAACGGCTGCGGATGAGCCATAAGGTGGCGGCTTTTTTGCCGCTGAAGGGAGAGGGTTTTGGCCGAAGTCGTCGCCGTCGGAAATCTGAAGTCCTGTGGGTCGTCGACCATGGCGCTGGTGCTGGCCAGCGCCGTCGCGGCGGCGGGACGATCGGTGCTTCTCGTCGACGCGGCCTTGGAGCCCGATCTCCTGACATGGTCGCACAAGGGTTATGGCACGCCGTATCTGCGGGTGCGGCGCGCCGCCGACGAGAAACAGATGGGGGCCTTGGCCGCCGAGGCGCGGCGCCGCGGCGTATGCGTCATCATCGATACCGGTCGCCAGCCCGGAATGATCGCCGCGGGCGCCCTTATCGCCGACCGGCTGATCATTCCCGTCCGGCTATCCCCGCTTCCGGCACTCGCAGCCATCGCGACCGACGCAATGCTCACCGATGCCGCGACGGACTGGACGGCGCCGCTTCGCCGCTTTCTCGTCGCCACCGCGATCGTTCCGATCCCGAGCCGTGTGGCCCGCGCGGTCGAGGCGATCGTCGCCAGCACCGCAACGCCGCGCCTTCCCGTCGGGCTCGGCCTGCGCGCCGCCTATGAGGCGCCCTTCCTCGGGGGTGCGACGCTGTTCGATCTCGTCGACGAGGAGGCCCCGGGGCTTTTCAGGGCCCGCCAGGAAGCGCTGTCGCTGGCGGCTGCCGTCGGGCTTCTCGACCGCTTCGAGCAGCGGGCCTTCCAGTCGCGCCTCGCGCCGCAAGCTTCCTCCTGAGGCGCCGCGTCATCGGCGGGGGATCGGTCTGGAAGCGTCTCTTCGGGTAGCCGGCGCAGAGCGATCGTCAAGACGCTTCGTCTTCGTGTGACGGGCGGACGTGCCGGCGGCGGATGCGCCGGACCACCGTCCAGACGGCAAGCAACGCGATCGGCACGAAGAGCGCGGTCAACACCGTCGAGGAGACCGGAAAACCCTCGTACTCCAGCCCCTTGGCGACATAGCCGAACAGCCCGACGACATAGTAGCCGATTGCCGCCACCGACAGGCCCTCGACGGTCTGCTGGAGCCGCAGCTGCAGCTGCGCCCGGCGGTTCATCGACGACAGGAGATCGCGGTTCTGGTGTTCGAGTTCGACGTCGATCCGGGTGCGCAGGAGATTGGCGGACCGGGCGAGCTTTTCGGAAAGACTGGCCTGGCGTTCCTCCACCGACCGGCAGGTGCGCATCGCCGGCGCCATGCGCCGCTTCAGGAATGCGCTCCAGCTCTCCTGACCGGCGATCGGCTGCTCGACCACCGCGGCGAGGCGCTCGCGGACGATCTCGTCATAGGCCCGGCTCGCGCCGAACCGGTAGAGCACGGAGGCGGACGACGCCTCGACCGCGGCGGCGGCGAGCGTGATCTCCTGCAACAATTCGCGCGAGTGGCCCGGCCCCGCCTTCATCTCCTCGGTGATCAGCATCAGCCGGCCCTCCAGCGCCTGGACCTCCGGCCCGACGGACTGCGCCAGCGGCAGGCCCAGCAGGGCGAGCGTGCGGTAGATCTCGATCTCGACGAGGCGCATCGCCAGCGCTCCGGCACGGGCCGGCGGCAGGCCGTCGTCGAGGACGAGGATGCGCGTCAGGCCGTCGCCGTCCTGGCGAAAATCGGTCGCCGCATGGGCGAGCCCCGCCTCCATCACCGAAAAGCAGAAGCTCGTCTTGTCGAAGATCTCGAGGGCCGCCTGGCCGTCCGCGTCGTTCGGCCGCATTTCGAGGTGGACGCCGCCGATCAGCGGACCGGGCGCGTCGAAGTCGGCGCCGAACGGATGGCCCGCCACCGGATCGCCGAACCGCTCCGGCACCGGCCCTTCCCAGGAATAGGTGCAGAACTCGGTATGGCGTTCCCAGCGCAGCTTGCCCTTGCCGAAGGCGAAGGCATGGGTGCGCGCGTCCTTGGCCGGCGGCGGCACGCCCCGGCGCACCGACATGTCGGAGAGGATCTGATGGTCGCGCACGCCGTGGTCGGCGTTCATGAAGGCGAGGACGATGAGCGCCCGCGGCAGCTTCATCAACGGGAACGGGCGCGCATGCAGCTCGCCGAGAACGAGCGCCCGGCGCGGATCCTGCTCGAAACGCTCGAGCGACTGTCGTGCGAATGTGATCGACGTCATGGAGCCCCCTCCCCGAGAGACCGCCCTTGCTACAGGATGGCGGGTTGGGAGAAAACGCCAATTTGCGATCGTTCCAAATCGAGCCCAGGATCGTTACATGAGTCGGACCATCTCGACAAAGGTCGACCGAGGTCTCGCCCGCATGGTGCCGGTCGAAGATGACAGTGGAGTTTCAGTGCCTTGACCCTGAATGGCATGACAGACGGCGTCCCCTCGACGGGCCCCACACAGACAACGCCGACCGTGGCGCTGTTCGTCACCTGCCTCGTCGACCTGTTCCGGCCGAGCGTCGGCTTTGCCGCGATCAAGCTTCTCGAAAACGCCGGCTGCAAGGTGGTCGTTCCCCCGAACCAGACCTGCTGCGGCCAGCCGGCCTATAATTCCGGCGACCGCGAGGACACGAAGGCGATCGCCCGGCAGGTCATCGAGACCTTCGAGGGCTATGACTACGTTGTCGCCCCGTCGGGCTCCTGCGGCTCGACCCTGAAGAAGCACTATCCGGAACTCTTCGCGGACGATCCGGCATGGCACGAGCGGGCGACGCGGTTTTCCCAGAAGGTCCACGAGCTTGTCAGCTTCCTCACCGACGTCAGGGGCGTGACCGCCGTGGACGCGGCGCTGCCGGCGACGGTCACCTATCACGATTCCTGCTCCGGCCTGCGCGAGCTCGGCATCCGCGAGCAGCCGCGGAAGCTGTTGCGAACCGTCGAGGGGCTGACGCTGAAGGAGCTTCCGGAGGCCGATGTGTGCTGCGGCTTCGGCGGCACCTTCTGCGTCAAGTATCCGGACGTCTCCAACGCCATCGTCGGCAAGAAGACGAAGCACATCGCCTCCACCGGCGCCGACATGCTGCTCGCCGGCGATCTCGGCTGCCTGATGAACATGGACGGCAAGCTGAAACGCGAGAAGATCGGCGTCGAGGTGCGCCATGTCGCCGAGGTTCTGGCGGGAATGACCGACAAGCCGCCGATCGGTGGCAAGCTGTGACGAGGCTCCGGCGCGGCGAGACGACGATCGAGGTGATCACCGCCGACATCACCACGCTCTGGCCGCAGCGGATTCTGGCAAGTTCGAGCGGATCGTGCTCTGCTGCTTCTCCAGCGGCGACGCGAAGATCCACGCCGCCGCGCTGACACGGGAGGCGACGTCATGAGCCTTGCCAAGGATAGCCGGGCCAAGGATAGCCGGCAGATCGCCGGGCCGGCCCGCTACGACGAGGACTTCACCGCCTGGGCCTTCGAACAGGCCGAGCTTTTGCGGCGCGGCCAGCTCGCCGATGCCGATCTGCCCCATCTCGCCGAGGAGATCGAGAGCTTGGGAAACGAGCAGATCCACGCGCTGGAGTCTTTCTACACCCTGCTGATCTTTCATCTTCTGAAGTGGCAGTTTCAGCCAGACCGGCGGTCGCGGTCGTGGGATCTGACGATCTACAACGCGCGAGACCAGATCGCCCGTCGGGAAAAGCGCAATCCGACGCTGCGCGCTGGCGCAGAAGAGATCGTCAAGGACATCTATTCCCAAGCCCGCGGTTCGGCTGCCAAGGAAACCGGCCTGTCGATCGACACCTTCCCCGGGAACTGTCCCTATTCGCTCGACTTCCTGCGCGACCAGAACGCGATGCCGGAGTGAGACGATGAGCAACGCCCCCCGGATCGAACCCGCCGACGATCTCTACGAAAAGGATGGATACGCCTGGTCGAAGCGCGAGGCCGGACTCCTGCGCCAGCGCCGCCTCGGCGAGATCGATCTGGAGAACGTCATCGAGGAGATCGCGAGCGTGGGGAGATCGGAACGAAGGGCCATCGTCTCGAGCTACCGCCTCATCGCGATGCATCTTCTCAAGTGGCAGCATCAGCCCGAGTGGCGCTCCAGATCATGGCGGAACACGATCAACCGCGAGCGCGGCACGCTCGAAATCGACGAGGCGAGGAACCCGTCGCTCGCCGCGCATCCCGAGGAGCAGATCGACGAAGCGTATCGCGCTGCGAGAAAGGACGCCGCCGACGAGACCGACCTGCCGCTCGCGACCTTCCCCGAAAACTGCCCCTATACAGCCGAGCAATTGCGCAACCGCGACTTCCTGCCGGAGTGAGACGATGAGCAATGCCCCCAGAATCGAGCCCGCCGACAATCTCTACGAGAAGGACGGTTACGCCTGGTCGAAGCGCGAGGCCGAACTCTTGCGCCAGCGTCGCTTTGCCGAGATCGACTGGGAGCATGTTATCGAGGAGATCGAGAGCGTGGGCCATTCCCAATGGCGCGAACTGAAATCCAACTATCGGCTGATCATACTGCATCTGTTGAAGTGGCAATATCAACCGGAACGACGGTCGCGATCTTGGACAGACACCATCAGGACGCAAAGAAACAACGTCGAATCGAACGAAGACGACAGCGCGTCGCTGGCAGCGGAGGCCGAGGACATCGTGGCCAAAGCCTACGGTCTTGCCCGCAGGCAAGCAGCTCGCGAAACGGGCCTCCCGCTCGCGACCTTCCCGGACATCTGCCCCTACACGATCGAGCAACTGCGCGACCACGACTTTCTGCCGGAGTGAGACGATGAGCCTCGCCAAGGACAAGCCGTACTACCCCAATCCCTCCGACTACGAGGACGACGTCCACTCCTGGGCCTTCGAGCAGGCGCAACTGCTGCGTCTCGGCCGCTTCTCGGAGGTCGATCTGCCGAACGTCATCGAGGAATTAGAAAGCCTCGGGCGGGAGATCGAGATCCAGCTCGAGACGGCCTATTGCGACCTGATCGCCGGCTTGCTGGAGTGGAACGCGGCTCCCGAGAACCGTACCATCGAACTCTCGAAGACCATCCGAAACGCGCGTTTCAGCATTCGCCAGGAAGAACGGGACAGCAAGTCGCTGCGAAACCGGGCGAAAGCGATAGTGGATGAGGTCTATTCGCAGTCGGTGAGGCAAGCCATGATCGCGACGGGACGGCCCCGCAGCGTTTTCCCGATCGCGTGCCCATACGAACTGGACTTCTTGCGCAATCCGGACTCATTCCCTGGAGACGCAGACTGATGGGCGAACGGCATCGCCGTGCTCACCTCGCGACATTGAGCGGACTCATGACGCATCTTCTGAAGTGGCAGTACCAGCCTCAGCGGCGTTCCCGCTCTTGGCAGAACACGATCGAGAGAGCCAGAGTGGAGATCCTCAAGAGAGAACATCTCAGCCCAAATCTGGCAAAGGATGCTCGCGACTTCGCGGAGATCGTCTACGAGAGGGCGCGTGGCGACGCCGCCGATGAGACTGGCCTGCCGCTTGCGATGTTCCCGGAACGTTGTCCATATGCAGCCGACCAGCTGCGTGATCAGGACTTCCTGCCGGGGTGAGTCGACGAGCGACGGATCCAAGTTCGAACACCCCCGACATCTGCCTCTATACCACCGACCAGCTTCGCGACCGCGACACCCTGCCCGAATAGGCCCTTGCCATGCAGATCACCTCACAGACCTTCAAGGCGAACACCGTCAAGGCGCTCGCCGACGTCGACCTCCAGCGAGCGCTGCGCCACGTCGAGAAGGGCTTCATCGGCAAGCGCCAGAAGGCCGCCGACGCCCTGCCCGAATTCGACGCGCTGCGCGACAATGCGGTCGAGATCAAGAACCACACGCTGAAGCACCTCGATCTCTACATCGAGGCCTATGTGGCGAAGGTCGAGGCGTCGGGCGGCAAGGTGCATTTCGCCGAGGATGCCGACCATGCGCGGCGGATCTTCCTCGACATCGCGAGGCGCCGGAAGGCGAAGACCGTGACCAAGGGCAAGACGATGATCTCCGAGGAGATCGGCCTCAACGCCTTCCTGGAGGAAAACGGCATCGTTCCCGTCGAGACCGATCTCGGCGAATACATCATCCAGCTGCGCGGCGAGCATCCGAGCCACATCATCGCGCCTGCGGTCCACATCAACCGGGATCAGGTCGAAGCCGACTTCCGCAAGTTCCACGTCCATCTGGACCCAAAGCGGGACCTCGTGAAGCCGGAGACCCTGCTGTCCGAGGCCCGCCAGATCCTGCGCCAGAAATACGGCGAGGCGGATATCGGCGTCACCGGCGCGAACTTCCTCATCGCCGAGACGGGCACCTCGGTCATCGTCACCAACGAGGGCAATGGCGATCTAACCCAGTTGATGGGCAAGTGCCACGTGGTGCTGGCCTCGCTGGAAAAACTCGTGCCGACCCTGGAGGACACCGCGCAGATCCTGCGCGTCCTCGCCCGCTCGGCGACGGGCCAGGAGATGAGCGTCTATACGACGCTCTCCACCGGCCCGAAGCGCACCGAGGACGAGGACGGGCCGGAGGAGTACCACGTCATCCTCCTCGATAACGGCCGCTCCAACATGCTCGGCACCGAGTTCGAGGACATGCTGCGCTGCATCCGCTGCGGCGCCTGCATGAACCACTGCCCGGTCTATCACGCCGTCGGCGGCCACTCCTATGGCTGGGTCTATCCCGGCCCGATGGGCGCGGTGCTCACACCGTCGCTGATCGGCGTCGACAAGGCCGGGCACCTGCCGAACGCCTCGACCTTCTGCGGCCGCTGCGAGGCGGTCTGCCCGATGCGCATTCCCCTGCCGAAGATGATGCGGCACTGGCGCGAGAAGGAGTTCGAGAGCCATCTGCAACCGGCCACCGCCCGCGCCGGGCTCGGCGTCTGGGCCTATCTCGCCCGCCGGCCGAAGCTCTACCGGGCGGCGGTGTCCTATGCCATGCCGGCGCTGAAGCTGCTCGCCGGCCGCAAGGGGCGGTTCCGCTCCCTGCCGCTGGCCGGCGGCTGGACAAAATGGCGCGACCTGCCGGCACCGGAAGGGCGAACCTTCATGCAGGCCTACGCCCAGAGCGGCCATGGAGATGCGAAATGAGCGGTTCGACGCGCGATGCGGTAATGGGACGGCTGCGGCGGGCGGTCGGAGCAAATCCTGCGAACGACGCGGAACGGCGGGCAGCCGTCGCCGCGCGGCTGTCGGACGCGCCGAAAGGCGTCATCCCCGCCCGGGGGCAATTGCCGCCGGCCGAGCGGCTCGAGCTGTTCATCCAGATGGCGACGAAGGCCGACGCGACAGTGACGCGCGTCGACGCCGCGTCGGACATTCCCGAGGAAGTCGCCGCCTATCTGCGCGAGCGCAACCTCGCACCGGCGATCAGGATGGGCCGCGATCCGCGCCTTGCCGGGCTCGACTTCTCCAGGACGACGCTCACGGTGACCACCGGGCCGAGCGAGGGCGACGACCTGTCGAGCCTCTCCCATGCGGTGGGCGCCATCGCCGAGACCGGGACGCTGGTGCTGACGTCGGGCCCCGACAATCCGACCAGCCTCAACTTCCTCCCCGAGTATCACCTCGTCGTCCTCGATGCGGCCGACGTCGCCGGCGACATGGAAGCGGTGCTGGCGCGCCTGAGGCAGACGCACGGCAAGGGCACGATGCCGCGCTCGGTGAACTTCGTCACCGGCCCGTCGCGCTCGGCCGACATCGAGCAGACGCTGCTCCTCGGCGCCCATGGGCCGCGGAGCCTGCACATCCTGGTGGTGGGGGAGCCGGCCTAAACGAGCAGCGGGCCCGGCACGAAGTCGATGCCGTCGAAGATCTCGGCGAGCGGCAGCACGATCCCGAGCGCCGGGATCGCGACTTCCTGATCGAGCCCCATGACGCGCCGTTCGTCGAGCCAGCCACCGTCCGCCTCGTCCGACCGCTCGAAGACATAGACCTCGGGGCGGTTCGGCTCGACATAGAGGATCGTGCGGATCGACGGCACGGCCTTGTATTCGACGAGCTTTGCCGCCCGGTCGAAATCGCGGGTGGATGGCGAAAAGACCTCCACGACGAGGACCGGTTTCACGGCCACCAGATCGCTCGGACTGCGCACACCGCAATCGACTCCAGCGTCGGGCCGCCTGATCTGATCGTGTCGCGTCTTGACGCAATAGTCCGCCGTGAAGGCCTTGCAAGGGTGACCCTTGAGACGCTGGCGAAGCTCCGCAAGAACGTTCAGGACGATGGTGTCGTGGCGGGCGGTCGCCCCGGTCTTCATCTTCACCGGCTCGCCACAGACGAACTCGTAACGGCCCGGCCGGCCTTCCTGCCAGACCAGAAACTCTTCGATCGTCCAGTGCTTCTGCGCGTCCTGGCTCACGAAAACCTCGAACGGCCTTGAAAACGACCTGCGCAAGATAGCAGCTTCGGACGGATCTTGCAGCCGCGATCACCGGCCAGGAGAAACTGGGCGAGCGGCGACGAAGGCCACTGGACAGATTCCCAAAGCCATGGCTCGCTTCGGCTCTTCAACAGCCGGTGACCCGCCCATGCCCGTCGAACCCGCCACCCTCCTCGCCTTCGTCCTCGCCTCCCTCGTCCTCCTTGCCATTCCCGGCCCGACGGTGGTGATGGTAGTCGGCCAGGCGCTCGCCCATGGCCGGGCGGTCGCGCTCGCCAGCGTTCTCGGCGTCGGCCTCGGCGATCTCGTCGCCGCGACCGCGTCGATCGGCGGGGTCGGCGCGCTGCTCGCGGCCTCGGCCGAGGGGTTCATGGTGCTGAAATGGGCGGGCGCGGCCTATCTGGTCTTCATGGGCGTGAAGCTCTGGCGCCACCCGCCGCAGCCCGCCGACGCGGCGGACGTGACCGCTTCGGACACCGCCGCCCAGGCCCCGGCGCAAGGCCGGCCGGCCCGGGTGTTTCGCGACGCCTTCCTGGTCACCGTCTTCAATCCCAAGGGGCTGGTGTTCTTCGCCGCCTTCGTGCCGCAGTTCGTCGATGCCGGCCGTCCCTATCTGCCGCAGGCGGCGCTCTTCGTCCTGACCTTCGTGCTCCTCGCCCTCGTCAACGCCGCCCTCTATGCGCGCCTCGCCTCCTCGGCCCGCGGGCTGCTGCGCAAGCCTCGCGCGCTCGTGGCCGCCGGCCGCTTTGGCGGTGCCTGTCTCGTCGGGGCCGGCCTCGCCTCGGCGCTGATGCGGCGCCCGGCCTGACCCGCCTACGGAGCGAGCAGCAACACCCGGGCAGAACTGCCGCCAAGTTAGGCATTCTGCGTACTATTTGGTCAGAACCGAGCCATGACGCCGGGACTCCCCATCGGCGGACGGGGAGGATGCGACGATTTCAGGCGCGTGAGCGGTTGGCATGGCCATTGCTTCGGATGCGACAGTCCCGTCCGACAAGAAGGTCTCGCCTTGCCGAACCAAGCCGCCGATCTCGAACTTGCCGCCGTCACCAAGGCCTATGGAGAAACGATCGCCGTCGACAAGGTCTCGCTGAAGATCCCCGCCGGCACCTATTGCTGCCTGCTCGGGCCGTCCGGCTGCGGCAAATCGTCGACGCTGCGGATGATCGCCGGCCACGAGTTCATCTCCGACGGCGACGTGATGATCGGCAACACCGTCGTCAACGACCTGCCGCCGGCGCGGCGCGGCACGGCGATGATGTTCCAGAACTACGCGTTGTTCCCGCATCTGTCGGTGCGCGACAACGTCGCCTTCTCGCTGAAGATGGCCGGGATCGCCAAGGCCGAGCGGCTGCGGCGCGCCGACGAACTGCTCGATCTCGTCGACATGGCGAAATACGGCGACCGCCTGCCGAGCCAGCTCTCGGGCGGTCAGCAGCAGCGCGTGGCGCTGGCGCGGGCCCTCGTCACCAACCCGACCGTTCTCCTCCTCGACGAGCCCCTCTCGGCGCTCGACCCGTTCCTGCGCATCCGCATGCGCGCCGAACTGAAGCGCTACCAGCGCGACTTCGGCATCTCCTTCGTCCACGTCACCCACAGCCAGGAAGAGGCGATGGCGCTGGCCGACATGGTGGTGGTGATGAATGACGGGCGGATCGAGCAGGTCGGTAGCCCACGCGAGGTCTTCAACGCGCCGAAGACGGTCTTCGTCGCCAAGTTCATGGGCGGCCACAACGTCGTGCCCGAAGGCGGGAGGTCCTATGCCGTGCGGGCGGACCGGATCCGCCTTGCGAGGGCCGGCGAGCCGGGCGCCGCCGCAACGGTCACCGACGTCGAATACCAGGGCATGACCGTCCATGTGGCGATGACGCGCGAGGACGGCACCGACCTTCTCGCCACCCTTGCCGAGAGCGACTTCGACCGCGCGCCGGTCGCCGTCGGCGATACCGTCGCGGTCGCCTGGCAGCCGGCCGACCGCCACGAACTCGCGGCCTGAGCCGCGCCAACCGACACCCACCCCTGAACTGCCAATGGAGGAAGCACTGCCATGACGATCCTGAAGGAAACCCGCGGCGGCATCACCCGCCGGTCGATCCTGAAAGCCTCGGCCGCGCTGGGCGGGGCCGCCCTCGTCACCAAGGTCACCGGCTTTCCGGCGATCGCCCAGGAGAAGGTGACGCTGCGCTATCTGTCGACGGCGGTGAACCAGTCGCCCGCCATCGCCGCCAAGGCCGGCGAGGACATCGGCATCAACATCGAATACATCGCCGTGACGACGGACGACGTCGCCAAGCGCGTGATCACCCAGCCGAACTCCTTCGACCTGGTGGACACCGAGTATTTCGCCCTGCCGAAGCTCCTGCCCTCCGGCAACATCATGGGCCTCGACGCCTCGAAGATCACGCTGTCGGACAAGATCGCCTCGGTGCTGCGCAACGGCACGGTGAACGGCAAGAAGGTCGGCCTCGACGGCACAGCACCGGCGGAAGTGCTCTATCTGCCGGACGAGCAGGCGACCGAGTTCGCCGGCGAGGAGACCGGCTTCCTCACCCTCATCCCGACCACCTACAACGCCGACACGCTGGGCATCCGGCCGGACCTCATCGACGGCGAGGTGTCGAGCTGGGCGTCGCTGCTCGATCCGAAGTTCAAGGGCAAGGCGGCCACCCTCAACATCCCCTCGATCGGCATCATGGATGCGGCGATGGCGATCGAGGCCAGGGGCGACATGACCTATGGCGACAAGGGCAACATGACCCGCGAGGAGATCGACAAGACCATCGCGGTGTTGATCGAGGCCAAGCGCAACGGCCAGTTCCGCGCCTTCTGGACGGACTTCAACGAGAGCGTCAACCTGATGGCCTCCGGCGAGGTCGTCATCCAGTCGATGTGGTCGCCGGCGGTCACCGCCGTGCGCACCCAGGGCATCGAGTGCAAGTACCAGCCGCTGAAGGAGGGCTACCGCGCCTGGGCCTCGGGCTTCGGCCTGCCGGTGGCGATCGGCGAGCGCGAGAAGGACGCGGCCTACGAGTTCATCAACTGGTTCCTGTCCGGCTGGGCCGGCGCCCATCTCGCCAAGCAGGGCTACTACACCGCCGTCCTCGAGACGACCAAGGAAGCCATGGAGCCCTACGAATGGGCCTACTGGTTCGAGGGCAAGGCGGCCGAGAAGGACATCATGTCGCCGGACGGCAAGCTGCTCGAGAAGGCCGGCGCCGTCCGCGACGGCGGCTCCTACGACGAGCGCATGGGCGCCGTCGCCTGCTGGAACGCCGTCATGGACGAGAACATCTACATGATCCGCAAATGGAACGAGTTCATTGCCGCCTGAGGTCATGACCGACACGATGGACGCCCCGGCCACGGCCGCGGCGTCCACCACCCGAACGGGTCCGGCGCGCGCGGGAGCTGCGCGCCGCACCAGCTGGACGCCGCGCTACGTCGCCTATCTCCAGGCGGCGCCGCTGGCGCTGGTCTTCCTGTTGTTCTTCATCCTGCCGCTGCTCGCCACCTTCGTCGTCTCGTTCTGGAACTACACCGAATATTCCATCGAGCCGGCCTTCGTCCTGTCCAACTACCAGGACGTCTTCTACGGCTGCTTCTCGGGATCTTCCGGCCTCTGCACGACCTTCGCGACCTATCTGTCGACGCTGAAATTCGTCGCCATCGTCTGGGCGGCGACGCTCCTCATCGGCTTCACGGTCGCCTATTTCCTCGCCTTCCACATCCGCACCCTGCCGATGCAGATCGCCCTCTTCATGGTCTGCACCATCCCGTTCTGGACCTCGAACGTCATCCGGATGATTTCCTGGATCCCGCTGCTCGGTCGCAACGGCCTCGTCAACGAGACGCTTGCCTCCATCGGGCTGATCGACGCGCCCATCGAATGGCTGCTCTATTCGGATTTCGCCGTCGCCCTCGCCCTCGTCCACCTCTACACGCTGTTCATGGTGGTGCCGATCTTCAACTCGATGATGCGCATCGACCGGGCACTGATCGAGGCGGCCTACGACGCCGGCGCCTCGGGCTGGCAGACGCTCACCAACGTCATCATCCCGCTGGTCAAGCCCGGCATCCTGATCGGCTCGATCTTCGTCGTCACCATCGTCACCGGCGACTATCTGACCATCGGCATCATGGGCGGCCAGCAGATCGCCTCGGTGGGCAAGGTGATCCAGACCCAGATCAACTTCCTGCAGTTCCCGATCGCCGCCGCCAACGCCATCGTGCTCCTCGCCGTCGTGCTGGTGACGATCTGGGGCATGCTGCGCCTCGTCGACATCCGCAAGGAGCTCTGAGGAATGGCCAAGCCATCCACCACCCGCGAGGAGAGACGGCCGCGCTCCTTCTATGCGCTGGCGCTGTTCTTCGCGCTGTTCGTCGTGTTTCTCTACGGTCCCGTGGTGACGATCCTCACCCTGTCGTTCCAGGGGCCGAATGGCGGCCTGACCTTCCCGATGAACGGCGTCTCGCTCTACTGGTTCGAGCGGCTGTGGAGCGGCCGCGGCACCGTCGACATCGGCTCGGCCTTCCAGCGTTCGCTGATGCTCGGCCTGACGGTGATGGTGCTGACCGTCGTTATCTCCGTCCTGGCCGGGCTCGCCTTCCGCAAGAAGTTCGCCGGCGCGACGCCGCTCTTCTACGTCGCCATCGCCAGCCTGATCGTGCCGTCGATCGTTGTCTCGCTGGGCATCGCGCTGGAGTTCCGCATCGTCGACGACGTCCTGCGGCCGGTCCTCGCCTCGATCGGCCTCGTCTCCCCGCGCGGCAATTCGCTCGGCCTGTTCACCTCCGGCCTCGGGGCGCATCTGTCCTGGACGCTGCCCTTCGGGCTGCTGATCATGTTCGCGGTCTTCAACCGCCTCGACAAGAGCTACGAGGAAGCCGCCCGCGATCTCGGCGCCTCCAACTGGCAGAGCTTTCGATATGTCATCCTGCCGATGATCGCACCATTCCTGATCGGCATCGCGCTGTTCGGCTTCACCCTCTCCTGGGACGAGATCGCCCGTTCCAGCCAGACCATGGGCTCGACCAACACGCTGCCGCTGGAACTCGCGGCCCTGACGACGACGGTGACGACGCCGGAGATCTACGCCCTCGGCACCTCGGTGACGGCGGTGTCCTTCACCGTCATCTTCGGGACGCTCGCCGCCTTCGTCCTGCTGCAGAGGCGGCGGCAGCGACGCGCTTTGGCGGATTGAACGCGCAGGGCGGCACCGGCACACGAAATGCACCCGCGAAATCGGCCTGCGAAATCGGCAGAGACCCGTGACATATTCGCCGCCCCCTTTCGGCGACGATGACGTAGAAAGTTCAGCAACCGTGCCATCGGCCCGGACACTCCGGCAGCGAACGTCTGGGTTTCGAGACGGGCCACGATCAGACTGAGGGGCAAATTGCGGATCTCGATCGTCAATCCCAATTCCACCCGGTCGATGACCGAGACCATCGCCCTTGCGGCGCGCCAGGCCGCGGCGCGGGGCACCGAAATCCTCGCCTACCAGAATGACGCCGGCCCGGCCTCGATCGAGGGACATGTCGACGGCGCGCTCGCCGTGCCCGGCCTGCTCCATGCCCTCGCCATCGCCGAACGCGATGGCGCCGAGGCCCACATCATCGCCTGTTTCGACGACACCGGCCTCGAGGCCGCCCGCTCGGTGCTGCAGGGTCCGGTGATCGGCATCGGCGAGGCGGGCGCCCGCATGGCGACCCTCGTCGCGCGGCGGTTCTCCGTCGTCACCACCCTCTCCGTCTCGGTCCCGATCCTCGAGGACAACATCGAGCGCGCCGGGCTGGCGCCGCTCTGCGCCAGCGTCAGGGCGAGCGAGTTGCCGGTGCTGGCGCTCGAGGCCGACCCGGAGGCGGCCAATGTCAGGATTTCCGAGGAGATCGCCCGGGCGATCAACGAGGACGGCGCCGAGGCGGTCGTGCTCGGCTGCGCCGGCATGGCGGATTTCGCCGCCAGCCTCTCGGCCCGCCACGGCGTGCCGGTGATCGAGGGCGTCTCATCGGCGGTCAAGCTGATGGAGGCCGCAGTCACGCTGGGACTGAAGACCGCCAAGCGGGGCGGCTATGCCCTGCCCGGGCCGAAGCACCAGGGCTTCGTCTATCCGGAGGGCATGATCGTCCATCCGGAGCGTCTGCCCGACGCGGAGCCGGCGGAATGACCGCCGCCGCGAGCGGGCGTTCCGGCACGATCGAGATCCGCCCGATGACGCCGGCGGAAGTCGAGCTGGCGATCGAATGGGCCACCCTCGAAGGCTGGAATCCCGGCCTTGCCGACGCGGTCCCGTTCCGCGTCGCCGATCCGGGCGGCTTCCTCATGGCCTTCCTCGACGGCGAGCCCGCCGCCTCGATCTCCGTCGTCGCCTCCGGCGAGCGCCACGGCTTTCTCGGCTTCTACATCGTCCGGCCGCAGCTGCGGGGCCGCGGCATCGGCTGGGCGCTCTGGCAGGCCGGCATCGCCCGGCTCGGCAGCCGCTCGATCGGCCTCGACGGCGTCGTCGACCAGCAGGCGAACTACGCCAAGTCGGGCTTCGTCCTGAAGCATCGCAACATCCGCTACATGGGCCCCGTCCCCGAGCCGACCGCCGCACCGGAGACCGTGCGGGCCGTCAGCGCTGAGGATCTGCCCGCCCTCGCCGTCTTCGACGCGGCGCATTTCGGCTCCGAGCGCACGGCCTTCCTTGAGGCATGGCTCTCGACGCCCGGCCATGTCGCGCGGATCGCGGATGGCAGCGATGATGACGGCGAAGGCGGTGGCATTCGCGGCTACGGCGTCGTGCGCCCGGCGCGGACCGGCTTCAAGATCGGCCCGCTGTTCGCCCGCTCGCCAGAAGTCGCCTCCGACCTCTTCGACGCGCTGGTGCGCACCGTCCCGCCCGGCGAGAGCATCATCCTCGACGTTCCCGAGCCGAACGGCGCCGCCATCGCGCTGGCCGAACGACATGGCCTGAAGCCCGTCTTCGAGACCGCCCGCATGGTGAAGGGCGAGGCACCGTCGCTGCCGCTCGCCGAGATCTTCGGCGTCACCAGCTTCGAACTCGGCTGAGCCCCGCGGCCCGAAAGGTCGTCTCCTCAGCCGCCGGTATGAAGCCGGCGCGGCGCTCGAGCATGAAACACCTGGCGCCGGTCGAAGACCGGACCCACCCTATGAGACGGCCGGAGAGAAGCGCGATGTTCGACTTCGTCCTGCGCGGCGCCCGGATGGATGGCCGGGACGGGCCCCACGACATCGGCGTTGCGGGCGGCCGCGTTGCCGCCATCGCGCCGCAGCTGCCGGAGGGCGCGCCGGAGCGCTCCGCCGAGGGCCGCTTCGTCTGCACCGGCTTCGTCGACGCCCACATCCATCTCGACAAGGCCGGCATCCTCGATCGCTGCGCCATCTGCGCGGGCACGCTGGCGGAAGCGGTCGCGCTGACCGCAGCCGCCAAGGCCGCCTTCACCCCGGACGACGTCTACCGGCGCGCCGAGACGGTGCTCCGGCAGGCGATCACCCACGGCACCATGGCGATGCGCAGCTTCGTCGAGACGGACCCGCGCGTCGGCCTCGCCTCCTTCGAGGCGCTGAGCCAGCTGAAGCGCGACTACGCGCCGATGATCGATCTCGACCTCTGCGCCTTCGCGCAGGAGGGCCTGACCCAGGAGATGGCGACCTGTGACCTCCTGATCGCCGCCCTTGCAGGCGGCGCGACCAGCGTCGGTGGCTGCCCCTACACCGACCCGGACCCCGTCCGCCACATCGACCTCGTCCTCGATCTCGCCGAGCGCTTCGCCGTGCCGGCGGACTTCCACATCGACTTCGATCTCGATCCGGAGAACTCGTGCCTGCCGGCGCTGGTCGCGGCGGTGAAGGCGCGCGGGCTTCGGGGCCGCGTTTCCGTCGGCCATGCCAGCAAACTGTCGGCAATGGCCCCGGAGGCGTTCACCCGGCTCGCCCTCGACCTCGCCGAGGCCGACATCGGCGTCGTCGTCCTCCCCGCGACCGATCTCTATCTGATGGGCCGCAGCGCCGACCGCCTCGCCCCGCGCGGCATGGCGCGGGCCGATCGCCTCGCCAGGGCCGGGGTCCGGACGGCGGTCGCCACCAACAACGTCCTCAACCCCTTCACGCCCTTCGGCGACGCCTCGCTGATCCGCATGGCGAACCTCTTCGCCAACGTCGCCCAGACCGGCACCGACGCGGAGGTCGCCGCCGCCTTCGCCATGGTGAGCGAGGGCGCCGCCTCGGTCATCGGGCGCGCGCGGCCCGCCGCCCCGACGGTCGGCGAGCCCGCCGACCTCGTCATCCTCGATGCGTCCAGCGGCATCGACGCAGTGCGCCGGATCGCCCCGCCGATCGCCGGCTGGAAGGCGGGGCGCCAGATCTTCGAGCGGCCCTTGCCGCGACTATTCGGTGCCGCCCCGGTCGCGCCTCGCCGATCCCGACATTGAGGCTTGGCCGCCGCTCTGTTAGACGGCGGTCTTCCCGCAATCGACCTCCGGAAGACGCCCGATGATCCCCCGCTACGCCCGCCCCGACATGGTCGCCATCTGGTCGCCGGAGGAGAAGTTCCGGATCTGGTTCGAGATCGAGGCCCATGCCTGCGACGCACTGGCCGAACTCGGCGTCATCCCGAAGGAGGCCGCGAAGACGATCTGGGAGAAGGGCGGCGCCGCCACCTTCGACATCGACCGCATCGACGCCATCGAGCGCGAGACCAAGCACGACGTCATCGCCTTCCTGACGCATCTGTCGGAGATCGTCGGCCCCGATGCCCGCTTCGTCCACCAGGGCATGACCTCGTCCGACGTTCTCGACACCTGCCTCAGCGTCCAGCTGACGCGGGCGGCCGACCTCCTGATCGCCGATCTCGACGCCCTCCTCGCCGCGCTGGAACGCCGCGCCTTCGAGCACCGCGACACCATCACCATCGGGCGATCCCACGGCATCCATGCCGAGCCGACGACCTTCGGCGTCAAGCTGGCGCTCGCCCATGCCGAGTTCCAGCGCTGCCGCGAGCGCCTCGTCGCCGCCCGCACCGAGATCGCCACCTGCGCCATCTCCGGCGCCGTCGGCACCTTCGCCAACATCGATCCTTACGTCGAAGAGCATGTCGCCAAGGCCATGGGCCTTGCGCCGGAGCCGGTGTCGACGCAGGTGATCCCGCGCGACCGCCACGCGATGTTCTTCGCCGTCCTTGGCGTCGTCGCCTCGTCGGTCGAGCGGCTGGCGACCGAGATCCGCCACCTGCAGCGCACCGAGGTGCTGGAGGCCGAGGAGTATTTCTCGCCGGGCCAGAAGGGCTCCTCGGCGATGCCCCACAAGCGCAACCCGGTGCTGACGGAAAACCTCACCGGCCTGGCCCGTATGGTCCGCAGCTACGCCCTGCCGGCGATGGAGAACGTCGCCCTCTGGCACGAGCGCGACATCTCGCATTCCTCCGTCGAGCGCTACATCGGCCCGGACGCGACGATCACGCTGGACTTCGCGCTGGTGCGTCTCACCGGTGTCATCGACAAGCTGCTCGTCTATCCCGAGCGCATGGCCAACAACATGAACCGCCTCGGCGGCCTCGTGCATTCCCAGCGCATCCTCCTCGCCCTCACCCAGGCCGGGGTCTCCCGCGAGGACGCCTACCGCCTCGTCCAGCGCAACGCCATGAAGGTCTGGGAGAGCTACCATGTCGCCGGCTCGGCGACGGTCGACTTCCTGGAAGAGCTCCTGAAGGACGACGAGGTCCGCGCGGCGCTGCCCGAGGAAGAGATCCGCAAGCGCTTCGACCTCGGCTACCACACCAAGCATGTCGGCACGATCTTCAGGCGGGTCTTCGGCCGCGAAGCCTGAGACCGGAAGGTGTCGAGAATCCTCCCGGCGCCCGGCCATGATGGTCGTCGGGCCTCCGGCCAGGCGTCGAAAGCCGCGTTCCCGCTCAACGGGCAAAGCCGTCGGCACCTCAAGCGCCGAGGGCGATTGCGGAACTCGCCCCCCATCTCCCCGGTTCGTCTCGTCAGACGCCGCGCCAAAAGGGCGCGGCCGCCCACGAACCGTGGAGGAGCCAGTGGCCCATCATTCCGGACCGCCCGCGCGGGGCCCGAAGTCCCGCAACCGGGGGCGAAACGCGCTGTGGCTGACGCTCGCCGTCATCGCGATCGCTCTCCTCGCCTATTTCACGCTCTTCACCCGCACGCCCGAGGAAGGAACCCGGCTCGATGCTCCGGCCGCGGGCAGTTCGGCGGTGACGCCGGAAGGATAGGGATCGGGGGGCATCGCCACTTCGAGCCGCCGGGCCCCGCCGTGGTTGCGGTGAGCGGCAACGGCTGCGACCCGGGAAGAGTGACCAGCAAAAAGCCCCGGCGCATCGCGCCGGGGCTTCTTTCATTCAGAGGCTCGGTGAGGAAGCCGGATCAGGCCGACTTCTTCTGCTGATCGTCGTCGACTTCCTCGTAGTCGGCGTCGACGACGTCGTCCTTGGGCTCGCCGGAAGCGCTCGCGGAAGCGCCCTCTCCGCCGTCGCCCTCGTTCGCCTGGGCCGCCTCGTACATCGCCTGGCCGAGCTTCATCGAGGCCTGGGCGAGCGTGTCGCTCTTGGCCTTGATGGTCTCCGCGTCGGCTTCCGGCTTCTCCAGCTCGGCCTTCAGGTCGTCGATCGCCGCGCGGATCGCGCCGCGGTCGGCCTCGGAGACCTTGTCGCCATAGTCGGCCAGCGACTTCTCGGCCGAGTGGACGAGGCTTTCGGCCTGGTTCTTCGCCTCGACCGCGGCGCGACGCTTCTTGTCGGCGTCGGCATTGGCCTCGGCGTCCTTGACCATCTGCTCGATGTCGGCGTCGGACAGACCACCGGAAGCCTGGATGGTGATCCGCTGCTCCTTGTTGGTGCCCTTGTCCTTGGCCGAGACGTTGACGATGCCGTTGGCGTCGATGTCGAAGGTCACCTCGATCTGCGGGACGCCGCGCGGTGCCGGCGGAATGCCCTCGAGGTTGAACCGGCCGAGCATCTTGTTGTCCTGGGCCATCTCGCGCTCACCCTGGAAGACCTGGATGGTGACGGCGTTCTGGTTGTCCTCGGCGGTCGAGAAGGTCTGCGACTTCTTGGTCGGGATCGTGGTGTTGCGATCGATCAGCCGGGTGAAGACACCGCCCAGCGTCTCGATGCCGAGCGACAGCGGGGTCACGTCGAGCAGCAGCACGTCCTTGACGTCGCCCTGCAGCACGCCGGCCTGGATCGCCGCGCCCATGGCGACGACCTCGTCCGGGTTGACGCCCTTGTGCGGCTCCTTGCCGAAGAACGACTTCACCGTCTCCTGGATCTTCGGCATGCGCGTCATGCCGCCGACGAGCACGACCTCGTCGATGTCCGACTGGGTCAGGCCGGCGTCCTTGAGGGCTGCCTTCATCGGGCCGACCGTGCGCTGCACAAAATCGTCGACCAGCGCCTCGAACTTGGAGCGGGTGAGCTTCATGTTGAGGTGCTTCGGGCCGGCCTGGTCGGCCGTGATGAAGGGCAGGTTGATCTCGGTCTGCGAAGCCGACGACAGCTCGATCTTGGCCTTCTCGGCCGCTTCCTTCAGGCGCTGGAGAGCGAGCTTGTCGTTCTTCAGGTCGATGCCCTGATCCTTCTTGAACTCCGTCGCCAGGTAGTCGACCAGGCGCATGTCGAAGTCCTCGCCGCCGAGGAAGGTGTCGCCGTTGGTCGACTTCACCTCGAACACGCCGTCGCCGATCTCGAGGATCGAAACGTCGAAGGTGCCGCCGCCGAGGTCGTAGACCGCGATCGTCTTGCCGTCGTTCTTGTCGAGGCCGTAGGCGAGCGCGGCCGCCGTCGGCTCGTTGATGATGCGCAGGACCTCGAGACCGGCGATCTTGCCGGCATCCTTGGTCGCCTGGCGCTGGGCGTCGTTGAAGTAGGCCGGGACGGTGATGACCGCCTTCTCGACCTTTTCGCCGAGATAGGATTCCGCCGTCTCCTTCATCTTCTGAAGGATCATCGCCGAGATCTGCGACGGGGAGTACTTCTCGCCCGAAGCCTCGACCCAGGCGTCGCCATTGTCGGCGCGGACGATCTTGTAGGGCACGAGGCCCTTGTCCTTGGCGACCGTCGGATCCTCGTAGCGACGGCCGATCAGCCGCTTGACGGCGAACAGCGTGTCCTCGGGATTGGTAACGGCCTGGCGCTTGGCGGGCTGGCCGACGAGGCGCTCGCCGTCGTCGGTGAAGGCGACCATCGAGGGCGTCGTGCGCGCACCCTCCGCATTCTCGATGACCTTCGACGTCTTGCCGTCCATGACAGCGACGCAGGAATTGGTCGTGCCGAGGTCGATACCGATAACCTTCGCCATATTCATACTCTCCTTCTGACAGCGAGCCGCCCGGGACCCTCGTCGAGGCGTTCCCGCTGGGCAACCCCCACGTGGCGTCTGCGAAATCATGTTAGGCCGGTCTGGAGTCTGGCGCGACGCCGTCCGGCCGATCGGTGATGGCGGCTATATATGAACGCCCGGAAACCGGTGCAAGGCAGGTTCTGACGCTTTCGTGAAGCCAATTCCAGGCGCCTCGCGGCTCGAGGGCCGGGAGAACGCCGTATCAAAAAATCCTCCGTTCGCGGAACCACCGTCCCGCTGACGCGCTACCGCACGGCACGGTCCATCCGTCGCATCCACCAAAGACCTTGTTTCTGTCGGAGCGCAGTCATGAACAACATCATCTACATCGTCGGCCTCGTCGTGGTCGTGGTCGTCGTGCTTGCCCTGCTCGGTGTCGTGAGCATCTGACGACTGCGCCCGGCGGCACGTCAAACGACGTTCGGGTGGGGCGACGAACACAGGCCTATTCGTCACCCCACCCGAACACCATGCTCTCTGATGCCACTGCCCCGCCCGTTCAATCCCTTGGACGAGCGCCAGGGCGCCGCCACACTGGCGCAGCGGACCTCATCGTTATCGGTGACGCGCCCTCGGGATCCTCTGAGGTCAGCCGCCGAAGATCCGCCTGAACAGGTTCCGATCGTTCTCCCGGGGCGGCGAGACCCGCTCCTCGACGACGACGCCGGGCGGCGGCGCACGGTCGTAGATCACCCGGCCCTGACCGCCATCGGACCCGTCATAGGGCACGCCGTCGTCCCGCGGCAGTTCGCTGTCGTAATATTCCCCGCCATTGCCGTCTGCGACCAGCGGCGCGTCAGGGCCGCCGAGCATGTAGTTGCCCGGCAGCGGCACATTCGGCGTCCCCTCGAGGGCCGCCTGCATGAAGTCGTGCCAGGTCTGCGCCGGCAGCGAGCCGCCGGTCACCCGCTTCATCTTGGCGCCGTTGTCGTTGCCGAGCCA
Source organism: Aurantimonas sp. 22II-16-19i (assembly GCF_002088275.1). GTDB lineage: Bacteria > Pseudomonadota > Alphaproteobacteria > Rhizobiales > Rhizobiaceae > Jiella. Next base: position 26,448 of record NZ_AQQS01000003.1, read on the forward strand.
GACGCCGGTGACGAGTTCGGCGGTGTAGCCCATGAACCAGGCGTCCTTGAAGTCCTGGGTCGTGCCGGTCTTGCCGGCCGCCTCGAAGCCGGCGAGCTCCGCCTTGCGCCCGGTTCCGGAGGAGACCACGCGCTTCAGCATGGCGTTCATCATGCCGAGGCTCTCCTCGGACAGGACCTTCGGCGGAACCTCCGCCCCCCGCTCCCACAGCACCTTGCCGTCCTCGGTGGTGATCTTGTTGACGAGATGCGGCGTCGCCTCATAGCCGCCATTGGCGAAGGGCGCGAAGGCGCTGGTCAGTTCCAGCAGCGAGACCTCGGAGGTTCCGAGCGCGATCGACGGGTTGTCGACGATGTCGGACTTGATGCCGAGGCGATGGGCGGTGTCGATCACCGCCTGCGTCCCGACGCTGTCGATGAGCTTGGCCGCCACCGTGTTGAGCGAGAAGCGCAGCGCGTCGGCGACCATCACCGGGCCGCGATAGGTGTTCTCGTAGTTCGAGGGCTTCCACTTGCCGATCTGGACCGGACCGTCGACGATGATGCTCTCCGGCCGCCAGCCATTCTCGATGGCCGCCAGATAGACGAATGGCTTGAAGGTAGAGCCCGGCTGACGCTTGGCGTCGACGGCGCGGTTGAACTGGCTTTCGGCATAGTCGCGCCCGCCGACCAGCGCCCGGATCGCCCCGGTGCCGTCCATGGCCACGATGGCCCCCTGGCTGACATTCTGCTTGGAGCCGTCGATGGTCTTGCGGAGCGTCTGTTCCGCCAGCTTCTCCAGCGACATCTCGATCGTCGTCTCGACCACGACGTCCTGCTGGACCTCGCCGATCAGGTCCCGGATGTCGCGCATCACCAGATCGGCGGCATATTGCTGGGCGCCGTCCCAGTAGCTCTTCGCCTTGGTCGGCTTCTGGGCGGCGGCGTCGGCGAATTCCTCCTGGGAGATCTTGCCTTCCTCGCGCATCGCCGAGAGCACCACCTCGGCGCGGGCCTTGGCGGCCTCCGGATCGCGCGCCGGCGAAAGCCGCGACGGCGCCTTGAGCAGGCCTGCCAGGAGCGCCGCCTCGGACAGCGTCACGTCCTTGGCCGACTTGTTGAAGTAGCGCCGCGCCGCGGCCTCGACCCCCGTCGCGCCCGAACCGAAATAGACCCGGTTCAGATACATGTCGAGGATCTGGTCCTTGGTGAACTTGTGCTCCAGCCAGATCGCCAGGATCGCTTCCTGGATCTTGCGCTGGATGGTCTGCTCGGGGTTGAGGAAGATGTTCTTGGCGAGCTGCTGGGTCAGCGTCGAGCCGCCCTGGACCGTGCCGCCGGCCTGCCAGTTGTTGACGAAGGCCCGCACGATGCCGATCGGGTCGACGCCCCAGTGGTCGTAGAACCGCCGGTCCTCGATCGCCACCACCGCCTCGGGAACATAGGGGCTGATCTCGTCGAGCGAGACTTCCTTGCCGCCGGTCAGGCCGCGATTGGCGAGCAGCGTGCCCTCGACCGAGACGATCTTGACGTTGGGCGGGCGCGCCGGGATCTCCCAGGCCTCCTGCGGCAGCTTGACGGCGAAGTAGCCGACCACCGCGGCGACCGCGAGCGTGCCCCAGAGGGCGCCGGCAAGGCCGAGCCGGACCACATGACCGAAAAAGCTGCGCCGCCGGCGCCGGCCGCCACCACCGCCCTCGCCCGAACCACCGCGCCGCGAGCCGCCGCCACCGCTGCCGCGGCCTGACGCAGCACGCGCGGCGGCCGGCTTGCCCTTGGCGGTTCCCTTGCTGAGCCGTGCTGCGGCCTTGCGCTTGCGGTCGTTGGCCGCCGACGGAACGGCCCGGTCTTCCGGGCTGATCGACAGCTCGTCCTCGCTGACCCGCTCCTGATGATCGAAGCTCGGTTCGATCCGCTCGCGCCGTGCCGCCATGCCCAGCCTCTCATCCTGATGACGGGCGAAGCGGAACGGCCGTGTCGGCGCTCCAGATCCCCCTCATTTTCCCCATGTACCGCGACCCATCGCGAACCCGCTCGAATCCGGCGGTGCTGCTGTCGGTCGACGTCTCGCCGAACCTGTCCCCACAGGTCCGACAGCGGGCGCGAACGGTTCGGCCGCGCCGGAATCGGCAAGTCGCTTCTCGATGGTAATTGCGGCGATTTAACGGGGCTTTAAGGAATGGCGGCAGGCCCGCGAAAAGCATCCCGGACGCACTGTCGCAAGGCCCGCCCCCTGTCGGTCGGCGCGGCGAGGCTAGTTGTTACGCTCGACGTCAGGCAGCGACCAAGGAGATGCGCGCCATGCAAATCGATCTTTCCGACAAGACCGCCATCGTCACCGGCTCGACCGGCGGCATCGGGCTCGCGGCGGCCAAGGGCCTCGCCCGGGCGGGCGCCCAGGTCGTCGTCAACGGCCGCGACAGCGACCGGGTGGAGGCGGCGATCCGCGCCGTGCTGGACGCCGTGCCGCGCTCCGACGTCTCCGGCGTCGCCGCCGACCTCGGCGCGGCGGAGGGCTGCGACAGCCTCGTCGCGGCGGTGCCGGAAGCGGACATCCTCGTCAACAATGTCGGCATCTTCGGCCCGAAGCCCTTCTTCGAGATCGACGACGGGACCTGGGAACGGTTCTTCCAGCTGAACGTCATGTCGGGCGTGCGCCTGTCGCGGGCCTATCTGCCGAAGATGATGGAGCGGGGCTGGGGCCGCGTCGTCTTCATCTCCTCGGAATCGGGACTGAACATTCCCGCCGACATGATCCATTACGGCTTCACCAAGACCGCGATGCTGTCGCTGTCGCGCGGCCTCGCCAAGCTCGCCTCGGGCACCGGCGTCACGGTCAATTCGGTGCTGCCCGGCCCGACCATGTCCGAGGGCGTCAAGGAGATGCTGAAGGAGATGGCCGAGGCGAAGGGCGTCTCCATCGAGGAGGCGGGGGAGATGTTCGTGAAGTCCGAGCGCCCGAGCTCCCTGCTCGGCCGGCTGGCGAGCGTCGAGGAGGTCGCCAACATGATCGTCTATGCCTGCTCGAAGGAAGCCTCGGCGACCAGCGGCGGGGCGCTGCGCGTCGACGGCGGGGTGGTCGATTCGATCGTGCCGTGAGGCCCGCCTGACATGACGATGAGACCGACCGGATGCCGGAGTTGATCGAACCGAGCGTGATCCCGAAAAATGGGAACCGGTTTTCGGGATCATGCGGCAAGAAGAGGATAGAGCGGGATCGCGATCGAAGCTGATCGCATCCCGCTCGAAAGCGCCCACTGCGGGAAATGGCCACCGCCAGCATTGACGGCCCGGCCCCTCCTTGCAGACTCTCGCATCAGGGCATCAGCGCTGCGGATCGGACAGCCGAGGAGAACACGCACCGGCCTTTCGGCCGGCATCGGCTCTGGTGCTCGCATGCGCGACGACGCTCGTCGCTGTCGCGCCTGTCGATCCGTTCGAAAGTGATGCCGACCCCCGCGAGACGCCAGGGATCAGAACAGGTCGAGCGAGAAGCGCTTGGAGATGCCGAGGGTGAAGGAGTACTGGTCGTCGTCGCCAGTCTCGACGATCGGCGAATCCTTGGCGTCGCCGACCAGCTTGTCCCAGGACGCATCGGCGTTGAGGAACCAGTCCGGCGTGAATTCGTATCTCGCCGACGCCGCGACGCCGACGCTCTTGAAGCCGCCGCCGGCGTCATAGGACGAGAACCGGCCGCCGCTCGCCAAAGCCTCGCCGGGGCTCACGGAGAAATAGGTCTCCATGTAGTCCGCGGAGGCAAAGCTCACCGTCGGGCCGAGCTTGAGAATGAGTTCGTCGGTCGGCCGCGCGATCAGGTTCGCGCCTGCATCGCCGACGAAGCCGTCGGCGCCGCCGAAGGCATAACGCGCCGCGCCGTAGATCTCGGCATGTTCCCATTCGTAGGATGCCTTGAGGCCGACTTCGTAGGTGGTGTCGACGTCGTCGAGCCCGGTCAGATCGGGATGGTCGTCGACATTCCGGTCGCCGACGATGTTGAAGGACGGGCCGATCGAGAAGCCGAGGCCGTCCGGCCCGCCGAAGGAGCCGAGACCCGGCAGGCTCAGATACTCGACCGAGAAGATCACGCCCGGAAGGACGCGATAGTCGTCGGAGCCGAGATACTCTGGATCGACGATACCCTCGATGCCGAGCTCGAAGACGAAGTCGGCCCCGCCATAATCGATCGCCGCCGGCTGCGGCGCGGCGGGCGCGGGGTCGTAGGGCCCGGTGACATCGGCCGCGCTCGCCAGGACGGTCGAGCCCATCAGCGTCAGGAAAACCGCCGAGGCGAAGCGCATGGCCATGTACTGATACTCCAGCCTTGTCGCATGCCTCGTTCTGACTCAATCAGGGCACCATCGACTGGCGCCGCGTCGGGCATGCTGTGGGACGATACATGCCCCGCCTCTCGGCGAGGCGCAATTCCCACAGCTTCGAAAACCGGTGTCGGTCGGTTGTTTCGAATCAAGGCGTTGCAGGAGGGTGACAGCGAGTGCGGGCGGAGCGGATCTGCCGTAGAGGCATTGCGCTCCCGCGGCCCGCCCGCGGCCCGAACGAAGAAGGGTGCGGCGATCCCCCGATCACCACACCCTTCCAGCTGTCCCCCGCATCCTCTTTCGAGGCACGGTCATCCCCACACCGCAAATCGGCCTATCGCATGATCGTGACCAAAAATCGATCACTGGTCGCGAAGTCGTGCCTTTTTCGGTGTCCCCTATGCAGATCAAATTAGCGGCGATCTCTTAAGGAGATGTTAATGGACGAGCGAGCTTGCGCCGGGCTAGCGCTCAGCCCTCGCCCAGCGCCGCCAGGACGCGGGCCCAGGAGCGCTGGCCCTTGTGGAACGAGGTCATCTCGTACTTCTCGTTGGGCGAGTGGATGGCGTCGTCGCCGAGGCCGAATCCGATCAGCAGCGACTCCATGCCGAGCCGCGACTTGAACTCGCCGACCACCGGGATCGAGCCGCCCATGCCGATCATCACCGCCGGCTTCGGCCATTCGTCGGACAGCGCCCCCCGCGCCTTTGCGAGGAGCGGCGAATCGAAGGGCAGCTGGATCGCCGGCGAGCCGCCATGGGCGTGGAACTCGGCGGTGCAGTCGGCCGGCAGCCGCGCCTCGACGAAGGCGCGGAACGCCGCGCGGATCTTGTCCGGATCCTGGGAAAACACCAGCCGGAACGACACCTTGGCCGAGGCCTCGGCCGCGATCACGGTCTTGAAGCCCTTGCCGTTGTAGCCGCCGGCAATGCCGTTGACCTCGGCGGTCGGCCGCGACCAGGTCTGCTCGAGCACCGAGCGGCCCTTCTCGCCCGACGGCACGCTGAGGCCCACCTCGCCGAGGAAGTCCGCTTCGGAGAAGTCGAGCCTCTCCCAGCTCTGCCGGACGGCCTCCGGCAGTTCCTCGACGCCGTCGTAGAAGCCGGGAATGGTGACCCGGCCGTCGGCGTCGTGCATCTCGGCGAGGATCTTCGCGAGCACGTGAATGGGGTTCTGCGCCGCGCCGCCGTAATAGCCGGAATGGAGGTCCCGGCTCGCCGCCCGCACCACCACCTCCTCGCCCACCATGCCGCGCAGGCCGGTCGAGATCGCCGGGGTTTCGCGGTTCCACATGTTGGTGTCGCAGACCAGCGCGACATCGGCGGACAACTCCTCCCGGTTGGCGTCAAGGAAGGGGTTCAGCGACGGCGAGCCGGACTCCTCCTCGCCCTCGAGGAAGATCGTCACCCGGCAGGGCAGGCCGCCGGTCTCCGCCTTGAAGGCCCGGCAGGCCTCGATGAAGGTCATCAGCTGGCCCTTGTCGTCAGCCGAGCCGCGGGCGACGATCCGCCTTGTGCCGTCCGGCATCTCCTGCACAACCGGCTCGAACGGGCCGGTGCGCCACTCGGAGACCGGGTCCACCGGCTGGACGTCGTAATGCCCGTAGAACAGGACGTGCGGCGCCTTCACGCCATCACTCGGGGCCGGTCCCTCGTGATGGGCGACGACCATCGGATGGCCGGGCGTATCGCGCACCGCGGCGTCGAAGCCGATCGCCGCCAGGTCACCGGCGAGATATTCGGCGGCGCGCCGGCAGTCCACGGCATAGGCCGGATCGGTGGAGATCGAGGGAATGCGCAGGAGGTCGGACAGGCGCCCGACGGCGCGATCGAGATTGAGGTCGAGGCAGGCGAGCACGCTGTCGAGACCGGCCATGGCGTGATCCTTTGCTGAAATTGCGGTTTCGGGGACGAAGTATCGGTTCGCCGGCCGCTTCGGCAAGGCGGGGGCGCTTTCGGAAGGCGTTTTGCACCGGCCATTGCACGATGCTGCGATGCGGCTATGTTCGCGCGGCAGGGGCCCCGTGGCACCGCGTCGGGCCCGCCCTCTCCATTCCGCATTCGGGATCGTCTTCATGAAATATCGCCCGCTCGGCCGCACCGGCCTGTCCGTCAGCGAAATCTGCCTCGGCACCATGACCTGGGGTTCGCAGAACAGCGAAGCCGAGGGCCATGCTCAGATGGACCTCGCCACCGAGCTGGGGGTGAACTTCTTCGACGCCGCCGAAATGTATCCGACGACGCCGCTCGCCGCCGAGACCGTCGGTCGCACCGAGGAGATCATAGGCTCCTGGTTCGCCGCCAATGGACGGCGCGACGACGTGGTGCTCGCTTCCAAGATCACCGGCGCCGGCAACGACAAGGTCCGCGGCGGCGAGCCGATCACCGCCGATTCGGTGCGCCGCGCCCTGGACGCCAGCCTGAAGCGGCTGAAGACCGACCATATCGACCTCTACCAGCTGCACTGGCCAAACCGCGGCTCCTACCATTTCCGCCAGAACTGGACCTATGATCCGAGCGGCCAGAAGCCCGACGCGGTCAAGGCCAACATCGCGGAGGTGCTGCACGAGCTCGGCGAGCAGGTGAAGGCCGGCAAGATCCGCCATGTAGGCCTCTCCAACGAGTCCGCCTGGGGCGTCATGCAGTTCGCGGCGATCGCCGAGCGGGACGGCACGCCGCGCGTCGCCTCGATCCAGAACGAATATTCGCTGATGCACCGGATCTTCGATCTCGACCTTGCCGAAACCGCAATCAACGAACAGGTCGGCCTCCTCGCCTATTCGCCGCTGGCGGCCGGTCTCCTCACCGGCAAATACACCGCCGGCGCCATTCCGCCCGGCTCGCGCGGCGCGATCAACAAGGGTCTCGGCGGCCGTCACACCGAATATGCGGTCTCCGTGGCCGACGAATATTGCGAAGTGGCGCGCAAGCATGGGCTCGATCCGGCCGCCATTGCCATCGCCTTCGGCCTGACCCGGCCGTTCATGACGGCGGTGATCATCGGCGCCACCGACCTCGACCAGCTGAAGACCAATATCGGCGCGGCCGAGATCGATCTGTCCGACGCGGTGATGGCCGACATCGCCGCCGTCTATCGCCGCCACCCGCTTCCATTGTAAGGGCGACGCTCGACTGCCCGCCGGACCGATTCGGTCCGGCGGACGACGGCGCCCTCCCGCCGGGACATACGACGCCCCTGCCCGTCCGGCGGAGCGCCTAGCGCCCGCTGATCCCAGGCTTTCCGCGTGACCGACGAACCGACGTCCCTGCCTTCCGCCACCACACCGGCGCCCAAGGTGCCGGAAGCGCCCCACGGCGAAGATCGCTTCGCCGCCTTCCGCAACACGCGCTTCCTCCTCTACTGGCTGTCGCGCTTCGCCGCGACCTTCGCGACGCAGATCGTCATCGTCTCGGTCGGCTGGCAGATCTACGATCTGACCCGCGATCCATGGGATCTCGGCCTCGTCGGCCTCTGCCAGTTCGCGCCGGCCTTCTTCCTGGTGCTCGTCACCGGGGCCGCGGCCGACCGCTATTCCCGCCGCCTGATCATGGCGATCGCCGTGGCGATCGAGGGGATCGGCGCGATCCTGCTCCTCGCCCTGACCTATCACGGCCTCGCCACGCCGACGCCGATCTTCGCCATCCTGATCGTCTTCGGCATCGCCCGCGCCTTCTTCGGCCCGGCCTCGAGCTCCCTCGTCGTCAACCTCGTCACCCGCGACGAACTCGCCAACGCCATCGCCTGGAACTCGTCCTCCTGGCAGATCGCGGCGATCGTCGGCCCGGTCGCCGGCGGCCTCCTCTACGGCGTCTCGCCGCTGCTCGCCTATGGCAGCGGCGCCGCGCTGTTCGTCGTCGCGGCGATCTTCGCGCTGGTGATCAAGGCCCCCGCCCATCGCCGCTCCAGCGAGCCGGCGAGCCTCGAGACCATCGTCGCCGGTTTCCGCTTCATCTGGAGCGAGCCCATCGTCCTCGGCGCGATCTCGCTGGATCTCTTCGCCGTCCTTCTCGGCGGCGCCGTCGCGCTGATGCCGGTCTATGCCCGCGACGTCCTCGACGCAGGCCCCATCGCCCTCGGACTGCTGCGGGCGGCGCCCGGCCTCGGCGCGCTGCCGATGGCGGTCTATCTCGCCGCCTACCCGATCCGGAACCACGCCGGCGCGATCATGTTCGTCTTCGTCGGGCTGTTCGGCGCCTTCACCATGATGTTCGGCCTGTCGACCTCGATCTGGATCTCGGTGCCGGCGCTGATGATGATGGGGGCCTCCGACATGATCAGCGTCTATGTCCGCGAGACGCTGATGCAGCTGTGGACGCCGGACGACGTGCGCGGCCGGGTCAACGCCGTCAACATGGTGTTCATCGGCGCCTCCAACGAACTCGGCGAGTTCCGGGCCGGCGGCATGGCGAAACTGATCGGCGCGGTGCCGGCCGTCGTTCTCGGCGGCGCCGCGACGGTGGGCGTCGCCGCCCTCTGGGCGTGGATGTTCCCGCAGCTGAGGAAGGCCCAGCGGCTGGCGCGCGAGTGAGGAAGTGAGCGAGGAGAAGTGAAGCCCGGCATCCCGGCGGGATCGTTCGGGCTTCGTTTCCCGCATGCCGCGAATCGGCCGGGTGGCCCGGCTGACGGCTTCAGCAGACCGAGGCTACTCCTCGGCCACCTCGACCGGGCATGGTACGCCCTCGCGCTTGCATTTGTGCTGGTAGGTATAGGCCCAGAAGGCCGGATTGCGGCCGCTTTCGGCGATCCGAGCGATCAGCGCCTCGATGAATTCGCGCTTTGCGTCCGCGCCGCCGTGATGGGGGAAGGAGTCCTTCTCCGCCTTGGTCATCGAACAGCCGATGCAGCGGCCCTGCCGCTTGTACTTGCAAACGTCGATGCAGGGCGAGGGAGCGCTCTCCCACACGGCGTCGTCCTCCGCCGGGCGCTCCGCCGCTTGGGATCTCGAAGTCATGAAAGCGCCGCGTGCTCCGGCGCCATCGGAATGCCGAGGGTCTCCGACATGAACGGCCGGTTCTCCACCAGGTCGGCGATCGAGAAGCGGCCGAGGGTGGACAGGAAGGCGTCGAGGGCCTGGCGCAGCGCCGCGTTCAACTCGCAATGGAACACCAGCGGGCAGTCGGTCAGGCCGCCGTCGAAGCACTCCGCCATGGCGAAATTCTCCTCCATCAGCTCGACGACCTCACGAAGCGTGATGGCGGTGGCGGGACGGCCCAGCCGGATCCCGCCATTGCGGCCCCGCACGGTCTCGACGAAGCCGGCGGCGACGAGCGGCTGCAGGATCTTGAACATGAAGGGTTCCGGCGCAGCATAGGACCGGGCGACCTCGCCGAGCTTGCTCAGCCGGCCGGGATTGGTCGCGAGATACATCAGGATCCGGATCGCGTAGTTGGTTTGCCGCGTGAGACGCATGTGCAGATTGCCCTTGTCGTGGAGCGGCCGGGCCGCTCCTCCCCCTGCCGGTCAGTTAAGGCTTATTTAGAGCAATTAAAAGGTGGAAGGCAAATTCGCTGGCGCCCATCGCCGCCATCCACGCGCTTCTCTGACGCATGGGAAGAAATCGCCACCACAACCCCTTCGCGACCGGACCGCCTGCTCGGCTCGTGCCTTGGCCGAAGCCCTTGCATTCATTGAGCTGGAGACGAAAACGGCCATCCCCGCGCTCTGCCGGGATGGCCGTTCTTCATGTCCATCAAGCGCCCGGACACTGCCGCACCGCCCGAATCAGCCGCCGATCAGGCGTCTGGGTCGCCCTCGCCGGGATCCTCGCCGGCATCCGGGGCTTCGTCTCCCGATGCCTCGCCGACGTCCGGCGTGTCGGTCGCCGTGTCGTTGGCGACGTCGGCCAGGTCTTCCTCCGCCTCCCCGGCTTCGTCGGCGCCCTGATCGGGAATGCGCTCCACCGAGACCACCCGCTCGCCGTCGGCGGTGCGGAAGATCGTCACGCCGCCGGTGGACCGGCCCTTCATGCCGATGCCGTCGATCGGCACGCGGATCACCTGGCCACGATCGGTCACGAGCAGCAGCTGGTCCTCGCGCTCGACCGGGAAGCCGGCGACGAGCTGGCCGAGCTTGTCGAGACGGTTGGTGTCCGTCGCCCTGATACCCTTGCCGCCGCGCCCGGAGGTGCGGAACTCGTAGGACGACGAGCGCTTGCCATAGCCGAACTCGCTGATCGTCAGGATGAACTCCTCCCGCGCGCCCAGTTCGCCATAGCGCTCCGGGCTGAGGGCGACGTCCTCGACGGCCTCCTCCTCGACCGCCGGCGTCTCGCCGTTCTGATCGGCGCCGGCGTCGTAGTCGACGGCCCGGCGCATCTTCAGATAGGCGGCGCGCTCGGCCGGGGTCGCGTCGACATGGTGCAGGATCGCCATGGAGACGACGCTCTCGCCCTGGCCCAGCGAGATGCCCCGCACGCCGACGGAATTGCGGCCGGCGAAGACCCGCACGTCGGTGGTCGGGAAGCGGATGCACTGGCCGGAGGTCGCCGTCAGGAGGACGTCGTCGTCCTCGCTGCAGGTGGCGACGGCGAGGATCTCGTCACCCTCCTCGTCGAGCTTCATGGCGATCTTGCCGTTGCGGTTCACCTGGACGAAGTCAGACAGCTTGTTGCGCCGGACCGTGCCCCGCGTCGTGGCGAACATGACGTTCAGCCGCTCGGCCGCGTCCGGATCGCTCGGCAGCGGCAGGATCGAGGTGATGCGCTCGTTCTTTTCGAGCGGCAGAAGGTTGATCAGCGCCTTGCCGCGCGCCTGGGGCGTCGCCAGCGGCAGCCGCCAGACCTTTTCCTTGTAGACGATGCCGCGCGAGGAGAAGAACAGCACCGGGGTGTGGGTGTTGGCGACGAACAGCCGCGTCACCGAATCCTCGTCGTTCTTCAGCGACATGCCGGAGCGGCCCTTGCCGCCGCGCCGCTGCGCCCGGTAGGTCGCCAGCGGCACCCGCTTGATGTAGCCGGTATGGGTGACGGTGACGACCATGTCCTCGCGCGGGATCAGGTCCTCGTCCTCCATGTCCGCCGCGCCTTCCGTCAGCTGCGTGCGGCGGGGGGTGGCGAACTCGTCGCGGATGGCGATGAGCTCGGCCTTGATGATCTCGCGCACCCGGGTGCGCGACGACAGGATCTCGAGATATTCGCGGATCTCGGCGCCGATCTTGTTGAGTTCGTCGCCGATCTCGTCGCGGCCGAGCGCGGTCAGGCGCTGCAGGCGCAGGTCGAGGATCGCGCGCGCCTGCGCCTCGGACAGGCGGTAGGTGCCCTCCTCGGTGATGCGGTGGCGCGGATCGTCGATCAGCCGGATCAGCGGCGCGACGTCCCTGGCGTCCCAGTTGCGCGTCATCAGCTGTTCGCGGGCGGTCGCGGGGTCCGGCGCCTGGCGGATCAGCTTGATCACCTCGTCGATGTTGGCGACGGCGATGGCGAGGCCGACGAGGACGTGGGCACGCTCGCGGGCCTTGCGCAGGAGATACTTGGTGCGCCGGTTCACCACCTCCTCGCGGAAGGCGATGAAGGCCGACAGCATGTCCGACAGCGTCAGCTGCTCCGGCTTGCCGCCGTTGAGCGCCACCATGTTGGCGCCGAAGGAGGTCTGCAGCGGCGTGAAGCGGTAGAGCTGGTTGAGGATGACGTCGGACGAGGCGTCGCGCTTCAGCTCGATGACGACCCGGTAGCCGTCGCGATCGCTCTCGTCGCGGATGTCGGAGATGCCCTCGATGCGCTTGTCGCGCACCAGATCGGCCATCTTCTCGATCATCGAGGCCTTGTTCACCTGGTAGGGAACCTCGGTGACGATGATCGCCTCGCGCTCGGCGCGAACCGTCTCCACATGCACCTTGCCGCGCATCAGGATCGAGCCGCGGCCGGTCGAATAGGCCGAGTAGATGCCGGCCCGGCCGAGCACGATGGCCCCGGTCGGGAAATCCGGCCCGGGGATGTGCTCCATCAGCTCGTCGAGGGAGATGGCCGGATTGTCGATCATCGCAATGGTGCCGTCGAGCACCTCGCCGAGATTGTGCGGCGGGATGTTCGTCGCCATGCCGACGGCGATGCCGCCGGAGCCGTTGGCGAGCAGATTCGGGAAGCGCGCCGGCAGGACCACCGGCTCCATCTCGCGGCCGTCGTAGTTCTCCTGGAAGTCGACGGTTTCCTTGTCGATATCCTCCAGCATCGGATCGGCGATCTTCTGCAGCCGGCACTCGGTGTAGCGCATGGCCGCCGGCGGATCGCCGTCGATCGAGCCGAAATTGCCCTGCCCGTCGATCAGCGGCGCGCGCAGCGACCAGTCCTGCGCCATGCGCACGAGGGAATCGTAGATGGCCGAATCGCCGTGCGGATGGAACTTACCCATCACCTCGCCGACGACACCGGCGGACTTGCGATAGGACTTGGTCGAATTCAGCCCCATCTCGTGCATGGCGTAGAGAATGCGCCGATGCACCGGCTTCAGCCCGTCCCGCACGTCCGGCAGCGCGCGGGAGACGATCACGCTCATGGCGTAATCGAGATAGCTGCGCTGCATCTCGTCGATGATGGAGATGGAGTCGATTCCGCTGCCTGGCCCGGAAGGCGGGGGCGGCGGCGGCGTCTTGTCGTTTTCGTCTGCCAAGAGAGGTCCTGATCAGCGGGAATTTGCTCGCTTCGCTATAGCGCGGCGGGGCCGCGAGCGCAAATGACGCACCCGGCGCAAAGGGATCAAAAGTTCATATACGTCAATCACTTGAGAGAACGACCAAAGAAACTTGCAAAAGCTTTGTGTCGGCCGGGTGTCGGCGGGCCATTTAGGGCGAATCGCAGATCTTCCCGGCCCGAGGGGACCGCGCCTAGCCCCTCCGCCGGGAAGCTGTTACGCCGGACGTCACCACTCCCGACACGGGGCTCGTGCCGATGTTCGACATCCTCCTCAATGGCTTCGTCACGCTCTTCGTGATCCTCGATCCGTTCGGGCTGGTCCCGCTCTTCCTTGCCTTGACGCCGGGGGCGACCTCCGCCCAGCGCGGCGCCATCGCGCTGCGGGCCTCGGTCATCACATTCGCCATCCTGGCGCTGTTCGGGCTCACGGGCCTCGCGCTCTTGGAGGTGCTGGGCATCACGCTCGGGGCGTTCCGCCTCGCCGGCGGGCTGTTCCTCTTCTGGATCGGCTTCGAGCTGGTCTTCGAGCGGCGCGCCGAGCGCAAGCAGAAGAGCGCCAGCCACGCCGTCGAGGACAGCGACGGCGGCGATGTCGCGGCCTTTCCCCTCGCCATCCCGCTGATGGCGGGCCCCGGCGCCATCTCGGCGGTGATCCTGCTCTCCGGCAATCTTCCCGGCTTCGTCGGCAAGGCGGCGCTGCTCGGCGTGATCTTCGTCGCCGTCGCCGCCACCTTCGCCTTCCTCGCCGTCGCCCATCGGCTCGACCGGTATCTCGGCGTCACCAGCCGGGCGGTGATCTCCCGGCTGCTCGGCGTCCTCCTCGCGGCGCTCGCCGTGCAGTTCGTCGCCGACGGCGCGGCGGCCCTCGTCGAATCCAGCGGCCACATCGCCCGTCCCACCGCCTGACGGTTCCCGCCGGGCCAACCGGAGAGCCCCGGACCCACCGCCCGGCAGAAATGATAAGGGAAGCAACGTTTCCGCCGATCGCGTGTTGTTGGCTCGATCACGGAAAGGAGAGCAGGCATGGCGAAGGGCGCAAGGCACAGGGCGGGCCCGGGCTCGGGCTCGGGCTCGGGCTCGGGAGGCAGCAAAGGCGCCGTCATCGCCGCGGCGGGCGCCAATCTCGCCATTGCCGTGACCAAGTTCGTCGCGGCCGCCTTCACCGGCTCGTCATCGATGTTCGCCGAGGGCGTCCATTCGGTGATCGACACCGCCAATCAGGGCTTTCTCCTGATCGGGCTCTCCAATTCCAGGAAACCGGCCGACGCGAAGCATCCCTTCGGCTATGGCGCCGAGGTGTATTTCTGGTCCTTTCTCGTCGCCATCTTCCTCTTTGCCCTCGGCGCCGGCTTCTCGACCTATGAGGGCGTGATCGGCATCCTCTCCGTCGAAGACGCCGAGCTGACCTCGCCGCTCGTCGCGCTCGGGGTGTTGTTCCTCGCCTTCTGCTTCGAGGGCTACTCCTGGTCCGTCGCCTCCCGGGAGTTCCAGCACCGCCGGGGCGGCCACGGCCTGCTGCGCGATTTCCACGACATGAAGGATCCGGCGATCTTCGTCGTGCTGTTCGAGGATTCGGCCGCCTGCATCGGCGTCGTCATCGCGGCGATCGGCATCGGCCTGTCCTGGGTCACCGGCAACCACGTCTTCGACGCCATCGGCTCGATCCTCATCGGCATCCTGCTCGGCGTGACCGCGATCCTTTTGGCCATCGAGGTGAAGGGCCTTCTGATCGGCGAGGCCGCCGGCCCCGAGATCGAACGGGCGATCCGCGAGAAGCTCGGCGAGCGGCCGGAGATCCTCGCGATCAACGAGCTTCGGACGCTGCATCTCGGCCCCGAGGACGTCCTCCTGACGATGAGCGTCGACTTTCGCGACGACGTCGTCTCGCAGCGAATCGAGGCGATGGTCAGCGAGATGGAGGGCCGGATCCGGGAGCGATTTCCCATCGTCCGCAAGGTCTATGTCGAGGTGCAGTCGCAGTCCGGCCATCGCGATCTGGCCCGGCAGGACCGCGAGGCGCATCCCGTCGATTGAGACCCTCGGTCCGATCTGCGACGGGCGCCAAGGGATTGACGCGCAAGCGCCGCACGGGCCCGATGCGAGCGGCCCTGGGGTCGATCTTCCCGGGCCGCGGATATCCTGCCCTGCGTCGCGTCTGGGGCGTACCCCGCGCCGTCAGATCCTCCGCGGGCGCCTTGATCGCCCGCCGATCGTCGTCAGCCATCGATCTCAGGCGCGGCCACGGGACCGCGCGGTCGGCCCGCTCATTCGCCGGTTCGCCCGCCCGTAATGCCCCGCGTCAGTTCCCGTTCGTCGGCATCGCCGCGACAAACGCCTTCACCACACGCGCGGAATTCTCCGAAGCAAGGGCGAAAAACGTGACCATCTCGTTCTCTGCCTCGCCGCCGCCGGCCAGATCCGACAGGCTGCGAAAGGCGATGAAGGGGACGGCGTTGGCATAGGCGACATGGGCGACGGCAGCGCTTTCCATGTCGAGCACCGAGGCGTCGAAGGCCTCGGCCACATATTGCCGGAACTCGGCATTGTCCACGAAGACCGGTCCGGAGACGCCCGCCCCCCCGACCACCACCTTCGGTGCCCGCGTCAGGCACGCCTCTCCGGCGCAGCGCTCGAGCTCGACCTCTTCCGCCACCTGGCGCGCTACATCGAGAAGCGCGCCGTCGGCCCCGAACCACAGCACCTCCTCGGCTTTCTCCGAGCGGCCGGAGCGGACCTCGACCGGTTGGGGAAAGATCATGCCGTGGTTCGGCGTCGCCCTGTCGGCGAAGGGCGGCAGCGTCCAGTCCTCGCCGTCCTTCCTGGCGAAGACCGATTCCAGATATTGCGCCCAGCGATCGGCCACCACGACGTCGCCGATGTCGAGCGCCGGATCGACGCCGCCCGCGATCCCCGAGAAGACGATCGCCTCGATGTCGAAGCGGTCGAGCGCGAGCTGCGTCGTCATCGCGGCATTGACCATGCTGACGCCGCTGAGGAACAGGACGACGTCCTTGCCGGCAAGTTTGCCCGTCACGAAGTCGACGCCGTTGATCCGCTCGGTCTCGGCGCCCCCGAGGTCGGCCTTGAGACTCTGCCATTCCGGCTCGAATGCCGAGACCACGCCGATTCGAGCAACGGTTCTCGTCGATGCCGTCCCCTGCGTGCCCGCAGCCACTTGCGCCGCCGACGTCGCAACGTCCCCGGCAGCGGCGAGGCCGCCGAATGGGAGGGCCAGGCTGGCGGCGAGGGCCATCGCCATCACCCATCGGCGGATGAGCGCCGCGACTGCGTTGGATCTCGCATCGACCGGTGTCGTCGGCATTCCGCTTCGCCCTCGCTGTTTCAGGCCCTTCTCTCCACGCTGCCGATCGGACGCGTCAGAACGGGATCTCGTCGTCGAGGTCGTTGGAGCGGCCGCCGCCGCCGCCGCCGTAATCGCGATCGTTGCCGCCGCCGCCACGATCGGGACCGCCGCGGTCGTAACCGCCACCGCCGCCACCGCCGCGATCATAGCCGCCGCCTCCCCCGCCCCGGCTGACGCCGCCCTCGCCGCCGTCGCCGCGGCCGCCCAGCATCTGCATCTCGCCGCGGAAGCGCTGCAGCACGACTTCGGTCATGTATTTCTTCTGGCCGGACTGGTCGTCCCACGAGCGGGTCTGCAGCTGGCCCTCGATATAGACCGTCGAGCCCTTCTTCAGATACTGCTCGGCGACCTTCACGAGGTTCTCGTTGAAGATCACGACGTTGTGCCATTCGGTGCGCTCGCGGCGCTCGCCCGACGCCTTGTCGCGCCAGGTCTCCGAGGTCGCGATCCTGAGATTGGCGACGGCGTCGCCCGAATTCAGCCGGCGGATCTCGGGATCGGCGCCGAGATTGCCCACCAGAATGACCTTGTTGACGCTTCCCGCCATGATCGAACTCCAACTTCGAAAAAACTTGGCAAGACCCTAGACGAGCACCTGCTCCGGCGAAAGCCGGCGGTCCGCCCCGTCCCCATCTTCCAAGCCCGACACGAATTCCACGGGCGACGCGAATTCCAAGTGCGACACGCAAGCCGCCGCTTGGGCACGGCCCGGAATTCCGGCGCCCACGACATCCGGTTTGACGCTCACCACACCCGCGTGAGACAGGCCCCAAGATACAGGAGCCGCACGAGCCAGCCCCACGCGCTGCCTTGCGACGCTCGCCGCCACTGCTCGGCTTGCCGGACACGGCTTGCACCACCGGCAGACACGGTATAGAACAAAGGTGGAACACGCAAGAGGCGAGTCGCGAAAATCCGTTTCTCCGCCGCATCGCCTTGGAGTCGCTCGGGCCGGGCCTTAAGTAGGGGCTTGCCCTTCAGACAGAGACATTGGACGGACCGGCGGATTTCATGGCCGAATTGAAGACGATTTCCATCCGCGGCGCGCGCGAGCACAATCTGAAGGGCATCGATCTCGATCTGCCCCGGGACAAGCTGATCGTGATGACCGGCCTGTCGGGCTCCGGCAAGTCGTCGCTGGCCTTCGACACGATCTATGCGGAGGGCCAGCGCCGCTATGTCGAGAGCTTGTCGGCCTACGCCCGGCAGTTTCTCGAGATGATGCAGAAGCCGGATGTCGACCAGATCGACGGGCTCTCCCCGGCGATCTCCATCGAACAGAAGACCACCTCGAGAAACCCGCGTTCGACGGTCGGCACCGTCACTGAGATCTACGACTATCTGCGGCTGCTCTTCGCCCGGGTGGGGGTTCCCTATTCGCCCGCGACGGGCCTGCCGATCGAGAGCCAGACGGTCAGCCAGATGGTCGACCGGGTGCTGGCGCTGGAGGAAGGCACGCGGCTCTATCTCCTCGCGCCGATGATCCGCGGCCGCAAGGGCGAGTATCGCAAGGAGCTGGCCGAGCTGCAGCGCAAGGGCTTCCAACGGGTCAAGATCGACGGCGAGTATCACGAGATCGCCGACGCGCCGGCTCTCGACAAGAAGTACAAGCACGACATCGACGTGGTGGTCGACCGCATCGTCGTGCGCGAGGACATGAAGGCCCGCCTCGCCGATTCGATCGAGACGGCGCTGGGTCTGGCCGACGGTCTCGCCGTCGCCGAATTCGCCGACAAGCCGCTGCCCAAGGAGCGGCTGGCCGATGCCGGCGCCAACCGCAGCAAGAACGAGACCCACGAGCGGCTCTTGTTCTCGGAAAAATTCGCCTGCCCGGTCTCCGGCTTCACGATCTCCGAGATCGAGCCGCGGCTGTTCTCCTTCAACAATCCCTTCGGCGCCTGCCCGACCTGCGACGGCCTCGGCTCGCAGCAGGCGGTCGACCCGAAGCTGATCGTGCCGAACGAGGCGCTGACGCTGAAGGCCGGCGCCATCGCGCCCTGGGCGAAATCCACCTCGCCCTATTACGGCCAGACGCTCGATGGCCTCGGCCAGGTCTACGGCTTCAAGCAGACCGACCGCTGGGTGGAACTCTCGGACGAAGCCAAGAACGCCGTTCTCTACGGCACCGGCCGGGAGAAGATCGAGTTCCGCTACAAGGACGGCATCCGCTCCT
This sequence comes from Aurantimonas sp. 22II-16-19i, assembly GCF_002088275.1. GTDB lineage: Bacteria > Pseudomonadota > Alphaproteobacteria > Rhizobiales > Rhizobiaceae > Jiella. The sequence goes on from NZ_AQQS01000003.1 coordinate 44,905, forward strand.
ATGCGACGACCAAGACCTTCGAGGGCGTCGTCAACAATCTCGCCCGCCGCTGGAAGGAGACCGACTCGGCCTTCATGCGCGAGGAGATCGAGCGTTTCATGTCGGCGACGCCCTGCCCCGCCTGCAACGGCTACCGGCTGAAGCCCGAGGCGCTGGCCGTGAAGATCGCCGGCCGGCACATCGGCGAGGTCACCCAGCTGTCGATCCGCGACGCCGCCGGCTGGTTCGAGGCCCTGCCCGCCGCGATGAACGCCAAGCAGAACGCGATCGCCGTCCGCATCCTCAAGGAGATCCGCGAGCGCCTGCGCTTCCTCAACGACGTCGGCCTCGACTACCTGACCCTGTCGCGCGCCTCCGGCACGTTGTCCGGCGGCGAGAGCCAGCGCATCCGCCTCGCCTCGCAGATCGGCTCTGGCCTCACGGGCGTCCTCTACGTCCTCGACGAGCCGTCGATCGGCCTCCACCAGCGCGACAATGCCCGCCTGCTCGACACGCTGAAGCACCTGCGCGACATCGGCAACACCGTCATCGTCGTCGAGCATGACGAGGACGCGATCCTTGCCGCCGACTACGTGGTCGACATCGGCCCGGCGGCCGGCATCCATGGCGGCGAGGTCATCGCCTCGGGCACGCCCGGCGAGATCATGGCCCATCCGAAGTCGCTGACCGGCCGCTACCTGTCCGGCGATCTTGGCGTGCCGGTGCCGGAAACCCGCCGCAAGGCGCCGAAGAACAAGCGGCTGAAGGTCGTCGGGGCGCGCGGCAACAATCTCAAGAACGTCACGGCCGAGCTGCCCCTCGGCGTGTTTTCCTGCGTCACCGGCGTCTCTGGCGGCGGCAAGTCGACCTTCCTGATCGAGACGCTGTTCAAGGCCGCCTCCCGCCGCATTGCCAACGGTCGCGACATCCCGGCCGAGCACGACCGCATCGAGGGGCTGGAACTCCTCGACAAGGTCATCGACATCGACCAGTCGCCGATCGGCCGCACGCCGCGCTCGAACCCGGCCACCTATACAGGCGCCTTCACCCCGATCCGCGACTGGTTCGCGGCGCTGCCCGAGGCCAAGGCGCGGGGCTACCAGCCCGGCCGCTTCTCCTTCAACGTCAAGGGCGGCCGCTGCGAGGCCTGCCAGGGCGACGGCGTCATCAAGATCGAGATGCACTTTTTGCCGGATGTCTACGTCACCTGCGACGTCTGCAAGGGCAAGCGCTACAACCGCGAGACCCTGGAGGTCACCTTCAAGGAAAAGTCGATCGCCGACGTCCTCGACATGACGGTGGAAGAGGGCGTGACCTTCTTCGCCGCCGTTCCCGCCGTGCGCGACAAGCTGGTGACGCTGAACGAGGTGGGCCTCGGCTACATCAAGATCGGCCAGCAGGCGAACACCCTGTCCGGCGGCGAGGCGCAAAGGGTGAAGCTCGCCAAGGAGTTGTCACGCAAGGCCACCGGCAAGACCCTCTACATCCTCGACGAGCCGACGACGGGGCTGCATTTCCACGACGTCGCCAAGCTCCTCGAAGTGCTGCACGATCTGGTCGACCGCGGCAACACGGTGGTGGTCATCGAGCACAATCTCGAGGTCATCAAGACCGCCGACTGGGTGATCGACATCGGCCCGGAAGGCGGCGACGGCGGCGGCGAGATCGTCGCCACCGGCACGCCGGAGGACGTCGTCAAGGTCGAGCGGTCCTATACGGGGCAGTTCATGAAGGAGCTGCTGGAGCGCCGGCCCAGGGTGAAGAAGGAGGCGGCGGAGTAGCGTCTCGTTGGCGGTCTGCGGCTTTCATCTGGCTCCGTTCGGTCGTCGTCCGGCTACCAGAGCCGAATGATGCCGAACTGGTCGAAGGCTTCGTCGACCGTAATCAAAGCCAATCCTTCGATCTTCGCCTGTGCGGCAAGGAGACGATCGAACGGGTCCTTGTGAACCCCGAGCATCTGGCCCGCCAGGAGCGCGTGCGAATGGTCGACGTCCAGTTTGGTGAATCGTCCTTGCGCGATGATGTCGTCGAACGTCTCGATGATCTCCCGCGCAACTTCAAGCTTGCCAATTCTCACTTTGTTCGCAAGTTCGAAGGCTGTGACGGCACTGACATGTCGCTCTGTCGCGACATCCTCAATGGCCGATTTAGCCGCAACACTGAGATGCGGATCGGCGGTGAGCCACCAGAGAAGCGCGTGAGTATCGAGAAGGACGCTCACTCGCCATTATCGCTGGGGAAGGAGTATTTACCCTCCCACGCTGCAAGCTCGTCTTCGGACATGGGCTGGAGAAATAGGTCGGATGGGATCTTGTCGCGGAGATGGGCGAGCGCGCCATATCCGCGGACTTTGGGTTTGTCTGCGTCGACCCGCACCAGCTTCGCCACCGGCTCGTCGCCCCGCGCGATCACGATCTCCTCGCCCGCCTCGACCCGGTCCAGGAGCTCCGCGAGGCCCGCTTCCGCCTTCTGAATGGTGACGACCGTCATCGTCCTCTCCTTCGACACGTCATCAATGTAGCGAGCGCATCCGCCAACCACAATCGGGAGACGATCATGAGCGGCACCATCCGCGCCGGCATCGGCGGCTGGACCTTCGATCCCTGGAACGAGACCTTCTATCCGGCCGACCTGCCGAAGAAGCGCCAGCTGGAATATGCCGCATCGAGGCTGACGACGATCGAGGTCAACGGCACCTTCTATCGCAGCCAGAAACCGGAGACCTATGCCAAGTGGGCGAGCGAGGTGCCGGACGGCTTCGTCTTCTCGCTGAAGGCGCCGCGCTTTGCGGTCAATCGCAAGGTGCTGGCGGAAGGCGGAGAATCGATCGAGCGCTTCGTGAACTCCGGCATCGCCGAACTCGGCGACCGTCTCGGGCCGATCCTCTGGCAGTTCGCCGCGACGAAGCAGTTCGATCCGGAAGACTTCGCGGCCTTTCTCGATCTCCTGCCGAAGACCGCCGGCGGCCTGCCGCTCCGCCATGTCGTCGAGCCCCGGCACGAGAGCTTCGCAACGCCTGACTTCGTGGCGCTCTGCCGCGGGGCCGGCGTCGCCATCGCCTGCGCCGACAGCGACGAGCATCCGCAGATCGCCGATGTCACGAGCGATTTCGTCTATCTGAGGCTACAGCGCGGCGACGAGGCGATCGACAGCTGCTACCCGCCGGACCAGCTGGACGAATGGGCCGGGCGGCTGAAGCGCCTCGCGGCGGGCGGGGAGCCCGGCGATCTGAGCAAGGCGGATCCGGACATGTCAGCCGAGAAGACGCCCCGCGACGTCTTCGCCTATTTCATCCGGTCGGGCAAACCGCGGGCGCCGCATGGCGCCATGGCGCTGATGGATCGGCTGCGGCAGGTTTGAGTCGCCGGCCGCTTTGCCGGCCCTCTCCGCCCGACCGCCGCCCGGCGGACGAAGCAGATCGCATGCCGGCGGCCGGACCCTTTGAGCCCGCCCCGCCGACCGATCCGTGCGCGCCTTACGTCTTGGCCCGCCAGGCCTCCAGCGCATCCTTGAAGACCCGGTCCCCGGGGATACCCTTTTCGAGCGAGATCAGCGCCCGCCGGCCGGACTGGTAGGCGACCGGGATGTCGATCCATTTCTGGTTCTCGAGCAGCGACCGGTTGTTCTGCACCGCCTGGTCGAGATTGTTCAGGGCGATGATGAAGTAGTTGTCGGAGATCTTGCCGGCGACGCCGATCAGCGGCTCGCCGCGCGCCTGCTCCGTCTCCTTCAGGGCCGGCCGCTGGACATTGGCGACGCTGCCGCCCGCAAAGTCCGAAGGCACCTCGAATTCCAGCTCGATGACGTGGCTCGCCGGCAGCGTCGGATCGCTGTTCCGCTTGATCGTCATCGTCAGCTTCAGCTTCTCTTCCGGCACCTCGACGACGGCCCTGATCGCGGGCTCGCCCGCCTGTCCGTCGGCGCCCGGCTCCTCGACCAGCGACCAGACGGCGGTACCGGTCTCCTGGGTGCCCGGGAGGTCCTCGGTCTTTTCCTGGTAGAAGACGGCCTTCTGGGCCACTTCGAGCTGGCCGCTGCTCGGCGCGGCGGTCTGGCTGTCGGGCGTGGCGGGTTCGGCCGGGACAACCCCCGGGATCTCGGCGGCGCCGGCAGGCGCCTCGCCCGCCGTCGGGGTGCCGTCCGCGCCGACCATCGCCGGATCCTCGCCGATTTCGCTCGAGATCGTCGGCGTCGCCCCGGATGCCTGGGCGCTCTCGTCGACCGTGGTGGCCGCAGCGACGTTCGTTCCCTCGTCGAAGGCATTGGGCGTCTTCTGCGCCGGTCCCTCGTCGACCTCCGTGCCGTCCGGCATCAGCCGCTGGGTGAAGCGCCGCGTCGAGGCGGGTTCCGGCTCGGCCGCGGCAGTCTCGGTCGGCTGGGCTTCGCCGGTCGCAGGTGTGTCGTCACCCGCCACGCCCGGAGTTTCGGTGCCGGATCTCTCGGCGATCGTGCCGATGTCCGCCGGTCCGACCAGCAAGGCCTCGAGATCCTCCCGGTAGAGCCAGCCGACCGTGCCCGCGCCGGCCAGAGCCAGGACGACGACGGCGGCCGCCGCGATCCTGCCGCCGCGGCCGGAGCGCTTCGCCCGCCGCGTCGGATAGCGCGGCGCCGTCACGTCGGCCTCGGGGATGTCACCGTCGTCGATGCGGATGTCGTGGGGAACCCGCCCGTCGTCCTCGTCCCGTATGTCGTGCCCGTCATCCTCCCAGTGGCCGGAGGCCGGCGACGGCGCAGCGGTCTCGCGCCGCTCGTCGGGAACGATGAAGGGCGCGCCGAGCGCCGGCGGCAGGTCACCGGCGTCCGGCTCGGCCGTCTCGGGCGGGAAAAAGGGCTCCGGCTGCTTCGATGCCGGCTCTGCCGGGCGCGCCGGAGCGCCGTCCGGTCGCTGGGTCGGCATGGTCGCGGCGGGCAATGTCGGACGCGGCTGTCCCGGCTGCGGCGCCTTCGGGGCCGCACTGCCGCCGGCACCGGCCGGTCCCGGGGTCTGCGGGGCGGTGGGCTGCGGGCCGGCCACCGGCGGGACCGCGCCGGACGACGGTGCGGCGTCGCCCATCGGCGGCATCCGGCGCGGCGTCTGCTGCGTTGGAGCGGGTGGTGTCTGCCGGGGCTGCTGCGGCTGCGCTGGCGGGGGCGCCTTCGCGTCCTGCGGGGGAGCAGGCTGCGCTGCCCCGGCCGGCTGCGGTTGCCGGGCGGCGGGAGCGGGCGCCGGCGACGGTGCGGCAGGAGCCTGCGCCGCAGGCGGCGCCGGGCGTGCCGGGGCGGGGGGCTGCGCTGCGGCAGACGCGGGTGATCCCGCCTCGCCCGGCTCCGGCTGCGCGGCATAATGCGCCTCGGTGCGCGAGATCGCGTCCTCGAGCGCCGAGAGCCGTGCCGAGACGACCTGCTCCGCCAAAGGCGGATTGGCCGCGTCGATCTGCCGCTGGATCGCGGCCCGGGCCTTTTCGTAGACCTTTTCGCGCATCTGCGGCGTTGCACGCGGGAGGCCGTCGATGGTCTTGCGAAGAACGCCGCTCAGATCCGCCATGGAATGCAGTCACTCGCTTGTCGTGGTGGATTAAGTCCCTGCGAACGCGACACTAGTCCTGAAACGGATCGCGAACAAGTATCGTGTCCTCGCGCTCGGGCGATGTCGACAACAGCGTCACCGGTGCCTGCACCAGCTCCTCTATGTGTCTGACATATTTGATCGCCTGCGCCGGCAACTCGCTCCAGCTGCGCGCGCCGGCGGTGGTCGCCTGCCATCCCTCGAAGCTTTCGTAGATCGGCTCGACGCGCTGTTGCTCGGAAAGACTTGCCGGCAGATAGTCGATCGTCTCGCCATCCAGCCGGTAGCCGGTGACGACCTTGATTTCCTCGAGGCCGTCCAGCACGTCCAGCTTGGTCAGCGCCAGCCCGTCGATCCCGTTGATCGCCACGGCCTGCCGGACCAGCACAGCGTCGAACCAGCCGCAGCGGCGCTTGCGGCCGGTGACGGTGCCGAACTCCCGGCCCTTCTCGCCGAGGAACTGGCCGACCTCGTTGTCCTGCTCGCTCGGGAACGGCCCCTCGCCCACCCGCGTCGTGTAGGCCTTGGTGATGCCGAGGACGAAGCCGAGGCTGCCAGGCCCGAGGCCCGAGCCGGCCGCGGCCTGGCCGGCGACGGTGTTGGAGGAGGTGACGAAGGGATAGGTGCCGTGGTCGATGTCGAGCAGCGTGCCTTGCGCGCCCTCGAAGAGGATGCGCGCCCCGGCCTTGCGGCGCTCGTCGAGGAGCCGCCAGACCCGGTCCATGAAGGGCACGATCTCGCCCGCCACCGAGGTCAGTTCCTCAAGGATCGCCGCGGGGTCGATTTCGGCGAGGCCGAGGCCGCGGCGCAGCGCATTGTGGTGCGCCAGCAGGCGCTCGATGCGCTCCGGCAGCCCCTCCGGATGGGCGAGATCCATCACCCGGATCGCCCGGCGGCCGACCTTGTCCTCATAGGCGGGGCCGATGCCCCGGCCGGTCGTGCCGATCTTGGTGCCGGAGGCGGAATTCTCGCGGGTCGCGTCGAGTTCCCGGTGCAGCGACAGGATCAGCGCGGCGTTGTCGGCGATTCTCAAGGTCGAGGGGTCGACGCTGACGCCCTGGTCCTGCAGCCGCTTGCGCTCGGCGACGAAGGCGTGCGGGTCGAAGACGACGCCGTTGCCGATGACCGACAGCTTGCCCGAGCGCACGACGCCCGAGGGAAGCAGCGACAGCTTGTAGGACACGCCGTCGACCACCAGCGTGTGGCCGGCATTGTGGCCGCCCTGGAACCGCACGACCACGTCGGCCCGCTCCGAGAGCCAGTCGACGATCTTGCCCTTCCCCTCGTCACCCCACTGCGAACCGATGACGACGACGTTTCCCATAGACTTCCTCATGAAAATCGATCCGCCGCGACGCTGCCGTGCCGGATCGCTGTCGGCGATCGATGGCGCCGAATGTTGATAGGTCGGACGGTCGTCGAGCGTGACGGCACGGACTTTTAGCAGCGCTGTAACGTGTTGCGCCCCCGTCTGTCCATAAAGCCGGTAAAATTGTCGCCGCCGGGGCATTCCCCGCGCAAGCCAGCCGCGCGTGAGGAGCCGGAGCGACGCTGGCGACCATAAGCGGCTCTGGCGTTTGCCGGCAATCCCGACTAGAGGACGAAACCGGCCGCGACCGCTTCCCGGCGTTCCCGAGGAAGCCGGCGCCGGCGATCGGGAGAGATATGCCGCGCGTCCATCCCTATCTCATTCTGACGACCGTCGCGCTTCTGTGGGCCGGCAATGCCATCGCGGGCAAGATGGCCGCCGGCCACATCTCGCCGATGCTGCTGACGCTGGTGCGCTGGTTCCTGGCCACGCTGATCGTCGCGCCCTTCGCCCTGCCCCATGTCAGGCGCGACTGGCCGCTCATCCGCCCCCGCCTCGTCTACCTGTCGCTGCTCGGCGCCGTCGGCTTCGCCTCGTTCAACGCGATCTTCTATCTCGCGGCCAATTTCACCACCGCCATCAACATCACCATCGAGCAGTCGGCGATGCCGCTGGTGGTGTTCCTCGCCAATTTCATCCTGTTCCGGACGCGTGTCGCCTGGCTGCAGATCGTCGGCTTCGCGGTGACGCTGGTCGGCGTCGCGGTGACCACGGCGAACGGCGACCTGACGACGCTCCTGTCGCTGGACCTCAATCGCGGCGACGCCTTGATGATGCTCGCGGTGCTGTTCTACGGCGGCTACACGGTGGCCCTGAGATTCAAGCCGCCGATCCACTGGCTGTCGACGATCTTCGTCCTCTCCTTCGCCTCGCTGGCGATCTCGATCGTCTTTGCCGGCATCGAGCTCGCCCTCGGCCTGACGCGCCTGCCGGACCTGCAGGGCGCCGCGGCGGCGCTCTACACGGTGATCTTCCCGTCGCTGATCGCCCAGTCGCTCTACATCCGCGGCGTCGAGATGATCGGGCCGAACCGGGCCAACCTGTTCATCAATCTCGTCCCGGTCTTCGGCGCGCTGCTCGCGGTCGTCATCGTCGGCGAGGTGCTCCACCCGTTCCACATCGTGGCGCTGGCCTGCGTCCTCGGCGGCATCACGCTGGCAGAGCGGGGCGCCCGGCGCGGCCTCGCCTGACGGGCGGGCACCGAAGGCAGACGAGGAAGGCCCGAAACGGCCAGTCGGACAAGCAGAAGGGCCGGACGCGACGATCGCATCCGGCCCTTCCTCATTCCTGCCGTTGCCGGCGATGCGTGCGGCGAGCGGACGCCTCGGCGTCCCGTCGCCGGCCTCAGATGCCGAGGCCCTCGTAGCGCTTCTTGAAGCGCGAGACGCGGCCGCCGCGGTCCATCAGCTGCTGGTTGCCGCCGGTCCAGGCCGGATGGCTGGTCGGATCGATGTCGAGGTTGAGCTTGTCGCCCTCGGAGCCCCAGGTGGAGCGGGTCTGATACTCGGTACCATTGGTCATCACCACGGTGATGGAATGGTACTCGGGATGGATGTCTTTCTTCATCGCGCCGGTGTCCTCGAACTTCTTTCGCCAGAAAATCCCCAATACACCGTCAGGCCCGAGGTTTGGTACCCAGGGCCGTCGCGATGTCGCGGGGATCGAAAAGCTTTGATCGCTTCCAAAATCGGGTTCGAGCCTATACATGAGGCGCGGGGCCGGCACAAGGTCCGGAACGCTGCTTGCGTCCGGCTCCTTGAACAGGACGACGGAGTTTTTCGTGCCCGACGACCACCAGACGGCCCCCGCAGCGAGCGCCAAGGCGCGCCGCAACCTCAAGCCGCTCGGCAGGCTCGTTCCCTATCTCGCGCGCCACAGGGCGATGGTGGTCGGCGCCTGCTTCTTCCTGGCGCTTGCGGCGCTCACCACGCTGTCGCTGCCGCTGGCGGTGCGGCGGGTCATCGATCACGGCTTCATCGAGGCCGACAGCGGGCTGATCAACGCCTATTTCGGCATGCTGATGGTGCTCGCGGCGGTCCTCGCCCTGGCCAGCGCCGGCCGCTACTTCTTCGTCATCACCCTCGGCGAGCGGGTCGTCGCCGATCTGCGCAAGGATGTCTTCTCGCATCTGACGAAGCTGTCGCCGACCTTCTACGACACCGCCGATTCGGGCGAGATCGTCTCGCGCCTCGCCGCCGACACCACGCAGGTGAAGGCCGCCGTCGGCTCCACCGCGTCGCTGTTCCTGCGCAACGCCATCCTGTTCCTCGGCGCCCTCGCCATGATGGTGGCGACGAGCCCGGCGCTCTCCCTCATCGTCATTGCCGCGATCCCCTTCATCGTCCTGCCGCTCGTCGCCTTCGGCCGGGGCGTCCGGCGCCGCTCGCGCCACGCCCAGGACACGCTGGCGCTGGCCACCGCCTATGCCTCCGAGGCCATCGGCGCGATGCGCACGGTCCAGGCCTTCACCTCCGAGCGCGCGGTGACGAACCGCTTCGGCGCCACGGTTGACGAGGCCTTCGGCGCGGCCCGCGCGTCGATCAAGGCGCGGGCGCTGCTCACCGCCATCGCCATCTTCCTGATCTTCGCCTCCGTCGTCGCCGTCCTGTGGATCGGCGCCGCCCGCGTCAATGCCGGCTCGCTGTCCCCCGGCACCCTCAGCCAGTTCCTGCTCTATGCCGTGTTCGCCGCCGGCGCCCTCGGCCAGCTCTCCGAGGTCTGGGGCGAACTCGCCCTTGCCGCCGGCGCCGCCGAGCGGCTGTCGGAGCTTCTCGCCGAGGAGCCGGTGATCGTCGCGCCGGCGAGCCCCGCCGCCCTGCCTGCCCCCGCCACCGGCCGCGTCGCCTTCGAGGAGGTCGCCTTCTCCTATCCCTCGCGCCCGGACATGCCGACGCTGAACGGCCTGTCCTTCACCATCGAGCCCGGCGAGACGGTGGCGATCGTCGGCCCGTCCGGCGCCGGCAAGTCGACCATCTTCGCGCTGCTCGAGCGCTTCTACGACCCGACCGGCGGCCGCATCCGCGTCGACGGCGTCGACCTCACCGCAGCCGATCCCGTCGACCTGCGCACCCGGATCGCCCTCGTCCCCCAGGACACCACGATCTTCGCCGCCTCGGCCCGCGACAACATCGCCTTCGGCGACCCCTCCGCCTGCGACGAGGCCATCGTCGCAGCGGCCCGCCAGGCGCTCGCCGACGGCTTCGTCAGCGCCCTGCCCGAAGGCTACGGAACCCTCCTCGGCGAGCGCGGCGTGACGCTGTCCGGCGGCCAGCGCCAGCGCATCGCCATCGCCAGAGCGCTCCTGCGCGACGCCCCGATCCTGCTCCTCGACGAGGCGACCTCCGCCCTCGACGCCGAGAGCGAGGTCCTGGTCCAGAAGGCGCTCGACAAGCTGATGGTCGGGCGCACCACCCTCGTCATCGCCCACCGGCTGTCGACAGTCTTGAAGGCCGACCGCATCCTGGTGCTGAACGAGGGACGCCTCGCCGAAGAAGGCAACCATCAGAGCCTGATCGCCAAGGGCGGCATCTATGCCCGCCTCGCCAAGCTCCAGTTCGAGGCCGGCCGGCTGGACGACGCGGCGGAGTAGCCGCCGCGATGCCCGGTCAATCGTGCCGGGCAAGCCCGCGAGGGGCTTGCCGCTCGCCCATCGACGGGACGGACGAGGGTCGCGACGGGCGGGCCGTCGCGGCGCTGACGACGCCGTGAAACGGCGCGAGACCACCGGCTCGATCGTACCGGCAACTTACGGACCGCGATAATCCGCCGCCCTGACCCAATTGTCATCGGCGCGGCGAAGCATCTGACAGCGTCGTGAACCGGCCATCCGGATCGAATGCAATCCGTATCTTTTGACGAACGCAACGTTCGCCAAAACGGAAGGATTGTTCATGAAACGCATCACCATCGCCCTCGTCGCCACCGCCAGCCTCACTGGCGCGGCCCTCGCGCAAGGCATGACGCCGGGCGTCACCGCCTCCGATCAGGACGTCTCCGGCGGTTCGGTCATGGCGACGTCCGTCACTGCGCCCGAAAACGGCTGGCTCGTCGTCCACCGCACCGATGCGGAGATGAAGCCGGGCCCCGTCGTCGGCCACGCGCCACTGACGGAGGGCGTGAACGAGAACGTTTCGGCCGAACTCACCGAGGACGTCGCGTCGGGCGACATGCTCATGCTGATGGTCCATTCCGAGGCCGGCGGCCAGGAAACGGGCGTCTTCGAATATACGCTCGGCGCCAAGGAAGACGGCCCGATCCGCGTCGACGGCAAGCTCGTGACGGCGACCATCACCGCCAACTGATCCGGCGGGCGGCGGAGGGGGCGGCGGACGGGTCGGCGCCCCCCTGCGCCGACACCGTCATTCGGCTAAGTTATCGTCGGGGGCCGGCACGTCGTGCCGGTCCCGTTACGCGCCGGCCGGCGGTGCGGCCCGCTCGCCGCCGTCGAGGCTCACTTCACCTTCGGCGGCGTCGCCGTCACTGCGATGGCCGAGAACCAGGCAGCGAGATCGGCGATGTCCTCGTCGCTGAGGCCCTTGGCGATGATCGACATCTGCTCGTGGCGGCGCTCCCCGCCGCGAAACGCCTTCAGCTGCGCCGTCAGATAGTAGACGCTGTCGCCGGCGAGATTGGGCGCGTCCGGCGCCACCGCGAGGCCGTTGGCCCCATGGCAGGGCGTGCACTCGCCGGCCTTCGCCTTGCCGGCGGCGACGTCGGCGGCCGCTCCCGGCACCGTCAGACCCAAGATCAGCGCCAGCGCGGCGGCCCTCGATGCAAAACCGTTCATTCCCTGTCCTTCGGCGATGGTCACGTGGCGGGAGCGCAGGGGCCGCCGTCCACCCGCCAGCGGCGACAGGAGGCGGGTTTCAGCGATCCGGTTGCGGGAGGAGAACCGGCGGCGCGGGTGTCGCGCCGCCGGATCGTTTCGGAAGGGCTAGAGCGGGATGAGATGAGCTCCGCTCATCATCTCGCTCTGTCTTACCGTTTGCGCATGATCTTTCCCGAAAACCGGTTCCCACTTTTCGGGATCATGCCCTAGCGCTCGTAGGAGATCCGGTAGAGCGCCCCGGCGAGATCGTCCGAGACGAGCAGCGAGCCGTCCTTCATCGTCGCGACGTCGACCGGCCGGCCGATATATTCGCCGCTGGCCGTCAGCCAGCCCGAGGCGAAGGCCTCCGTCTCGCCGGCCGTGCCGTCGTCGTTCACCGGCGTGAACATCACCCGCGCGCCCACCGGTTCGGTGCGGTTCCACGAGCCGTGCTGGGCCGAGAAGATGCCGCCCCGATACTTCGCCGGAAAGCTGTTGCCGGCATAGAAGTCCATGCCGAGATCGGCGGCGTGGGCGGCCATCTGAACCTGCGGCATGACGGCCCCGGCCGGCGGTTCGGAGGCCTTGTATTCCTCGGTCCTGACGTCGCCGCCGCCATACCAGGGGAAGCCGAAGTTCTGTCCGGCTCCCGTCGCGCGGTTGAGCTCGCCCGGCGGGATGTCGTCGCCCATGCCGTCCACCTGGTTGTCGGTGAACCAGAGATCGCCATTGGCCGGATTGAACTGCATGCCGACGGAGTTGCGGACCCCGGTGGCGAAGACCTCGCGGTTCTTGCCGTCACGATCCATGCGGATGATGCCGCCGATGCCTTCCCTGGCATAGAGGTCCATCTTGTCCTCGGGCGGCACGTTGAAGGGCTGGCCGAGGGAGACGTAGAGCTTGTTGTCCGGCCCGACGCGGCAGACGCGGGCCGTGTGGTTGAAGGATTCCTCCGAGGCCGGGATCAGCTTGCCCTGCGCAACGACCTCGCCGACGGCGACGTCCGGGCTCTCGTAGAAGAACTCCGCCGCGGGCATCACCAGGACGCGGTTCTGCTCGGCGACGAAGAGGAAGCCGTCCTTGGAGAAGCAGACGCCGTTGGGAATGGTGAACGAAATCGACGGGGCCAGCTGCTTGACCTCGTCGGCGACGCGGTTCTTGTCGCGGTCGGTCACCACCCAGACGTTCTGCTTGCGGGTGCCGACGAAGGTCGCGACCCCCTGCGGCCCGACGGCGATGTGGCGGGCGTCCGGCACCACCGCGTAGAGTTCGATCTTGAAGCCGGCCGGCAGCTTGATCTCCTCCAGATTCTTGCGGAGCTGGTCCGCATAGTCGCCGGTCTGCTCGATGGTTCGGAAGTCCATCGAGGTGCCGGTCGACTGCATGCCCTGCAGCTTCGTCATGTTGTCGTCGCCGGACTGGGCAAACGCATGCGAAGCCGCCACGAGGCCGAGCGCGGCCACCGTGCTCATCAGCATCTTGGTCATCGTTCCTCCCTGCCGCGCTTGTGACGCGGTCTTTCTTCGGGGCTGTTGCCCCTGCGGAAGGGATGCTGTCACCGACCGTTGCGGCCGTCAATCATGCCTGAAGCGCAGCGCGATGCCTCGCCAGCCCCCCAGCCTGCGCCAGGGACAGGGCGCAACGCCGCAAGTCGTTCGCCGCGCAACGGTTTGCCTCGTCGAGCGGGACGCCACTGTGTCGCAGCAAAATTCCAGCGGCTCCCGCTTCACCACAGGCGGCTGCCCGGAACGCCCTTGAACGGTCCGGCAAGCTTAGAAGTGATCCAGCCGCCGTAGAATTCGCCCGGCTGCGGCACCACGGTCTCGCCGTCGACGCTGCAGCGCTCGAAGGGCGCCGCGTAGAAGGCGACATGATCGCGAAGCGCGGCGAAGGCCGGGCTTGGATGGGGGTAGCTCCAGCCGACACGCGCAAGGACGATGTCGCCGATGACGACGTCGTAATAGACCGCCGCGCCCTTCCACTCGCAGAACGAGGTTCCAGCCGTGCGGCGCAGGAGGCCCGGCGCGATGTCGGCCCTGGGGATGTAGTAGCTCGGCGGATGGCTGGTCTCGAGCGTCCGGATGCTGGCTCTCGTGTCGGCGACGATGCGGCCCGCATGCTCGATGACGACATGCGCGGGGCTCGCCTCGGCGATCGCCGGCCGGGGATAGCCCCAGACACTCTCCTGGCCGGGAAGCGCGGGATCCGGCCGCGGCCTCACGCGGCACCCGCCCTGGCGACGAAGCGTTGCAGCCGCGGCCGGATGCGCAGGAACCGGCGATAGCCGCGTTCGAGCAGCGCCAGCACGGCGGGCGAACGGGCCGCCAGCCCGAGGGGGCGCAGCATGGGGATCTGGCGCCACATGGCCGCGAAGGCGGCGGCGCCGGAAAGCAGTTTGCCGTCCTCGCTGGCATGGAACCGCGCCAGGAGATCGGCCCTGTCGACCGGACAGGATGAATCCTCGGCGCTGGTGGCGTCGACGAAGGTGATCGCGCCACGCCGGTCGAGCCGGCGCATCAGCGCGATCTCGCGCCGGCAAAGGGGGCATGATCCGTCATGCCAGACGATCAGTTCGCTCATGGTCGTCATATGGGGTGCCGGCGGGCCGGCATCATCACCGCCGTCGTCGCCGGGGCCGCGACAAGGCGCCGCCCCCGCCCCTCACCGCCCCGCAGCCTCACCGCTCTGTCAGCTTGAACTCGATGCGGCGGTTGCGAGCCCGCGCCTCCGGGCTGTCGCCCTCCTCCAGCGGCTGGAACTCGCCGAAGCCGGTGGCGGCGAGGCGGGTCGGCGGTACGCCCTCGTCGATCAGGAAGCGCACGACCGCATCGGCGCGGTTGCTGGAGAGCTCCCAGTTGTCCTCGTAGCGCCCCCCGGTGATCGGGATGTTGTCCGTATGGCCGTCGACGCGGATGATCCAGTTGATGTCCGAGGGGATCTCCTTGACCAGCTCGTTGATCGCATCCGCGAGCTTGGCCATCTCCGCCATGCCTTCGGGCTGCAGCACATCCGATCCGGACGCAAACAGCACCTCCGACTGGAAGACGAAGCGGTCGCCGACGACCCGGATGTTGTCGCGGTCGGACAGGATCTCGCGCAACCGGCCGAAGAAGTCCGAGCGGTAGCGCGACAGCTCCTGCACCCTCTGCGCCAAGGCGACGTTCAGCCGCCGGCCGAGATCGGCGATCTTGGTCTGGCTCTGCTCGTCACGGCTCTCGGAGGCTTCCAGCGCGTTTTCCAGCGCGGCGATCTGCTGGCGCAGCGCCGAGAGCTGCTGGTTGAGGAGCTCGATCTGCGATCGGGCCCGCTGGGAGAGCGCCTTCTGGTCGTCGAGCGCGGTCTCGAGGTCGCTCACCTGCTCGTTCGCCGCAGTCGCCGAACCGCTGCCGGAATCCAGCGCCTGCTGCAGCCTCGTCCGTGCGTCCTCGGCATCGGCGAGCGAAGCGCGCAGGGTCGCGATCTGGTCCTGGTAGTCCTGGGACGACGAGCGCTCGAGCGCCAGAAGCTGGGTCAGCTCGTTGATCTGGCTGTTCAGCCGATCGAGCACCGCGTCCTTGCCGGTGATCTCCCGGCTGAGCAGGAACTGCGCCAGGACGAAGACCGAGAGCAGGAACATGATCGCCAAGAGCAGCGTCGACAGGGCGTCGACGAAGCCCGGCCAGTAGTCGATCGTGCGTTCGCTGCGGCGGTTCCTGGACAAGGCCATGGCGCGTCAGCTCTCCCGTGCGGCCCGCGGCGGCGGCGCTGCCTCGGCGTCGCCCGCCTGCCCCGCCACCTGCCCCGGCCCCTGTCCCGTTCCTTGTCCTGGCCCATGCCCGGCCGCGGCGACCGGCCTGTCGGAGCCGATCTGGCCGGCCAGCTTGTCGAGGACGAGACGCATTTCCCGCTGCTCGTCGGCCTGGCTCTCGACGAAGTCGCGCAAGAGCTGCTGCTCGGAGCGCATGTGCTGGACGAGGCCCTGGATGCTCTCGGCCAGATTGGCCATGGCCGCGCTGGTGCGCGGATTGGCGCTCTGATCGGTGATCATCTTGTTCAGCTTGTCCGACAGCAGCCGCAACTCGTCGGTGCCGTCACGCCCGCCGCCCGCCGGGGCGGCCGCCGCCGGCAGCACCATGTCGGACCCGACGTCGGTGACCGATGACAGCCAGTTCTCCAGCTCGGTGTAGAAACGGTTCTGCGCCCGGCCGATCTGCAGGTCGAGAAAACCGAGCACCAGCGAGCCCGACAGGCCGAAGAGCGAGGAGGAGAACGCCGTGCCCATGCCTGCCAGCGGCGCCGACAGACCGGCCTTCAGCGAATTCAGCACCGCATTGGTATCGCCCGAGGCGGGATCCAGCCCCTGGATCGTCGTGCCGATCGAGCCGATGGTCCGCAACAGGCCCCAGAAGGTGCCGAGCAGGCCGAGAAACACCAGGAGGCCGATGAGGTAGCGGGCGATGTCGCGCGTCTCGTCGAGGCGCGTCGCGATGGAATCGAGGATCGAGCGCGTCGACATGGTCGACAGCGAGATCGACCGCCGCCGGCCGATCAGCGCCCGCATCGGCGCGAGCAGGACCGGGTCCTTCAGCTTGTCGAACTCGGCCGAGCCGTCGCGATAGGCGTTGACCCACCGCACTTCGCGCGACAGCCGCCAGACCTGCAGGAGCGCGAGGAAGATGCCGACGCCGAGGACGCCGACGATCAGGCCGTTGAGGCCGGGATTGGTGGTGAAGGCGGTGGAGATCTGCCGGCCGAGGATCGCCGCGACGAAGCCGGCGAGCGCCAGGAACACCAGCATGGACCAGAGGAAGACGAGCGGACTCGACAGCCGGTTCGGATCGAAATCGACCGGTCTCCCCGTCTTTTCGCTCGGCGCGTCGAAGACCTGCATCTTAAGCTTTCACTCAACTCTTTGGCCCGTCAGGGAAAGTCCATCTGCTTGCGCGCCCCGCATTCGCCGGCACCGATGCGCCGACACACCCAAGCGATTCTGACTGGCGGTCCATATCCAGCGAGAAAAACCATATTCAAGATCGGCCCGAATGGAAACGTCAGCATCCAAAATGACCGGCATCGCTGCAGCCTGCGGATGCGGCGACCCTACCTGCCGTCGATGCCCTCGTCCGCCGCGCGCGCCGCCGCGCGCTTCTTGGCCGCCTGGCCCAGCAGCCCGACGAGCGCCTTGTGGATCTGCTCGTTGCCGCAGGCGATGTCGCCGACCATGTGGTCGAACTTGCCGCCGGTCATGCCGGTGACGAAGCCGCCCGCCTCGCGCACCAGGATCGACCCGGCGGCGACGTCCCAGGGCTTCAGCCCCTTCTCCCAGTAGCCGTCGAGACGGCCGGCGGCGACATAGGCGAGGTCCAGCGAGGCGGCGCCGAAGCGGCGGATGCCGGCGGATTCGGCGATCACCTGCCGCAGCTCGTAGAGATAGCCGGCGTGGTCGCCATGGCCGAGGAACGGCGTCCCGGTGCCGAACAGGCTCTCGGGCAGGCGGTTGCGCGCCGACACCCGGATGCGCCGGTCGTTGACATAGGCGCCGCCGCCCTTCTCGGCGACGTAGAGCTCGTCCTGCGCCGGGTTGAAGATCACCCCGGCGACGATCTGGCCGTCGCGCTCGAGGCCGATCGAGACGGCGAAGTTCGGGATGCCATGGAGGAAGTTGGTGGTGCCGTCGAGCGGATCGACGATCCAGCGATGCTGCGGATCCTTGCCCTCGATCTCGCCGCGCTCCTCCATCAGGAAGCCCCAGTCGGGCCGAACGCGCGACAGTTCGCGGAAGACGATCTCCTCGGCCCTTGTATCGGCGTTGGAGACGAAGTCGGCCGGGCCCTTCACCGAGACCTGCAGGTTCTGCACCTCGCCGAAGTCGCGGATCAGCGAGCGGCCGGCCTTCATGGCGGCCTGCGTCATGACGTTGAGCAGTGCGGAACGGGCCATCTTGACCTTTCAGAAATGTCGTCGAACCGACACGCCGCCGTCATGGCGGCGGCGCGTTTCGGCGGATCGCCTCAGTCGGCGCGGCGCAGATAGGTGATTTCGTTTGTGTCGACGAGGATCTTCTCACCGGCCTCGATGAAGGGCGGCACCATCACGCGCACGCCGTTCTCCATCACCGCGGGCTTGTAGGACGACGTCGCCGTCTGGCCCTTCACCACCGGGTCGGCCTCGACGATGGTCAGCACCACCTGGTCGGGCAGCTTGATGCCGATCGGCCGGTCCTCGTGACTTTCCACCGTCACCATCATGCCGTCCTGCAGGAAGGCCGAGCGCTCGCCGACGAAGTCCTGCTGCAGTTCCAGCTGCTCGTAGGTCTCGTTGTCCATGAACACCAGCATCTCGCCCTCGGCGTAGAGATACTGGTAGTCCTTCTGCTCGAGTCGAATGCGCTCGACGGTCTCGGACGAGCGGAAGCGCTCGTTCAGCTTGGTGCCGTCGATCAGGTTCTTCAGCTCGACCTGCGCAAAGGCGCCGCCCTTGCCGGGCTTCACATGAGCGGTCTTGACCGCGACCCAGAGCCCGCCATCGTGCTCGATCACGTTGCCGGGGCGGATTTCATTGCCGTTGATCTTCATCGGATCTCTCGGATTCTCTCAAAGCTGGTGCGGCCGCGCGCGACTGCCGGCCAGACATCATGTTCGTCGATCTGTTGCCGCAGCGGCGCGCCCGAATGCGGACCGCGCCGGGCTGCCGATGTTCCGGCCATCGCGCCCATGGGCAGGTCGGCGCTCAAGACCATAAATCCACGCGCCATTCAAGCCGTTGCGGCCCGCGCGGCCCGTCAGCCCGAGCGAAACCGGTTCGCCGCCTCCAGGGCCGTCTTCTGCGCCGCGGCGTCGAGGCCGCGAAAGAAATCGTCGAGAACGGCGTCGCTGTTCTTCGTGCGCTTGGCCAGAACCGCCCATTTCGCCGCCTCGGCCACGTCCGGTTCGGTGCCGATCCCGTCCTTGTAGAGATGGGCGACGCGGTTGATGGCGATCGGATTGCCCAGCGCGGCGGCATGCCTGAGGAAGCGGAAGCCCTCCTCCGCCTTCGCCGGACCGCCCTTGCCGTTGATCAGCCAGATGCCGTACTCGATCTGCGCGATGGTGAAGCCGTTCAGCGCCGAAGCATGCAGGAAGGCCCGCGCCTTCTGAAGGTCCTCGGTGACGCCGCGACCGCTGGCGAAGAGCTGCGACATGGCATATTGCGCCTCGGGCACGCCGGCTTTCGCCGCCTTCTCGAAGTAGCGGGCGGCGTCGGTGAAGCCGCCGGACGGCGAGCTCTCGATCAGCATCTGGCCGTAATTGTATTCGGCGAGCGGCAGCCCGCGGTCGGCGGCCGCCTGCATCAGGTCCCTCGCCTGCGCCTCGTCCCGCGTCACCGCCGAGCCTTCGAGCAGGATCATCGCGTAGCGGAACTGGGCCTCGGCCTTGCCGGCCTTGGCCGCCGCCTGATACCAGCGCGCCGCCTCCTTCATGTCGCGCTTGACGCCCAGCCCGCGCGAGTAGATCTCGCCGAGCAGCGTCTGCGCCGCCGGATCGCCGAGATTGGCCAGCGGTTCGGCGAGTTCTATGGCCGTGACGTAGTAGCCGCGCTGATAGGCGCCATAGGCGAGATCGGCCTTGCTCGGCCCGCTTCCCGCCGGGCCGGCGGATGTCGCGGCCTCGCCTCCGGCTGCGGTTTCGGGCGCAGCTGCGGGCATCGCCGCCGCGCCGGGTGCCGGCTCGGCCGCCCCGACCGACGACGGCGCGGCCGACAGTGCGGCCGCGATCGCCAGCGCTCCGGCCGCGGCGACGGCGGAGCGAACGCCGCGCCACAGCCTCTGCCCGCCGCGAGGATCGGCCGGCCGCCTCATGGGGTGAACCGCTCGAACACGTCGTCGAACACCCGGTTGGCGGCGGCGACGCCGGCAGCCGGATCGACGCCCTCGCCGAACACCGCCCGCGACAGCCCGATGAACTCCGATCCCGTCGCCGCGGCGTCCTCCAGCGTCGACAGGTCACCGCCGGCGAGGAGGATGCAGGGGATCTCGACGATCGGCGCCCACCACTCTGCCAGCGCCAGGCTCTTCTTGTGGGGCTCGGGATCGGCGTCGCCGCCGATGCGGCCGAACAGGATGTAGTCGGGCATCCACTCGCCGGCGTCGAGGGCGTCGTGGCGGGTCTCGAAGCCCGAGCCGCCGACGATCATTTTCGGCCGGAAGCTCGACACCGCCTCGCCCAGCGCCTCGAGGTCGCCGCCCGTCAGATGCAGGCCGTCGGCCTTGACGCGGCCGGCGGTACGGCTGTCGTCGACGACGATCGCCGCCGCGCCCGCCTCCTGGACGATCGGCACGAGCATCTCGGCAAAGCGCTGGAAGGCCGCCGCGTCGCGGCCGGCCGGATCGATGAGCACGGAGGCGATGTCGCCGCCGGACAGGGCCGCGCGCATCCGCGCTTCGGCGTCGGCATCGGGGAGCGGCGTCGTGACGAGCACCAGCCGGGAACGGATTGGATCTAGGTTCATGATGGATCGTCGATACCCCAGACGCGCCCAGCTGTGAAGCGGCAAGCCGGCGAGGCGGGCGACGGCGTCGCGCTACGATTGCGGCCGGCGGGCTCTCCTTCGGCCGCAAGGTGGGACCGCAGGGTCGGCACGGCAAGATCCGGCCGGCCGCGCCAGGCGCGTCGAGAAGGCGGGAAGGGATGCGACATCAAGCCCTTGCCCGCGAAGCGCCGGCGGCCTATCCCGTGTGCCTCGAGAGGACGTCGAAGCTGCCGTGATCACCGACCCGCTGTTTTATGCCCTCGCCGTTCCGGCGGTGATCCTCGTCGGCCTGTCCAAGGGCGGCTTCGGCGGCACCGCCGCCCTCGTCGGGGTGCCGCTGATGGCGATGGCCGTCGATCCGGTCACCGCGGCCGGCGTGCTCCTGCCGATCCTCGTGGTGATGGACGTGGTCGGCCTTGCCGCCTGGCGCGGCCGATTCGATCGCGGCGTCGTCCTCACCATGCTCCCCGCCGCCGGCCTCGGCGTCCTCACCGGCTATCTGACCGCCGCCTCGGTCTCGGCGGATGCCTTCCGCCTGACCATCGGGCTTCTCGCCTTGTGGTTCTTCGCCAACTGGTTCGCCGGCGAGCGCGCGGCCCGGGCGGCGCGGCCGCAACAGCCGCTGAAGGGGGCCTTCTGGGGCGCGGTGGCGGGCTTTGCCAGCTTCGTCAGCCACGCCGGCGGCCCGCCCTTCCAGGTCTATGTCGTCCCGCTGAAGATCGCGCCGCCGATCTTCGCCGGCACCTCGGTGGTCTTCTTCGCCGCGGTCAATGCGATGAAGCTCGTGCCGTATTTCCTGCTCGGCCAGTTCTCCCACGAGAATCTCGCCACCTCGGCGGTGCTGCTGCCCCTCGCGCCGGTCGCGACGCTCGCCGGCATCTGGCTGGTCAAGCGGATCGAGCCGGGCGTGTTCTACCGGATCATCTACTGGCTGCTGCTGCCGATCGGGCTCAAACTCGCCTATGACGGAGGCATGGCGCTTCTCTGACGGGGCAGCCTGTGCGATCGATGGCGGCAAAGACCGACACGACGCCGAAACCGGGAGGACACGATGGGCATCTACGACGAGCATCTGGGCCGCAACGCCGCCAATCACCAGCCGTTGACGCCGCTGAGCTACCTGTCCCGCGCGGCCGAGATCCATCCCGACCGCATCGCCATCGTCCACGGCTCGCTGCGCCGGTCCTACCGCGACTTCTACGCCCGCTCGCGCCGGCTCGCCTCGGCGCTGTCGCAGCGCGGCATCGGGCGCGGCGAGACCGTCGCAGTGATGCTCTCCAACACCCCGGCGATGCTCGAAGCCCATCACGGCGTGCCGATGGCGGGGGCGGTCCTGCTCTCGATCAACACCCGGCTCGACGCCGACATCATCGCCTTCCAGCTCGACCATGCCGAGGCGAGGCTCGTCATCGTCGACCGGGAATTCTCCGCCGTCATGGCCGAGGCGATCGCAAAGGCCGGCGTCTCGCCGCTCGTCGTCGACTACGACGACCCGGACTTTCCCGCCGAGGCGCCCGCCAGGAAGGGCGACTTCATCGGCAGCCTGGAATACGAGGCGCTTCTCGCCGAGGGCGATCCGGCCTTCGCCTGGCAGATGCCCCGCGACGAGTGGGACGCGATCTCGCTCAACTACACGTCGGGAACCACGGGCAATCCCAAGGGCGTCGTCTACCACCATCGCGGCGCCGCGCTGATGGGCTATGCCAACATCGTCGCCGCCGAGATGACCGGCCATCCGGTCTATCTGTGGACCCTGCCGATGTTCCACTGCAACGGCTGGTGCTTTCCCTGGACGCTGGCGCTACAGGCCGGCACCCATGTGTGCCTCAGATGGGTGCGGGCGAAGGCGATGTACGACGCGATCGCCGAGCACGGCGTCACCCATCTGTGCGGCGCGCCCATCGTGATGGCGGCGCTGATCAATGCCGAGGACAGCGACAAGCGCGACTTCAGCCACACCGTCACCTTCAACACCGCCGCCGCGCCGCCGCCCCAGGCGGTGCTGGCCGGCATGGCCGAGGCCGGCTTCGCCGTCACCCATCTCTACGGCCTGACCGAGACCTACGGCCCCGCCGTGGTCAATGCCTGGAAGGCCCAGTGGAACGACCTCGACGGACCCGGCCGCGCCGCGAGGAAAGCGCGCCAGGGCGTGCGCTATCCGGCGCTCGAGGAACTCGCGGTGATGGACGCCGAGACCATGGAACGGGTGCCGGCGGATGGCGAGACCATCGGCGAGGTCATGTTCCGCGGCAACATCGTCATGCGCGGCTACCTGAAGAACCCCGCCGCCACCGCCGAGGCGTTCCGCGGCGGCTGGTTCCACTCCGGCGATCTCGGCGTCTGCCACGAGGACGGCTACATCGAATTGAAGGACCGGGCGAAGGACATCATCATCTCCGGCGGCGAGAACATCTCCTCCATCGAAGTGGAGAACGCCCTCTACCAGCATCCCGCCGTCCAGACGGCGGCGGTGGTCGCAAGGCCCGACGAGAAATGGGGCGAGGTTCCCCTTGCCTTCGTCGAGCTGAAGCCCGGCCGGCAGGCGAGCGCGGAGGAGCTGATCGCCCACTGCCGCGAGAAGCTCGCAAGGTTCAAATGTCCCAAGGAGATCCGCTTCGCCGAGGTGCCGAAGACGTCGACGGGCAAGATCCAGAAATACGTCCTGAGGAAGATGGTCGACGGCTGAGGCCCAGCCAAAAAAAAGGGCCCTTGCGGACCCCTTGTCGTCACTCCGGACGTGGCTTCTCGCCACGCCCGGCATTGGACCGCGAAACGCTCAGTGCTCGTCGCGCCTGAGCCGTTCGATCTCCTCTTTCAGCCGAAGCTTCTTGAGCTTCATCTCCCTGATCTCCGCATCGCTCATGGCTGGCTTTGAGGCAAAGGCTGCCGTAATCTCCTGGTCGAGGGCAGAATGGCGCTGCTCCAGCGTCGTGATGTGGGTGTTCAAGGACATTGGCATCTCCCTTCGAGAGTTGGGTCCGGCACGCCAGACTTGAGCCGTGACTGAAACCTGGCGAGCGTGTCATAAAAGCTTGGTACTGTCGAACGCGGAAACAAGATTCCGGGACGTCATGTGATTGGCCGGTTTACAAATTGTGACGGTGTGGCAAGAGCTTTCCCGAGGGCGCCGGGTGGCGTCGCGACGAAGTGTCTCGAAAGGAAATCGATGGGGGAACAGGAGCAGGCGGCACTCAGGCTGGAGGTGGCGAGGCTTCGCCAGGATCACGCCGATTTCGATGCGGCCATCGAGGCGATGGAGGCGATGGGCAGCGACCGTCTGCGCGTCCAGCGCATGAAGAAGAAGAAGCTCGCCATCAAGGACAGGCTGCAGGACCTCGAGGACCAGATCATACCGGACATCAGCGCGTGAGCATGGTTTCGACACCCGTCGCGATCATCATGGGCAGCCAGTCCGACTGGCCGGTGATGAAACACGCCGCCGAGACGCTGGACCGCCTCGGCATCGGCCATGCGGCCCGCATCGTCTCGGCCCACCGGACGCCGGAGCGGCTCTACGGCTTCGCCAGGGGGGCGAGGGACGAGGGCTTCAAGGTGATCATCGCCGGTGCCGGCGGGGCCGCCCACCTGCCCGGCATGACGGCGGCGATGACGCCGCTGCCGGTGTTCGGCGTGCCGGTCGAGAGCCGCGCCCTGTCCGGCCAGGACAGCCTGTTGTCGATCGTCCAGATGCCGGCCGGCATCCCGGTCGGAACCCTCGCCATCGGCCGCGCCGGCGCGGTCAACGCCGCGCTTCTGGCTGCCGCCGTCCTCGCTCTGTCGGACGAGGCTCTCGCCGGCCGCCTCGATGCCTGGCGCGAGGCCCAGACCGCCTCGGTGGAAGAAGCGCCGAGGGACGAAGCGTGACCGGCTTTCCGCTTGCCCCCGGCGCCACCATCGGCATCGTCGGCGGTGGCCAGCTCGGCCGCATGCTGGCCATGGCCGCCGCGCGCTTCGGCTACAAGGTGGCGGTGCTCGATCCCGATCCCGCCTGCCCGGCCGCCCAGGTGGCGAGCCGCCTGATCGTCGGGCCCTATGGCGACGAGGCGCTGCTCGCCCAGCTCGCCGCCATCTCCGACGTCGTCACCTTCGAGTTCGAGAACGTCGCGGTGGAGCCGCTGCGCAAGGCGATGGGCGGCACAGAGCTGTCGCCCCCCGCCGAAGCCCTCGAGGTCTCCCAGGACCGGGTGGTCGAGAAGGCGTTTCTCAACGGCATCGGCGTCGCCACCGCCGAGTGGCGGGCGATCGACGCGGCGGACGAGCTCGGCCACGCGCTGCTCGACCTCGGCGGCGACTGCATCCTGAAGACCCGGCGATTCGGCTATGACGGCAAGGGTCAGGCCCGAATCAACGCCGAGACCACCTTCACCGACGCCTTCGAGGAAATCGGCCGCGCCCCGGCGATCCTCGAGAAGCGGGTGCCCTTCGCATTCGAACTCTCGATCATCGCGGCGCGCGGGCGGGACGGCGCCATCGCCGCCTACGACCCGGCGGAGAACGTCCACACCCTCGGCATCCTCAAATCCTCGACGGTCCCCGGCCGCATCACCCCGGACATCGCCGCCGAGGCGCAAGGCGTGGCCGCCAGGATCCTGACCCATCTGAACTATGTCGGCGTCATCGGCGTCGAGTTCTTCGTCGGCAGGGACAGCGCCCTCCTCGTCAACGAGATGGCCCCGCGCGTCCACAATTCCGGCCATTGGACCGAGGCGGCCTGCCTCGCCTCGCAGTTCGAGAATCACGTGCGGGCGATCGCCGGCCTGCCGCTGGCGAGTCCCGAGCGACATTTCGACTGCGTCATGGAAAACCTCATCGGCGACGATGTCGGCCGCTTCGATCAGCTCGTCGCCGAGCCGCGCAGCATCCTGCATCTCTACGGCAAGGCCGAGACCCGCCGCGGCCGCAAGATGGGCCACATCACCCGCGTCACGCCCCGCACCGACGGGGCCTGACGCCCCGCAAATCGCCGGACGGGAGATTGACATCAATCCGTCTTCTGGCTATCTGGCAACCATCATCCCGGCGCACCCGTCATGGTGCGCTTTTTCTCATGCGGCGGAGCGGAAGGATCCGATCGTCGCGACGATCGATCCGGTGAAGTCATGAAGATCAAGAACTCCCTGAAGTCCCTCAAGGGCCGTCACCGCGCCAACCGCATGGTTCGCCGCAAGGGGCGCATCTACATCATCAACAAGGAAGCGCCGCGCTTCAAGGCCCGCCAGGGCTGAGGCGCTCGCCCGGCCGCGGCTGGGCGCGCATCCTTTCGCAAGTTTCGAAAACCCGCTCCCGGGGCATCTCCGGGGCGGGTTTTTGCGTTGTCCGCTTCACGACATCGTCAAATTGACAGCCTTGCGACGATGAGGGAGTCTCCGGCCATGCGGATCCTGACCTTCTTTCTCTGCGCCCTCCCCTTCGCCCTCGGCCTGCCGACGGTCTCGGCAGCCCAGGACACGGCACCGCCCCCCACGGTCGCGCCTCCCGAAGGCGGCATCGCGCCCGCGCCGGGCGGCGACAATCCGCCGATGCCGGGGGGCGAGAACTCGCCCATGATCGTGCCGCCGCCGGACGAGGCCCCCCAGAGCCCGCCCGATGCCTTCGGCAGCGCCCCGCCCGTGGACGACGACGCGGCCGAGATCGTCCCGCCGAACGATCCGGCGACGCAGCAGGCGGACGGCCGACCGGACGAAACCCGCGAGGAAAAGATCGACCGGCTGTTCTCCGAGCTTCGCAAGCAGCCGGACGGCACCAAGGCGGCCCGCATCGCGGCGCGCATCGAGCGCGAGTGGCGGCGGTCCGGCAGCGCCACCATCGACCTCCTGATGCAGCGCGCGGCGAAAGCCATGGGCCAGAAGGACAATGTCGCCGCGATGGACGTGCTCGACCAGACGCTGGTCCTCGATCCCGATTATGCGGAAGCCTGGAACCGCCGGGCGACGCTGAATTTCTCCATGGACCGCTGGGGCAAGTCCCTCGCCGACATCGAGCAGACCCTCGGCCGCGAACCGCGCCACTGGGGCGCGTTGATGGGGCTCGGCATGATTCTCGAACGCCTCGACGAGAAGCAGAAGGCGCTGGAGACCTATCTGAACGTCCTCGCGGTCTATCCGGCGCTGAAATCCGCCCAGGATGCCGCGGGACGCCTGTCCGAGGAGCTGACCGGCCCGGTGATCTGAACCCGGCGGTGCTTGAACGGCAAGCCCTCGGCGCCTTCCGAGGACCGGAGCCGACGGTATGCCACCCACGCCGCGCCGGCATCACGGCGTCCGAGGCGCGGCTGTCAGGGCGGCCCGGCAGCGGCCTGCCATCCTCATTCCATCGACATCGGCATGGCATCCACCGCGTCGTCCGGGCGCCGGCATCTGCGCCCGCACGACTATTTTGGCGACCAACGAGCGTTAATGTTCTGGTAAGGAACACGTCGGAACGATCCGATCGTCTTTCGATTGCCCTCCATGAGTAACGCCCGGCGCGATCGGCGCGGCGTTGCAGAAACAAACGGAGGAACATCTATGAAAAAGACGATTCTCGCCACGACCATTCTCGCCTTCACCGCTGCTCCGGCGCTTGCGCAGTCGGGCAATACCGGTTCCGATGCGGCGAACACCAACCAGTCGAACATGAGCGATCAGTCGACGACGTCCGGCCAGGGCACCGGTGGCCAGGCCGCCATCACCACCGAGGACATGGTGGCCTCGCAGAAGAAGGTGCTCGATGCGCTGAAGACCGCCGGATACGAAGACGCCTCGATCATGGATGCCGCCTATCTCGTCCAGGCCACCACGCCGGACGGCGAGCGCGTCGTCATGATGATCGACACCAGCGGCCGCGTCATGGGCGCCCAGCGCCAGGGTGGCCAGGGCAGCCAGTCCGGCCAGCCGGGCACGTCCGGCCAGTCGGGCCAGTCCGGTCAGTCGGAATCCAACGCCTCCTCCGGCAACGGTTCCGACGACGACACGAACGACGGCTCCGACAGCGATACGTCTTCGCAGTAAGCTTCGGACAGCCTGCAGCCTCGGGGCCATGGCAAGGCCTGCCCGAGACCGCTGCCGGACTTTTCCGGCCCACCAACCATGCCGATCCGTAACGCCCGGTGCGCCCCCGCGCCGGGCGTTCGCATGTCCGCCCGATCGCGTGGATGCCTTGCCCGCAGACCGCCATATTGTCGCCCGCCCGCCGCTCGCTGACGGTTTTGGCACCGCCGGCACCCGATCCGGACAAGCCCCTGATAAGACTGAGCACTTTCCGCGGAGACCGAGCCGCCGCGCCGCCGTACCGGCACATCTTCCCGGTTCGAGACTCGACAGCACTGCCATAATTGCCTAATGACATGCCATGATCTTCACAGCATGCAGAGTTTTTCACCGGATCGGAAATCCGAACAGGGGGCTGTTGGTTTGAGTCAAACGGACGCGCTCACGGTTCGCAATCTCTTCAAGGTGTTTGGGGACCGGCCGCAGGACGCGATCGAACTCTATCGGTCGGGCAAGGACAAGGACAAGATATTCGCCGAGACGGGGATGATGCTTGGCGTTTCGGACGCGAGCTTCTCCGTCAGGGAGGGCGAGATCTTCGTCGTCATGGGCCTCTCCGGCTCCGGCAAGTCGACCCTCGTCAGGATGCTGAACCGCCTGATCACGCCGTCGGCCGGCGAGATCGTCGTGAAGGACGCCGACATCGCCAAGATGTCCGAGAAGGAGCTCATGGAGTTCCGGCGCCAGCACGTGTCGATGGTGTTCCAGTCCTTCGCGCTCCTGCCGCATCTGACCGTCCTGCAGAACGCCGCCTTCGGGCTCGAGCTGTCCGGCGTCGACGTGCCGACCCGCGAGAAGCGGGCTCGCGAGGCGCTGGAGCAGGTGGGTCTCGGCCCCTACGGCCATTCCTATCCGAACGAGCTTTCCGGCGGCATGCAGCAGCGCGTCGGGCTGGCCCGGGCGCTCGCCAACGATCCTTCGCTCCTCCTGATGGACGAAGCCTTCAGCGCCCTCGATCCGCTGATCCGCACCGAGATGCAGGACGAGCTGCTGGCCCTCCAGGCCGAGCAGCGCCGCACCATCGTCTTCATCTCCCACGATCTCGACGAGGCCATGCGCATCGGCGACCGGATCGCCATCATGGAGGGCGGCCGCGTCGTCCAGGTCGGAACGCCGGACGAGATCCTCAACAACCCCGCCGACGACTATGTCCGCTCCTTCTTCCGGGGCGTCGACGTCACCAACGTCCTCAGCGCCCGCGACGTGGCGGCGAAGAGGCAGGTGACGATCTTCGAGGGCGGCGACAATCTGCGCGGCGCCCTGCAGCGGATCGCCGAGGCCGATCGGGACTACGCTTACGTCGTCGACAGCCGGCAGCAGTTTCAGGGCGTGGTCTCCGCCGCCTCCCTCGAGGCGGCCCTGCGCGAAAAGCGCCCGAGCATGAAGAGCGCTTTCCTGCCCGACGTCGCGCCGCTTCAAGGCGACGCCAAGCTCGGCGAGATCATCAGCCGCGTCGCCGAGGCCCGCTGCGGCCTGCCGGTCGTCGACGGCGACGGCCGCTATCTCGGCGTCGTCTCGCGCGGCCGGCTCCTGCAGGCGATGAACCGCGCGGAGAGCGCCCCATGACCGAACAGATTTTGACGGAACAGACTTCGACGATGCCGCCCGAGGCGGCGAGCCAGAACGGCGAGACGCTCCTCGCCCAGAGTTCCAACCCCTGGGCGACCGGCCCCGCACCATCGGCCAACGACACGGCGGAAACGCCCGCCGCCGCCGACGCAGCTCCCGACGCCCCGAGCGCGGCCTCCAATCCCTGGGGCACGCCGTCCTCCGGTGGCACGCCGTCCTCCGGGGGCGCCGACGCGGCTGGCAGCGCCGCGCCGCCGGCCGGCAGCGACGCCGCCGCGACGCCGGACTGGCTGTCCAACGCCGCCCCGGCGCCGGAGCAGCATTTCGACTTCCTCCACCCCTTCGACCATTCGGTCATTCCGCTGCAGACATGGGTCGAGCACTTCCTCGACTGGGTGGTCTCCAACTTCCGGCCGATCTTCCAGGCGATCCGCTGGCCGATCGACAGCGTCCTGTCCGGCGTCGATTCGATCCTCCTCGGCACGCCCTCGCTGGTGATGCTGGCCTTCATCGGCCTCCTCGCCTGGCAGCTGGCCGGCCCGCGCCTCGCCGTCGGCGCCGTCCTCGCCATGACCTTCGTCGGCCTCATCGGCGCGTGGACCGAGGCCATGGTGACACTGTCGCTGGTCATCACCGCGGTGTTCTTCTGCGCCGTCGTCGGCCTGCCGCTCGGCATCTGGATCGCCCGCAACGACCGCGTCGCCGGCTTCGTGCGCCCGGTGCTCGACGCCATGCAGACGACGCCCGCCTTCGTCTATCTGGTGCCGATCGTCATGCTGTTCGGCATCGGCAACGTGCCCGGCGTCGTCGTCACCATCATCTTCGCCCTGCCGCCGCTGGTGCGGCTCACCAATCTCGGCATCCGCCAGGTGCCGCCGGACCTGATCGAGGCGGCCCGCGCCTTCGGCGCCTCGAACCGCCAGCTCCTCTACAAGGTGCAGCTGCCGATCGCCATGCCGACCATCATGGCTGGCCTCAACCAGACCCTGATGCTGGCTTTGTCCATGGTGGTGATCGCCTCGATGATCGCCGTCGGCGGCCTCGGCCAGATGGTGCTGCGCGGCATCGGCCGGCTCGACATGGGCCTCGCCACGGTCGGCGGCGTCGGCATCGTCATCCTGGCGATCATCATCGACCGGATGACCCAGTCGCTCGGCGTCTCGCGGCGCGACCGCGGCAACGTCGCCTGGTACGCGACGGGACCCATCGGCCTCGTCACAAGGCTGCGCAGCCGCAGCGTTGAGGTCGAAAAGTCTGCAGGAAGGCCGAAGGCGGCCTGACTGTCCATCGCGGGCGGGCGCCTCTAGCCGGCCTGCATCTCAGGGCACGCAGCCTCGGCTCGCGTGCCACCATCGACCCCCAGATCAGACAGGAGATCGAGCATGACCAAACCGATCCGAAAAAGCGCACTCCGGGCGCTCGCAGCGTCGGCCGGCATCGCCGCGATTCTTGCCACCGGTGCCGCCACCGCCCAGGACATGCCGGGCGAAGGCATCACCGTCACCCCGCTGAAGTCGTCGCTCGCCGGCGAGACCTTCCAGACCATGCTGGTCATGAAGGGGCTCGAGGAGCTCGGCTATACGGTCAACGACATCAAGGAACTGGAATACGCCACGGCCTATGTCGCCGTTGCCAATGGCGACGGCACCTTCCTCGCCGACAGCTGGGATCCCCTGCACGAGGACTTCTTCCAGGAGGCCGGCGGCACGGACAAGCTGTTCCGTGAGGGCGTCTATTCCGACAACGCGCTCCAGGGCTACCTGATCGACAAGAAGACGGCCGAAGCGCACGACATCACCAATCTCGGCCAGCTCAAGGATCCCGAGATCGCCAAGCTGTTCGACACCAATGGCGACGGCAAGGCGGATCTGACCGGCTGCACCCCCGGCTGGGGCTGCGAGAAGGTGATCGAGCATCAGCTGGATGCCTTCGAGCTGCGCGATACCGTGACCCACAACCAGGGTTCCTATTCGGCGATCATCGCCGACACCATCTCGCGCTACAGGGACGGCCAGCCGATCCTCTACTACACCTGGACGCCCTACTGGGTCTCCGGCGTGCTGGTTCCGGGCGAGGACACCGTCTGGCTGAACGTTCCGAAGTCGGCCCTGCCCGGCTCGCGCAGCGGCGTCGACACCGCCCTGCCGGACGGCTCGAACTACGGCTTCGAGGTCAACGTTCAGAAGATCGCCGCCAACAAGGAATTCACCGACGCCAATCCGGCGGCGGCCAAGCTGTTCTCGATCATGAAGCTGCCGGCCAACGACATCAGCGCCGAGAACCTGCTGATCCAGAACGGCGAGGATTCCGAAGCCGACATCGAGCGTCACGCCGACGCCTGGATCCAGGGCCACCAGGACACCTGGAACAAGTGGATCGAGGAAGCCCGCGCCGCCGCCGACGGCGACAGCGCCGCGGCCGAGTGATCCGACCTTCCATCGCAACGCAAGAACGGGCGGCCTTCGGGCCGCCCGTTTTCGTTTAAGTCCAACGGTTCGTTGCCTTGGGGCGGGAGGCGCGGCGCAGATATGATCTCGACGCTCTGTCTCGCCGCTCACCCCGCCGCGGTATCGTCCTGCCCGCCGCTCTTCTGCAGCGGCGTGAAGCGGGCCGACTGCGAGCCCGCCCCTTCAGCCATCAAACCGCCGACAGCCCGTCCGAGCCGATATAGGCGATGCGCAGCATGTTGGTGGCGCCGGGGGTGCGCAGCGGCACGCCGGCGGTGACGATGATGCGCTCGCCCGCCCGGGCGTATTTCTGCTCGACGGCGATCCGGCAGGCCCGGTCGACCATGTCGTCGAGGCTCTGGGCGTCCTCGGTCACCACGCAGTGCAGCCCCCAGACCAGCGACAGGCGCCTTGCGGTGGCGAGCACCGGCGACAGCGCGACGATCGGGATCTGCGGCCGCTCGCGGGCGGTGCGAAGCCCGGTCGTGCCGGTCGCCGTGTAGGTGACGATCGCCGCCACGCCGATCGTCTCGGCCATCTGCCGCGCCGCCAGCGAGACCGCGTCCGCGCCGGTCGGCTCGGGCTCGGGGCGCTGGGCGAAGATGATGCCCGGATAGAGCGGGTCCTTCTCGACGCACTGGGCGATGCGGTCCATCGTCGACACCGCCTCGACGGGATAGTCGCCCGCCGCCGATTCGGCCGACAGCATGATCGCGTCGGCGCCCTCGTAGACGGCGATCGACACGTCGGAGACCTCGGCTCTGGTCGGCACCGGCGCGGTGATCATCGATTCCAGCATCTGCGTCGCGACGACCACCGGCTTGCCGGCCTTGCGGCAGGCCCGGGTGATGCGCTTCTGGATGCCCGGCACCGCCTCGAGCGGCAGTTCGACGCCGAGATCGCCGCGCGCCACCATGATGGCGTCGGAGAGTTCGATGATCTCGTCGAGCCGTTCGACGGCCTGGGGCTTCTCGATCTTCGACAACAGGAAGGCCCGGCCGCGGGCGATCTTGCGCGCCTCGGCGAGATCGTCGGGCCGCTGGATGAAGGACAGCGCCACCCAGTCGACGTTCTCCGCGAGGACCGCGTCGAGGTCCGCCCGGTCCTTCTCGGTCAAAGCGCCGGTCGCCAGCGTCGTGTCCGGCAGGGACACGCCCTTGCGGTCGGAGATCTTGTCGCCGGCCACCACCTTGCAGGCGATGTGATGGGCGTCGGTCGAGATGCATTCGAGCTGCAGCCGCCCGTCGTCGATCAGCAGCCGGTGGCCGACCTCGACCGCCTCGAGAATCTCGGGATGCGGCAGCTGGACGCGGGTGTCGTCGCCGGGCGCCGGATTGTCGTCGAGGGTGAAGGTCTGGCCGAGCTTCAGCGAGACCTTGCCGTCGGCGAACTTGCCGACCCGGAGCTTCGGCCCCTGCAGGTCGGCGAGGATGCCGATCGGCCGGCCGACGTCGGACTCGACCTTGCGGATGCGCTGGACCAATTCGCGCATCAGCGGGTGGTCGGCGTGGCTCATGTTGATGCGGAAGACGTCTGCGCCCGCCTCGTGCAGCTTGCGGATCATCTCTTCCGACGAAGAGGCAGGTCCCAACGTCGCGAGGATCTTGACCCTACGGTTGCGTCTCATTCGTTCCCCGATTCGTTTCGTGGCGCTTCGGTGAGCTGTACCATCCAGCTCGCCTGTTCGCCGGTGTCGTACTCCCGGAAACCCATGCGCTGATAGCCGCGCTTCAGGCAGTCCTGGCGTCCGGTGATCTTGAATTCGTTTTCGGCGATGCAGAGGTTGATCTGTCCCGCCCAGCGGCTGCGGCCGTCGGCGTCCTCGGCATAAACGTAGTAATAGCGCGAGGCGAGCGGCCCCTCGATGATCGACTTGCACGTCGTCGCCGGTATGCGCCACCAGCCCTCCGTCGTCCAGCCGGCTTCCGTACGGTAGCCGATGGCGACGCCGACCAGCGACTGCGTGCCGTTGCAGACCCTGAAGTCGGCCCTGGCGCTGACGGCGGTCAACGGTGCGCCGAGCACGAAGGCGCCAGCGGCCATGAGGACCAGGCGAAGGGGTTTCGGCATCGCCTGGAACACGCCTACGAGCTTCATATTGGACTTCCTGAAATCAATCGACTTTCGAATCCGCAGTGTTCGCGTTGCCTCGGGCGGTGTCAACGACCAGGGGGCGTATCGCGCGCCCCGTATCATCATTCGATGACGTTCCTGCGGCGCGCCGCGGCCGGGCAAGGGCGATGCCGAGGAGAATCAGGCAGCCGCCGGCGATCTGCGCCAGTCCCGGCCGCTCGCCCGCGAACAGCCAGCCGAACAGCGCCGCCGCCACCGCCTCGACGAAGATCACCAGCGACGAGAAGGATGCCGATAGCACGCCGAGCGCCACCGACAGAAGCCCCTGGCCGCCGGCATGGCTGACGAGCCCCAGGGCGGCGAGGTTGAGCCCGCCCGCCGCCGATGCCGGCAGCAGCGCCTCGCCCGAGAGAATCGCGACGGGCAACAGGATCGCCGTCGTCACGAGGCTCGAGAACAGCGTCGTCGCGCCAGCGCCCAGCGCCGCCCTCGCCCGCCTGACGGCGAGGAAATAGAGGCCGAAGAACAGCGAGGTGACGAGGCCGTAGAGGTCGCCGAGCGGCGAGCCCTCGCCGTTGCCGGAATGGAGGATCAGCAGCGCCGCTCCCGGCACGCAGACCGCGAGGCCGAGAAACGTCGTCCGCGACACCGTCTCGCCGATCGTCACCCGCGACAGCAGCGCCACCCAGAGCGGCGCGAGGCAGGCGAAGAACGTCGCATTGGCGATCGTCGTGTGCATGATCGCCAGATGCCAGAAGGCGAGGTCGCCGGCGAAGAACAGGCCCGCCAGAGCGACCACCCGCGGATCGACGCGATCGAGCGGCTTGTCCGGGCTGCTGCGGCCCCGCCTGCCGCGCCTCTCGATCCCGGCCCACAGGGCGAGCAGCGGGAGCGCGGTGAACACCCGCCAGAAGGCGCTGGCAAAGGGGCCGACCTCGGCATTCCGGACGAAGACCGGGGAGATCGCCATCGCCGCCGCACCGAGGACGAGCAGCGCCAGCGCGCCGCCGGCCGTCAGGGCGGCAGCCGCCGTCGCCGTTCCCGTCACGGGCACGACCGGTGCCTGCGCGCTCACGACGGCAGCGCCGCCGAGGGGCGCATCGCCGGGTGAGGCAGGAGCCGGCGAGGCGTCGGGGGACGTCGGCAAGGCTTCATCCATCGGAACGGGACACGGCAGAAACCTGACAGGGGGCGATATCTTGCGGCGGGAGCGTCTCCGGACGAGCGCGGCCCCGCCTTGCCTGAAGCGCGGCACGCCGCCCGAGCACCGCGACCATCACCGGCCGGACGCGCCGCCGCAAGAGCGGTTCGCCGCGATCCGATCGACGGGGCCGGAGCCCGGATCGCGTTGGAGCGGGATGAGATCGGCTGCGATCGACACCCCGCTCCATCTTATGTTGCTGCATGATCTTTCCCGAAAACCGGTTGCCGCTTTTCGCGATCATGCTGGAGCGGCGAGGAAGCCGACTGGCGAACCGGCATCCCGGCGGGATCCTTCGGACGTCGCAAGATGGGCAGGTCGGCACCGGACGACGACGATCCGGACGAGCGGTCGCCCGCGTCCGGATCGTGTTCGGGCCCCTCTGGGGACGGGCCTACTGCAGATACTTGATCGGATCGACCGGCGTCGAGTTCTTGCGGACCTCGAAATGCAGCTGCGGGATTTCGGTGTCGCCGCTCATGCCGGACTGGGCGATCACCTGGCCGCGCCGCACGTCGTCGCCCTTCTTGACGGACAGCTTGTCGGCGTGGCCGTAGACCGTCACGAGGCCGTTGTCGTGCTTGACGAGGACGGTGTTGCCGAATTCCTTGAGGCCGTCGCCGGCATAGATGACGACGCCGTTCTCGGCGGCCTTGACCGGCGTGCCGCGGGGCACCGAGATGTTGACGCCGTCGTTGCGTCGGCCGTCGACCTTCTCGCCGTAGCGGTTGATGACGCGGCCCTGCACCGGCCAGCGGAACTGGTCGATGCCGGTGGAGTTCGGCGCGACCGCCGCCACCTGCTCCTGGACTTCCTGCTTGACCGAGCCGGTCGCGGTGGTGTCGAGGGCCGGCGCCGGGGTGGCGATCCGGCCGCTCTTGGCTGCGACGTCCGACTTCGCCGGCGTCTGGACCTCGGCCACCTTCGCCGGCGCTCGCGTCCTCGCCGCAGGAGCGTCCGCCACCTGCGTCGTCTCGGCCGGCTTTGCGGCGGGCATCCTGCCGCCGGCCGGGATCATCAGCGTCTGGCCGAGCCGAATCGTGTCGGAATCGAGATTGTTCGCCTGGCGGATCGCGTCGGCCGACACGCCGGCCTTGCGGGCGATCCCGTTCAGCGTGTCGCCGGAGGCGACGGTGACGTTCCCGGCCGCACCGCGCCCGGTCTCCTGGCGCGCCGGGGGGGTGGCGCGGGACTCGTTGGACGGACGCGACTGCGGCGTCGCGATCTGGGCGGCCTGCTGCTGCAGGGTGGTCGGCGGCGCGCCGCGGCTCGCCGGGGCGGGCGAACGGTCATCGCTGCCGCGCGCCTCCGGCTGGCGCATGTCGCTCGTCTGCGCGGAGCGGACCGGCTCCGAGCGCATGTCGCTGGTCTGGCGGCTCCGGTAGTCCGAGCCCTGGCTCCGGTAGGTCGGCTCGGACGGCGGCGGCAGCTGGCCGCGCTGCATCGTCCCGGAGGACGGATAGGCGGAGGGCTGCGGACCACCGAGATAGCCGCCACCGGCCGGAGCGATGGCTCCGGTCGTGGTGCCGTCGACGGCGCCGGGATAGGGCTGGCTCTGGGGCGACGGCTGCACGGGCACGGTCTGCGGTACGGCTCCGGTGTAGAAGCCGTCGTCGAACCGCGCGACGTCACCGCTGCAGCCGGCAAGCAGGCCCGCCATGGAGAGCGCGGCGACGGAACCGAACATGCCTCGGTGCAAGCGACTCAACACGGGTAAGCGCATCACAGTTCCTTCGGTAGGCAATGGATTCTTCGAGGAACATTGAAGCGCGTTAATCTTACTACCCGGTTAAGTCTCCTGCCAGAAAGGCGAATTCTGCCGAGGGAAGTTCTCCTCGCGGCATTTCGGCTACAGGACGTCGGCCTTGCCGAAGGCGATCGGCTGGTAGCGCACCGGGCCGAGATCCTCGCGTTCGAAGCGGCTGCCGACCTTGCGCAGGCGGACCAGCATCTGTTCGCCGTCGCCCGGGCCGATGGCACAGATCAGCGAGGCATGGACGCCGAGCTGCTCGAGGAACTGCTTGGGAGGGGCGGGGAAGGCAGTGTGGATGACGATGCGATGGTAGGGGCTGCCGCTCGCAAATCCGTCCCGGCCATCCTCGAAGATCGGCGTGACGTTGCTGATGCCGAGATCGCGAAAGCGCTGGGCGGCGGCCTTCAGCAGCCGGCGATAGCGCTCGAAGGTGGTGACGTGGCCGACGATCCGGGCGAGCAGCGCGGTGACGTAGCCGCTGCCGGTGCCGATCTCGAGGATCCGCTGCTCGGGCTCGGGCTCCAGCGCGGCCACGATGCGCACCGCCGCCAGCGCGCCGGGCATCGTCTCGCCACAGGCGATCGGCGCCGTGCGATCCTCATAAGGATCGTCGATGCCGGCCGGCAGGAACAGCCGCCGCGGCACGCTTTCCACGGCGTTGAACACGGCAGGCGCCAGATGCGGCTCCCCCCGCAGCCTGACGAGGAACTCCGCGAGCCGTTCGCGATCGGGATCCGGCGTCATCTGAGCGCGTCGGCGAGTTGTCCGCGCAGGCTTTCCGCTGTCAGGTCGAGCTGCAGCGGCGTGACGGAGATCATCCCGGCCTGCAGGGCGGCGATGTCGGATTCCGCGACGTCCGGCCCGACCTGTCGCCCGAACTTCAGCCAGAAATACGGGAAGCCGCGGCCGTCCCGTCGCTCCTCGATGCCGAGCGAATAGTCGAGCTTGCCCTGCCGCGTCACCGCGATCCCGGCGACGGCATCGGCCTCGACGGCGGGGAAGTTGACGTTGAGGAGATGGCCCGGCGGCAGGGGAAAGCCCGCCAGCTTCTCGATCACCGCCGGCGCATGCGCCTCGGCGGTGTTCCACAGCGCCTCCCGGTCGCTGCCGGGGGCAAAGGCCTGGCTGAGGGCGATCGAGCGGATGCCGAGCATCATGCCCTCCATCGCGCCGGCGACGGTGCCCGAATAGCTCACGTCCTCGCAGATGTTCTGCCCGGCATTGATGCCGGACAGGACGAGATCCGGCAGGCCGTCCATCACCTTGCGCACCGCCATGATGACGCAGTCCGTCGGCGTGCCGCGGACCGCGAAGCGCTTGTCGCCGAGCCTGCGCAGCCGGAGCGGCGAGGACAGCGTCAGCGAGTGCGACAGGCCGCTCTGGTCGGTCTCCGGCGCGACCGTCCAGACGTCGTCCGACATTGCATGGGCGACCCGTTCCAGGACGGCGAGGCCGTCCGCATCGATGCCGTCGTCATTGGTGATCAGGATGCGCATGGGTCAGGTCGCCGCGATGGTTTCGATCCCGCCCATATAGGGCCGCAGCGCCTCCGGCACGGTGATCGAGCCGTCGGCGTTCTGGTAGTTCTCCATCACCGCGATGAGCGCCCGGCCGAGCGCCACGCCCGAGCCGTTCAGCGTATGGACGAAACGCTGGGCCTTCTCGCCGGCGATCTTGTAGCGGGCGTTCATCCGCCGGGCCTGGAAGTCGCCGCAGACCGAGCAGCTGGAGATCTCCCGATAGGTACCCTGCCCCGGCAGCCAGACCTCGATGTCGTAGGTCTTGCGGGCACCGAAGCCCATGTCGCCGGTGCACAGCGTCACCACGCGGTAGGCGAGGCCGAGACGTTTCAGCACCTCCTCGGCGCAGGCCGTCATCCGTTCGAGCTCGGCGATCGAGCTCTCCTCGTCGGTGATCGACACCAGCTCGACCTTGTAGAACTGGTGCTGGCGCAGCATGCCGCGCTGGTCGCGGCCGGCGGCCCCCGCCTCGGAGCGGAAGCAGGGCGTCAGCGCGGTGACGCGGATCGGCAGTTCGGCGGCGTCGAGGGTGCGCTCGCGCACAAGGTTGGTGAGCGGCACTTCGGCCGTCGGCACCAGCCAGCGGCCTTCGTTGGTGTGGAACAGATCCTCGGAGAACTTCGGCAGCTGGCCGGTGCCGAACAGCGCCTCGTCGCGCACCAAGAGCGGCACGGCGGTCTCGCTGTAGCCGTGTTCGCCGGTGTGGAGGTCGAGCATGAACTGGCCGAGCGCCCGCTCGAGCCGCGCCAGCTGGCCCTTGAGAATGGTGAACCGCGCGCCCGAAATCTTCGCCGCCTGCTCGAACTCCATCATGCCGAGGGCTTCGCCGAGCTCGAAATGCTCCTTGGCGTCGTTCATCCGGGGCGGCTCGCCGACCCGCCGGATCTCGACGTTGCCGGCCTCGTCCTCGCCCACCGGCACGTCGTCCAGCGGCACGTTCGGAATGCGCGCGAGCACGTCCTCGAGGTCGGCGTCGATCCGCCGCTCGGTCTCCTCGCCCTCCTGGATTTCGGCCTTCAGCGTGCCGACCTCCTCGATCAGCGCGTCGGCGCGGGCGTTGTCGCCCGATCCCTTGGCCTTGCCGATTTCCTTGGAGGCCTCGTTCCGGCGGTTCTGCAGATCCTGGAGGATCTTCAGGTGGTCGCGCCGGCGTTCGTCGAGCTTGATGATGTCCATCGCCGCCGCCGGAGCGCCGCGCTTGGCCAGCGCCGCGTCGAACTTGGCGGGGTTGTCCCTGATCCACTTGATATCGAGCATCGTTCCCTCGTCGTCGGCGGCGAGGGAGATCGGGCCGGGCAAGCCATGGTCAGGCTTGCGTCGGGGCCTCGCTCTCGGGCGTCTGCTCCGCCCGCTTCTTCTCGATCATCCGCGCCGCCAGAATGGAAATCTCGTAGAGAATGATCGTCGGCAGGGCAAGACCGATCTGGGACATCGGGTCCGGCGGCGTCAGGATCGCGGCGGCGATGAAGGCCATGACGATCGCGTATTTGCGCTTTGCGGCAAGGCCCAGCGAGGACGTCATGCCAGCCCGCACCATCAGCGTCGCGACCACCGGCAGCTGGAAGACCAGCCCGAAGGCGAAGATCAGCGTCATGATCAGCGACAGGTATTCCGACACCCGCGGCAGCAGCTCGATGCTCGCCTCGCCGCCGCCGCCGGTCTGCTGCATCGACAGGAAGAACCACATCACCATCGGGGTGAAGAAGTAGTAGACCAGCGACGCACCGAGCAGGAACAGCCCCGGCGTGGCCACCAGATAGGGCAGGAAGGCGCCGCGCTCGTTGCGGTACAGCCCCGGCGCCACGAAGCGGTAGATCTGCGTGGCGATCACCGGGAAGGCCAGGAAGAGGCCGCCGAAGGCCGCGATCTTCACCTGGGTGAAGAAGAACTCCTGCGGCGCCGTGTAGATCAGCCGCACCTGGTCCCCCCGCAACCCGGCCCAGTCGGTCGCCGTCTGGTAGGGAATGACGAGGAAATTGAAGATCGGCTTGGCGAAGTAGAAGCAGATCAGGAAGGCGATGAAGAAGCCGACGATCGACCAGATCAGTCGCTTGCGCAGCTCCACCAGATGTTCGATCAGCGGCGCCGATGACGCCTCGATGTCGTCGTCGCGAGTCTTCACGCTACGTCCCTCGCCTTCTCGGCGCTGTCGCGACTGCCATCTTGGGAGGACTGGGGCTCGGAAGACCGGGCCTCGGAGGACTGGGACGCTGATGTGCCGGTGCCCGGATCAGCGATCTCGCCGCCCGAAGCTCCGGCCTTCGCCTGCGCCCCGTTCCTGCCCGTCTCGCCGCCCGTCGCGGCAGGCGCGCCGGCCTCGACGGCTGCGGTCTTGGCCGGCTCGCCCTCGGGCACCGGCGCATCGTCGCGGGACGGCACGCGGGGCGCCGGAGACGCGGTGGCGCTGTTCAGCGACGAGCGGATGTCGTCGCCGATCGCCTTCATCGGGTTCATCGCTTCGCGGATCGAATTGCGCGGATCGAGGGACCGGACGTCGTCGATGCCCTTGCGGACCTCGTCGAGCTCGGCCTCCTTCAGCGCATCGTCGAACTGCCGACGGAAATCCCCGGCCATCGCCCGCATCTGCCGCGTGACGCGGCCGAAGGTGCGCAGCATTCCGGGCAGATCCTTCGGCCCGACGACGACCACGAGGACCACCGCGATCACCAAGAGTTCGGACCAGCCGAGATCGAACAGCACTACTCAACTGCCTGGGGACGTCGTTCGCCGCGGGGCGTTACGACTTCGAGGAAAAATCCGCCGCTGCGTCCGCAGCGGCGCCACCCGTCCAAGTTCGGCTCAACCAACCGTCTTTTCGGTCTTGACGTCGCGCGAGACCACGTCGCCGTCGTGGGCGTCGAGCGAGCGGCGCTCGGCGGTCTTCGCCTCGCTCTCCTCGTCGGACATGCCCTTCTTGAAGCTCTTGATGCCCTTCGCGACGTCACCCATCAGCTCGGGGATCTTGCCACGACCGAACAGGAGCAGCACGACGGCCAGAACGATGAGCCAGTGCCAAATGCTGAAGCTACCCATACCCTTGTCTCCCTCGAGCGCGTTGATCGCATCTCACGTAGCTAGCGATCGTCGTTCGTCTTTTCAAACACGATAACGTCCTGCGGATCAATGGATACGACGACGTCCCGCTGATTTTCCGGTACGAGGCCCGCCCGCATCCGGGAGCGGAGCGGCTGGTCGAGCCCTTCGACCGCGACGGTCATCAGGTCGACGCCGCCGAGAAACCGCCGCGCGACGATGCGGCCATGGACGCCGCTGTCGCGCTCGTTGAGCCGCAGTCCGCTCAATCGCAATGCCACGGTGACGGGACTACCGTCCGATGATGGCGAATCCGCGACGGGACCGAGCGGCGTCACCACCCGGCCGCCCCGCACCTCGCCCGCTATCACGTTGAGTTCGGAGAAGAATCCGGCGGCGAAGAGATTGGCCGGCCGGCCGTAGAGTTCGGCCCCCGTGCCGATCTGGACCAGCCTGCCGTCCTTGATCAGCGCGATGCGATCGCCGAGGCGCATCGCCTCCTCGGCATCGTGTGTCACGATGATCGCGGTGGCGCGGGCCTCCCTCAGGATCTGCAGCGTATCCGTCCGCACCACGTCCTTCAGCCGGCTGTCGAGGCCCGAGAACGGCTCGTCCATCAGGAGCACCGACGGGCGCGGCGTCAGCGCCCGCGCCAGCGCCACGCGCTGCTGCTCGCCGCCCGACAGCATGTGCGGATAGTTGTCGGCGGCATGGTCGAGACCCACCCGGCCGAGCGCCGCCATCGCCTCGCGTTTCGCCGCCGCCGCCTTCAGGGCGCTGAGGCCGAAGCGGACATTGTCGAGGATGGTCATGTGGGGAAACAGGGCGAAGTCCTGGAACATCAGCCCGACGCCACGCTTTTCCGGCGTCACGAAGGTGTTCGGCCCGCAGATCTCGCGGCCGCCGAGAAGCAGCCGGCCCGAGGTCGGCCGCTCGATCCCCGCCGCGATTCGCAGCAGCGTCGTCTTGCCGGATCCGGACGGGCCGAGCAGGCAGAGCACCTCGCCCGGCTGGGCCTCGATGCTGATGTCGCGCAGGATTTCCGTCGAGCCGACCCGGTGGCCGACATTCTCGAAGGCGAGGCTGGCGGCAATGCTCACGCCGGCGCTGGTGCGGGTCCGCACCGCCTCGGCCGGCTGCAATTCTGGAAGGGGGGTTACGCGCACGCCTCGCCCGATGGCTGGACCGTTCCCGATGCGGTCCGCTTGCCAACGCGAGTCGCGATCGTCCCGGTGGATGAAACCGGCGCTCGCCGCCCCCTGCCCTGCCGGGACCGGGGGACGATCCGCCGCTGCCCCCTTTGCCTAGCGGCTCGCCAGCATCGGTGCAACTGCCGCCGGCGAGCGCTCAGCCGACCCGGGCCATCAACGCGTCGTATTCGGCGCGGAGACCGTCCGTCGATGTGTCGTGTGACCGCGCGATGACCGCCTCGCAGGCCTCGGCCCGGCGCCTGGCGTCGCCGCTGAGCGGCTGCGCGGCGCTGGCGACCCGGCGCATCTCCGCCATGTCGCCGTTGCAATGGAGGACGACGTCGCAGCCGGCCATCAGGGCGGCGGCCGACAGGTCGTAGAGATCGCCGGACAGCGCCTTCATCGACATGTCGTCGCTCATCAGCAGCCCGTCGAAGCCGATCTCCGTCCGGATGACCGAATCGATGACGATCTTCGACAGGGTCGCCGGATGGCGGGGATCGATGTCGGTGTAGAGGATGTGCGCGGTCATCGCCGCCGGCAGCGTGTGGAGCGCCCGGAAGGGGGCGAAGTCGGTGCGGGCGAGTTCGGCGCGGGGCGCGTCCACCCGAGGCAGTTCGTGATGGCTGTCGGCGTTGCCCCGGCCATGGCCCGGCACGTGCTTCATCACCGGCAGGACACCGCCCGCCATCGCCCCGTCGGCGACGGCCCGGCCAAGGGTCGCGACGGTGTCGGCGTCGAGCCCGTAGGCGCGGTCGCCGATCACCGAATGGGCGCCCGCGACGGGCACGTCGAGGCAGGGCACGCAGTCGGCGTTGATGCCATAGGCCATGACGTCGGCGGCGAGCAGCCGGCCCTGCAGCCAGGCGGCACGCTCGCCGGCCCTGCGGTCGGCGGCGAACAGCTCACCGATCGCCGCCGGCGCCGGATAGGCGGGTGCCAGCGGCGGGCGGAGGCGATTGATTCGGCCGCCCTCCTGGTCGATGAAGATCGGCGTCGTCGCCCGCCCGCCGATCTCCTTCAGCGAAGCGACGAGATCGGCCACCTGCCGCCCGGACTGGATGTTGCGGGCAAACAGGATGAAGCCCCAGGGCCGCTCGTCGGCAAAGAAGCGGCGCTCGTCTTGGGAGAGGGTCAGGCCGGCAGGCGCGGCGATCCAGGCTTTCGAACCAGTCATCCTCGGTCTCGTCTCGTGATCATCCGCGCCGGAGTGAGCGTCGGAAAGGGGGCCGCCGGACGGAAGATCGCTTCCATCCGCCGGTGTCTCGCCATGTCGGGAAAAAGGCCACCCGCCGTCTGCGGCGAGACGGCCGAGCAGCGTTGCGCCGCCGAGGCCTAGCGCGACACGAAGCAGCTGCCGCCGGCGGATTTCAGGTCGCCGCAAAGCTGTGCGCCTTCCGTCTTGGATTCCACCGGAACGCGGACCCGGTAATAGGTGCCCTTGCCGGGAATGTCGGCCGACTGGATGACGACGTTGCGGCCGGCGATGACGCCGCTGTAGCGCTGGCCGAGATTGCGTGAGGAGGCTTCGGCGGATTCGCGCGAGGGCTGCGACGAGATCTGGACGTAATAGCCCTCATGCGTCGGAGCAGCGGCAGCCGGCTGCGCCTGCGTATCGGCCGGCTGAGGCTGGACCGGCTGGATCTGGGCCTGGCTCGGCTGTGCCTCCAGCGCCGCCGTCTGGATGTCGTCGGGACGGCCTTGCGTCGCGGGCGCCGGAGACGCCGCAACCGGCCGGGCGGTCTCGCTGCGGGTCGAACCCGGCCTCAGCGTCGGCACCGGGATGTTCGGCGCCGGCACGCCGACGATGTCCTGATCGGCCGCTGCCGGGATCTCGCCGGCCACCCCGGCCGCTGCTTCCCCGCCCGCCACCTGCGACAGGTCGACCGGCCGGGATGCCGCGTCGATGAGCGGGCCGCGGCCGCGCGGATCCTCGGCCGCCTCGCCCGATCCCCCGTCGCCGACGACGAGGGTTCCGTCGGCGCGCACCGAATAGGTCCGGGCGCGCCGCGGCGACAGCACCGCGATCGGCGACGCCTCGCTGTAGACGTCGGCCGCCTGGGCGGTCTCTGCCGGCCGC
Source organism: Aurantimonas sp. 22II-16-19i (assembly GCF_002088275.1). Lineage (GTDB taxonomy): Bacteria > Pseudomonadota > Alphaproteobacteria > Rhizobiales > Rhizobiaceae > Jiella. Next base: position 88,986 of record NZ_AQQS01000003.1, read on the forward strand.
TCGGCGGCATTGGCCGAGCCGATGCCGATCTCGACGCCGGGAAGGTCGGACAGGTCGGCGCTTTCCGTCGGCAGGTCCATCGGCACCTCCTGGGCGCTGACCAGCTGCTTCTGCTCCGGCGTCACGATCGCATCGCCGCTCTCGACCCGGCTGTAGACCATCTGATTCTGGTTGGGCACCTCGCGGCCACCCGGATTCTCCGGCTTCACCTTCACCGGATCGGGATCGGCCCGCACGATCAGCACGGATCCGTCGTCGACGACGCCCGAGCCTGAGCCGAGGAACACATAGGCACCGCCCGCGGCGAGCATCAGCGCGATGGCGCCGAGCCCCGCCCCGACGAAGCTGCTGCGGCCGCCAAGGCTCGCCGCCGCGACGGCGGCCTTCGGGCGGACTGCCCGCATGTCGTCGTCGTCGGCATAGGGAGAGCCGGGCTGGTTCGCGCCTTCGGCGCCGAAGCCGGACGGCCACTGCGCCCCGTCGAAGGACGGGTCGCCCGCGACCTGTTCCTCGACCTTGGCGGCCTGCGGCGCCTCCTGCTTGATGGCCGCGAGTTCGCTGGCGATCAGCTCGTCGAAGTCGTCGAAGATCTGCGATTCGGCACTGGTCTCGTCGGCCGCCAGCTGGCGGTCCGGCGCGAAGGCCTCGGTGTGATGGATCGTCGCCTGGCGCGGATTGGCCGGCTCGGACAGGCCGCGCAGCGCCTGCTCGAATCCCTGGTCGAAGCCGGCGGCCGTGGCGCCCGCGCTCGCCGCTGCCGGCGGCGCCGCCTTGACCGCCGCCGCCGGCTTGGCGGTCACGGCGGGCTTGGCGGTCACGGCGGGCTGCACAGCGCGCGGTGCCGCGGCCGGTGCCGGTGCCGGGCCTTTCTGGCCGATCCGGCTGGCAAAGGAGGAGACGACCAGCCCCGCCGCCGCTGCGGCAGGCGCGGCTGCGACAGGTGCTTGTGCGGCAGGCGCGGCAGGCGCGGGTGCGGGTTGCGGTGAAGCAGTCTCAGCCGGGGCCTTGGCCGGGGCTACCTGAGCCGGGGCCTTGGCCGGGGCTGCGGCGGCCTTCGCCGGGACGGCGCTCGCGGCAGGACGCTCGGCCGCGGGCGCTGCGACGCTCGCCGGCTCATGCCGCGGCGCAGGGCCGACCGGCGCGGCGGCGGCAGTCGGGGCGGCAACCGGGCCGACGGTGTCGTCGAGAGCCGCGTCGCCGAAATCGGAAGCCGCCAGATCCAGCGCGTCGGCCAGTTCCTGGCTGAGCGCCGCGCTTATCGCGCCTTCGTCGAAGGCGCTCTCGAAGCCGTCGTCGTCGACGTCCGTCTCGGCGGCAACGCCAGCGGCTGGCTGGCTGGGCTCCTGCGCCACGGCGGCAACCGGAGCGTGATGGGCGGCAACCGGAGCCTGATGAACATGTGCTGGGGGCGCGGCGACGGCCGGTTCGGCAACAGGAGGCGCGACGGGCGCGGCGGCGGCCTGCGCCTCCGCCTTCATCGGCGCCTCGAGAATGCGCGCCAGCTCTTCGAACGGGTCATCGAGTTCGGCATCGAACGCCTGACCGCCCTTGCGGGCGGAACCGTTGAGGTCCCCCATCGACATGAAAATCCCCGCTCAATCCCCGCGTGAAGGCCCCATCCCTCACAAATCCGATGGCTAGGCGAGGAAATTGGCCAAAGCGTGATGCCCTAGCGCATTTCGTCCGGCGCGTCGGCGCCGATCAGATCCAGACCGATGAAGAGGACGGTCGCGACCGCTTTGACGAGTCCTAGCCTCGCAACCGACAGTCTTGGCTCAGCTTGGTTAACAAACCGTAAGTCGGGCAAGTCTTTGCCGCGATTGTACTGGGCGTGGAAGGCGGCGGCGAGATCATTGAGATAGAAGGCCAGCCGGTGCGGTTCCTTGGCATCCGCCGCCTGGCCGATGAGCCGCGGAAATTCCGCGAGCTTGCGGATCAGCCCGATCTCGCCGACATCGGCGAGACCGTCGAGCATGGCGGCATCGGCGCCGGCATAGTCCGGGACCGCGATGTTCACTTCGCCCGCCTGGCGGAAGATCGCGGCGGCGCGGGCATGGGCGTACTGGACGTAGAAGACCGGGTTGTCCTTGGACTGCTCGGTCACCTTCTTGAAGTCGAAGTCCAGCGGCGCGTCGCTCTTGCGATAGAGCATCATGAAGCGCACCGGGTCCCGCCCGACCTCCTCGACCACCTCGGCCAGCGTGACGAAGTCGCCGGAGCGCTTCGACATCTTCACCGGCTCGCCGTCGCGGTAGAGCTTGACGAGGTTGCACAGGACGCAGTCGGCCCGTGCCGCGCCGCCCGAAATCGCCTTGGCGACGGCCTCCAGCCGTTTCACATAGCCGCCATGGTCGGCGCCGAGGACATAGACCATCTCGGAGAAGCCGCGCTCGTACTTGTCGCGGAAATAGGCGACGTCGGCGGCGAAATAGGTATAGGCGCCGCTGGACTTCACCAGCGGCCGGTCCTGGTCGTCGCCGACCTCGGTGGAGCGCAGGAGCGTCTGCTCGCGGTCCTCCCAGTCCTCGGGAAGCTGGCCCTTCGGCGGCGGCAGAGTGCCCTGGTAGATGAAGCCCTTGTCCCTGAGATCGGCGATCGCCTCGGCGATCTTGCCGCCGTCCCCGGCATGCAGCGTGCGCTCGGAGAAGAACACGTCATGCTCGACGCCGAGCGTCTTCAGGTCGTCGCGGATCATCGCCATCATGGCGTCGATCGCCCGGTCCTTGACCACCGGCAGCCATTCGGCCTCGTCCTGGCGAAGCAGCGCATCGCCGAATTCCTCCGCCAGCGCCGCGCCCACCGGCTTCAGATAGTCGCCGGGATAGAGGCCCGCCGGAATCTCGCCGATCTCCTGCCCCAGCGCCTCGCGGTAGCGCAGAAAGGCCGAGCGGGCGAGAACGTTCACCTGCTCGCCGGCGTCGTTGATGTAATATTCCTTGGTGACGTCGTCGCCGGCAAAGGCGGCCAGCCGGGCGATCACGTCGCCGACGACGGCGCCCCGCGTATGGCCGACATGCATCGGCCCGGTCGGATTGGCCGAGACATATTCGACATTGACCTTGCGGCCCGTCGCGGCGCCCCGGCCATACTGCCTGCCGGCGCCAAGAAGCGCGGCGAGATGCCCCGTCCAGAAGGTCCGCTCGAGGGTGAGGTTGATGAAGCCCGGCCCGGCGATGGCGACGCTGGCGACGTCCGGATCCGCGCCGAGGCTCGCGGCGATCTGTTCGGCGAGGTCGCGCGGCTTCATGCCGAGGCTCTTCGACAGCACCATCGCGGCATTGGTGGCGAGATCGCCATGGGCGGCGTCGCGCGGCGGCTCGACTGTCAGGCGGGACAGGTCGATGTCGGCGCCCGCCGGCAGGAGCGGCTCCACCGCCCGCTTCACGCGGTTCTCGAAGTCGGCAAAGACGTTCATCGACCAATCCTCTCAACGGCCTGCCGGGCTGTCTGCGCCGGATCGCCGCAGCAGGCGCCGCCCTCGCCCGTCGGCGCGGCACCGGCGAAGAGCGTCGAGCGATGCCGCCACGGGCGGCGCTGGCCGACGACCTGGCACCTGCGACCAAAATGATGAGCCCCGGCGGCTAGCGCAATTGCGGCACCGCGTCAAACAGGCGCTCATACTCGCCGATGGCATAGGTGTCGGTCATGCCGGAGAGATAATCGGCGATCCGCCGCATCAGCCGCTCTTGGGAGAGCTCGGCAAGGCCGCTCGACCAGTCCCGCGGCATCAGCTCGGGTTCTTCGCAGAACCGGTCGAACAGCGCCTCGACCACCCGTTCGGCCTCGCGCATCACCACCATCACGCTCTCGCAGCGATAGAGGCGGTGGAACAGGAACTGCCGGGTCTGGTCGACGGCCGCCTCCATCTGCGGCGAGAAGCGGACGATCTGCCGGCCGGCATCGCGCACGTCGTCGGCGTTTCGCGGCTGCAGCGCCTCGAGCCCCTGCCCCGTCGTGGCGATGACGTCCTCGACGAGCCGGGTGATGTGCCGGCGCATGATCTCGTGGATCGTCCGGGACGGGTCGAGGCCCGGATACTTCGCCTTGACCTCCCGGTGGATCGAGCCGGCGAGGTCGAGCTCCGCGATGTCGGCGAGATCGATCAGCCCGGCGCGCAAGCCGTCGTCGAGGTCGTGGGTGTTGTAGGCGATGTCGTCGGAGATCGCGGCGGCCTGCGCTTCCAGATCGGCGAAGCGGTCGAGGCCGAGGGGCAGGACCGCGTCGAAGTCGAGGATCGGCTTCGGCACCGGGCGCACCTCTCCCCCGTCGGCCCCGGCATGCGGGCCGAGAAGCGGGCCGTTGTGCTTGACCAGCCCCTCCAGCGTCTCGAAAGACAGGTTCAGCCCGTCGAAATCGGCATAGCGGCTCTCCAGCGCGGTGACGATCCGCAGCGACTGGGCATTGTGGTCGAAGCCGCCGAACTCGCGCATCCGCCGGTCGAGCGCCCGCTCGCCGGCATGGCCGAAGGGCGTGTGGCCGAAATCGTGGACGAGGGCCACCGCCTCGGTCAGGTCCTCGTCGAGCCGAAACGCCCGCGCCAGCGCCCGGGCGATCTGCGACACCTCGATCGTATGGGTCAGCCGGGTGCGGTAGGTGTCGCCCTCATAGGGCACGAAGACCTGGGTCTTGTGCTTAAGCCGGCGAAAGGCGGCGGAATGGACGATCCGGTCCCGGTCGCGCTGGAACGGCGTGCGCGTCGGGCTCGAGCCCTCCGGCACCAGCCGGCCGCGCGAGCGGGCGGGATCCTCGGCGAAGATCGCCCGGCCGGAGTGCCCGGCCGGAGTTTCGCCCGGCATCCGGCTCCGGGGCGGGCCCCCTGCCTGGCCCGGAACCGGGCCGATGATCGTGCTCGCGGCCATGCGTCTGCGCCTCTCCTGCCCTTCGGCGATTGACCGGGTCGCCTCGCGTCCATAACTAATGGTCCTGACTCAAACAAGGAGCGGCGCCGGCGGCAACGCGGCGTCGACGAGGCCATGAGCGAGACACTTTCCCAGCCGGTCACCCTGTCGAACAGCGCGGTCAAGCGGATCAACGCCATCCTTGCCAAGAGCGGCGGCGAGCCGAGCCTGCGCATCTCGGTCGAGGGCGGCGGCTGTTCGGGCTTCTCCTACAAGTACGACCTCGCCGAAGGCCGCGAGGCCGACGACCTGGTGATCGAGCGGGACGGCGCCCGCGTCCTCGTCGATCCGGTGTCCCTCGTCTATCTCGAGGGCTCGGTGGTCGATTTCGTCGACGACCTGATGGGCCAGTCCTTCCAGATCCGCAATCCGAACGCCGTCGCCTCCTGCGGCTGCGGCACGTCCTTCACGGTCTGACCGGCCGGATGCTGATCGCCACCTGGAACATCAACGGCATCAAGGCGCGGATCGATTCGCTCTGCGCCTGGCTCGAGGCCGCCTCGCCGGACATCGCCTGCCTGCAGGAGATCAAGAGCGTCGACGAGACTTTTCCGCGCGGCCCCATCGAGGCGCTCGGCTACCATGTCGAGACCCACGGCCAGAAGGGCTTCAACGGCGTCGCGCTGCTGTCGAAGGTCGCGCCATCCGCGGTGATGCGCGGCCTGCCGGGTGACGACGCCGACGAGCAGTCCCGCTACATCGAGGGCCTCTGGGAGATCGGCGGGCGGCGGCTGCGCGTCGCCTCGATCTACCTGCCGAACGGCAATCCCCTCGGCACCGAGAAATTCCCTTACAAGCTCGCCTGGATGGAGCGGCTGATCGCCCATGCGGGCGCGCGCCTCGCCGAGGAGGACGATCTCGTCCTCGCCGGCGACTACAACGTTATCCCGATGCCCATCGACGTCGCAAGGCCCGCCGCTTGGGCCGGCGACGCGCTGTTCCAGCCGGAAAGCCGGGCAGCCTTCCGCCGCCTCGTCAATCTCGGCCTCACCGATGCCTTGAGGGCGACGACGGACGCCGAGAAGACCTACACCTTCTGGGACTATCAGGCCGGCGCCTGGCAGAAGAACGACGGCATCCGCATCGACCACCTGCTGGTCTCGCCGGAAGTGCAGGACCGTCTGGTCTCGGTCGGCATCGAAAGCCACGTGCGCGGCTGGGAAAAGCCCTCGGACCACGTGCCGGTGATGATCCAGCTCGCGGCCTGACGGCGACCGGGCAATCCGGCCACTCCTGACATGTCATCCCGACGCCGGCGACGCGGCACCGACGCGCTCCGCCGCTTCGACGCCATCGCCGGAATTCAGCGTCTCGGGCTCGGCCTCGGCGGCTCAGTTCTTGGCGCTCGCCACCGGACCCGTCGCGGGTGCCGGCAGCCCCTGCTCGTCGGCGCGCGCGAGCGCCTCGCGCCGCACGTCCTCGCTGGCGACGGAGAAAGTCTCCTCCTGCAGCGGGCGGATCCATTGCTGGTCGCTCGCGCCGGCCTGGCGCAGCGCCAGGGTCAGCATGGCGAGGCCGCGGACGGGCTCGGGCCTGAGCGAGATCTTCTTGCCGTCGAAGAGCAGGTAGCCGAGCAGCGCCTTGGCGCCGACATGGCCCTTCTCGGCCGCAAGGTTCAGCCAGCGCGCCGCCTGGCGGGGATTGGCGCGGCCCCCCTCGCCATAGAGCAGCATCCGGCCGAGCTCGAACTGCGCCTCCGCGTCGCCGAAGAACGAGGCGGCGTGGAAGTAGAACTGCCGCGCCCGCGGCAGGTCGGCGGTCACCGGGCTGTCGGCGATGCCGAGCCGCAGGTAGTCGGCGAGCGCGACGACGGCGCTGGCGACATAGGCGGCGTTGGAATAGCTGCCGTTCTCGTCCTCCTGGTCGCGGACGATCTGCTCGAAGATCTTGAACGCCTCGTAGTCGTTCTCGGGCACGCCGTCGCCTTCGGCATACATCCGCCCAAGCTTCCAGCGCGCGCCGGGATGGCCCTTGTCGGCGGCGTAGCGCAGGGCCTCGAAGGCCTCGAGCTTCTCGCCGCGCTGATAGGCCTTGAAGCCGAAGGAGAACAGCTCCAGCGGCCCGGCGTCGGGATTGACCTTGGCGTCCGGGTCGAGCGCCAGGACGCCCTGGCCGCACGACAGAAGCGTCGCCGCCGCCAGGGCGAACGCCAGGAGATGCCGCTCAAATATCCGCATAGCAGTGCTTTTCCGCGGTGCCGCCCGGATGGGTGACCGCTCCCTTGCGCGCCGTTCCGACCTGCTGCGCATACTTCCAGATCGCTCCCGTCGGATATTCGGTCTCACGGGCGGTCCAGCCGACCCGCCGCCGGGCGAATTCTTCCTCGCTGACATCGACCGAGATCTCGCCGGTCGTGGCGTCGAGGGTGATGATGTCGCCATCCTCGATCAGCGCGATCGGGCCGCCGACCGCCGCCTCCGGGCCCACATGGCCGACGCAGAAGCCCCGCGTCGCGCCCGAGAACCGCCCGTCGGTGATCAGCGCCACCTTGTCGCCCATGCCCTGGCCGTAGAGGGAGGCGGTGGTGGACAACATCTCGCGCATGCCGGGTCCGCCCTTCGGCCCCTCGTAGCGGATCACCAGCACCTCGCCTTCCTTGAACTCCCGCTTGTCGACGCAGTGGAAGCACTCTTCCTCATTGTCGAAGACCCGGGCCGGGCCGACGAAGCGCAGGTTCTTCAGGCCAGCCACCTTCACGATGGCGCCGTCGGGGGCGAGGTTGCCGCGCAGCGAGACGACGCCGCCGGTGGGCGAGATCGCGTTCGCGGTCGTGCGCACGACGTCCTGGTCGGGGTTCCACTTCACATTGGCGAGGTTCTCCGCGACGGTCTTGCCGGTCACGGTCATGCAGTCGCCATGCAGGAAGCCGCCGTCGAGCAGCGCCTTCATCACCAGCGGGATGCCGCCGGCCTCGAAGAGATCCTTGGCGACGTATTTGCCGCCGGGTTTCAGGTCGCCGATATAGGGCGTCCTGCGGAAGATCTCGCCGACGTCGAAGAGGTCGAATTCGATCCCCGCCTCGTGCGCCATGGCCGGCAGGTGCAGGGCGGCATTGGTCGAGCCGCCGGTCGCGGCCACCGTCATGGCGGCGTTCTCGAAGGCCTTGCGGGTGACGATGTCGCGCGGGCGCAGGTTCTGCTGCAGGAGCTCCATCACCTGCTCGCCGGCATTCGAGCAGAAGGCGTCGCGGATCTCGTAAGGGGCCGGCGCGCCGCAGCTGTAGGGCAGCGCGAGGCCGATCGCCTCGGCGACCATGGCCATGGTGTTGGCGGTGTACTGGCCGCCGCAGGAGCCGGCCGAGGGACAGGCGACCCGCTCCATCTCGTCCAGCGTCACGTCGTCCATCTTGCCGACCGAATGCAGCCCGACCGCCTCGAACAGGTCCTGCACGACGATGTCGCGGCCCTTGTAGCGGCCCGGCAGGATGGAGCCGCCATAGATGAAGATCGACGGCACGTTGAGCCGGATCATCGCCATCATCATGCCCGGCAGGCTCTTGTCGCAGCCGGCCATGGCGACCATCGCGTCGTAGGAATGGCCGCGCATGGTCAGTTCGACCGAATCGGCGATCACGTCGCGGCTGGCGAGCGAGGACTTCATGCCGGCATGGCCCATGGCGATGCCGTCGGTGACGGTGATGGTGGCGAATTCGCGCGGCGTGCCGCGATTGGCGGCGACGCCCTTCTTGACCGCCTGGGCCTGGCGCTGCAGCGAGATGTTGCAGGGCGCCGCCTCGTTCCAGGCGGTCGCGACGCCGACCAGCGGCTGGTGAATCTGGACGTCGGTGAGGCCCATGGCGTAGAGGTAGGACCGATGCGGCGCGCGCTCCGGACCTTCGGTCACGTGACGGCTGGGCAGCCGTGACTTGTCGATCCTGTTCGCGTCCATGATATCCCCCTCGTCATCTCACCGATTCCTCCGCCAGGAACACGGCTTGAGGATCGAGGTGACGGTGTTTTGTGGCGGCAACGGGGCGCCTGCACCGTCGCCACGACTATAGCCGGTGCAAGCCTGCAATAGTGTTGCTGCGAAATCACACGGCATCTTTCGCAAGAAACCGGCGGAACCTTCTGCCCCCAACGAAACGGGGTACGCCGCGTTGGCGCACCCCGTTTCATGGCTGGATCCCTTGCGGGAAGACGCCGGATGCCGGTGGCCCTGAGCCGCCGGCCGGTCAGAAGGTGAAGCGCATCGACGCGTTGACGCCGTAGACGAAATCGTCGCCGACGGTGGCGTTGTAGTAGCTGCCCTCGGAGATCGACTGGTCGCCGTCGGTCCAGTAGCCGAGGACGCCGCCGAAGCGCAGCTCGGCCATCTTGTTGGCCTTGAACGAGACGCCGCCCGACAGGGTGTAGAGGTCGGTATAGGTGGTCTCCGCGCCGGTCGAGACGCCGCGGTCGTAGCCGACGGCGATGGCGCCGGAGATCTGCTCGTTGAAGGCATGGCCGACGCCGATCTGCGCGGTGTAGCCGTCGCGCCAGTGATAGGGCGCGTAGGAGGAGGTCGTGCCGATCAGCGGGCTGGAGATGGTGTTGACCGAGACCTCGTTGGTCGACCAGTCGGTCCAGCGGAACGAGCCGAGCAGCAGCCAGCCGGGCGCGATGCCGGTCTGTCCCTTGATCTCGAGCGACTGCGGGCTGGTCGCCTCGCTGAGGAAGGACTGCACCGGGATCACGGTGCCTGCCGGCAGCGTCGGCAGCAGCGAACTCAGGATCGTCACGGTGCCGTCGCCCTGGATCTCGTCGTGCTTGACTTCCGAGCGGTACATGGCCTGGACGCGCAGGGCGATCTCGGGGATCTCGTAGGCGGCGCCGATGCGGAAGCCGGCTTTGAAGTCGCCGTCGCTCTCGACATCGATGCGGCTGGTGACGGCGGCGATCGGAACGCCGGGCGCCGGATAGCGGGTGCCGAGGCTCGTGCCCTCGAAGTGGAAGTCCTCGACGAAGACGCCGCCGAGCAGGCTGTAGCGCCCGCTGTCCGCGGCATAGCTCACCCGGCAGGTCAGGCCGAGTTCGGTGGAATCGAAGGCCAGCCGCTGGGTCCGCGAGGTTGCCGTCGCAGTGGCGAAGTCGAGCCGGTCGGCGTTCGAGGTGCTCTGGGTCGAGCTGACCTGCATCGGCAGCGCCTCGCCAGGCAGCCCCGAATAGTCGGATTCACCGGCGAAGGATTCGGTCGCGGTGCCGGCGCAGCCGAAGACGTCGTTGCCGAGCGAAATCGAATAGTTCGGGATCGTGTAGTCGCCGGTGTAGTCGCCGCCATCGACGTCGGCGCCATTCACCGAGGTGAAGCCGCGCTGCGGATCGATGTAGGTCATGCTGGCGCGGGTGTTGACGGTGCCGGGCTCGAACAGGATGTCGGTGTCGGCGGTGCCGCGCTGGAAGCCGCCGGCCAGGGCGCTGCTGCAGGTGGCTGCCGCGAGGACGGCTGCGATCGATAGGCTTTTACGATTGATGGACATGAATTCCCCCCACTCTTCCGACGCCCGGCCTGTCTCGGCGTTGCATGGCGTCATCCAATCCCTGCAGCCTAGTGCAAAACTGACGAGATGGATACATGGATGATACTCGCCATCCGCAACGGGTTTGCTGATCTATAATGCAAATCATGAGGTCCGAAGCAGAACTTTTCGACAACGATCGGGAATTTTACTCAAGTCTGCTTCACGTCTCGGCGCCAATCCGTATGATGGGAGGATCAAATCACCCCCTCCGTCGCGCAATTCCGCATGCTGCGTGGCGGAAATGTGACAGAATCCGGGCTTACGAATACGTAAGCGTCAGGGCGCGCAAGAATTGTCCATCAGCCCGCAACGAAACATCAAAAACGTCTTGGCTGACGGTTACGTCAATGCGACTGACGGTTGGCCGCGCCGATCCGCGGCGCAGGGTCGCCACCGGATCCGGCCGTGATTCCTCGTGTCCGGACCGTCGCGACAAACGCCTCGGCTTATTCGATGGATGACAGTACAGGGACCAAACTGCTTGCCCGCGCCGGCCGCGCGTCGAGCGGGCTCCGCCACCGACAGCCCCTCGGCGGCAGGGGCGGACACGGCTGTCGTCCGGCCGCTGCACCAGAGCATGATCCTGGAACGCGCAAACCGGCTTGCGGAAGCGATCAACCGGCAACTGGAGGATCGAGCGGGATGCCGGCCGAAGCCGATCTCCTCCGGCTCCAGCGGTTCATCCCGCAGGCGCCGCGGATCCGGCGCCCCCGGCGTTCCAACACCCGGATCGAGATCTGCCCGATAAGGGACGGTTCAGGGACCTGCGCGGTCGGCGAGGGCCGTCACTGCGAATCGGCCGGCATCACGTCCCGGCCCGGCTCGAAGCGTCCGAGCCGCTTGATCTCCCAGTCGAGGAGGATGCCGGACGTTGCCCGCACCCTTTGCCGGACCGTCTCGCCGAGGGTCTCGAGGTCGAAGGCCGTGGCGCCGCCGGTATTGATCATGAAGTTGCAGTGCATCTGCGACATCTGCGCGCCGCCGACCGTCAGCCCGCGGCAGCCCGCCCGGTCGATCTCCTTCCAGGCGGAGGTGCCCGGGGGATTCTTGAAGGTCGACCCGCCGGTCTTCTCGCGAATCGGCTGGACGGTCTCGCGGTGGGTCTGCACCTCGTCCATCCTCGCGCGAATCTCGTCGCGATCGGCCGGCACGCCCTCGAAGATCGCCCCGGTGAAGATCAGCCCCTCCGGGGCCTCGGAGTGCCGATAGGCATAGCCCATCTCGCTTTTGGTCAGCACATGACGCCGCCCCTTGCGATCGATGGCGTGGACCTCGACAACCCGCTCGGCCGTCTCGACCCCGTTGGCGCCGGCATTCATCCGCAGCGCCCCGCCGACGGCGCCCGGAATGCCGTGATAGAAGTGCAGCCCGCCGATCCCCGCCTCGAGCGCGGCGGCCGCCAGCCGCTTGTCGGGCAGCGCCGCGCCGGCGCGCAGCCGGTGGTCGGAGATCTGCTCGACGCCGGCGAACCCCTTGGCCGAGAGGCGGATCACCGCGCCCGCGATGCCGCCGTCGCGCACCAGGAGGTTCGATCCCACCCCGACGACCAGGACCGGGATTTCCTCGGGCAGGCGCTCGAGGAACAGCGCCAGGTCCTCCTCGTCCGCCGGCTGGAAGAACAGCTCGGCCGGACCGCCGACCTGGAACCAGGTCAGCTTGCCCATCGAGGCATCCGCGCTCAGCCGGCCGCGCACGCCGGACAGCCTGTCGCCGAGACGTTCGAGAAGCGCGGTCATCCGTCTCTTCCGAGCCCGAGCTTTTCCAGTTCCTTCGGCAGGGCATAGGCCCACTGGGTGATCGACCCCGCGCCGAGGAAGACGACGATGTCGCCGGGGTCGGCGAGCTGCCGGACCAGCGGCGCGATCTCCTGCGGCCCGTCGATCAGCCGCGCGTCCCGGTGGCCGCCGAGCTTCAGCCGCTCGACCAGCATTTCCGAATTGACGAATTCGATCGGCTCCTCGCCCGCCGCATAGACCGGCGCGACCACCACCGTGTCGGCGTCGTTGAAGCAGGAGGCAAAGTCGGAGAACAGCGACTGCAGGCGCGAGTAGCGGTGCGGCTGGACGATGGCGACGACGCGGCCGGTCGCCGACGAGCGAGCGGCGGCGAGGACGGCCCGGATCTCCACCGGGTGGTGGCCGTAATCGTCGTAGATGGCGATGCCGCCGACGGTGCCGGTCAGGGTGAAGCGGCGCTTGACGCCGCCGAAGGCCGCGAGCCCGGCGCGGATCGCGTCGCCGGAAATGCCCAGCCGGTGCGCGACGGCGATGGCGGCGGTGGCGTTGGAGACGTTGTGGCGGCCGGGCATCGGCAGGACGAGATCCGCGATCGTCTCGCTGGTGCCGGTGACCCGGTCGCGCAGCGTCACCTCGAACAGCGACTTGCCCGGCTCGAAGCGCAGATTGTGGAAGCGCACGTCGGCCTGGATGTTCTCGCCATAGGTGATGACCCGGCGGTCCTCGATCTCGCCGACGAGGATCTGCACCTCCGGATGGTCGAGGCACATCACCGCGAAGCCGTAGAACGGCACGTTCTCGACGAACGCCCGGAAGGCGGCGCGCACCGCGTCGAAGGTCCCGTAATGGTCGAGATGCTCCGGATCGATGTTGGTCACGACGGCGACGTCGGCCGGCAGCTTCAGGAAGGTGCCGTCGCTCTCGTCGGCCTCGACCACCATCCAGTCGCCGCCACCCATGCGGGCGTTGGTGCCATAGGCGTTGATGATGCCGCCATTGACGACGGTGGGGTCCATGCCGCCGGCATCCAGCAGCGTCGCGACCATCGACGTCGTGGTCGTCTTGCCGTGGGTGCCGCCGATGGCGATGGCCTGGCGGAAGCGCATCAGCTCGGCCAGCATCTCGGCGCGGCGAACGATCGGCAAGAGCCGCTCGCGGGCGGCGGAGAGCTCCGGGTTGCTGCGCCGGATCGCCGTCGAAACGACGACGACCTCGGCCGTGCCGAGATTGTCGGCGGCATGGCCGATATGGACGGTGACGCCCTTCTCGCGCAGCCGCTGGACGTTGGCGTTCTCGCTCTGGTCGGAGCCCTGCACCGTGTAGCCGAGATTGACCAGCACCTCGGCGATGCCGCTCATGCCGATACCGCCGATCCCGATGAAGTGCACCGGTCCGATGTTCGGCGGCATTTTCATGGCGTGTTCCCTTCGCGTGATCGGGTTTTCAGCGCGTTATAGCGACCCCGGGCATAGAGGCAACGAGGTCGGCGAGCAAGGCGGCGGCATTGGCGACGCCCGTCGCCCTGGCGGCGGCGGCCATCGCGGCGGCGCGCTGCGGATCGGCGGCGATGTCGCCGATCAGCCCGGCGAGGCGCTCCGGCGACAGCTCCGCCTGGGCGGCGACGATCGCCCCGCCCTCGGCCGAAAGCTTCGCGGCATTGGCCGCCTGGTCGTGGTCGAGGGCATAGGGAAACGGCACCAGGATCGCCGGCCGGCCGATCACGGCGATCTCGGAGACCGTCGAGGCGCCGGAGCGGCTGACCACCAGATGCGCCCCGGCGATCCGCGCCGCCATGTCGGTGAAGAAGGGCGACACCTCCGCCGCGATCCGGCGCTCGGCATAGAAGGCGCTCACTCGCGCCTCGTCCTCGGGCCGGGCCTGCTGGGTCACCCTGAGGCGCCTGCGCAGCTCCTCCGGCAGACGGTCCACCGCCTGCGGGATCGCATCGGAGAAGAAGGCCGCGCCCTGGCTGCCGCCGAAGACGACGAGGTTGAAGGGGTCCTGCGGCCCGGCCGCCACATAGGGCCGCTGGGCGGCCTCCAGCACGGCCGGCCGCACCGGATTGCCGGTGACGGTGATCTTCGCGGCCACCGCCGGCTCGGCCTTGTCCTGGGGAATGCCGGCGGCGATCCGGTCGACCCGGCGGGCGAGAAACCTGTTGGCCCGGCCCATCACCGCGTTCTGCTCGTGGATGATCGTCGGCCGCCCGGCGCGGATCGCCGCCATCAGCGGCGGCACCGTCGGATAGCCGCCGAAGCCGATCACCACCGCCGGCTTCAACCTGCGAACCAGCTCGCCGGCCTCCCGGAAGCCGCGCCAGAGCGTCCACAGGGATTTCGCGACGGCGAACGGGTTCTTCGAGGCGAAGGTCGCCGAGCGCACATGGTGGACCTCCTTCACCGGAAACCGTTCGGCATAGCGGCCCGCCCGGTCGTCGGTGACGAGTTCGACGGTGTAGCCGCGGGCGATCAGCTCGTGGGCCAGCGCCTCGGCGGGAAACAGGTGGCCGCCGGTGCCGCCGGCGGCGAGGAGGATGGTGGTCATGGATACTCGTGGCGGGAAGGGTCGAGAACGGGATGGCCTTCGTCAGCGTAAATTGAGGCGAAACGGCATGGTACCGCACGGAAAGATGCTTTTCAGCTGCGATTGCGAGGGTGCGAGTTTGCAGCTTCGGGATCCCAAGTTGCAGTTGTGTCGCGATCTGGTTCAGCGAGCCGGACCAGGCGTTTCGCTCGAGCATGCGCCCGCTGGGTAATCTTCCGAGACTCGCGGTTGACCGACAGCCCGATCAGAAGGGCGCTGACCGGCATGATCAGGGCCAGAATAAAGGTCTCCTAAATGGTCATCGTTCAAACCGCAGCGTCGAGCCTCAACTTCCGATCCGACAGACCCAATGCCCCCTAACAGAGCGACCGTACGATCGATATGTTCTTGCCGGGTTAGCCAAGACCCTACCGCGACTTCCGCTGAGCCGTTGCGCGAGCGTGAGCTTGCGCCGTGATCTTCCGAGAATCACGCAATACGAGTGCAGCGATCGCAACTGCGCCTATCGGCAGCAGCGAAGCCAGTAAGATCGTCTCCACCAAGCTCATCGGTCCAGCTCCTTCAGCGATCTTTTCGCGACCTTATGTAGTCCGAAACTGAGGACGAAGCAAAGCGGCGCAAAAAATGCGGCAAAAATCAAGTCGCCCGAACTGAGGATGATAGACGTCGGTATCGTGAAGCCACCGACGACGAAGACGCCGATGGCGATGCCGTTCATATAGGTCGCCTGCAGCTTGATCTGTTCGCGCTCGCCTTCGGTCTTGGCGCCGCCGGCAACGCTCCCGGCCAGCGGCAGGTCTTCCGGTTCGGGCGGGCGATCGCCTCCCACGCCGCCTGTCCCTTACGCCGCCCCGTGCAGCACCATCGTCCTCTGCACCAGCTGGTCGGTGAAGGAGCGGTTCTCCGCCCGCTTGCGGGTCAGGGCGAGGATGAAGCCCGCCGACATCGCGATCGCCAGCATCGACGAGCCGCCATAGGAGACGAAGGGCAGCGTCATGCCCTTGGCGGGCATCAGCTGCAGGTTCACCCCCATGTTGATGATCGACTGCAGGCCGAAGACGAAGACGAGGCCGCAGATCGACAGGCGCACGAAGGGATCGCGCTGGGTCAGCGCCGTCGACAGGCCGCGCAGCACGACGAAGGCGAAGAGCGCCGCCAGCGCCATGCAGGCGAGGATGCCGAATTCCTCGGCAAGCACCGAGAAGGCGAAGTCGGTGTGGCTGTCGGGCAGGAGCCGCTTCACGGTGCCCTCGCCCGGGCCCTGGCCGAGCCAGCCGCCGTTGAGGATCGCCTCGCGGGCCCGGTCGGTCTGGAAGGTGTCGCCCTCGCCGGTCCAGAACCGGTTGATGCGGCTCGCCACGTGGTCGAACATCAGATAGGCGCTGGCCGCGCCGACCGCGCCGAGGCCGCCGAGCGCCACGATCCACAGCCAGGACAGGCCGGCCATGAAGACGAGGCCGCCCCAGGCGCCGGCGACCAGCATGGTCTGGCCGAGGTCGGGCTGGGCGACCAGCAGCGCGGTGACGATCAGCAGCAGGATGAGGGCATAGAGATTGCCGGGCACGTCGGCGCGCTTGACCTTCTCGGCCAACAGCCAGGCGCAGACGACGATGAAGCAGGGCTTCATGAATTCCGACGGCTGGATGTTGAGCGGGCCGAAGTCGATCCAGCGGCGGGCGCCCTTGATCTCGGTGCCGAAGAACAGCGCCGCGACCATCAGGAGGATCGAGCCGATCAGGATGACGAAGGCGATGCGGCGCACGCCCCGCGGCGTCAGCAGCGAGGTGACGAGCATCACCAGGATGGAGGGGACGAGGAACAACGCGTGCCGCTTGACGAAGTGGAACGGCTCGAGACCGATCCGCTCGGCCACCGGCGGGCTCGCCGCGAAGGACAGCATGAAGCCGGCGACGAGGAGAATCAGGAAGGCGGCGAGCAGCCAGCGGTCGACGCTCCGCCACCAGTCGGCGATCAGCGTCGTCGTCTCCCGTCTCGTCAGTGCAATCGTCATCGCGTTTCCCCGCGGCTCGCGTCGACGTCCGGAAGGGCGGCCACCGCCGCACGGAACGCATCGCCCCGGACCTCGAAATTTCGAAACTGGTCGAAGCTCGCGCAGGCCGGGGACAGGAGAACCACCGCATCCTCTCCGGCCGCCTTCGCCTCGGCTGCCGCATGTTCGACGGCGACCGACAGTGTGCCAGAGATTTCGTAAGGAATTCGTTCACCAAGAGTGGCGGCGAAGGCGGGCGCCGCCTCGCCGATCAGGTAGGCCTTGGCGATCCGGGGAAAATACGGCTTCAGGGACGCGATGCCGCCCTCCTTCGGCAGCCCGCCGGCGATCCAGTGGATCCGCTTGAAGGCCGCCAGCGCCGGCGCCGCGGCATCGGCATTGGTCGCCTTGGAATCGTTGACGAAGAGGACGCGGCCAGCCCGGCCGACCTCCTCCATCCGGTGCGCAAGACCGGGGAATGACCGCAAGGCCCGCTCGATCGTCGCATCGTCGATGCCGAGGCAGGTGAGGGTCGCGACGGCGGCCGCCGCATTCTGCGCATTGTGGCGACCGCGCAAGGATCCGATCGCGGAAATGTCGAAGCTCGCATCGGCAAGGCCGGCCATGCGGCGCTGCAGGCACGTGCCGTCGAAACCGATGCCCGCATCGAGCGTCGCCGCCTGGGAGATCCGCACCACCGGGCGGCCATCGGATTCGAGGCCGAGGGCGATCTGGCGGCACGGCTCGGTGTCGACGCCGATCACCGCCGTCTCCGATTCGGCCACGAGCCGCGCCTTGATGGCGGCGTAGTTGCCCATGCTGCCGTGCCGGTCGAGATGATCCGGCGACAGGTTGAGGAGAATGCCGACGGTGGGCTGGAGCGTCGGGGCGAGATCGATCTGGTAGGACGAGCACTCGACGACGTAGTGGCGCTCCGGCGTCGGCGGATCGAGGGTGAGGACGGCGACGCCGATGTTGCCGCCGAGCTGGGTGTCCTTGCCGGCGACGGTCAGGCAGTGGGCGATCAGCGCCGTCGTGGTCGACTTGCCGTTGGTGCCGGTGATCGCGACGAAGGGCGCCGTCGGCGCGGCGGCCCGGCGCTCGCGCGCGAACAGCTCGATGTCGCCGATCACCGGAACCTGGTGGATGCGGGCGAGATCGACGGTCCAGTGCGGCCGCGGATGGGTGAGCGGCACCCCCGGCGACAGCACCAGCGCCGCCAGCTGCGTCCAGTCGGCGGTTCGAAGGTCGGCCGTCGCGATGCCCTCGGCCGCGGCCTTCTCGGCACTGGCCGGATTGTCGTCGAAGGCGATGACGTCGACGCCGCCCTGAACCAGCGCCCGGGCCGTCGCCAGCCCCGAGCCGCCGAGCCCGAACAGCGCCACTTTCTGGCCAGCGAAAGAACGGACCGGAATCATCGCGCCTCGCTCATCTGAGTTTCAGGGTCGACAGGCCGACGAAGGCCAGCATGAAGGCGATGATCCAGAAGCGGACGACCACCTGGCTCTCGGTCCAGCCGAGCTTCTCGAAATGATGGTGGATCGGCGCCATCAGGAAGACCCGCTTGCCGGTCAGCTTGAAGGAGACGACCTGGATGATCACCGACATCGCCTCGATCACGAAGAGGCCCCCGATGATCGCCAGGACGAGTTCGTGCTTGGTGGCGACCGCAATGGCGCCGGTCATGCCGCCGAGCGCCAAGGAGCCGGTGTCGCCCATGAAGATCGCCGCCGGCGGCGCGTTGAACCAGAGGAAGCCGAGGCCGGCGCCGATCACCGCGCCGCACAGCGGCGAGAGTTCGCCGGTGCCGGCCACGTAGTGGATCTGCAGGTAGTTGGAGAAGTTCACGTTGCCGGCGACGTAGGCGATCAGCCCCAGCGCGGCCGCGGCGATCATGATCGGCACGATCGCCAGGCCATCGAGGCCGTCGGTCAGGTTCACCGCATTGGCCGAGCCGACCACCACCACGGCCCCGAAGGCGACGTAGAACCAGCCGAGATTGAGCAGCAGTTCCTTGATGAACGGGAAGGCCAGCGAGGTCGCGAAGGGGCCGGTGCCGGCATAGACGATCGCCCCGACGGCGAGCGCCGCGATGAGGAACTCCAGCGCCAGCCGGGCGCGGCCGGAAAAGCCGAGATGGCTCTGCTTGGTGACCTTCAGATAGTCGTCGTAGAAGCCGATGGCGCCAAAGCCGACGGTGACCAGCAGCACGGTCCAGACATAGATGTTGCGCAGGTCCGCCCACAAGAGCGTCGAGACGATCACCCCGGACAGGATCATCAGGCCGCCCATGGTCGGCGTCCCGGCCTTCTTGAAATGGGTCTGCGGGCCGTCGGCCCGGATCGGCTGGCCCCGCCCCTGGCGCAGGCGCAGCGCCGCGATGATCGCCGGGCCGAACAGGAAGACGACGATGAAGCCGGTGATCATCGCCGCGCCGGTGCGGAAGGTGATGTAGCGAAAGACGTTGAAGAGCGGAACCGTGTCGGCGAATTCGGCCAGGTAGGCGATCATCTGGCCGCTCCCGAGGTCGTCTGCGCCGCCGCGGCCTGCGTGTCGCGGGAGGTGCTCTCCTGCGTCCTATCTTCGTGGCGTGACAGCAGCGTTTCGACCAAGGGAGAAAATCCAATACTCTTCGAAGCCTTCACGAGGACGACGTCGCCCCCGCGCATCGTGCGCTCGAGATCGGCGACCAGCTCGTCGTTGGTCTCGTGCCACTGGCACGCGACCACGCCGGACAGGACATCGTCGAGCGCCTTCATCTCTTCGCCGGCGAGGAACACGATATCGACGCCTGCCGCAAGGACTTCATCCTTCAGGCCGGCATGAAGTTCGGCCGAGTGCGTCCCGAGTTCCAGCATGTCGCCGAGAACCGCGATCCGTCGCCCGCTTTCGCCGGGCTTGGCGCGGGAGAGCACGTCGAGCGCCGCGCGCATCGAGGCGGGGTTGGCGTTGTAGCTGTCGTCGATGAGCGTCGCGGCGCCGCCGTCGCCGAGCGCCAGGCTGTGCCGGGCGCCCCTGCCCTTGACGGCATGCCAGCCGGCGAGCGCCGCGGCGACCTTGCCGACATCGGCGCCGATGCGCGCCGCCGTGCCGAGGACGGCGAGGACGTTCTGGGCCATGTGACGGCCGGGCGTCGCCAGCGCGAGGCGCAGCGGCTCGCCGGAGATCTCGGCGTCGACATTGGCGCCCTCGCGGGTCGCCTCGAAGGCGATCAGCCGGAAGTCGGCACCCGCCGCCTCGCCGAAGGTGGCGATCTCGGTGATCCCGGCCTTGCGGGCATACTCCGCCAGGAGGCCGCAGCGCTCGTCGTCGGCATTGAGGATGGCGGTGCCGCCCGGCACCACGCCCTCGAAGATCTCCGCCTTGGCCTCGGCGATCTCGTCGAGGTCGCGGAAATGGCCGAGATGGGCCGGCGCGATCAGCGTGACGATGGCGACATGCGGCCGGACCAGCCCGACCAGCGGGCGGATCTCGCCCGGGTGGTTCATGCCGATCTCGAAGACGGCATAGCTCGTCTCCGCCGGCAGCCTGGCGAGGGACAGCGGCACGCCCCAGTGGTTGTTGAAGGAGGCGGCGCTCGCGTGGACGCTGCCGACGGCGCCGAGCCCGTGGCGCAGCGCCTCCTTGGTGGTGGTCTTGCCGACGCTGCCGGTGACCGCGACGATCTTCGCGCGCGAGCGGGCCCGGGCCGCCTCGGCGAGCCGCACCAGGGCCGCGAGGACGTCGTCGACGACCAGCATCGGCGCCTGCACCCGGCCGAGTGCGGGAAGCTTCTGCTCGGCGACGACCACCAGCCCCGCCCCGGCGCGCTGGGCCGCCGTCAGGAAGTCATGGCCGTCGAAGCGCTCGCCCTTGATGGCGAAGAAGGCATCGCCCGGGCTGATCGTCCGGGTGTCGATGGAGATGCCGGTGATGCCCTCCGGCACCGGCCCCATCGGCCGCGCCTGCATCGCGTCGAGAAGGACGCTCGTCTCCCAAAGCATGTCACTCATGCATGAAGCTCCGCGATCGCCGACCGCACTTCCTCGTGGTCGCTGAACGGATGCACCACCTCGCCGATCTTCTGGCCGGTTTCGTGTCCCTTGCCGGCGACGATCACCGTATCGCCCGCCGCCGCGCCCGAAATCGCCTGGCGGATCGCCTCGCGGCGGTTGCCGATCTCGATTGCGCCGGGCGCCGCCGCCATGATGGCGGCCCGGATCTTGGCCGGATCCTCCGAGCGCGGATTGTCGTCGGTGACGATGGCGACGTCGGCGAGCCGCGTCGCGATCTCGCCCATCATCGGGCGCTTGCCGCGATCCCGGTCGCCGCCGCAGCCGAAGACGACGACGACACGGCCGGTGGTGAACGGGCGCACCGACTCGATGACGTTCTCGAGCGCCTCCGGCTTGTGGGCGTAGTCGACGAAGACCGGCACCCCCGATGGCGTCGTCCCGGCGAGTTCCAGTCGGCCGCTCGCGCCCTCGAGTTCCTCGAGCGCGCCGAGCGCTTCGGCCGTCGGCACGCCGGTGACGATGGCGAGCCCCGCGGCGACCAGCGCATTGGCCATCTGGAAGCTGCCGGCGAGCGGCAGGACGATGCGGTGGATGCGGCCCTCGGCCTCGATCTCGGCGATCTGCCGGCTGCGCTCGTGCTCGAGGCGCTTCAGCGTCAGGAAGCTGCCCGCCCGGCCGACCGTCATGACCTTCGCCGAGACGCCCGTCGCCACCTCGATCGCCCGGCCGGACCAGGCGTCGTCGGCATTGATCACCGCCGGCGCGCCCTTCGGCAACAGCGTCGTGAACAGCCGCATCTTGGCGGCGAAATAGCTCTCGTGGTCCGGATGATAGTCCAGATGGTCGTGGCCGAGATTGGTGAAGGCGGCGGCGCTGAGCCGGACGCCGTCGAGCCGGCGCTGGTCGAGGCCGTGGCTCGAGGCTTCCATGGCGACGTGGGTGACGCCGTCGCCGGCAAGCTGCGCCATCAGTTCCGCAAGGTGGACGGGATCGGGCGTCGTCAGCGCGCCCTCGACGACACGCTTCGGCGAGACGACGCCGGTGGTGCCGATGGAGGCGGCGGCGCGGCCGGTGCGCTCCCAGATCTGCCGGGTGAAGGTGGCGATGGAGGTCTTGCCCGCCGTGCCGGTCACGGCGACGACGTGGTCCGGCTGCGCGCCGTAGAAGCGCGCCGCCATGACTGCGAGGGCGTGGCGCGGATCGGGGCTGCACAGCACCGGCAGGCTCGTGTGGGGCGTGCCCGCCTCGGCGCAGAGGATCGCTGCCGCGCCCCGCGCTTCGGCATCGGCTACGAAGGCGGCGCCGTCCACCTTCGTTCCCGGCAGCGCCGCGAACAGCGCCCCGGCCTTCACCTGCCGCGAATCGGCCGTCAGCGAGGAGATCTCCGGATCGGCGCCGCCTTCGAGCGCGCCGAGCCCCTCTGCCAGAAGGGAGAGCTGCATGATCGCTGGTCCTTGCTTCGTCCACGGCCGCAGAACCGGCCGACTGCCTGATCTTTTAGTGCAGCGACCCGGTCATTTGAATGCCGTTCGCGCGACATCGAAGACCCAATGTCGCCTTCGAAAGGACGGCCGCACGATGGGTCCATCGCGCGGCCGATCCGGAAAGTCTCGGGCCACGGAACGCGTCCCTGGCCGGATCGCGGCCGCCTAGTAGGAAACCAGCAGGGACTTGCCTTCTTCGCCGAATTCCGGGCGCACGCCGAGGAAGGTCGCCGAACGCCGGACGATGTTGCCGGCCATCACGGCGGCGTTCATGCCGGCCGTCGCATAGTACTTGCCCTTCTCCGGCTTCGGCTCGTCGACCACCGTCAGGACGATGTAGCGCGGGTGGTCGATCGGGAAGGCCGCCAGGAAGGCGTTGAACTTGGCGGTGTTGGAATAGCGGCCATTGACCACCTTGTTGGCCGTGCCGGTCTTGCCGCCCACCATGTAGCCCGGAATGTTGGCGTAGTTGCCGGAGCCGCGATCGTCGGCGACGTTGAGGCGGAACAGGTAGCGCATCTCGTCGCTGGTCCGCTGGTCGACGACCTGGGTCGCCAGCGCGTCGGCCTCCGCCTTGGTCCGCGGCAGGAAGGTCGGCGGGATGAGACGGCCGCCGTTCATCAGCGCCGCTGCCGCGACCGCCGTGTTCAGCGGCGTGGTCGACACGCCGTGGCCGAAGGAGATCGTGATCGAGTTGATCAGCTTCCATTCCTTCGGCTGCGTCGGCGTCGCCATCTCGGGCAGCTCGGTCTGCCACCGGCTCAGGAGACCGAGCTTGGTGAGAAATGCCTTGTGCGCCGGGATGCCGACCTTCTCGGCCTCCTGGGCGGTGCCGATGTTGGAGGAATAGATGAAGATCTCCGGCACCGACAGCACCCGGCGCTTGCCGTGGAAGTCGTTGATGGTGAAGCCGCCGATGCGGATGGGCCGGGAGGCGTCGAAGGAATCGGTGATCTTCACCTTGCCCGAATCGAGCGCCATCGCGGTGGTGAAGGTCTTGAAGGTCGACCCCATCTCGTAGAGGCCCGCCGACATGCGGTTCAGCCGGTTCTTGTCGAGGGCCTGGGAGGGGATGTTCGGGTCGTAGTCCGGCGCCGAGGTCATGGCGACGACCTCGCCGGTCTCGACGTCGAGCACGACGCCGCCCGCCGCCAGGGCCTGGTAGCGTTCCATCGCCTGCGCCACCTCGTCCCGCACGATGTGCTGGACGCGGAGATCCATGGCGAGCTTGACCGGCTTCAGATCCGCCTCGGTGGCGAGGCCCGAGGTCTGCAGCGCCTTGAAGCCATCGTCGTCGATCCACTTCTCGATGCCGGCGGTGCCCTGGTTGTCGACATTGACATGGCCGACGATGTAGGCGGCGGTGCTGCGTCCGGGATAGAAGCGCGTCTTTTCCGGGCGGAAGCCGACGCCGGGAATGCCGAGATCGAGGATCGCCTGCTTCTGGCTGGGGGTCAGCTCCCGCCGCAGCCAGACGAAGCCCTGATCGCCGGACAGGCGCTTGAAGAGCCACTTCGGGTCGAGATCGGGCAGCACCGACAGGAGCAGCTCGCTCGCCTCGTCGGCGTCGATGATCCGGCGCGGCTCGGCGAACAGCGAGAAGGTGGTGATGTCGGTCGCCAGCACCCGGCCGTTGCGGTCGACGATCTGCGGGCGCGCCGACATGATCTGGTTGGCGCTGCGGAAATAGGCCGCCGATTGCACCGGCTCGACGCCCCATTCCACCAGCCGCGCGCCGATGACGAGATAGACGGCCGCGAACAGGCCGATCGCCAGGGCGAAGCGGCCGTGGTTCTTCGGCACGTCGACGCCGCCCTTGCGGCGGCCGAAGCGATCGTAGCGCGACACCGCGGGGCCGGCCGGCGCCCGCGTCGCCAGCTTGGTGAAGGGGCGGGCCATGAGTTTGGAAAGGTCTTTGAAATGCATCATTTCACGGACGTCCCGGCATTGTAGGCATAGCGCCCTTCGGAAGGTTGCGCCGGCAGGGGCACGACGCGCGGCGCGGGCAGCTCGTCCGGCTCGACGATCTGGTCGGGCTGGATCGGGTGCAGCTTCAGGTCCTCGGCATAGATCTCGACGAGGCGCTGCAGGCGGCCGGGCTGGTCGAGCAGCGTCCAGTCGGCCTGGAGCAGCGAGATCGTCTCCTTCTCCAGCCTGATCTTGCGGTCGATCTTGGCGACCTCCGCCTCGATCAGCTCGGCCTCGTGCTTGATGCCGTAGGTGTAGGCGGCGGCTCCGAGCATCACCGTGACCAGAAGAATGTTCAGCGTCTTCAGCATGGCTCAGTCTCCGGTCTCGGGCAGGTCGGCGAGGTTGGGAAGGTCGGCGAAGGACAGGGCGTCGGCCTCCGGGCGCGGCGCGGCGTCGGTCCGGATCCCGAGCCGCAGCTTGGCGGAGCGGGCGCGCGGGTTTCTCGCCGCCTCCTCGCCGGTCGCCGCCACGGCCTTGTTGCTGGCCGCGAAGGTCAGCGTCCGCAGCGAGACGTCCGGCAGGTGCCGCGAGGCGGTGGGCTGCGTCGAGCGATCCTTGAGGAAGCGCTTGACGATCCGGTCCTCCAGCGAATGGAAGGTGACGACGACGAGGCGGCCACCCGGCTTCAGGACGCGTTCGGCGGCGGCGAGGGCGCGCGCCAGCTCGCCGAGCTCGTCGTTGACGTAGATCCGCAGCGCCTGGAAGCTGCGCGTCGCCGGATCGATCTTGTCCTTGGGCGAGCGACCGACGACGCGGCCGATCACCTCGGCGAGGTCCAGCGTGCGCTCGAACGGCCGCTCGGCGCGCCGCCTGACGATCGCGCCGGCGATGCGCCCGGCCTGGCGCTCCTCGCCGTAGAAGCCGAGGACCCGCGCCAGATCGCCGTGCTTCAGGGTGTTGACCACGTCGGCGGCGCTGGCGCCGGCCCCGGGCCCTGCCCCCGCCATGCGCATGTCGAGCGGACCGTCCTTCTGGAAGGAGAAGCCGCGCTCGGCCGCGTCGATCTGCATGGAGGAGACGCCGATGTCGAGGACGACGCCGTCGACGCCGTCCGGATGGCGCGCCGCGGCGATGGCATCGAGCTCGGAGAAGCGGCCCGCCACGAGGGTCAGACGACCTGCCGCGGCCTCCACCATCGCCTGCCCGGCGGCGATCGCCGTCGGGTCGCGATCGATCGCCAGCACGTCCGCCCCCTGCCCCAGCAGCGCCGCCGTGTAGCCGCCGGCCCCGAAGGTGCCGTCGACGATCAGATCGGCTGTGGTCGGCGCCAGGGCGCCGACCACTTCACGCAGCAGCACCGGAACATGACGAACTGGTCCGCCAACGCCGGGATCCTCGGTCCCTTCGTCGCCCGCCATTATTCCGGTGTTTCGACGGAGGCCGAACCCCCTCGATCGCGCGTCAGCCTGTCCCTCAGCTTCTCCCGCAGCGCCCCGCGGAAAGCCTCGAAAGTGTCCGGCTCCCAGAGCTGGAACGAATTCTTCACGCCGACGAAGGTGACGCGGTCCGTGATCCCCGTATGGGACCGAATGAAATCGGTCATCAGGATACGCCCCTCCGTATCGAACTTCAGATAGGCGCCATCGCCATAGGCGTAGATCGCCAGCTCCTGATAGAGGTCGCTGAATGGATCCACGGCCTCCATCTGCTTCTCGTAGTGCTCCATCAGCTCCGGCCCGCCGACGTCGACCGCCGGTTGCGACAGCGAGCGCATCGCGAAGAGTTCGCGAATGCCGCGACTGGCGATGACCTGGCGAAACGACGAGGGAACCGAAACCCGCCCCTTGGCATCGACGTTGTGGACGAAGCTCGAAAGGAAGCGGTCCATCAACGGCTACTCGTTCCACCCTGCCACACACCGCAGCCCTCGCACCGCCCGGATCGACCCCCGCAACCAACCGACAGCAGGCACGACAAGAGACCCCGGCCAAAGCTTGCGTCGAAGCCGAGGCCGCCTCTTCCGCCCTGCGGAAGCACGTTATGCACTGCTTGATTTCGGGTCTGACACGACCCTCTCGATGTGGGTTTTGGGATATCATGGGCATCCGTGGGCGTCAATGGGAACAGGCCCTAACAGCCCTCCCGCAGCGCTTTCGCCCAGTCTATGACGGACGCCGTTAACGCCCGACTAACATTAAGAAAATCCTATCCGCTTATCGACAAATTCCGGTTTGGTCATGGAAGGGTGAGGAGAGCCGCGAGGCCTTGCGCGGGCGAGGCTGGGGCAAGGATTTGCCGGCTCCAGAAAAATAATGGTGCAATGCGAAAGCGGCCGGGAGATAGCGTCGACGCGGCGCCGCTCGCGACCGCCGGGACCGGCGCACCGCCCGCCGGGAGAACCGTCGGCGACGGCTGCGACTGCCCGCGACGGCAGAGCGCGCGAGCCCGGTCGCCAGCCGAGTCGCCGGCCCGGTCGGCCACCCCAGTCGCCGGCCCAGTCGCCGGCCCAGTCGCGAGCACCGGCCCGGTGCAGCGACGGCGTCGGTGCCCCGCGCGACGGGCCCGCCGCGCCACAGCCTGTGGTGCCAAGAGTGTCAGCCGGCCTGTAAGCCGGGTTCTGTAAGCGGCAGAGCCGCCTGGCGACCATTCCTCTGGGACGGCCCTTGCGGACCGCCTCTAGCAACCTACCCGAACGACTGGCCCGGAGAGAGGCTGGCGGTGGGACGAAATCCCACGCCGCGTCGTCCCTATTCGGTCTTGCTCCCGGTGGGGTTTACCATGCCGCCGCCGTTGCCGGCGCCGCGGTGGGCTCTTACCCCACCCTTTCACCCTTACCCCGCCGACACTGCGGCTCGCTGCCTCGTGACCCTCGTCACGACGAGCCGAACTGTAGGCGGGGCGGTCTGCTTTCTGTGGCACTTTCCCTAGGGTCGCCCCCGCCGGACGTTATCCGGCACCGTCTCTCCGTGGAGCCCGGACTTTCCTCCCCCGCCGTCTTTCGACGTCTGACGGGAGCGGTCGCCCGGCCGGCTGACGGTGCCTCAGTCGGACAGGCCGGCGCGCTTGTCAATCGCCGCGGCACGGCTGTGCACCGCTCATCGTGCGCCGAGGGCCGCCGTACCCGTCCGAGCGAGCCCAGACGCCGTCGTGCGCCGCCGCCCCGCAGCGCCCCTCACGCCGTCGCGGCCACGCGCCCCGAACCAGGCGCCGCCAGCCCTGCCAGCAGCGCGGTGAGCGTTTCGATGGTCGAGACGTCGGCGACGCCGTCGACGCGGCCGGGCCGGAAGTGACGCTGGAACGCGGCGGTGGCGAGCCGCGTCGCGGCGTCGAAGCCCCCCGTCGGCGCGACCTCGTAGCCGTAGGCGGCCAGGCTGCGCTGGAATGCCGCGACAGCGGCCCCCTCGTCACCCTCTCTCAGGCACGGCCCGTCTCGGATTGGGGCAGGCGGGAGGAAGTGGCCGATCCCCGCGGCGTGGAGCCGAGACCATGGGAACTTCTCCCCCGGGTCCTTCTTGCGCGCCGGCGCGACGTCGGAATGGCCGAGCACCCGCTCGGGCCGGATGCGATGGCGCGCGACGACGTCGGCGGCGAGCCGGATCACCGCCTCGACCTGCGGCTCGCAGAAGTCCGGGCAGCCGCCGGCATGGCCCGGATTGACGATCTCGATGCCGATAGACTGGGAGTTGAGGTCGCTGACGCCCTGCCAGCTGCCCTGCCCCGCATGCCAGGCGCGCTCCGCCTCCCGCACCATCTGGACGATGCGGCCGTCCTCATGGACGACGTAGTGGCAGGACACCTCGCTCGCCGGGTCCGCCAGCCAGCGCACCGCCGCCTCGCCGCTGCCCATGCCGGTATAGTGCAGGATCAGCATGGTCGGCACGGCCGGATCGCGGCGGGCGTTGAAGTTCGGCGACGGCCGGATCTCGCCCACCAGCCCGCAGTCCGGCGTCAAGCGGCATGCCTCTTGGCGATCTTCGAATAGGCGTCGTTGATCGCCTTCATGCGCTCCGAGGCGATGAACATGAATTCGTCGGGAACCCCCCTCGCCGCCAGCCGGTCGGGATGGTTCTCCTTGACCAGCGTGAGATACTGGCTGCGCGCCTCGGCCGCCGTCGCATCCGCATCGATGCCGAGCACGGCATAGGGGTTGTTCGGCCCGGCGATGTGGCGCTCGCGCAGCCGCTCGAAGGCGGCCGCGTCGAGGCCGAAGATCGTGGCGATCCCCTCGAGGAACTCGATCTCCCGCTCATGCACGATCCCGTCCGCCTTGGCGATGTGGAACAGCCCGTCGAGCACGTCGCCGAGCAGCTGGCAGTTGCCGGCCTCGTCCTCGCACAGCCCGCGCAGCCGGCCGGCATAGGCCTCGAAGCCGGCGATGTCCTCCTTGGCGATGTCGTAGAGCCGGAAGACGTTGCGCATCTCCTCGGGCGGGATCTCCAGGATCTGCCGGAAGGCGGCGACCTCGGCCGCGGAAACGATGCCGTCGGCCTTCGCCATCTTGGCCGACAGGGCGATGATCGCCACCGAGAACGCCACCTTGCGCCGCGTCTCCCGGTCGCCGGAGAACAGCGAGCGCACCGCCTCCAGAACCGCGTCGAGCGTCGCCCGGCCGCTTCCCTGGATCGACTGGAGCAGCGTATTGAGGGTTTGGAAGATCGCCATCGGCATTCACCGGTCCGCTTCGTAAAGACCCGCCGCTGGTCCGGGAGCCCCTGATCCGGCCACGGCGGTTGGCGCTGACAATACGCCTTTCTCGGCTTCAAAGAAGCGGGAATGGAGGTGGCGCACCTCTCAGCGAAATCCACCGCAGCGCAGAACAAGCTTTCGCTATCGCCCCTCCTCAAGCCCCGGTCAAGTTGCCCGTGTCAGGGTCCGGCGAATGCGGAAGGGGTGGTGCGGCCGGCGAACGAGACGCGCCTGTGGCCATTGAGCAATTGCGCGCGCGCCGACGCCGCACGAGAATCCCCTCCGCTCGAAAGCTTCAAATCGCGAAAGGTTCAATCGCCGATGACGGGTCGAAACGACGGACGCAGCGAGAAAAGCGCGGGCAGGACCCCGCACCGGATCGCCTCGCGTCGCGCCTTCCTCGCCGGTCTCGCGGCATCCGCGGCGCTCGCCGGATGCCGCTCGACGGGGCTCAGCGTCGAGGAACTCGGCCTGTCCGACTATGCGGCGGCGGAGGCTCGCCACTATCCCGTCCACGGCATCGACGTCGCGAAGTACCAGGGCGACATCGACTGGGCGGCCGCCCGCAATGGCGGCGTCGCCTTCGCCTGGCTGAAGGCGACCGAGGGCGGCGATCGGGTCGACGACCGCTTCGCCGACAACTGGCGGGGTGCCGCCGCCGCGCGCATTCCCCGCGGCGCCTATCATTTCTGGTATCACTGCCGGCCCGGCCATGAGCAGGCCGAGTGGTTCATCCGGAACGTGCCGAAGGAGCGCGGCGCCCTGCCGCCGGTGATCGACGTCGAGTGGACGCCGTTCTCGCCCACCTGCACCATCCGCCCGCCGCGCGAGACGATCGTGCGCGAGGTGATGGCGATGTCCGACCTTCTGGAGCGCCACTACGGCCAGCGCCCGCTTCTCTACATTCCGATCGACGTCCACCGCGAAAGGCTGGTCGGCGCGTTCCCCAACCACGAATTCTGGCTGCGCGCAGTCGCCGATCATCCCGACAACGTCTACGAGAACCGCAAATTCCGCTTCTGGCAGTACACAGCCACCGGAACCGTCCCGGGCATCAAGGGCGACGTCGACCGCAACGCCTTCGCCGGAACGCGCGACGACTGGGTGAAGTGGCTGAAGGCCAATCTTGCGCGATGAGGCTTCAAACGGCCGCCAAGACGCTATAACCGAAGACCTCACGTCCCCATCCGTTCGGAGTGCGAGTTCGATGCCCGTTGCGCCACGCTTTGCCGTCACCCTTGCCCTGCTCGCCGCCACCACCGCCGGCGCCTCCGCCCAGGAATGCGGCGGCGACTTCCAGACCTTCCTGCAGGGCGTCCGGCAGCAGGCGCTGGCCGAGGGTCGCTCGCAGTCGGCCGTCGACGCGGCCGTCGCCGACATGCGCATCAACCCGAAGGTGCTCGCCGCCGACCGGGCGCAGGGCGTCTTCGCCCAGGACTGGCGCCAGTTCGCCACCCGCATGGTCAGCGGCTACCGGCTGAAGTTCGGCCGCCAGAACATACAGAAATACGCCGGGGTCTTCGACCACGTCGAGGCCGAGACCGGCGTGCCGGCGGCGGTCATCGCCAGCTTCTGGGGCCTCGAGACCGACTACGGCGCCGTGCTCGGCGACTTCGAGACGCTGCCGGCGCTCGCCACCCTCGCCCATGACTGCCGCCGGCCGGAGCTGTTCCGCCCGCATCTGATGGCGGCGATCGAGATCGTCGACAAGGGCTACCTGACGCCGCAGGAGATGCGCGGCGCCTGGGCGGGCGAGATCGGCCAGACCCAGCTCCTGCCGGAGGAATACGTCAAGTTCGGCACCGACGAGGACGGCAACGGCCGCGTCGACCTGCGCAAGGACACGGCCGACGTCCTGATGACCACCGGCAAGTACATCGCCTCCCTCGGCTGGCGCCGCGGCGAGCCGTGGCTCGAGGCGGTCGACGTGCCGGCCGACTTCCCCTGGGACCGCGCCGCGCTGGTCAACAAGGAGCCGCGGTCGAACTTCGCAGAGCTCGGCGTCACCAAGGCCGACGGCTCGCCGCTCGAGACGGACGACGTGCCCTCGGCCCTGATCCTGCCGATGGGCCGCAACGGACCGGCCTTCCTGGCCTTCCCGAATTTCGAGATCTATCTCGCCTGGAACAAGTCGCTGGTCTATTCGCTGACGGCCGCCTATTTCGCCACCCGGCTCGCCGGGGCGGAGCCGGTCGACATGGGCGACCCCGCCCCCAGCCTCACCCTCGACGAGACCAAGGCGCTGCAGCAGAAGCTGGTGGACCGCGGCCACGACGTCGGCGGGATCGACGGCATCATCGGCGAGAACACCCGCGCCGCGGTCCGCCGGGAGCAGCTGCGGCTCGGCATGCCGGCCGACGGCTGGCCGACGGCCCAGCTCCTCTCGGCGCTCTGAGGCTTCCCGCCGGGCGTCACTTCGTTGAAGGGGTACCGGCGGAAACACGGGGGTCCGCGGCTGGCGCCGGCGCGCCCGAATCGCCCGGCGGCGGCCAGAAGCGGCGGTGCCGCAGGCCGCCCGCGGATCTGCGCCGCACGGGGTCCGCACCCCGCCCATGCTTCCCGGCCTCCGCCTCCCGCTCAGGGCTCGTCGCCGGTCATGACGGCCGGAGCGTGTCCCGGCGACGGCGCTGCTCAGCTGCCGGATCCGACCGCCCCCGCCGGCCCGGGCGGGACACCCGCAACACCTGTGTATCCACCCCATATGGGGGCATTCTCCGGCGAATCCGACGCTCGGAATCGGTATCGCACATCAACGATACCGTTGCGATTTCGACCACTTCCGCGAAAGCCGTGCCAGGCCCGCTGCGCACGTTGACGCACCAACGGATTCGTTGTTGTGATGGATTTCAAGACTTCGGAAAACAGCGGGCTATCATGGGCCACTCCATCACCGACGACATGTTCAGGTTCGTCGATTGCGTACGGCACCTGGAAGACCACGACGCGATCGCCAACGAGCTGTTCAAGACCGTCCGGAGCTTCGGCTTCTCCAGCTTCGGGATCTCGGGCCTGCCGCAACCGGGTGAATCCCTCGAGCCCTACTTCCTCCTGTCCGGCTGGCAGTCGGAATGGTTCGACCGCTATGTCGGCAACGACTACGTCCATCTGGATCCGGTCGTCGCCCACACCACCCGCACCGACACGCCGTTCACCTGGGACGAGGCCTGCAGCGCGCGCCGGCTCGGCGCGAAGGCCCGCCGGATCATGGACGAGGCGACCGAATTCGGCATGCGCCAGGGCTTCACCGTGCCGATCTACTCGCTCAACGGCCTGTCCGCCGTCGTCACCTTCGGCGGCGAGCGGATCGAGCTGTCGCCGCGCGAGCGGGGCGCCCTGCACATGATCGCGATCTACGCGCACAGTCAGATCAAGCGACTTCTGACCCGGCGCGACGACGAGGGGGATTCGGCGACGCCCTTCTCCCTGCGCGAGCGGGAATGCGTCCTGTGGTGCGCCGCCGGCAAGACCAACTGGGAGATCGGCCGCATCACCGGCCTCTCGGAGAAGACCGTCGAGGCCTATCTGCGCAATGCCAGCGCCAAGGTCGGCGCGATCAATCGGGCCCAGCTCGTCGCCGAAAGCCTCCGGCAACGGCGGATCAGCTGAGCGATTGACAGGGTTGCCCTGGCGGCGGCAGCGACTCATGGCCCTCTTCACGAAGATTTGACGACATCAGATGAGACCGACCGGGCGTCAAGATGAACGCCCCGGGACGCAAGGCTTGTGACAATTCTTCCCCAGAGATAGTCCGGAGATTTTCTTTTCCCGAAGGAACTCGTTTCCGCACAAGCACCTTTCGCTGCGACATATCATATATTTTCTCCCCGAACACCGCAAGCATCGAGATCTTTCGGGGCGACGCGCTTTCGGTTTGCTTGTCAATACGGGGAAACCCCTGAATGTAAAAATCTCCTTCCGGAGCGCAAAACCGCGCTGAACCGGAAGGAGACATCCGATGATGCGAATGGTGACAGCGGCCAATATGTCCGACCATGCAGAAATCATGGACGACGTGTGGGAGTTTCGGCATCGACATTTCGTCGAGCGGTTCGAATGGACCGCCCTGCGCAAGCCCGACGGTCGCGAGATCGATCAGTTCGACGGGGAGAACGCGGTCCACCTGCCCCTCGTCCTCGACGGCCGTGTCGCCGGCTATACGAGGCTCTTGCGCACCGACCAGCCGCACCTCCTGTCGGACGTCTATCCCGAGCTGATGAACGGCGGCCCCTGGCCACGCGGCGACGACATCTTCGAATGGACACGCTGCGTCGCCGAACCGGGGGTTGCGGACGCGCAAGGCGTCAGCGCCAACAACATGGTCTTTGCCGGCGTCGCCGAGGCCTTCGTCGCGCTCGGCCTGCGGGGCGTCATCGTCCAGACCCATCCGAAGCTGGTCACCCGGCTCCTCGAAACCGGCTGGGACGTTCAGCCCTTGAACATCCCGCAGCTCTACGACGGCAAGCCGCTCGCGGTGATCTTCGCCTCCGCGACGCCCGAGACGGTCAGGATCAGCCATTCGCTGTTCCGGCTGGAGGCCCCGGTTCTCGCGATCGACGCCCATCTCCCCCATCCGGCGCTGCCCGGCGTCACGCTGCCGGCGACGCCCGGCAGGGCTGCGGCAAATTCGCGCACGAGCGACACGGGCGGCGCGCGGCGTCAAGGGGAACGACGTGCAAATCCGGGGAGGAAATCATGATCTTTGAGGACGCCATGCCCTTGGCGCAAGCCAGAGAAGCTGCACATTTTCTCATCTCCAGCCTGTCGGCCGTAAGAGGTTTGTCCCCCGATGCGGCGCAAGCAATAGAGTTTGCCATCTCTAAGTGTGACGATAGGTTAATTATACCCAGGCGCGCCCTTCCCGTCGAAGTCATCAACCGAAATGCGCTGCTGCATGCTTTGAATTATGCAATTCCTGAGCTAGAGCATGGCCGTCCAGAAGCTGCCGCAGCGGTGAGTTTGGCCGTCAAGATCTTGGTCGACCATCCCTAGCGGCAAAACCAGTAAGATAGTCGAACTATGCGTAATTCAAAAGCAGCATCCGACATCGACCGGCAGATCGCCGCCCGGATCAGGCTCGCACGCCTGGAAACCGGGATGTCGCAAGAAAAGCTTGCCGAGGCCCTGGGTATTACCTTTCAGCAGGTCCAGAAGTACGAGAAGGGCTTGAACCGGATCTCGGCGGGTCGTCTGCGCGAGATCTCCGATACCCTTGGCAGGGAAGTAACGTGGTTCTTCGAGGAGATGCCCACCTTCGAGGCCTATCCGACGCTGTCCAAGGCCGACCTGCGCATGCTGAAGAATCTCAAGGCGCTTTCCCCCGACACCCGCCGGGCTCTCGACGCCCTGCTCGTGTCGCTCAACCCGGATGTTGCGACCGCCGAGTGACGCAGGCTGCCGGGTGCCGTCCGGATTTGATCCGGCGGACAGCGGCGCGGAAGCGTTGGTGCGACATCAAGCGATGCTGGACGGGCTTCGCCACCGCACGAGCGCCGACTGCCGGGGTTCCTCTCAGACGAAGGTCGCGACCGCAGCGTCGCTGATCCGGAAGCTGACCTCCTGCTCGCCGCGAAAGTGATCGGCCGAGACGCTGCCGGCGACATGCAGCGGCCTGCCCTGGCTGGACTGGAGAAGCTCTCCCAGTTCGCTCCCCGCGGCCTTGAAGGCGATCGCCCGCATGGTCGCGCCGTCTTCCCCCTTCAGCCGCGCGGCGACGTGACCGTTGCCGACGATGCGCGCGTCGAGGACCGTGTGCCGCGCGATGGCGAGCACCGGCGTCTCATGCGCCGAGCCGAACGGGCCGGCCCGCTCCAGCATCTCGTAGAGCGGCAGGGTCAGGCCGGCGGCACTGACGGCGCCATCGATCCTGAGGGCGTCGGACGCCCGCGCGGCGGCGAAATCCGCCCTCGCCGCGGCTTCGAGATGGGCTCGCAGATCGCCGAGCCTCTCGCGCCGCACCGTCAGCCCCGCCGCCATGGCGTGGCCGCCGCCCTTCTCGATCACCCCGTCTTCCACCGCCGCCCGCACGATCCGGCCGAGGTCGATGCCGCTCACCGAGCGCCCCGAGCCGGAGCCCTTGCCGCTCGCATCGAAGGCGATGGCGAAGGCCGGTCGGCGATAGCGCTCCTTCAGCCGTGCCGCGATCAGCCCGACGATGCCCGGATGCCAGTCCGAAGACGCCGCGACCAGAACCGGCGGCCCGTCGCCCGAGCCGATCTCGGCGCCGACCGCGGCGTCCGCCTCGGCCAGCATGCGGACCTCCATCGCCTGGCGCTCGGCGTTCAGCGCATCGAGCTGCACGGCGATGGCGTCGGCCGAAACGTCGTCGTCGAGGCATAGCAGCCGGCTGCCGAGGGCGGCGTCGCCGATCCGGCCGCCGGCATTGATCCGCGGACCCAAAAGGAAGCCCAGATGGCCGGAGCGTACCGGGCCGGAGAGCCGCGCCACGCGGCAGAGCGCCCGCAGCCCGGCATTGTCCTGGCGACGCATCACCGCCAGCCCCTGCACCACCAGGGCCCGGTTCAGCCCCTTCAGCGGAACCACGTCGCAGATCGTCGCCAGCGCCACGAGGTCGAGCAGCCGCATCAGGTCGAGCGGCGGCTGGCTCACCCCGGGCCGGCCACGCAGCACCCGCTGCGTGGCCACCAGCGTCATGAAGACGACCCCTGCGGCGGCCAGATAGCCGAGCCCGGAGAGATCGTCCTGGCGGTTCGGATTGACCAGCGCCGCGACCTCGGGAAGTTCGGTCCCCGACTGGTGATGGTCGAGCACGACGACGTCGAGGCCGAGGCGCCGCGCATGCTCGGCCGTATCGATGCTCGAGGTGCCGCAGTCGACGGTCACCAGCAGCCGCGCACCGCCGGCGGCCAGATCGTCGATCGCCTGGATGTTGGGCCCGTACCCCTCGGTGATACGATCCGGTATGTGAACCACCGGATCGAGCCCGTAATGGGCGAGGAAGCGCCACAGCAGCGCCGAGGAGGCCGCCCCGTCGACATCGTAGTCGCCGAAGATCGCCACCGTCTCGCGCCGTGTGACAGCATCGGCGAGACGCTGCGCGGCGGCGTCCATGTCGGTCAGGACGCTCGGGTCGGGCATCTCGTGGCGCAGCTTCGGATCGAGGAAGCGCTCGGCCGCCTGCGCCTCGACGCCGCGGGCCGCAAGCACGCGCGCCACGATGTCCGGCAGGCCGAGCTTCTGGGACATGGCGAGCGCCTGCCCCTCGCCGCGCAGGTCCAGCGCGCTCGTCCAGCGCCGGCCGGTGACGGATGTCTCGACGCCCAGGAATGTGGTGTTGCCGGCTGGTGGCATTCTGCTTCTCTGGCGGGATCGGCTTGGTTCACCGCTCGGTGGAACCGAACCCGCCTTATGTCAAACTGGCGGCGCTTCGCAAACCTTCCCGCCGGGCTCCGGTCAGGCCGATAGCCGGTCCGGCGGAGCCGTGCGATCAGACGGCCGGCGTGGCGGCGGGATGATCTGCCGGACCAGGCGGCCGACGCCTGCCGCCTGCGGGCCGTTCGTCGAGGCTCTCGCCCGGTCTCGCCGCCCGTCCCGCAGCGCCCTCAGGCGAAGTCGCCGACATGGTGGTGCGCCCGCACCTCGCGGATGGTGCGCGAGAAGGAGCGCATCAGGAGCGTGTGGGTGGTCACCCGGTCGCGGTAGAAGCGCACGCCGTCGAGGAGATTGCCGTCGGTGACGCCGGTCGCCGCGAAGATGACGTTGCCCGACGCCATCTCCTCGGCGGTGTAGATCTTGTTCGGATCGCCGACGCCCATGCGCTCGGCCCTGACCCGCTTGTCGATGGTGTTGAGCTGCAGGCGGCCCTGCATCTGGCCGCCGGTGCAGCGCAGCGCCGCCGCCGCCAGCACGCCCTCCGGCGCGCCGCCGATGCCCATGTAGATGTCGATGCCGGTCTCTTCGGGATCGGTGGTGTGGATGACGCCCGCCACGTCGCCGTCGCCGATGAGGCGGATCGCCGCGCCCGCCTCGCGCACAGCGGCGATCAGCTGGGCGTGGCGCGGCCGGTCGAGGATGCAGGCGGTCAGGTCCGCCACCTTGACGCCCTTGGCTTCCGCCAGCGCCTGCAGATTGGCCGCCGGCGAGCGGGACAGGTCGACGATGCCCTTCGGGTAGCCCGGGCCGACCGCGATCTTCTCCATGTAGACGTCGGGGGCGTTGAGGAGGCTGCCGCTGTCGGCCATGGCGACGACGGCGAGCGAGTTCGGCAGGTTCTTGGCACAGACCGTCGTGCCTTCCAGCGGGTCGAGGGCGATGTCCACCATGACGCCGCCGAGGCCGACCTTCTCGCCGATGAACAGCATCGGCGCCTCGTCGCGCTCGCCCTCGCCGATGACGACGGTGCCGTCCACCTCGATCTGGTTCAGCGCCTTGCGCATGGCGTCGACCGCCGCCTGGTCGGCGGCCTTCTCGTCGCCGCGGCCGCGCAGCCGCGCCGCCGCGATCGCCGCCTGCTCGGTGACGCGGGCCAGTTCCAGCGAGAGGACGCGGTTAAGGTTGTCACCCAGCTTTGCCATGGTCCCGATCATCTCAAATGCTCCCCCGCCACTCTGGTCCGTCCGCCGCTCGGCGGCGGGTGCCGACACCCCGTCGCCCCGTCCTTGTTTCGAACCATCCGTCGTGGCGGCGAGAGGATAGCCCGAAAATCGTCTCCACCGCCACGCGGCGGGTCTGCCGCGGGAGGCTATGCACCGGTCCCATGTCGCCCCGATGTCGCCCCGATGCCGGCGCCGCCCGGCGCCAAGTGCCCCATCGCCGCCGGCAGGACGACCCGCCCTGGCCGGCAGCCGCGCCCGGAGCCCTCGGGAGGCCCCGATACGAGAACCGCCGCGAACCATTCCTGGTTGCGGCGGGCGCCCGGATTTTTGCGCCGGGTCCCCGACGCCTGATCCCCCTGACGGGAATCAGTCGAGATCCTCGATCCGGATCATCTGCGGCTCGCCCGAAAGATGCCCGTCGTTGCGCAGCGCCTCAAGCGCGCTCCGGATCGCGGCCTCGGTCGTCTCGTGGGTGACGAGGATGACCGGAGCCGTCCCCTCGCCCTTGCGGTCGGCCTTGCGCTGGACGATCGATTCCAGCGAGATCGCGTTCTCCGCCATGCGGTTGGCGATCGAGGCGAAGGCCCCGACACGGTCGAGGACGGAGAGGCGGATGTAGTAGCCGCCCTCATGGGCGCGCATCCGCGCCCGGTGATAGGGCTGCAGCCGTGCTGCCGGCAGTCCGAGCGTCGGCGGCACGAAGCCGCCGGCGACGTCCATGATGTCGGAGAGGACCGCGGAGGCGGTCGCGGCGCCGCCGGCACCGGGCCCGGCGAGGAGGATCGAGCCGAGCAGATCGCTGTCCACCGCCACCGCATTGGTGACGCCGTCCACCTGGGCGAGAGAGGACCGCGCCGGAATCATCGCCGGATGCACCCGCTGCTCGATGCCGCTGTCGGTCTTCAGCGCGACTGCCAGCAGCTTGATCCGGTAGCCGAGTTCGGCGGCGGCGGCGATGTCCTCGATGGTGATCTTGGAGATGCCCTCGATGAAGATGCTCTCCAGCGAGATCTGCGAGCCGAAGGCCAGCGAGGTGAGGATCGCCAGCTTGTGCGCGGCGTCGAAGCCGCCGATGTCGAAGGTCGGATCGGCCTCCGCATAGCCGAGCATCTGGGCATCGGCGAGGCAGGCGTCGAAGGTCAGCCCCTCCTTCTCCATACGTGTCAGTATGTAATTGCAGGTGCCGTTCAGGATGCCGTAGACGCGGCTGACCTCGTTGCCGGACAGCGCCTCGCGCATCGTCTTGATGATCGGGATGCCGCCGGCGACCGCCGCCTCGAACAGGATCTCGATGCCGTTGTCCGCCGCCAGCGTCGCGAGTTCCAGCCCGTGATGGGCCAGCAGCGCCTTGTTGGCGGTGACGACCGGGATGCCGCGCTTCAGCGCCGCCTCGACCGCCTCGCGGGCGATCCCGTCCGAGCCGCCGATCAATTCGACGAAGGCGTCTATCTCGGCTTCCCGGGCCAGCGCCACGGGGTCGTCGAACCAGCGCATGCCGTCGGTGTCGAAACCGCGGTTGCGGCTGCGGTCGCGTGCCGAGATGGCGGTGATCCGGATCGAGCGGCCGACGCGCTCGGCGAGGAGATCGCTCTTGCGCTCGATCAGCTGCGCCACGTTGGCGCCGACGGTGCCGAGCCCGGCAATGCCCAGCCGCAATTCGGTTTTCATGACAAATCCGTCTCAGGGCACGATGCCGGAGGCCGAGGTCTCCGGTCCATCATGCGGCAATGAACAAATGACCGGCCTGCGCCGGGAGCCCTTCAGGCGAGGGCCGCCGGCGCTGCCGGTTTCGAAGCGCGTGCGCCCTCAGGAGCGCGCGCGCAGGGAGACGACGTTCTGCCCGTCTTCGGCGCCCGACGCAAGGAAGCGGCGGATGTTGCGGGCGGCCTGGCGGATCCGGTGCTCGTTCTCGACGAGCGCGATGCGGACGAAGTCGTCGCCATGCTCGCCGAAGCCGATGCCCGGCGCGACGGCGACCTGCGCCTCCTCGATCAGCAGCTTGGAAAACTCCAGCGAGCCGAGATGGCGATAGGCCGGCGGGATCGGCGCCCAGGCGAACATCGTCGAGGACGGCGGCGGCACGTCCCATCCGGCCCGGCCGAAGGATTCGACCAGCACGTCGCGGCGCTTGCGATAGACCCCGCGGACCTCCTCGATCGCCGCATCGCCGGCATTGAGGGCGGCGGTGGCTGCGACCTGGATCGGCGTGAAGGCGCCGTAGTCGAGATAGGACTTCACCCGCGCCAGCGCCGACAGCAGCCGCTCGTTGCCGACGGCGAAGCCGATCCGCCAGCCCGGCATCGAGAAGGTCTTCGACATCGAGGTGAATTCGACCGCGACATCCATCGCCCCGTCGACCTGAAGGATCGAGGGCGGCGGCACGTCGTCGAAATAGATCTCCGCATAGGCGAGATCGGACAGGACGATGATCTCGTTCTTCTTCGCGAAGGCGACGATCTCGCGATAGAAGTCGAGGTCGGCGACGTAGGCCGTCGGGTTCGACGGATAGTTCAGGATGATCGCGATCGGCTTGGGGATCGAGTGGCGCACGGCGCGGTCGATGGCGGTGAAGAAGTCCCGGTCGGGCTTGGCGGGAATCGCGCGGATGGTGCCGCCCGCCATCAGGAAGCCGAAGGCGTGGATCGGATAGGTCGGGTTCGGGCACAGCACCACGTCGCCGGGCGCGGTGATCGCCTGCGCCATGTTGGCGAAGCCCTCCTTCGAGCCGAGCGTCGCCACGACTTGCTTCGCCGGATCGAGCGTCACGCCGAAGCGCCGCTTGTAGTAGCCCGCCTGGGCGCGCCGCAGCCCGGCGATGCCCTTGGAGGCGGAGTAGCGGTGGGTGCGCTGGTCCTGGATGACCTCGCACAACTTGTCGACGATGAACTGCGGCGTCGGCAGGTCCGGATTGCCCATGCCGAGATCGATGATGTCGGCACCGCGCGCTCGGGCGGCCGCCTTCAGCCGGTTCACTTCCTCGAAGACGTAGGGCGGCAGGCGCCGGACCTTATGAAATTCTTCCATGTTTCTCGTCCTCCGGCCCCATGCCGGCAATTGCGTCTACGCCGTTAACGTGGCGCGAGCCTATTGGCCCGATTGGATCTGGCGAAGCACCTCTTCGGGCGTCCGGCTCGGCGCGGCGCCGGTGCCGGTGCCAGTGCTGGTGCCGGTGCGTGCGTCGACGCTGACGGCACTCCTGTCGGGCTTGGCGGCCAGCGCGGCCTCGACCTCTTCGGCCTGCTGGCGTCTCACGCGCTGCATCCGGGCGATGTCCGCCTCGTAGCCGCGGGCCGAGCCTGCGCCCCTGCCGCGGGTGGCGACGGCGGCGGTGCGGCGCTCCTGGGCACTGACGGTCGCATCGTCCACCTGCGGCGCGGCCACGTTCGGAAAGGCGCCGAGCAGCGGATAGCCGTCCGGCCCGAGACGCTGGCCGGACCGGCCGTCGGGTGCCACCCGCTGATAGCTGACGGCCTGCGGCATCGCCGGGTCGTCATAGGCGGACTGGCAACCGGCCAGAAGACCGCCCAAGACGACTGCCGCCAGCGCGCGCGGCGCGATCCCACCCATCATCCGAGTTGCCCTTCCCGTGCATGCGCGGCCGCAAGACCGCTTCTCATCCGCGATGCCTGTGTCATATCCTACGGATAAGCCAATTACAAAGAAGCGGGCGTGCGTTTCATGTCGCCATTGCAATAAAAACGCTTAAGACGGACACGCATTCGGCCAGCAGGAGAGCGGGCATAGAACACCGCCCCGCTGCCCGAAGCCTCGAGGGAGGACAGAAGCCATGGCCACCAAAGCCGGAAAGCCGGAAACCGAGCCGTTCAAAGCGGCGCAGGACGATTTTGTGGTCAAGGATCCGGAGGCCTTCGGCCTCAACATGGCGCGCATGCTCGAGCAGATCGGCAAGGCCGCCGCCGCCTGGGTCGCCCCGCGGGAAAAGGGCGAGATGGTCGACGACGGCCCGATGCGGATGTCGGAGGTGGTGCAGACCCTGTCGCGGGTTTCCGAATACTGGATGACCGATCCGGCCCGGGCGATGGAGGCCCAGACCAACCTCTTCGCCAGCTACATGGGCATCTGGAACAACTCGATCCGCCGGATGGCGGGCGAGGTGCCGGAGAGCCCGGTTGAGGCGCAGAAGGGCGACAAGCGCTTCGCGGCCGCCGACTGGAACGAGAACCTGTTCTTCGACTTCGTCAAGCAGACCTATCTGCTCACCACCCGCTGGGCCGACGACCTCGTCGAACGCGCCGAGGGGGTCGATCCGCATACGCGCCAGAAGGCCGCCTTCTACGTTCGGCAGATCTCCAATGCCCTGGCGCCCTCGAACTTCGTCATGACCAATCCCGAGCTGTACCGGGAGACCATCGCCTCGAATGGCGAAAACCTCGTCAAGGGCATGAAGATGTTCGCCGAGGACATGGTCGCCGGCCATGGCAATCTGAAGCTGCGCCAGGCCGACTACACGAAATACGAGGTCGGCCGCGACATGGCGGTGACCCCCGGCAAAGTCGTCGCCGAGAACGATCTCTGCCAGATCATCCAGTATGCGCCGAAGACCGAGACGGTGTTCAAGCGGCCGCTGATGATCGTCCCGCCCTGGATCAACAAGTTCTACATCCTCGACCTCAATCCGGAGAAGTCCTTCATCGGCTGGGCGGTGGAACAGGGGCTGACGGTGTTCGTCGTCTCCTGGGTCAATCCCGACGAGCGCCAGGCCGAGAAGGACTGGCAG
Organism: Aurantimonas sp. 22II-16-19i; assembly: GCF_002088275.1. Classification (GTDB taxonomy): domain Bacteria; phylum Pseudomonadota; class Alphaproteobacteria; order Rhizobiales; family Rhizobiaceae; genus Jiella. The sequence goes on from NZ_AQQS01000003.1 coordinate 131,020, forward strand.
GCCTATATCGAGGAGGGCATCGCCTTCGGCCTCGACACGGTGGAGAAGGCCACCGGCGAGACCGAGGTCAACGCCGTCGGCTATTGCGTCGGCGGCACGCTGCTCGGCGCCTCGCTCGCCTATCTCAAGGCGAAGGGCGACGAGCGCATCACCTCCACCACCTTCCTCACCACCCAGATCGACTTCACCCATGCCGGCGACCTGAAGGTCTTCGTCGACGAGGCGCAGCTGAAGCTGCTCGAACAGGCGATGTCGCAGAAGGGCTATCTCGAGGGCTCGCAGATGGCGACGGCCTTCAACCTCCTGCGCTCCGGCGACCTGATCTGGCCCTATTTCGTCAACAACTACCTGCGGGGCAAGGAGCCGCTGCCCTTCGACCTCCTCTACTGGAACGCCGATTCCACCCGCATGCCGAAGGCCAACCACCTGTTCTACCTGCGCAACTGCTATCACGAGAACCGGCTGTCGCGCGGCCGCATGGAGATCGGCGGGGTGCGGCTCGACCTCTCGAAAGTGACGATGCCGATCTACAACCTCGCCACCAAGGAAGACCACATCGCCCCGGCCCGCTCGGTCTTCACCGGCTGCCGCGCCTTCGGCTCGAAGGTGGAGTTCGTCCTCACCGGCTCCGGCCACATCGCCGGCGTCGTCAACCCGCCGGCCAAGAAGAAGTACCAGTTCTGGACCGGCCCGGCCCCGAAGGACGTCGGCGCCTACGAGGACTGGCTGCTGGCGGCGAAGGAGACACCCGGCTCCTGGTGGGGCCACTGGCTGGAGTGGCTGAAGCCGCTCGCCGGCGAACAGGTCAAGGCGAGAAAGCCCGGCGGCCGCAAGCTGAAGCCGATCGAGGACGCCCCGGGGCGCTATGTGAAGACGAAGGCGTGAGGGGGCGAGCGTTGCTCGCGGCACTCGCCGGCGCGGCTGCGCCACGTCTTCGGCTGGCGGCGCTGAACCCGCACCAACTCGGCCAGCGCCGCCTGCGTGAGACCGCGCGGCTGCATGAATTCTTCGGTCAGGAGCTCGCCGACAGTCGCCGGCTTGCGGTTCGTCATGACCATCGAAAACCTCATCGGTCAGGGTGATCGCCGGATTGTCGTCACCCTTCGATCGCGTTATAGCTCGCCGCAGGGTCCGGGCACCCGCCGTCCGCAGGCCGACGAGGCCTTGGTGAAGCTCCCGGGATCACACCACCGATCGCTCACTCAGGGCATCGCTGGCCGGTGGCAATGCGGACACCCACCTCTTGGCCGTCATGCGATGCCGGAAAGAGTGTTCGCCATGACAATCCCTTATACGCCTCTGCCATCGTTTCCCGTGCTGAAGGATCAGGCCCGGCGCCTGCGCGCGTCGCTGCAGGCCGAAGGACAGCCTGTCTCCCACTGCCGGGCGCTGGAGCTGATCGCGCACCAGCACGGCTTTCGCGACTGGAACACCCTGCATGCGCGGCTCGGCAACCGCCCGAGGCTGTCGCCCTATACGATCGGCGCGAGGGTCGCCGGCTGCTATCTCGGCCAGCGCTTTTCCGGCGAGGTGCTCTCGGCGGGCGTCTTCGAGAGCGACCCGACCCGCATCCGGCTGACGCTGAAATTCGACACGCCGGTCGACGTCGTCACCTTCGACAGCTTCTCGGCCTTCCGGCACCGGGTGAACTGCGTCGTCGACGACACCGGCCGCAGCCGGGAGAAAACCTCGAACGGGCGGCCGCAGGTGGAACTCGCCTGGTAGGCGTCCGACTGCCACGTTGACCCGGCGGGGGGGAGCCGCTACCCGCCGAGACCATCATGGTCCCGTTCCCCTCGCCCCTCATTCCCGGCCGCCTGATCCAGCGCTACAAGCGCTTCCTCGCAGACGTGGCGATCGACGGCGAGGACGCGCCCGTCACCGTCCACTGTCCCAATCCCGGCGCGATGCTGGGGCTGAAGGCGCCGGGCTCGCGGGTCTGGCTGTCGCGTTCAGTCAACCCCAAGCGCAAGCTGGCCCTGACGCTGGAGCTGATCGAGGCGGACGGCACCCTCGTCGGCCTCAACACCGGCCTTCCCAACCGCCTCGCCGAAGCGGCGGTCGCCGCCGGCCTCGTCCCCGCCCTCGCAGGGCTCGGGCCGGCGCGCCGGGAAGTCCGCTATCAGGAAAAGTCCCGCGTCGACCTTCTCTACGAGGATCGGGACGGCCGGCCGGTCTATGTCGAGGTCAAGAACGTCCATCTGATGCGCCAGCCCGGCCTTGCCGAATTTCCCGACTGCGTGACGACGAGGGGCGCCCGCCACCTCCTCGATCTCGCCGCCGAGGTCGAGGCGGGCGCCAGGGCCGTGATGCTCTACGTCGTGCAACGCGCCGACTGCGCCCGCCTCGCTTTCGCGGCCGATCTCGACCCCGCTTATGCGGCAGGCTTTGCCGAGGCGCGTCGCCGAGGGGTTGAAGCCTGCGCCGTTCGGTGCGACATCACGCTGTCCGGGATCGTGCCATCGATCCTTCTTCCGATCGTCGAAACCGAGCGACCATGACCACCTATCTCGAGGCCGAGGCGAACCCGATCCGCAACACCGGCGCCATCCGGATCTACGGACCGGAGGGTTTTGCCGGCATGCGCCGAGCCTGCCGGCTGACGGCCCAGTGCCTGGACGAACTGGCGGCCATCGTCGTTCCCGGCGTCACCACCCAGGCGATCGACGACTTCGTCGCAAAATTCGCCCGCGACCACGACACCGTCTCGGCGACGCTGAACTATCGCGGCTATCCGAAGAGCGTCTGCACCTCGATCAACCACGTCGTCTGCCACGGGATCCCCAACGACAAGCCGCTGAAGGAAGGCGACATCGTCAATATCGACGTCACCTTCGTCGTCGACGGCTGGCATGGCGATTCCTCGCGCATGTATCCGGTCGGCAAGCTGAAGCGGGCCGCCGAGCGGCTCTGCGAGGTGACCTATCGCTCGCTCCTGATCGGCATCGAGGCGGTGAAGCCGGGCGGCCATGTCGGCGACATCGGCGAGGCGATCCAGGCCTATGCGGAGAGCGAGCGCTGCTCGGTGGTGCGCGACTTCTGCGGCCATGGCGTCGGCAAGCTGTTCCACGATGCGCCGAACGTCCTGCATTACGGCCGGCGCGGCGACGGGCCGGAGCTGAAGCCCGGCATGATCTTCACCATCGAGCCGATGATCAATCTCGGCCGGCCGCATGTGAAGATCCTCAACGACGGCTGGACCGCCGTGACCCGGGACCGCACCCTGTCGGCCCAGTACGAGCACTCGCTCGGCGTGACCGAGACCGGCTGCGAGGTCTTCACCTTCTCGCCGGGCGGCCTCGATACGCCCGGCATCGCCTTCCAGCGCGATCCGGCCGCGGCCGAATAAGCGGGCCATGGCGTCTTCCGGAGGCCGAGACGAGGACGACAGCGAGGCGGACGCCGAGGACGGCCTCTTCGCCCCCGACCGACGCGCACAGACTCCCGGCCTCGAAGAGCGCTCCGAGCGCCCGCGGGCGGAGGCCGGCGCGAAGCTTCAGGCATCCGACGACGGCAAGGCGCCGCGCCATCACGACGGCCACCGCGACCGGCTGCGCGAGCGCTTCTCCACCGCCGGCGCCGACGCCCTTGCCGATTACGAGCTGCTCGAGCTGATCCTCTTCCGCACCATCCCGCGCCGCGACGTCAAGCCCGTCGCCAAGGATCTGATCGCAAGGTTCGGCTCCCTCGGCGAGGTGCTCGGCGCGCCGCAGCGGCGGCTGATGGAGGTGCCGGGGGTCAAGGAGGCGGTCGCCCTCGACCTGCAGGTGGTCGCGGCGATCAACCGGCGGGCGATGCGCTCGGCGGTCCGCCAGCGCGAGGTGCTGTCCTCCTGGACGGCGGTCATCGACTACTGCACCGCCCAGATGGCCCACGAGGCGCGCGAGCAGTTCCGCATCCTCTTCCTCGACAAGAAGAACGCCCTGATCTCCGACGAGGTGCAGGGCACCGGCACCGTCGACCACACCCCGGTCTATCCGCGCGAGGTGATGCGCCGGGCGCTGGAGCTGAACGCCACGGCGATCATCCTCGTCCACAACCATCCCTCGGGCGACCCGACGCCGTCCCGCGCCGACATCGACATGACGAAGACCATCGTCGAGACGGCAAAGCCCCTCGGCATCTCGGTCCACGACCACATCATCATCGGCAAGAACGGCCATGCCAGCCTCAAGGGCCTGCGGCTGATCTGAGCCGCTGCCATCGCAGTGCGCTCGCGACAGCCGGCAAAGGCACGCCTGCGGCAAGAAGCGCGCCGATGTGGCGCCGTCTCCGCCGGCCGACTGTCGGCCTATGCCGAGGCGGCGGCAGGGCAAGCCGCGACAAGGCAGCAGGCTGCCGCACCCAAAGCGGCCGGGCGTCCGCCGGCGGCTGCAGCTCTCAATGCAGCTGGCCGCCATCCTTCACGATGCGGATTTCCTTCGGGCTGATCAGCCCCTGATGCATGACGCGGACGGAGTGGATGATCGCCTCGATCTCGCGCTCCCAATGGTCGAGAAAGCGCTTCAGCCGCGGGTAGTCGGGCGCGAGGTCCTCGAACTGCCAGAAGAACGTCTGCAGCAATGTCGGATGATCCGGCATGCGGTAGAGAACTTCGGCAGACGTCAAGCTGTAACCCTGAAGCATCCGTTGGAAGGACGCGTCGACTTGTCTCGCAGTCATCGGCACACCTCTTCGAGCGGCGCCGGACTGTTGTTCACCGGCCCCGTGTTACGTCTCCAGTCACTTCCCGAAAGCCGGTTGAGCTGGAGCTTCGACAGGTTCGATGCTGCGCCGCTTTCCTTAACGAGCCATTAACTCCCGGCGTGGCAAAGACGCCGGTTCGATCATTAAAGGGCGAGCGGCCGGCCCTCGCAAGCGGCGAGTCGATGAATTCCTCGCCAGCCGTTGCCGGCGCACAACGAAAGTGCAGCCCTGCCTGACGATCCGCCTCGCACAGCAACAGCGTGCAGGGCGGGCGGGCCGGCTCGATGCGCCTGCCGGCCAGCCTGCCTCAGGATCGCCCCGAGCATGGCCGACTTCCGCTCCGTCTCGCCGCTCTCCATCGGCGTCGCATCCCTGGCGCGCGGCGCTTCGGGCGCCCCGGGTGCGGGACCGGCGGGATCGGCCGGAGGCGCTGCCACGCCGTCCTCCCCTGCCGCGCCCGGCCCTTCCGCCGCACCGCTGCCCGCGTCATTGCCCGCATCACCGGCGCCCGCATCCCCGGCCGCTTCGTCCCCGGCCGCGTTGTCTGTCGGCTCGCCAGCCGACGGGGGAGCCGCCGGCGGGGCGCTCGGCGCGGAGGCGGCGGCGCCTTCCCCTGTGCCTGAGCCTGTGCCAGGGCCGGAATCGCCACCGGCCGCGCCGGCCGGCCCGTTTTCGCCTGCGGCGGCGGCCCCTTCGTCACCGAGGATCCGCGCCCACAAATCGTCGGTCGCCTGGCGAGCCCTCTCGAGCGGCAGCACCAGCTTGCCGCTGCCGGCGGCCCGGGTCAGCTCGTCGCGCAGCTTCGCCGCGACCCGGTCGCCGCCCGCCGCCGCGATCGCCGCCCAGCCATAGGCGCGCATGATGTTGCGCGGCGTCTGCGAGCCCTCGTAATAGGCATAGGCGAGCCGGCGGATCGTCGCCCAGTCGCGGCTGCGGAACGCCTCGATCTCGGCGGCGCGCTGGCGCTGGCCGACGGGCGTCTCGCGCCAGGTGGCGACGGCCTCGTCCTCGGCCCCCACGATCTCCGCCGGGCTGAGCCGGCGGCCGATGGCCGCAAGGCTCTCGCCGGCACCGGGCAGCCCCTCGGCCAGCGCCAGATCGAGCGCGACATAGGTCGGAGCGAGCCTTTCCTGGGCGATCGGAACATAGGGGTCGATGGCGATGGCCCGGGCGAGCAGCGCCACCGCCGCGCGGTTTCCCTCCATCGCCGCCGGCATGATCAGCCCCAGCGCCCGGCCGGCGTCCTGCGGCGTGCCGCGGCCCTTTAGCAGCACGTCGGCAAGGGCGAGGACGTCCTCCAGCGGCGCGTCCGGGGCAAGCTCCAGCTGCTGCGAGGTCAAAAGCGGCTGGCGCGTCGCCGGCCCGTTGACGATCTCCGGCGCCAGATCCTCGACGTCCCGCGCGTCGACGGCGCCGTCGGTCAGCCGGGCGAGATCGAAGGGCTCGGCCGGCCGCAGGGCGACGAACAGCCGGTCCGGTGCCCTGAGGAAGGCCTGCACCGCTGCCGACCAGCCTTGCGCCCGCTGCCGCAGCTGCGGTGTCGCACCGCCGGGAAGCTTGTCGACGAGCCCCGCCGTCCCGGCGCCGGCGATCAGCGCCGCGGCCGCCGCCGCGGCATCCGGGCTCAGGCCCTGCTCCCGGCCGAGGACGTCGTAGAGCGCCGGGACGAGGCCCATGTCGACGAAGGCGAGGTCGCCCGAGGCCAGCCGGCCGCGGATCTCGGGCCTGTCGCCACCTGCCGCGGGTCCGCCGCCGATGTCGTCCAGCGGAGCGAGCAGGTGGAAGCCTCTCAGATCGGCGTCGAGATCGAAGGCGCCGATCCCGTCGAGACGGGCGCTCGCCTGGACCTGGTAGTCGGCGCGCGGGGCATCGAGGACGAGGCCGACGGTGACGTTGCCGGTCACGGTCTGCCGGTCGAGTGTGGTCAGGACCTCGCGGACCGTCGGATCGAGCGGCAGCGGCCGCGTGTCGACGGCGACGTCGTCGAGGATCAGCTGGTCGGCGCCGACGCGCATCTGCCCGATCCGGAAGTTGACCTTGTCCCGGCCGACCTCCAGCCCCGTCACCACCAGCGAGCGGGTGATCGGATCGTAGCGCCGGCCGTCATAGGTGATTGCGGCGAGGCTGCGCAGCGAGGTTACCGCGAAATCGAAGAGATAGGGCGTGTAGGGCAGGATCAGTCCGGAGAGCCCGCCCGCATCCTCGGCTGCCGGGCCCGCGGGCTGCGAGGTCTGGGCGGTCCCCGGGACCACCGCAGCGCAAGTCAGCACCGCCGCAACCAGCACGGCGAACCTTCGCGACATCGTCATCCTCCCCTTCGGCCGGCGGCGGCGGAGCCGCCCGGGCCGAACTCACGCCGGGCACCGGCCGGGCTCGATACCGGCGGCGCTTGAGCGGCAACCCCTTGGCGCCGGTCGAAGACCGGGGCCGGCGGCATGATAGCCCGCGTGACGAAAGAATCCCAATGCCGAAAATACCGATCAAGACATAAACAAATGTTTATATCCTCTTGTGGCACTGCGTTCTGCCTGCTAAAGCCAGCGCCAACGATCGGGTGCGGTTCGCGCCCCGGATCGACCAACCGCCTTCAGGAAGGGAATTCCCACGCCATGAGCGAACAGACCGACTACATCGTCAAGGACATCGCCCTCGCCGACTACGGCCGCAAGGAGCTCGACATCGCCGAGACCGAGATGCCCGGTCTGATGGCCTGCCGCGAGGAATTCGGCGCCGACAAGCCGCTGAAGGGCGCCCGGATCACCGGTTCGCTGCACATGACGATCCAGACCGGCGTCCTGATCGAGACGCTCGTGGCGCTCGGCGCCGAGGTCCGCTGGGCTTCCTGCAACATCTTCTCGACCCAGGACCATGCCGCTGCCGCGATCGCCGCCGCCGGCATCCCGGTCTTCGCCATCAAGGGCGAGACCCTCGAGGAATACTGGACCTACACCGACAAGATCTTCCAGTGGCCGGACGGCCAGCCGTCGAACATGATCCTCGACGACGGCGGCGACGCCACGATGTACATCCTGACCGGCGCCCGCGCCGAGGCCGGCGAGGACGTCCTGTCCAACCCCGGCAATGAGGAGGAGACCATCCTCTTCGCGCAGATCAAGAAGCGCATGGCCGAGACGCCGGGCTTCTTCACCAAGCAGCGCGAGGCCATCCGCGGCGTCACCGAAGAGACGACCACCGGCGTCAACCGTCTCTACCAGCTGCAGAAGAAGGGCCTCCTGCCCTTCCCGGCGATCAACGTCAACGACTCGGTCACCAAGTCGAAGTTCGACAACAAGTACGGCTGCAAGGAGTCGCTGGTCGACGGCATCCGCCGCGGCACCGACGTGATGATGGCCGGCAAGGTCGCGGTCGTCTGCGGCTATGGCGACGTCGGCAAGGGCTCGGCCGCTTCGCTCCAGGGCGCCGGCGCCCGCGTCAAGGTCACCGAGGTCGACCCGATCTGCGCCCTGCAGGCGGCGATGGACGGCTTCGAGGTGGTCCAGCTCGAGGACGTCGTCTCGACCGCCGACATCTTCATCACCACCACCGGCAACAAGGACGTCATCCGCATCGAGCACATGCGCGAGATGAAGGACATGGCGATCGTCGGCAACATCGGCCACTTCGACAACGAGATTCAGGTCGACGCCCTGAAGAACCTCAAGTGGACGAACATCAAGCCCCAGGTCGACATGATCGAGTTCGCCAAGGGCAACCGCATGCTGCTCCTCTCCGAGGGCCGCCTGCTCAACCTCGGCAACGCCACCGGTCACCCGAGCTTCGTGATGTCGGCGTCCTTCACCAACCAGACGCTGGCGCAGATCGAGCTGTTCACCAAGGGCGAGCAGTACGAGAACCAGGTCTACGTCCTGCCGAAGCACCTCGACGAGAAGGTCGCCCGCCTGCATCTCGGCAAGCTCGGCGCAAGGTTGTCGGAGCTCACCGAAGAACAGGCAGCCTATATCGGCGTCACCCAGCAGGGCCCTTACAAGCCCGAGCACTACCGCTACTGATTTGCGGCCGGCCCTTCGGCCGACTCACAGGGCCCGGCGAAGCGCAAGCCTCGCCGGGCAATTTCATTTCAGCTTTAGTTAAATATTACGGATTGCGCCCGACTCACCAGCCGCTAATATGTCCGAATCAAGGCTTTCCGATGCGGAAAAGAGAGCTTTGAACGAGATGCGTTGAGTTCAGTCTCGACAGCGGCGGCAAAGACGAGGGCAAACTCATATGTCGAGAGACATCGAACCCGGGCGCGGCGGCGCAGGCGGGTCGCGCATGGATTCCAAGCAAAATCTGGCGGCAACGGTCATCCTCCACGGGGCGTGGTGGGCGACGACGACAGCGACAGTTCTGGCGGCCTCCCTGGCGGCCTCGACCGGCCCGGCCGCGGCCCAGGGCGGCGGGCCGGATCTCGCCGTCAATGTCGACCGGATGCTGACCGACATCGATATCCTCTATCTCTCCGCCATCGCTTTCCTGATCGGCGCGGCGATGGTCGCGGCGACCTTTCTGGTCAGGCAGCGGGCCGCCCTCAGCGGCGAGAACGAGGCCTTGCGGAGCGATCTCCATCAGGCCCGGCTCGAGGCCGACGCCCGCACCGCGCTGCTCCTCTCCGGCGACGAGCGCATTCTGGTCTTTTCCGGCTCGCCGACCCCGGAAGTGGTGGGGCAGATCGCGGCGATCCGCCAGATCCCCACCGATCCGGGCCGCTTCCTGATCTTCGCCGACTGGATGCCCGCCGAGCAGGTGGCGCTTCTGGAGGCCGCCATCGCGGAGCTCCTGGAGACCGCCAAACCCTTCCGCATGGCCATCGATCTCGATGCCGAATGCGTCGTCGAGGCGACCGGCCGCACCTCGGGCGGCCTGGCGATGGTCCGGTTCAGCGTTCTCGAGGGGCTGCGCAAGCGCCTCGACGAGCTGTCGTCGTCCCAGTCCCGCACCAAGGCGACGGTGGAGGCGATGCAGCATCTCTTCGATCAGGCGCCGCTGGCGATCTGGCTGCGCGACCGGCACAACCGGCTCACCTGGGTCAACCGCGCCTATGCGACCGCCGTCGACGCCCCCTCCGTCGCCGACGCGCTCGAACGGCAGATCGAGTTCTTCAGCGCCCAGGACCGGCTGCGCATCGCCCGGGACCTCGAAAAGGCCCGCATCTTTACCGGCAAGCTGTCGACCGTCGTCGAGGCCGACCGGCGCAACTTCAACGTCGTCGAGACCATCGGCCCGGACGGATCGGCCGGCCTTGCCATCGACGTCTCCGAGACCGAGCAGGTGCGCATGGAGCTGCACCAGACGATCGTCAGCCAGTCCGAAACCCTCGACCAGCTCGCCACCGCCGTCGCCAGGTTCGACGAGCGCACGCGGCTCTGCTACTACAACGCCGCCTTCCAGCGCCTGTTCGACCTCTCCAACGCCTATCTGGAGACCGAGCCGGATCACGTGGCGCTGCTCGATCACCTGCGCACCCGCGGCACCCTGCCGATCGAGAAGTTGATGCGCTCGGAAATGCGCGAGCAGGATCTGGCCGCCTATCGCGCCACCGAGCCGACCGACACGATGTGGCACCTGGCCGACGGCCGCACGCTGCGGGTGATCGCCACGCCGCAGCCGCGCGGCGGCGCCACCTGGGTGTTCGAGGACATCACCGAGAAGCTGGAACTCGAAAGCCAGCTGAAGTCGACCTCCCAGCTGCAGCGCGAGACCATCGACTTCCTGAACGAGGCCGTTGCCGTGTTCGGCAGCGACGGCAGGCTGCGGCTGTCCAATCCCGCCTTCGCCGACATGTGGGGCTTTGCCGCCGAGATGCTGGAGGCGACGCCGCGCATCCAGACCCTCTCCGACATCGCCATGGCGAAGGTCGAGCCCGCGCAGGGCGGGTCCGAGCAGGATCTGTCCGAAGTCTCGCGCGGCTGGCAGCTCTTCTGCGAGCAGGTCACCTCCTTCGACGAGCATGGCCGCGACACCCTGCGCGGCGAGATGAGCCTCACCGACGGCCGCATCTTCAACTACGCCATCGTCCCCCTGCCCAACGGCCTGACGATGCTGACCTTCTCCAACATCTCCGAGGCGCGGGCCGCCGAGCTCGTGCTGCGCGAGCGCAACGACGCGCTGGAACAGGCCAACCGCATCAAGACCGACTTCGTCCAGCACGTGAACTACGAGCTGCGCTCGCCGCTCACCAACATCATCGGCTTCTCCGCGCTGCTGCGCTCGCCGGAGACCGGTCCGCTCAACGAGCGCCAGAGCGAATATCTCGACTACATCTCCTCCTCGACCTCGACGCTGCTCACCATCGTCAACGACATCCTCGACCTCGCCACCGTCGATGCCGGCATCATGGAGCTCGAACTGTCCGAGGTCGACATCGCCCGCACCGTCGAGCAGGCGGTCGACGGCGTCCGCGACCGCTTCGAGGCGGCCGACCTGCGGCTTTCGATCGACCTCGGCGACGCCGGCACGACGTTCCTCGCCGATGGCCACCGGCTGATCCAGATCCTCTTCAACCTCCTCTCCAACGCGGCGAACTTCGCCCCCGCCGGCTCGACCGTCGGCGTACGGGCCTGGCGCCACCAGGGGATGCTCTCCTTCGAGGTGTCCGACCGGGGGCCCGGCATCGCCAGCGAACAGGTCGAGAAGGTCTTCGAGCGCTTCGAAGCCAATCCGAGCGGCGGCCGCCAGTCCGGCGCCGGGCTCGGCCTCTCCATCGTCAAGAGCTTCGTCGAGCTGCATCAGGGCCATGTCGAGGTCCGCTCGACGCGCGGCTCCGGCACGGCGGTCACCTGCCATTTCCCCCTCGACGGCCTCCTGCCCGACGAGGAGGACGGTTCGTCGTCGCGGTTCCGGAGCGCCGCCGAATGAGCCAGGATGGCGATGCCCTCGCGCCGGTCGCGAGCCTGGCTCTGGCCGATGCCGCGGCCACGGAGCGGCTCGGTGCAGACCTCGCCATGGTGCTGCGGCCGGGCGACGTGGTCGCGCTCTCCGGCGATCTCGGGGCCGGCAAGTCGACGCTCGCGCGGGCGCTGATCCGGGCGCTCGCCGCCGATGACGGTCTCGAGGTCCCCTCGCCGACCTATACGCTCGTCCAGTCTTACGAGAGCGACCCGCCGGTCGCCCATTTCGATCTCTACCGGCTGTCCTCCGGCGAGGAACTCGACGAACTCGGCTTCACTGAGGCGATCGAGGCCGGCATCGTTCTCGTCGAATGGCCGGAGCGCGCCCCGGAGGTCGCACGCGCCGCGACCATCGCCATCGAGCTCTCGCTGCCCTCGGGCGGCGGACGCCTCGCAGCCATTGCCGCAACAGGGAGCGCCGCCGAACGCCTGCGCCGCACCCTCGCCGTGCGCGACTTCCTGGCCGCCGCCGGCCTGCCGGAGGCGCCGCGCCGGCGCTTCTTCGGCGACGCCTCGTCCCGGCGCTACGAGACCGTCCCCGGCGGCGATGCGACCCTCGTCCTGATGGACGCGCCGCGCCAGCCGGACGGCCCGCCGATCCGCGACGGCCTGCCCTACAGCCGGATCGCCCATCTCGCCGAGGACGTTTCGCCCTTCGTCGCCGTCGCGACGGCGCTGCGCACCGCCGGCTTTGCCGCGCCGGCGATCCTGAAGGCCGATCTCGATGCCGGCCTCCTCCTGATCGAACATCTCGGCGACGGCCAGATCATCGACGCCGAGCGCCGGCCGATCCCCGGGCGCTACCGCGAATGCGCCCTCTGCCTCGCCGATCTCCATGGTGTCGCCTGGCCCTCGCAGCTGCCGATCCCCGGCGGCCCGGTCCACCAGGTCCCGTCCTACGACCGCCGCGCGATGACCGCCGAGGTCGAGCTGCTGGTCGACTGGTACCTGCCCGATTTCTTGGGGCGGCCGGCCTCAGTCGACGAACGGGCGCTGTTTGCCGAATGCTGGAGCGCGCTGTTCGACGAACTGGAGGCCGCCGAGCGCAGCCTCGTCCTGCGCGACTTCCATTCGCCCAACGTCATCTGGCGGCCGGATGCCGTGGGCGTCCTCAGGATCGGCCTCATCGACTTCCAGGACGCGATGATGGGGCCTTCGGCCTACGACGTCGCCTCGCTCGCCCAGGATGCCCGCGTCGACGTCTCCGGCGAGCTGGAAGCGGCCCTCACATCCGCCTATGTCGCCCGCCGCCGAAGCGACGATCCGGGCTTCGACCCCTTCGGCTTCGAGCGCGACTACGCCATCATGGCGACCCAGCGCGCCACCAAGATCCTGGGAATTTTCGTCCGGCTTCTCAAAAGAGACGGCAAGCCGCAATATCTACGTCACATACCCCGGCTTAAGGGCTATCTCGCCCGTACGCTCGGCCACCCGTCGCTGTCGGCCCTTCGCCATCTCTATGGCGAGTGGGGCATCCTCGACGAAAAGGCCGCCGAGCGGCATCGCTCAAACGACTGAAGACACCATGACCATTCGCAGCCTCAATGCCCGTTTCAAGCCGAAGACCGCGATGATCCTCGCCGCCGGCCTCGGCAAGCGCATGCGCCCGATCACCTCGACCATGCCCAAGCCGCTGATCGAGATCCGCGGCCACGCGCTGATCGACTACGGCCTCGATGCGCTGGCCCGCAACGGCGTCGAGAAGGTGGTGGTGAACGTCCACTACATGGCCGACCTGATGCGCGCGCATCTGAGGAAGCGCAAGGACATGGAGATCGTCGTCTCCGACGAGACCGACGCGCTCCTCGATTCCGGCGGCGGCGTGGTGAAGGCGCTTCCCGAACTCGGCGCCGATCCCTTCTACCTGCTGAACGCCGACACCTTCTGGATCGACGGCTACCGGGACAATCTCGACCTTCTCGCCGAACTCTGGGCTCCCGAGAAGATGGACGTCTCCCTGCTGATCGCCGAGATGCGCCATGCCACCGGCTATGACGGCGACGGCGACTTCGTGATGGATCCGTCCGGCCGCCTCGCCCGCGTGCCGGAGCGGGTCGTCTCGCCCTACATCTATGCCGGCGGCGCGATCCTGAAGCCGGAGCTCTTCGCCGGCATGAAGCCGGAGAAGTTCTCGCTGAACCGGATCTTCGACCAGGCGATCGAGGCCGAGCGGCTGTTCGGCGTGCGGCTCGACGGCGTCTGGATCACCGTCGGCACCCCCGCCGCGATCCCGCTCGCCGAAGCCGCCTTCCTCGCCAGCGCGGCCGCCTGAGGGCTCATCGCCCGGACTTGGCCGGGCGCGAGCCCCGCAAAAGCCCGACAACGCGGGGCGGACAGCGCAAGGAAGCCGAGCCTGCCGGCTGCCGCGCGTCAGCCGGAGCCGCGTCCTCCCGTCGCCGGCCTCAGCGCCCCATGGCGTAGAATTCGTCGTTGGGCCGCATGCTCGTGACGTTGGCCAGCCGGTTCGACATGCCGAAGAAGGCCGAGATCGCCGCGATGTCCCAGATGTCCTCGTCGGTGAATCCGTGCCCGCGCAGGACTTCCATGTCCGCATCGTCGACCGCGTAGGCCTGCTGCGAGACCTTCATGGCAAAATCCAGCATCGCCGTCTGGCGCGGGGTGATGTCGGCCTTGCGGTAGTTGATCGCCACCTGGTCGGCGATCAGCCTGTCCTTCGCCCGGATCCGCAGGATCGCCCCATGGGCGACGACGCAGTACTGGCACTGGTTGGCGGCGCTGGTCGCCACCACGATCATCTCGCGCTCGGCATTGCTGATCGGCCCCGGCTTGTCCATCAGCGCGTCGTGATAGGCGAAGAACGCCCGGAATTCGTCGGGCCGGTGGGCGAGCGCCAGGAAGACGTTCGGCACGAAGCCCGACTTCTCCTGGACGGCGAGGATCCGGTCCCGGATGTCCTGCGGCATGTCCTCGAGATCGGGCACCGGAAAGCGGCTGACGGGCCGGTCGGTCATGACGGTCTCACTCCCTGTTGCGCGCCCTGTTGCGCGGGTTCTCGCGGCGCATGGCTCGGCCGCAGTCTGTCCGGCACCAGCCACCCTCGCCCGCCGCCATGCCGATCGTTGATGCGCCCCGGTGCCCGTGACGCGGAGGTGGGCGCTGGCGTCCCGCCCTGCCCATCCCGCGCCCCCGGGCCTCGCGACAGCCTTTAGATGACCGCCTCGATCAGGAACGGACCCTTGCGGGCGCAGGCCGATGCCAGGAGGTCGGCAAAGCCCTCCACCGTATCCGTACGGGCGGCCTCCACCCCCATCCCGGCGGCGATCTGCACCCAGTCGAGGTCGGGATTGTCGAGGTCGAGCATCCGCCGCGCGTTCTCGCCGGGCGCGCCGGCGCCGACATTCTCCAGCTCCTTGCGCAGGATCTGGTAGCGGCGATTGGCGAAGATGACCGTCACGATGTCCAGCTTCTCGCGGGCCTGCGTCCACAAGGCCTGCACCGTATACATGCCGCTGCCGTCCGCCTGCAGGCCGATCACCTTGCGGTCCGGACAGGCGATGCTCGCCCCCGTCGACATCGGCAGGCCGAGCCCGATGGCCCCGCCGGTCAGCTGCAGGAAGTCGTGCGGCTCGGCTCCGGAGGTCATCAGGAAGGAGCCGAAGCCGGAGCTGACGGATTCGTCGCAGACGATCGCCTCGGCCGGCATGTGGTGGGCGAGGACGGCGGCGATGGCATCCGCCGTCAGCCGGCCCGACGGCATGGCCGGACGCCGGCGCTCGGACAGTCGCGCCGCAAGATCCGGGCGAACGCCCACCGCATCCGCCAGCGCCTCGATCGCCGCGACCATGTCCTCGCCGTCCGCGACGAGGTCCATGACCTCGCAGGCCTCGGGCAGCATCGAGCTCGGCTTGCCGGGATAGCCGAAGAAGCCGACCGGCGCCTTGGCGCCGATCAGGATCACCTGCTCGGTCTCGGCGAAGGCCTCCAGCGCCTGGTCGACGCCATAGGGCACCCGGTCGACGACGGGCAGCCCGGCCCCGCGCCGGATGCGACCATTGGCCTGCTGCGCCATCAGCCGCGCCCCCGCCGTGTTGGCGATCCGGTCGAGGCGCTTCAGCGGCCCCTCCCGCAGGGCGGGACCGGTGGCGATTATGGTCGTCCGCCGGCCGGAGCGCAGCGCCTTGGCCGCCCTGTCGATCCGGCCCCTGTCGGGCTGCCGCAGGACCTGGCGCGGTGCGCGGCCGGCGGTCTTGACGGTGGTCGGGCTCCAGGCGGCGTCGGCATGCAGGATCAGCGTCGCGATCTGCCCGGGGCTCCGGGTCGCCGCGCTGATCGCCTCCTCGGTCCGCTGGCCGACGCTGTCGGCAAGGTCCGCCCGGCCGATCCAGTGCGACACCGGCCGCGCCAGGGACTCGATGTCCGAGGTCAGCGGCGCGTCATGGGGCAGGTGGAAGGTGGCATGGTCGCCGACGACGTTGACGATCGGCGTCGCGGCGCGGCGGGCGTTGTGCAGGTTGGCGATGCCGTTGGCAAAGCCCGGCCCCAGATGCAGCAGCGTCGCCGCCGGCTTGTCGGCCATGCGCGCATAGCCGTCCGCCGCGCCGGTGACGACGCCCTCGAACAGCCCGAGCACGCAGCGCATCCTCGGCTGCCGGTCGAGGGCGGCGACGAAATGCATCTCCGACGTCCCCGGATTGGCGAAGCATACGTCGATGTCGTTGGCGAGAAGCGTCTCGCAGAGAAGATCGGCGCCGTTCATGTGCAGTGTCCTCCATTCATTCTTGTCTCGGCGAACCCGCGGCGGCCCTCACCCTGCCGCCGCATCGCCGGAAAGTGCTCCCGGGCATGAAAGATATCGCGCCGAAACGCCGGCGGAACAGGTCGTCGCCGGTCTGTCCGGTCGCGGCGCGCCCGGGCTCGTCCGCGTATCCCTCCCCGCCCGGCCTCAGGCCCTGACGTCGATGATCACCCGGCCGCGGATCCTGCCGGCGACGATCTCCTCGGCGAGCCGCGGCAGGTCCGACAGGGGCTCGACATGGGCGATCGTCTCCAGATGCGCCTTGTCGAGATGCTCGGACAGGGTCGCCCAGGCCCGCTCGCGCTTCGCCCGCGGCGTCATCACGCTGTCGATGCCGATCAGCGTCACGCCGCGCAGGATGTGCGGCGCGACGGTCGCCGGCAGGTCCATGCCCCCCGCCAGGCCGCAGGCCGCCACCGCGCCGCCATAGGCGGTCTGGGCGAGGACATTGGCGAGCGTGGTGGAGCCCACCGTGTCGACGGCCCCGGACCAGCGCTCCCTGTCCAGCGGCTTGCCCTTCTCGGCGAGGCTGGAACGCTCGATGACGTCGCTCGCCCCGAGGCTTGCGAGATAGTCATGGGTCTCGGGCCGCCCGGTCGAGGCGGTGACGGCATAGCCCTTCGCCGCAAGGAGGCTGATCGCGGTGGAGCCGACGCCGCCGGCCGCCCCGGTCACCAGCACCGGAAGATCCTTCTTCGCGATCCTGCCCCAGTCCTCCAGCGCGTCGACGCAGAGCGCCGCCGTATAGCCCGCCGTCCCGATCGCCATGGCCTCCCGGAAGTCGAAGGCCTCAGGCAGCCGGATCAGCCATTCCGGCTTGACCCGCTGATAGAGCGAATAGGCGCCCCATTCGGTCTCCGACATGCCCCAGCCATTGGCGACCACCTTGTCGCCCGGCTGCCATTCCGGCGAACGGCTCTCCACCACCGTCCCGGCGAAATCGACGCCCGCCACCATCGGCAGCCGCCGGGCGATCCGGCCCTTGCCGCTGACGGCGAGCCCGTCCTTGTAGTTCAGCGTCGAGAAGGCGATCTCGACGAGGACGTCGTGGTCCGGCAGGTCGGCGAGCTGCAGCTCGCGGAACTCGGCTTTCGGCTTGCCCTCGTGATCGACGATCATCAGGGCGCGAAACGGCTCGGTCATCATTCTCCTCCCCTGCGGCGTCTCCGGCCGCGCGCGGTGCAGGCGGTACCGGCGTCCAGTCTCCCCACACGAACCGATGTCGGCGGCGAATCGGAGAGGCTGCCGCCGGACCATCGGCCGCTGCGCCGTCCATCCTGTTCGCCGATCCGGGGGATGGCAACCTCCCTGGCGCTGCCGGGATCTCGAATGGGCGGGTTTGCGTCCCCGCCGGACAGGACCGGTCGCATCCGTCCGCCTGCGCATCGTGCCGAGCTCGAACCCGGTGGCCGGGCGGAAGCGACAGCACCGCCCAAACGACTGCGGCGGGGGACATGTCCATGTTCCCCGCCGCCAGCATCAGTCGACGTCCCGAACCGCCGGGTCCAGGCTCGCGATCCTGCGTCAGTCGCCGCTCGTCTGGCCGGGGACAAGGCCGCCGGCCGGCGCGGTCGTGTCGGCGCCGTTGCCCTGATCGCCGCTCTTGGCGGTCGACGAACCGGATTCCTGCGAACCCGTCGCCTCGTCACCGCTCGACATCGTCGAACCGCTGGTCGTCGAGGAGGTGGAGCCGGTCGTGTCCGAAGAGCCCTCGGCGCACTGCGCGGCGGTCGGGTTGGCGGCGCAGTCGGTCACCGAGCCGGAGGTGGTCGGCGATTCTTCGGTCGAGCGCGCGCCTTCGGTGCTGCCGGATCCGCTCTGAGCGAAAGCGGGGGCAGCGACGAAGAGGCTGGCGGCGGCGGCTGCGACGAGGAGTTTCATGACATCACCTTTCGAGTGTCGTGGAGATGGACAGGAAACCGCTCAGCCGCGGCAACGGTTGCTGCGGCAAAAGCTGCATCTTACAGCGACCTGAACACCCTGTGGTGCTCCATGCCGGGCGCATCGGGCGGCGAACCGCGGATGGCCCCGCGCCCGACCTGCCGCCACCGGGCGGCTCAGAGCGTCGCCCCGATCTTCCACGGCACGAATTCGTGATCGCCATAGCCGAACTCCTCCGACCGGCTCTTCCTGCCGGAGGCGACGTCGAGGATCGTCTCGTAGATCGAAAGGCCGAGCGTCTCCAGATCGGCCTCGCCGGACAGCACCCGGCCGCAGTCGATGTCCATGTCTTCCGGCATCGCGTTGAACAGCGCCGTGGTGGAGGCGAGCTTGATGCTCGGCGTCGGCTTGGCGCCGAAGCAGGAGCCGCGCCCCGTGGTGAAGGCGATGACGTTGCCGCCGCTCGCCACCTGCCCCGTGGCCGAGACCGGATCGTAGCCGGGGCTGTCCATGTAGACGAAGCCCGGCCGGTCGATCCTCTCGGCATAGGCGAAGGCCCCCGAAACGGGCGCCCGCCCGCCCTTGGCGACGGCGCCGAGGGACTTCTCGAGGATCGTCGTCAGGCCGCCGCGCTTGTTGCCGGGGGACGGGTTGTTGTCGAGTTCGGCGCCGTTCTTGGCGGCATAGTCGCGCCACCAGTCGATCATCGCCGCGATCCGGCCGCCGGTCTCGGCGTTCGAGCGGGCGATCAGCAGATGCTCGGCGCCGAAGATCTCCGGCGTCTCGGACAGGATCGAGGTGCCGCCGGCCGCAACGAGGATGTCCGAGGCGACGCCGAGGGCGGGATTGGCGGAAATGCCGGAGAAGGCGTCGGACCCGCCGCACTGCATGGCGAGCGTCAGCTTTGCCACCGACTGCTCGGTCCGCCGGTCCTTGTCCGCCGCAGCGGCGATCGGCTCCAGGATCTCCAGCGCTCGGCGCACCGCCGAGGCCGAGCCGCCCACCTCCTGGATGTTGAAGGTGGCGAAGCGTTCCTTCGTCCATTCGGTCGGCTGATAGAGCGTCAGCTGGTTCACCTCGCAGCCGAGGCCGATGATCAGGATGCCGCCGAAATTGGGGTGGTCGCGATAGCCCTTGAGGGTGCGCACCAGCGTATCGAAGCCCTCGCCCGATCCGGCCATGCCGCAGCCCTGGTCGTGGACGATGGCGGCGAAACCGTCGATGCCGGGGAAGCGGGGCAGCAGCCGCTTCTCGGCCTCCGCCGCAATGGCGTGGCAGACCGTGGTCGAGCAGTTCACCGAGGCGAGGATGCCGATGTAGTTGCGGGTGCCCGCCCGCCCGTCGGGGCGCAGGAAGCCTTGGAACGTCGTGCGCGCCGGCAAGGCGCGCGCCGGCGCCGGCGTCGGCGCCGCCGCGTTGCGCAGGTCCGCCATGCCGCAATTGTGGCTGTGAACGTGCTGCCCGGCCGCGATCGGCGCCGTCGCCCGGCCGATGACCTGGCCGTATTTCACGATGGAATCGCCCTCGGCCCGGTCGACCAGTGCGAGCTTGTGCCCGACGGGAATCGGGTTCCTCAGTGTGATCCCCTCGATGGTTTCGCCGATCGCCAGCGGCCGCAGCGCCACCGCCACCGTGTCGGCCGGATCGAGCCTGAGAACGTTCGGGGTCCGCCCGGTCACCTTGGTCGTGTCGTCCATTGGTCAGTTCCTCCCATGGGTGGTCCTGCCCGATCGGGCATCGCGCGCGATCGGCACGGAACGCGCCCGCTCCACCGTGACGCCCACCATGCCTCTATATGCTGGACAAGCGCCCGCCACGCCAGCCTCGGGCAGCTCGCGAGCGTCTCGTTGCAAGGCGGTGGAATGGGGTGGAGGGGCGTGCATGGGCTGCAGCCAAGGCCGGACCGCGAGACCCGCAACCGGCCGCAGCGCTGCGCATCCGAGCGCCAGCGGCGCCGCTGGCGGCCGCGGGACGCATGATCCGGCCGGCCCCGTCGCTTCCTCGCGACAGGATCATGGAGGGCCGGACGGCTCGACGGAACCGGCAGCGATGCCGCATGGACGCGGGCAAAAGCCGGGCGGGCATCCCCGCCCGAGCCGGCTTCCATCTCGGTGCTTCCACCAGCCCCGTCCAGCTGATTGATCTGGCGCCGACAATAAGCTACCTAAGGGAAGCCTGGATACGGCTGTGAATGGAGATTCGCAGCGACGCTCGCCCACTTGTCCCGCCCGACGGGCCGTCGCCCGGAAGGACGACAGGATCGGAGCACTGCGGACGACGGTTGGGGCCGTGGGTCCCGGGTCGAAGGTCCCGGGTCGAAGGCGGGGCTCGAAGCTCGGGGTCGGGGGCCGTGTAACGCGGGACGCGAAGGGTCCAGCCCACCGCCCGCTGCGCCAGGCCGGATCCGCAGGTCGCCGTCGCTTACTTGTTGACGGCGTCCTTCAGGCCCTTGCCAGGGGCGAACTTCGGGACGTTGCGAGCCGGAATGTCAACTTCCGCGCCCGTCGAAGGATTGCGCCCCTTCGAAGCGGCACGGTGGGAGACGGAAAACGTGCCGAAGCCGACGAGACGGACGTCGTCGCCTTTCGACATGGCGGACTCGATGGCGTCGAAAACGGCGTCCACCGCAGCACCGGCCTGCTGCTTGGAAAGCTCCGCCTGTTCTGCAACGGCGGAGACGAGGTCGTTTTTGTTCATGTGTATCCTCCTGATCGGGCGTCTTCGCCCATCTGATTCCATGAAAAGAACCAGCATTCACTTTTGCGGAAAGCCACAATCTCGGCAATGTCCGCAACCGGGAATTCCAGGAATGCTCATGGAAATGCCGCCCCTGGGGGCGGCATTCCTTCACATAATCAGCGGAGTGAGGTCAGTGCGCAACAGCCGTCGCACCTTCATCCGCAGGGTCGGGCCCCTTCAGGGGCTCCTCGGTTTCCGACCATTCGACCCGGTGGAGCGGCTCGGTCAGCGCATGCTGCAGCACCTCTCCCATCCGGGAGACCGGGACGATCTCGAGCTGGTTCTTCACGTTGTCGGGGATGTCCGCCAGGTCCTTGGCGTTCTCCTCCGGGATCAGAACCTTCTTGATGCCGCCGCGAAGCGCCGCGAGCAGCTTCTCCTTGAGACCGCCGATCGGCAGAACGCGGCCGCGTAGCGTGATCTCGCCGGTCATGGCGATGTCGCGCCTGACGGGGATGCCCGTCATCACCGAGACGATGGCCGTGGCCATCGCGGTGCCGGCGGACGGACCGTCCTTGGGCGTCGCGCCTTCCGGCACGTGCACGTGGATGTCCCGCTTCTCGAACAGCGGCGGCTTGATCCCGTAGTCGAGGGCGCGCGAGCGGACATAGGAGGCCGCCGCGGAGATCGACTCCTTCATGACTTCCTTCAGGTTGCCCGTCACCGTCATCTTGCCCTTGCCGGGCATCATGACGCCTTCGATCGTCAGCAGTTCGCCGCCGACTTCCGTCCAGGCGAGACCGGTCACGACGCCGACCTGGTCGTCGAGCTCCGCCTCGCCGTAGCGATAGCGGGGCACGCCGAGATAGTCGCCGATGTTCGCGGCCGTCACCTCGACGGTCTTCGTCTCGCCCTTGAGGATCTTCGTCACCGCCTTGCGGGCGAGGGTCATCAACTCCCGCTCGTAATTTCGCACACCCGCCTCGCGGGTGTAGCGGCGCGCGATCTCCTGCAGGGCATCGGCCGAGACCGAGAACTCCCCATCCTTCAGGGCGTGGTCGCGGATCGCCTTGGGCAGAAGGTGCCGGCGGGCGATCTCGACCTTCTCGTCCTCGGTGTAGCCGGCGATCCGGATGATCTCCATCCGGTCCATCAGCGGCGCCGGGATGTTGAGCGTGTTCGCGGTCGTCACGAACATCGTCGCCGACAGGTCGTATTCCACCTCGAGATAGTGGTCCATGAAGGTCGAGTTCTGCTCCGGATCGAGCACCTCGAGCAGCGCCGAGGACGGATCGCCCCGGAAGTCCTGGCCCATCTTGTCGATCTCGTCGAGCAGGAACAGCGGGTTCGCCTTCTTCGCCTTCTTCATCGACTGGACGACCTTGCCGGGCATCGAGCCGATATAGGTGCGACGGTGACCGCGGATCTCGGCCTCGTCCCGCACGCCGCCCAGCGCCATGCGGACATACTCGCGCCCGGTCGCCTTGGCGATCGATTTCGCGAGCGAGGTCTTGCCGACGCCCGGAGGGCCGACGAGGCACAGGATCGGGCCCTTCAGCTTGTTCTGCCGGCTCTGCACGGCGAGATATTCGACGATCCGCTCCTTGACCTTGTCGAGGCCATAGTGGTCCGCGTCGAGGATCTCCTCGGCCTTCTTCAGGTCGATCTTGATCTTCGACTTGACGCCCCAGGGCAGCCCCAGCAGCCAGTCGAGATAGTTGCGCACCACCGTCGCCTCGGCGGACATCGGCGACATCTGCTTGAGCTTCTTGAACTCGGCATTGGCCTTTTCGCGGGCTTCCTTGGAGAGCTTCGTCTTCTTGATGCGCTCCTCGATCTCGGCCATCTCGTCGCGGCCGTCCTCGCCGTCGCCGAGCTCCTTCTGGATCGCCTTCATCTGCTCGTTGAGGTAGTACTCGCGCTGGGTCTTCTCCATCTGGCGCTTGACGCGCGAGCGGATGCGCTTCTCCACCTGCAGGACGGAAATCTCCGATTCCATGAAGCCGAGGGCCCGCTCGAGACGCTCGCGCACGGAGAACAGCGACAGCATCTCCTGCTTCTCGGGGATCTTGATCGCCAGATGCGAGGCCACCGTGTCGGCAAGCTTGGAATAGTCCTCGATCTGGCCGGCGGCGCCGACCACTTCGGGGGAGATCTTCTTGTTCAGCTTGACGTAGTTCTCGAACTCCGAGACGACCGAACGGGCCAGGGCCTCGACCTCGACCGGATCGTCCTCGCCGTCGCCGACGAGCTCGGCCTCCGCCTCGTGCCATTCGGTGCGACTGGTGAAGGACCGGATCTCGGCGCGCGAGACGCCTTCGACGAGAACCTTCACGGTTCCGTCGGGCAGCTTCAGGAGCTGCAGGACGTTCGCCACCGTGCCGACGGGATAGATGCCGTCGGGGGCCGGATCGGCGTCACCGGCGTTCTTCTGGGTCGCAAGCAGGATCTGCTTGTCGGCGCCCATCACTTCCTCGAGCGCCTTGATGGATTTTTCGCGACCGACGAAGAGCGGCACGATCATGTGAGGAAACACAACAATGTCGCGAAGCGGCAGCACCGGGAACAGTGCCGGTTCGTCCGCCTCCGGGCGTTCTGGCGTATGGGACATCATTTTTCCTTTCTACGGCCGAAGCCGTTTGCGGCCCTCAGGCGCAAACCTTGACGCAAGCGCTTGCACGAGAGGCCATTCGCCAAGACCAATCTGGCGTCGAAGGCCCTGAAATTCAAGCGCTCGCAACGCGCCTCGCCGTGCAGCGACAGATCCACGCAAGACAGATACATGACAGCAAAATGCCCGCTCCGGAGATCCGGAGCGGGCATTGTCAGTCGCCGGGGCGGGACGATCCGTCACGCCGAGACGTTTTCCTTCTCGTCCGCCCGATCTGCGTAGATGTAGAGCGGCCGGGCACTGCCCTCGATCACCTCCTCGGAGATGACGACCTCCTGCACGCCCTCGAGGGTCGGCAGGTCGAACATCGTGTCCAGCAGCATGGACTCCATGATGGAGCGCAGGCCACGGGCGCCGGTCTTGCGCTCGATCGCCTTGCGGGCGATCGCCTTCAGCGCGTCCTCGTGGAACGTCAGGTCGACGTTCTCCATCTCGAACAGCCGCTGGTACTGCTTGACCAGCGCATTCTTCGGCTGCTCCAGGATCTGCACCAGGGCGATCTCGTCGAGATCCTCCAGCGTCGCCAGGACCGGCAGGCGGCCGACGAATTCCGGGATGAGGCCGAACTTCAGGAGATCCTCCGGCTCGACGAGGCGGAACACCTCGCCGGACCGACGATCCTCGGGCGAGGAGACGTTGGCGGCAAAGCCGATCGAGGTCTTGCGGCCACGGTCGGAGATGATCTTGTCGAGGCCGGCGAAAGCGCCGCCGCAGATGAACAGGATGTTCGCCGTGTCCACCTGCAGGAATTCCTGCTGCGGGTGCTTGCGACCCCCCTGCGGCGGCACGGAGGCGACGGTGCCTTCCATGATCTTCAGGAGCGCCTGCTGCACGCCCTCGCCCGACACGTCGCGGGTGATCGAGGGATTGTCGGACTTGCGCGAGATCTTGTCGATCTCGTCGATGTAGACGATGCCGCGCTGGGCCCGCTCGACGTTGTAGTCGGCCGACTGCAGGAGCTTCAGGATGATGTTCTCCACGTCCTCGCCGACATAGCCCGCCTCGGTCAGCGTCGTCGCGTCGGCCATGGTGAACGGCACGTCGAGGATGCGGGCGAGCGTCTGGGCGAGCAGCGTCTTGCCGCAGCCGGTCGGGCCGATCAGGAGGATGTTCGACTTCGCCAGCTCGACGTCGTTGTTCTTCGCCGCGTGGGCCAGCCGCTTGTAGTGGTTGTGCACCGCGACCGACAGGACCTTCTTCGCGTAGGACTGGCCGATGACGTAGTCGTCCAGGACCGCGATGATCTCCTGCGGGGTCGGCACGCCCTCGCGGGACTTCACCATCGAGGATTTGTTCTCCTCGCGGATGATGTCCATGCAGAGTTCGACACACTCGTCGCAAATGAAGACCGTCGGCCCGGCGATCAGCTTACGGACTTCGTGCTGGCTCTTTCCGCAGAAAGAGCAATAGAGCGTGTTCTTCGAATCGCCGCCGCTCGTTTTGCTCATGCGTCTTTCCTTCCAATCGGGTATACGGCACCCGCTAGCGTCTCATCTGCGCACCCGCGCCCGGCAGAGCCGGAACGCCACCCGCGGCGGGAACGCCGATTCCCCCCGGATCTCACACTCGGATCTCACACAGCAACCCACATACTACGGCATAGCGCCAATTGCTTATGTGGCCCTTAACGGGCAATCCCACTATTATCGGCGTCCAACTGTGGCCGGCAAGTGACGAACCCGAAGGAATCGGCCTTATTTGGCCAATTCCTTCTCGAGCGCGTCGCGAGACGAATAGACTTTGTCGATCAGGCCGAAGGCCTGGGCTTCGCCGGCAGTCATGAAATGGTCGCGATCGAGGGTCCGGTCAATGGTCTCGTAGTCCTGACCGGTGTGTTCGACATAGATCTCGTTCAGCCGGCGCTTCAGCTTGATGATGTCCTGGGCGTGGCGCTCGATGTCCGAGGCCTGGCCCGAGAAGCCGCCCGAGGGCTGGTGCACCATGATGCGGGCGTTCGGCGTCGCGAACCGCATGTCCTTGTGGCCGGCGCACAGGAGCAGCGAGCCCATCGAGGCCGCCTGGCCGATGCACAGGGTCGACACCGCCGGCTTGATGAACTGCATGGTGTCGTAGATCGCCATGCCGGAGGTCACGATGCCGCCCGGCGAGTTGATGTAGAGGGCGATTTCCTTCTTGGGGTTCTCGGCCTCGAGAAACAGCAGCTGGGCGCAGACCAGCGTCGCCATCGAATCCTCGATCGGACCGGTGATGAAGATCACCCGCTCCTTGAGGAGGCGCGAAAAGATGTCATAGGCGCGCTCGCCGCGGTTGGTCTGTTCGACCACCATCGGAACGAGGTTCATCGCGGTCGTCATCGGGTGATTCATGTTCTTGTCTCAAAGGTCACGAATGAAGGAATGGACGGGCCGGCCATCGCAGAGAATCAGCGACGCCAGCGTTCGTCCTAGATAGGGCGTTGCGCCGGGGCTCCGCAACCCGTCCGAGGATTGCGGCGGCCGCTGCGTCGTTTCTGAGTAAATACGAAGGCTGCCGACCGATCGCCGCCGGGCGGCTGGCGCTGCGAGGCCCATGCCCCTTCGATCGGGGTCGGAACGGTTAACGGTCGCCGGCTCGGCGGGCCGGGGCGGGACGCTCGAGCGCCCCTCCCCTTCGGTCTGGGCGGCGCGGTTACCCGCGTCCCCCGCCGGCGCTGTCGATGTCGGTCGCATCCGGCGGGATCGGCTTGCCGTCGGCCTCGCTGGTGCCGTGCTGGGTCATGTCCCGGTCCTTGGCCGGGCTCTGAGGCTCCGCCGGCTCGGCCTCGACGATCTTCGGCTTCGGCGATGGCTCGTTGCGCAGCCGGATCGGCGGCGCCTTGCCGCCCCGGTCCTCGCCGAACCAGACCGTCATGTGCGGGAACGGGATCTCGATGCCGCGCTCGTCTGACATCCGCTTCACGATCTCGCGATAGGCGCGGCCGACGCCCCACTGGGTCCCTGGCTTGGTCATCACCCGCCCGCGCACCACCACGGCCGAATCGGCGAGCTCGTTGACACCCCACATGTCGAAGCCGGAGATCAGGTTCTCGCCGACATTGGTCGTCTTCAGCTCCTCGAAGGCGTCGATCATCATCGCCTTCACGTCCTCGACGTTCTCGCGGTAGGCGACGCCGACATCGGCGACGTAATAGGCGAAGTCCTTGGAGAAGTTCGCCACCTGGTCCACCGAGGAGAACGGAATCAGGTACCAGGTGCCGTCGACGGTGCGCAGGCCGACCGAGCGCACGGTCAGCTGCTCGACGACGCCGGAGACGCCGTTCAGCTCCACCACGTCACCCTCGTTCATGGCATTCTGGATCTGGATGAAGGCGCCGGTGATGATGTCCTGCACGAACTTCTGGGCGCCGAAACCGATGGCGAGGCCGACCACACCGGCACCGGCGAGGAGCGGCGCGATGTCGATTCCGATCTGCGAGAGCACCAGCATCGAGATGACGACGACGAGAGTGATCGTGAAGGCGTTGCGGAACAGCGACAGCAGCGTGCGCTCGCGGGCCGTCGGCACGCTGCCGTAGTTCGGGTTGAGCCGGTATTCGATCCAGGACGAGACGCCGAGATAGATGGCGACCGCGATCACGACGATCAGCAGCGCGCCGATCAGGCTGGCCGCATAGCGCTGGCCGATCGCCGAGGCGAACCAGCTGCTAAAGTCCGACAGGGCCCAGGCGTCCATGATGTAGGTGACGACCACGAAGACGACGACGAAGCTCAGCACCGTCAGGAGCTTTGGCACGAAGCCGTTGAGCCGCCGCTCCAGGAGCGGCAGGCGGTATTTCAGCTCCTGCGGCACCTTCACGCCATGGGCGATCATCCGCGCCAGGACCGAGAAGACGAGGCCGCCCAGCGCCATCGCGGCGACCGACTTGCCCGTCGCCGTGGCGACGAAGGTCAGCCCATCATCCGGGCTCTGCAGCCAGACGACGAACAGCGCGATGGCCGCCATGATCGCCAGCACCCACCAGATCTGGCCGATGACCGCATGGACGAAGGCCCTGAAGCCGGTGTCGCCCTGCTCGCGGGCGCGCTTCAGCCGCTCGCGCACGACGCCGCGATTCTTGAGGATCAGCCCGATGGCGAGGCACAGCGAGCCGAAGGCGACGATGAACTCGGTCGCCGCGGCGGCCGCCTGGGTCGAGGCCCACTGGACGATCGGCGCCACGAAGAGGAACGTGTAGCCGAGGATCGAGATCAGCCGCGACAGCCAGAAATACCAGTAGCTCGCCTGCCGGTTGGAGAAGGGCGTCAGGCGCAGGGAGGGATAGTTCGGGGCGACGAAGGCCGACAGCCCGACCTTGATCATCTCGATCAAAAGGAAGGCGTTGAGGAAAAGCGCCTGGCTGAACACCGGCCGGGTGCCGCTGTAGAGCGTCGCCACCAGGTAGCCGCAGGCCCAGCTGGCCACCACGACGAAGGCCTCGATGGCCCCCGAGGCGGTCAGATAGCCGAGCTTGCCCAGCGGGCCGGCATGTTCGGCCCGGTCCGACAGCCGCCGGAAGATGCCACGCTCGGCATAGCGGGCACCGAACAGGATCGCGAAGACCACGACGGCGACGAGGGCCACCGGCAGGATCGCCTGGAGGATGTTCGGCAGGTCGATCGACCCGGCGCCGGACAGCATGTCGAGCGACAGATCGACATATTGCGGCACCTGCTGGACCGTCTCGGCGATCGCGCCGATGAACATGCGGGTGTATTCCGCGACGCGGCCGGGCAGCGAGCGGACGATCTCGCCCGGCTCGTCGGCATTTCCGGCGGTGGCCCCTGCGCCATCCGCGGAGGGAGCCTTGTAGGCCGCCGCCTTCAGCGATTCGACGAGCTTCTTGCGGGTCGCGTCGTTCTCGAGGATCCTGATCAGCTCGTCCATCGACGGCTCTGCCGCATTGGCATTCGCCTGGCCTTCGGCAGCCGTTTCCGATCCGCCGGTCAGCCCCGGGATGCTCTGCGCCATGGCGGTTTGCGGCATCGCCGCCAGCAGGATGACGAAAGCGGCGAGACCGCCCGTCAGAAAGCGGGCGAGATGCGAACGCAGGCAACGAAACGTCATGGCGGGGAAGGATCTCTCGTCGATGTCCGGTCGGACGGCGTTGCGTCGGCCGGAGCGCCGGGTTCGCCGGAAAGTGGGGTGGATGCAGCCGCCTATCGCCGATCGCTTTGACCAGAGTGCGGCAGGCAAAGAAAAAGGGCCGGTGGTGGCCGGCCCTTCTCGTCATTCCGTGAAATTGGCCCAAGAGCGGGGCCGACGGTCTCAGGCGGCGGTCGTCTCGTCCGCCTCGTCCTCGGCCATCAGCTCTTCCTTGGTCACCGTCTTGTCGGTGACGTCGACCTGGGCGAGCAGATGGTCGACGACCTTCTCCTCGTAGAGCGGCGCGCGGATGCTCTGGATCGCCTCGGGATTCTCCTGGAACATCTTGAGGATTTCCTGCTCCTGGCCCGGGAAGCGGCGCATCTGCTCGAACAGGGCGCGCTGCAGCTCCTCCTCGCCGACCTGGACACCGGCCTTCTCGCCGATCTCCGACAGGACGAGGCCGAGACGGACGCGGCGCTCGGCCAGGCGCCGATACTCGGCGCGGGCCTTCTCCTCGGTCGTGTCCTCGTCCTCGAAGCTCTTGCCGCTCTCGGTCAGCTCGCGCTGCACCTGGTTCCAGATGTTGTCGAACTCGGCCAGGACCAGCTTCTCCGGCAGGTCGAAGTCGTAGTCCTTGTCGAGCGCGTCGAGGAGCTGGCGCTTGACCTTCTGGCGCGTCGCCATGCCGTACTGGCTCTGGATCTGATCGCGGACGATCTCCTTGAGCTTGTCGAGGGATTCGAGGCCGAGCTTCTTGGCCATCTCGTCGTCGATCGCCGTCTCGGTCGGGCTCTGCACCTGCTTGACGGTGACGTCGAAGGTGGCGAGCTTGCCGGCGAGATGGGCGGCGCCGTAATCTTCCGGGAAGGTGACCTCGACGAGCTTCTCGCCGCCCTTCACGGCGCCGATCAGCTGGTCCTCGAAGCCGGGGATGAAGCGGTTCGAGCCGATGACCAGATCGGCGTCCTCGGCCGCGCCGCCCTCGAAGGGCTCGCCGTCGATCTTGCCGACGAAGTCGATGGTGACCTTGTCGCCCGTCTCGGCGGCGCCGTCCTTTTCCTCATAGGTGCGGGCGTTCTCGGCGAGCCGCTCGACCTGCTCGTCGACTTCCGCGTCCGACACCTCGACGATCGGCCGCTCGATCTTGATGCCGCTCGTCTCCTTGACGTCGAACTGCGGCAGCGTCTCGTAGGACAGCGTGAACTTGAAGTCGCTCTGGCCGTTCAGGACCTTCTCGGCCTCGCCCTCGTCCTCGCTCATGGCGATCTCGGGACGCATGGCGGCGCGTTCCTTGCGCTCGGCCATCACCGAACCCGGCGTCTCGTTCAGGATCTCGTTGACGATCTCGGCCATCAGCGACTTGCCGTACATCTTGCGCAGATGGGCGACAGGCACCTTGCCGGGACGGAAACCCTTCAGCTGCACCTTGTCCTTCGCCTCGAAAAGGCGGGTCTGAAGGCGCGCCTCAAGGTCCGAGGCGGGCACGACAATCTCGATCTCGCGCTTGAGGCCCTCGGCCTTGGTTTCCGTAACCTGCATACTTTAATACCTTCTCGATCCTGTTTGCTGCGCGGGCCGGCGACGATCCGGAGGCCTGGCCGTGCGCACTCTCGTTGAATTCGGCCGTTGAATTCGGCAGTGGTGCGGGTGGAGGGACTTGAACCCCCAAGCCTCTCGGCGCTTGGACCTAAACCAAGTGCGTCTGCCAATTCCGCCACACCCGCGAGGCGCATCGGCCACGGACGTTTGCGAAGCGCGCGCCTCTATATCACCGCGAATCCGACCATGAAAGGGCAAAACCGAGGGTTTGGGAAGGGGCTTGCCGGCGCGACCGGGCGCCCGCGCCTCGGCCGGCCCCGCAATTTTCTCCGCATCTGGCCCCGCGAATTCCGCACACTAGTTGATCAATGGCCAGGTCAGGCCTGCGCAAGGAAGCGGCATTTCGCAGACAAGGCCCTGTCTTTGCTGACGAATTGTTAACTCATGTTGCGTTGCACAATTCGCATTGCTGCCATGCAGACGAGCCGCTAGCACGCAATGCCCGCCGGACTTACTTTGCAATCAACACGACGGACGAAGCGACGCGCTTCTCCGACGAATTCGAAATGACGATTGAAAGGAGGTTCTGAAATGAACCTTGTCCGTTCCTACCAGTCCTGGCGCCGCTACCGCGAGACCGTCAACGAGCTGAACCGCCTGTCCCAGCGCGAGCTCGCCGATCTGGGCATCGCCCGCACCGACATCCCCTCGGTCGCCCGTCGCACGGTCGTCTGAGGACATAAGTTTCACGGTTTCGCCGGAGCCCACCTCCTCCCGGGCAAAGGCGAAAGACGGTCTGCCGATCTCCTCCCGATAGGGCAGACCACTCCCATGTCGCCCGCCGGTCCTCCCCCGGCGGGCGCATTCGGGAGCCAGAAGAGTTTTAGAGTTTCGCCAAAGCCCACCTCCTCCCGGGCAAAGGCGAAAGATGGTCTGCCTATCTCCTCCCGATAGGGCAGACCACTCCCATGTCGCCCGCCGGTCCTCCCCCGGCGGGCGCATTCGGGGGAAAGAAAAGTTTCAGAGTTTCGCCGGAGCCCACCTCCTCCCGGGCCGAGGCGGAAGACGGTCTGCCGATCTCCTCCCGATAGGGCAGACCACTCCCATGTCGCCCGCCGGTCCTCCCCCGGCGGGCGCATTCGGGAACCAGAAGAGTTTTAGAGTTTCGCCGGAGCCCACCTCCTCCCGGGCAAAGGTGAAAGACGGTCTGCCGACCTCCTCCCAATAAAGGCAGACCACTCCTATGTCGCCCGCCGGTCCTCCCCCGGCGGGCGCATTCGGGAACCAGAGAGTTTTAGAGTTTCGCCGGAGCCCACCTCCTCCCGGGCAAAGGTGAAAGACGGTCTGCCGATCTCCTCCCGATAGGGCAGACCACTCCCATGTCGCCCGCCGGTCCTCCCCCGGCGGGCGCATTCGGGAACCGAAGAACGAGTTTCAAAGTTTCGCCGGAGCCCACCTCCTCCCGGGCAAAAGCGAAAGTCGGTCTGCCGATGTCCTCCCGATAGGGCAGACCATTCGATGTTGCCCGCCGGTCCTCCCCCGGCGGGCTTCGTCGTTTCTGGGGCCTTGAAACGTGAGGCTCGCCGGCGTCCTCGCCAAAAAGTGCCCGCCTGCGCCACGATCCCGGTTTCGCATCGCCGCCGCTTCGCCTAGATAGCAGGCATGTCGAACACACCCATTCATGTCGTCGGTGGCGGTCTCGCCGGTTCCGAAGCCGCCTGGCAGATCGCCGAGGCCGGCATCCCGGTCGTCCTCCACGAAATGCGCCGGGTGCGCGGCACCGAGGCCCACAAGACCGACGGTCTCGCCGAACTCGTCTGCTCCAATTCCTTCCGCTCGGACGATGCGACGGCCAATGCCGTCGGCGTCATCCATGCCGAGATGCGGCTCGCCGGCTCGCTGATCATGGCGATGGCCGACAAGCACCAGGTGCCGGCGGGAGGCGCCCTCGCCGTCGACCGCGAGGGCTTCTCCGCCGCGGTGACGCGGACGCTGGCCGAGCATCCGCTGGTCACCCTCGAGCGCGGCGAGGTCGAGGGTCTGCCTCCGGAAGAATGGGGCACCAGCATCGTCGCCACCGGGCCGCTGACGGCGCCCTCGCTCGCCGAATCGATTCGGGCAGCGACGGGCGAGGATGCGCTCGCCTTCTTCGACGCCATCGCGCCCATCGTCCACTTCGATTCGATCGACATGGACAAGGCCTGGTTCCAGTCGCGCTACGACAAGGTCGGCCCCGGCGGCACCGGCAAGGACTACATCAACTGCCCCCTCGACAAGGAAACCTACGAGCGCTTCGTCGCCGCCCTCGTCGAGGGTGACCGGGCCGCCTTCAAGGAGTGGGAGGGCACGCCCTATTTCGACGGCTGCCTGCCCATCGAGGTGATGGCCGAGCGCGGGCCGGAGACGCTGCGCCACGGGCCGATGAAGCCGATGGGCCTGACCAACGCCCACGATCCCGAGACCAAGGCCTATGCCGTCGTCCAGCTGCGCCAGGACAATGCGCTCGGCACGCTCTACAACATGGTCGGCTTCCAGACGAAGCTGAAATACGGCGCTCAGGCCGAGATCTTCCGGATGATCCCGGGGCTGGAAAACGCCGAATTCGCCCGCCTCGGCGGCCTCCACCGCAACACCTACCTGAACTCGCCGGTCCTGCTGGACGAGACGCTCCGGCTGAAGGCGCGCCCGCATGTGCGCTTCGCCGGCCAGATCACCGGCTGCGAGGGCTATGTGGAATCGGCTGCCGTCGGCCTGATGACCGGCCGCTTCACCGCCGCCGAAAGGCGCGGCGAGACGCTGTCCGCGCCGCCCCAGACGACCGCGATGGGCGCTCTCCTCGCCCACATCACCGGCGGCCACCTCGCCCATCAGGAAGAAGGCGGCAAGCGGTCCTTCCAGCCGATGAACGTCAATTTCGGCCTGTTCGCGCCCCTCGATCCCGGCGCCATCCAGAAGCCGGAAGGCCAGAAGCGGTTCCGCGGCAAGGAAAAGAGCGTCGCCAAGAAGGCCGCCCTCTCCCGCCGCGCGCTCGCCGACTTCGCCGCCTGGCTCGCCGGCGCCGAAACCCGGCAGGCGGCCGAATAGACACGGCGGCCGCAACAGGGTTCCCTAGCCCGGCTTTACGGGCGCGGGCTTCCTACGGGGCCGATCGATGCGATGCGCACCGACCGTTCTGAGCCGGCGCGCCGGGCGCCGGCATGCCTTCGACTGAAGCTCTGCCGACCATCTCCATCCTGCGTCAGCGCCACTCCGCCGCGCGGTAGAAGGCGTCGAAATCCATTGCGTTGATCCGGTCCTCGTCGCGGCTTATGTAAAGCCAGCGGATGGCGAGCCGAAGGTGCCGGCCGGACCGGCTTTGCAGATCCACCACCGGGACGGTCTTGACGGTGTCCCCGGCTTCGAAGAGCGTCGCCGTCAACCCGTCGATCGCCTCGGCCATGGGAAAACGGTCTGTCGTCGCACCGACTTGCACCACTAGATCACTCCCCTCGATGCGGAAACTGATACCGTCTGGCGCCAAACCGTCATGCACAAGGATCGAGCTCAGCCGCCAGCCCGGAGCCGCGCGGTCGTATCCGGCGATGTCGATGCTACCGTTCCGCCGCAAGGCAGAGCTGCGGCCCTCGGCACGCGCAACGCTCGCCACATCAATGCCGAGACCCTGGTTGACGACGTTCAGCGCCTGCCACGCCGTCTGGCTGCGCAGCGCCACCGCCAGCCGCTCGCCGAGTTCGGGATCGAGATAGGGCGAAAGATCGCCCAGCCGGTCGGCGTCGGACAGCGCCGCGAGGCGCGAGCGCAGCTCCTGCAGTCGCTTCTCGTCCTGCCCCTGAATGCGGATCGCGATGGTCTCGTCGCCCGGCACCCGCGCCCCGAATTCGGCGACGATCCGCCCCAGCTGGCTGGCGCCGACGACGCTCGCCGCCCCCCATGGCCCGAAGGCGGAGAGGGCAAGCAGGAGGACGGGCACGGCCGCCATCGTCCGGATGTCGCGTCGCAGCCGCGGCACGAGTTGAAACGCCAGCACGATCGCCGAGGCGAAGATCCCGAGGACGACGTAGTAGCGCTGCAGCGTTACGCCCTCCGCGTCGATCCGCAGGCCGATGCCGACGGCCGCGAGAGCCAGCGGCACGACCAGCATGAAGGCCCAGGCCCGCGAGAACAGCCGCGCGAAGACGTTGCCGTCCTTCAGGAACGGATCGGCGGCGATGCGCAGCGCCAAAACGAAGAGCGCGTCGAACGTCACGATCCAGCCGATCTCGTTCTTCGGCAGCGATCCGGTCAGGGCGATCTTGGCGGCGTAGAGATGCAGGATGACCGCCGTCGCCAGCGCCAGCGGCGCCGCCACCCAGTCGACCAGCAGCCGCACGCCGCTCACCATCCGGTCGGTGCCGATGGCCGGCCGCTCCTCGAAGTCGCGCGGCAGGCGGCCGAGCGCGAACAGCGGCCCGACCAGCGTCAGGGCAGTGGTGTAGATGTATTCGTAGGTGTCGGGGCTCAGGCCGATCTCGAAGAGGAAGCGGATCATCTCGAGGATCGCCGACAGGCCGAGGACGAAGAGCAGCACCGACAGGAAGGCCAGCGTCACGCCGACCAGCGACCAGAGCGCGAAGTTCCAGAAGCGGGACGGCCCGCCGCGCCCGAGAAACGGCGCCAGCGGCACGAGCAGCGTCAGCGCCGCGGTGATCGCCGGCAGATGGTTGTCGGCCCGACCGTTCCAGTGGACGGCGACGCCGACGACGACGGCCGCAACGGCGGCGACGAGTTGCGAGGCGCCGCGGGACCAGCCCCGCGCCTCCGCCGCAAGCGTCGCCGAGACCGCCGCGGCGGCCGCCGCATAGAGGGCGCCGAGCAGCCAGACGAGGCCGCGATCGTCGGGAATCTCATAGCCTGCGACGGCGAGGTTGCTCAGCAGCGAAAAGGCCAGGATGGCGAGGCAGGCGGCGGGAAAGCGCAGCAGCGCCGTCTCCGCCCCGCGCGCCAGCGACGTGGCGATGCGGCCGGCCCGGTTTGCCGCGCGCGGCGATCCGTCTTCGTCGGTCATTGGCTGCATGGGGCGGGCTCTGCGCGTTGGAGAAAGGTCCGGCCGGCTGCCGGCCATGGGCCGGAACGTCCCGAGGGCGCTCCGTCGTTCAGCCTGCGGCGGCGTCGTCCGCTGACGCCGGCGCCTGGTGGCCAGGCGGGGCTACCATGCCTCAGCCCCGCATCCACCGCCAGAACAGGAAGGCCTTGCGCGGCGCCGAGAGGTCCGGCGGCTGGCGCAGCGCGCCGGCTCCCGCGCGCTCGATCCGGTCGAGATAGGGCGCCGCGAGCAGCGCCGGCAGGAACGCCGCCCGCACGTCCCTCGGGACGTCGGCAAACAGCGCGCGGGCCCTGGCGGCGTGCTCGCGGCCATAGGCGACCATGGCGGCGATGGCACGGCCGGACGGTTCGGCCTCGCCCGCCAGCAACTGCGGGGCGGAGCAGCCGGCGGCGGCGAGGATGTCCGCCGGCAGATAGACCTGCCCCCTCGCCCGGTGGATCGGCAGCAGCCGCAGGACGCCGGCCGCCGTCTGGGCGACGCCGGCATGTCCCGCCGCGTCGGCGATCTTGTCGGCGCCGCCGGGCGACAGGATGGTTGCGGCCAGCACGATTAGTGTCGAGGCGGTCTCCCCCGCATAGGCCTCGAAATGCTCAGCCGACGGCATCGGGTCGTCATAGACGTCGAAGATCCGCGCCTCCAGCATCCGGTCGAAGGCCTGGAGGGGAAGCCGGTGCCGGGCGATGGCCTCGACCAGCCGGCTCGCCACCGGATGCCCGGCCTCGCCGCCACCGGCGACGTCCTCCGCCTCGCCCGCCATTCCCCCGATCACGTCCCGCCACCATTGCAGCCGGATCTCGCCGGGCAGCGGCTGGCTGATCTGGTCGCGCACCCGCGCCACCTCGACATTGAAGGCGTAAAGCGCGGCGAGATCGGCGTGGCTCGCCTCCGGCGCGAAGACGAGGGAGAGCGCGCGGTCGCGGTCGTCGGTCTCGACGAGGTCGTGGCAGGGGTCACGCTCGTTGCCGGCCATTCGCATTCCTCGCAAGGCTGTCGGTCATGCGGCGACGGCCGCGCCCGCATGTCGGCCGGGCCGATGCGCCCGCCGGAGAGCGGGAGCGAACGCGCCCCCGGCGTGGCTCAGTCGACGGCGACGAGCGCCGCCCCGACGGGCCGGCCCTCGGACAGCATGATGTTGAAGGTCCGCACGGCGGCCCCCGTCGACATCGGATCGCAGGAGATCCCGGCCCGCTTCATCCGCTCGGCAAGGCCGGGCGGCAGGCGGCGGATGTCCTTGCCGGTCCCGAACAGGAGAAACCGGATCTCCTCCTTGAAGACGAGCTCGAGCCGGTCGCCGGCAAACGGCTGCTCCGGCGTCGCCGACCAGCCGTAGATCCCCGACGGCAGGCAGAGGATCGAGCCGCGATGCGACATCTCGGCAAAGCGGAACCCGCCATTGCCATAGGCTTCGATCGGCGCGCGGCCCGGGAAATGGGCCTCGCGGATCTCGATTCCCTTCGCCATCGCTCAGGCCCGCCCCGGCGTCACCTGCGTGCGCTCGGTCGGATCCTCCGCCTCGGCCTTGGCCTGCGCCTCGGCGGCCTCCGCCGCTTCCTTGGCGTCGCTCGACCGCAGCTTGAAGAAGATCAGCACTGGCGCTGCGACGAAGATCGACGAGAAGGTACCGATGGCGACGCCGAACAGCATCGAGGCCACGAAGGAGCGGATGACCTCGCCGCCGAAGACGAACAGCGCCGTCAAGGCAAGGAGCGTCGTCAGCGACGTCATCAGCGTGCGCGACAGCATCTCGTTGTCGGACAGGTCGAGCAGCTGGCCGAGCGGCATCTTCTTGAACCGCCGCAAGTTTTCCCGCACGCGGTCGTAGATGACGACGGTGTCGTTGAGGGAATAGCCGACGATCGTCAGGATCGCGGCCACCGTCGACAGGCCGACGTCGAGCTGGGTCACCGTGATGAAGCCGAGCGTCAGGATGACGTCGTTGACCGTCGCGACGATCGCCCCGATGGCGAACTGCCATTCGAAGCGCAGCCAGACATAGATGAGGATGGCGACGAGCGAGGCGAGGACGCCGAGGATCGCGGCCCAGGCGAGTTCGCCCGAGACGGTCGGCCCGACGACTTCCGTCCGGCGGATGTCGTAGTCGGCGGAGATCGCCGCGGTGGCGCTGTCGACCAGCTGCTGCTGGGCGTTGTCGGACGTCTCGGTGGCCGTTCCGATGCGGATCAGCGCCTCCCGGTCGGTGCCGAACTCCTGGACCTGCGGGTCCCGGATTCCGGCCGCGCCGAGCCGCTCGCGCAGGTCGCCGATGTCGGCATTGCCCTGCTTCGCCTGCACCTCGATCAGCGTGCCGCCGGTGAAGTCGATGCCGAAATTCGGCCCGATGGCGAACAGCGACACGATGGAGGCGACGCAGAGCGCCATCGACAGGCCGAAGATCTGCAGCCGCACCTTCATGAAGGGGATGCGGGTGACGTCGGGCACCAGCCTCAGCCAGCCCCTCGGCAGCTCGCGCGGCCGGCGGCTGCGGACCCAGGCGGCGACCAGCCAGCGGGTCAGCGTGAAGGCCGTGAACACCGTCGTGACGATGCCGACGGCGAGCGTCACGGCGAAGCCGCGCACCGGGCCGGAGCCGAGGAAGAACAGGACGATGGCGGCGATCAGCGTGGTGATGTTGGCGTCGAGGATCGTCGCCAGCGCCTTCTGGAAGCCGACGTCGATGGCCTGGACGACCGAGCGCCCCTGCCGCC
This sequence comes from Aurantimonas sp. 22II-16-19i, assembly GCF_002088275.1. Taxonomy (GTDB): domain Bacteria; phylum Pseudomonadota; class Alphaproteobacteria; order Rhizobiales; family Rhizobiaceae; genus Jiella. The sequence goes on from NZ_AQQS01000003.1 coordinate 168,974, forward strand.
GCTCGTCGCGGATGCGCTCGTAGATGAGGACGTTCGAATCCACCGCCATGCCGACGGTCAGCACGATGCCGGCGATGCCCGGCAATGTCAGTGTCGCGCCGATCGCGGTGAGGATGGCGAACAGCAGGACGACGTTCACCACCAGCGCGATATTGGCGATGATACCGAGGAAGCCGTAGGCCGCCAGCATGAACAGGACGACGGCGACCGCGCCGATGATGCCGGCGATCTCGCCGGCGGCGATCGAATCGGCGCCGAGGCCCGGTCCGACGGTGCGCTCCTCGATGATGTCGAGGGTCGCCGGCAGGGCGCCGGCGCGCAGCAGCACCGCAAGATTGTTGGCCGATTCCGCCGTGAAGGAGCCGCTGATCTGCGCCTGGCCGCCGAGGATGGCGGTGCGGATCACCGGGGCGGACAGCACCTTGTCGTCGAGGACGATGGCGAAGGGCTTGTTGACGTTGGCCTGGGTGACGCGGCCGAAGCGCTGGGCACCCTGGCTGTCGAAGCGGATGTTGACCACCGGCTCGTTGGTCTGCGGGTCGAAGCCGACCTGCGCGTCGGTGAGGTTCTCGCCGGAGACCATCACCTGGTTGCGCACCAGGATCGGCTGGGGCGTCGTGTCGGTGGTGTAGAGGAGCTGCGAGCCGGCCGGGGCGCGCGAGCCGCGCGCCACCTGTTCGGCATTTTCGCTCTGGTCGACCAGCTGGAAGGTCAGCTTGGCGGTCTGGTTGAGCAGTTCCTTCAGGCGCTGCGGGTCGCCGAGGCCCGGCACCTGCACCATGATGCGGTCGGCGCCCTGGCGCTGGATCACCGGCTCGGTCGTGCCGAGCTCGTCGACGCGGCGGCGCACCACCTCGATCGACTGGGTAACGGCCGTCGAGATCCGGTAGGCGATGCCGTCGTCGGTCAGGCTGGCGGTCAGCACCCCCGGCTGCGGCTGGTCGAGCGCCACTTCGGCCACCGAGCCGGCCGCCATCAGCCCGCTGGAGATCGGCTGCGTCAGCGGCTCCAGGGCCTCCTGCGCGGCGTCGGCCTGGGCCGGGTCGCGCAGCCGCACCGTGATGGTGCGGCCGTTCGCCGAGATCCCCGAATAGCCGATCCGCTCGTTGCGCAGGAGCTGGCGCGTCTCGTCCTGGATCGCCTGGAGGCGGTCCGCCTCCAGCGAGTCGCGGTCGATCTGCAACAGGATGTAGGAGCCGCCCTGCAGGTCGAGGCCGAGCGTGACGGTATTCTTCGGCCAGAACTCCGGCAGGCTGTCGGTGACGCTGCGCGGAAGCACGTTCGGCGCGGCATAGACGAGCCCGACGAGAACCGTCAGCCAGATGAGGATCGTCTTCCAGCGCGAGAAGTAAAGCATGGCGGTCTCGCAAGTGTCGAACCAAGGCCCCTGCCCCGGTTCGGTTTCAGCGCCTTCGCCGTCCTGCCGCAGCTACGGCAGGCCAGACGAGGTTACGACAGAACGTGCCGTTGGTCCAAGACCTTGGCTATTTGTTGTTGGCTGCCGCCGGTTCGCCCTTGACGCGGACGTCGGTCACCGTCCCCTGCAGGACGCGGACGCGGACCTGCTCGGAGATCTGGACCTCGAGCTCGCCATTGTCGAGGACCTTGGTCACCTTGGCGACGATGCCGCCGCCGGTGACGATCGTGTCGCCGCGCCGGATGTTCTTCAGCATCTCCTCCCGCTTCTTCATCTGCGTCCGCTGCGGGCGGATGATGAGGAAGTACATGATCGCGAAGACCGCGACGAAGGGAAGAATACTGATCAACAATTCGCTTCCACCACCGGTCATACCACCGGTCTGGGCGAAAGCCTCGGACACGAACATCATCAACCTCGCTAAAAGAGTTTCGGCAGACGGCCGATGCGTCGGCCGCCGGACAAGCCCGGATTTCCGTCTGGAAGCCCGCCCGAGCGTGGCCGGAATATACGAACGGCCGGGTCCAATGCAACAAGCCAGCGCATTTGCAGCCCGCCCGATCCGCGCCTATGGAGACGGGACGGCGTCCCGCCTCTCCTTCCGGCGACGCCGCCAGCCACCCTCCAGCCCCGACCGACGGACCACGACATGCCGCAGGACAGCGACCTTTCCCGCATCGCCGCAAGCCTCGAAGCCATCGCGGCGAGCCTCTCCCGCCTTGCGCCGCCGAGCCCCCGCGAGCCGGACTTTGCCGCCGCCGACTGCTTCGTCTTCGACCCCGATCTCGGCCTCAAGCCGGTGCAGCGGGTCAACCGGGTGCCGATCCTGCTCCTGAAGGGGATCGAGCGCTCGCGCGACATCCTCTTCGAGAACACCCTGCGCTTCGCCAAGGGCCTGCCGGCGAACAACGCGCTTCTGTGGGGCGCGCGCGGGATGGGCAAGTCGTCGCTGGTCAAGGCGGTTCACGCTGCCGTGAACGCCGAGATCGCCGGGGGCGACGGGACCGGAACCGCCGGGGGCAAGCTGCCGCCGCTGAAACTCGTGGAGATCCCGCGCGAGGACATCGCCCATCTGCCGGGGCTGATGAACCTCCTGGTGACGGCGCCGGCGCCGATTCTGCTGTTCTGCGACGACCTCTCCTTCGATCACGACGACACGGCCTACAAGTCGCTGAAGGCGGCGCTGGAGGGCGGCGTCGAGGGGCGGCCGGCCAATGTCCTGTTCTACGCCACCTCAAACCGGCGCCATCTCCTGCCCCGCGACATGATCGAGAACGAGCGTTCGACGGCGATCAATCCCGGCGAGGCGGTGGAGGAGAAGGTGTCGCTGTCGGACCGGTTCGGCCTGTGGCTCGGCTTCCACAATTGCAGCCAGGATCAATTTCTCGCGATGATCGAAGGCTATGTGGAGGCCTACGGCCTCGCCGGCCTCGTGGCGCCCGAGGAGATCCGGCGGGAGGCGCTGGAATGGGCGACGACGCGGGGCAGCCGCTCCGGCCGCGTCGCCCACCAGTTCATCATGGACCTCGCCGGCCGCCTCGGCCGTCCCCTCGAGATCGTGGCGAACGCCGGGAAAGGCTGACCCGCCGCAGCGTTGCCCTGCGGCCCCATCCAGAGACGGGCCGCACCGCGCGGCGCTCCGACGCCCCGGGCCATTCGCGCTAATCCCTCCGAGCCGGTCGGCTCGCCGCGCCACCGTCTCGCCGGTCCGGCCAAACCGACGCGACTCACCAGAGTCTGATCCCGAAAAGTTCGAACCGGATTCCGGAAAAGATGACGCGGCAACAGGAGGACGGAGCGGGATAGCACCTCCCGATCCAGCCCGGCGAGCCACTCCCGGCAACCCGCGCCACCTTCCGAAACCACTGTCCGGCAAGCCCTCACCGCGCGGCAAGAATCGTGCCCCGGCCGCGGCGGTGCATTTCGAGCCGGCGCCCATACGCGCCCCGATCTGCACACCGGAAGGTATGGCCGGCGGGCGCCCCTTCCCGCCGGCTCACACCCTTCGGCTCACCGGAGATACGCCTCCGGCGCGTCGACCGAGTTGCCTCTGGCTCTCGGCATGCCCTGTTTGGCCGTCTTTCGGCGCGCTGATCCGGCGCGCGCGCCGCTCCACATGCCGCCTGATATGCCGGAGCCGGCGACGTCGCGCCGCCTCGCCCGCCCGATCGGCCGGGCGGTCCGCGACCCGGACCGTCCGTTGCCTGCGTGCCGTTGCCTGCGTGCCCGCAGACGCCACCGCCCGCATGGACCGCCTTTGTCACAACGCATCCCCGCCGATTTGGCTCCCGACCGTCGCCTTCCGGATCGTCGCGTTCCGGACCGTCGCCTGCCGGGTCCTTCCGGTCCCACGCCCTTCCGGCCGATGTCCTTCAGCCCCGCCTTCCGGCCGCCGACACGCGGTCCACGCCTTCCGTCTCCTCACGCTCTCGGAGGCGCGGTCCCGCGACTCCGGCACCCTCCGGCACCCCGACCACGCGATCCGCAGGTTCCCGAGCTTCGGCCACGGACGTCGATCGCCGAAAGGACAGGCTCGCACGGCATGCCGACCGGCGTGATCGGCTGACCTGAGGCTATGCCTGTGTGATTTGCCTGCCTGTGTGATTTGCCTGCCTGCATGATCTGGCAGCCTGCGTGATCTGGCTGCGACGGCCCGCAGAAAGCGCGGAGACCGGCACGCTCTGCCCCGCGGGCCGCAGGCTTCGACCCTGCCGGCCCGGCGGCGCGCCCGAGGATGCGCCCAGAGATCCGGTTGCTTCGATGGGGCTCGCAACGGCTCGAATCCGGCAGAAGCCGAAACTCAAGTCATGCGGACCAGAAGTCATTCTGAGAAAAACTCATTCGGGCCAACGGTAAAATGCTTGAGCTCTTCCGTAAGGAAAGCATGCTTCACCGGCGCTGTCGAGACGTATTTTCACCTGAAGCCGCATTTTGTGATTGCATGCCCGCAAGCTCGAAAACCGCAGATGTCCGCTCAGACCTCCGCGAGAAACCCATCGACGCGCGCAAGCACCTGATCGACCGGCAGAAAACCCATTGCGATGGCCTCGTAGCGCCCGCCGTGCCGATCGACGGGCCCGGCGACCAGCGTCGGAAAGCCGGTCACGCCCGACGCCTTCGAGACGGCGAAATCCGCCAGCGTCTCCTCGCGGGTCGCGGCATCTTCGAAGACCGCCGCAAATCGCTCGGCGTCGAGACCCTCCTCCTGCGCCAGAGCGGTCAGGACGGCGGCGTCGGTGACGTCGCGGTTCTCGGCGTAGAAGGCGTGGGCGATGCGCCGGTTGAGCGCGAAGGTGCGGCCGGGATCCAGCCGCCGCGCCGCCACCACGGCCCGCGCCGCCGGCTCGGTGTCGTAGACGAAGCCGGTGCGCTCGAAGAAGCCATAATCGAAGGGCTGGCCGCTCGCCGCCGCCACATGCTCCCAGTGCCGCCGGATCTCGGCCTTGGCCGCGGCGTCCATCGGCTTGTCGTTGAACGGGCGGAGCCCGCCGAGGACGAGCCGGATCGGCAGGTCGGGATGGCGCGTGGCGATCGCGTCGATGGCCGGGGCGAACCCCCAGCACCACGAGCACATGGGATCGGCGAAATAGACGAGATGCGGGATCATGGGTGGCCTCCAGCCTTCTTGTCGCATCGCCGCCCGGCCGTCGCAAGCCGCCGGCGGGCCACCGGCAGTTGCAATGGCGCGGAAGATGGGTAACACTACGTCAACACGCTCGTTTATAGTTGGTTCTTCAAGCTCTTGGGAATGCTGCTCCGCAAGTGCGACGGGCGATTCGAGGGGTAGAGGACGTTCGGGTCCCTGCCCTCCGGCAAGCTGTCATGCTCGTTCGCCATCCTGGGAGGAAAACACCGATGCCATTCGCCCCGAAGCCACGTTTTTCCCTGACACCCGTATGGGGCCGCCTGTCGCTGACGGCGGTGGTCCTCGTCGCCGCGCTGGCGGCGGCGCCGGTGACGCTGCCGGCCGGCATGCCGATCCTCGGCGTCACGCCCGCCGAGGCCGGCCACCGGCACCACCGCCGCTGGCATCGTCACCACCACGACGGCATCGGCATCGGCGCCGCAGCGGTGATCGGCGGCATTCTGGGCCTTGGCCTCGGCATCGCGATCGCCGAGCCGCGCTACTATCACGATCCCTATTACCACGGCCCGCGGCCGCTCTACCGCGTCTCCCCCAGGGCCTATCGCCACGGGCCGCGGCCGTGGTCCAGAGCCTGGTATCGATACTGCCACGCGCGCTACCGCTCCTTCGATGCCCGCTCCGGCACCTTCCAGCCCTATCACGGGCCACGCCAGATGTGCCGCTGAGCGGTTCGCGGCGAGACCCTGCGTGCCCAAGATAGCGGCGCGCGACGGGTGAAGCGGGTGAATGGAGGTGGCAGGGCCGGTCAGACCGGCCGCGTCGCCGCCTCCAGCCAGGTGGCATCCTCCGCCGCGAGGTCGGCCGCCAGGGTGTCGCGCACCCGGGCGTGATAGGCGTTCAGCCAGCCCAGTTCCTCGTCTGTCAGAAGCGTCCGGTCGATCAGCCGGCGGTCGATCGGCGCCAGCGTCAGCGTCTCGAAGCCGTGCATCGGCAGGTCGCCCCCCGCGATCGCCTCGGCCTCGGTGACGACGACGAGATTCTCGATGCGGATGCCGAAGGCGCCTTCCTTGTAGTAGCCGGGCTCATTGGAGACGATCATGCCCGGCTGCAGCACCGCCATGCCGCGCCGCGAGATCGACTGCGGGCCCTCATGCACGGCGAGGAACGCGCCGACGCCGTGGCCGGTGCCGTGGGCGTAGTCGCAGCCGGCCTTCCAGAGGGCAATCCGGGCGAGGACGTCGATGTCGACGCCGCGCGTCCCCTTCGGAAACCGGGCCAGCGAGATGCCGATCATCCCTTTCAGCACCTGGGTGAACCGCGTCTTCGCCAAAGGATCGGGCTCGCCGATCGGCACCGTGCGGGTGATGTCCGTCGTCCCGTCGAGATATTGCGCGCCGGAATCGATCAGGAAGAGTTCGCCCGCCCCGAGCCGCCGGTTGGTCTCACGATTCACCCGGTAGTGGACGATGGCGCCGTTCGGGCCGCTTCCCGAGATGGTGTCGAAGGAAATGTCCGCCAGAGCCACGCCGGCCGCCTCGCCGGCCTCGGCCCGGAACGCCTCGAGGCGCTCGGCGGCGGCGATCTCGTCCAGCGAGCCCGGCGCCTGCCGGTCGAGCCAGGCGAGGAAGCGCACCATGGCGAGGCCGTCGCGCCGGTGGGCGGCCCGGCTGCCGGCGAGTTCGCCGTCGTTCTTGATCGCCCGCGGCAGCCGCGCCGGGTCGGTCAGCTCGACCACCCTTCCGCCCGCCGCCTCGACGATCGTGGCGAGCCAGGATGCCGCCAGATGCGGGTCGAGCCCCGCCGCGTGCCCCTTCGCATGTTCGCCGAGCTCGCCTTCGAAGGCCTCCGGCGGCCGGATCTCGGCGAGCGACGACAGCTGCCCCGAAACGCCGTCGTCGAGCTTGTCCGGATCGACATAGAGGCGCGGGCGGCCCGTCGCCGGAACGATGGCGAAGGCCAGCATCAGCGGCGTGTGGGCGACGTCGGCGCCGCGGATGTTGAAGGTCCAGGCGATCGAGGACGGATCGGTGAGGACGGTCAGATCGGCCTTGGCCGCGGCGATCGCCGCCTGCACGTCGCCGATCTTTGCCGCGGCGCTCTTGCCGGCGAGATTGTCGCCATGCAGGAACGCCCGCCCCTTCGGCGGCGCCGGGCGATCCGTCCAGATGCGATCGACCGGGTTGGCCTCGAGCGCCACCAGCGCGCCGCCGGTCGCGGCCATGATCCGGCCCAGCGTCTCGACCTCAGAGATCGTGTGCAGCCAGGGATCGTAAGCGATCCTCAGCCCCGCCGCCTCGCTCTCCAGATAGGCCGGCAGCGGCGTCTCGATGGAGGAGAGCGGCGTCACCGCGCCGAGGTCGATCTGGTCGCGCACCTGCAGCGTATAGCGCCCGTCGACGAGGATCGCCGCCCGGTCGGAAAGGACGACCGCCACGCCGGCCGAGCCGGAAAACCCGGTCAGCCATTCCAGCCGCGCCGCCGAGGGCGGGATGTATTCGCCCTGGTGCTCGTCGGCCCGCGGCACGATGAAGCCGTCGACGCCGGCCTCCTTCAGCACCCCGCGCAACGCGTCGATCCGCGCCGCGCTCTGGGAAAAATCGCCGGGATTGTCGAAACTCTGGAACATGTCGGCCCTTTCGCTGCGCCTCGTCGCTGTGTCCGGCATTTTGCCGGCTGCCGCAAGAGTTCCCCGTCCTCCGATGCACGTCCGGCGACCCCTTCCCGGCTGCCGGAAACCGCGCATGCTGCCGCTCATCTGCCGCTTGTCTGCCCCTCATGCCGCCCCTCATGCTGCATTGCAGCAGGCGGGATGGACCTATGCGGCCGGCCGGCTACCGGCGCCCCGCGATCACGCGCATATTGCAATGCAACGGGAGGCCGGAACCAGTTTTCTCAAGGAGACGCACCATGGCCAACAACGAGACCACCACCGCACGTCCGCGCCAGCAGACCGCCGGCATCATGCGGACGGTCCTCAACCGGATGATGGAAGCCCGCGAGCGCGAAGCCCGCCGCTACATCGCCACCCATTACGGCAAGCGCTTTTCGCCGGACGTCTTCGGCGGCGAGACCACCTCGCATTTCGACGGCCGCGCCCCGCACCGCGGCTGAGCGGCCCGCCGGGCTCCGCCCGGCAGCTGAAGACCCCGTCGGGCTCCGCCCGGCAGCTTTGGACGCAGCCCCCATTCGATGATCAGGGCCCCGTCACCTCGCCCGAGGTGGCGGGGCCTTCCTTGTTCAGGCCGCCCTGCGGCGCAGGCTTTTGCGTTCAGGCCGCCATGCGCCGCAGATGCAGCGCCACCCATTCGCCCCTGACCAGCGTCCGGCAGTGGACGAAGCCCTGGGCCCGGAACGCCGCCCGCACCGCGGCCGCCTGACCGGTGAGGATGCCCGACAGGATGACGTCGGCGCGCGGCGCGGCATGGCGGCGAAACTCTCCCGACAGGCTGATCAGCGGCCCGGCGAGGATATTGGCGACGATGAGGTCGTAGGGTGCCCGCCGGCGCACCTGCGGCGAGGCAAAGCCCGTCGCCTGCGCCGTCTCGACCCTCGCCGCGACACCGTTGGCGCGCACGTTCTCCGCCGCGACCTTGACCGCCACCGGATCGATGTCGGTCGCCAGCACGTCGAGCCGGGCGAGCTTGGCCACCGCGATCGCCAGCACCGCGCTGCCGGTGCCGAGATCGAGCACCTGGCGGGGGCGGCGCAGCCGCACGACGTCGTCGATCAGCGTCAGGCAGCCGGCCGTCGTGCCGTGGTGGCCGGTGCCGAAGGCCATTCCCGCCTCGATCTCGATCGCCAGCTCGTGCGCCCCGACATTTGCCCGGTCATGGGCGCCGTGGACGACGAAGCGCCCGGCCCGCACGGGCTTCAGCCCGGCGAGCACCGAGGCCATCCAGTCCTGGTCCGGCAGGTCCTCGCGCCCGATCGCGACGTCGGGGCCGAGGCCGGCCGCCGCGGCATATTCGGCGGAGCGGTCTTCGCCGTCGCCGGCGTCGACATAGGCGCTGACCTCCCAGATCCCCTTCGCCTCGTCGATCTCGACGAGGGAGAGCGGCGCGCCCTCCTCCTCGAAGGCCGCCTCGATGCGGGCATAGGCGCTGTCGGCGGCGTGGCGCGGCGCGCTGAGGAAATATCGGACCTGCACTGTCAGTTCGTCCCCTCGGTCTGGCGGGTGACCTCTTCGGAGGTCTTGCGGGCCTTTTCCCTGCGCGCCTCGCGTTCGGTCAAGGTGCCGCGGACGATCTTTTCCTGGTCGCGCTCGGCGCGCGGCGGGCCGAAGGAGACGATGACGTCCCCGATGGCGGGCTCGCCCGCCCCTTCCGCGGACGTAAAGATGATCTCCTGCGACGGCTTGATCCAGAGGATCGGCAGCGTGCCGTCGGGCCGCGTCTCGTGGAACTGCCGGATGCCGAACTCCTCCGACAGCCGCGTCGCCTGAAAGGCCCAGCCGTCGATGATGTGGTCGCGCAGCTGGTTGTAGGTCCGCGGCGGCTTGAACAGCGGGATGCCGCCGAGGGAGACGTGCATCGAATGGCGGGCGGCGCCGCCGTTGTCCTGGGTGCCGGTGGTCGAGCCGATCTGGAACACCTCGGAGCGGCCGATCTCGGCGCCGAAGTCGGTGCAGACGAGGGCGTTGTAGGCGTCGTTGTCGGTGGCCGCGATCATGTGGTCGAAGCGCGACAGGTCGAGGGAGTGATGCGCCTCCTCCGACAGGATCTCGCCGAACCACACCTCCACCTCGGCGAGCCGCGCCTCGGAGATGTGCGACCAGTTCGAATCGGCGATCAGCACCGGCACGTTCTGGGCCTTCAGCCGCTGCGCCAGCGCGATCGAGAAGCGCGAGGCGCCGACGATGAGGATGCCCGGCCGGTTGGTGACGCGCAGGTCGAGGAAGCGGGCGAGCGGCTGCAGGGTGAAGCCGTGGAAGAGGATCGTCGCGGCGACCACGGCGAAGGTGTAGGCGACCATCCGGTCGGCGTCCGGCATCCCGAGCCGCGACAGCGTCGCGCCGAACAGCCCGGCCACCGCCACCGCCACGATGCCGCGCGGCGCGATCCAGGAGACCAGCAGCCGTTCCTTGACGCCCAGCCCCGCCCCGATGGTCGAGGTGAAGATCGCGATCGGGCGGATGACGAGGAGGACCAGCACCAGGAAGGCGACGACCCGCCATTCGAGGCTCAGGATGACCGAGCGCTGCAGCGAGGCGGTCAGGATGATGAACAGGCCGGAGACCAGGAGGACGGTGATCGTCTCCTTGAACTTCTGCAATTCGGCGAGGCTCGCAAGCCGCGCATTCGCCATGGTGACGCCCATGACGGTGACGGTCAGGAGCCCGGCCTCCTCGAGCAGGAGGTTGGTCAGGGCGTTCATGCCGACGACGACGGCGAAGAGGATCGGCGCCTTCAGATATTCCGGCGCGTGGCCCCGCGCGAAGAACCGGATCAGCCCCCGGCCGACGAGGATGCCGCCGGCGACCGCGACGACCAGCGCGGCGATGGTGGTCAGGATCAGGTGCTCGGCGTCGTGGGCGCCGCGCAGGACGAGATAGGCCTCGAAGGAGATCACCGCGAAGAGCGCGCCGACCGGATCGTTGAGGATCGCCTCCCAGCGCAGGATCGATGCCGGCCGCGCGCGCAGCCGGGCGTGGCGCAGCAGCGGCATGATGACGGTCGGGCCGGTGACGACGAGCAGCGCGCCGAGGATGATGGCTATCGGCCAGTCCATGCCGCCGACATAATGGGCGGCCAGCGCCGTCATCACCCAGACCATCGGGCCCGAGAACAAGACGACGCGGCGCACCGCCGTCGAGGTCTCGCGGATTTCCCTGAGATTCAGCGTCAGCCCGCCCTCGAAGAGGATGATGGCGACGGCGGTCGAGACCAGCGGGGTGTACAGCTCGCCGAAATCCTCGCGCGGGTTCATCAACCCGGTGACCGGGCCGAACAGCAACCCGACGCCCAGCAGCATGACGATGGCGGGGATCTGCAGCCGCCAGGCCACCCACTGCGAGGCGATGCCCGCGACACCGATCACGGCGAGTTGCATGGCGAGATCGTGCATCGGCAAGAATCCTGTCGGTTCGGGGCGCAAGAAACGCTCGCCCGGCAGCGTCGATGGGGAGCTTCGCTGGCTGGGACGTCGGTGGCTGTGACGAAGATATGGCGCGGCGCGGCAAGGCCCATGGGCCCGGAGGCGAGCCCGCCCAAAGATGGGGCGTTCGTCCGCCGGAACCGCGTCCGCGACGCCATAGCGCAGAGACCGGCGAGAGGTTCCCTCCCCGGCCGAAAGGGACAGGCCCGTCGGCATCGGCGCGAATGCCAGGATCGGCAGAGCGGCGGAAGATCCGGCGGGCGCGCCGGTCGCAGATCGGGCGGCGTCGCGTTTAGGTCACGCCCGTTTCGCAAACGGGATACCGAAAGGCCGTGCCGGTCCCTACTATCCTGCGGACGCCTGGCGTCGGGAGTCGGATCGGCGCTGGAGGCGGCCCATGTTCAAAGTCTTCTCCGGCATCTGGGCGCTCCTGCTCGGCATCGTCCTGATCATGCTCGGCAACGGCATGCACTTCACCCTCATCGGCCTGCGCGGCGGGCTGGAGGGCTTCTCGGCGACGGAACTCGCCATCGTGACCTCCGGCTATTTCGTCGGATTTCTCTCCGGCGCGCGGCTGACGCCGTCGCTGATCCGCAATGTCGGCCATGTGCGGGTCTTCGCCGCCCTCGGCAGCTTCATGTCGGCGGGCCTGATCGCCTTCCCCCTCCTCGTCGAGCCCTGGGCGTGGACGCTTTTGCGGGTGCTCGTCGGCTTCTGCATGTCGGGCGTCTACGTCACTGCGGAAAGCTGGCTCAACGACGCCTCCACCAACGCGACGCGCGGCAAGGTCCTGTCGGCCTACATGATCGCCCAGACGCTCGGCATCATCGGGGCGCAGGGGCTGCTGACGCTCGGCGACGCCCAGACCTCGGTCTTGTTCATCGGCGCCTCGATCCTCGTCTCGATCTCCTTCGCCCCGATCCTGTTGACCGTCGCGCCGGCCCCTAAGACGGAGGTCACGCGGCCGATGCCGCTGCGCGACCTGTTCGTCCGCTCGCCCCTCGGCACGGCCGGCATCTTCCTCCTCGGCACCGTCTATGCGACGCAGTCGGGCATGGGCCCGGTCTTCGGCACGCTGATCGGGATGACGGCGTCCCAGATTTCCCTGTTCATCGCCATGCTGTTCGCCGGCGCCCTCGTCTTCCAGTATCCGATCGGCTGGATCTCCGATCGCGTCGATCGCCGCCACCTGATCCTCGCGGCGTCCCTGATCGCCGGCGCCTCATGCCTCGGCGGCTTCATGGCGGGGGACGCGCTGTGGCCGCTGATGGCCTCGGCCTTCGTCGCCGGCGGCATGACGACGCCGCTCTACGCGCTGTTCCTCGCCCATACGAACGACTTCCTCGCCCCGGAAGACATGCCGGCCGCCTCCGGCGGCCTCGTCTTCACCTTCGGGCTCGGCGCGATCATCGGCCCGCTCGTCACCGGCTGGACGATGGAGGCGGCCGGCCCCTTCACCTTCTGGCTGGTCCTCGCCGTCACCTTCGGCGCGATCGCCCTCTACGCCCTCTACCGCATGACCCAGCGCCCCGGCGTTCCCGCCAGCCAGACCGACAGCTATCTCGGCGTCATCCCGACGGCCTCGCCGGTCGCCATCGAGGCCGCGAGCGCCTGGGCCGTCGAACAGGCCGAGACCGACCGCGAAGGCGAGCCTGCGCCGTCGGCACAGGCCGGGACGTGATGTCCGGAATGAGACCGGAATTCAACCGATGCCCCATCTGGCGTTCGGCGTCTGGTGCCGCCAGCAACGTCGAGCGGATGTCGGGTCACTGCTCTTTTGGTTCATGCTGAGATGACAGCTTCGGCTCCTTAGGCACATCCGCGCTCTTCATCACGGAGTTTTCCTCAGGCCGATCCACATCTCGAAGTCTCGGTAAAGCTCGTCGAACGTCACGAGAGTCAGCGTAAAGCTATCGGCCCTGACCTTGTTCCGCCGCCACTCCCATCGATCCATCCGGACTTTCGTCGAAAGTGAGGTGGAGCGCCCGATAGCAAGTACACCGACGATGTTGGGTCGCTCGCTGCCGAAGGCGTCCACGTAGTCGCCGGTCTTGCGGTAGTGATCGAGCGCCCAGGTCCAGTCGACGACCTGACTGAACCCCTTTTCGAACGGGCGGGCCCACCTGTCGACGCCGCGGTTGCTGTCTTCGAAAATATGCCTTTCGGACGCGCCCTCGAACTCGATCAGGCAGAGATTGTCCGTTCCATCACGCCGGACGGTGAGATCGGTTCTGAAATGGGGAAGAACCCGAAACTCCCGTTTGATCAAATCGCCAATGCCCAAGCGACTGTTATACTGCCCCATCATTGCGCAGAGATTGGGCCAATTGTCGAAGTTCTTCAGCACCTGATCGCGTTCATCAAGGTCGGCATTTGTGTCGAGGAGGGCCTTGAATTGGGCTAATTCGCCTTCCGCATGCCGCAAACTAAAAACGTGCGCATCGAAATAGGATTTCGCCATCAGTCCTTCGCGACCACCGACGTGATGACGATCGCTTCATCCTTTTTCGTGAAGACGACACGCAACTTGCCGGCGCGCGCGACGAAGGCATTATCGACGCCGACGATTTTGTTGATTTTCCCGGGGTCGAGAACGCTCGATTTGACCCTCTTCTCCACAGCGAGGGTTTTCGTTTTGTTGAATGGGTGCAGCGACGAGATCATGTTGGCAGCCGTACTGCTGATCAGCACTTGCCGATCATTAGGATCATCGTCTTTTACTTGCAGCGTGACCATCATTTGCTCTCCTGCCGCGCGACGGTGAATCCAATGTAAGAGGCGCCGTCATCACAGTCCATCATGCATGAGGGATGGCGCGAAACCGATGTCGTTGAGGGGATGCATGAATAGCTGCTTGCAACCCATCCCTCGCGCTCCGTGCTAACGCAATCTCATCGTCCTCTGCTCCACCGTTCGCCTCCTGCCTCACGCTCCGCCGCCGAGACCCGGCGCGCTCTCCTTGAGAAATCCGTCGGACTATCGCCGGGCCCTGCCCGCCCAGTTGTCAGCGCTGGAGCCCGCCCTCACGCCCCCGCCAGCCTCTCGAGCTTGGCGGTGACCGTCTTCGGATCCTCGCCATAGGCGATGGTGCCGGCGAGCCGGCCGTCGGCGTCGATGAGGAAGGTGGTGGCGGTGTGGTCCATCAAATAGTCCGCGCCCTCGCCCTGCCGGGCGAAATAGGCGCCCCAGCCCTTGGCCATCGCGGCGACGTCCTGCCTGTCTCCCGTCAGCGCGACGATCTTCGGCGACACCGCCTCGACATACTCCTTCAGCACCCCCGGCGTGTCCCGCTCCGGATCGACGGTAACGAAGACCACCTGGAAGTCGTGGCCCGCCTTCTCGATCGCGTCCTGGTGCGAGGCGAGTTCGTAGAGCGTCGTCGGGCAGACGTCGGGACAGTGGGTGTAGCCGAAGAACAGGGCATAGGGCTCGCCCGCAAGCTTGTCCGAGCTGAAGCTCTCGCCGTTCTGGTCGACGAGGGTGAAGGGCGTGCCATAGGGCGCGTCGCCGGCCGGGCCCTGGCGGGAGAGATTGAAATAGGTGAAGACGAGGGCGCCCGCGACGAGGGCGACGACGGCCCAAAGCCCCGTCTGGATGATCGTGCGCGTCTGCATGTTGGATACTCCGAGAAAAATCGCCGGCCGCGTGATCGCCGGATCGCCCTGACGGTCGCCTCGACGAGACGGTCTGCCGTTCTGCCACCGCCGTCAGAAGCAACTCGCCCAGGCGCTCGCCGCCAGCCTGACGAACAGCGCTTCGCCCTGATCGAGCCAGAGCGCAAGGCCCAGCCCCGCAACTCCGAGGATGGTCGCGATGCCCGCGAGCGCGAGGCGGAGGACGCCGTCGGCATTGCGAGGTTCCGTCGGCAGGGGTTCGGTCGGTGCGCTCATCGGCTGCTTCCTAGCCCATCGGCCCCGGCGGGGCGACGGCTTCGTTAATCCTGTCGCGAAAATTTGTCGCCGGCCCCATCCCCTCGGGCGAATTCTGCGCCGATCATGGTGGTATCTGATGGCGAAGATCAGGCGCTTCTTCCTGACGGAAACCACTCCCATGTCGCGCATCCGCGAAAACCGCATCGACCTCGTACGCGGCCTGTCGCTCCTCCTGATCTTCATCGACCACGCCAACGTCTCCTTCTCCGAGGCCCTGCAGCAGAGCCGGGGATTTTCGGACGCGGCGGAACTCTTCGTCATGATGGCCGGCATGTCGGCCGCCCTCGCCTATCATCCGCCCACCGGCAGGGCCGACCTGCGGTCCGTCGCCCGCCGCACGCTGCGCCGCTCGCTCGAGCTCTACCGCGTCCACCTGATGCTGTTCGCCGGCGTCGTTTCGGCGCTCGTCCTCCTGCCGCTGCCCCGCCACGAGACGATCCTCGCCTACTGGTCGCTGGATCTGATCGCCGCCGAACCGCTGCGTTATGCCGGCGAGGCGCTGCTGTTGCGCTATCTGCCGGCCGAGCTGGACATCCTGCCGCTCTACATCGTCCTCATCGCCGCCATCCCGCTGTTCTTCGCGGTGATCGACCGTTCGCTGCGGCTCGCCCTTGCCGCCTCCGCCGCGCTGTGGCTGGCGGCCGGGCTCCTGCATCTCAACCTCACCGACCTCGCGGCCCGGAAGGACGTCTGGTACTTCGGCCCCTTCTCCTGGCAGCTGGTCTTCGTCATCGGCCTCGTCGCCGGCTTGAGGGTCCGGCAGGGCCAGGCGGCGTTCCCCTATGTGCGGCCGCTGTTCCTCGCGGCGCTGACCGTCTGCGTCCTGGCGGTGCCGGCCAATCTCGTCGTCCATTTCACCTGGCTGAAGGACCAGCCGCTGCTGCATCTCCTCATGTCGAAGACCAGCGAGGGGCCGCTGCGCCTGATCAACGTGCTCGCCATCGTCTATGTCGTCTTCAACCTCGACGCCCTGAAGCGCCTGTCGCCGGAGGGCTGGCTGCGCCCGGTCTTCGCCGCCGGCCGCAACAGCCTGCCGATCTTCGTCCTCGGCGCGGTCCTCTCCGACGCGATCACCGTCCTCGTCATCGGCACCGGCGGCCTGCCGCTCTCCCTCGATCTCCTGGTCATCGGCGTCGGCGTCGCCCTCCAGCTCGCCTTCGCGCTTCACCGCGACCGGGCGAGGCGCGGTCCCTCCGGCCAGCCGAAGCGCTCGCTGCTGGTGGCGTCCGAGGCCGATCGCGACTACGGATACCGCAATGACACCGCAACGCCTGCGATCGACGATGCCGCCAGAAAGCCCGCGACCTGAGAATTTCGACGAGCTGCGCTTCCGCCCGAGCGAGCCGAGGATTTCGACGACGGCGGAGCTGAAGCGTTCCAAGCTCGGCCGCTACGCCGAGATCGGCCCGCGCGTCGTCCTGCGCGACGTCGAGGTCGGCGACTTCTCCTATTTCGAGCGCGGCGGCGAGGCGATCCACGCCACCATCGGCAGGTTCTGCTCGATCGCCGCCAATGTCCGCATCAACGCCCTCGCCCATCCGATGGAGCGCCTGACCACCCACAAGGTCAGCTACCGGCCGAACGAGTATTTCCGCTGGCTCGCCGTCGACCAGACCGTCGCCGAGGCCCGCAAGGCGCAGCGCGTCGTGATCGGCCACGACGTGTGGATCGGCCACGGCGCGATCCTCATGCCGGGGGTCGCGATCGGCGACGGCGCGGTGATCGGCGGCGGCGCGGTGGTGACGCGGGACGTCGCGCCCTACGCGGTCGTTGCCGGCGTGCCGGCCCGGCCGATCCGGATGCGCTTCGAGGCGCCCGTCGCCGCGCGCATCGCCGCGCTCGGCTGGTGGGACTGGCCGCTGGAAACCCTGTTCGACGCCATCCCGGACATGCAGGCCCTGCCGATCGAGGCCTTCCTCGACAAGTGGGAGGCTCAGTCCCCCGCGCCGTCGGCGACGGCGAAGTAGAGAAGCGCCGCCGCCGGCATGCCCATGCCGAGGACGCAGACGCCGATCCAGCCGAAGCCCTCCAGCACCGGGCTCGCCAGCGCCGAGCCGATCGCCCCGCCGACGAAGAAGGTGGTCATGTAGACGGCGTTGAGCCGGTTGCGGATGTTCGGCGCCAGCCGGTAGATCTCCCGCTGGCCGAAGACGAGGTTGGCCTGCACCCCGAGATCGACGACCACCGCGGCGAAGACCAGCGCGGCGAGCGACGCCGTGCCGAAGGTGGCGACGAGGAAGGCGGCAATCACCATCGACAGCGCCGCCACCGTGCCGATGCGCGAGAAGCCGCGGTCGGCGAGACGTCCGGCGACGGGCGCTGCGAACACGCCGAGGACGCCGGCGAGGGCGAACAGCGCGACGCCGCTCGGCGAGAAGCCGAACGGCTCGCGCATCAGGATGATCGGCGCCGCCGTCCAGAACAGCGAGAAGGCGGCGAACATCGCGGCATGGTAGAGGCCCCGGCGCCGCAGCACCGGCTCGCTCGCGAAGAGCTGCCCGAGCGAGCGGATGAGGCTCCAGTAGCCGCGTTCCCCGCCCGGCTCGCGCCGCGGCAGAAGCGCCAGCGAGGCGAGGCCGAGCAGCGTGATCGCCACGGCCGAGACGCCGAAGACGCCGCGCCAGCCGAGATAGTCGGCCAGGAAGCTCGACACCGGCCGCGCCAGAAGGATGCCGCCGAGAAGCCCGCTCATGACGTTGCCGACGACGGCGCCCCGTTCGGCCTCCGGCGCCAGATTGGCGGCGAGCGGCACCAGCATCTGCGCCGCGCAGGAGGTCGCGCCGACGAACAGCATGCCGGCGAACAGCGCGCCGAGCCCCGGCGCCAGTGCGAGACCCGCGAGGCCGACGACGTTCGCCGCCATGGTGACGAGGATGAGGCGGCGGTTTTCCAGGAGGTCGCCGAGCGGCACCAGGAAGACCAGGCCGATGGCATAGCCGATCTGGGCCACCGTCACGATCGAGCTCTCCGCCGCGACCGGCAGGCCGAGATCGGTGCCCATCAGCGAGACCAGCGGCTGGGCGTAATAGAGGTTGGCCGCCAGGGCGCCGCAGGACAGGGCGAAGAGGAAGGTCAGGGTCGGGCCGAGACCGGCACTGTCGCCGGCCGAAGCGGGCGTCGTCGCAGTGTGGCGCATGGCGGGTGCTTCTCGTTTTCGTGCCGGGGCTGGCTCATGGGGGTCGGTCCGCTCTCAGCCATGCCGTGGCGGAGCGGCAAGGCAGCGCCGGATCGGCGCCGGAACGAGCGAGACGAATCGATGGACTGCGGATGGCTTCGGCGGCTGCCGACCGGCCGCCGCTGCAGCTCTAGCTATTCGCAGCTGCGAAAGAATCCAGCCACCCGGGGCGCCAAAATCGGCGAACGCACAGTTCCCGCTTCGCAGACGCAGCGCTTGCAAGCCCGGCCGGGCCGCCTATGGTTGCGCCGACGCTTGTGGTGCGGGGCGATCCCTGCCGCCCGGCGGCGATGCCAGACGAGGACGACGATGCGCTTTTCCGGAACCACCACCTATGTCGCGGGCAAGGACCTGATGGTTGCCGTCAATGCGGCGATCACCCTGCAGCGGCCGCTGCTGGTCAAGGGCGAGCCCGGCACCGGCAAGACCGAGCTGGCCTTCCAGATCGCGCAGTCCCTGGGGCTGCGGCTGATCCAGTGGACGGTGAAGTCGACCACGCGGGCGGCGCAGGGCCTCTACGAATACGACGCCGTCTCGCGCCTGCGCGACAGCCAGCTCGGCGACGAGCGGGTCCGCGACATCCGCAACTACATCCGCCCCGGCAAGCTCTGGAATGCCTTTGCCTCGGACGAGCGCGTCGTCCTCCTGATCGACGAGATCGACAAGGCCGACATCGAGTTCCCCAACGATCTCCTGCAGGAGCTCGACAAGATGAGCTTCGACGTCACCGAGACCGGCGACACGATCGAGGCGAGGCACCGGCCGATCGTCGTCATCACCTCCAACAACGAGAAGGAGCTGCCGGACGCCTTCCTGCGCCGCTGCTTCTTCCACTACATCCAGTTTCCCGACGCCGAGACGCTGCAGAAGATCGTCGACGTGCATTATCCCGGCATCAAGCAGGATCTGGTGCGCGCCGCCCTCACCCAGTTCTACGAGATCCGCGAGCAGCCCGGCCTGAAGAAGAAGCCTTCCACCTCCGAGGCCCTCGACTGGATCCGGCTGCTCGTCGCCGAGGACGTCGAGGCGAGGGATTTGCGCGAAAGCCCGGCGAAGGTGCTGCCGAAGCTCCACGGCGCGCTGCTCAAGAACGAGCAGGACGTGCACCTGTTCGAGCGGCTGGCCTTCCTGGCGCGGCGCGGCTGAAGCCGATGATGCAGCTGCATTTCGACGAGACGAAAGTCCTCGTCTATGCCCGTCGCGGCGAGATGCTCCTCGTCTTCGACGAGCCCGACTGTCCGCAGGTATTGACGCAGGTTCCGGGCGGGACCGTCGAGCCCGGCGAGACGCCGCGCGAGGCGGCCTTCCGCGAGTTCGCCGAAGAGACCGGCTTTGCGATCGCCCCGCCGCTCCACGAACTCGGTGTGCAGCAGCATCGCTACGAGCATGACGGCCGCCTCATCCGCCATGAGCGGCATTGCTACGCCTTCGACGCGCCGGACGAGCTGCCGGCCGAATGGCACCATGTCGAGGGCCAGCCGAGCCAGGGCGAACCGGTCCTCTTCCGGCTGTTCTGGATCCCGCTCGCCGAAGCCCGCTTGCGGCTCGGCTACGCCATGAGCGAGATGCTGTCCGCCCCGTTCTTCCATCCGCGCTGACCTGCGCTTCTCGCGAGATCCCACCCGATGTCCCAGACCGACCTTCTCATCCGCCCCATCGTCGCCGGCGACGAGCCGGAATGGCGCAGGCTCTGGACCGGCTATCTCGAATTCTACAAGTCGCAGGTGCCGGAGGCGGTCTACGCCTCGACCTTCGCCCGGCTGCTCGGCGAGGCGCCCTACGATCCGAGCGGCTTCCTCGCCGTCGTCGACGGGCGGCCGGTCGGCCTCGTCCACTACTTCTTCCATCGCCACTGCTGGCGGGTGGAAAATGTCTGCTACCTGCAGGACCTCTTCGCCGACCCCGCCATCCGCGGCAAGGGCATCGGCCGCGCGCTGATCGAAGCCGTCTACGCCGCGGCCGACGCGGCGGGCTGCCCGAGCGTCTACTGGACGACCCAGGAATTCAACTATGCCGGCCGCATGCTCTACGACCGCATCGGCGAGAAGACGCCCTTCATCAAGTACCAGCGGCCGGAGGGGTGAGGCTGGTCTTCGTCGGCAGAGCGGGACTCGTCGAACCCGCCTTCTCCGGCCGGGTATCCCTCAGGAAACGCCAGCGCTGCACACCCACAGCCCACCCCCGACGCTTCGTCATCCCGGGCTTGACCCGGGACCCATTCCTCTGCCCGCGAAGTCGCCCAATCGCGTCAGAACATTCAACGACTTCAGATGGACTTCGATTGGATCCGTGGCGGCGGCTTGGATGATTTGGAATGGATCCCGGGTCAAGCCCGGGATGACGACGCGGTGAGGCTTCCGCCCCTTCGTGGACATCGCGGCCGGCAACATCGAGCCGCCCCCATGCTCAGGGACTCGCCCGCGCTCCAATGGCCGAGGCCCCGGTGGCCGAGCAGCAGACCGGCCTTCTCGGGTCGGGCATGCCTCAGGAAACGCCAGCGCTGCAGACCCACAGCCACCTCCGACGCTTCGTCATCCCGGGCTTGACCCGGGACCCATTCCTCCGCCCTCGAAGCACGCCAACCGTATCAGAAGATTCAACGACTTCGGATGGATCCGTGGCGGGGGCTGGGATGATTTGAGTGGATCCCGGGTCAAGCCCGGGATGACGAAGCGGTGAGGTTTTCGCCCCCTCGTCGCCCTCTCGCCCGGCCGGCAAGGGCCTGTCGGGGCCATCACCCCCCGGTCGGCACCAGGATCAAAACGTTCAGATCCTCCGTCGGCGTGAAATCCGTCTTGCGCATCTCGAACGTCGTCGGCCCGGTCTTCGTCACCCCCTCGGCGCAGAAGCTGACGAGGTGCTTCGGCGAGCCCTTGTCCACCGTCAGCCTGAAGTCGCCGATGGGCCTCGCCCAGTTGGCGCCGGTGACGAGCACGTAGTCGACGTGACGCTCGGCATAGGGGATCTGGCCGAACTCCGTCGTCTTCGTCGCCTTCGCCAGCGTCGCCATCAGCGCGTCGTCGATGCAGTAGGTCTTGCGCAGGGCGGCGGTCTCGGCCGCGAAATCCGCGTCGCCGAGCATCGTGCCGAGATTGGAATAGACCGAGGGCTCGTAGCGATGCTCGACCCTCACCTCCCGGCCTGCGGGAAAGGTCTGCGTCCAGTGATAGGTCGCCCGGAAGGTCCAGTGCGGGATGAGCGGCTGGTCCCAGGCGTCGCCCTCCTGGCCCTCCTCCGTCACCGCGAGCCCGGACCGCAGCGCGTCCTTCCTGGCCTCGACGCCGAGGGCGTTGAGCCTGGCATCAGCCGCCTCGCCGAACGGCTCCAGCGGCAGGCCGAGCGCGGTCAGCTTTTCGGTGACATCGATGTCGCCGACCACGGCCCGCTTCTCCCGGGCCATCTCGACGGGCTTGCCATCCACCAGGGTCGTGAAGGCGATCGGATCGTTGATGTCGCCCGACGGCACCGACCGGTCGCCCTCGTAGGGTTCGATCGTCACGTCGGGCATCGGGAACGCGACCGTCGAGGTCACGTCCGCCTCCGAGATGTTCCGGAAGACGTAGCGCACGACGATCTCCTTCTGCGAGATCGCCAGATCCTCGCTCACCATCGCGACGGCGTCGGTCGTCTCGAAGACGAGGCCGCCCGATGCCGTGTTGGCCATCGTGTCGTTGGCGAGCGCGGTGGCCTCGCCTGCGGCGAGGAAGAGGCCGGCTGCTGCCAGAATGCGAAGTGTCACGTGGCCTCTCCCGCTGGCGGCTTGTGGGCTCGGCGGCCGCTGTCGCCTCGTAATCATCTGGTCGGCCTGCGGCCCGGATCGCCCCGAGCCCGCGTGCGCGGTCCTGCCGCCCCGGGCCCGCTTGGGCGCCCCTGGCGGCCCGGGCCCGATTGCGCGGCCCTAGCCGCAGCGCAGCGAGCCGAGCGAGGGGCCCTGCCCCGGGGCCTCGATGTCGGAGACGAGCCAGTAGCCGGACGATCCGACGAGGGTCCAGACGACGTCCGTCCGCTGGCCGAAATTGCGGAACGTTGCCTCGACGAGCATCTGGCCGTTGGCGGCCCGCGATGCCCTCAGATCCAGCGTCCGGTCGATCTCGGCGCTGTCGTAGTCCTGGGCGGCGACGATCGGGCTGACGTCGATGCAGGAGCCGCCCGGCCGGTTGTTGGCGCGGATCGTCCGGACGGCGGGCTCCGTGAAGAAGCCCTCGTTCTCGGGGGACAGCGCGTCCGAGAGGAACGGCTCGGTGTAGAAGGCCCGCACGTAGCTCTCGGCATCGGCGGTCTCGTCGCCGGCCGGCGGGGGGCCGGCATCGGCGGGCATCGGGCCGCCTCCCGCGTCCGATGCGCAGCTCTGGAACACGCCCTCCGCCGCCTTGCCCTCGGTGCAGAAGATCCCGCCCCAGTGGTAGCCGACGCCCAGCGGCGTATCCACCTTGTACCACTTGTAGTCGTTGAACCAGACGCCGGTGTCCTCGAGGAGGTTGATGTCGTCGTCGGGCTGCAGGCTGCCGAGCTTGGAGAACTCCATGCCCGGGCCGGCCCTGAGGATGCCGCCATAGGATCGGCCCCGCTGGATCCCGCCGTCCGCGTCCGCTGCCTGGCGGCGGGACTGATTGTCCTCGGCCTGCTGCTCCAGCGCCTCGCGCTCCATCTCGATCATCGTCTGGATGTCGCCGGTGCAGCGGGGGCTGACGGAGTTCCACAGGCTCTCGTCCTGGAAGCATCGGCCGACGGAGATGCGCCCGCAGAGGTCCTTGACCTCCCTCTCGCAGGCCGGGGCGAACCCCTGGGCCGAAGCCGGAGCGAGCGAACCGGCCGCAATCGACAGCCCTGCCGCCGCAAGCATTCGCAACATCAGCATGCGTCACTCCATATGGATGGTTCGGCGCGGATGGCTGCGCCCATTGGTTTTCGCTTCGAAGGATGGGTTTTCGCTTCGAGAAAGGCCGGAAGGGGTTCGTCGGGAGCGCCGGGCGAAGATCGAGCGGGCGCGGAGGCAAGGCGAGGATTTCGACCGAGGAGGCTCAACCGGCCGCCGCCCCGCACCCGGTCCTTCCATCCGCGCCGGCAAGGACACCGCGCAGGGGTCGGGCGAGGATCATTCGGTGGTCATCGCCCGGCCGGTCACGCGGACGATCGCGATGCCGCAATAGTCGATCTCGCGGTCGTAGAAGGAGCCGTCGGTGAACTTGACATAGGTGCGCACCTTGCAGCGCGTGTCGCCCTTGTCCTTGAAGCTCAGCGTCAGGCCGGTGCCGCGGTCCATCGGCTCGCGGAGCCAGTTGCGGCTCCATTCGCCGTCGCGCCGGATCGTGTTGATCTGCGTGACGGTCTGGCGCGAGTCGTTGAAGAAGTTGAAGCTCCAGTCGTCCTTGTGGAGATCGTCGGCGCGCACCGCGCCGCTGCACGAAATGACCAGGGCGAGAGCGAGAAAGAAGAGACGATACATGCCGTTACTGGTCCATCGTTGCGGTCGATGTTCCGTAAGGCGAGGCGCCCCGATCGGCAATGCGGCGACGGGGGCGGCGGCGGGAAATGGATGCTGCGGACAGAAATCCGGACGCCGGGACAAGCACGGCGCTGCTCCGGCGCAAACACGGGGCAGAGACGGAAATGTCGTCCCGTTCCCCCATGCGACGCAAGCGACCGGATGGCGGCCGTCCGCGCCGGCCATCCCGCGACCGCGACGGGCGGTGAAATCGAGGGTGGCCCGGGCGGCCGGAGCCGGCGGCCTCGACCGGGGAAGCCGCCGCCTCCCCGGTCGGTAGCGCAGACCGTCAGGCCGCCAGCATCTTCTCGATCTGGTCCACCGGATGATTGGTGAAGTCCTTGGCGAGCTCGCCGACGATGCGGTCCTGCACCTCCTTGTGGAACTTGAGGCGCATCTCGCCGAGGATCTTCGGCGGCGCGACGACGACGAGTTTCTCGTAGCGGCCGCGATGGGCCATCTTGTAGAGCATCTCGGCGATCTCGGCCGCGAAGCGCTCCTTGCCGAGCTGGTGCCAGTCGGTGTCCGCCACCGCGGACTGATGGCCGGAGCCCCGGTCGGTCAGCCGGCCGGGCCGGTGGGCGCCCTGTTCGCGGCTCGGCG
This sequence comes from Aurantimonas sp. 22II-16-19i, assembly GCF_002088275.1. Lineage (GTDB taxonomy): Bacteria > Pseudomonadota > Alphaproteobacteria > Rhizobiales > Rhizobiaceae > Jiella. The sequence goes on from NZ_AQQS01000003.1 coordinate 193,265, forward strand.
GATTGTCCTGCTCCTCGACCCGGCGGATCTCGAAGTTCGGCAGCTCGCCGTCACCGATGTTTTCCAGGAACAGCGCCTTCTCCCCGTCGGCGACGAGGATCCAGGTCTTGTAGGCGATCGGCTTGTCCAACATGGCATTGCCTTTCTCGTTTTTGGCGGCCGGTCCACGCCGGCCTGTCACCACCAACGATCGAACGCCCGTCCCGTTTCAGGCGCCTCGCCGTCGCCGGCCCAAAATCCTTAAACTTCTCCAAAAATCTTAACCATATCCAGCAATTATCCGGGAATCATGGCCGTTTGGCACCACCCGTTAAGGCGCCATGGGCAATATCGCGAACTCGACACGCCCGAATCGCCATCGGCCATCCGAGTTCTGATCATGCTGCAAACGAAATCCGCCCTCAGGGCCGCCAGCCTCGTCCTCCTCGCCGTCGGCCTGTCCGGCTGCGCCTCGTCGCTGTTCGGGCGGCGGGTGATGAGCGAGCACGAGTGCATGACCCGCGTGATGTATTTCGAATCGAACCGTTCGAGCCCCGAAGGCATGCTCGCCGTCGGCACGGTGGTGATGAACCGGGTCGAGGCGAAGGAATATCCCAACACGGTCTGCGCCGTCGTCGGCCAGAAGAACCAGTTCGCCCCCGGCGTCCTCAGCCGCCAGATGGGCAAGGGCAGCAGGCTCGCGGCGCAGATGGCGACCAAGGTCCTCAAGGGCGGCCGGCATCGCTACGTCCACGGCGCCAAGTTCTTCCACACCGCCGGGATGACGTTCCCCTACACCAACATGCACTATCTGGTGGAAGCCGGCGGCAACGTCTTCTACGAGAAGCGCAAGAACGCCCGGCGCAAGAGCGACCCCGCCTTCATCAACCCGCCGGGCCTCGAGGCCGCCAACCGCGCGGCCCGCGCCATGCTCACCGGCTACCAGGCGACGGCGCCCCAGACGACCTACGCCTACCCCTCGCCCGAGACGATCCGGGCGCAGCCCGAGATTCAAGCGGCGCCCCAGAGCCAGCCCCAGGCCGTGCCGATGCCGGCAGCGCCGCCTCAGGCCGCGGCGACCTTCGCGCCCGCACCCGCGAGCGCCGGCAGCGCCATGCTGGCGCCGATCAGCATCGACGACGTCATCGCCACGAACGGCGGCACCTGACGCGGCAACAGGCGGGATCGCGGCACCTGACGCCGCGCGACGGCCCGCCGCAGACGCTCAGGCGAAGATGCGGGCGCCCTGCCCGCTCCGCTCGCGAAAACTCGCCATGACATGGTCGCTCAGCGCCTCGGCGACGGGGCCCGCCCCTTCGCGGGTCATCAGATAGACGTGGTAGTTGCCGAGCGGCGGCAGGTCCCGCGTCCTGTCGAGGCGCACGAGCCTCTGGGACACGACGCTGATCGGCAGCGGCGCGATCGCGAGGTCCGCCTCCACCGCGGCGATCTGCGCCTGGCAGTTCCGGCTGGTATAGGCGACGCGGTAGGGCCGCCCCGCCTTGTCGAGGGCATCGAGCGCCGCCGACCGCCAGATGCACCCGTGGTTGGCCAAAGCGAGCGGCAGCGGATCGCGCGTCGGGGCGCAGCCGTTGCGCAGGCCGACCCACACCAGCGGCTCGCAATGCGCCTCGACGGCGCGGTAGCCCGGGTGCTCCTCCGTCGCCATCAGCGCGACGTCGATCTCCCCCTCGATGGCCAGGCGGCGCAGGTCCGCGCTGGATTCCAGCCGCACGTCGACGTCGACATGCGGGTGGGTCGAGGCGAACATCTTCAGGATCAGCGGGATCGCGAAGATCCCCGCGTCATAGGGCGCGCCGAGCGAGACCCGACCCTCGATCGACGGGCGGCGGAAATATCCGAGCACTTCGTCGTTGAGCTTGAGCATCTTGCGGGCGAAGCCGAGCAGGTACTCGCCGTCGACGGTCAGCTCGACGACCCGCGTCTCGCGCCGGAACAGCGGCCGCCCCACCATCTCCTCCAGCTTCTTCACCTGCAGGCTGACGGCCGAGGGCGAGCGGAACACCCGCTCCGCCGCCCTCGTGAAATTGCCGGTCTCGCAGATCGCCACGAAGGTGCGGGCGAGATCGATGTCGAGATTGGTGACGACGGGCGTCATCTGGTTCATCGCAGCGACCTTCCTGTCTCTGTGGGCCCACATCCATGCGCCCGTATCAATGAGCTTCTCTCATCCCTCATATTAGAACGTTTCGTTGGACTCATCAATCCCGAAGGACCACTCTCCACTCAACCCAACGAAGGAGAGTGACATGCTTCAGTGGATCTATGCGCCGCGCATCGAGGAAGCCGCCGCAGCGCATCTCGGCAATCGCGGCGCCGGCGGCTGGCTGCGCTCCTGGACCGTCGAGCGGCGGCGCCAGAAATTGCGCCGCGACGCCATCGCGACGCTGCTGCGGGTCGACGACGACGTCCTGCGCGACATCACCGGCCTTGAGCGGCATCAGGTCGAGGCGGCGGCCCGGCTGCCGCTGGAGGTGGACGCGCTGGACCGCCTGCGCCGGATGCGTGCCGTCGAGGTCGGCCCCGCCGGTCACGCCACGGCCGGCTCACGCCGCAGACCGGGCGAGCCGGCTTCCAGGCCTCGATGACGCCTCCGCCGGGCGCGGCCTTTTGCCCCGCCCGGCGCGACGCGCAGAAGCGGAGACGCCGCATCGACCGTCTGCGGCGCTGAAACTGCCTGCGAGAACGACCTGCGCCCGGGCTCCGCCACGTCGCCGACCGAAATGGCGCAGCCGGTCGATTTCCGATCACGAAAACTTTTACCAACGGCACCCTGACTTATCGAACGGGTGCCTATGTATGCGCTGGCTGTTGACTGACTGCAATCTCCAGCCATGCAAGCAAAGACGTTTCGATCACAAGGCGTATTGTAAACGAAAATTAGCGACATCATGCGACTGACTACCTGTTTTGTTTATGTAAATAGTCAGCCATTAAGCTCCCCGCATATTTCAACACGTGCGCGATCTATAGAAAGGTCATCAACTTAAATAAGAACACGGAATTCGTATTCGGCAATTCTTAATGTGTTCCGCCTAACTCTTGGCATCGCAAAATCACTCGCAATGAATAAAAAACCCGGATTATCGTTCGTCTCGGTGGGAACACCTCACCCGACAGACGCACGACGAATCCGGGTCGGCTCGCGGTTCCGAATGTTCCGACCGCGGATCATGGGTGGATCTGTTCCTGGAGGAGGAGCGCATGTTCGGTTCTAAACGTCGGTCTGGTTCGTCTGCTGCCGCGATTCTGGAGGCGCTCGACAAGTCGCTGGCGATCATCGAGTTCAAGCCCGACGGCACCATCCTGACCGCCAACAGGAATTTCTGCGACGCGCTCGGCTACGATCTCAGCGAGATCGCCGGCAAGCATCATTCGATCTTCGTCGATCCGGCGGAGGTAGCCACGGCGCAGTACCGCGAATTCTGGGCCAAGCTCGCCCGCGGGCAATTCGACGCCACCCAGTACAAGCGCCTCGGCAAGGGCGGCAAGGAAGTCTGGATCGAGGCGTCCTACAACCCCGTCCTGTCCGGCAGCAAGGTCGTCAAGGTGGTCAAGGTCGCCACCGACATCACCGCCGTCCGCCTGCAGAACGCCGAGAACGCCGGCAAGCTCGAGGCCCTGTCGCGGGCCCAGGCGGTCATCGAGTTCAAGCCCGACGGCACCATCCTGACCGCCAACGAGAACTTCTGCAACGCCCTCGGCTATGGTCTGGAGGAGATCCGCGGCCGGCATCACTCGATGTTCGTGGAACCGGCCGAAGCGGCCAGCGCCGCCTATAAGGAATTCTGGCCGAAGCTCGCCCGTGGCACATTCGTCTCCGACGAGTTCAAGCGCATCGGCAAGGGCGGCAAGGCGACCTACATCCAGGCCTCCTACAACCCGATCCTCGACATGAACGGCAATGTAATGAAGGTGGTGAAGTTCGCCACCGACGTCACCGGCCGCGTCCAAGCCGTCAACACCATCGCCGACGGCCTCGGCCGCCTTGCCGAGGGCGACGTGTCGCAGGAGCTGGCGGAAGCCTTCATCCCCTCCCTCGACAAGCTCCGCCAGGACTTCAACGCCTCGGTCGCGGTGCTGCGCGAGACGCTGACCTCCGTCGGCAACACCGCCTCGCAGATCAGCAGCGCGACGGAGGAGATCCGCGTCGCCTCCGACGATCTCGCCCGCCGCACCGAGCAGCAGGCCGCCTCTGTCGAGGAGACCTCCGCCGCGCTCGGCGAGCTGACCGACACAGTGCGCGCCTCCGCCGCCCGCGCCGAGGAGGCGGGAACCCTCGTCGCCCGTACCAAGGCCGGGGCGGAGAGTTCCGGCGAGGTCGTCGCCAAGGCCGTCTCCGCCATGGGCGAAATCGAGAATTCCTCGACCCAGATCTCCCAGATCATCGGGGTGATCGACGAGATCGCCTTCCAGACCAACCTTCTCGCCCTCAACGCCGGCGTCGAGGCGGCTCGGGCGGGCGAGGCCGGCAAGGGCTTCGCCGTCGTCGCCCAGGAGGTCCGCGCGCTCGCCCAGCGTTCGGCGGAAGCCGCCAAGGAGATCAAGGGCCTCATCCAGAAGTCCACCACCCAGGTCGGCGCCGGCGTCATGCTCGTCGGCGAGACCGGCAAGGCGTTGCGCACCATCGTCTCCGAGGTCCAGGCCATCGACCAGAACGTGCGTGCCATCGTCGAGGCGGCCCGCAACCAGGCGGTCGGCCTCGCCGAGATCAACAAGGCGGTCGGCTCGATCGACGAGGGCACCCAGCAGAACGCCACCATGGTCGAGGAATCGACGGCCGCCTGCCACAATCTCGCCGGCCAGACCCAGGAACTCGACGAGCTTCTCGCGAAGTTCTCCATATCGCGGGGCGGCCGCTCGAGACCGCGCGCGGCGACGCGCAACGCCAACCCGGCACAATCTCCGGCGCGTAAACTTCAAGGCAACCTCGATCGGGCATATTCGACCAACGGCAACGCTGCTCTGAAGCAGGACACCTGGAAAGACTTCTGATGCTCGCTCAGACTTTTGACACCGCCGACCTCCACGAGGCGGCCATCGAGATCATCGCCTTCGAGATCGGCGGCCAGCAGTTCTGCGTTCGCACGACGGCGGTCCGCGAGATCCGCGGCTGGAGCAAGTCGACGCCGCTCCCGGGCTCCCCCCACGAGGTGATGGGCATGATGAACCTGCGCGGTTCGATCATCCCCATCGTCAACATGGCGTCCAAGCTCGGCATGGCCCCCTCCGAACCCGATGCCCGCAGCGCGGTCATCGTCGCCGAGGTCCAGAGCGCGGTGATCGGTCTCCTGGTCGACCGCGTCGCCGACATCCTCACCGTCGAGGCGAAGGTGGTCCAGCCGACCCCGGAAATGCGCGGCAGCTTCACCGGCGGCTACGTCACCGGCGTCCTCGCCACCGCCCAGGGGATGATCTGCTTCCTCGACCTCGATCGCATGTTCGCCGGCTTCACGCTGGACGAAGAAGCCGCCTGACACGCGGCGAGACTGTCTGCCTCCTGTCCTCGACGGCGCTTCACGGCTCCCCCGTGTCGCGCCGCTTTTTTTCGTGACGCTGCAGCCGCCCGGCGCAGAGGCGCCGCAAACGCGCCTTCGACCGTGAAATCTTTTCGGCAAATCAGCACCTTGCCGAAACGGCTGACGACGACAGCTTTGTGCCGTCTCGTCTCGCACGGTTGGCCATGGCCGAATTCTTCGCGCAACACTCCGCCCTCATCGGGCTCCTCCTCATCACGCTCGTCTTCGTCGCCTTCGTCCTGGAGCGCTACCCGCCCGAGGTCGTCGCCTGCGGCGGCGCCGTGGCCTTCCTCCTGTGCGGCTATCTGAAGGCGGAGCAGATCACCGCCGTCTTCTCCAATCCGGCGCCGATCACCATCGCGGCGATGTTCGTGCTCTCGGGCACGCTGATCCGCACCGGCGTCCTCGACGCGGCCGCCAGCCTGTTGCTGAGCCACGCCACCCGGCGCCCCGTCGCGACGCTTCTGGTGACGTCGGCCGGGATCATCCTCGCCTCGGCCTTCATCAACAACACGCCGGTCGTCATCGTCTTGATCCCGATCTCCATCGAGATCGCCCGCGCGCTGAAGATCGCCGAGACCAAGCTGATGATGCCGCTGTCCTTCGTCGCGATCCTCGGCGGCACCTGCTCGATGATCGGCACCTCGACCAACCTCCTGGTCGACGGCGTCGCCCGCGGCCAGGGCCTCGAGCCGTTCTCGATCTTCGAGATCACGCCGATCGGTCTCGTCGCGGCGGCGGTCGGCCTCGGCTATCTGGCGCTCGTCGGCTGGCGGCTGCTGCCGAACCGCGAGGGCGTCGGCTCGAAGCTCTCGGAAAACGACGAGGATTCCTATCTCACCGAGATCGTCGTGCGCGACGGCGCCAGCGCGATCGGCAAGCCGCTCGGCGAGGTCGGCGCCCTGTCGTCGCGCGGCATCCGGCCGGTGGCGCTGCGCCGCGGCACCGAGACCCTGCGCCGGGACATCGCCGCCATCGTCCTCCAGAAGGCCGACCGGATCGTGATGTTCGCGAGCCCCGAGGAGATCCTCACCCTCCACGCCAGCGACGGCTTCCGGATCGCCCGCGGCCGGCCGGCCCGGGCCGGCGAGGACCGCATGGTGGTCGAGGCCACCGTCGCCCCGCACCGGCGCGGCATCGGCCGCGGCGTGATGGAGCTGAGCGGCCTGTCGGGTTCGGGCAGTTCGGTGCTGGGCGTCCGGCGCCACCGCCACGTGCCGGGCCCGAGCCTCCAGGCGATCCGCCTTCGGCCCGCCGACCGGCTGCTGCTCGAAGGCCCGCCCGACGCCATCGCCCGCATCACCGAGGAGAACGACCTCGTCGGCGTGAATGTCAGCCAGGCCCGGCGCTTTCGCCGCGAGAAGGCGCCGCTCGCCATCGCCGCGCTGCTGGCGGTGGTCGTCGTCTCGGCCTTCGGGCTGGTGACCATCCAGACCGCGGCCTTCGTCGCCATCGCGGTGATCCTGCTTCTCAGGGTGATCGACGCCGACGAGGCGTGGCGCACGATCCGCGGCGACCTGCTCATCCTGATCTTCGCCATGCTGGCGATCGGCATCGGCATGGAACAGGCCGGCACGGCGCAAATGATCGTCGATGCCGTCACGCCGCTGATCGAGGGCGCGCCGCATATCGTCGTGCTGCTGGTCGTCTACGGCCTGTCGTCGATGCTGACCGAGATCGTCACCAACAACGCCGTCGCGGTCATCGTGACGCCGATCGCCGTCGCCCTCGGCGTCAATCTCGGCATCGACCCGCGCAGCCTGGTCGTCGCCGTCATGTTCGGCGCCTCGGCCTCCTTCGCGACCCCGATCGGCTACCAGACCAACACGCTGGTCTATGCCGCCGGCAACTACCGCTTCATGGACTTCGTCAAGGTCGGCCTGCCGATGAACATCATCGTCGGCATCGCCACGACGATCGCCATCTACTTCTACTATCCGGCCTGACGGCTTCGACTATCCGGCCTGACGGCCGCGCTTGTCAAAACCCGTCAGCGCCGGCCCCTCGCCCGGCCGGCGCGGCTGAGCCGGATCGCCGACTGGGCGGCCGCGAGGCGGGCGATCGGCACGCGGAAGGGCGAACAGGAGACGTAGTCGAGCCCGGTCTCCTCGAAGAAGGCGATCGAGGCCGGGTCGCCCCCCTGCTCGCCGCAGACGCCGAGCGAGATGTCGGGCCGAGTGCGCCGCGCCTTCTCGCAGGCCAGCGCCACCAGTTCGCCGACGCCCTCGACGTCGATGGTCTGGAACGGATCGCGCTCCAGGATACCCTCGCGCATGTAGGTCGACAGGAACGTCCCGGCGTCGTCGCGGGAGATGCCGTAGACGGTCTGGGTCAGGTCGTTGGTGCCGAAGGAGAAGAAGTCCGCCACCTCGGCGATGGTGTCGGCGCGCACGATCGCCCGCGGCAGTTCGATCATCGTGCCGACGAGGTAGTCGATCCGCCGGTCGCGTTCCTCCATGACGCGGGCCGCCACCGCGTCGATGCGGGCCTTGAGGAAGTCGAGCTCGCGGCGAAGGCTGACCAGCGGCACCATGATCTCCGGCACCACCGCCGCGCCGGCCCGCTCGCCGGCCTCGATCGCCGCCTCGAAGATCGCCCGCGCCTGCATCTCGGCGATCTCCGGATAGGAGATGGCGAGCCGGCAGCCGCGATGGCCGAGCATCGGGTTGAACTCCTCGAGCCCGGCGATGCGCTGGCGCACCACGGAAGCGTCGACGTCGAGCTGCAGCGCCGTCTCGGCGATCTCGCTCTCGCTCTTCGGCAGGAATTCGTGCAGCGGCGGGTCGAGCAGACGGATCGTCACCGGCATCCCGGCCATGATCTCGAACAATTCGATGAAGTCCGAGCGCTGGATCGGCAGCAGCTTGTCGAGCGCCCGCCGCCGGCCGATCTCGTCGCTGGCCAGCACCATCTCGCGCATCGCCTGGATGCGGTCGCCCTCGAAGAACATGTGCTCGGTGCGGCAGAGGCCGATGCCCTCGGCGCCGAAGTTGCGCGCCGCGCGCGCCTCGGGCGGCGTGTCGGCATTCGCCCGCACCCGCATCCGGCGGGCGGAGTCGGCAAATTCCATCAGCGTCGCGAAGTCGCCGGACAGGCTCGGCCGGATCAGCCGCACGGCGCCGAGGATCACCTCGCCCGACGCGCCGTCGATGGTGATCCGGTCGCCTTCCTTCAGCACCCGGTCGCCGGCATGCAGCGTGCCGGCCGCGGCATTGATGCGCAGCGAGCCGGCGCCGGTGACGCAGGGCTTGCCGATGCCGCGCGCGACGACCGCCGCGTGGCTGGTGGTGCCGCCGCGGATCGTCAGGACGCCCTCGGCGACATGCATGCCGTGGATGTCCTCCGGATGGGTCTCGTTGCGCACCAGGATCACCGGCCGCTCGTCGACGGCGAAGGCCTGGGCCCGCTCGGAGGTGAAGGCGATCACGCCGGTGGCGGCGCCCGGCGAGGCGCCCATGCCCCGCGCCAGCACCGTCGTCTCGCCGTCCCGGTCGATGGTCGGATGCAGCAACAGGTCGAGGGACGCCGGATCGATCCGCAGGATCGCGTCCTGCTCTTCGATGATGCCGTCGCTGACCAGCTCGACCGCGACGCGCACCGCCTCTCCGGCATTGCGCCGGGCCGGGCGGTACTGCATCAGGAACAGCGCCCCGTCGCCGACCATGAAGTCGACCTCGACCGCATCGCCCACATGCGCCTCGATGCGCGTCACATGGCCGGCGAGTTCGGCAAACACCGCCGGAAACGGCGCCGCGCCGTCGGCGACGAGGCTGGCGAGGTCGATCGTCTCCGGCGCCTCGTCGAAGGCCTCGATCCGCCCGCCGAGCGCGAATTCCCCCGTCAGCCGCGCCTCGCCGGTCGCAAGATCGCGGGAGATCGCCCGGCCGCGGCCGGATTTCTGGTTGCGCTCGTTGAAGATCATGCCGTGGACGGTGATGGCGAGCCCGGCATTCTCGGGGATCGCGTGGAGCATGCGATGGGACGCGGCGAGCGGGCTGCGCCAGCTGGCGAAGCTCGCCTGGATCACCTCGACCAGCTGCTGCAGCGGCGTCTGCGGCACCACGGCGCCGAGCTCGCGCTCCAGGAAGTCATGGTATCGGGCGATCAGCATGCGCCATTCGCTGACGTTGCGCGGCTCCGAAATCCAGCCGGCCCGCTCGCGCTCGCGGTCGCCGAGATCCTCGAATTCGGCGAGATCGGCGTCGAAGACCAGCGCCGCATAGCTCTCGATGAAGCGGCGGTAGCTGCGATAGGCGAAGTCGCTGTCGCTGAGTTCGGCGGCGAGGATGTCGACGGTGCGGTCGGTCAGCCCGACGTCGAGGACGCTTTCGGCCAGCCCCGGCATGTGGGTGGCGGCGCTGGTGCGCACGGCCAGCAGCAGCGGTCGCTGGTCGCCGCCGAAGCGCCGATCCGCGACGGCCTCCAGCCATTCGACGGAGGATCTGAGATCGGCCTTGAGCGCCTGGGGCAGATCGCCGCCCGCCCCCTTGGTCTCGCGCCAGGCGTGAGTCGCAATGGTGAAGCCCGCCGGCACGGGTGCGTCGAGCGAGGCGAGCAGCGCGAGATTCGCACCTTTCAGCCCGAGGGCCGCGACGGCATCGGCGGTTTTCTCGGCATCGCCCTGCCTGAAGGTGAAGATCCGCTTGGGCATCCCCTGCTGGTCCGTCAGTCCCGTTGTCCCGGCCGCGTCGCGACCATTCCCAACGGTCTAGAGCAAAATTCCCCCCGCGCCAATTGCTGCAATGCAAAAACGCCCCCGCCTGCACAATCGGTGTGCGCTGCCGTCATTGTCGCCGCAACGGCGCGCTGGCGCGGAGCGCTCGACTGGGCACTCCCGCCATCCGCCGCGCGCCAGCCGGGAGGAAGTCGCCGCAGATGTCTGGCGGCACCTGCGTGACGTGTCGCTGCCAGTCCTCGAACGGCAGACTGCCAGCAAGTGGCCCACGCCCTGACCAACCCACTGTCACGGCCTGAACTCCTTCTCGGCCACTCCGTGTGCCATATGATTGCGCCACGGGGAGGCTCGCGAACCACCTCCTCAAAAGGAACTGCCCGATGGTCGATCTCGCCAGAAAGCCGAAAATCGCTTCCCGGGTCATCCGCGATCCCTCGATCATGAGCGGGGCCCCCGTGGTTCGCGGCACCCGCGTCCCGGCGCTGACCATCGTGGCCCACCTGCGGGCGGGCCACTCGGATCAGGAGGTCTTCGAGGACTATCCGACTCTCCCTGTCGACGGGATCGACGCGGTGCGCCAATGGGCGGAAGTCGAACTGGGCGAGAGCTTCGAGGCGGTCCGCAACCCGTCGGCGCGGGCCGGTCGCCAGTCTGAGCGTGGTCGACATGCTTGACTGATGTCGCGGGCGACATCATGTTCGATCCATGATCGTCGCCGACGCCAACGTCATGGTCCGCGCCCTGCGCTCGAGGAACGGAGCATCGAACCGCATCCTGCGCGGGATGCTGGTCGGTGAGATCACTTCGCGCTCTCCCCCGCGGTGGTCATCGAGTACGAGGACGTGCTGCTGCGTCCTGGACCCCTGGGATCGAACCCGTGGATCGCGCCAGATCAGATCGGCAAGCTGCTGGACACTCTGTGCAAGGTCTGCGTCCCGGCCCTGCCGCGGTTTCGCTTCCGGCCATTCCTGGGAGATCCGAAGGATGACCTCTACGTCGAATGCGCCTTGGCGGCCGGAGCCCAGCTCGTCGTGTCCGACGATCGACATTTCCGCAATCCGGACCTGAGGGCCTTCGGCCTCGACGTCAGGACGGCCGTCGAGTTCGAAGCGGATTGGCAGAACAGGAGAACACCGACATGAGCACCTACCCCTTGCGCCTTCCCGACCATATCATGGAGCAGGCCCGCGCTGCCGCCGCCGAGGACGGAATCTCCATCAACCAGATGATCGCCTCACTCGTGGCGGAGGGGCTGGGTCACAGGCGGGGGCTGGCGATGATGCGTCGGCGCGCCGCGAGGGGCGATGTGGATGCAGCCCTCGCCATCCTCGATCAGGCACCCGACGTTCCGCCCGACGAAGGCGACGAGCCGCTCGACACGCAGGGAACGTCCCCGGGTCTCCGCTAGTCCCGCAAGGCCGCGCCGGATCCGGGGAGACGCTGTCGCCAGACGCCTGCAAGGATCTCCCATCGGCTGGCGCGCGGCGCATGCGTTCTCGATCGCCGTCTTGGTAGTTGAAACAGGTTTTTCGTGATCGATTGAAACGACACTGTCGCATTCCGACCGACATCCGCCGAAAGCCTAATCGATCGACAGCACGAAGAGTATCGTCGCGAAGCCGGATTACGCAGCTCCTCGCGATCGATCACATTCAAAGTAGACCCCGAACGCACGAACGGCCGGAGCGCCTGCCCCGGCCGTCCCCATGCAGCGTCTGCGATCCGCCGATGCCGGCGGACCGCTCGGATCACATGTGCTTCTGGATGATCGCCGCCATCTGGGGCGCGCCGACGGCGCCGGCATATTTGTCGCCATTGACGAAGAAGGTCGGCGTCGCGCTGACGCCGAACTCGGTCTCGCCGCGCTGCTGCACGGCGACGACGTTCTTCTGCAGATCCTTGTCGCTCAGGCAGGCCTTGAACTGCTCCTCGCTCATGCCGGCGAGGCGCGAGATCTTCAGGAGCTCGGCCGAGGCCTGGTTGGAATAGGCCCATTGCGGCTGCTGGTCGAACAGGACGTCGACCATGGCGGTGCGCTTGGCGTCGTCGCCGGCGCAGCGGGCCAGCATGAAGGCCGCCAGCGCGCGCGGGTCGAACGGGAACTCGCGGATGATCAGCTTGGCCTTGCCGGTGTCGATGAAGTCCTTCTTGATCGTCGGATAGCTGGTCTCGTGGAAGTCCCGGCAATGCGAGCAGGTCAGCGAGGCGTATTCGACGATGGTGACCGGGGCGTTCTCGTCGCCGATCACCACGTCCGGCAGCGCCTGGGCGGACATCAGCTTCTCGACGTCGACCTTGCCCTCGGGCTCGGGCGCCTTCACGGCACCGGCAGCGGCCTCACCGGTGGCAGCCCCTGAGGTCTCGGCCTGGGCGAGAAGCACCGGCCGCTCGGCCGAGCCGGCGCCGGCTTCGTCGGCGGCCAGGGCGACGCTCGACCAGGTGCCGAGCGCCATGACGCCCGCAAGGGCCGCCGATGCGGCCAGAACGGTACGGCGCGCGGCGCGGCCGTCGGCGGTGATCTTCCCGGATGAAACTCTCATGGACGCACTCTCTCCTGATTGCCGTCGCCGGCTTCCCGTCGCGGTGTACGGGAGGCCGGTGGATTTTTAAAGGCAGGAAGCCGCCGTTGTCAGCGCCGCTGACGGCCTTGTGTTCGAAGATCCCATTACGATTCGTTCACCTTGCCGCCCGCACTTGCCCCCCTCACTTGCCGGGCAGCCGGCTGAGCGTCGACAGGGCGAAGGCCTCCAGCGCCGCCTTCAGCTTCGGATCCTCGATCCGCGCGATCATCGCCGCGACCTTGTCCTTCTCGTCGGCCCCGAGCGCCCGGGTCTTCGGGCGCAGGTCCCGTTTCGGCACGGCGACCGGCTTCTGGACGAAGCGGATCTTGGCGACCGCATGAAAGCCGAAGAAGCCGTTCACCCGGGCGAGGATCTCGGTGGTCTGATGCTGCAGCCGCAGCGCCGCCCGCGGCTCGGCCGCGACGACCAGCGTCGCCGGCTCGAACGGCTCGCCGCTGGCCCGGTCCCTCGGCCATTGCAGCTTTTCCGGCCGCGTCGTCTCGGCGAGGCGCGCGCCGACGATGCCGGCCCAGGCCGCGACGAGGCCCGTGGTCATGCCCGCCTTGCGCCTGAGGATCGGGTCGATCACCTCGCCGGAGATTTCGGCGAGCGGCTGCGCGCCGCGCCGCCAGCGCTTGGCCGCCTCCGGGCGCTTGTGGTACGAATTGGCGTCCGTCATGACATCTCGCACCGCTCCTGCCGGGACATCGGCAACGCATAGCGCGGCCCGCCCGCCCGCCGCAACCGGCGCGCCGGATCGCGACCGCGACGGGACGGCCGCGGCGCCCGCCGAACCCTCGCGGCGGTTGCCAATCCGGCGGCCCCATGCCACCAGATCCTCCCGAACGGGCGCCCCGCCTGACTGAGCCCCGCCCTCGCCCCGCCCGCTGCCGCCGGATACCGCCACAGCCCATGACGACCATCGATCCGCAGGCGTTCTCGGCAGCCCTGCTCGGCTGGTACGACACCCATCACCGCACGCTGCCCTGGCGGGTCTCGCCGGCCGATCGCGCCGCCGGGATGCGGCCCGACCCCTACCGGGTCTGGCTGTCGGAGATCATGCTGCAGCAGACCACCGTCGCCGCAGTGAAGGCCTATTTCGCAAAGTTCACCGCCCGCTGGCCACGGGTCGAGGACATTGCCGCAGCGCCCGAGGCCGCCGTCCTCGCCGAATGGGCGGGCCTTGGCTACTACGCCCGGGCCCGCAACCTCCATGCCTGCGCCATCGCGGTCCATGAGACCCATGGCGGCAGGTTCCCCGAGACCGCCGCAGCGCTGAAGGCCCTGCCGGGGATCGGCGACTACACCTCTGCCGCCATCGCCGCCATCGCCTTCGACGAGCCGGCGGCCGTCGTCGACGGCAATGTCGAGCGGGTGGTGACGCGGCTTGCGGCGATCGACACGCCCCTGCCCCGCGCCAGGCCGCAGATCCGCGCCGTCGTCGCCTCGCTGACGCCGGACCGCCGGCCCGGCGACTTCGCGCAAGGGATGATGGATCTCGGCGCGACCATCTGCACGCCGACCAGGCCCGCCTGCGTCCTCTGCCCCGTGCGCCCTTTCTGCACCGCGACGAAGACCGCCGACGCCGAGCGCTTTCCGGTCAAGCCGAAGAAGGCGGCGGTGCTGGAGCGGCGCGGCGCGGCCTTCGTGGCGCTGCGCCCCGACGGCGCCGTCTTCCTGCGCAAGCGTCCGGGCAGCGGCATGCTCGGCGGCATGAGCGAGCCGCCGTCGAGCGACTGGTCGGCCCGCGGCGACGGCGCGCTCGGCCCGGATGCTGCCCCCTTTCCGGCCGACTGGCGGCGCGTCGGCGAGGTCGAGCACGGCTTCACCCATTTCCGCCTGACCCTCGAGGTCTGGCGCGCCGACCATGTCGGCGACCCGCCGATCGAGGGCTGGTGGTCGGCCCCCGGCGAGATCGCCGGCGAGGCCCTGCCGACCCTCATGCGCAAGGTGCTCCGGGCCGCCGGCATCGGCCCGGCCGGCGCCACGAAACCCGCCAGACGAACGAGGAAACCCGCATCATGACCCCCGACACGCCGCAACACGTCGTCTTCGACATCGGCAAGGTGCTGATCCACTACGACCCGCACATCCCGTTCCGCGACCTCATCCCCGACGAGGCGGAGCGGAGCTTCTTCCTCACCCATGTCTGCTCCCACGAATGGAACCTCGAACAGGATCGCGGCCGCTCCTGGCCCGAGGCGGAGGCCGAGGCGATCGCCCGCCATCCGGACCGCGCCGAGCACATCCGGGCGTTCCGCCGCAACTGGCACCGCATGGTGCCCCATGCCTATGACGGCAGCGTCGCCCTGATGCTGGGCCTGATCGAGGCGGGCGTTGACGTCACGATGCTGACCAACTTCGCCTCCGACACGTTCCGCGAGGCCCAGGGCATCTTTCCCTTCCTGACCGGGACCCGCGGCGTCACGGTCTCCGGCGACATCGGCCGGATCAAGCCCGACCGGGCGATCTACGACGCCCATGTGGCAAGCTTTGGCCTCGATCCGGCGAGGACGCTGTTCATCGACGATTCGCTCCCCAACGTCGAAGGCGCCCGCGCCGCCGGCTGGCAGGCGGTGCATTTCGCCTCGCCCGAGGCGCTTGCGGCGGACCTTGCCCGCCACGGCCTCCTACCGGCCTGATCGGGAAGCAAGGCTGGCGCCCCCGCCCGGCGCCCACCCCCGCCCGGCGCCGACTACCGCGCGATCGACCCCATCGGAATGCGCGCCTTGAGGCGCATGCCGGAGGCCGGCCAGTCGAGGGCCATCTCGCCCTCCAGCTGCGTCTTGATGCAGAGCTGGATCAGCTTCGAGCCGAAGCCGATCTCGGCCGGCGGATCGGTCGGTTCGGGACCGCCGGTCTCGATCCAGCGGAAGTCCAGCGCGTCGCCATCGAGGGCCCAGGAGACCGACAGCCGGCCGCCCGGCTGCGACAGGGCGCCGTATTTGTTGGCGTTGGTCGTCAGCTCGTGGATGAGCAGCGCCACATGGGTCGTCGAGTTGATGCCCAGCCGCAGCTCCGGTCCCTCGATCGACAGGCTCTCGAGCCCCGGCTTGCGGTAGGGCTCGACGAGGATGCGGACGACGTCGGCGAGATAGATGTCCTGGTAGTTGGCGTCGTCGTCGTCGGAGATCGCCGGCCGGATCAGGTCGTGGGCGCGGGCGAGCGAGATCAGCCGCCCCTGCAGGGCCTGCGACATCACCAGCGGGTCGCTGGAGCCCCGCGCGGTCATGGTGATCATGCCGCGCACGATCGAAAACAGGTTCTTCATCCGGTGATGCAGCTCGCGCACCAGCAGCTTGCGCGATTCCAGCGCCTTCTGGCGCACGGTCACGTCCCGGAAGAACAGCGTCAGCTCGGCTCCGCTGGGCGCCGCCCGCGCTTCGATCCAGCGCTCCGTCTCCAGGATCTTCACCACCGTTTCCGACGGATCAGCCTCATCGCCCGTCAGGAGCGCGTTGGTCACCATGGCGACGAAGGCATCCGCCTCGCCGCGCGGAAACACGTCGAAGAGCCGCCTGCCCGTCGGCTCGCCCTGCGCGTCGAGGATCCGGCGCGCCGAGCGGTTGGCGTAGATCACCGTCATCTCGCGATCGATGCTGAGAACCCCGTCCGCCATGCTCTCCAGCACCAGGGCCAGCCGCTGCCGGTCCTCGTCCGCCGCCTGCTGCAGCACCCGCCGACGGGCGACCTCGACCCGCAGCCGGATCTCGCTCTCGACGCCTTTGGCGATGGCGCGCAGCGTCTCGATCTCCTCGCTCGTCCATTGCCGCGGCTCGCTCTGGATGACGCA
This sequence comes from Aurantimonas sp. 22II-16-19i, assembly GCF_002088275.1. Lineage (GTDB taxonomy): Bacteria > Pseudomonadota > Alphaproteobacteria > Rhizobiales > Rhizobiaceae > Jiella. Next base: position 209,813 of record NZ_AQQS01000003.1, read on the forward strand.
GAACGAGCCGAACACGTGGCCGTCCGTCCCGACGACGGGCACGCCGAGATAGGCGATCACACCGAGGTCCGCGATCGCCAGGTTGTCGCGCACCAGAGGATGGATGCGCGCATCCTCGACCGCCAGCATCTCCCCGGACGTCACCACGTGCTGGCAGAAGGAATGGCTGAGCGGTGTCTCCCGGGTCCAGGAATAGGGCGTTGGAAGCCCCTCCTGCGCCTTGAAGAACTGTCGCGTGTCGTCGACCAGCGAGAGCAGCGAGACCGGCGTCCCGAGGAGCCGCGTCGCCAGTTTCACCGCCCGGTCGAAGACCTCCTCGGTCTGCGTGTCGAGGAGGTTGCTGCCTGCCAGGGCATCCAGCCGCTCCCGGTCTCCGATCCGATCGACCGGTCGTTGCTCGGTCTCGATCGGCGGAAAGCTGTCTGGCATGGGCGGCGAACCTTCACGGGTGGCGGGCGGGCACGGGGGCCGGCATTGGCAGCCCCGTCCGTGCCCGTCAGGCACGGACTTCGGGCGGACTCGACGGCCGGGGACGATGTGCCTTGCAGATGGGCACCATCTGCCCCTATTACGACCGTGTGACATCCGGCGGACGTGCTAGCCGGAGTTAGGGAGCTATCACGGGGCGGCAACGGCCGCCGGAACGAATTGACGCACCGGGTGAACGATCGCGGCCGATGAATTCTCCGACAGACCAGAGAGCTTCCGCGCGGCTTGCGCGCTTTGAGAGCGGGCTGCCCGAGCTCGACGACATTCTCGGCGGCGGCTTCGCCGCGGGCGCGACCTATGTCGCCCAGGGCTCGCCCGGCACCGGCAAGACCATCCTCGCCAACCAGATCTGCTTCGCCCAGGCCGCACGGGGGCGCAAGTCGCTCTATCTGACGCTGATGTCCGAGAGCTTCTCGCAGATGTTCGCGTTTCTCGGCTCGCACGATTTCTTCGACCTGACGCGGATCCCCGACTACATCTACTATGCCAGCGCCTATCCGACCCTTCGCGACGAAGGCATCGACGCGCTTCTCCACCTGATCGTCCAGGAGATCCGCGAGCGCCGGCCGAGCCTCCTGGTCTTCGACGGCTTCCTGGCGATCGGCGAGTTCCTCGATCCGAAGCGCCGCGACAACGAGTTCCGGCGCTTCCTCAACGAGCTCGGCGCGCTCGCGGCACAGAACCGCATCACCATGCTGCTGCTCACCAATTCCGATCGCAGTCCGTCGTCGCCGGAATACACCATGATCGATGGCTGGATCGAGTTGATCGACGATCTTTCGCCGCACCAGCCGCGCCGCGAGCTCGTCGTCCACAAGCATCGCGGCAGCGCGATCCTCCGGGGCCGGCACGACTACCGGATCGCCTCGCCCGGTCTCGTCGTCCATCCGCGGATCGAGGCGGGCGCGCCGGCGCGCGAGCCGGCCGCGGTCTCCGCCTCCGCTCGCCTCGCCAGCGGCATTGCGGGCCTCGACGCGATGATGGGCGGCGGCATCCCCGCCGGCTCGACCACCGCAGTCGTCGGGCCGACCGGCAGCGGCAAGACGACGGTCGGGCTGCATTTTGCGGCCGGCGCGACGCCCGCCGAGCCGGCGCTCTTCGTCGGCTTCCTCGACTCTGCGGCAAGGCTCGTGGCGAAGGCCGCCGGCCTCGGCCTCGACCTCGCCCCTAAGGTCGAGGCCGGCACGACGCAGATATTGCGGATCCCGCCGGTCGGCCCGCAGATCGACGAGATCGGCTGGCGCATCGTCGCGGCTGTCGAGGCCTCCGGCGCCCGCCGGGTGGTGATCGACGGCCTCGCCGAAACCTGCCGCTCGCTCGCCGACGAGGCCCGGCTGCGGTGCTTCCTCAGCGCCCTCGACGATCGCCTCGTCGCCCTCGGGGCGACCATCCTCCACACCTGCGAGGTGCCGGACCTCCTGTTTCCGACGTCGCTCTCGACCGGCCAGTTCTTCCCGGTTGTAGACAATACTCTGCTCTTGCACTATGCGCTGTCGGGGTACGCGGTCGAGCGAAGAGCTACACTTTTGAAAGTCCGCGACAGCGACTTCGATCATCACGGCAGGGCCTTCAGGATCACCGGCAACGGCCTGGTGCTGGACGCGGCTGCGGGCGACGAGGAGGCGGGGGCTGCCGACGTGTCCACCGCCGCGAGGCGACCGGGTTCTGGAGTCGGCAGCTGATGGCGCGCATCCTGGTGGTCGAAGACGAGGCGATGCTCCTCATGCTCGCCTCGATCGTGCTCGAGGATCACGGGTTCGAGGTCCTGTCCGCGGCCAACGGTCGCAAGGGCCTGGAGCTCGCCCGGCGCGAACATGTCGACGTCATCGTCACCGACTTCATGATGCCGGAGATGGACGGCATCGCCATGCTGTCGGCGCTTCGCGAGGAGGGCCATTCGGCGCCCGCGATCATGACCACCGCCATTCCACGGAGCCAGCTGCCGCGCGGTGACGAGGCGCTCTTCGACCTCTACATGCCCAAGCCCTACAACGAGGAAATCCTCGCCCAGTCGATCGGCGAGATGCTGGCCCGCAACCAGGCCAGGGGCGACGACGCGGGCTGAGCCGCCTCGCTCGCGCGGGGCGCGAACGCGCCTTCTCCGGTTCCGCCTCCGCTGAGGGGACACCGCCGGCAGCGGCCTCGGTTGGCTGGCTTTCGCTCGCGCTCCGCCTCGATCATGCCGCCCGGCCCCCGCCATGGTTCCAGCGGGCACGGACGCAGGTGCGTCCGCCCGTCGAAGGGAGCCGCCGTCTTCGGCGCCGGGCCACGGCTTGCCGAAGATCGCGCCGGGAAACCAATCGCGCCGGGGAACCAGAAGCCATTTTCCTTGCCTGCTGGTATAAGGGCCGTTCGGGAGAGGTCGGACCGGGGAGGACGCGATGACCAGCCGCTATTTCGAAGTTCACGATGCCTGGCGCCGGGATCCGGCCGGCTTCTGGCTGGAGGCCGCCAGGGGGCTCGACTGGGCGACGCCGCCGACGACCGCCTTCGACCCTGCCGCCGGGGTCTACGGCCGGTGGTTTCCGGATGGCGAGCTCAACACCTGCCAGAACGCCGTTGACCGCCATGTCGCGGCCGGCCACGGCGAACGCACCGCGATCGTCTACGATTCGCCCGTTACCGGCGCCAAGCGCCGCATCGCCTATGGCGAGCTCCTCGCCGAGGTGAAGGCGCTCGCCTTGACGCTGACCGAACTCGGCGCCGGCAGGGGCGACCGCGTCATCATCTACATGCCGATGATCCCCGAGGCGGTCTTCGCCATGCTGGCCTGCGCCCGGATCGGCGCCATCCACTCCGTCGTCTTCGGCGGCTTCGCGGCCAGGGAACTCGCCGCCCGCATCGACGACGCGGCGCCGAAGCTGATCCTGTCGGCGAGTTGCGGCATCGAGCCGACCCGCAAGGTCGAGTACAAGCCGCTGCTCGACCGGGCGATCGAGCTTGCCGCCCACAAGCCCGCCGCCGTCGTCCTGAAGCAGCGGCCGGAGCTCGAGGCGAGCCTCGTCGAAGGCCGCGACCACGACTGGGACACGCGCCGCGCCGCCGCCATGGACAGGCTCGCCGCCGGGGCCGAGAGCCCCTGCGTCCCCGTCAAGGCCACCGATCCGCTCTACGTCCTCTACACGTCCGGCACCACCGGCCGGCCCAAGGGCGTCGTGCGCGACAATGGCGGACACGCCGTCGCCCTGCACTGGTCGCTGAAGAACATCTTCGACACCGATGCCGGCGACACCTTTTTCTGCGCCTCCGACGTCGGCTGGGTCGTCGGCCACTGCTACATCGTCTACGCCCCGCTGATCCGCGGCGCGACGTCGATCCTGTTCGAGGGCAAGCCGATCGGCACCCCCGACGCCGGCACCTACTGGCGCGTCGTCGCCGAGCACGGCGCCAAGGTGCTGTTCACCGCCCCCACCGCCATCCGCGGCATCCGCAAGGAGGATCCCGACGGCGAACTGCCGAAACGTTACGACCTGTCGAAGTTCGAGGCGCTCTTCCTCGCCGGCGAGCGGGCCGATCCGGAAACCCTGATCTGGGCCGAGAAGGCCCTCGATCGCCCGGTCATCGACCACTGGTGGCAGACCGAATCCGGCTGGCCGATGGTCGCCAACCCCCTCGGTCTCGGCCTCCTGCCGGTCAAGCGCGGCAGCCCGACGGTGGCGATGCCGGGCTTCGACATCCAGGTCCTCGATCCCTATGGCAAGGCGGTCGCGGCCAACGAGATGGGCGCCATCGCGGTCAAGCTGCCGCTGCCGCCCGGCGCGCTGCCGACCCTGTGGAACGCCGACGAGCGGTTCCGCGAGAGCTATCTTGCAGCCTTTCCCGGCTACTACTCCACCTCCGACGCCGGCTTCCTCGACGATGACGGCTATCTCTATGTCATGGGCCGCACCGACGACGTCATCAACGTCGCCGGCCACCGACTGTCCACCGGCGAGATGGAGGAGGCCGTCGGCACCCACCCCGCCGTCGCCGAATGCGCCGTCATCGGCATGCACGATGCGGTGAAGGGCGAGATCCCCTGCGGCTTCGTCGTCCTGAAGAAGGGCGCCGGGATCGACCGCGCCCAGATCGAGGCGGAGCTGATCAAGATCGTCCGCGAGGCGATCGGCCCGGTCGCCGCCTTCCGCAAGGTGCTGGTGGTCGACCGCCTGCCGAAGACCCGCTCCGGCAAGATCCTGCGCCGCACCATGAAGGCGATCGTCGACGATACCCCCTTCGAAACGCCGGCGACCATCGAGGACGCGGCGGCGCTGGACGAGATCCGGGCGATCGTCGCGGGGCGATTGTGAAGCCTGGATTGACCAATCAGTTGGATCGGGATGAACGGATTGACAGCGCCTCTTTTGGTTGTATGAGATAAAAATACACCCAATGGAGGCGTTGAATGGGAGCGGGCGACGACAAGATCCACCGGATCAACCTGCTCTTGGCGGACCTGCGGGCTCACCATCCCGGAGCCTATGAAAAAGTTCTGGAGTCCCACTCGCCTCTGTTGCGCATCACGACCGGAAAGAAAATTCCCAGTCCCAATCAGCTTGCCGATGCAATCGGCTGGGCGTTGACCCACGACAAGCCGGCAGCCCCGAAGATCAACCAGCTCCGTCAGCTTCTATACGATCTCAAGGCGACCGACGTCGACATGGCGAAGATCGTCGTCGAAGTCGCGAGCGCCCCGGTCGACAAGAACGGGGCCTTCATTCTCTTCACCGAGAAAATCCTGAGATATTTCAATCGCTGACGGGATCACTGGCGACGGCTCCAAGGCGATCGAAAGCCGAGCCGCTACTCCGTCTCGAGCCGGCCCTCGACGCTGACTTCGCCGTCCGCGCCGAGCCTGATCACCACGATCTCGCCCGACGCCGGATAGACGCCGGTGAGCGCGGTGACGTTGACCTGGTGGGAGACCAGCACGGCCTTCTTGCCGGCGGCGTCGAGTTCCGCAATCCGCGCTTTCAGCGCTTCGGTCTGCTCTGCCCTGTCGCCGCGCCCGGCGAAGAACGAGTTCAGCGCCGGCTCGTCCTCGACCGGCCGGATGCCCAGCCGCTCGGCCGTATCGCGCGACCGGCACCACTGGCTGGTCAGGACGACGGCGATCGCGACGTCGTTCTCCCGCAGACTGCGGCCGATCCGCTCCGCCTGCGTGCGCCCGGCATCCGAGAGGTTGCGCTGGGTGGCGCAGTCACTGAGGCTGAAATTGCCCGGATCGCCGGTGCCCGGCGCGATGGCATGGCGCATCAGGAGATGCGTTCCCGCCGCCCGCGCGGCGTCCCAGGCGTCCTGCGCTTTCGCCGGCAGCAAGAGGGCGAGGCCGAGCACCGCCGCCACCGATCCCGTCGTCCACCACCGTGCCACCCGCATCTCCCGTTTCGCTTGGCCGGCGCGATCGCTGCCGCCGCGCTGCCCCGCCTGAACTCGCGCGCCGCGCACCGCCGGCCAGACGCGTGCCGCCAACGATTGCGTGAGCGGCCGCGTGATCGGCCTCGCGGTCGGCCCCGGCGGGCCCGCCGTCGCCCTCGACGCCGTCCTCGACGCCGGATGCGTCAAGCCGGTTTCCGTCCTCGCCGTTTCACGCTAGAAGCCACGCCGACGAGAGACCTGCGAGCCCTTCGGAGCCGGCGATGAGCGACAACATTGACAATGGCGAGACCCGGGCCCGGGTGCTGGCCGAGGCCCTGCCCTACATGCAGGCCTATGAGAACAAGACCGTCGTGGTGAAATATGGCGGCCATGCCATGGGCGACGCCGCCCTCGGCCAGGCCTTCGCCCGCGACATCGCGCTGCTCAAACAGTCCGGCGTCAATCCGATCGTCGTCCATGGCGGCGGCCCGCAGATCGGCCGGATGCTCACCCAGATGGGCATCGAATCGCGCTTCGAGGGCGGGCTGCGGGTCACCGACGCCGAGACGGTGAAGATCGTCGAGATGGTGCTGGCCGGCTCGATCAACAAGGAGATCGTCGCCCTGATCAACGCCGAGGGCGAATGGGCGATCGGCCTCTGCGGCAAGGACGGCAACATGGTCTTCGCCGAAAAGGCCAAGAAGACCGTCATCGATCCGGACAGCAACATCGAGCGCGTCCTCGATCTCGGCTTCGTCGGCGAGCCCGTCGAGGTCGACCGCACCCTCCTCGACCTCCTCGCCCGCTCCGAGATGATCCCGGTGCTCGCCCCCGTCGCCCCCGGCCGCGACGGCGCCACCTACAACATCAACGCCGACACGTTCGCCGGGGCAATAGCAGGAGCACTCGAAGCCTCGCGCCTCCTGTTCCTCACCGACGTTCCCGGCGTCCTCGACAGGTCCGGCACGCTGATCAAGGAACTCTCGGTCTCGGAAGCCAAGAACCTCATCCGCAACGGCACCATCTCCGGCGGCATGATCCCCAAGGTCGAAACCTGCATCGAAGCCATCGACCGCGGCGTCGAGGGTGTCGTCATCCTCAACGGCAAGACCGAACACGCGGTCCTGCTGGAACTGCTCACCGAACACGGGGCAGGCACGCTGATCGTGAAGTGAGGCGAAAGGCGCGGCAGCGAGGACGGGCGGGGCGACACTCGGCGCGTCGTCCGTCTCGGGCCCTGTCCCGAGACTCCAGGTACGGCGTCCACTGCGTTCGCCCATCCGGATCCGGCGCCACCCCCTCTCTTGCGATTTCAATCGCTTGGCTTCGCCAAGACGATGAAATCGCTTTCTCTCCCTCAAGGGGAGAGAGGGCGCCCGGTCTGTGACGTCGCCCCATTCGATCGGCGAGGAAGCAACGGCGAGGACCTGCGCAACGACGGCGTCGAAATCCCGGCGACGATCACTTGGCCGAAACGCAGACGAAGCGGGCGCCCTCTCTCCCCTTGAGGGAGAGAAAGTCATTCCAAGGAATTGGGCCTCGGCTTGCCGAGGTCCAAGCCGCAGAAAAGGCAAGAGAGGGGGAACCACCGCCTCACCCGCCGCTACCGGTGCCGAGGGTCGCGGCGTCTGCTGCGTTCGCCCGTCCGGACAGGGTGCCACCCCTCTCTTGCGATTTCAATCGCTTGGCTTCGCCAAGACGATGAAATCGCTTTCTCTCCCTCAAGGGGAGAGAGGGCGCACGGTCTGCGACGTCGCGCCTTTGTTGCCGCAAGCGAGTGACGGCGAGGACCTTCGCAAGCACGGTATCGAGATCCCCGACGAGGGTCCTTTTTCCTCAACGTCGGGGGCATCGCCGGCGCAGACGAAGCGGGCGCCCTCTCTCCCCGTGAGGGAGAGAAAGTCATTCCAAGGAATTGGGCCTCGGCTCGCCGAGGTCCAAACCTTGAGAATGACAAGAGAGGGGTGCTCCCCGCTTCCCCCGCCGCCGCCGGTGCCGAGAACCGCGGCGTCTGCTCCGTTCGCCCGTCCTGATCCGGTGCCACCCCTCTCTTGCAATTTCACTCGCTTGGCTTCGCCAAGACGATGAAATCGCTTTCTCTCCCTCAAGGGGAGAGAGGGCGCCCCATCCTGTCCCCCGCCAATATCTTTCCCCCCATCGCCCCCCAACCCCCTGATTCCCCTCACCCGGCAAATATTCTCATCCCCGCCCCACACCCCCTCGCCATACTCCCCCCCATCGCCGGT
>NZ_AQQS01000030.1 GCF_002088275.1 Aurantimonas sp. 22II-16-19i
GATCCAGCAGCTCGACAAGGTGACCCAGCAGAACACCTCCGCCGCCGAGGAAATGGCCTCGACGTCGGAAGAGCTGGCGAGCCAGGCCGATCAGCTCCAGCAGGCGATCTCCTACTTCCGGATCGAGCAGACCGGAGCGGGCGGGATGGCGATGGCCTCGGCGCCGCGCAAGGCGAATGCCGGGAAGAAGACGCCGGGCTTCGGCGTCGCCGACTTGCAGGAGACCATCCGTGCCGCGGCGCCCTCCATGGCGGGCAAGCGCCCCGCAAAAGCCAAGAGCGGCGGCTTCGATCTCGACCTCAATGACGGCGGCGACGAGCTGGACAGCCGCTTCACCCGCAACGGTCACGCTGCCTAGCTTGCGCATCCCAACCCTGCCTCCGGCTCATCGCCGGAGGCGACGTCCAACCTGATGCGAGGAATCGAGATGGCCGACCACACGCAATATGTGACCCTGGGAGTTGCCGACAGCCTCTTTGCGGTTCCGGTGGCCCGGGTGCAGGAAATCCTGGAGCCGCAACCCCTTGCGAAGATGCCCCGGGCGCCGGCCGATTTCCTCGGCGTCATCGACGTGCGCGGTCAGAGCGTGCCGGTGACCGATCTGCGCTTGCGGCTGGCGATGCCGGCGGCCGAGGACACTCTCGACACGCGCATCATCGTGCTCGAGGTCGAGATCGAGGGTGACCAGCGCAAGGTCGCGCTGAGAGCCGACCGGGTCTTCGAGGTGGCGGAACTCGACACCGGATCGCTCGAACCACCCGCCCGGATGGGAACGCGCTGGCAGGCCGACTGCGTCGCGGGCGTCGGCCGGCGCAACGGCGCCTTCGTCACGGTCTTCGATCTCGACCGGCTGTTCGCCGTCGAGGACGTCGAGGCGAACGTCGCCGCCGCCTAGGCGACGATCGCGAAGAGCGAGGACCACTTTTCGAGACAGGATCATGCGGCGGCAAAAGGACGAGCGGAAAACCGCTCGCGGCCGAACCGGGCCGCTCGCGTGACCCGTCCTCGCTCAAGCTTGGTGAATTAGCAGATGGTTCGTGGCCGAGGCCCGGACCGACGGACGCAACGACGTGACCTTGCCGGCGCCGTGACCTTGTCGGCAAACGGCATCGACGGCCGCGCGGCGCCGCCACCGTCCGGTTCCGGACTGGCGTCGACGGGGCTCGGTGGCCTCTCCGGCGCGTCGCCAAAGGATAATGGAATGGCTCTTTCTTCTGCGGTCGACGAGGGTGGCCGGGCTTTCCGCCCGGCAGGCGTGAACGATCAGATCGGTGCGGCCGACTTCGAGCGGCTTGCCGGCCTCGTCACGAGCCACACGGGGATCAAGCTGCCGCCGGCAAAGCAGCTGATGATCGAGGGGCGCCTGCGCAAGAGAATGCGCGCCCGAAATCAACCGAATCTACACGCCTATTGTCGTTTCCTGTTCGACCAGGGCGGGCTCGAATCCGAGATCACCCATCTGATCGACGTCGTGACGACCAACAAGACCGATTTCTTCCGCGAGCCCGACCATCTCCACTTCATGGAAAACCGCATGGTGGATGCGCTGCTTTCGCAAACCCGTCCGCGTCCGCTGCTCAAGGTCTGGAGCGCGGCGAGTTCCAACGGCGCGGAAGCCTGGTCGATCGCGATGGTGCTCGAGGACATCGTCCGCAAGCGCCGAAACTTCAGCTACGCCATTCTCGGCACGGACATCTCGACGGTCGTTCTGGAACAGGCCCGCCGGGCGGTCTACTCGGTCGAGGCGATGGAGCCGGTCCCGGCAGACAAGCGGCAGCGCTACGTCATGGAGAGCCGGGATCCGGCGCTTCGCGGCGAGGTGCGAATCGTCCCGGAACTGCGCCAGCGCGCCCGCTTCGAGCGGATGAACCTGATGGATACGCAGTATCCCTACGATCGGGACGTGGACATCATCTTCCTGCGCAACGTTCTGATCTATTTCGAGAAGGCCGATCAGGAAGCGGTCGTCGCCCGGCTCGTCGGCCATCTGCGGCGGGGGGGTTATCTCGTCGTCGGCCATTCGGAATCCATGGTCGTCGTCGACAAGAGCGTTCGGCAGGTCGGGCCGACCGTCTTCCAGAAATCTTGAGGAGGGATCGATGCCAATCAAAGCCTCGACGGATGGCGGCGGGAAGATCCAGGTCCTGATCGTCGACGATTCGGCCTCGGTGCGCGCCACCCTCAGCGCCATTCTTGCCGATGATCCGCAGATCGAGGTGATGGGGGCCGCCGCCGATCCCTACCTGGCGGCCGAAAAGATCCGTCAGCAGGTGCCGGACGTCCTGTTCCTCGACATCGAGATGCCGCGCATGGACGGCCTGACCTTCCTGCGGAAGATCATGGCCCAGCGCCCGATCCCGGTGGTCATCTGTTCGAGCCTCGCCGCCGAGAAATCCGACGTGATGATGGAGGCGCTGGCCGCCGGCGCCGTCGACGTGATCACCAAGCCGCGGGTGGACACGGCGCAGTTCCTCAACGATTCCCGCATGCTGATCTGCGACGTCGCCAAGGCCGCCGCCCATGCCAAGGTGCGCGCCGGGGCGCGCCGCCAGCCGAAGATGGTGGTCGAGGCGAAGCATCTGGCGGACGTCGTCGTCCCGCCGATCTCCGAAACCCGCGCTGCCTCGCTGCGTCGCTCGATTCCGAAGACCGAACCGATCGTCTGCATCGGCGCCTCGACCGGCGGCACCGAGGCGCTCGCGGCGGTCCTGACCAGGTTGCCGGCGGCGAGCCCCGCCATCCTGATCGTCCAGCACATGCCGGAGAACTTCACGGCGGCGTTCGCCCGCCGGCTCGACGGCATCTGCGCGGTTGCGGTGAAGGAGGCGGCCGACGGCGATCAGGTGCTTGCCGGCCGCGTCCTGATCGCCCCCGGCAACCGGCACATGCTGCTGCGCCGAGCCGGCAGCCGATATACGGTCGCGATCGGGGAGGGGCCCTATGTCTGCCGCCATCGCCCCTCGGTGGATGTCATGTTCCGCACGGCGGCGCAGAATGCCGGCGCCAACGCGATGGGCGTGCTTCTGACCGGCATGGGCGACGACGGCGCACGCGGTCTTCTGGAAATGCGGGCGATGGGATCCCACACGGTCGCCCAGGACGAGGAGACGAGCATCGTCTTCGGCATGCCGCGCGAGGCGATCGAGCTCGGCGCGGTGCAGAAGGTCATGCCGCTGCAAAAGGTCGCCGAGGAGATCCTTCGCCATTGCGCCGGGGCCGCCCAGGCGGCAAGGGCCGCATCATGAGCGCACTTGCCGCCGTCCCTTACCAGCCGTTCGACGAAGACGACGACATGCCGGGCGAGCGCAGCTCGGCCCCCGCGCTGCTGCGGCATCGCGACCGGCTGAACGGCACGATCGCGGCGATCGAACAGATCTTTCTCGGCATCGGCGAGCGGCTCGTCACCTGCGTCGGCATCCTCGGCGACATGCAGTCGGCCTTCGGTGCCGTCACCACGGCCCATGCCAGCCCGGAACTCGCCTCGGCGGAAGCCGCCATCAGAGCGCTCGTCGGCGAATGCACCAATCTCGTCGAGCGATCGGAGCATGAGCGCTCGCTGATCCAGCAGCTGTCCCGCTCGCTTGCGGCGGCGACGCCGAGGATCGACGAGCTGCGGCAGACGGTCGCCATGATCGCGGCGATCGCCATCAATGCCAGGGTGACCGCCGCCTCGATGCGCAACCACGGCAATTCCGAGCTGACCGTCTTCACCGACGACGTGCTCGAATTGTCGAAGCGGGCGTCCGGCGTGGTGGACGAGCTGCAGCAGGGGCAGGTCCGCCTGCGCCGGCTCCTGTCGGATGCCGCGTCGCGGAGCGCCATCTTCGAGCGGAACATGCGCGTCGCCACGGCCAACCTGACGGAGCGGATCGAGGCCGATCTCCGCGGCGCCCTTGCCGAGCGCGAGCGGGCCGGCAAGGTCGGGTCCTGCGCAACGGCGGCCTCGCAGGAGATCGCCCAGGAGGCGTCGACGATCGTCGCCTCGATGCAGATCGGCGACAACACCCGGCAACGTCTGGAACATGCCGCGGCGGCTCTCGCCGTCGCCTCCGAAGCGCCGGCGGCGGGGCCGGCGATCTTGCGGCTGCAACTGGCGCAGCTCGCCGATACCCGCGACAACCTCGTGACGGAGACCAGCTACATCCGCGATGCGATCCTTGCCTTGTCGCGCAGGATCGATCGCTCCTTCACCGCCTTGAAGAGCGAGCTCGATCAGAACGGCGGATCCGACCTGCCGGGGACGAGACGACTCGCCTCGGACATCGCCCGGGCGGCGGCGGAGCTGTCGCTCTCCGAGGCCGAGCACCGGCATGTCGAGGCGCTGGCCCGGACCATCGGCGGCGACGTCGAGATGTTCGGCGCCTGTTCCCGGGAGATGCGGACGCTCGAATTCGAGATGCGCCTGGTCAGCCTGAACACCGCCATCACCTGTTCCAATCTCGGCCAGGAGGGAAAGGCGCTCGGCGTCGTCTCCCTGCAGATGCGCGAACTGGTCGGCGAGATGGTCACCCGCTCCGAAGCCGTCGCCGGCGCGCTGTCCGAACTCGGCATCATCGCCGCCGAACTGGCCGAGGCGCGGCGCAATGGCGCCGAGCGGAGCATGGCGATGCTGGTCGCCGAGGCCGAGCGCAGCCTCGATCTCCTCCAGGCGGTGGACGGAAGGATGCAGACGGTCGGGACGGTTCTGGGCGAGGTCGGCACCCGCGCCGCGGCGCTCGCCTCGGACGCCGGCGCCGCGCTCGATCGGCTGGACGGGCTCGTCGGCGAGCTGGATGCGGTGGAGGCCGAGCTGGCGAACGATGCGCCGGGTGAGGCGGCAGGCGCTCCGGCGCCGGGCCACGAAGCCCTCTTTGCCCAGCTCCGCGCGGCCTATACGATGGAGGTGGAACGCCAGATCCACGAGGCCGTCCTCGGCGGCGGCACCGTCCTGGCGGAGAAGGCTTCTCGCACCGATGACGGTCCAGCCGCCGCCGACGATTCGACCGCCATCGATGACATGCTGTTCTGACGGCAAATGCCGGCGACGCCGCGACACTTCGAGCGGACGGTCAGGCATGGCGAGGGCGGAAAAGGACGACGGACTGACGGCTTCGGCGGCAGCCGGGGGGCGGCGAAGGTCCGATGCGCGGTGACAGCCGGGCGCGTGAGGCGAATACCGGAAAGCGAGACAACCCGAATTCACGCTCTGCTGCGCGAGACTTCCAGGGTTGGGCCGAACGGCTCCATTCGGGAGGGGTGCAATGGTGGAGCTGAGCAGGGGCCAGCTCTCAATCGCAAAGCGCCATGCCATTCAACAGCTTGGGGACTATCGGGAATTCCGTGTGTGAGCGGGCATAATGGGACCGAAGGAGATCGCCCATGGCCCGCCGCAAAGAACCCAGTATCCCTGACGCGCTGCTCGACCAGCTTCTCTCTGGCGCCGATCCCAAGACCGCCTTTGATCCCGGAGGCCTGCTCGATGGGCTGAAGAAGGCGCTCGCCGAACGGGCGCTGAATGCCGAGATGGATCATCATCTTGCCGGCGAGAACGGCGCTGGAAACGGCCGCAATGGCTACGGCAAGAAGACGGTGACGAGCGACAGCGGCAAGTTCGAACTAGCCGTGCCGCGGGACCGGCAGTCGAGCTTTGACCCGCAGCTCATCGCCAAATACCAGCGCCGCTTCCCGGGCTTCGACGAGAAGGTCATCTCGATGTACGCCCGGGGCATGAGCAACCGGGAGATTGTCGGCCATCTCCACGATCTCTACGGCGTGGACGTCTCGCCGGACCTGATCTCGGCCGTGACGGATGCCGTTCTGGAGGAGGTTGCCGCCTGGCAGGCCCGGCCGCTCGAGCCGGTCTATCCCCTTGTCTTCTTTGACGCGATTCGCGTGAAGATCCGAGATGAGGGGTTTGTCCGCAACAAGGCTGTCCATATCGCGCTCGGCGTGCGCGCCGACGGCACGAAGGAGATCCTTGGTCTCTGGCTGGAGCAGAACGAAGGCGCCAAGTTCTGGCTCAAGGTTATGAACGAGATGAAGAACCGGGGCGTCGAGGATGTCCTCCTGGCAATCGTGGATGGGCTGAAGGGCTTTCCCGAGGCGATCACCGCAGTCTTCCCCGAGACGACGGTCCAGACCTGCATCGTCCATCTCCTGCGCCACAGCCTCGACTTCACCTCCTACAAGGATCGCAAGCCCGTCGCGGCCGCGTTGAAGGACATCTACCGAGCCACCGACGCCGAGGCGGCCGAAAAGGCCCTGACGGCGTTCGAGGAGGGCGAATGGGGCCGGAAATACAAGGCAATCGGGCAAAGCTGGCGCCGGGCCTGGGCCTAGGTCATCCCGTTCTTCGCCTTCCCCGAGGACGTTCGCAAAATCGTCTACACCACGAATGCCATAGAGGCCCTGAACTCCAAGCTGCGCCGGGCGGTGCGAGCCCGCGGCCACTTTCCGTCCGACGACGCGGCGATGAAGCTGCTCTTTCTCGTCTTGAACCGGGCCGAGAAGGAGTGGAAGATGGCGCCACGTGAGTGGGCGATGGCCAAAGCGCAGTTCGCCATTCTCTACGGCGAGCGCTTCACACGGGTCATGGGCGATCTCCTTCGGTCCCATTATGCCCGCTCACACACGGAATTCCTGACAGTCCCACAGCTTTCATAAAGCTCGAGGCACTCATGCGTACCATTGTTGTGTGACCATTTCCCGAGCGATACGCAACACAATGTGTACCACCTTTGCGTACCACGCGGCGATCGTGAAACCCATACGCTCCAAGGCGTAAAAATCAACTCAATGACTTAGATTGGCCATGGCGGAGAGGAAGGGAGAACATCCCCAAAAGCTCACCGCTTATTTTGCAGGTGTCTCAGTCGCAGGAGCAACCCATTCGGAGGACCATTTTGTACCACGGGGTTGTACCGCTGTCAGGAGTTTACGTTCGAGAAGGCAAGTTCCCGATTGACCCTCTAACGAGTGCCTTGCCATGAGATCAGCTTGCAGTCGTCATTATTGACTGTTGCCTGAGCCGTCTCCACGTTCATGCCACCGAAGCCGTTCCGCGCACGGTACTCCATGATGATGATCTGCGTGCCGTCCGCGTGAACCGGGGTTGCGGACGACATGACATGCTCGAAGCTGTCGGGCTCGCGCAGACTGTCCTTCACCTCCCGAGCGAAGTCCAGCATTGAGCCGGTCCAGCCGGAAAGACACCTAAACTGAACCTCTTTCGCAGCAACTTCTCGCGCCGCATGTTGATCGGCTTCTTCTTTCTCCGCTGCCGCCTGAGCTCGCTGCGCTTGTTCGCGGGCCCTTTCCTCCTGGCGCTGGGCTCGCTCGAATGCCCACGCTGCCCTTTGTTCGGGAGTTGCAGTTGCAGCTTCATATGAACCCCAGGCGACGGTGATGAGGGCAACCGTGCCGACAACAACCGCAGTCCATTTTACAATCTTCCTGCAGACGCGATCCAAAGACCGCATGAACGGGTTTGATTGCCGCTCGGCCTTCTTGCGCTTGCTGTAGCGATCCAGTCGTTCCGCCCAGAGGAGTTTGTTCGGCCTGCGACGGCGATGGAGCCCCCGAACATCAATCCGTTGTTCCTCCATGGTGATGCCGGCAGCTTCTCTGCCTGCTGTCTTCGCGCTTGGCCCGGCCACTGCTCGGACGTGACCGCCGTGCGCCGTCTTCGCCCGGGGTGGGGAGACAAGGAGGCCGTAAAGCCCTGCTCCCAACAGCCCAAAGCCGACTATCGATCCAGTCGTCACCCTGAACCCGAACAAAAGCATGCAAAGCGTCCCGAGGAAGACAATTCCCGCGTTCAGCCAGAGACGAGCCGAGGCTGTTTTCGACGTGGAACCCCCGTCTACGATCATTTTGCACACTCCGCTGGGGGCTGTGGCGAACTTCGCCTGCCACGGACGCCGTATGGTGAATGGGACCTACGACACTCTCGGTGCATTTGATTGCAATTGGCTTACTAGATTAGCCTAATTTCTAATTGGCTTCCCTACGCGATGATCGTCGCTCCGCCTACTGCTCTCCTGAAGAGGGAGCGGAATGGCGGATTTGCGCATAAGGTTCGGGCGTCTTGTCGCTGCTCATCGAAAGCGGCTGGGCTTGACCCAGGAGGTCCTTGCAGAGCGCGCGGGGGTGAGCACCGACATGATCTCGAAGATCGAGATCGGCGCGACCGGTGCTCGGTTCCCCCTGATCGAGCGTCTGGCCGGGGCTCTTCAGGTCGATCCGGCTGAACTCTTCACTACTGAAGTTGCATCCGGTGCAATCCAACGCGGCCGGTTCGCGGATATCAGCACACGACTTGCCAGCCTGAACGATAAGGAACTAGCGTGGATGAGCGGCATAATCGAGGCGGCCTTACATCCAAAGGGTTAGCAGCCGAATTCAGCTTTCCTCGGAGAAAAAAACTTCATCCAATCGCTTCACCTCAACCGTCCTGCTGATCCGCACGCCCACGCCGTGCTCGATCATAAGGCTGGCAAGTGTGTTGCCGTCGATAAGAATGACGCGCTGAGCGAGATGCCTGACGAAATCCCGAGCCTGCGATGAGAAGGAGGACGTCGTGACGAATACGCCCTTCGTAGCCCCTAACCCGACAAGGCTGCCAACAAACGCCTGGACATCGGGTCGTCCAACCGAGCTACCGAGCCCGTACCGCTTGGCCTGAACATAGATGCGATCAAGGCCCAAGCGGTCTTCGTTAACGACGCCATCGACACCGCCATCTCCGGTCCGCCTCAACTGTTCGGCGGCATTCTTGTGCAATCCAGAGTTCGGGTTGGCTGTGCAGGGTCGCCAAGATGCCCACGTTCACGTCCGCCCGGAGGCTGAACTGATGATTATGCGTACTCGGCAGCAGCGTCTCGCGCTGTGCGCCTCCAATTGAGGTGGAAGCCTTGCTCCTCGGCCGGGCTGATGGTCGGATCACTGTCAAATGGTAGCTGTCCCAAAAGTGCGGCAGAAAACTCCGACGGATAGATGTATTTGATTAGGAAGCCGACGAATTCTCGTACCGACAACGGGGCTCTCATCGGAAGGCGACAATCGGCTGTGTTCACATGAAGATGCGCAGCGGCGTGATCTTCCGCTTGAGCTACTGGATCAAATTCAAACCGCAACGAGCTCTTTCGCGGACTATCTAGAGGGTCAGACGCACAGGCTCCCTCGATCCACTCAAGAAGGTCTTGATCAGAACCTTGCCGCAAATCGGCAGAAAAGGGGGCAGGAAGATAGCAATAGCGATGCGACTTTAGGGTCTCGCCCTGCATGCTATAAGCGATCTGAACGATAGACGCGTCGAACAAGAGCCATGAGAGGCGATCCTGTCGGAGTGTCTCAAGATAATGCGACGAGCTGCTCTCGATAACAAGCTTCTCTCCGCCGAGGGGGGCCGTATTACCAATTTCGACAGCAGTTATCCTGCCACTACGCCGGCTGGTGTGCGGCCTGTTAGCGATGATGAAACCAGCTTCAACGAGGTCTTCGACTAGGATTTGTAGTTTTTGTATTTTCATTAGCTAAACGTCTCACTAAATTTTGTGCTTCTAGCGGCAATGCATCGATGCTTAGTTGACCGGTCTCGACCCGCTGCAAGAGGCGAGATAAGCCGTCAATATCCTGCTCAATTTCCGAAATTTCGTCTGAAGAGCGATCCCGGTGCAGCGTCCGCATTTGCTTAAGCTGCGTGATGGTTGGGTACCGAAACCGCAAATCGAAATGATCTGCAGCAATGGCTTGATACTCAGCCGTCAGCGACGACATTTTCTCACTAACCCCACTAATTCTGACCCAAGCTCGTGACCGCGTGATTGCCGTAAAAAGGATGTTTCGCTTTCGTCCGAGGTTAAATCCCCCTTGGCAGTAATCTGCGCCAATGACGTAGATCATCGGCGCTTCGTTTCCTTTAGCTCGATATATAGATGTGATAGCAATGCTCTCTGAAGAGAAAACCTCATCACGAGAGGTGGTCACGCCGGCTAAGTGAGCAGTTATTCCATGCTTCCTTAACGCTCGCATTATCCGTGGCGCGGTGGATCGTATTGTTAACGCCTCCGGGACGACTATAAGAATATCGTCGTGCTCTAATTCATCCTCAGCTAGATTGGTATTGATGGCAGAAGCCAACCATTCCATCTCCGCATCAGTATTCTCAAAAGTGTGAAAACTCACCGCGTCTTCTGGCGACAAGAGGTCGGTGAAGAAGCTCGGCGTGGCAGTCTGCGACCGGCGTAATGCTACATCATGGCCATTGGCCAGCTCACCCTCGCTGACTTCGTATCCGATCTCTCGCCACAGGCTAGGTTCGTCGAACATCTGCACGAGACCGGCTTCGCGAGATACGCCGAAGCCTAAACCATGGGCCGTTGAAAGCGCCCAGGGCGAGTTGCGGTAACAAACGGGGAGGATGATATCTCGCTTGGGGCGCCCTGGCTCATCCCGGAGCTGCACGTTGGGATGGCCGTTGCCCTTTCTGCCGAACAAATCTTCGGCGGGCATCATTGCGAAGTCCGACAGATTTTGAAGTTCGTCGTATGCGTAGACGATCCGCTTCGGCTGCTTGGTAAGGTAGTACACCAGCTCGAAGAATGGCTGTGGAAGGTCTTGCGCTTCGTCGATCAAGACAGCATCGAAAATCGGCTGAACGTTCGGGTTGCTCTTTACGACGCCCAATAGGTCGGCACAAATTCCTCCAAAGGCGTTTCCTGCGCCGAACCTGTTGCGAGCAGTGGTGAAGTCCACTGCCGGCTGTCCTAAGGATCGTGCGATTTCGGAGTAAACGCCTTTTGATGTTGCGCTACCCCAGGCATGTAAGACTACAAGTTTGTCCCAATCCGGCTCCTGTTTGGAAAATTCAAAACAAAATTGCCTGATAAGACGGCGGAACTGCTGATAGAGAGAGCGGGTTTGGAAGCTTAGTGCGATCCTCCATTCTGGTTCCTTGGAATGAAGGAATGCGGCTTTCAATGCCAATACTATCGTCTTTCCAGAACCCGCCAAGCCGCGAATACGCTGAGGCGCGGCGGGCATTTCGATAGCAGCACGCTTTTGCCATGCGTCAAGGTTCGCAATGTTTTTCTCGATCTGCTTCAACAGCGCGCCGCGTGAATTGCCTCGCGATACGTTACTCCGGCGTTTTCGAGGACGAATGGTCGCCGTTCGCTCTACGACCGAGTTGAGAACCTGATAATGCTCCGCGCTCAAATTGGCGTTTCGGGGCAAAAGTCGAGCCAGGTTCTCTATTGTCGACAACTGCGCATCGCCGATGGTGGCGTCTGTTTCGGTCGTTATTGAGACCGTGGTTATAGGCACGCCGAGCTGACGGCGTACCAACAGTTCCGGCGTCTCCAAGAGCTTCGAGTGCACCGCCGCGAAGTAGCGGTCCTGTGCTTTCTGGACTTCAGTTATCGCATCCTGATCAGCAGCTGTCGCATTCAGATGGCTGAGGTCGAAGACGACGACCCCAGCATCTTGAGCAACATACAAAGCGTCAACTCGTACGGTGCCCTCGACGTTCGTCAGTATCGGATAGCCCACGTAAAGCGTACCCGAATACGCTTCGTTCTGAAAAAGCTCTACGAGGCCCTGCAGTGGCCCGGTAAGAGCCTGCTCCCCGTAAACTATGTCTGCCATATCGTCCGTCCGTTTGCCTCAGCGCAGGTTTAATGGGCCGACACGCTTCCGTCGAGTGTCAAACGAGATGGAACGGGTTGAAGCCTTTTAGTTGCAGGCAATGGTCCCAGATTTCGGCGGATCGCCGTGTTGTCTGCGAGAGTGTCTGGCTTCGAACCTCTCAGAGGATGGCATCGGTCGCGTTCTCATCACGCTCGCGGGCATCCGGGATATATCGACAGAGCATAACTCCGATGCATGCACCCCGACTATGCCCCGAATTTCCAATAGGAGCCCCCGCCAGAGCGGCGCTGGTGGCGAAGCCAGCGCGAAGGCTGGGGACGGAATATGTTGCTGGCTCGGATTAGCCCTGGAAGTCACCACCGCGCGACGGCCGCCAGACCCTTTCAACTTCGCCGCATGCGGTGGCCATCTGCCACGGCGATGACGAAGCGGTCGTTCGAGCGCCGTTCCTCATCACCAGGCGGTCAGCGGCGGCAACTGAAGAAGCAGACGCATCTCGCGAAGTGCGTCAAAGCTTGAAGAGCTGGGCGATCATTTCACCGGATGCGTTCGAAATGGACAAGGCTTGGATGCCAAGCATTTCTTGGGTCTGAAGCGCCTTCATCCTGGTCGCCTCTTCCTCCAGATTGGCGTCAATCAGGTGGCCTATTCCGCGGTTCATAGTGGTCGACAAGCTGTCGATGAATGTCTTCTGCATGTCGATCCGATTTGACGCCGCGCCCAGGTTCGAGGCGGCGGTGATGATCTGCTCATGCATCTTGTCCACGATCTGCTGATAGCGATCGATCATGTCGGGATTTATCGCGACGTCGACGTCGAGGATGCCGATGTCGTTCAAGGGCTCGATGTTGACGTCAACGGAGGAAACCGAGATGCCTGTGCCCCAGGCGGAATTGCGATCGGCAGATCGATCGATTGCGAACTGCAAGCCGGAACCTACAGTCTCAATGATCAGGTTGGGAAAGCTGCCCATGATCGATTGAAGAACTTTCACCATGTCCTCGGATGTGTGGACGATGCCATCGTCGGTTCCGAGTGCGCGTTCCACGACGTCGCGCGTAATGGCGTAGGTCCGAGTTTGGCCATAGGCGGAAAACTCGAAACCGACCACGACCCCCGGATGAACCCGAAACGGTTCGAAGCTCAGAGAAAGATGCGAGGCCGTCACACCATAAGACATCGAGGAGTTGGCAAGTCCGCCTGTGGTCGAGGTGGTGGTCGTGAAGTTGCTGACCGCCATCGACGCTCCCTCGCTGCCCGACCATAATTGGGGATCGGTGAAGCTGACGTACTTCTCCTCGTAGCCGCTGCTGTAAGTATAGTCGCGGTAGCCAACCGACACAGGGTCTCCGGGAATGGACGCGCGGATGACCTGGGCAAGCTCCTGGGGGGTCGAAATCGTCCCGTTGGCGGTCGGCAAGACGCTGTCGACCAAAGAGCGGTCTATGAAAACGTCAATATCGTAGCCGGCGCTATAGGGCGGCGGGAGGTCTGGATCGCTCGCGTTTTCGGCTCCAACGGTGACAGTGAACGACATGGTATCGCCAGCGCCGAAAGTTACCGATCCGTCGAACCCGAACGTCTGCTGAGCAGGCCACCCATATCGGTTGGGTCCATTGACGGTGTAGCCGGTCTCCGTCGAACTCGACACGTATCGAAGGCCGCCGATGGTTTTCGGTGACCGCTTGTCGGCCTGGAGGATGCCGCCACCGTCGGAGTTGAACAGCGAGACGGTGCTGATGTCGACGCCCAGCATGGCAAGATCGGGCCGACCGTCTGCACCCCGTGAAATCGAAGCTGGAATGGACGAGACCCGAAACTCGTCTTCTGCTTCGTGCATGTTCTCAATGCCGGTTTCCAGCCAGTTGACGCCAGCGAAGCTGGCAGATTTGGCGATCGAGATGAGCCCTGACTGCGCTTGGCCAATCTCGGATTGGATTTTCGCTCGGTCGACGTTCGGGTCCTTTGCCGAAACGAGCAGTGACTTGATCCGTGAAACGACCTCTTCCGCCGCAGCCATGCCAGCATAGGCTGTAGCGATTAAGGCCGAGCCGATGCCGAGCGCGTCCTGGACGGCAGCGAGGCTGGTGACGTCTGAGCGCATCTTGCTCGCTATCGACCAATACGCGGCGCTATCCTTCGCCGCGCTCACACGCAGTCCAGTCGAGACCCTGCTGTGCGTGGTTTCGATGAGGTCATGAGTGGCGACAAGCGCCCGAAGGCCCGTCATCGCCGAGATGTTTGTGTGCAAACTGGTCACTGGGCCGCGCCTTCATAAGACCGGCAATCTTTCCGCCCTCCATGGTTAACGATCGGTAAAAGCAACCTGAGGTCGGCCAGTGATTTGCTCGCCCGACTGCGCTTCTAAAGAAGCAGCGCGGCGGCGTTCTCCGAGAACATTTCGCCATCTCGGATGTAGCGGCTGAGCATGGCGTCGGACGCATGCCCGGTTTGCGCTCGGATTTTCCATGACGACGCTCCGGCCTGGGCGGCGCTGGTGGCGAAACCAGCGCGGAGGCTATGGCCCGAAAATCCCGTCGGGTCGAAACCGGCTGCAGCGAGCCGCTCTCGCACGATGATGGAGACGGCCTCACCGGATAGACGTTGCTCGGCGATCCGGCCGTGACGGTCAATCGGCCGGAACAACGGCCCGTCATCCATCATCGTGAGCCTGACCAGTCCATCCAGCGCCGACACTGGACACCATCTCGTCCGACCAAAGGGAATGCCGATTTTTCGGCCTTGGCCGAGTTGATCGGTCTTCGAACGCCGCAGGTGCACGACAATGCCCTGCCGCACATGCTCCATATCGCTGAGGTCCAGCCCGACAAGTTCGGACCGTCGAAACCCGCCAGCGAACCCAATCAGGAGGAGGGCTCGGTCCCGGATATCCTTCGACCTTTCTCCCATTGCGGCCAGCACCACGAACAGGTCTTCGCGGAAAAGCGGTTTCGCTTTCCTCTGAGCGGTCCCGTGGCGGCGAGCTATGCCCCGCATCGTGGCTTTCACCAAGAGGCTGGTCGTGGGGCGCGTGGTGCCAACGGCGGCATGCGCCTTTGCTATCGAGGCCAGACGACGAGCGAGTGTTGCCACTGAGAGATCGGCGGCATGAGCTGCCAAGTAGCTAGCCAGAACCTCCTCTGAGCATGGGACCGTCCCACCCCATTGAACGAAATGCGCGAGATCGGACCGGTGGGCTCGTTTGCTATTCTCGGCCATCGAACTGCCGATCAGCTCTACCAAGTCGGGATGCAGATCAGCAAAACACGGGTGATTTCCGTTCATTCGCTCGGGGGCAGGCTGCTTGCCGGCCGTGCAATCAATTGCATTTTTATTAAAATTGAACGGTCCTTCCCTGTTTTCGCCGTCGGCTTCTGGATTTTTAGGCTCTGATAATGAGGAGTTATCCAAGGTGAGACGGTCGGTCATGCCCGCCCTCCAACCTGGAGAGCGATCTTCAGTTCGCGTTCGCGGACATCGTTCAGGTGGTCGATATTCGCCCGCATTTCGAACATCAGCTCTTCGATGCCTGATCGGGGGACGCCGGCCCATTGCATGTCCGTGTCAAGACCAAGAGCTTCGAGTTCGTCCGCCTGATCCCAACTGAGACGTCGTGCGACGGGAACGGCGTCGGCATAAAAGGCGGCGATCCGCGCGGCATCACGGTGACGGAAATCCGGAACGTGCCGTTCAAGCACGCGGCGGACGGCTCCGTTCTCACGAAGGAAGGTTCCGATGGCCGCTCGTCCGGCTCGGGTGTGCTTGTCGAGCGCGTAGGTTGGCACCCCGTTGATGAACCTCGTCGGCGGGACCGCGACCGGCGTCACCCAGCTTGCTGATGTCGATCGCTCCAACTCCTGCAGCAGCGGCAGCATCATCAGGACGATCGGTTCCTTGGTCGCCTTCACAGCGGCGATGACGGCGTCTCCCGTGGCAAGCGGCATGCCCGAGCCGACGAAGCCGTCAACGAGGCTACGAAGATCGCCGGCACCGATCCGATGCTCATCCCCGTTCTCGATGCCAGAGGCGAACCACGTCGCCGTCGCGCGCTGAGCAATCGGCAGTTCTGCGGCGACTGCCATTTCGATCCTGGCGGCGACATCTCGTCGTCCGACTGCCTCGCGGCATACTTCCCATTCAGCCCGATGTATGACGGCTGAAATGAGATAGTCGGTGGAGCGGTCCTTCGGAGCCTCGACCAGTGCCCGCGTGATCCACCGAGCCACGGCTGCAGTCTCGCCGTACGAGCGACGGAGCGACGGTTGAGTGCAGAGCGCGGTCATGGCGACCAGCAGATCGGGTGCGGCGATCCCGATGTCCTCGAAGGCTATGACGAGCAGTCGGCGGAAGACGCCGCTCCCTCGATGCCGGACAAGGGAGAGGATCGCGCGGTCGGCGACAGCGGCTTCGCCGCGCCGGATGGCCTTCTGAAGGGCGGAGCTGGCGATCCATGGATCGACCGGCAGCGGCTCGCGTGGCTCCAGCGCGACCTGCGGGATCAGCTGCTCGTAGGTGTTTGATGAGATTGTCGACATTGTCGCCTCCTTGCTGTCGAGCGCGGAGGGTCAGAAGCCGTGAGACCCCAATATGACGCTAACTGGAGGACGGGCGAAGGCAATGAAAAGTTCTAATCGGAGGCGATTTCCGCCCGTGCAATTGATTGCACGAGCATTTTAATCAAATTGGGCCGAATTATCCCGTCCACGCTCCCTACTGTTTCGGCCAACTTCCACGCTGCAGAAGCGAGCCAGACAACTCTATCTGAGGGCGATTTTCTGCCCTATCCGTCGATCTGTCTCGGGGACAAAAATGTTGCCGGTAGGGACAGCCGGCTTGCTCACGCGAACTGCTTGAAGAACACGTGGTTGCCGACCATCAGCGGGCCTAAGGCCTGCGGCCAGTTGGCCCACACCATTTCAGCGTCCCACCACGTCAACGAGTGTGCTTTCAGGTGCTTGCGGTATTTCGCCTTGCGATCCTTGGGAAGGAGAGCTAGCGCCTTGTCCAGCCCTCGAAAGCGTACGCAGTCCTGAAAGAGCGTCCACTGCCACTGGTTCTCATCAGGAATAGGCGGCGGAAAATTCTGGACAAGCAGCGTGCCCTTGAACGGGTTTTCGAGCTTGCCCAGATCCAGGACCTTCGAGTTCAGGTTCTTCATGCGCTTCTCGATGCGCACGACCGTTGAGCCGTCCCACTTCTTCCCCTTGGCCTTCTGCTCAGCCTTTTTGTTGTAGACCAGCGTCTGGTGGCCCTTGTTCGTCCCCAATGTGAAGCTCTCGAGGTGACCGTCGCTCGTCCAGGCCAGCTTGCGGGTGCTCTGCGTCGGCAGATAGAGGAAGTCATCCATGCGGACGGCGTGCAGGTCGACCGCTACGTCGAGGCGAGAGATATTTCCGTTGACGAGGGCGTATTCCCACCCGTCCGGCATTAGCACGATCAGGGAGGCATGGAGGGCATTCATGCCATCCTTCCCAAGCAGCCCGGGATTGAGCTCGAAGCGGAGCTTGGTCGCGAGCGGGCCGTGGAAGCTGTAGTCGAAGCGGGGCTCGTCGTCGAAGCCTTCGAGGGGAACTGTATAGCTGCGCTTATAGGGCTTCTTCCAGGTTGCCGGTCCCAAAAGCTCCTTGTCGTTCCACATCGTCGCGACCGCCTGATGGATATCGGCCTGATCCTCCTTCGTCTTGGGCGTCACCACAACGCTGATCTTGTCGATGAAGGGGATGAGTTCCGATGCTGGCTTAGGGCCCGTAGGCGGGCTTGTGTCCCCGTGGAGAAGGGCTGTTTTCGCCTGTGTTTGGGTCTTGTTAGAAAGCCCCTTCTTCACCGGGATTTTGATGATGGTCACCACGTCCGCCGATCCGCACCGCATTGAGGGTGCCGATCATCATCGTGAGAAGGCGTTAAGGGAGCAAAAAGCTCGTGTGACAGAGTGAGACTACGGTTTCAAGAACGTTAGATCAAGGTCGTAGCTAACTCGCTCGATCGCCTCCTTCAATTCGGCCATCTGCGGCCCGCTGCCGTAGTGGCTGTGGACCTTCTTGTCGGTGTGACCCAGCAGCGCCATCGCGATCCGCTCGGCGGCACCTCCCGCATAGAGCGCGTCGGTGAATGTATGCCGGAAGGAGTGGAAGGCCGTCTTGTCCGTCTTGAAGCCGACCTGCTGGGAGTACCGCCCCCACCACTTGCTCAGATTGTGCGAGTAGTACCCGTCCTGGCCCTTCTCGATGTCAGGGAAGATGCGCGACTTGATCAGTCTGTCGCCGACATGGTCGAGGAAGCCGGCATCGATGAGCGCAGAATGCACGGGTATGCGACGGGCGCTCGCTCCGGTCTTCAGCGTCTTGTCCTCCCCTTTCGAGACGTCAAAGTACCGGATGCCCTTGTCCTGCTTGATGTCGCCGGCCAGGAGCTGAACGATCTCGCCCAACCGCATCCCGGAATAGAGCGCGATCAGCGGAACCCAGAATTTTCCGTCGCGAACGAGATGAGGCCCCGGCTTGTGCCTCGATCGCTCAGTGTGGCCGGTGAAGGCGGGAGAGGTGAAGATCGACTTCAGCTGCTCCGGCGAGTACGGATCGCGATCCTCGCGGCCAACCGTCTTCAGGCCCGTCACCTTTACCTTCGCGCCCGGCAGCTTGTCGATTAGCTCCTCGTTCTGCGCCCAGATCAGGAACGAGCGGAACATGCCGAAGTACTTGTCCTGCGTCTTTACGGAGATCGCAGGGCCAGTTCGGTTCGACGCGATGACGTCGCTGAGGCTTACTCCCTGGTTCGCCTTCGCCTTCATGTAGTTTGGCGGCAGACGAGAGAGGGCATCGCGAACGGCGATGACATGCGGCGTGCCGATTTCGCGAAGGGGCTTCTCCTCGCCGATGATCGCTCCGGCCAATGAGCATACCCTCTGCTGGTCGGCTGTAGTCTTGGCGACCCAGCTGCCGACGTGCTGCTGGATGTATCGGTTCGCGGCAGCGGCCAGAGAAAGCCCAGCCGCAGAAGGTGCTGCCTCCTCGCCTGGAAGCGGAGGCAGCCCCGTTGGTGCCATTCCGGCGAAGAGCGGATCAAGGGGCGTCGTCCCACCGAAATCCGCCTCGAGCATGGCGCGAAGAATGCGCCGGCTTTCAATGTCGGCCCGCATCACCCCCATCCGAGCAAACCGAGTGGCGTCCGTGTCGAGTGGACCGGATCGCCGTGCGTTCTCCAGAACCTCAGACGCGCGAAGAGCCGTGCCGTCGTCGAACGCCTGAGCAGCGAGCTTCTGCTTAAGTTCGCTGACCTCCCTGTCCAGAAGCTGTTTCTCCCGCTCGATGTCGATCAGCGGATCGGTCGGAAGCAGCGTGGCATGTTCCATGGCCTTGTTCAGACAGACCTGGAAATAGTCCCGAATGCGCTCCTCCACGACCTCAAACGACGAAGCCGGCATCGTCTTCAGTTCCTCCAGATAGGCATCGAGGGCGTTCGACAGCCATCGGCCGCGAATTCGCGCCAACAGAGGATCGGATGTTTGCAGAGAGACCTTGATCTCGCGTTTACGGATAATTGGGCGAAGTCGGTCAGGGACCGCCATTCGGAAATGGAAGATGTCCCCGCGTCTCGCAACACGCGGAATGGATCGGGGCATGGCAGACCTGTGCTGACCAGGTTTCTGTACCAGGGTCTGCGTCTACCAACTTGAGCACCTGAAAAAAGTGTAAGCCTTGTCAGTGACTTACGAAATTTGTGGCGGAGAGGAAGGGATTCGAACCCTCGATACCGTCTCCGGTATACTCCCTTAGCAGGGCGCATCAGGCCCTTGCGGCGGCAGGCTCTTGCGGCATTTTCCCCCGATTTTCCCCCAGTTCGGAGAAATCCCAGCCGGCCCTCAAGGCGGACTGCCCGAGGTCGGGGGTGCCGAGGCGGGTGTAGCGCTGCCATTCCCCCGATTTCCACCCGCCCTCGTCCTGCAGGCGGCGGACATCCTTGGTCTGGGCGTAGAACCATGTGGCCCAGGAGTGGCGACAGACATGGGGCGTGTAGCGCTCAGGATCGAGGCCGGCGGCCTCGGTGGCCCGGGCGAAGGGCTTCTTGATCTGGCCGCCATTGGCGCCGCCATGCCGAAACCCGAAGCCGTCGATGCGGCGGAAGAGGGGGCCCGGCTGGCCGACGGTCGGCAGCGTCGAGAGGGCGGCGACGACGCGGGGGACCAGCGAGACGCGGCGCTCCTCGCCGTTCTTGGTGTCGCGCAGGATGGCGAAGCGATGCTCCAGCGAGACGTCGCGGCCGTCGAGGGTGACGGTCTCGCCCATGCGGCAGCCCTGGCCGAAGAGGAAGGTCGCCATGGGCGCGAGGAAGCCGTTGCGCTCGCCGGCGAGCGAGGTGATCAGCGCGTCGGCCTGGTCCGGCAGGAAGAAGACGGTGCGGCGGTTGCCGCCTGACGGCGCCGTGAGCTTGGGGACGTGGCAGAGATCGTCGGCGGCGGCGGCGTTGAGGATCGCCTTGACCGGCGTGTAGAGCTGGCGGCGGATGGTCGCCGGGGCGGCCGCCGGATAGAGGGCGGCGGCGGCGCGGCGCATCTCGGCATTGTTGATGTCGGCGACCAGCGTGCCGGCGAAATAGCGCAACAGCGGCGCGGTGAAGCGCGCATCGGGCCGCGTCTCGAGATAGACGGCGAGGGCGCGGTCGAAGGTCAGTCCGGATTGATCAGACGGATCGGCGCATAGCTCGGCGAGGAGGCCGGGGATGGCGCGGCGCGCGGCCGCGGCTGTCGTCCATTTGCGGCTGATTTCGACGCGGCGGCCGTCGACCGTGCCGCGCAGGATCCAGTAGGGGCTTTTCGGGCGGCGCTTCGCTTCGAGCATGTCGGCTCCAGTATCTTCTCGAGGTCTTCTGGGAGGAAGAAGATCTCCCGGCCGATCTTACGATAGGCGCCGATCGCCCTGGCCTTCTCGCGCAGCGTGCGCTCGGTGACCCTGACGCCCTTCGCGCACAGCCTTTCCACAGCCTCGGCGGGGGTGATGGCGCGGTCGAGGACGGTGTCAGGCATCGCCGATGTCCTTCGCCTTGCGGATCGCGGCGGCCTCCGCATCCGCGTAGCTGAAGTCCGCTGCGATCAGATCCGCGTTTCCGCGCGTCACGTTGGCGTCTTCGTCGCAAGGGAGCATGTCGGCCTCTTCCCGCAACCTCGCCGCTATGCGATCGCGTTCATCTGCCCGTGCCGCCTGGAGGCGGGCGTCGGAGGCTCGGTCGGCCATTACCGCCGTCGTGGCAAGCATCAGATCGCGGGTCACCGAGGACACGTCAAACTCTCTGCCGGGAGATGGCGGGAAAGCCTTGATGACCTGGCGGACCAGAACCGTCACGTCCTGCGGAATCTCATCGGCCATCAGTCAATCCTCGTGTTCTTCAGGATGTCGCGGCATTCCTGCATCCAGTCTTGCCAATCGGCGAGTTGCGAGATCGTTTTGCCGTCGGCTGAAACTCGGCGGCGGTACGGTCCGGGTTCCTTCTTCTGAAACCGATCCCGATCTTCCTTGGTGTGGAAGCCTACAAGGCCGGTCTCTGGCTCGTCGCGGTCCCACCAGACCCAAACGGGTTCGCGCTCTTGGCTTGGGTATTCGGGTTTCCACTCACCGGCCATGGTTGGGCTCCTTCCATGGCGGGACAGCGCCGGAAAGCGCATAGATGCACTCGGCCTGCGCTTCCATCTTGCGCATGACCTCGAGGTCATGATCCCCGGCGATGTAGCCGCCGCCGGCGAGCATGTAGACGGTGTTGGCGTAGTGCAGCGCGTCTGCTGTCGGTAGGCGCCTGGCGCCCTTGCACCACAGGCATGGCGCTGGAGCGAGCAGCCGGCACTCGCCTGTTCCCTCGCACGAGCCGCAGATGATCTTGGTGATGCGGACCTCAGCCATGGGCCCGCTCCGGGAAGGCGTCGTGGGTGACGCCGTCGAGGTGGCGGCCTGCGGCGTGCTTGCCGACGCGCCAGAGATCCGGCTCGTCGTCACGGTGCATCTCCTCCGAGGCGCTGACGCCGATCCTTCCATAGTGCCAGCCGGGGTTGCTCCAGTCCTCGCTGTAAAAGGTGGCGACGTCCTCGGTGTGCGTCTGGCGTCTGTTGCAGTTCTCGCCCGGCGCCCACTCTCCCCACTGCTTGAACAGGAAGGGCACGCCGGCGGCTGCGCATTGGTCGCGGAGCGAGCGGGCCCAGTCGGGATGCATCGGCCGGGCGCCGTTGCCGCTCTCGCCGCCGACGATGATCCAGTTGAGCGTGGACGGTGATGCGACGTATGGGCCGTCACGACGTGACGATAGAGAGTCGATAAGCGCGCCGCTTTTCAGCTTGATCTCATTCAGCGAGAGAATCCCCAGCAAAGGCTCGGCGCTCACCCAGCGGATGGCCGCCGGCGTGTCGAGGAGGATCGGGATGCGCTCGTCGGCGCGGGTCTTGTCCTCGACGGAAACGCCGAGCCAGACGTTGGGGAGCGGAAAGACCAATTCCTTGACCGATCGGCAGTCGAGCAAAGTCGCTCCGGCTTGTCGAGCCGCATCCGGCCAGTGGAGCATGAAATCGCCGGCGCGAATGCGCAAATAATCCCGCATCCGCTCGGGGCGCTTGGTGAGCACCTGAAAGACATGCTGCGGGCAGAGCGCCATGACGGCGAAGATCTGGTCGAGCATGGCGTCGGTCACGCCCTCGGCGAAGAGGTCGCCATGGGCGCAGACGAAGATCATCCGGGGGCGGCGCCAGCGCAGGGGCTGGTCGAGCCAGTCGGCGTTGAAGCGGATCTCGCCGGTCCAGACCGGGCCGGCCTTGCTGGGCCGGGTGAGGCCGGCTCTCGACGGGTGATGCTGCAGCCGGGTGCCGGCGAGCTTCATCGCGTAGCAGTTGGTGCAGCCCGGCGAGACGACGGCGCAGCCGGTGATCGGGTTCCACGTCGCGTCGGTCCATTCGATGCGGGTGCCGTCAGCCATGGGGGGTGATCTCCGTCAAAGTGTGATCGGGCTGTTCCGGCAAGTCGACGCCGGTCGCCTGGACGAGGCCGGGGGTGTAGCCGTGCTCGCGGAGCGCCTCGGCGACGATGGCCCAGACGTCTTCGGCGATCGCCTGGGTGCCGGCTTCGGAATGGGTGGTGACGGTGGCGGCGACGAGAAACATCTTCATGGGCGGGATCCTTTTCGGTCCGCCCCTCGTCCTTCGACAGGCTCAGGATGAGGGGCTGTGGTTGCGGTCCGCCGTTGGGGGGTCAAACCCTCATCGGCATCAGGACCATGGTGCGGCGGTCGTCGGATGGGTCGGTGACCACGGCGGGCGAGCCGGGATCGGTGAGGCGGACGGTGACGATGGGGCCGTCGAGGGTGGCGAGGAGGTCGGTGACGTAGCGGGCGTTGAAGCCGATGCGGAAGCCGTCCGGCGGCGTTGCCAGCGGGCCCGTCGCCGGGTTCCCGTCGGTCTCGGCGGGCATGGTCTCGTCGGCGGTGCCGGTCTCGGAGCTGGTCACCGTCAGGGCGAGTTCGCCGGGGGTGATCGTCCAGGCGACGGCGCGGCCGCGCTCGGTGGAAACGGTGGCGACGCGGTCGATGGCGGCGGTGAGCGCGGCGCGATCGAGGGTGACGGCGAAGGGCGCGGCCTGCGGGATCACGCGGGTGTAATCCGGGAAGGTGCCGTCGATCAGCTTGGAGGTGAGGACGATGGCGCCGGCGGCGAGACGGATCGCGTTGTCGTCGATGGCGAGCTCGATGGGCTGGCCGCCGGAGACCTCGCAGAGCATGGCCAGGAGGCCGCAGGTCTTCTTCGGGACGATGGCGCCCTTGAAGGCGGGCATGCCGGCGGGGGCCGGCAGGGCCAGGCGCGACAGGCGGTGGCCGTCGGTGGCGACGGCGACCAAGAGTCTGTCTGCCCCGTCCTTAAGCTCGCTCGCCTCCAAGGGCGAGCCACTGGTCTCGCCCGTCCGTTGGACCGTCGCTGACGGGGACCCCGGCCCCTCGTGCTTCGGCCCTTCGGCAGGCTCAGGACCCTGCGGCGGCACCTCAGGATGAGGGGCGCTGACGGCGTGCAGATAGATCCCGTTCAGGTAATAACGGGTCTCCTCGGTGGAGATGGCGAAGGCGGTGGTCTCGACGATCGCCGCCAGAGCCGACGGGTCGAGCCGGAAGGGCTCGGCCGAGACGGTGCGGGCCTCCGGCAGGTCCTCGGCGGGCAGGGCGTTGACGGCGAAGCGGGCGCGCCCGGCCGAGACGGTGACGCGGCCCCCGTCCTCGTCCGCCGCGATCCTCACCTCGCCATCCGGCAGCTTGCGCAGCACGTCGTGCAGAAGGCCCGCCTTCAGCGCGATGGCGCCGGCGGCGGTGACATCCGCCGTGCCGGCGGGCAGCGCCTCGGCGATCCAGATGTCGAGATCGGTGGCGGTGACCGAGACGGCCCCCTCACGATCCACCGAGAGCACCAGGTGGTCGAGGATCGGGATGGTGTTCCGCTTCTCGACGACCTTGATGGCGCGGGCCAGCAGGGGGAGGAGCGCGGCGCGGGGCAGGGTGAGGGAGAGGGTCATGGTGCCTCGTCCTCGGCGGCGTCCGGATGCAACGGGCGCAGGTTGGACGGGCCATAGATGTGCAGAAACCCGGGGGAATGCTCGACGACGTAGCGGGTCTTCCCCGCCAAGGTGGTGAAGACCGATCGGACCTCACCGGCGATCTGATAATCGCCGGTGAACTTCTCGACCCTGTCGCCGATGGCGAAGAGCTTTTCCATCAGGCGCCCGCCGCTTCCGGCTTGCCCTCGTAGACGGCGAGGGCGGTCGCCTGGCGCACTTCGGCCTTGGCGTGGTCGACGGCCTCGGTGATCGTCCGGTCGACGCGGAACAGCTTGTAGGCCCAGAGGATCGTGCCGCCGCGCATGCGGTAGCGCAGGCGCACCGGGACGGTGATCGGCTCCTGGCCGTAGAAGAGCGGGATCATCAGGGCGAAGGCGCCGGGCACCTTGACCGGCTGGCCGTCGGCGCCGGAATGCTCCTCGTCGAAGGTGATCTTCGCCTCGCCGGACTGGAGCTTCACCTCGTTCCGGATCTTCGAGGAGACGTTGATCTGAAGCCCGCGGGCGAGCTCGAAGATCTCCGAGGGCGTGCCGATCCGCTGGACCTGCAGGTCGCGGGCGATGCTGGCGGCCTCCGCCTCGGTGAGCGTCGTCATGTCCGGGGCGCGGTCCTCGACGAATTCGGCGAAATCCACCTGGGGCATGAAGACGCCGTCGTGCTCCGCCCAGACGGTCCATTCGTCGGAGAAGGGGAAGGCGTAGTGGACCCGGTGCTGCAGCCAGCCGGCGGGGCCATCGGCCGCGTCGTCATGATAGTCGATGACGGCGGTCAGGCTGGGCGCCCGCCAGTCGGAATTGGCGAAGACGACGGAGCTGTCGGTCTTCTGGCGATTGACGAGGCCGCAGAAGCTGGCGACGTCGCCGACGGTGGCTGTGCCCTTGCGGCGCTCGGGATGAAGGCGCCATTCCTCGACGAGGCGCTTCAGGCTCTCGTGCTTCGGGTTCGGACCCTTGGTGAAGGCGATCGGCGCACTCTCGGGCAAGCCTTCGAAGTCCAGTCCAAGATGGACATGCCCGACGCCGGAAGCCTCGGCGCCCAAAGCCGCCAGCTTTTCGATGGCATCGCCGTCGAGATTGAGGAAGGTTGCGGGATCGATCTTGTCGAAGATCGGCGGGGTCGTCTCGTGGTTGTCGGTGGTTTCGTCGGTCATGTCTCGTCCTTTCCGGTTTGCGAGGGTTGGATCAGGCGTCGGCCGCGGTGCGGTCGGGGGCGACGGCCCTCGGGCCGTCGAACATGTCGCGCTGGCGCGGGTGTTCGGTGGAGAGCTCGCCGGCTTCGGTGACCCAGAGGATCGTCGAGCCGCGCTCCTCCTTCGGCCGCTTGGTCGTGATCTCGGCGGCGATCTCGACGCGGCCGTCGGTGACCAGGAGGTTGAGCTTCAGGGTCAGCGAGCCCTTGGCCTTGCCCTTCGGGCCGGCGGCCTCGTTGAGGGCATTGACGGTATCGCGCAGCTCGTCGCGCATCTTCTCGGACAATTCGCCGCCTTCGAGCCAGGCAATGAGGGCGGGCATTTCGCGGAGGAGTTTCATGCGGATGTCCTTTGCTGGGGGCTGCCCGAAAGCTCACTCGCGACGCTCGATCGCTGGCGGAGCCCGGATGAAAGGCCGGCGGCTGGCGCCGCCTGATGCGACGTGTCGTCGTCACCCGGCCCGAGGCGCCCGGCCGCCATGGCGGCGTCGGGGCAGAGGCGGGTGAGGGTCTGGACGAAGCGCTCGGCGGCGAGGGCGAAGGTACAGGGCTTGATCCGGCCCCGGCGCAGCGGCAAAGGCTGGATGCCGGGGGCGAGGTTTGGCCAGGCCGGTGAATGGCCGAAGAGATCGCGGCGCTCGGTGGCGAGTGCCCTGAGATCGTAGGCCTTGACCGCCTCGGCCTGGATGTGGGTCGGCTCGGGGAGGCCGGCGGCGCGCCAGATCGCCCGGTCGAGCCGGCGCTCCACCGCCCGGCCGATGCCGCGCCAGCGGGCGATCCAGGCATCGACGATGTGCTGGGGGGTGGCGTTCTCGGCCATCTTGCCGCGGAACTCCGCCTCTTCGGCCTGTTTGCGTGGGCTCGTCTTGTCGCCGAGGATCGCCTCGTGACCATCATGCAGCAGGCAGAAGGCGGCGGTCAGCGGATCGCCGGTCTCGTCCTCGCAGGCTTCGGCCATCAGCACCGAGTGCTGGGCGACGGCATAGGGCGTCGCCGTCTGGCCGGCATAGCGGGCGAGATTGCCGAGGCCGTGGGCGATCTCGGTGAAGAGATGCTCGGGCCGGATGTCTGGCGCGGCGAGATCGACGAGGCGGCCGGTGACGGTGGCGGCGAAGACGGGGGTCACGCGGCGCCTCCGTCTGGGTCGCTCTCGTCCGGAAAGATGTCGGCGTGTGGTTCGATCTCTGCCAGCACGCGATGCGCGGACTTCCGCTGTTGCTGGACATAGGTCTTGAGCATTTGCGGAAGGCTGTCGGGATTGGTCGGGGCGTCGGCGCAGTTGGTGATCATGTCGTCGATCGCATCCATGGCGTCGATCGCCGACCGCAGCGCGACGGTCAGGGCAGCGAGGGGTGCGGCGTCGCCGCTGCCGATCCCCCCCCGTGTGGGGGAGATGCCTGGCAAGGCAGAGGGGGGCGCCTCGGCGCCGACGCCGGACAGAATGGCGCCGCAGCCGCGGCATTGCGTGCGCAGATCGTTGTTGGTGAAGCCGCAGCTGCAGGCGGGCCGGGCGCCGTCACCGGACAGGATGGCGCCCTCCGTGCCCCCCTCTGGGCTGCCGCCCATCTCCCCCACGAGGGGGGAGATCGGGGCGTCGCCGCCGCGCTCGCTGGACCCCTCGCCCTTCGAGGCTCGCTCCGCGAGCGCCTCAGGATGAGGGGCGCTGCGGCGCGCGGCGGCACGCTGATACGTTTCGAGCGCTGCGAGCATGGCGGCGCCGAGCGTATCGAAATGCGTGATGCGAGGGTCTGCAGCGATGGTGAAGCCCGAGAGCCCGACGGCGTAGACGGGAACGCCGCTGGCGAGCGCGGCGCCGACCTCGACCCATGCCCCCTTCAGGACGTCCTCGTCCTCCCGGTAGCAAACCAGCGCGTCTGCGGTCGAAGCTTCGTGAATGCAGCGCCGCCACAGATCGGCAAGGTCGCCGCTCTCGCCCTCTCCGGCCTCGTCGATCCATGTCGCATTGATCGGCCAGTCGTCACGATCGCGGTAGAGCCGCCAGATTGCGGCATGCCGGGTCTTGCTGGCGACATAAATGCCGCGCTCGCTGGACCCCTCGCCCTTCGAGGCTCGCTCCGCGAGCGCCTCAGGATGAGGGGCGGTGAGGAAGCCGTTGGCGTTCATCGCCTTGGCGATTTCGGCTTGGGCTCCCTCGATGGCCTCGATGGCGTTCAGCGCCCGGGCGATCTGCGGCGCCCAGTCGGCGCGGGGGCAGAGGCAGACGGTCTCGACGGGGCGGCCGTTCTCGATCAGGGCAATGCCGGGCGTGGCGTGGGGCGGGTTGGCTTCGAAGCGGCGGGTCATAGCGCTAGCCTTTCGGCGCGCTTCGCCATCTGGCGAACGCGGCGCGCCTTTTCGCGGGGGCCCTGGTGCGGCTTGTAGCGGGAGCGGCCCGGCTTCTGGGCGGGACGCGTCGTCCGGCGCTTGGGGCTGGCGCGAGGCGGCTCGGCAGGCTGGATGCGCAGTACGTCGAAGCCTTCGCCGATGCCGAAGCGTGAGCCCATGGCCGCGATCGCAGCCAGGGCCATGGCGGCCCGTCCGCCGGTGAAAATGGAGCCGATCGTCATCGCGGTTCTCCGCTTCTGTCGCGCTTGATCTTGGTGATGCGGACGCCGTCCCGCGCCGCCACAGTGCGGGCGGCATCGGGATCGACGGCGCTCACGGTGCGGGCCTCGCCGTCGGAATAGTGGATGCGGAACGGGACCGGCGGGGTGGCGGCCTGCAGCTCGGCACGCTGGTTCATCGGCCGATCCCCCGGATGCTGGCGAAGGCCTCCTGGCCGGCGCGGTCGGTGGCGGCGAGGCGGGCGTTGCCGACGGCGAGGCCGGCGAGGAGGAGGAGGGCGGCGGACGTGAGGGCGCCGGCGTCGACGAGGCGGCGGGCGGTCACGGCTCATACTCCGGGACATCGTCGTATTCCGGAGCTTCGTCACTTGCGGCGATGGCGGGGCGATAGTCGACCGGGCGGACCGGGCGGGGATCGGCGCCGAAGCGATCGCGAGCCATGCGTCGGGCGATGTCCTCGCTGGTCGGGCGGAGGCTGTAGACCGAGGCGCCGCCGTAATATTCCGTGACGTATTCGTCCTCGCCGACGCCGACCGGAATATCGACGCGCAGCATCTTCGACGCGGCGATCTCGACCTCGCTGACACGGCCGGGGCGGACGCGATGGCCCATTAGTTCGAGAATCGCCCAGCCTTCGAAGGCCGGCGCGGTGGTTTCCGCGCTCACGACAGCACCCGTTCGGTCAGCCCGTAGGCGATGCGGCGGGCGGTGGCGGCGTGGCGGCGGAGATCGTCGGGGGTGTAGCCGGCCTCGATCAGATCGGCGTCGGTGCAGGCGCCGGTGAGCGCGGCGTGGTCGATCATCCGGGCGGCCATCGCCTCGGCGGCGGGCGTCGCTTCCGGGATCGCTCTGTCTTCTCCCAGAGCGGCGCGGTGGGCGGCGGCCATGCGGGCAAGTTCGGCGTCGGTGAGGGTGCGGAACTGGATCATCGCCTCAACCCCCGATCACGGGGAGGCGCATGATGCCCTCGGCGAAGCCGAAGCCGATCATCACGGCGGCGGCGATGGCGCAGGTGAAGAAGGTCGCCATCCAGAGGCCGTCGGCGAGGTGCCGGCGACGGGACTCTGCGAGGAGGGCGGCGAGCGCCTCCTCAGCCTCGGCCTCGCTCGCATAATGGAACGAGCCGAAGCGGCGCTCGGCGGCCTCGGAGGTGAAAAAGGCGCCGTCCGGCCGAGCCTGGGAGGGCGAGGCTCCAGACGGCGCAAAGTCCGCTGCTGGGATGGGCAATCGGGCAGCGGTCCGCCGGAAAATGGCGGGCGTTGCCGCAGCGGCCAGACGCGTCAGGCGGGGAAAAAGCGTGGGCGGCGAAGCGATGGGCCCATCGTTCGCGCAACGATGGGCACCGCCCGGCACAGAGCGGGAGGAACGCGCTGCGCCGGACGGCGCAGGCGCCGCCGCCTGGGAGGAGGATTTGACGGCGGAGGGGAAACCGGCGACCCGCCCGAAGGCGGGCCGCGGCTGCGCCATGTCACATACTGCGAGTGACGACGCGGCGCAGGGGGATGAACGTTTGAGCACGAGGAAAACCTCCCATCAGGGTGCGATGGAAGGCATGTAGCCATGACGGCTACGTTCCTGTCAAGAGCGTGTAGCGAATTTCGCTACTGTGCTGTCACTCGCGCGAGACGGCGTAGCGGACGCGGCCGATCACGCGGATCTCCTCGTCCTCACTCCCGCCGTCCACGGGAATGGGCGTCTGAAACCGGGGATCATCAGACTCGGCCAAGAGCCAGAGGCCGCCGTCGGGGTCTCGATGAAGAAGCTTCACGGTCGTCTCGATGGTGCCATCGAGGCGGCGGCGCTCGACGATGTAGCGGCGGCCGGGTATGGGCGCCTCGTTGTCCTGCCAGGGCGCAGTGCAGACGACGACCGAACCTTCGGCATATCGGCGGTTCATGGAAGCCCCGCGCACTTCGGCGGCAAACAGTTCTATGCCGTCGAGTTCCGCGTCGCGTGGAATAGCCACCTCATACCAGTCGTCGCGATCAGGCCATTCGGAGTTTTCCGACCAGACGCCGGCCTGGACGGACGCCTTGACCGTCACGGTGCGGACCATCGCGGGCGAGGAGAGGATCTCGATCGGCGGGACGCCGAGGGCGGCACCGAGCCTTTCCATCCAGCTGGTGGTCATGTCGATCGTGCCGGCGATCAGCTTAGAGATGGTCACCGGATGCGCGTCGACGGCCTCGGCGAGAGCTTCACGTGTGAAGCCCTTTTCCTTCATCAGGGTCTTGATGCGGTTCGGGAGGCGAGCGGTCTGCATGGCGCGACCGTAGCCGTTTCGGCTATGAGCGAAACTGCCATATGCGCTACATCGGCTTGACAGGGAGGTAGCCGATATGGCTACTATTCCGTCCATGTCACACCTCACCCACACGCAATGGCGCGCCGAGACCGGGAAAACCCTGGCGGAAGCGGCTGGTCTCCTCGGGATCGTCGGGCGCAATCCCGCCCGCACCCTGCAGCGCTACGAGCGGGGCGAGCGGCCCTGTCCGCTCGGCATCGCGCTCGCCGCCGAGAAAATCTCCGGCGGGCGCGTCACCCCGGCGAGCTTCGTCGGAGCGCCGCAGGCGCAGGCCGGGGCGGGATATCCAGAGCCCCTGAGGATCGCGCCGTGATGTCATCGCCCTTTGCCGCCTTTCTCGCCGATCTTCAGGACACGCCCCTCGCGGCTTATGTCGCAGAACAGGGTGATCTCGCTCCTTACCTGCGCGATCACCGGTTCGACCTCGAAGGTCTGGAACTCGTCCGCGAAGTCGGGCGCTTTGCGCAGCATCTCGATCACCTTGGCCTCGATGCCGCGGATGTCGTGTTCCGTGAGACGCCCGCGCCGGGCGGCGATGGTGACATCGCTGTAGAGGCGGGTGAGGGCGTGCATCAGGAGAAGGCTGCGCATTTCGGCAGGATTCTGCGGCACCATGGCGTTCGTCCCGGGCTGGCGAGGCTGATGCTCGCCATTGTGGCACGGCCGCAAGGCGCGGACGACTCGTCGCAGCCTGAGGCCGGGGCGGGTGTCGTTGGCGGCGTCGCGGGGCCCCTCGCCCTTCGACAGGCTCAGGATGAGGGGACTGTGGCGGCGGCGGCAGCTTTGGCCGGGCGCGGCGTCACCGATCACCCTCATCCTGAGGTGCGAGCGGAGCGAGCCTCGAAGGGCGAGGGTGAGCGCGGCAGTGTCCATGACGGCGAAACTGCGGCAGCGCGTCGCAGCGCGCATGTGAATTCCCAGACCGAACCATCACGCGAGCTTACGGACGGCGCGGCCGCCGGAAAGGATGCGGCATGAGCGCCCGCTTTTTCGTCGGCCTCCTCGCAGGGATCTTCGTGGCCGGGCTTGTGCTCGAAGCCGCCAAGGCCGGCCTCGCATCGCGGCGCGGCCCGACCGTCACGATCATCGATATCGCCGAGCTTCGCGCCGCGTGCGGCGTGGGGCAGCCGGAGGCGGCGACGGGGCGCGTCGCCTCCGGCAAGACTGGGAGGGTCGTCCAATGAGCGCGTCCGACAAGCACAACCGGCTGGCCCATGACTTCGTGCAGCGGGCAGGGCGCGAGACCCGCAGCTCTTCCGAGTTGCTGGTCGTCGTCGAGTCCATGATCCTCGCGGCTTACCTTTTGTTGACGCGCCTCTACGACCTGCGCCCGGACGTCGCCGATGGCCTCGTCGAGGCTGCCCGGCAGCGCGCTTTCGAGCGCTTCGTCGAGAAGGACGCGCAGCGATGACCGACGTCCTCACCGACGACGAGAAGGCGCTGAAGGTGGTGACGAAGGCGCTGATCGAGGCCTGCGGCGGGCCGGTGGCGGTGGCCTCGGTGCTGGGGGTTGCGCAGAGCCTGGTTTCCAACTGGGGCTCGATGGCCGAGCCGAAGCGCTTCATGCCGCTCTGCCATGTCGCCCATCTGGAGCGGCTGTGCGGCCGGGCGGTGGTCTCGGGCTATCTGGTGCGCCGGCTGGCGGCGCCGGAGGGGCCGGGGGCGCTGGCGCTGTGCGACGTCGCGCGGCTGGCGAGCGAGGGCTCGGACGTCGTGACGGCGGTGCTCAGCGCCCTGTCCGACGGGCGGGTGACCAGCGCCGAGCGCGCCGAGATCCGCCGCGAGGCGGGGGAGCTGATGGCCGCCGCGACGGTGATCCTCGACAAGGTGGGTCAGCCGTGAGCGGGGCGGGCGAGGCCGAGACGTTTCTGGACGGGCGGGTGACGCTGCATGTCGGTGACGTGCGTGAGCGCCTGGCCGCCATGCCTGCGGACAGCGTCGACTGCGTCGTCACCTCGCCGCCCTATTGGGGGCTGCGCGATTATGGCGTCGCCGGGCAGATCGGGCTCGAGCCGACTCTGGCCGAGCATTTGGCCGTCATGGTCGAGGTCTTCGAGGCGGTGCGGCGGGTGCTTAAACCCACAGGGACGCTCTGGCTGAACTATGGCGACTGCTATGCCACCAGCCCGAACGGGCGCAGCGCCGCCGACACCAAGGCGGCGGGCGGCGACGACCGGACGTTCCGCGACAAGCCGTTCTCGACGATCGGCGGCAGCCTGAAGGCCAAGGATCTGTGCATGATCCCGAACCGGCTGGCGATCGCCCTCCAAGATGCCGGCTGGTGGGTGCGCTCGGAAATCGTCTGGGGCAAGACGAACCCGATGCCGGATTCGTCCGGGTCGGCTCGGCCCTCGGTCGCCCACGAGAAGATCTTCCTTCTGACCAAGAGCGGCGACGGCGACGTCTGGCGCGCCCGCGACACCGGCGAGATCAGCTTTCTCCCGGATCTGACCCAGACCGCGCCGCTGACCACCCGCCCCGACCAGCAGGGGCCGCGATGGGTCCGGATCGGCGCCTATTACGATGCTTCGGCGGTGGCTGTCGGCCGCAGGCAAGACGCTGAGGGGCAGACTACTACAGTCCGAGGTCGTTCGACTTATGGTCGCCACACGATGGATTCCCAGATCCCAGACGGGGAGCGGCGCGAGAAGATCCGTGCCCTGACGCCTCGGCATGACGGCCACATCAACCACACCGGCATCGAGGCGACGCCGCGCGGCAAGGGGCGCCTGCTGCGCAATTTCGAGCCGGCGCCGCTGACGGCGTGGGAGTTCGCGATCCGGCCCTTCGCCGACGCGCATTTTGCGACCTTCCCGCCGGAGCTGGCCGAACGCTGCATCCTGGCAGGCTGTCCCAAGGGCGGCGTCGTGCTCGACCCGTTTGGCGGCGCCGGTACGACGGCCCTGGTCGCTCTGCGGCACGGGCGGCGCGGCGCTCTGATCGAACTCAATCCCGACTATGCCGCGCTGTCGCGGCGGCGGATCGAAGCGGAATGGCGGGTCGCGCCGAGGCGCCAGGCTTCCGACATCTCGCCGCTCTTCGCCGCCATCGCCGAGGGCCCTGCCGAGGCCGCCGAATGAACGCCCGGGCCGAGTTCCCCGCCGACTATCATCCGGACCTCGTCGCCTTCGTGCGGGCGCGGGTGAAGGCCGATCCGGCCGGGCGGCTGCAGCTGGATCGCACCTATGAGGCGCTGGGCGGCTTTCTGGCCAATCTCGGCCGGGCCGGACCTCCCTTGCCGTTTGCGATCTTCGCCGCCGAGCTCGCGGTGATGGCGGCCTCCGTCGGCGGCGGGCGCTTCGGCGACACGGTGACGGGGCTCGCCCCGATCTTTTCCGATCCGCTGGCCGACTTCTTCGACGCGGCGTTCCGGGCCCGGCTTGGCGCAATGGTTTCGGTGGAGACGGTGAAGTGCCTGGCCGACGAGGCCGGCTTCACCCATCGCGAGGTGCTGAATTTTGCCCGGGCGCGGGGGCACGAGATCCGCCGCAACGCGGCCGGGCCGGATTTTCTGACGGATCTGGCGTTGGCCGAAGCTGCCGGCGATGGGGGCGCGGCATGAGCCGCCGATCGCGCCGGGCCGAGGTTGTCATGCTGTCGCTCGAGGGTCTGACGACCGCCGAGATCGCACGACGGACGGGGCTGACCCGTGGAACGGTGTCGGTCTATCGGTCGCGTGCTGGGCTCGACCTGCCGCGCGAGCGAGGACCGGAGGAGCCGGAGCCGACGACGCGGACCGTGCGCGTCCCCTTCGATGTCCTTGCCATGCTGCAGCCCTTTGCGGCGGCGCGGGACATTCATGTCTGCCACCTCGCGCGCGACCTGATTGCGACCATTGCCGATGATGGCATTGCCGACGCCGTCCTCGACGATGGCGTCACGACCCCGAAAACCACCGGAGCCCCGCCATGCTGACCGCCGCGCAATCGGCCGCGATCGTCGTCCTGTGGCGATCGGGGCATTTCGACATGCTCGACATCGCCCGGCTTCTGGATCTGCCGGAGCCCGACGTCGTGCTGATGCTTGACGCCGTGCGCAATGCCGAACGGGGCGAGACGGGGCTCGCCGTGGTGCAGGGAGGCCGGGCATGAGCGGCATGGTCCAGCGCCCGCTGATCGTCGACAGCTTCGCCGGCGGCGGTGGCGCCTCCACCGGGATCGAGATGGCCCTCGGCCGCTCGCCCGACATCGCCATCAACCACAACGCCGACGCGCTGGCGATGCACCAGGTCAACCACCCCGACACGCTGCACCTGTCGAAGAACATCTGGCAGGTGGATCCGCTGGACGCCGTCGGCACCCATTTCGGCAGAGGGCGTCCGGTCGGGCTCGCCTGGTTCTCCCCCGACTGCAAGCATTTCTCCAAGGCCAAGGGCGGGCGCCCGGTCAAGCGCAACATCCGCGACCTCGCCTGGGTCGTCGTCCTCTGGGCCAAGCGCGTGCGGCCTGCGGTGATCATCCTGGAGAATGTCGAGGAGTTCCAGAGCTGGGGTCCGCTGGTCGAGACGAAGCCCGGCGTCTTCGTGCCGTGCCCGGACCGGCGCGGGCAGACCTTCCGGCAGTGGGTGAAGGAGCTGAAGCGGCTCGGCTACAAGGTCGAGTTCCGCGAGCTCAGGGCCTGCGACTACGGCGCGCCGACGATCCGCAAGCGCTTCTTCATGATCGCGCGGCGGGACGGCAAGCCGATCGTCTGGCCGGCGCCGAGCCATGGCGCGCCGACGGATCCCGACGTCGTCGCGGGGCATAAGGCGCCCTGGCGGACGGCGGCCGAGATCATCGATTGGTCGCTGCCGTGCCCGTCGATCTTCGACACGGCGGAGGAGATCCGGGCGAAGCACGGCGTGCGGGCGATCCGGCCGCTGGCGGACGCGACGATGCGGCGGATCGCCCGGGGCATCGTGCGCTACGTGCTGGAGGCGAAGAAGCCGTTCCTCGTCAGCGTCGCCCATGGCGACAGCGGCGGGCGGCGGGAATATCCGCTGGACGAACCGGCGGGCACCCAGACGAGCGCGGGAAACTCCCACGCCCTCGTCGCCCCCGTCGTCACCTTCGCCCAGCATGGCGGCGCCAACCGGCCCGCCGACGCGCCGCTGCACACGATCACCGCCAGCCCGAAGGACCAGAATGCGGTGATCGCCGCGCATCTGACGAAGTTCCAGACCGGCTCGACCGGCGCGGGCCTCGACCAGCCGGCGCCGACGATCACCGCCAACAGCCATGTCAAGCGGCCGGGCGGCGCGGCGCCGATCGGGCTCGTCGCGGCGACGATGGTCCAGACGGGATACGGCGAGCGCGAGGGGCAGGCGCCGAGGGCGCTCGACATCGGCCAGCCGATCGGAACGCAGGTGGCCGGCGGTGCGAAGCATGGCGTCGTCGCGGCCTTCCTCGCCCAGCACAAC
Source organism: Aurantimonas sp. 22II-16-19i (assembly GCF_002088275.1). GTDB lineage: Bacteria > Pseudomonadota > Alphaproteobacteria > Rhizobiales > Rhizobiaceae > Jiella. The sequence continues at coordinate 35,650 of NZ_AQQS01000030.1, forward strand.
AACGATGCGCGCCGGATCGGCGGCGTCAATCCGGGCCGGGCGGCGGACGAGCCGCTGGCGACGCTCACGGCCTCGGGCGCGCAGCAGCAGGTGGTGGCCGCGCATCTGTCCTGGGCCTACACCTCGAACACGCGCGGCGGCGAGGGTGGCCTCGACCGGCCGAGCAAGACCGTGCTTGCCGGCGGTCAGCATGCCAGCCTGATCTCGGCGTTCCTGACGAAATATTACGGTACCGGGGATGGCGCGGCCGTCGACGGGCCGATGCACACCGACACGACGAAGGACCGCATGGGCCTCGTCACCCTCGACATCGATGGCCAGACCTATGCCATCGCCGACATCGGCATGCGGATGCTGACGCCGCGCGAGCGGTTCCGGGCGCAGGGCTTTCCGGACAGCTACATCATCGACCGGCGGCCCGACGGCTCGCCGATCTCGGCGACGGTGCAGGGCTCGTGCTGCGGCAACTCCGTCTGCCCGCCGCTCGCAGCTGCCCTCGTCGCCGCCAACTGCGCCGACCTTGCAATCCAGCCGATGATGGAAGCCGCCGAATGACCGAGGATCGCACTTCCGGGGCAGGCCGGGCCATGACCGACGCCTTCATCGAGGAGGCCCGCACCGTCACCGTCGGCGAGGCGGCCGATCGGCTGGGCGTTACCGGCCTCAAGCGGATCGCCACCGGCGAGGAGGCGGGGCCGTGCCCGGTCTGCGGCGGGACGGACCGATTCGCCGTCAACCGGCTGAAGAACGCCTGGATCTGCCGGGGCGCCGGTGAGGGCCGCGACGGGATCTCGCTGGCGGCGCATCTTCTCGGCCTCGACGTCAAGCGGCGCGAGGATTTCCTCGCCGCCTGCGCCGCGGCGCTGGGCCGCGACGTGCCGGGCGAGGCGCCGGAGAGTGCCGAGGACCGGGCGGCGCGGGACGCGCGGCTGGCGGCGCGCAAGGCCGAGGCGGCAGCGGCATCCGAGGCCAGCGAGCGGGAGGCCAATGCCTTTCGCGAGCGGGAGATCGGCAAGGCGCGGGGAAAATGGGAGCATGCGGTTCCGATCGACCCTCATCCTGAGCCTGTCGAAGGGCGAGGGTCTATGGCGCGGGCGTCGGCGGGTGGGGTTTCCCCCGTCCTTCGACAGGCTCAGGATGAGGGAAACCCCAGATCCGCCGTCCGGGCCTATCTCACGGGCCGGCTCGGCGGCTTTGCCCTGCCGGTGCTGCCCTTTGCCCGGGCGATCGTCGACGAGGCCTATTGGCACGGCACGGACGAGGGCGGGCGCCCGGTGGCGATCCATTCGGGGCAGGCGATGGTGCTGCCCTTCGTCGATGCGGGCGGTGCCGTCGTCGGCTGCCATCTGACCTGGCTCGATGCGCGCGGGCGAAAGGGGCGGCCGGATCTGGTCGACCCCGCAACCGGCGAGCGGCTGGCGACGAAGAAGATGCGCGGCCGCAAGAAGGGCGGGCTCATCCCGCTGATCGGGTTTCTTGAGATCGAGGGGAAGATCCTGCCGGACCCTGCGCGAACGCGCTTCGTCTGCGGCGAGGGGATCGAGAACGTGCTGGCCGTGGCAGTGGCCGAGGGCGCGCGGGGCGACACGATCTATGCGGCCGCCGGCGATCTCGGCAATCTGGCGGGGCGGGCCGAGGGTAGGTTCCCGCATCCGACCCTGAAGAACCGCGGCGGCAAGGCGCCGCTCAGGGTGGCGGGGCCGGAGCCGAAGGCGGGCGAACCGGCGGATGCGGCAGCCCAGGTGCCGAAGCATGTGAGCGAGGTGCTGCTCGTCGCCGACGCCGATTCCGAGATCGTCGCGACGGGCGCGGCGATGATGCGGGCGGAGATCCGGTTCGGTGCCGAAGGGCGGACGGTGGCGACGGCCTGGCCGCCGCGGGGGCGGGATTTTGCCGATCTGCTGGCGGCGCGGGAGGTGGCGGCGTGATGCTTGTCCCCCCGATCATGCATATCGAAGCGATCGACCGTCGAGATGTGAACCAACTGCTTGTGGCGTGGGGTCACCGCATGGGGGCGGTCAATCGGCCTGTCTACTCATTTGAAGCCCACCACGCGATGTTCCAGCATGGTGAGCCGGTGGCCGTGACAGTCACGGGCGAAACGGCTCGTGAAGTCGTCGGCAGCACCGGTTTATTCAGGACAGAAGTCGCGGAACTCGTTCGTCTTTGCGCATTGCGGCCTGGCATGTGCAGGCCGATGCTCCGTATTTGGCGAGAGATGATCTTCCCTTTGATCGCCGCCAGGCACCGGCGTTCGTTCGCTGTCTCGTATCAAGACGAAGCTCTCCACACCGGCAACCTTTATCGCTTCGATGGATGGATTTTCATCGGAAAGGGCGGTGGCGGCGGACTTGATAGCCGCACCGGCAGATCTGGCCGCAGCATGAAGATCTGGGGGTGGGCCCAGACCGAAGCCGATCTGGATAAACTCCGTGCTCTTCGTCGTCTTACCAATAAGGCGGCCTGACCGATGGGAGGGGGACATGACCAGCGCGAGGCCGTCCTCGCCTATCTCGCCCGAGCCGGGCTGACGGCGGATGGCGCGCCCTTCGAGGCCCGTCCTGGCGGACGGGCACCTCAGGATGAGGGATCGGCAAAAGCCCCATCCCCGTCTTTCGATGCAAGGTTCGATCCCGCCACCTCGTCCCCGGCGCAGGAGGACGACGACGGGCCGGCCCTGTCGCCGGAGGAGATCCTCGAGGAATGCCGTCTGGAGCCGGAGACGGACATCGGCAACGGCCGCCGCCTGCTGATCCGCTATGGCGACCGGATCTGTCATGTCGCCCGGGTGGCCTGGCACGGCTATGACGGGCGCCGCTGGAAGGAGGACGAGGACGGCTCGATCGTTCGCCCGCTGGCCCAGAAGGCGGCCGAGATGATCGTCGAGGAGGCCTATGGCCTCGACGGCAGCGAGGAAGAGCAGGCGGCGATCGTCGCCGGCAAGGCGGCGCGCGAGGAGCTGAAGGCGCTGGGCAAGGCCGTCGCGGCACGGCAGCGGGCGGAGGGGCAACCGACGTCGCAGGAGGCGAGGTGGCTGGCCCGGCTCGCCATTGTCGCCGCGCAAGGCGAGGCGGCCCGGGAAACGGCGAAGCGGCTGAGCTTCGAGCGCAAGGCGCGGGTGTCGACAGATGGCGAGGAGCCGGCCCTTTCGCCGGAGGAAATCCGGCGCGAAGCCGCGCGCATCGATGCGGCGCTGGCCGAGCATGCGGGCGCAGGAGCCCGGGCCGCCAAGGCGGCGAAGGATCTCGACGCGGCGATCAAGGCGCGCAAGAGCGCCGAATGGACGGCGGAGGAGGCCGGGCAGGCCGAGGCGCTGAAGGACCGGATCGCCGCGATGGAGGAGGCCAAGGAAGCGATTTCCGGCCGCATGTCCTCGCGCTTCCGCCACGCCAAGAGCGCCGCCGGCACCACTAAGATCAACAACATGCTGACCGAGGCCGCGCCGCACTGCGCCCGGCTCGTCGGCGACCTCAACCGCGACCGCCTCGCCCTCAACTGTGCGAACGGAACGCTGCGCTTCGTGCAGCGCGAGGACGAAGAGAGCGACCCGGACGACCCGCGCTTCGTCTGGACGTTGGAGCGGCACCCGCATCGCCAGGCCGACTACATCACCAAGCTGGTGCCATTTGATTCCCCGCCCTTAAGCTCCTCGCCTTCGGCGTCGTCGCTGGCGGGTCCCGATGGCAGCTGGCAGGCGCGGGCGCCGCATTTCGACAAGTTCCTGAAGACGGTGCAGCCGGACCCGGAGATGCGGGCCTTTCTGAAGCGCTTCTTCGGCTACTGCCTGACGGGACTGACCTCCGAACAATGCCTCGTGTTCTTCTACGGGATCGGGCGGAACGGCAAGTCGACGCTGACCGATCTCCTCTCCCATGTCCTCGACGACTATGCCGTGACGCTGTCGATCGACTCGTTTGCCGGCGATTCGCGCCGGGGCGGCGCCGAGGCGACGCCGGATCTCGCCCGGCTGCCCGGCGCCCGCGTCGTCTTCGCGGCCGAGCCGGAAATGGGCGTCAAGCTGAAGGACGCGCTGATCAAGCAGCTGACCGGCGGCGAGAAGATGCCGGTGCGCCGGCTGCATCAGGACTTCTTCGAGGTCGACCCGCATTTCAAGATCGTGTTGTCGGGCAACCACAAGCCGCGCATCGACGACACCTCCGACGGCATCTGGCGCCGCGTCCACATGGTGCCCTTCGAGGTGCAGATCCCGAAGGAGGCCGTCGACCGGGCGCTGGCCGGAAAGCTGAAGCGGGAGGCCGAGGGCGTTCTCGCTTGGGCGCTCGAGGGCGCGCTGGAATATCTCAACTATGGGCTCAATCCGCCGGCCAAGGTGCTGGCGGCGACGCAGGACTATCGCGAGGAGAGCGACCCGATCGGCGGCTTCATCCGCGCCGCCTGTCTCGTCTCCGGGGCGGAGGCCGACATGGTGACGCCTGGCGAGCTGTTCGACGCCTATTCCCGCTGGGCGGTGCGCGAGGGCGCGGCCGAGTTCAAGCAGGCGACCTTCTCGAAGCGATTTCCCGACTATGCCCAGAAGAGCTGGGAGGGGTCCGACGGCAAGATGCACGTCTTCTGGAAGGCCAAGGTCAGCACCACCGTCTACAAGGGCCTCGTCATCAGATCCGAGTTTCAGCCGCAGGCGAGCGGCGGGCCGGGCGACTACCCGGCCGATTATGGGGGCGGGCGATGACGCGAGCTCATCGCCTTGCGCACCCTTTCTCACTGAAGCGCTCGCGGACCATGAGGAGATCCAACGATGATCGATGACGAACGATGCCGCGCCTGCCGGTTTTGGGACACCAGGCAGGTCGGAACTGAGGGGACGGCGATCGAACACTGTGTGTCCGGCGCCGAGGAGACGCTGGGCGTCGAGATCGAGGACGGCACGGGCCATGCGGGTCTCTGCCGTCGAAGCCCACCCGCGCCCAAGAAAGAGCGATGGCCGGTTACATTCGCCGACGACTGGTGCGGCGAGTTCAGGGCGGCGCCGCCGTTCTGATGACGCTGCGAACCCGCACCCTTTGCCTTGTGAGACGACCGGATGCCGGTTTGCGCCCTTCGTCTCGTCGAATGAGGGACGGCAGGGACGCTGGAGGCGGGGTTTTCGCGTTTGCGTCCCTGTCAAAGGGTGTGGGGTTTCAACAGCTTGCGACGCTAGGGACGCTAGGGACGGTAATTTTCAGGTTTCGCATGCAGGCGCGCATGTGCGGGTGTGGGTGATCTTTCTTTGCGCCATGCCTGTGTTTCGAGAGTGAGAGAGACCGGCCGAACTCCATACGTAACGCGAGTTCTTGCGTCCCTAGCGTCCCTAGCGGCCCTATCGTTTTCAACCATCCTTCGTTTTCTTCGAAAATACAGAGAGTTAAGCAGAAAGGCAGGAGATGGGTTTGAGGGACGCAAGCGGGAAAATCAGGGACGCTAGGGACGATAGGTCGAAACACGAGGGTTGTGACGCATGAAACGGATCAAGATCGAGGATCTCTTGGCCTGGGCTTATCGGCAGGAATTGCCGAAGGCGGGGTGGAGCGGGCGGCAGGGGCCGGTGATGGCGTCGCCCTGCTTTGCCGGGCTGGCGACGCTGGGCACCCACATCGACGCCTCCAACGGCTTCGGGCTCTTCCCGGACCTGTCGGCCGATGCCGAGCCGCATCCCGACGCCATTGCCGTCGACAAGGTGGTGCGCTCTTTCAGGGACGCGTGGTTCGAGGCACCGGAGGGATACGACGTCCTCGGCGATGTCGTGCCGGTCGGAGACGAGCCGATGACCGACGACGAGCGGGCCGAGGCCCATGCGCGGGGCCTCGCCATGGTGCCGATCATGCTTCAGGGCCGGATGCCGGGAACGCTGATCCGCCATGCGCTGCTCGGCTCCGTGCCGGAGTGGCGGCGTCCGGACATCGTCCAGCGCAAGACGGTGCGCAATGCCCAGGGCGGGGCTGCCTGGTTCCGAAAGGTGTGGCGCGCGGCGGGCGAGGGGCGGCCTGAGATCGCCATCGAGATCGACGGGTTCGACCGGGTGCGCCGGCGGCCGCATCCGGCGGCCTATCGCAAGACGGTGTTCGCGCCGGATCTGGCCGGGCTGGTGGCGGACCGGATCGCCTACCAGGCCTATGTGATCTCGCTGGCGGCGCTTGCCGGCGATCTGGATGGACGGCTGGCCGAGCATGGCGTCGACGGGCCGGGCTTGCGCCTGTGGCCGTGGGAGGCGGAGGGCGAGCGGGATGGTGCCGCGGTCGAATTCGGCGGGAAACCTGAAGGGGTGTCGTCAGCGGGGCGGGATGCCGCTTGACTTGCGACGATGATTTGGCGATACCCGTAACCATCAGAGATTTGCATCGAGCGCTTCGGGGAAACCCGGGGCGCTTTTGTGTTTGGGGCAGGGCGTCCCGACACTCGGCGAACGACGGGAGAACGACCATGGCCAGCCAGCGCCTCGTCGTCGTCTCCGGTCCGGCGAACAGCGGCAAGATGCCGCTCGCCCGCAGGCTGATGGCCGACGATCTCTCGCTCATGTGCGTCCACCGCGACGATATCCGTGCCGCGCTGGTCAATCCGCTCGACGAGGGGCAGATCACGCTCTGCATGGGCGCGCTGGCGGGCATGCTGCTGTCGTTGGGCTTGTCGGCAATCGTCGTCGCCTGGAACCTCGAGCCGGCAGACCGGGATCTGTGGACGCGGATTGCGGCCGATCATGGGGTGCCGATGGAGTGGATGGACGTGCGCGATCCGAGCGTCGCGGCGCTGATCCCGCCGATGGATGTGGCCGCGTGATGGTATGCCGGGCCTGCCAGAGGCGCCGCCGGCTTCTCGCCGCGGGCCACGCCAAGGGCGGCGTGATCGGGGCGGTGAAGACGGTTCCCGCCATCCTGCGCGACGTGCGCCGCGGGGCGGCCGATGATGACGGCGTGCTGCCGATCTATCGGCGCCCGGTGGTGCGGGAGACGAAGCCGGGCGGGGCGGGGCAGTGACCGTCCAGTTCAAGATCGACAGCGCCGACTTCGCGCGGCTATCCAAGGCGTTCCAGCAGCTGCCGGCCCATTTGCAGGAACAGGTGATGGCTCGGGCCTACGGGCGGTCGCGCTCGGTGGTCGAACGGACCTATGCGCAGCTGGCCTCCGCCCGCATGGACGTCGCCCAGAAGCACATCAAGGCGCGGATGCGGTCCTACATCGCCCCTGATGCCCTGATGCTGATCGTCCGGTCTCAGCAGATCCCCCTCGACGAGATCGGGGGAAAGCAGAACAAGCGCGGCGTCGCCGTCCCATTGCGCGGCACCTATCGCTCGGCCTTCATCGCCAAGGGCGGCAAGGGGGATGGCCGGATCCTGAAGCGCAAGGGCTCAGCTCGCTACCCCACCATGCGCCTGTTCGGCCCGAACCCGGCAGGCGAGGCGACCCGCAACCCGCCTGTGTACGAGGACATGCTGGGCGAGATCGCGCGGGGCGTGTTCTTCCAGGAGATGGCGCGGGGCATCACCTACATGCTCGGCCGCCTCTGATGTGGCAGGCGGCTGCGGCTCGCCTCCGAATGTGTGACATTTTTGCACTTAGCCTCCAAATCCGTGACAAATATGCAACGAAATCAAGGGACCGTCTGGGCAAAGCAAGGGCCTGCGGTGCGGGCCGCGCGCGGGATCTGCTCAGTCTGAGCGGCTTTTGAGAGCCTAAAGACGGGGCCTAAAGAGCTAAAGGACGGGCAGGTAAAGAGGATGAGCTGGTGAGCGAGGCTTCCACGATGGAGGGCGTCGTCACCAAGGGTGCGTTCGCCGAGATGATCGGCGTCTCGCCCGGGCGCGTCTCGCAGATGATCGCCGAGGGCAAGATCGGTCCCGATGCCATCGCCGGCGAGGGGCGGATGGCGCGCATCCGGGTCGAGGTCGCCAAGCGGCAGATCCGCGAGCGGCGGGACCCCGGCCAGGCGCTCGGCAACGGGCTGTCGACGCGGCTCGGCGGACCGGCCGCAGGCTCCGCGTCCGATATACAGCCTTCCGACGAGGCCCCTGGCCTGAGGCACGCCGTCGGTCTCGAGGCCGCCGGTGGCAATGCCGGTTCACCGCCGCTGCTCGACGACTTCGAACAGCGCTTCAAGCTGGAGAAGCTGCAGGAGATCCAGCGCAAGAACCGCAAGGCGGCCGAGGAGGAGGAGGCGCGACGCGGCCGGTTCATGGAAACGGCGGACGCCCGCCAGCAGATGACGCGGCTCGCCGGTGCGATGCTGTCGTCCTTCGAGGGTTCGCTCGCCTCGCTGGCGACGGCGGTCTCGTCGAAGTTCGGCATCCCGCAGCGCGACGTCCTGCATCTCCTGAAGGCGGAGTTTCGGGCCTATCAGGAGGGGGCGGCCAAGCGCCACGCGGCCAAGGCCGAGGAGACGAGCGCGACGCTGGAAAGCGTCATCGTGCAGGATGGCGGGCCGCTCCAGTGACGCATCTGATCATCGAGACGGCGAATGCCGAGCGGATCATGTGGGACGTCATGGCCGAGGTCATGACCCCTCCGCCGCCGGTGGACTATCTGGCCTGGGCGGAAGCCAACATCATCTTCTCCGATCGCGAAAGCCCGTTCCCGGGGCCCTACAATCGGACGCTGTTCCCGTATTTCGACGAGATCCTGCGGGCGCTCGGTCCGTCCGATCCCTGCCGGGTTGTGACGCTGAAGAAGTCGGCGCAGCTCGGCGGCACGGTGCTCGCCAACATCTTCACCGGCGGGTCGATCGCGATGGACCCGAGCGACATTCTCTATGTCCATCCGACGGAGGGGAACGCCCAGCGCTGGTCGAAGATGAAGCTGGCGCCGATGCTGAAGGGCACAACGGCGCTGGCCGAGCTGTTCCCGATGAAGTCCCGGGACGGTCTCGATTCGGTGCTCTACAAGGAGCGGGTGGACGGGCGCGGGTCGATCCAGATTTCGGGCGCCAACTCGCCGGCGTCGCTGTCGATGGTGACCTTCAAGCGGCAGGTCCAGGACGACCTGTCGAAGGGGGAGATGAACAACGCGGGCGACCCGGAGCATCTCGCCAACAGCCGGTCGCGGGCCCACGAGTTCGCCAAGATCTTCAAGATCTCGACGCCGCTGGTCGAGCCGGGCTGCCGGATCACCGACAACTTCAACAAGGGGAGCCAGGAGCGGCTGCATCTGCCCTGTCCGCACTGCGACCACTACCAGGTGCTCGAGTGGGAAAACATGCTGGCCGTCCTCGAGGAGGACAAGCCGGAGGATGCGCATTTCACCTGCGTCGAATGCGGCTGCGAGATCCGCGAGCACCATCGTCCGCAGATGCTGCCGCGGGGCGAGTGGCGGGCGGAGAACCCCAAGGCCAAGCGCGAGCATCGCTCCTTCGACTTGTGGTCGGCGTTCTCCTACCTGCAGAGCTTCGAGCGGATCGCCCGGGAATGGCTCGACGCCAAGGGCGACCCGGCGTCGGAACAGACCTTCTTCAACGACACGCTCGGCCGCGCCTACAAGACGCTGGGCGAGGCGCCGCCCTGGGAGAGCCTGAGGGACCGAGCGGCGGCGGCAGAATACTCCCGTGGCAGCGTTCCTCCTGGCGCTCTGGTCCTGACCATGGGCATCGACTGCCAGGGCGACCGAGTCGAATGGCAGCTGGTCGGATGGGGCCGCCACAAGCGACGCTGGGTGATCGAATACGGTGTCGTGACCGGGCACATCTCGGAAGATCGCTGCCGGGTCATTCTGGACGGTCTGATGGAGCAGAGCTGGCGTAACGCCTATGGCCATCGCCTCGGCATCGACCTCGCCGCGATCGACGGCAATGCCTATACCGAGGACGTCTGGGAGTGGGCGAAGGGCTGGCCGACGAGCCGGGTGATCATGGTGCGCGGCGTCGGGTCGGAGACCGCGCCGCTGATCAGCCAGGTCAAGAAGGAGCGAACCGCCAAGGGCAAGCTCCTGCGCTACTCGAAGCGCTTCTACAATTTCGCGACGAGCATCCTGAAGATGAGCCTCTATCGGCGAATCGTGAAGGAGGACCCGTCGGAGCTCGGCTTCATCGGCCTGCCGAAGGGTTTGGAAGACGAGTATTTCCGCCAGCTGACGGCCGAGAGCCGTCGGCCGAAGAAGACCAAGACGGGCTTTACCGTCTATGAGTGGGTCAAGGATGCGTCGCAGCCGAACGAGGCGCTGGACACGCATCTGCAGGCTGAGGCCGCGGCGATCAAGCTGGGCCTTCGCACGCTGCCCGACGCCATCTGGGATCGCTACGAGGCCGAACGGGAAACCCCGGCTGAGGATGCCCAACTCGACCTCGAGGACGGGCTGTTCGCGCCGAGGGCCGAGCCGCCGCAAACGGAGCGGGCCCCCGCCCCGAAGCTGGCGTCGTCGTCCTTCGCCGACAAGCTGAAAGCATGGAAGAGTCGATGAGCCTCGTCGCACGGATCAGGCAAAGCGTCGCAACGGCGATCGCGCCCGCGCGTCCGGCGCCGGAGGTCCGTCCGACGATGCGGTATCTGCGCGACACCGGGTCGGCGGTGTTGACGTCGCGCTGGGCGTCGCTTCCGGATTCCCGTCGGGACATCCAGTGGGCCTGGGATAGGGCTGCGGCGCTGGCTGCGGACTTCATCCACAATTCGGGCCGCCTGAAGGGTGCCGTCGACCAGGTCAAGGCAGATACTGTCGGGACGGAGCTGAAGCTCAACGCCCAGCCGGACGTCGAGGCTCTGGGCTGGACCAAGGCCGAGCGGAGCGAATGGAAGCGGCTGGTCGAGCGGGAATGGCGGCAGTGGTCGTGGAACCCTGCCGAGTGCGACCACCGGGGCAAGTTCACGATCCCGCAGATCGTCGACATGAGCCTCGGGCATCACGTCGCCTTCGGCGAGGCCTGCGGCGCGCTCGGCTACATGCCGGCGGCGACGCGCCAGCGCTACAACATCCGCACCGGCCTGAAGGTCTCGGCGACGTCGCCGGTGCATCTCGTGCGCGACACGAATGAATTCGAGGGCCTGCACCAGGGCGTCGTTCTCGACGAAAACGACCGTCCACAGGCCTATCGCTTGAGGATCAGTCGTGGCGGACTGGCCGAGACGCAAGACTATGCGGCGCGCGACCAGTTTGGCTCGGCGCTGTTCTACCACGTCTTCGATCCCAAGGATCCGCACGACGTCCGGGGTATCTCGGAACTGGCGCCGGTCATGAAGACCTGGGCAATGTCCGAGAAGCTGGACGATGCGACGCTGCAGACTGCGGTGCTGCAGACGGTGTTCGCGGCGACCCTCACCAGCCCGGAACCGTCGGCGGCCGCGTTCGAAGCGCTGGAAGCGCTCAAGGACGTTGTGGTCGAGGGCACGGCAATCGGGACCGAACTCGTCGGCGACTTCTGCGCCGCGATGAAGGCGCGCCTTGATCAAGCCCGGGAAAGCCGGGTCGCCATTTCCGACAGCCAGATCAATCACCTCGGCCCGGGCGAGGAGTTCAAGTTCCACTCGGCCGAGACACCCGGGAACCAGTACCTGCCGTTCTCGATGCACCTTCAGCGGATCATGGCGCGGTGCATCGGCGTGACGTTTTCGAGCTTCACCCTCGATCATACGAACGCGACCTATTCGTCCGTCCGGATGGAGAACGCCTCGATCTGGCCGGTGGTGATGCGCCGGCGCGAGCGGATCGCGGCGCCGATCTGCCAGGCGATCTATGAGGCGTGGTTGACCGAGAGCGTCGTCGAGAAGCGGATCCCGTTCAAGGGCGGCGTCGCGGCTTTCATGGCGAACCGCGAGAAAGCCTGCTGGGCCGAATGGGTTGGGCCGCCGGCACCGACGGCGGACGACAAGAAGAGTGCGCAGGCGGCGACGGAGAGGCTTGCCAACAGGACGTCTTCGCTGGCGATCGAAAGCGCGGCGGTCGGCTACGATCCGCAGGACATCGCGGCGATGCGGGCCGAGGACATCAAGCTTTACGAAGGGCTCGGCATGGCCGACCCCTATCTGCCGATCGACGCGGCGCTGTCGCGGTCGACTTCGGATGATCCAGTTGGAGCGCCGGCCAATGGCTGATCCGATCCTCGTCGGCGGCGTCTCGGTCGACCCGGACGATCCGTGCGCGCTCTGGCAGGCCCTCTACAACGTCAAGCTCCGGTTCATCTCCGGAGAGCGGGTGGAAGAGGTCGAGATCAAGTCGGCGATCACCAACCGCCGGGTCCGCTACGGCAAGTCGGACATGGCCGGGATCGACGCCGAAATTGCCCGGCTGCAGGTGCTCTGTGCCGAGAAGACCGGCGGGCCGCGGCGCCGATACGCGAAACGCTTCCGGTTCACGCCGAGCTGCTGAGGAACCCACATGGCTGCCATTCTGGAAGACGGAAAGCTTCGGCTCTCCGGCTATGTCGGCGACTATTACTTCGAGGATGGGTTCACCTCCTCGGACGTGGTCACCGCCCTGGCACAGGTCGAGGACGATTCGACGCTGACGGTGCATCTCAACTCCGCCGGCGGCATCGCCACGGAAGGCGCGGCCATCCACGCCCTGTTGTCGGCGCGCTCCGGCACGACGGATATCGTGGTCGAGGGGATCGCGGCTTCGGCCGCCTCGCTGATCGCCATGGCCGGCGAGACCGTCACCATGGCGGCCGGGGCGGTCATGATGATCCACGATCCGTCCGGCTACACCTTCGGCACGTCCGACGACCATCGCAAGACCGTCGAGGGCCTGGAGGCGCTGGCGACGGCCTATGCCCGGGTCTACGCGGCCAAGAGCGGCAAGACCGCCGACGAGTGCCGCACCATCATGCGCGAAGAGCGATGGCTGACGCCGGAAGAGGCGGTCGCCCAGGGCTTTGCCGACGAGACGACGGAGATCAAGGCCGCGCCCGTCGCCGCCTTCGACTACCGGATTTTCGCCCATGCGCCGAAGCGCCTCGTCGCGCTGGCGAAGAAGAAGGATTGGCGCCTCGACGGCGCTGATACGCGAGCGGCTGCGTCCGCCGCACCCCGTCAAACACAGGAGTCATCCATGACGGACAAGGAACGGGCGGACGCTCTGGCCGCCGAACTCGACACCCTCAAAGCACAGATGTCGGCGTCGAAGGACGCGGACAAGACCGCGACCATGGCGGCCGAACTCGCCGAGCTGAAGGCCGAGAAGTCCAAGCGCGAGACCTCCGACGCCATCATGGCGCTCGACGAGGCCCAGGGCCGCGAGGCCCAGGCCAAGGCGCTCGCCGATGCCGGCGTCACCGCCGAGGCGGCCAAGGCTGTTCTCGCCGCCGGCAAGCCGGTCGCTACCGCCAATGGCGGCCCGACGCCCGAGGATTACGCCAAGGCCCGGATGTCCGGCGGCGTGCCTCAGCCGGGAGGCGCACAATCGGAGCAGAAGAAGACTTCGCTCCTGAAAATGGCCGAAGCCCGCTACGGCGGCGCAAAGTAAGGAGATCCGAACGTGGTTTATCCTCTCGCTGGCAGCTCGCTCGCCAACGCCATCCCGGCCCTCGACGACCTCTATTCGGGGAACGTTCGGAGCCAGCCCTTGAAGGTCGCCGCCGGCAGCTACGTCCGCGGCGCTATCCTCGAAATGGATACGGCGACCGATACGCTGAGCGCCCTCGTGACGCCGGCCAAGGCCTTCGCCGTGATGCCATTCACCGTCACGCTCGCCGCTGCCGGCGACCTTGCGGTCTACGTCGAAGGCGACTTCAACCAGGATGCCGTCGGCCTCAACGGTGCGGCGCTGGCGCCCACGAAGACGGCCCTGACCGGTCGCGGTATCAACCTCCGCAAATGGGGCGCTGCCCCCGACGCGGCTTAAGGAGGCTTCGACTAATGGTCGACAACGTTCTCTATTCGACGGCAGATCTCGTCGAAGTCATTCGTACGATCCGCACGCCGCGGCGGTTCTTCCTCGATCGCTTTTTCCGTGCCACGCCGTATCTGTCGACGCGGGAGGAAATCTACTTCGACGAGGTCCTCGAAGACCTGCCGGTGATGGCGCCGTTCGTCGCCCCCATCGTGCAGGCGAAGCCGCAGAAGCGGCACGGCTATCAGGCCAAATCGTTCCGTCCGGCCTACGTCAAGCCGAAGCACTTTCTGAAGCCGGGCGACTTCATCCGGCGCAATCCGGGCGAGCCGCTTCTGGGCGATCTCACGCAGGAAGAGCGGATGAATGCCTCTCGCCTCGACACCCTGGCGCTGCAGAAGCGGCAGATCGAGGAGCGCTGGGAATGGATGGCGGCGAAAGCCATCGTCGATGGCAAGGTGACGATCGCCGGCGAGGACTATCCCAGCGTCGAAGTCGACTTCGGCCGCGACGCCGGCAACGAGATCATTGTTTCCGGGGCCGGTAATATCTGGTCGAACGCCGCCGCGGACATCTCCGGGATGCTGGAAGACTGGTCGGACATCATCCTGGAGAAGACCGGCTATGCAGGCACCGACGTCATCATGTCGCCGGAAGCCTGGAAGTTCCTGCGCAACAACGCTCAGCTTCTGAAGGAGGCCGACCTGCGCCGCGGGGTCCAGAACACCCCCAATCTGCAGCCGCAGGCCGCTGTCGAAGGTGCGCGCATGGTCGGCCAGTGGGGCGAGTTCACCCTCTGGGTCTATGCTGGCCGCTTCAAGGAACAGAACGGAACGACCTCCCGCGCCATCGCAGCAAACGACGTCGTCATGACTGCCGCGCCTGCCCAGGAAGACGGCACCGGCGGCGTTCACGGCGTTCGCTGCTTCGGCGCCATCCAGGACGTCGATGCCATGCTCAGGCCTCTCGACATCTTCCCGAAGGAGTGGGTCGAGCCGGATCCGTCAGGGCTGCAGCTGATGTCGCAGTCCGCCCCCCTGATGATCCCGGGGCGGCCCAATGCAACGGTCAAGGCCACGGTGATCTCGTGATGAAGGCGGCCAAGACGCTCTACACCTCGCTGGGCCGTATCACGCCCGGCGTGGTCATCCCTGATGGTCTTCCTCAGGACGAGGTGGCCAAGATCGTCGGTCTCGATGGCATCCTGCCGGAGCCTTCGAAGCCGGTCGAGCGTAAGGGCAGGTCAGCGGCGGCGCCTCAGCCGGGCGCCTGATCCATGAGCTTCTCCGCTCATCTCGCCGCGGTGGACCTCGTGCTCGCCGCGGCCTTCGACGAGGAAGCCTTCGAGGCGATCAAGATGCACCGGGCCGCCGGCGCAGCGCGTGGGTCGGAAGCCGTTCCGGATCCTGCCGTCCTGCCGCTGGCCTTCATGGGGACGCTGGACTTCGAGCCGTCCTCGACGGGGTTTGGCACCAGCAACCGCACCGCGCCAGACGACCGGGCGCCGCGTCGGGTGACGACCATCCTTGTCACCGCTCTCGTGAGCGCACTCGCATGGGTGCCCAAGGCCGGCGATCGGCTGCGGCGGGTCTCCGACGACACGCTCTATCAGATCGCCATGGTCGACGACGACGAGACCGGGCGCGTCGGCTTCTGGCTCAACAGGATCGGAACCGCCTGATGTTGACGGCCGAAGCCATGCGCCTCGCCGCCTATGAGGCGCTTTGCCCGACGGCGGCCCTGGCGGCGGGAACCGGCTTTCCGACGTTGGCCGGCGACCGCGTCTTCGACTCCCGGGCGATCGCCGTCGACGAACTCGACGACGGCCTCGCCTACACCCCGTCGATCAGCCTCTACACCGAGGACAAGAAGATCGAGCGCCGCGGGCCGATGACGTCGGCCGGGCCAATGGGCTTTGCCTCGGCCTCCCTGGCGGTGGTCTGCGATCTCGCCGTCTCCGCGACGGACGAGGGCGAGACTTCAACCATGCCGCTTGCCGGATCCGATCCCAAGGCGCGCCTCGTGCTCGCCTCGCTCGTCGCTCAGGTGCGGCAGGTGCTGACCCGGGGCGAGACGGCGGCGGGCTTCCGGATGGTCTCGAAGGCGATCACCGAGATCGTCATCGAGCCCTTCATCCTGCCGGAGATGGGGCTGCGCTGGCACCGCGAGATCATGACGCTGCGCTGCGACATCGCCGACGACGACTTCGGCGCCGCGGCGCTGCCGACATCCGTCGAGCGGCTGCGCCTGGCGCTTCCCGCCGGATCCTATGCGAGAGGCCGGCTCGACGACCTCGCCGCCTATTTCACTGCGCCGGCGGCCCCCGTGCCGCTTGCGACCATCGGCCTTGTCGCGCCCGTCGGCGCCGGCGATGCGCCGCAGGATCCGGACGCCACGCCCGACGCCGTCGTCACCTTCTGAAGGACACCCCCATGGCTCTGAAACGCTACCGGCTCGTCAAGAGCGGCGAGCGGCTGCCCTATCGCGGCCGTGAATTCCGCGCCGACGGCGAGACGATGGACGACGGCGAGGCCTTCACCCGTCGCCTTCTCAAGGAAGGCTGCATCGCAGAGATCGAGCCCGCCGATGACGGCGGGGGTCAGAAATCCACCAAGAGCAAGGGAGCGGCCTGATGGCGATCGGCTTCAACAGCATTCCGGGCAACATCGTCGCCCCCATCATCTCCTTCGAGGTGAACTCCGGCGGCCAGTTCGAGAGCCAGTCGCGGCTCGTGCTTCTCGGCTACAAGACCACCGCCGGCTCGCTGGCGGTGGACACCCTGACGCCGGTGCAGACGATGCGCGAGGCGGTGTCGCTCTGCGGCAAGGGCTCGATGCTCGCCGAGATGTTCCGGGTCGCCCGGGCCAACGCTCCGGCGCAGGAAATCTGGGTCGGGGCCGCGACGGAAGTCGGCACCGCCGAGATCCGCACCATCACGGTCGCGAGTGTGCCGGCGGCCGGTGGTGTCGGCGTGATCCAGATCGCGGGTCGCACGCTGCAGGTGGAAATTTCCGCCGGCGATGTCGTCGCCGATGTCGCGGCGGCGCTGAATGCCGCGATCAACGCCTATCAGGATCCTCTCACCCTGGCGGCTCTGCCCTACACCTCCAGCGTGACCGGTGCCGTCGTGACCCTGACGGCCCGCCACAAGGGCGCGATCTTCTCGACGGTCGACATTAACGCGCCGACGACGGTCGCTTCCAACGCCTTCGCAGGCGCGGCCCTGACCTATGCTACCACGACGGCTGGCGCCGGCGACCCGGATCTCTCCGGCCTCCTGGCGCAGTATGCCGACGATCCGTTCGACTGGACCGTCTCGCCCTGGGCCGACGACACCAACTTCGCCCGCTACCTGACGCTGATGAACGACGTCAGCGGACGGTGGGCATGGAACCGGCAGGCCTATGGCCATGTCTTCGCGGTCAAGACGGCTTCGACCTCGGCCATGACCACCTTCGGCCTGACGAAGGACACGCGGCACGTCTCGGTGATCCCGCAGATCACCAGCGCCGGCAACGCGACCCCGCCCTGGGAGTTCGTCGCGGCCGAGGTTGCCCGGCAGGTGCCGTGGCTGTCGGACGGCGCGCTCGGCAACGTCTCGCGCAACCAGACCGGCCTCGAGGTGCAGCAGGTTCTCGCGCCGCGAGACCGTTCGCTCTGGCTGAACGACTACGCCACCCGCGACGCCTTCCTGACCTCCGGCATCTCGACGTGGAAGGTGCGCGCCGACGGTGCGGTGACGATCGACAAGACCGTGACCATGTCGCGCACGGACGGCGCCGGCAACGTCGACACGACCTTCCGGGACATCCAGAAGATCGGCCAGGGGAGGTATGCGCTGCGGCGCTTCCGGGCCCGGCTGCAGTCGGAGCCCGGGCCGAAGGGCATCGCCAATTCCAACCCGGGCGATCTTCTGGCGATCACGACCGTGAAGGACATCACGGCGACGATGATCGCGACGGCGGCCGAGATGCCGGGCGTGCTCGACAACATCGCCGAGTTCGCCGATCGCCTGGACGTGCAGCGCAACGCCGACAATCCGAACCGCGTCGACATCTACGCGCCGCTCGACATGATCAACCCGCTCGACGTGATCGCCGCCAACGCGACGATCTACAGCGAGTACCGGTCTCAGACCGTCGCCGCCTGAAGAAGGATCTGACCCATGGCAGGAAACAATTTCGGCGGCGAGATGCGGCTGCGCGGCTCGTCGGGCACCGCCTACACCCTGCGCTCGGCCGTGACGATGAACACCGCGAGCCTCTCGACGGAGGCCGTTCGCAACCAGAACGGCAAGAATTCCTATGTCGCGACGCTGCGCGCGCCATCGGCCGAGCTGACGCTCGAGGACGAAGGGCAGGACATGGAGGATATCCTGCGGGCCGGCAGCCAGGACATCTACATCATCGAGGAATTCACCGGCGTCACGCATGTCTACGTCTTCGGACGGATCACCGGCGAGCCTCAGTCGAACCGTGAGAACGGCGAGCTTTCCGGCCTGATGATCCAGTCCGACGAGTATCGCAGGGTGCGGACCTGATGGCCGAATTCGTCGTCAAGCTTTCCCGGGTCTACGACCACGGCTCGAAGCCGTTCGATGAGTTGCGGTTCCGTGATCCGAAGCTGAAGGACCGAATAGCGCTCGGGCCGCCCTTCGAGATCTTTCGCAATCAGGATGTCTGGGACGATGCCGTCGTCTGGAAATATGCCGAGCGGTTGCTGATCGACCTCTCGCCGGGCGCCATCCAAGACCTCGACTATGCCGATGCGGAGGCGGTCTATTACCGGTTCCGCGATTTTTTTACCGATGCGAGTCCGCGGTTCGTCAAGCAGACGCCCTAGTGTTTGGTCTCAAGTGGGACGCCGGCACAATCGGCGACATGAGCTTCGAGGAAGTTGAGGGATGGATCACGCGGGCCATCGCCTGGAAAAAGGCGCAGCCTAAGCGGTAGCCTTACCGGTGCGCTTGCCCCACCCGTCGTAATAGAGGCTGGCCTCTTCCTTCGAGGGATGCTGGCTCTTCAGGCACCGCTCGAACACCTCGAAGGAGGGAAAGCGGGTTCGTTTACCCCTGCCATTGACCGCGGCAACGGTGCCGTCGTCGTAGTAGTCGAATTGCAATCCACCGATCTCGCCGGACCCGACCTTTTGCCGCGACCTCGACGGCCAGAGCCCAGCTATCGCGAATAGGCTGGCGTTCAAGATGATCGCGAGCGCGAAGATCTGTTGCGTGATCGTCGGTGCGTCGAGCAACGCGGACACCCCGACGAAATAGCCGGCGACGCCGATGAGCGTGAAGATGGTTTTCATGACTTGCATCCTTCGAACTTCCGCAAAGTCGATATATAGAAACGAAGCTGGTCCGGTTTAATGGCACGAGATATTGAGGCGCGGCTCAAACTAACCGCGATTGACCGGACGCGGAAGGCCTTCGACAGCGTCGGAAAGAATCTCGATCGCATCGACGCCAAGTCGAAGAAGATCGAGCAGAGGAACGCCGTTGCCGCTCGTGCTCAACGCGCAAGGGTTGGCGCCGGTCGTGGCGGGATCGGCCTTATGGCCGGCTTAGGCGGGGGGATTTTGCCTGCCATCGGCGCAGGCGTTGCCATCAAGTCGACTATCACTTCGGCGGCCGATCTTGAAGCGTCATTGAACCGCGTGCAAGCAGCTCTGCAGGCAAGCGGCGGCGAGATGACTGATATCACCGAACTCGCCAAGGAGATGGGCCGGACAACGCAGTTTACGGCGAACGACGCGGCTCTTGCGATCGAGATGCTGGCCAAGAATGGTCTGAACGCATCGCAGATTCTCGGCGGTGCGCTGAAGAACTCCATGCTGGTTGCCGCCGCGAGCGGATCGGACCTCGAAATGTCGTCCGATCTCGTGACTGACGCCATGCAGAACTTCGGTCTGCAGGCGAAGGATCTCGGCAAGGTTGCCGACGGCATCAGCGGCACGCTGCTTCAGTCTAAGTTTGGCATCGACGATTACCGGCTTGCCCTCGGCCAGGCCGGCGGCGTCGCAGGCGGGCTCGGTGTGACCATCGACGACTTCAACACGTCCATCGCCGGCACGTCCAGCACGTTTGCCTCCGGTTCCGATGCCGGCACCTCGTTCAAGACGTTCCTGTCACGGCTCGTTCCGGCCTCGAAGTCTGCGCGGATCGCGATGAACAAGCTGGGCTTGGAATTTTTCAAGTCCAACGGCGACATGAAGAATATGTCGGAGATTTCGGAGGAACTGCAGGAGGGGCTGGAAGGTCTCAGCGACGAGGCGCGCAACAGCTACCTCCAAGACATCTTCGGGGCCGACGCGATCCGGACGGCCATCGGATTGTCGAAGCTCGGCGCCGAAGGCTTCGGCGAGTTGGGTCGCAAGATCGCCAGCGCGAGTGCCCAAGAGCAGGCTGACGCCCGCATGAAGGGTTTCGGGGGCGAATGGAAGAAGATGACCTCCGCGCTGGAGTCCTTGTCGATCGACCTCGGTGAGCTGGCGCTGCCCGGCGCGACGAAGGCCGTGGAAAATCTCCGCGATCTGATCGGCGAAATCGGCGAAGGCCTCGACCAGATCGGCAAGCAGATCAACTGGGAAGGCATCGACGAGGCAAAAACGTCGATCGGCGACCTGAAGGTTGCCATTGAAGAGCTGATGCAGATCGACGCAAGCGACAACGGGATGTCGAAGGCCTTCAAAGACATCGCGACGATGGTCGATCAGGCCGCCTCGGCGATCAAGGTGATCGCCGACGAAGCCGAAAACATCTCGCGTTTCCTGAACGATCCGACGGGCTACATGAACGACCCGGCGACCAAGCAGGGGGCGATCGAGAACGCGAAAGCGGCGAAGGATCGCGGCGACTTCCTGAATTCTTGGGTCGAAGAGAATGTAGGCTCGCCGCGGATATGGATGGGGATGGACAAGCCCACGCCCTACGTCCCGTCCGCCGGATCCGAACCGGCGGAGAAGGGCGGTCGCGTTACGAGTGTTGAGGCCCGAATGGTCGACGCCCCTCAGCCGATGGTGCCGGAGCTCGATATCACGAGCTATCTTCTCGACATCGACACGGCAGGCCGGGCCAAGGAAGCGCTTGAGCAGCCGATTACGACCGACGCTAACCTGAACACGGCGGCGTTTTTGGCTGGGCTCACACAAATGGAAGGGGCGGCGAAGGCTTCGGTTGCCCGCATCAACGCGGCATTCGGCGGCATCAACGCCCCTTCGATCGGCGGCGGCTTGCCTCGCGCCAACAAGGCCCCTGCCACCACCATGCCGGATGCCGGCCAGCCAGGGGGCGGATGATGGTCGACTGGTCCCGCGCCTTTCGCAACGGCGGCCGAGCGTCCTTCAAGGGCGCCGGCTTCTGGGTGGAGATCGACGAGCTGCAGGGCGGTCGCCGGGTGGCGGTGCATGCCATCCCGGGCGGGTCTCATCTCTCCGAGGACATGGGTCTTCGTGAAGGCATCTGGCGGCCGACGGCCTATGTCGCATCGGATGGCGTGATCGGCGAGGGCAAGCGCCTCGAGGCGGTCTGCAATTCGGAAGGGCCGGGGCTTCTGTCCCTGCCGATGGATGCCGTTCTCGCCCACTGCGACGGGTTCCGCCGCAACCGGGACAAGGACAAGAACGGGTTCATCGCCTACGACATGATCTTCATCGCGGCGGGGTCGGCCGGGGCTGCGTCTCCGTCGCCCGGCGCTGCAATCAGCGCTTCGTTTTCGGCCGGATTGTCCGGCGTCTCGCTGTCGGTCGGCGTCTCTGCCTCGTTCTCGGCCGCGGTCGGGCCGCTGTCGATCGGGGCTTCGGCCAATCTCTCCGCAGGGGTTTCGTTCTGATGTCCTGGGTTTTCGATCTCCTCGGCGCCCATGTGACGGATGCGGACGATTCCGTCGTTCTCCGCCGCAAGGCCATCGCCATTTCGGCTGGCGGCGCGGCGGGGGCCGAAGCCTACCTGACGGTCTGCCGGGAGCTTGGCGAGGCTGCGGCCGATCCGGCGGCGCTGATCGACGCGCTCCTGCGGCGCGAGGAGACCGGCGTCGTCTATCGGCTGGGGTTCTTGGTGACGTGGTGCGCGGCGGTGGTGCGGGCCGACTTCGAAAGCCGGCGCGATGCCGTTGCAGCGCGGTCACTGCTGGCTGCGCGGGCCGATGCGGACTATGGGCCGATCGCGACAGCCTTCGGGGCGGATGTGCTCGAATGGATGGTCTCGCTGGTCGGGACGGCCATCGTGCAGATCTCGGCGCTGGCGGCGGACAAGAGCCCGGTGGTGCGGGTCGAGACCAATCTATCCCTGCCGGCCAGCGTCATCGCGTGGGAGCTCTACGGCGACCCGACGCGCGGCGCCGAGCTGGTGCGGCGCAACCGGGTGTCGACGGCCATGCTGATGCCGGTGTCGATCGAGGCTCTGTCGTCCTAACATGGCCTGGGAAACCGTCGTTCTCGAAGTGGCCGGCAAGCCGCTGGCCTTCACGCGCGTCGAATTGCGGGTGTCGGCCGAGGAGGTGTCTCGGGAAGCGTCCTTCGATATCGTCTGGGTCCAGCCGGGGCCGCCCTGCGGGCCGGACGAAGAGGCCAAGATCACCGTCTCGGGGGAACTCTGGCTGACCGGCTACACGCGGGATGTCCGGGGCTCGCTGTCGACCGATCGGCGGTCCTACGCCCTCACGGTTGTGTCGAAGTCCGTCGATGCCACGGAGGCCTCTGTGGACCATCCGACGGGGCTGGCGAAAGACCTTGATCTGAAGGGCATCGCAGAGACCTTCGACACGCTGGGCATCGGGATCGAATCGACGATCAAGACAGCGAAGAAGAAGCTTCACAAGCTGCGGATCGGGGAGACGCTGTTCCAGACGCTGGAGACCGACGCGCGGGCGCTGGGCGTCCTGATCCACGACACCGCCGAGGGCAAGCTGAAGCTTTCCAAGGGTCCGGACGGCAAGGTGGCCGGCGCGCTGCGCGAGGGCGTCAACATCGAGCAGGCGTCGGCGACGATCTCCGGGCGCGGCACCTTCTCGGAAATCAAGGTCCGGGGGCAGGCATCAGAGGGCACGTCGAAGACGGCGCTGCGGCCCGTCGGCGAGGCATCGGCCGGTGGCAAGCGCAAGCGGCCCCTGATCAAGGTTCACGAGGGCGAGGCGACGAGCGAGCGGCTGAAGGATCGGGCGGCCTGGGAAGCCAAGCGCGCGGCCGGATCGGCGAAGGAATGCACCGTGACGACGCCGGGCTGGCGCTCCAACGGGCAGCTGTTCGAGGCGAACAAGACGATCGAGACCATCATCCCGGCCTTTGGGATCGAGCAGCAGATGACCATCGCCAGCATCGTGTTCGAGCAAGAGGCTTCTGACGGGCAGGGCGGCGGCACCAAGGCGACGCTGACGCTCAAGGATCCCCGCGCGCTCGGCGGCGAGAACCCGCGCGGCAAGAGCGCTGACAGCTGGTCGGCGCCGGCGGTGCCGATCCCGACCTTCCGGGCGGACTGAGGAACACCATGGCCGACAGCGGTTTCACGCGCTTCGAACTGGACGGGTCGGTTGACCACCGGGGCGGGCAGCAGTTCGTCAACGGCAAGGGCTTTGCCGGCGACGGCTACGAGAGCGTCCACCGGATCGAGCCGCATGGCTTCGCCTCGCACCCGGTCGCGGGCGGCATCGGGCTTTTGACGGGCGTCCGGGGCAATCGGGACTCGGCCTATGTGGTCGGCGGCGAGAACCCGTCGTTGCGGCCGCAGGGCGATTTCCTGACCGCAGGCGGCACGGCGATCTATGACGCGGCGGGCAACATCGTTTCCATCGTCTCGGCCAAGATCCGAATTGTCCACTCTGCGGAAATCCGGCTGACGGCGCCGCAGATCATCCTCGAAGGGGAGGTTCACATCGGCGGCGAGGGCGGCGTGCCGGCTTCCATGCAGGGGACGATCGACAGCGATGGCGACGTCGATATCAGCGGCTTCGCGACGAAGGTGTTCCTGACGTGAGGATCATCCCGCTTTCCGAGGCCGAGGAGCCGCAGCTCTCGCCCGACATCGTCTGGAACGGCGAGACCGGCGACCTGGCGCTGTCGGCTCTGACAGACCCGATCAACCCGTCCGGGCTGAAGGCCGACCAGCCGCTGCAGACGGCTGTGATCATCGCGCTGATGACCGATACCCGGGTCGATCCGACCGAGCTTCGGGACGGCGACCGGAACCAGGGCTGGCCCGGCGACGGCTTCGACCTCGAGCCGGGCGAGCATGCGCTGGGCTCCAAGCTATGGCTCCTGCGCCGCGCAGCGCTCACGCCGGACATCGAACAACGGGCCGAGGAATACGCGACGATCGCCCTGCAGCCATTGATTGATCAGAGGGTGTTCGTCCGCTTCGACGTGGTGGCCAAGGCCGCCAACGCCCGCAACCGCCTCGATCTCACCGTCGCCGGCTACGGTCGGGACGGGGCGGTCAAATATCACGAACGCTTTGCAGTCCTATGGGATGCTCTCGATGCCCTATCAGCCGCGTGACCTGACGACGATCCACCGGCAGGTGCGCGGCGCGATCCGCCAGTATCTCCCCGGGACCGACGCCGGCATCAAGGGCAACGTGCTCTATGTCATCGGCAAGGTCGAGGCCATGCTGGTCGAGCTCTACGACCAGCGGCTCGGATGGATCTCCAAGCAGCTGCACCTCCATTCGGCCACCGACGAGCGGACGATCGAGGCGCATGCCGCCGAATACCAGATCATCCGCAAGGCGGCGACGGCGGCCACGGGGCTGATCACCGGCACAGGAACGCCGGACCGGGCCTATCCTGCCGGCATCCGCTTCCTGTCGGCGGACCAGACCTATGTGACGACGGCGCCGGCCACCGCCACCAATCTCGGCGCGGTCACCTTCACCGTCGTCTCGGAGGCGACGGGCGCGGCGGCAAACCGCGAGGCGGCGGGGGCCATGCTCCTCGCCGATGCCGGGCTTTATCCGTCGCTGGGCGACACCTTTCTCGTCGGGGATGCCGGGCTCGGCGGCGGCGCCGACCGCGAGGACATCGAAAGCCTCCGCGCCCGCGCGCTGGACCGCAAGCGACGGCCACCGCAAGGTGGATCGCTGTCCGATTACGAGCAGTTCGCCCTTGCCGTTCCCGGCGTCGTCAAGGCATGGGCCTACCGGATGCAGGATTCCATCGGCTCGATCGGGGTGTTCTTCCTGTTCGAAGGCCGCACCAATCTCATCCCGGAGGCGGCCGACGCCACCGTGGTGACGGCGGCAATCGATGCGCGGCGGATGATCCGGGTCGATGCCCTGGCGCTGGCGCCGGTGGCCGTCGCGGTGCCGGTGACGATCTCCGGGCTCAATCAGGACACGGCCGACATCCGGGCCTCGATCTCGGCGGCGATCAAGGCGATGTTGCTCGAGCGGGCCTATCCCTCGATGCCGGGCGACATCTTCATCCTGTCGCGGTCGTGGATCGGCGAGGCCATCTCCGGCGTCACCGGCGAGGACCGGCATGTGCTCGTCGCGCCGGTCGCAGACATCACCTTCGCTCCCGGAGACTATCCGGTGCTGGGAACCGTGACCTATGCGTGATCCGGCCCGCAACATCTGGACCGAATACGAGCCGGAGGCGACCGGGTCAGAGCTCTATGTCGATCGGGCCGATGCGCTGTCCGACCCTGACGTCGAGGATCTTCTGCCGTCAGCGCTGTCGCTGTGGCCCAAGGGAGCCGCCTGGGGCTCGCCGGATGGGCAGGCCATCGACGAGGGCTCCAACTGGGCGAGGCTCACCCGAGCGCTGCTGGCGCCCGTGGCGGAACTCTATCGCCTGGCCTTTGAGGAATCGAAGGAATGGTTCGTCCTGTCGCTGCGCGAGCGGCTGGTCGACTGGGAACGGGAATACGGGCTGCCGAGCGACTGCGCCCGACCGAACCAGAGCTACGAGACCCGGTTCTATACGCTGCTCAACAAGGTCCGCTCGACCGGTACGATCACGCCGCAGGACTTCGTCCGGCTGGCGCACTTCGCCGGCTTCCGGATCAAGATCGAGGAGCGTTTCGCCTTTCGCTGCGGCTTTTCCCGCTGCGGTGGCGAGCACTTCCTCGGGGGCTACGATCAGGAGGCCTACTGGGTCGTGCATGTCTACGACCTTCGCCGGGAGTATTTCCGGGTCGGCAAGAGCCGGGTCGGCCGCGACCCGCTGTTCGAAGTCGTCGGCATGCAGGAGCTGATCTGCCTGTTCGAGGCGGTGGAGCCGGCGCCGTTCAAGGCGGTGTTCCGGCTCGTCGGCGAGGCTGTCCCGACATACACGACATGGCCCGAGATCTGGCATGCCGCACCATGGGGCATCTACGACGTCTGACCGCCGAGGCGTCACCACCGATCATGCACGGGCTGGCGTTTCGCCGGCCTTTTTCATTTCGAAAGGCCGAGGATGAAATACTACCCGCCCTACGTCCCCGGGGGAAACCCGAACCCGGGCGCGTCCTATGTCGACGAGGACACGCCGGGAGCCATCCTGGGCTCGGTGCCGCCAGCCAAGGCGCTCGAGCATCCCCAGCGCGAGATCACCTTCGTGATCGACAGCGTGCTCGGCGACGGCAGCTTTGCCAGCGGGCAGGATGCCGGCGACACGACGCAGCTCTATCAGGCGATCGGGACCATGATCGCCGATGCCGCGCCGACGCTGCCGACCATCCGCCCTTCCAACATTCCCGTGCTCGGCTGGCAGTCGGTCCAGCCAGGGGCGCCCGCCGAGGGGGACCGCTATATCGTGGCCGCCGGCCCATCGGCGGACTGGACCGGGCAGGCCCAGAAGATCGCCATCTATACCTCGGGAACCTGGATATTCGAGAGTGCGGTCAGGGGGCAGATCGCCAGCTACCGGGACGCGGCGAACCGTCTCGCGCAGATCTGGTTCAACGGCACGGCATGGGTGTCACAGTCCGATACGAGGACATGGCGCCTGATCGGCACCACGGTCTCGATCCCGGCGAGCGTGCGCACGGTGATCACCGGCTACGGGTCATCCAGCAGCACGCTCATCGACTCCGTCATCAACACTGCCGCGGGCACGGTGACCATCGGTCCCATCGATGCCGGCTGGTGGGTCATCTCGTGCGGGGCGGCGACGGCTCCGGGCGTCAACACCAACATCGAGTCCCTCGACATCCAGGTGAACGGCTCGTTCATCGCGCGCTCGTCCGTCAGTGCGGGGGGCGACTTCAGCCTGATGGACAGGGCCGTTGCGACGATCACGCAACTGTCGGCCGGTGATGTGGTGACGAACGCCTTCTACCAGGAGAACGCCGGCGCGCTGGGCACACCGCTCGCCGGAACGGTGAACTTCCTGTCTGCAGCGAGGATCGGATCCTGATGATGTCGACTGTCCATTTCGATGACGCGCGGACCATGCGTGTCGCGGTGCAGGCTCTGCCGGTAGCCGATCGTGACCGCGTGACCGCAACGCCGGTCGAGACCGGCTACGACCTCAACGTCCCGGACGACCTCCTCCCGAAGATGCGGGGTGTCGACATGGCTGCCGCACTCGTCGCCGACCACCGGGATTGCCTTCTGGCCGCCATCAACGCCAGGCGCGACGCGGTCATCGCCGCGGGCTACCAACACAATTTCGGCGCCACGGCGGGCATCCGACGGCTCGATCAGCGCGACGCGCGAGACGACACCGCATGGCTTTCCGTGAAACTGCTCGCCTCGGACCTGATCGCGGCGGGGCAGGGCTCGCAGGCAATTCAGATCCGCGACGCCGGGAACGAGACATTCTCGACATCGGCCGAAACAGCCGACGCCGCGATGTCCGCCATGGGCGTCTGGCGATCGGCCGTCAGCTCCCATTCCTGGACGCTCAAGGATGCGGTGAACGCCGCTGCCGACGAGGCCGCGCTCGACGCCATCGACATTACCGAAGGATGGCCGGGAGACTGACCATGTCGAACACTCCGAAGCGCACTGGTCCTGTCGTGGCCGATCTGTCGCGTCGCGTGAAGACGATCGAGGAAGCACCGCCGCCGGTCGCTGTTCCCGGGCCGCAGGGAGAACCGGGGCCAAAGGGTGACCCCGGCACCGCAGGCACAGCGGGCCGCCCGAAGCGCGTCGAGCACCACACGGGCACCGTTTCCGGCAGCCAGGGCGTCGCCATCGTCACCTTTGCACCTCCGTTCGCCGTCCCGCCGCTCTGCACCGTCATCGATGGCTGGGAAGGCACCCAGCAGATCACCGGTGCCGTGACGGCCACAACCACGACGTCCGCCACGGGTTCGGTCCGCCGCAGCCGCGGCACACTCGCGCTCAGCGCCGGCCCCTTCGAGACGGCGCCCGCCGGCACGACCGTGAAGGTCCAAGCCATCGGCGACTGATCGCCAGCCAAGCCATGCCACCCCGACATCCAGGCCCGTCATCGCGCGGGCTTTTCCATGGGATGAACCATGTCCGATTTCGACCCGCCGGCATTTCCTCCGGCCATCGACGACCGCACGCCGAATTACGGCCTGCCGCTGGTGCACAGGGACAACTATGCGAAGGAGACGGACACCTACCGTCTGCGCTCGGCCATCCACGCGATCGACGCAAAGATGGCCGAGATCGCCAGTGGCGTCCGGCGTGCTCTTGTGCTTGCTGGACAGTCTAATCCTGCGTCGTCGAACGCTGCGGCCGCCGGCGGTGACCTCACGCCTCATGACAGGGTGCTGCTGTTCAACCCGGATACCGGCAGCTTCGCCCGATGGGATCCATCGCTGCCATGGCGCTATTCCACCGCCGGCATCTGCCCCGGCGGTCGCGGCAATCAGGGCTTCAGCGCGGCCAAGCGAATTGCCGAAGAGGACGGCGATACGGTCTATTGCATCGTCAATGCGTGGCCGGGAACCGGCATCCAGAACTGGTACAATCCCGACACGGCGACGGTTGGCGTCCAGGCGATCGAGCTCGACGCCTATGTGACGGCGGCGCTCGCAACTCCCGAACTGAGCGGCGTCACCAAGATCGACTTCTTCGCTTGGGGGCAGGGGGAGAGCAATCCCAATCACCCCTCCGGCGACGCGCTCGGAAGCCTGAAGGGCAAGTTCTATTTTCGTCGGGCCTTCAAGGGGTTCTACAACTGGTTGACGACTCGCCCGTGGATGGATGCCGCCGTCCCGATGAGCTGCATGCAGCTCAAATATCTGGATGCCCGGGGCGTCTATTCCTCCGGGTCCTGGCGGAATGACTTCTATCTGCATCTTGCCGATTACGGCTATGCCAATGTCGGCTGTGCCATGACGACGGACCTCTCGTCGGACCCGGATCTCCTGCACTTCACCGGGGCGAGTCAGACCGAAATCGGCAAGCGCCATGTCAATGTCTGGCGCCAGCTTCGGACGAAGGCGTCGGCGAACGAACCCGTCGATACGACCCAGACCGGGTTCATGCCCACACACTATATCGAGCACAGGCTTCGCTTTGCCGATCCCACCTCCAACGCAACGCTTGGCGCACCGCGGGGGCTCGACTCCGGCAGTTATGCCGACGGACGGGTGTACATCGCGCAATATACCCACGCCCCCGAGGACGGGTCGCCGGCGGGCGGCACCAATTTCACCGGGGCCCTGGAGCTCAGCCTCGACGGCTTGACCTGGTCGCTGGCCTTTCTGGCGTTGCGGGGGCTGAGTTCGAAAATCAGCTTCGGCACCAACGGCATCATCTTCAACGGCACCGGCGGGATCAAGAAGCAGAGCTACGCGCTCGCCAACTTCCAGGACAAGACGCACATCGTCAACACCGCTCCCTTCAAGCAGTTCGGCGTCGAATACGCCTGTTTCGACGACTCGTCCAAGATGATGGCTCTCGGTGTCAATGCGACCAGCGGATGGCTTCGGACCAAGTCCGGAGCGACACCGGACACGATCATTCCGGTCTGACGCAGGCTCGCCCCAAGACGCCTCTGAGACGTAAAACGGAGACATGAGAATGCCGAAGATCGACGGCCACAAGATCCATCCGGTCAGCAAGATGATCGACGTGGCGACCGCGGGACGGAAGGGCGCCAGCCATGCCCATGCGGCCTACAAGGTCACGCTGCCGGACGGAACCGAGATCATCCTGTCCTTCCAGACCGGCCAGCGCGGCGCGGGCGAGGCCAACGGCCTGACCAACGAGATCCTTCTCGCCATCGTCGCCGACCGCCTGCGCGCCTTCCAGGGCGGGCCCTACGCCTGCATGGAAAACGATCACATCCTGATGCATGTCGAGGAGGCGTTGAACTTCTCGATGGTGCGGGCCAATGCCCGCGCGGCACCGGATCTCGGGCTGCCCGCATCGACCTGACCGGCAACCGATATCCGACTTCCATCCGCCCGGCCGCATCCGCGAGCCGGGCTTTTTCATGCCCGGCCGCAGCGATGCGCCGGGCTTTTCTATGGAGCGCAGCCATGCCGCTGACGAAGACCGACAACTCGGCGATGACCTCGGCCGAGATCCGGGAAGTGCAGACCATGCTGGCAAAGCACGGGATCGACCCCGGTCCGATCGACGGTCTGATGGGGCCGCGCACCGAGGCGGCGATCATCGCCTTCAAGCGGTCGCGCAATCTCCAGCCGCGCGCGTTCGTCGGCCCGATCACTTGGAAGATGCTGGAGGCGGAGCCGGAAGGCGCGGCGCAGGGTGACCGGTCGGAGCTGCCGTGGGTCGCGTGGGGTCGAAGGCTGCTCGGCCTGCACGAGATCTACGACAACGCCGCGCTGAAGGCGGCGCTGAAGGAAGACGGCCATGCGCTTGGCGATCCTGCGAAGCTGCCGTGGTGCGGCGACTTCATCGAGACGGCCATCAAGGTCACGCTGCCGGGCGAGCCGTTCCCTGGCGCTCTGGGAAAGAACCCGTATTGGGCGCTGAACTGGCGCGGCTTCGGCGTCGAGACCGAGCCGACCTATGGCTGCGAATGTTCGATCTCGCGCAATGGCGGCGGCCACGTCTTCTTCATCGTCGGTGAGGACGCGACCCGCTATTACGGCCTCGGCGGCAACCAGTCGAACCGGGTATCGGTGGCGCCGATCGATAAGAGCCGCGTTCCCAAGGGCGCCTGCCGCTGGCCTTCGACCTTCCCGCAGCGGCCGATCTGGATGCCGAGGCTCACGTCGGCGACCGCCAGCGAGACGAGGTTCGGATGATGGCCGCCCGCGGAGTGCTCCGCACGGGCGAGGACGGTGCGCTTTTCTTCCACTGTCCCGGCTGCACCAGTCGGCACATGATCATGGTGGGGGCAGGCGCCGGCCCGCGCTGGAGCTTCAACGGCGACTTCGACAGGCCAACATTCGATCCGTCGGTGAACGTCACGTATCCCGGCCCTGATGCCGGAATCGGTGGCGCACCGCCGACTGTCTGCCACTCCTTCGTCCGCGACGGCGAGATCCAGTTCCTCGGCGACTGCACCCATGCGCTCTCCGGGCAGACAGTTCCTCTCAAACCGATCGGAGAAAACCCATGAACCTCGGAACGATTCGGAAGGCGATCGGCGCCACCGTCGCGACCGTCGCTGCCACCGGAACCACCGTCTTCGCCACCGTGCCGGAGGGCGTCGACATGCCCTGGTATGCCTGGCTGGGGCTCGGCGTCTTCAACGCGCTGATCGGCTTCGGCGTCGTCTACTTCGCGCCGAAGAATACGAGCGCCTGATGCGCTGCGCCGCCATCTTCCTGCTGATCGCCGTGGCGGGCTCGGCGATCGTCATCGTCGCGGTGGGCCGGTCTCTGCCCGTCATCGCATCGTCCCATGAATGACGGTTGGCGCCGGTGGAATCCCTGATCAACGGCATCGCCTCGTCCGACAGCGTCTTCGCGGCCTTCGCGGCGGTGTTTCTATGGCTCTACATCGACGAGCGAAAGAAGCACACGGCGACGAATGCTGAGCGGATCACCGATCTGAAGAGCGCTCACGAAACCGTCGCGAAATCCATCTCGCTGCTCGACGACGCCCGCAAGGAATTCACCCGGACGGGAGCGCGGCCATGACGCTGATGGAACGCCTGATGGGCCCGAAGCGCAAGCCGATCGACGACGAGGTGAAGAAGCTCCGAGGCTCGCTCGCAAGGGCGATCGTCGAAAGTGACCGCAAGGCCGCAGGCCTGCGCGAAGACATTGCCCGCAGAGCGCTGGACGCGGTCTCCGGCAGAGACAAGCATGCAAGAGGGGACGGCCGATGATCTGGCTGCAGAACCGGTTCCTGACCGGCGGGGTCATCGCCTCGGCAATATACTGGCTGCTGGCGGCCTATGTGCCCGGCCCGCAGATGATCGCGGTGGCGAACTCGATCTTCGTCGGCGTCGCGATCGCCGTCATCATTACCTGGGGGCCGAGCGCCTGGCGGGCGTTTCGCGACGGCGGGCGCGAGGGCTGGCAGCAGCTCGTCGCAGCGCCGGTCATCACCCTCAGCGCCTTCGTCGCGCTCAGGATCTATGTCGCCGTCGTCCGGGCGTTCGACATGCCCGACGAGCTCGTGAACTCGCCGGTGATTGGCTACCTGCTGCTGATCTCGGGCTGCGGCTGCATGCTGTACCTGTCCTCACCCGGCACCGCCAACGGCGTCACCCCACCCAAGAACTGGCTGTGGATCGTCGGCGCCGTCGCCATCGGCATGCTGATCGCCGGCATCGGCATCGGCACTGTGGTCGGAGGCGGTGAGGGGCAGGAGGCCCGGGACACCCGGGCAATCATCCTGTCGGACGGGGTGATCTCCTGCCCGCCGGTGGCGCCGGTCAAGGGCAATCACGGCAAGGGCGGGCGGTTCTTCCACGCCCCCGGCGGCGACAACTACCGGGCCACCGTTCCGGAGCACTGCTTTCCCGACGAGTGGGCCGCCCGCAATCGCGGATATCGCAAGCCGGGCGAGCCGACGATCCCGGATCTGCCGCGCCGCGGCTGACCATCAAGACCGAACACATCGCCCGCCGCTCCTCACGGGGTGGCGGGCGTTTTTCCAATTCAACGGCCGGGAATGGCGTAGCCCGGCGGCACGGGCTGCACAATCATCGTCGTCTCACGGCATCCGCACTCGGCGCATTTGATGCCGGTCGGCTGCCAACCGATATAGACTTGATCGGCGCCGAACAGCTCGATTGCCCGGGCCAGTGTCAGGCCGAGCAGGCGAGCGCACCGCTCGTCGGCACAGTACCAGGACAGCGACATCGCGTGATCGCGGAGGTCGCCCAGGGTCTCGATGGCCGTGTGGGTGGTCACGTCTTGCTGTCGATGATCGACCGGAGTTCGCGCAGGAGGCGATCGTTCGCGCGGTGGTCGCGGTGGGCGCGGATAAGCCCACCGCCGGCTAGAACCTTGGCGAACGCCACTTCACTATCCTCTATCCCGGGGCATTCGTAGAGTGCCACAGCCCAACCCGGTGCAGCTGGCATTTCATGGCAGAGAGCCTGGTAGAGCTATGATGACTCTTGCGAACTCGCTTCTTGCAAATTTTTGTCGAACTCAGCGACCATCCGGTCAATCTCTTCAGATGCGCCTCGTAGCACTGGAGCAAGTAGTCGCGCAGCTTCGGCTTCGATTGCACGATATGTCGCGCAATGGTCATCGTTTGGGACAGGAACCGACAAATGAAACGTGTTCGAGAATTCTAGCCCGTCATTCTCCCCCCGGATCACGAGCATAAAAGTGGCATCGAAATGCGCCGGCGTGCCAGGTTGGGCTCTTGTGATAAACGTACTGTTGCCTGACCGCTCAACGGTTTCCGGTGTTCCCGGAATTCCTCTTTCAAATTCGATTGATCCGTTACCGAACCCAACCGAAGTGATTTTCAACATGCGATTCACTCCCTAGCCGCAACGCCCAGGCAACTTACACCTCTACGCGTGGTGCGTCATGTATAGTGTCGTGGCCATTTCTAACCTCCCCACCGAGCTTCGTCGCCGGCTCCCGCGCATGCCCGCTGCCATCCACAAGGCATCACTCCTCGGAGAAGTCTGCAGGAACGTCACCCGCCTTGAACAGCAGCCGGGGCTCTTCCATCGTCTCTCCGGTCTCGTCGTCGGCCACCTGCTCGAATGCCACCGCGCCAACGTATCGGCTGGAATCGGCCAAGCGGGCCGCCTTCGACTTCGCTTCCTCGGCCGTTCGTTCCTGCGTGGTCTGCCCAGACACCAGCCGGCGGCCCGTCTTCACGAACGCCTGCACCACGAAGTAGGTCTTTGTCGTCATCGGCCGCACCACCTGTTTCCCTCGTTGGGCCAAGGTTGGGCGAGATTCTCCGATAGCAAGACATAGCCGGCGTCCCGGCCATCGGCGAGCCGGATCCGGACGATCGAGCGACCATAACGCCCGACCTCGCCAGTGTCGATTATCTGGTAGCCGTCGCCCATCAGCACGCGCAGCCGGTCCCGAGCACGGACGGCCAGGGTGGCCTCATGTCCGCATTCGGCATGTGAAGACATCTCGGGCGTGTCGATGTCCTTTAACCGCCAATGCAGCCCGCGCTCGTACCCCGTGTCGCCATCGACCAGGCAAGTCAGTTCACGCTCGACGCGATTACCGCCTTTGCAGACCGGCAGCGGATCGGCGATGGCCGGCATCACAACAAGCAGGAAGGCGGCGGCAATGAGGGCAGGGCGCATCAAGCCCACTCGACCTCGAGTTCTCGGAACGCCTCGACGACATCAGCCAAGCCGTGGGCGATGAGGACCTCCTCGAGGATGGCGACGGCGTCGGACAGCTTCGCCTCGCGGGGCGTGGTGTCCTTCAGCTGGCGGAGGGCTTCGATCGCTTCGGTGCGTGTCATGGGGTTCCCCGACATGCGGTTGTGGGCGGCTTCTTGTCCTCGCTCATATCGACGGTATTAGCGAGGAAATTTCAGTCCTCGGCCACTTGGTAGCCAAAAATTTCCATGAGTTCGCCGCGAAGCTCCTTAATTGCAAGCTCGTTCTGATCCGCTGATCGCATCACAGTGGCATGCATTGGTTGATCAGGTTGCTCATCGTCAACGACACAAAACGCTTTTCGGTCCTCCCGATCACGCAACGCCCTTACAGCGCGAGCTGAGCCTACCATACAGCCTTGCATCGACCTTTCAGGCCTGTCCTTACAGAGAAGTTGACCTTGTCGCTTGAGCTCACGGTCGTTCAGGTAATCGCGACGAAGTACAGACAATCCGCGCTCCATAAGATCCCTGCTGGCGAACGCGGCTGGAGACGGCAGACTTGTTTTAGGATTGATATGGATGGGAGATATAATTACGCGTATCAGCGTTTCATCATCTCCGACAGGGCCAAATTCGCTGTGGCTCACTCGCTCGCAAGAGCATTCTACGTCGTTGAAAGACATATATATTACGCGGTTAGGGCGGAAACGAGGTCGTCAGGCAGATATCGGCCATTGTAAGGCTTTCGGCCCATCGCAATGATGGTATTGCCCCGGTCATGTGAAGCGACTTTCGCGTAGTAGATGATGTCATTGCCGTCGAACGTGATATCGATATACCGACCCTTATCCTTCCAGTAGAAGCCAACCTCGCCGGACGGCTCTATCATTGTCCCCGTCGGGTCAGAACCAAGCGGTAACAGATCAATGAAGGCGAGCGCAGCTTCGATTGCCGCAGCAGTCGGCGCACTTGCGTCGTCGCCGTCCCAGCCTGGATGAAGGCCGTTGTAGGCCATTATGCTGGCTGAAAGCTCGGAGTTTCTATCCTCTTCGGTGTTCCAAAGAGCTGGACCTTTGTGGGGGGGGAGCGGACGCACCGAAACAATCTCGGATGCAGTTGGGGCAGACGCTGCCGTAACCGCGAGGGAAAGCCCCACGGACGTTATCAGCGTAGCAGCTGCGCGAAACATGGATCCAGACGCAGTCGCTCCAGCCATCGGCGAGACTCCTCGTCTGACTGGCGACC
>NZ_AQQS01000031.1 GCF_002088275.1 Aurantimonas sp. 22II-16-19i
TCGCGACGGCGGAAGACGTGGCGGTGTCGGGCTCGGTGGCGGCGAGCGACGTCGAGGGCGACGCGCTGACTTATGGGCTGGCCGATGGCGGCGAGCCGGCGAACGGCCAGGTGACGGTCTTTGCCGACGGCAGCTACACCTACACGCCGGATGCCGACTTTGCCGGGGAGGACAGCTTCACGGTGCAGGTCTCCGACGTCGATGGCGCGACGGACACGATCCTCGTGTCGGTGGCGGTGGCCGGCCAGAACGACGCGCCGACGGCTGCGGACGGAACGGCGTCGGGGACGGAAGACGGCGGGGCGGTGACGATCGACGTCGCGTCCCTGATCGGCGACGTCGAGACGGCGGATGGCGATCTGGTGGTGACGGCGTCGGTCGATCCGCAAGAGGGTTCGGTGACGGTGTCGGGGACGGTGATCAGCTTCACCCCGGCGGCGAACTTCAACGGCACGGCGGATGTCGCCTATGAGGTGCGCGATGCCGGCGGCCTCGTCGCCTCGGCGGTGGTCGGCGTGGCGATCGCGGCGGAGAACGACGGGCCGGCGGCCGCGGCCGATGCGGGCTTTGCCACCGCCGAGGACACGGCCCTCGTCATCACCGCCGCCGAGCTTCTCGGCAATGACGGCGATGTCGACGGCGACAGCCTGACCATCGCCTCGGTGCAGGACGCGGTCGGCGGCACGGTGGCGCTCGTCGGCGGCAACGTCGTCTTCACCCCGGCGGCCGATGCCACCGGGACGGCCTCCTTCACCTATACGGTGGAGGACGCGGACGGCGCTTCCTCGACCGCCTCGGTCTTTCTGACGATCACGCCCGTCAACGATGCGCCGGCGAGCGGAACGCCGGTGACGGCGAGCGTCGACGAGGACACGAGCGTGACCATCGACGTCCTCGCCGGGGCGAGCGATCCCGAGGGAGACGATCTCTCGGTCATCGCGGCGACCAGCGACGACGGCCAGGTGGCGATCGTCGACAACCAGCTCGTCTTCACGCCGAATGCCGACTTCAACGGCATTGCCGAGATCGCCTACACCCTCTCCGATGGCGACAGGACCGTCTCGGCCGTGGCGACGGTGACGGTCAACGGGGTCGCGGACCAGGCCGTGATCAGTGGCGACGCCTCCGGCTTCGTCGGCGAGGACGGCATCCTCGCGCCGGGGACGGCGACAGGGTCGCTGATGGTCGACGATCCGGATGCCGGCGAGGACGTCTTCCTCGTCCAGGCGGGCCAGGCGGCGAGCTACGGCATCTGGTCGGTCGGTGCCGACGGCGACTGGAGCTATACGGTCGACGATGCCAATGCCGACGTCACGGCGATGAACGACGGCGATGTCCTGACCGACAGCTTCACCGTCACCTCGGCCGACGGGACGACGAAGACGGTGAGTGTCGCGATCTACGGATCGAACGAGATCATCGTCGGGACGAACGGCAACGACACGCTCGCCGGCACGGCCGGGAGGGACGAGGTGACGGGTCTGCTCGGCGACGACGTGATCGACACCTTCGCCGGCGCCGACGTGATCTTCGCCGGCGGCGGTGCCGACACGGTCGATGCCGGTGGCGGCGACGATATCGTCAACGGCGAGGACGCGGCGGATACCCTGTCCGGCGGTACGGGCGAGGACGAGGTCTATGGCGGCGCCGGCAACGACACCATCGTCGGGAGCCTGGATGGCACCCGCGACTTCTACGATGGCGGCAGCGGGACCGACACCGTCGACTATACCGCAACGACGACGAGCGTTCGCGTCAATCTGGGCTTTGCCTATGCGCTCAGCGACGAGATCGGCCTCGATCGGATGGCCAATATCGAACGGGTTGTCGGCGGTGCCGATGCCGATTCCCTCACCGGCGGCATGGTCTCCGGTGTGACGCTCGACGGTGGTCAAGGCGACGACACGGTCATCGGCGGCACAGGTAACGACGTCTTGCTGGGAGGGATCGGTAACGACGCGATCCGCGGCTTCGCCGGTTTCGACCGGATCGAAGGAGGTGCTGGCAACGACACGCTGACCGGCGACTTCAATGGCGACACGTTCATCTTTGCCGACGGTTTCGGCAGGGATACGATCACCGATTTCGATGAATTCAACCAGTTTGAGAAGATCGATCTGGCGGCGGTGACCAACATCACCGATCTGGCGGACCTGTTCGCCAATCACCTGACCCAGGTCGGAGCCAACGCCGTGATCACCGATGGGAGCAACACCATCACGATCGTGAATGCGAACATCGGCGATCTCGACGCGAACGACTTCATCTTCTGACGAGGTCGCGTCCGAACCGGAAGAATGGGCGGGCCGCTTCGTTGCGGCTCGCCCTTTCACGTTCCAGGGGACGCTGGCCGCTCCATGCCGGCGGACGTGCCGTCTGGTGGGGTCATCGAGGCGGGCGCCATCCAATCCCGGACCCGGCGCGGCGCCACGTCGGGGACCCGGAAGCCCGCCTGCGGCCTTGCGACGAAGACACCGTTTCTTCGGCCATGCCGCAGAGTAAGACAGGGGTCGACAAGCGTCGATTCCTGCTGTTCTATCGGCCGGATCGGACGCTGATCGGAGCGTCAGGTCGTCCTGCTGATCGAGGCCCCCTGCATGGTTTCAAGGGATCTGAACCGCCGATGCCGCCATATCGTCGCGGCCGCGATAGTCCTGATCGCCGGGGCAGCCCTGTCTTGCGCGCCGACCCTTGCTGCGCCGCAATACGAGCGCTGGGAGCTCGAGGTGCTGATCAACCTCCAGGGGTTGCAGATCAACCGCCAATGCGTTCCCAATGGGGGAGCCCAGCACATCCACATCCTCGGCGTCAGCACCGATGATACGCTGCTGGACCCGACGACGAAGACGGCGATCCTCTCCGATCTCTCCGAGCTGATCTCGACCCGCACCAACGCGCGGACCACCAAGGCCGACAATTTCCAGTCGATCGCCTCGAGCTACAGCGGTTTTGCCGAGGCGAATTCCCGCGAGCTCGACCGGCTGATCGACAGCGCCTCCAGCGCCGATGTCACGGTGCTCGTGCGGCCCTATCGCGACAGGGGCTCCAGCGTCGATGCCGAGATCCGGCTGTGGGCGCGCGGGGCAGGGGGCGCCGATCCGGGCCTCAACTGCGTCCAGTCCTTTTCCGTCGAGATCCCCACCCAGAAGGCAGACCCGGCCTGTGCGAGCGCCTTCGCCATGGCGAGGCAGGCCGGCGATCCGGGGCGGCTCGAAGCCTTCCGCGACTTCTTTCCACAATGTCCCGAGGTCGCCGAGGCGAACCGCCTCGTCACCGAGCTGAAGGCCAGCGAAGCCGAGAAGGCGGAGCGCGAGCGCTGCGAGAGAAACTTCGGCCGGGCGAGAGCCGAGGGCACCGTCGCGGCCTATTCGCTCTATCTCGACGAGAACATCGACTGCCCGGGCAGGGACGTCGTGATGGCCCTGCGCGATCAGGCCGCCCAGGGCGCGGCCTGCGAGACCGCCTATCGCGACGCCCGGCGGCTCGACAGCGTCGGCGCCTACGAGGCGTTCCTGTCGGACAACCGGGCCTGCCCGCAGGCCGACACCGCCTCCGCCTTCCTGACGATGAAGCGCCAGGAGGAAGAGCGCGTCCGGCAGGACCAGGCGAGGGCGGCCACCAATCGGGATCAGGCGCCGTTGCGGGACGATGGGCGGGTGGCGGCGGCGCCGCGCTACGAGCCGGCGCCAGGCTTCGGTGAGCCGCCGCGCTACGATCCGCCGGCCTATATCCCGCCGGCCCCCGCGGGCGCCAGCTATCGCGGCTATCCGATCCCGGCCGATCTCGCCGCCAGCCAGTGCGGCCAGCTCTGGTACATGCGCAACCTGATCTTCGATCAGGCCGGCTACTGCTTCAAAACGGCCAAGGGGAGGCGCTACTTCTCCAATGCCGGCTGCACCGGGGCGAGCCCAGGCGGCGCCGACGCCGCCGAAGTGAGCCGCATCCAGTCGCTGGAGCGGCAAAATGGCTGCTGAGCCCGCCTCCGTCGCCCGGCTGGCGGCAAGTCGGCGATCTCCGGGGCCACGATCCTCGGGCGTAACGGCATCGTCAGGCCGAAAGCCGGCCCGCCGACAGTTGGCGACGCTGGCTCTCGGTTGTGCCGCACTCCTGCTCGCGGGTTCCGTCCTCGCCCCGCCCGCCGGTGCCGCCTCGACGGTGCCGTTGTTCGACCGCCTGGAAGCGCTTCGCGCCGCCTTTCCCGCCGCCGTTCGGGCCATCGGGGCGGACGGGATGGTGATGGCGGACGGCAGCCGCATCGCCATCGACGACGGCGCCGCGAAGGATCACGAGCAAAAGCTCGCCAATGCCGATCTCGAGGACATGCTGTCGCAGATCTATCCGATCGGCGTCTGCGACACCGGCGCGCCGCCGTCGCGAAATTTCGATCCGGGACGGATCCGCAACGACGCCTTCTTCCGCTCGCTCTACGGCTCCAGCCCATCGGCGGCGCAGAAGACGCTGGTTTCCGTCGACTGGTTCGGCAGCCGGCTGCCCTTCACCGCGACCGGGGGCGCCGATGAGGCTCTCGTCGCGGTCGCGCGGGACCTCGCGTCGCAGCCGGCCCTGCGGGACTATCTGACGCCATCCGCCGGCACCTTCAACTGGCGCGTGGTCGCCGGCACGAAGCGGCTGTCGGCGCACAGTTTCGGCGCCGCGATCGACGTCAACACCCGCTATGCCGACTACTGGCTCTGGAGCGGCGGCAAGCCGGGCAACGTGCCGCGTTATCGCAACAGGCTGCCGAAGGCGGTCGTCGCGGCCTTCGAGCGACACGGCTTCATCTGGGGCGGAAAATGGTATCACTACGATACCATGCATTTCGAATACCGGCCGGAACTGATCGCCATCGGCCGCCTCGCCGAAAGCCGCGGCTGCCCGCAGGAGTAGATTCGGGCAGGAGGCTGCGGCTGGAGACGGGCCGGTCGTCGGAGCACGCCTGATCGTGCGGCGACGGATCTGCCGGCGGCAGATCTGCTGGCGGCGGATTGCCGGGAGCGTCGTCACTCCGCGCCATTTGGACCGGGCGGCTCTGCGCAAAGGACCTCATGCAGCGTCCCGAAGGACCGCCGGGATCTCGGACTCCGCCCTCGCTCATTCCGTCGACCCGGTCTTCGAACGGGGCGAAGGGGTTGCTGCTCAAGCGCCGCGCGGGCTCGATACCGTCGGCACGAGAGTCAATCGCACGGGCGCTCATGCTTACATCGGTCGTCGCGGATGGACTCGATGCTGGTCGCAGGCCGTCAGGAGGCCCGGTTCATGATGCTGACGGGGCGATAGCCGCCGGGCGCCGTGCGAACGGCGCGAATGCCCAGGAGCTTGGTGAGGTTGAGTTTGATCTTGCGATCGGTCGTATTGCAATTGTTCTGCATCAGACTGCCTCGATCCCCTCGAATGCGATCTATGCCCCAGTGCCTCGATTATCGGCGCAGGCGCTGCCCCCCCCCATCTGGATGATGGAACTGGTCGCAACCTTACGGATCATTCGTTGCGGCCTGAACCTGACGGTTCAGCCCGCACCTGCAGCGCTCTCACGATGGCGCAATTGTCCGCTCGCACCCTCCGTCGAAGCTGCGGCAATCTGGCCGAAGGTGCCGAAACCGTCAAGTCGTTTCGATGGAATTTCATCGATATCTCGAGGAAATCTTATCGCTTCGATAAATCGTGGCAGCGATCATGTATGGTTAATTGAGGTATTAACTGCTGAAGCAATCTGTGGTTATACCCGTTGCTGATTTTCTCATCACATCGCGCAGGATGTGTTCAGCGAGGTGGGAATTCCGCTGCGTCATATCAGCAGGGGTCTCGTCCGGCCGGTGTGCTCCAGCTCCCAGCTTGCCGACCATTCCGACCGCCGCCGCTCGAGGACGAGATAGTTGCGCTCGCCGGCATAGGTGGTCCGGTAGTCCGGTAGCGGCAGGATGCGGATCTTGCGTCCCTCCAGCGGGCTTTCGCCGAAACGCGCAAGGAGGCCGAGCACTCTCGGATAGGCCGCCGAGGGGGCGGGATGGGAGATGCCGGAGGCGACGAGCTGGTGGAGGATGCCGCCGCCCTTCAGTTTCATCTCGCCCCTGGTGGCGAGATGGATCTCGCCGGAGACCACCGTCAGACGGCCCTTGCCGCTTTCCTCCCAGCCCGCGAGCAGCGCCAGGAAGCGTCGCCACTCCTCGCGGTGTGTCCGGCTCTGCCACTGGTCGCGCAGGTCGTCCTCGTATTCGTTCGACCCGGGCAGGATGTCGGCGGCAAATTCCGCCCAGCTGAGGCGCGGCCCGAGCGCCGGAATGCTGGAGAGGACGAGGATCCGGTCGCCTTCCGGGGTCTCCGCGAACGCCCTGTCGAGGACGCGCCAGCCGGCCTCGCCCATCACCTGGTGCAGCCGACGCTCGCTGCGCAGGTCCGGTGCGATGATCGACAGGCCCGGATAGCGGACGACGGTGCCGAGCGAGGTGCCGGTCCGGTCGCGAGCGATCGGCGGCAGCTCGCCCGGTGCGGCGGCGAGCTGGAAGATCAGGAACATCTCCCGGGCGGCCGCGAAGATCGCCCGGCCGACGGGGCTGTCTAGCAGTTCCGCCGGATGGCTGCCCCAGCCGTCGATGATGTCGTGGTCGTCCCACATCATGATCGAGGGCACGCTGGCGGCGAGGCTGGCGAAGGCCGGCCGGGAATAGGTGATGAGATAGCGATCGAAGTAGAAGCGCCGGAGCGTCTCGGTGATGTCGGGCGTCAGCGCGACCGCGCCGCGCTCGGTCTTCGGCAGGCTCTCCCAGCGCTCCACGTCCGGATGGCACCTAAGAACGTCGTCGGCATAGAGCTGGTCGCCGCCCTGGAGCAAAAGGGCGAATGGCTTCTCGCGGTTCTCGTCCGCCAGGCGCTGCCAGACGAGGTCCCGCTCGCGGAGGTCGCGATCGAGGTCGTTCTCCTCCTGGCCGTTGCAGGAGACATAGCCGATCCGCATGTCGGGCATGGCGGGCGAGACGACACGATAGCTGCGGTCGTCGACCTGGTAGGATGCCGTCGTCCCGCTGGGAAGCGACAGGTCGCAGGCATGGAGGGTGCGGCCGAAGAGGGTGACGAGTTCAACCGTTTCGACCGGTCCGGCATCCGTCGCGACGACAGGTGCCGGCTCGCCGGCAGGGCGCACGATCACGGCCCTGATGCGGTCGGACGTCCCGCTGCCGCCCTGCGCGAACAGGATGGGGCCCGCACGGCCGAGGAACGGCTGGATCCCGATCGGCGCCGTCGGCGCTTCGCCATGCATGACTGCCATCGATACGCTCTTCGTCCCGCCGCTCGGGCCTGATCCCCCCGACGGGCGTTTCAAGCTGCGGCCGGATATAGGGAGGCGCTTGGCGTTTGTACCGGCCTGCGGCGAATTCGTCTCAGCCGGCCAGCATCACCAGCGGGCGAGCCAGGAGTCGCTCGGGCCTGCGTGCGCCTCGGTCGAAGTGCCGGTCGCCGACGCAGCCGCGCCGTCCTCGACCCCGGGCAGATCGCCCGGGACGGAGGTGCCTGTCTCCTGCGCCACCGCCGCGGCCTCGCCGACACGGCCGCCGCGCTCGTCCGTTTCGGCCGCGGCGGCCTGGCGGGT
This sequence comes from Aurantimonas sp. 22II-16-19i, assembly GCF_002088275.1. Classification (GTDB taxonomy): domain Bacteria; phylum Pseudomonadota; class Alphaproteobacteria; order Rhizobiales; family Rhizobiaceae; genus Jiella. The sequence continues at coordinate 7,586 of NZ_AQQS01000031.1, forward strand.
CTTGAACATGTCGAGGAACGGGCTCTTCGACGGGGGCGCACTCGCCTCACCCGGCCGTTCGCTCGGAACAGGGGCTGCGGCAGCGCTCGGCGATGCGGGCTCGGCGTAGCCGATGGCGGTGGTGCCGGGCTTCTGGGGCTTTGTCGATGCCGTGCGCATCAGGTCGATCGCGCCGGAGGCGTTCTGGGCCTGCCTGACCTCCGCCTGGCTGACGATCCTCGCCTCCGGATTGCTGCGGCGGGAGATCTTCTCGTAGAAGGCGTTGCCGCCGGCGATCAGCCGGTAGCTCATGTTGCGATAGGGAAAGTTCATGCCGGCGGTGTGGAAGAACTTCGCCTTGGCGACCGTCTTGTGCCGCTCGCCCCGCAGCACGCGGGCGGCGACCTGCATGGCGAGATCCTCGCCGACGCCCATCGAGCGGGTCATGACGCCGGGGGCGAACTGTTTGGGCTGGCCGACGACGGCGCAGACATCGTTCGGATAGTCCGCGGAGGCGACCCGGTTCATCACCACGGTGCCCACCGCCAGCATGCCGTCCTCGCTGGAGCGGTTGGATTCGAAATACATCGCCCGCGCCAGGCATTCCTGCGAGGGGCCGAGATCCCTGGTCGCCAGCGCCTCGAAGGCCTCGTCGGCGCCGGGAGCCCCGACGCAGCCGGCGAGCGGCAGGGCGAGGGCGACAAGAAGGCCGAGGCGGCAGCTGGTAACGCGGTGTGTCGTGCTCATGACAAACCCGTGATGGCAGATTGCGGCGAGAAGTCGGCACGCCCGTATCGGACTGTAACGTGGCGGACCGACTGTTGCCGCGAGGCCGCAGGCGATAGCCTCTGGGCATCGCCCTGCAGCCCTTGAGTTTCCGGGCCTCGTCTTATGCTCGGTCTGCTCCGGGCGGCGCGAGACTTTGCCCAAAAATCGGTCGCCGCTGTGCAAGCTCTGCGCAAGATCCGGGGCTGCGCCGGGCGATGACGGCGCGGGAGGCGGGCAGGAGACAGTCTTGGGAGCCGGCTGCCGACTGGCACGGTTCTTGATTGAGAGCTTCCCGTGCGGTGCGTCTAGGGTTCCGGCATTCCTTCCTCGGAATGTGGCTGGTCCGAGAGACGCACTCCCTGTGAGTTGCAGGGAGACACGGCGGGCCAAAATCCCGGGAGAACGCCGCACGGACCCGCGATCAGCGGGCCGTCTCCCGGTCCTCTTGTCGCGATGAAACCATCAAGGCCGCTCCGGCCGTCGCGACGAAAAGGACGATGCCCATGAGACTGCTCGCCGCCGCCCTCGCACTCGCCGCCACCTGCCTCGCCGGCTCGCCGCCGGCGAGCGCCGAGGAGAAGAAGGACTTCTCGGTCTGCTGGTCGATCTATGCCGGCTGGATGCCCTGGGGATACATGGAGGATTCCGGCCTTCTGAAAAAGTGGGCCGACAAATACGGCATCGCCATCAAGGCCGTGCAGATCAACGACTACGTGGAATCGATCAACCAGTACACGGCCGGCCAGTACGACGGCTGCACCATGACCAACATGGACGCCCTGTCGATTCCCGCCGGCGGCGGGGTCGACACGACGGCGCTGATCATCGGCGACTATTCCAACGGCAATGACGGCGTGGTGCTGAAGGGCAAGACCGCGCTGGAGGACATCAAGGGCCAGCGCATCAATCTCGTCGAACTGTCGGTGTCGCATTACCTGCTGGCGCGCGCGCTCGAGAGTGTTGACATGTCCGAGAAGGACGTCACCGTCGTCAACACGTCGGACGCCGACATGGTCGCGGCCTACCAGACGCCGGACGTCACCTCGGTCGTCACCTGGAACCCGCTGCTGTCGACCATCGCCGCGATGCCGGATTCCCATGAGGTGTTCAACTCCTCGAAAATCCCCGGCGAGATCCTCGACCTGATGGTGGTCAACACCGAAACGCTGCAGGACAACCCGGATTTCGGCAAGGCGCTGACCGGTGCCTGGTACGAGATGATGGGGCTGATGCAGTCGGATACGCCGGAAGGGACGGCGGCGCTGGAAGCCATGGCCGAGGCCTCGGGCACGGATCTGAAGGGCTTCGAGGCACAGCTGGCAACGACGGCGATGTTCTACGATCCGGCAAAGGCGGTCGAGTTCGCCAAGTCCGAGACGCTGCCCGAGACCATGACCTTCGTCGCCAACTTCCTGTTCGATCACGGCATCCTCGGTCAGGGCGCGCCGAACGCCGATTTCGTCGGCATCGCCTATCCCGGCGGCAAGACCACCGGGGATGCCGGCAACATCCAGCTGCGCTACGACCCCACCTACATGGAAATGGCCGCCGAGAAGAAGCTCTGACGGCCGCCGGAAGAGCCCGGTGCGACTGATCAACCGCCATCCCTCGCGGGGCCTCGGGGCAGCGCTCGGCGCGCTGCCCTTCGCGGCGGCGCTCGGCGCCTATGCCATCGCCAGCGCCATCCGCCGGGCGGACAATCCGCAGGACAAGCTGCTGCCCTCGCTCTCGGCGATGGGCGAGGCGATGTACGACCTCGCCTTCGTCCCCGACCGGCGGACGGGGGACCTGATCCTGTGGTCCGACACGCTGGCGAGCCTGGAGCGGCTGGCCCTCGGCATCGCCATCGCGGCGGCGCTCGCCGTCGTCTTCGGCGCGCTGATCGGCATCCTGCCGATCGGGCGGGCACTGTTCTCGCCCTTCGTCGCGGCCTTCTCGCTGATCCCGCCGATCACCATCCTGCCGATCCTGTTCATCATCCTCGGCCTCGGGGAGGCCGCCAAGGTCGGGCTGGTGGCGATCGGCACGGCGCCCCTGATGATCCGCGCGCTCGCCCAGGGCGTCCTCGACATTCCGCGCGAGGAGATCGTCAAGGCGCAGACGCTCGGCGCCACCACCTGGCAGATCGCCGTCCGCGTCGTCTTCCCGCAGCTCTGGCCGCGGCTGGTCACGGCGATCCGGCTGGGGCTCGTGCCGGCCTGGATCTTCCTGATCTCGGCCGAGGCCATCGCCTCCACCGACGGCCTCGGCTACCGCATCTTCCTGGTGCGCCGCTATCTCGCGATGGACGTGATCCTTCCTTACGTCGTCTGGATCACGCTGCTCGCCTATCTCGTCGACCGGGCCCTCGCGCTCCTGTCCCGCCGCCTGTTCGCCTGGGCGCATCTGTCGGGAGAGGCGCTATGAGCTTCCTGAAGGCGCACCGGATTTCCGTCACCTATGGCGAGGCGCCGATCCTCGAGCGGGTCGATCTTTCCGTCGACGAGGGCGCGCTGGTGACCGTCGTCGGCGCATCGGGCTGCGGCAAGTCCACGTTCCTGCGCATCCTGCTCGGTCAGGAGCGGCCGACGACGGGCGAGATCCGCGTCGACGGCAGGGCGCTCGCCGGCGAGCCCGACGCCGGGCGCGGGATCGTCTTCCAGCGCTATTCGGTGTTCCCCCATCTCACCGTCCTCGGCAACCTCATGCTGCCGGCGGAGATCGAGGGCTCGAAGGTGCTCGCCCGGCTGTTCGGCGCCAGGCGCCGCGCGGCACGGGAGAAGGCCGAGGCGATGATGGCGAAGATCGGCCTTGCCGATGCGGCGGGTCGCTACCCCGCCCAGCTGTCCGGCGGCATGCAGCAGCGCCTCGCCATCGGCCAGGCGCTGCTCAAGCGCCCGCGCATCCTGCTTCTCGACGAGCCCTTCGGCGCCCTCGACCCCGGCACCCGGCGCGACATGCAGGACTTGCTGATCGACTTGTGGCGCGAGACCGGCATGACCGTCTTCATGGTCACCCACGACATCCAGGAGGCCTTCCATCTCGGCACCCGGCTGCTGGTCTTCGACAAGATCCGCCACGATCCGCAGTTCCCCGCCGCCTATGGCGCGACCATCACCTACGACATCCCGCTCAAGGGCGCCCAACCGAGGGACGCCCGGAGACAAGCAGGCCCTGGGGCTGACGGCGCGCCCGATCCCGTCATGCCGGCCGGATCCGATGCCGGCAGCAACGACACCGAACCGACGAGGAGACCGAACCCATGAGCCAGGACATCCGCTTTTCTGCGCCCTCCCGCGCCACGCGCCGGGCCGGCGTCCGCCTCGCCGCGGCGCCTTCGCGAGCCCATCACCCGAATTTCGACGCGCGCGAAACCCGCGGCTGGAAGGCGCTGGAGGCCGAGGACAAGCTTCCCGGCGATGGCTGGGCCCGCGAGGTGAAATGGGCGCTCGACATGGGCCTGCCCGGCGCCGATTCCATCACCGACAAGTCGATCCCCACCTTTGCCCGGGGTGAGCTGCCGCATTTTGCCGGCATCAACACCTTCCTCAAGGCGCCCTATGTCGAGAATGTCCGCGACGTCGGCAAATACGACGCCGCCGTCCTCGGCATTCCCTTCGACAGTGGCACCACCTACCGGCCGGGCACGCGCTTCGGGCCGCAGGGGATCCGGCGCATCTCGGCGCTCTACACCACCTACAATTACGAGCTCGGCGTCGACCTGCGCGAACAGATGACGCTCTGCGACGCCGGCGACGTCTTCACCATTCCCGGGAACCTCGAAAAGAGCTTCGACCAGATCTCCAAGGGCGTCTCTCACGTCTTCTCCTCGGGCGCCCTGCCGGTGATGCTCGGCGGCGACCATTCGATCGGCTTTCCCTGCGTGCGCGGCATCGCCGAATGCACCTCCAAGCGGATCGGCATCATCCATTTCGACCGGCACATCGACATCCAGGAAAAGGATCTCGACGAGCGCATGCACACGACGCCGTGGTTCTGGACGACCAACCTGCCGAACGTGCCGGCGGTCAATCTCGTCCAGCTCGGCATCGGCGGCTGGCAGGTGCCGCGCCCCGGCGCCAAGGAGGCCTATCGTCGCCAGACCAACGTCCTCACCATCGAGGACATCGAGCATTACGGGCTGGAGAAGACCGCCGAGATCGCCCTGGAACTCGCCTGGAAGGATGCCGACGCGGTCTACATCTCCTTCGACGTGGACAGTCTCGACTGCGGCTTCGTGCCGGGCACCGGCTGGCCGGAGCCGGGCGGCTTCCTGCCGCGCGAGGCGCTGAAGATCCTCGGCCTCGTCTGCGCGCCCGGCATCTGCGGGCTCGAGGTGGTGGAAGTCTCGCCGCCCTATGATACCTCGGATATCACGGCGCTGATGGGCGTGCGGGTGTGTGTCGAGGCGCTCGGCTCGATGTGCGCCCACGGCACCCTCGGCAAGCACAAGGCGATCATCGACAAGCCGGTGAGTTTTTGAGGGGGGTGAGGCTCGGCTGTCGGTGTGGCACAGGCGTCTGCCCGGGTGTTTTCTTTGCGTCGAGGCTGGCGGCGGCTCGCCCCCCTCTGCCTGCCGGCATCTCCCCCACAAGGGGGGAGATCGGCAGCTTCGCGGTAATAACCCTTGGCTCGGACGCCTGCGCACCGTTCGATACCCGAGATGGGCTATCGGTGCAGTGCCAGTCGTCAGGGCGAAACCTGATCCGCGAGATCGATCTCCCCCCTTGTGGGGGAGATGTCCGGCAGGACAGAGGGGGGTGTTCCAGCTGCCACCTCCAAGTCCCGACCAAGCCACCGGCAACGAACCGAACAGGAGACCCCGCCATGCATCGCGGTGAGACCGATCACTTCCACCCCTACGACGTGTCGTCCGGCGGTGGTCATGGGCACAACCAGAAGGGTACGACTCAGTGGCAGGTGCCGCACAGGAGCGACCACGACCATGCGGCCCACGACCATCCGCATGAGCACGAGCCCGATCTCGACCTCGTCGAGAAGGCCTTCGTCGAGGGCTTCCAGGCGGCGAGCGACCCGACCAGCTTCCTGCGCCTCGCCGGCATTCCCTTCGAGGCGACGCTCGCCGACGGCACCGAGCTGAAGCTCCTGCGCGTCGCCCAGGAGCGGCGAGTTGACATCGGCTCGCTGGCGCCGCATCTCGGCGGTCAGACCTTCCGCTACGATCCGCTGCCGGCACAGATGGTGTCGAAGCGCGACCATCTCGTCTTCGTCTATTTCGACGGGACGAAGACGCGGCAATATGCGTTCGAGGATGCGAGGGCGCTGGGAGCAAGGTGAGGGAGCCGGAACGAAAGGCCGTCGCAAAGCTCGTTGCACGGGGCGAAGGCTCGTTCCATATTGATCCATGGTCGCGGCCTGGAACTCTGAAAAGAACGATGCTCTCAAGGCCAGATATGGGTTTGGCTTCGAGAGAGTTCTTGCCGCGCTCCAGGAAGGACGACTTCTTCTGAACCGGCGGCATCCGAATGAGGAACGGTATCCTCATCAAAGACAGATCATCGTCGAAATCGATCACTATGCGTGGGTCGTTCCCTATGTCGAAACCGAAGGCGGTCTCTTTCTGAAGACGATGTTTCCCAGCCGCCGGGCCACGCGCGAATTTCTCGGAGGGCGGTCATGACCGGGACAGAACCCCAACCCATTCTCAGCGAGGACGAGTTGGAGGATTACGACCTCAGCGAAAATGGCGAATGGGTGCCGGTGGGCGACATTGCGGAGCAGCGTGCCGCGTTTCAGGCCATGGCCGAGCACGCGCTGACGGGACGTGCTCGCGGACGTGTTCTCATCTCCGTCGTCGAGCGTGATCTTGCCCGGCTGAAAGCCAAGGCGGCCGAGCAGGGAATGTCCTACGAAGCTCTGGTCGATTCCATCCTGCATGATTATGCGGAGAGGTAGAGCGGCCCCCTGTCTTGGGCCTCACTCGAAAACACCGGAGCGCTGCTGCACCGGATGACGGACTGAGTCTGGTTCCGGACGGGCGGACAACCTCCCTGCGCAGGCACACCTTCCCCCCGCCCGCACGCGTCGAGGCTGACAGGCCGAGGCTGGCCTCCGCCACCGAAGAAGACGATGCCGGAAAGTCGGCACGGACGCCGGGCCCCGCCGCCCCTCACCCCTTCCCGTAGTCCCCCTTCACGCTTTCCAGCCCCTCGCGGAAGGTCGGATAGCGGAAGGTGTAGCCCGCCGCCTTGATCTTCCTGTTCGAGACCCGCTTGTTCTCGCCGTAGAAGCTGCGGGCCATGGGCGAGAGGTCGGCGACGGCGAAGTCGGTCTCGCCCGGCGGCTCGGCGCCGACGAGGTTCGCGGCATGGAGGACGACGTCCTGGGGCGGGGCGGGCTCGTCGTCGGTGACGTTGAAGACGCCGCCGAGGCGCTGGTCTGCGAGCAGCTTCGTCGCCCCGGCGATGTCTGCCACATGGATGCGGTTGAACACCTGGCCGGGCTTGACCAGACGCTTGGCGGTGCCGTTTCTCAGATTGACGAAGTTGTTGCGGCCCGGGCCGTAGATGCCCGACAGGCGGATGATCGCCACCGGCACGCCGCGCGTCCGGCCGAGGTCGGCCCAGGCCTCTTCGGCCCCGATGCGGGCCTTGGAGCGTTCCGATTGCGGCTTCAGCTCCGCGTCCTCGTCGATCCAATCGCCGTCATGGTCGCCATAGACGCCGACGGTGGAGAGGTAGCCGATCCACTGAAGGTTCGGGCTGCCATGGGCGATCTCGTCGAAATACCAGCGCAGCACCGGGTCCCCGGAGCGGGCATTGGCGCCGCCGACACGGGCGCCCTCGGGGGCCGGGTGGCCGGGCGGCGCCGAGACGAGGATGTGGGTCGCCCGGTAGAGCGCTCCGTCGATGCCGTCGCCGGGATGCTCGCCGTCGAAGACCACCGGCTTCAGCCCGTGGGCCGCGACGGAGGCCGCCTTGTCCCTGCTCCGCACGGTCACGGCCTCGACCGTCACCTGTTGCTTGTCGAGGCTGTCGACGAAGTGGGAAGCGGAATAGCCGTAGCCGAAGACGAAGAGATGCATGGCGTTATCCGAGCCTCCGGCCCGTCGGCACGAAGCTGTCCACCTCCAGCCGGCCAATCCTGAGGCGGCCGATCTCGGCCTCGCCGATGCGCGCGCTGCCGACGGAAAGGCGGCCGATGGCAAACGCTCCGACGGCGATCGCCCCGATGGCGACGGCGCCGAGCGCCAGTGCCCCGATCGCCCCGGCGCCCATGGCCCCGGCCCCGAGGGCGCCGGCACCGAGCGCGGCCGATCCCGCCGCATGATCCGGCTGCGGCAGGAAACCGCCTTCGCGCAGTTGCAGGAGCGCCCGGCGCACCTTGGCCTCCGGCCCGGAAGTGGCATCGCGGCCCGGCAGCGCCGATCCGGGCGAACTCATCGCGCCCGCCTGTAGCACCGGTTCAGTCTTGGCTTTCATCCAGGGCATGCCATTCACTCCGCACCGTCTCGTCCGCCTCCTTATCAAGCGCGGCGGCGCGAAGTCGCAAGGCCTCGCCGGGGTCGAGCCGGCAGATCGCCCACACCGCCATCGCCCGCACGAGCGGCGCGTCGTCCGCCAGGAGGCCCCGGGCGGCGGGAAGAAGCTCGGCACGAGCCGAGTTGCCGGCGGCGATCAGGCAGTTGGAGACGAACTTGTCGCGGCCGATCCGCTTGATCGGCGAGCCGGAGAACAGCGCTCGGAAACCCGCGTCGTCGAGGCCGAGGAGATCGGCGAGCCGCGGCGCCTTCAGGTCCTCCCGCGCGATCAGCTTGGCCTCGCTGGCGTCCTGGGCGAACTTGTTCCACGGGCAGACGGCGAGGCAGTCGTCGCAGCCATAGATGCGGTTGCCCATCGCGGCGCGAAACTCTCGGGGAATGACGGCCTTGGTCTCGATGGTGAGGTAGGAGATGCAGCGTCGCGCATCGAGCTGATAGGGCGCGGGGAACGCGTCGGTCGGGCAGGCGGTCAGGCAGGCCCGGCACGAGCCGCAGCGGTCGCGGCCGGATTCGTCCGCCTGAAGATCGAGGGTGGTGAAGATCGAGCCGAGGAACAGCCAGGAGCCGAAGTCTCGCGACAACAGGTTGGTGTGCTTGCCCTGCCAGCCGAGGCCCGCGAGCTCGCCCAGCGGCTTTTCCATGATCGGCGCGGTGTCGACGAAGACCTTGGCGTCATGGTCGCCGAGACCGGCCTCGCGGGCTCTGGCGACAAGCCGGCCGGCGAGTTCCTTGAGCCTGCCCTTGATGACGTCGTGATAGTCACGGTGGCGGGCATAGACCGAGATCGCGCCCCTGTCGGGGTGGTCGAGGATGTCCAGCGGGTCCTCGTCCGGCCCGTAGTTCATGGAAAGGACCACGATCGAGCGGACTTCGGGCCACAGGTCCCGCGGCGACCTGCGGCGATCGAGGGTCTGGGGCATCCAGCCCATGGTGCCGTGGCGGCCCGACGCGACGAACTCCGCCAGTCGGTCACCGGCGAGGACGTTGCCGGAGGCGTCCGCGACGCCCGCCGACGCGAAGCCGAGGCGGCGAGCGTCGGCCTGCAGGAAGGTCTTCAGCGAGGCGAGGGCGGCTGTGGTCATCGCCGCCGATATGGTGCGCGGGGCGCCGCCGCGGCAAGCCTTTCGTTCCGCATCGTCGCTCGCCGGTCGTCGTGCCGGCTTTGCCTCTCGCCTTTGCCCAACGGCCTTTGCCTTCCCGCCGCGGCGGGGCTATGCAACGGATCGGTCGGTGGGGGAGGAAACATTGGCTGACGACACACAGGGCGAGAGCTTCGACTATGTCATCGCGGGGGCGGGCTCGGCCGGCTGCGTTCTGGCCAACCGGCTGTCCGCCGATCCGAGGAACCGCGTCCTTCTGCTCGAGGGCGGCGGCAAGGACGACTGGATCTGGTTCCACATCCCGGTCGGCTATCTCTTCGCCATCGGCAATCCGCGCGCCGACTGGATGTTCCGCACCGCCGAGGAGAAGGGGCTGAACGGCCGCTCGCTGGCCTATCCGCGCGGCAAGACCCTGGGCGGCTCCTCGGCGATCAACGCGATGATCTACATGCGCGGCCAGGCCGCCGACTACGATCACTGGCGCCAGCTCGGCCTTTCGGGATGGGGCTGGGACGACGTCCTGCCGGTGTTCAAGCGGGTCGAGGACCACGTCGAGGGCGGCAACGAGTTTCACGGCACCGGCGGCGAGTGGCGGGTCGAGCATCCGCGGGTGAAGTGGGACATCCTCGACCGGATCCGGGACGCCGCGGAAGCGGCGGGCGTGCCGAAGATCCCCGACTTCAACACCGGCGACAACACCGGCTCGTCCTATTTCCAGGTGAACCAGAGGAACGGCCGGCGCTGGAGCGCGGCGCGCGGCTTCCTCAAGCCGGCGCTGAAACGCCCCAACCTGACGGTCGAGACCGGCGTTTCGGTCGACCGCGTCGAGATGACCGATGGCCGGGTGAGCGCGGTGGTCTATCGCCGGGACGGCGCGACCCGCCGGGCCTTCGTGCGGGGCGAGGCGGTGATCTCGGCCGGTGCCGTCGGCTCGCCGCTGATCCTCGAACGCTCCGGCCTCGGCGAGGGCGCCAAGCTCTCCGCCCACGGCATCGAGGTCGCGCAGCACCTGCCGGGCGTCGGCGAGAACCTGCAGGATCACCTGCAGATCCGGCCGATCTACAAGGTCAACGGCATCAAGACGCTGAACACCGAATACTGGAACCTCGTCACCCGGGCGATGATGGGCGTCAATTACGCCCTGTTCCGCAAGGGTCCGCTGACCATGGCGCCGAGCCAGGTGGGAGCCTTCGTGAAGTCCTCGCCGGAATACGAGACTGCCAATCTGGAGTTTCATTTCCAGCCGCTGTCGCTGGACGACTGGGGGCAGGGCCTCCACCGCTTCGGCGCCTTCACCGCCAGCGTCTGCAACCTGCGCCCGACCAGCCGCGGCTCGATCCACCTCACCGGCCCCCTGCCCGAGGACAAGCCGGACATCCGGCCGAACTATTTGTCGACGGAGGCCGACCGGCGCGTCGCGGTGGATTCCCTGAAATGGGCGCGAAAGATCGTCTTTGCCGAGCCGCTGCAGCGCTACCGGCCGGAGGAGTACAAGCCGGGCGCCCACATCGCGTCGGAAGAGGAGATGCTGGTCGCGGCCGGCGACCTCGGCACGACGATCTTCCATCCCGTCGGCACGGTGAAGATGGGGACGAAGGACGACGCGATGGCCGTCCTCGACGAGAGGCTGCGGGTGCGCGGCGTCGAGGGACTGCGGGTGATCGACGCCTCGGTGATGCCGTCGATCACCTCCGGCAACACCAATTCGCCGACCATCATGATCGCCGACAAGGGCGCCGAGATGATGCTGCAGGACGCCAGGGCGCGTTGAGCCTCGCCCCAGCGGCCGAAGCTTGCCGGCGAGAAGGGCTCAGCGGGGCCCGGTCTCCCGGTCGGCGAGGGCCATCATGCCGGACAAGGCGAGGATGATGGCGAGCAGCCCGGCCATGCCGAGAAAGACGTCGGCCAATCCGATATGCTCGGCGAGGAAGCCGATGAGGGAGGGGGCCATCAGGCCGCCCGAATAGCCGATCGCCGTCGCGATCGAGATGCCGGTGCCGTCGGGCAGGCCCTTGACGTTGCCGGCGGCGGAAAAGGCGATGGGCACGATGTTGGCAAGGCCTATGCCGGCCAGCGCGAAGCCGGCGATGGCGACGAGGAAATGCCCCGCAAGGCCCGCGAGGAGCAGGCCGGAGGCGGCGACGAAGGCGAACAGCCGGACGGTCTTTACCGCGCCGAGGCGGTTGCGGATGTCGTCGCCGAGGAAGCGGAAGATCGCCATGGTGGCGGAGAAGGCCGCGAAGGCGAAGCCCGAGACCGCCGTGTCGGCGCCGAGTTCCGACTTCAGATAGACAGCGCTCCAGTCGATGGCGCCGCCCTCCGGCATCATGGCGACGAGGGCGAAGAGGCCGATCGCCACCGCCATGAGCAGGCCGGCGGGGCGCATCGCGGCCGTCCCTGCCGCGCTTCCAGACGACGTGGTCCGGGACGGCGTTCCGGGCGCGTCGCCGACGGCATGGCCCGGCCCGCGATCGTCCCGGGCCATGCGCCGGACAAGGGCGAAGCAGACGAGGATGACGCCGCAGACGAAGGCCGCGTGGGCCGCCGGCCCGAAGCCGGCGATGATCGGCCCGCCGAGGCCCGCTCCGACGAAGCCGCCGACCGACCAGAAGCCGTGGCTCGACGACATGATCGCCCGGCCCATGTGCCGCTCCAGCGAGATCGCATTGGCGTTCATCGCCGCGTCCATGCCGCCGAACATCGCGCCGAAGACGAAGATCGCCGCGAAGGCCGACCAGAGGTCAGGCGCCAGGATCAGGGCCGGAAAGGCGAAGGCGGCGAGGAGGTGGGTCACCAGCAGCGGCGGCCGCGAGCCGACGCGGGCGATCGCCCGGGCGATCAGCGGCATCGTCAGAACACCGCCCAGCCCGAAGGAGAGGATGAGGAGGCCGATCGTCTGTTCGGTGATGCCGAGCCGCGCGGCGATCACCGGCACCTCCGGCGCCCAGCTGCCGATGCCGAAGCCGTTGACGAAGAAGGCGAGCGCCACGGCCCGGCGGGCTGGCGGGAAGCGCTCGAGGCGAAGTGGCGAGGCAAGGGTCATGGATGAACTCGGTCGGATGATGGGCACGGCGCGGGAGGGAGCGCGAAGGGGTGACGGCTGCGATGGTTCGCCGAAGCGGGGAGGTGGCCGGGCCGGGTGGAAGGTCCAGGCCCGTCGCCGCGCATGGGGGCGCTTGCCGGCTGCCTGTGTCCCGGATCAGACGGACGTCAGCATCGCTCCCCATCGGCGAGCGTGATCGCCAGGCCGGCCGCGGCGAGGGCATCGAGGCTCGGCCCTGCGGCGCCGGTCTCGGTGACGAGGTGCCAGAGCGCGCCGGCCTCGGCGACGGCGAAGGGGGCGGTGGTGCCGAGCTTGTCGGCGGTGGCGAGGACGAGGATCCGGGCGCTGGCGAGAGCAAGTCGCCGCTTGATCGCCGCATCCTCCGGATCGAAGGCGGTCACGCCGGCCGCGGCATCGAGGCCGCAGGCGCCGAGGACGAGGATGTCGGGCCGCAGCCGTTCCACCTCGCCGAGCGCCTGGGCGCCGAGGCAGGCGCCCGTCTCGGCATCGTAGCGTCCGCCGATCAGTGTCACCTTGTGATGGGGATGGGGCGAAAGGGCGAGCGCGACGGCGGGACAATGGGTGACGATGGTGTGGCGGCGGTCCGCGAGGAGCCGGCCCGCCAGCGCCGCATTGGTCGAGCCGGCATCCATGAAGACCGTCGCGCCGTCGTCGAGCAGCGGCGCGGCCGCTTTCGCCAGCGCGTCCTTGCGCCGGGCATCGATGTCGCGGCGCCTGGCGAGCGGGGCGGCCGGTGGCGCCGGGATGCGGGCAAGCGCGCCGCCATAGACCCGTTCGCAAAGACCGGCGGCCGCCATCTCTCGCAGGTCACGGCGGATCGTGTCCTCCGAGACCGCGAAGGCGCCGGCGAGATCGGCGGCGAGAACCCGGCCGTTCTCGGCCAGCCGCTCGGCGATGGCGGTTTGTCTTTCGCGCGTCAGCATGGGGCTCCGATCCTTTGCATGTCCGGTCGTGTATGCACGATTCGGCATAAACATGCAAGAACGTGAATCTCCGGCAGTAACAGCCGTTGCGCGGCTAGCGATTGTTTCGCGGCGCTCGCGGAACGCTCGGCAAGGCGGCGTCTTCCTGTCGCAATCCGGATCGCCCGAGTCCCGACCGGCGATCCTCGACAGGTGCGGCCGAGACGGTCGGCGGCGCCCGATAGGCACAACGGAGGTTTCCATGCCACGCGACCCGCGCAACTGCTATCCGCGGCCCGAGCAACTGGCGCAGCAGCAGCCGATGCCCGGCGATACCGACGCCATGACGCCGAAGCCCGACCACGGCGAGGAGAGCTACCAGGGACACGGCCGGCTGCAGGACTACGTCGCCATCGTCACCGGCGGCGATTCGGGCATCGGACGTGCCGTCGCCATCGCCTATGCCCGCGAGGGTGCCGACGTGATCATCGCCTATTGGGACGAGCACGACGATGCGAAAGAGACGGCGGCATGGGTGGAAAAGGCCGGCCGCAAGGCGGTTCTCGTGCCGGGCGACGTCAAGGACGAAGCCTATTGCAACGGCCTCGTCGACCGCGCCTTCGACGAGTTCGGCCGCCTCGACATCCTGGTCAACAACGCCGCCCACCAGGCGACCTTCGAAAAGCCGGAGGACATCTCCGCCACCGAATGGGACGTCACCTTCCGCACCAACGTCCACGGCATGTTCTACCTGTCGAAACGGGCGGTCGCGCGGATGCAGCCGGGCGCCTCGATCATCAACACCGCCTCGATCAACTCCACCGACCCATCGCCGACGCTGCTCGCCTATGCGACGACCAAGGGCGCGATCCAGAACTTCACCGCCGGTCTCTGCCGCTTCGTCGCCGATCGCGGCATCCGGGTGAACGCGGTCGCGCCCGGCCCGATCTGGACGCCGCTGATCCCCTCGACCATGCCGGAGGAGAAGGTGAAAAGCTTCGGCGGCAGCACGCCGCTCGGCCGGGCCGGCCAGCCGGCGGAACTCGCCGGTTCCTACGTCTTCCTCGCATCCGAGGACGCCACCTACATCACCGGCGCGGTGATCGAGGTGACGGGCGGACGGCCGATGTTGTGATCGGGCTGTAATCGGGCGCAGGCGGCCGGGGCACTTGCCCGCTTGCCTGCGCTAAGTCAGGCACCGTCCGACTGATCACATCGGACGATCGAGCCCGCAGGGCAGGTGAGCGGGCCTGCAGTCCGGCATCCCGACCCGATCCCCGGACGTCGTGTCGTTGCGCCCGCGGGTCAGAGCGACCGGCGGTCGGCCTCGGGCGCTTCCGCCGGCATCGCCGCCCTTTCGGCCTCCTCGGCGGACAGGCGGTAGAGCGAGACCACCCTTTGCGAGAACGCCTCGGCGTCGTCCACGAGCAGCCGCCGCGAGGCCGCGAGGCCGCGTGCCCTAAGCTCGCTCTGATAGGCGTCGACGAGGCCAAGCAGCAGCGACAGCGTGTCCTCGTCACCGAAGGCTGCGGGATCGGCACGGATTTCGCCGCGCAGGACGGCGAAGTCGTGATCGCGGCCGAGATCATCGGCGATGGTCTTGGCGAGATCGATGGCCGGGGCGAAGGCCTCCGGCCAGCAGGGCGCGATCAGCCGCAGATGCATCCAGTGGTACTTCATGCGCTTGCGCAACTCGTGCAGATCGTCCGCGTCGCGCGTCTTGCCCGCCCGCTTCAGCGCGGCGCGGGCGCGCTCGTAGGTCTGGCCCGCGCCGGCCGCGAGCAGGCGGGCCGCCTTCTTCGGTTCATGCCGGCCGCCGCCGATCTGGAACGCCTCGATCCTGCTGCGCGCCTGCTCCAGCGCGGCCGAGGCCTCCTCGACCGACCGCCGGATCTCGCCTTCCTCGCCCGCCGCCTCGTCGCGCTCCGTGACGAGCTTGCCCCGCACCGAGGCGAGCGAGTTCTTCTTCAACTGGTCGGCGTTCCGTTCGCTGAGGCTGTCAAGCGCCTCGATCAGGGCCGCCTTGTCGCGGGCCCCCGAAAGGCCGCGAGCGCCGTCGCGAAAGCTCGCATTCAGCGCCTTGTAGAGGTCCTCGTCGGCCGGACGCAGCAGGCGTACCAGGCCGCGCAGCTTCTTGAACCGCTTGCGCGCCTCGTGGATCGCTTCGTGAAGGTCGCCATCTTCGCGGCGCAGGTCGGTCAGCGCCCGATCGACCTGTGCCAGCGCGGCCTTGCGGAATTCGGCGTCGAGGGGACGCGATGGACGGATTTCGTAGGCCAAGCGTCCTACCTTTCTGGTCGGCCGCGAAGGGCCAGGGACTGGTTGAGATAGTGCGCGTCGCCGGTCACCTCCGCGCCGAGGAAATCCGGTCGCTCGAAGGCTTCGTTTTCCGACCCGAGCTCGATCTCGGCGACCACCAGCCCGTCGAGGCTGCCGTGATAGACGTCGATCTCGATGGTGTGGGGGCCGCTGGCGACGTGATGGCGGGTCTTGTCGATGACGGTGCCGATCGCGCTGGCGCGAAGGTCTTCGGCGTCCTTGAGCGGGATGTCGTATTCGAACTCGCCGCGATCGACCCCGCGGCCGGTCTTGAGCGTCAGCCGCGCCGACGCCCCGTCGGTGATCCGCACCCGGCAGGAGCGGTCCTCGGAGGTGAAGAGATAGAACTGCTCGAAGCGCTTCACCGAACCGACGCGCTCGCGCCAGTCCTCGCCCCTCACCAGGAATTTCCGCTCGATCTCTCGTCCCATTCGACGCGCCTTTCTTGACGCCCGGAAAATGCCTCCGCCGGGCACAGGTTCCAGCAGGCTGGCCGCGCAACGATCGTCAGGTCCGATTGCGGCTCGCTCACAGCCAGCGCCGGCTGCCGCGCATGAAGCTGCGGTAGTCGTCGCCGAAGGTGCGGCTCAGATAGTGCTCCTCCCGCAGGATGACGCCATGATGGATCGTCAGGACGGCCGGCACCAGCAGGACGAGCGTCAGGGCGCTGTCAGAGAGGACGGCGATGCCGGCATAGACCAGAGCCATGCCGAGATACATCGGGTTGCGCGTCAGCCGGTAGACGCCGTCGAGGACGAGGGCCGTCGACGGTTTCCACGGTTCGGGATTGGTGCCCGCCCGGCGGAAGCGCAGGAGGGCGAGGACGATGAGCGTCAGCCCGGCGACGAGCGCGGGCAGCCCGAAAGCGAGGCGCAGCCAGAGGGGAAAGCCCAGAGCGAAGCCGGCGCCGAAGGCGTCGATCGAAAGGCCGGCGATCAGCGGGACGCCATAGATCAGAGGCGGCGGGGCAATCACGCCGGGATGATCGGTTCTCTTGTCGTCGTGCGCGTTCATCCCGGCCAGACTAGCGCAGGCGGGCCTGCAGGAATACCGCTATTTCGGCGGCCGCATTCCCGACGACGGTGACCGGCCCCGCCGCGTGCCGAGACGAAGCGCTAAGGCTTCCAGGCGAGGAAATTGGCGATGAGCCGCAGGCCGAGGGTCTGGCTCTTTTCCGGATGGAACTGGGTGCCGGCGAAATTCTCCCGCGCCACCATGGCCGTGACCGGACCACCGTAGTCGGCGCTCGCGACCACCGTTTCGGGATCGTCCGCCGCCAGGTGATAGGAGTGGACGAAATAGGCGTGGAGCCCGCCGGCGCCGGTCTCGATGCCGGCCAGGAGCGGGTGGTCGCTGCGCGCCTCGATGGTGTTCCAGCCGATCTGCGGCACCTTCAGGGCCGGGTCCGAGGGCGTGATCCGCACGACGTCGCCGGGGATCCAGCCGAACCCCTCGGTGACGGTCTTTTCCCGCCCGCGTGTCGCCATCAGCTGCATGCCGACGCAGATGCCGAGAAACGGCCGGGCCTTCGCCTCCACCGTCTCTTTCAGGGCCTCGACCATTCCCGGAACCGCGTCGAGGCCGGCCCGGCAGTCGGCATAGGCGCCGACGCCCGGCAGGATCACCCGGTCCGCGCTTCGCACCACCGCCGGATCGTCGGTGAGGGCGACGGCGATGTCTTGTCCGCTTTCGCGGGCGGCACGCTCGAGCGCCTTGGTGGCCGAGCGCAGGTTGCCCGAGCCGTAGTCGATGATGGCAACGGTCTGCATCGTCATAGCCGCCCGATCGGTTTGCGCCGGCCGCCCGACACCTTGACAGTTTCCGCGCCCGGTCCGTCCCAGCGCTCGGCCCAGCCTTCGACCCGCGCCGTCCGCTCGATCTCCGCCTTCAGCCGCGCATCGGGATCGCCGGGCGGCGGATCGCCGGGCCGGGTCTCTGCGGGGCTCTCAGCATCACCGAGGGTGGTCTGGTCGGTCTCGACGTCGACGGGCGTCACGTCGACGGCCGCGGGACGTTCGGCTGCCGCATGCGAGGGGATGGGACGCGCCACGTCGGTGCCGGCACCGGCCGGTTTCACGGAGGTGTCTGCGGGCGCTGGGCTCGCCTGTGTCGCAGGCGGCGTTTCGCTCTCGTTCGGGGAAGCGGTCTCCTCGCGCGCCTCTGCCGAAGCGGGCACCGCGTCCGCCTGCGCCGGGTCGGGCAGGACGGCCGGCGGAGCGGGCGGGGGCGGCATGTCCGGCGCGAGCGGGACGGCGTGGTAATAGATCAGTTCCGCCTCGTCGCCATTCTGCGCCTCGAAGGCGGCGACGTCGTTCCAGCCCTTGCGCCGGAGCTTCGACGCCCTGAGGCTCGGGGCCTCCAGCCCGATCAGGATCCCGAGGAGCAGCGAAATCAGGGCCGCGCTGGTCTCGAAGCCCTCGACCGCGCCCAGACCGTTGATCGCCAGGAAGAGGGCGATGGTGCCCAGCCCCCAAAGCCAGAGACCGTAGCGGAACATCCAGAGAAAGGTGAAGACGAAGGCGAAGAAGGAGAATTGGTCGCGCAGGAACACCGCGGCGGTGCTGGGTCCGCTCGCACCGGCCGGCTCGAAGACGAGGTAGCGGGTCATGGCCGCAGTCTCCGCCGCGGCCTCATGCCAGCATCCCCTTGGTCGAAGGCACCAGATCGGCCTGGCGCGGATCGATGGCGACGGCATCGCCCAGCACCCGCGCCACCGCCTTGAAGCAGGTCTCGGCGACATGGTGGGCGTTCGATCCGTAGAGGTTCTCGACATGCAGGGTGACACCGGCGTTCTGCGCCAGCGCCTGAAAGAACTCCTGCACCAGCTCGGTGTCGAAGGTGCCGATCTTGGCCCGGGAGAATTCCGCCTTGAAGACGAGGAACGGCCGTCCGGACACGTCGATCGCCGCTCGGGTCAGGCATTCGTCCATGGCCAAATCGAGGGAGGCATAGCGCCGGATGCCGCGCCGCTCGCCCAGCGCCTGGCGGATCGCCTGGCCGATGGCGATGCCGGTGTCTTCCACGGTGTGGTGATCGTCGATGTGCAGATCGCCCTCGGTGGCGATCTCCATGTCGATCAGCGAATGGCGCGACAGCTGCTCCAGCATGTGGTCGAAGAATCCGACGCCGGTCGCGATCGTCCCGCGGCCGGTGCCGTCGAGATCGACCCTCACCCGGACTTTGGTTTCCTTGGTCGCGCGCTCGATGACCGCGTCGCGCCGCCCGGCGGTATGCGCCATGTCCCTGCCCCTGAACACGGATGTTGCGTTTCGTCAGGCTTCTACGCCGGATCGCACCGGGTGGAAAGGCATCCGTCGCAAAAGCGTCGCGAGGCCGCTCGCGTCCCCGGGGGTCCGTTTCGCTTGGCAACCCGGCCATGGACGCCCACATGGGGGGCGAACACGACGGACGGCCGCTGCCACGCCTATGCCAAGGGGCCGGGCGCCCGGCCGCTATGCCAAGGGGCCGGCGCGCCGGCCGCTATGAAGGAACGACCGATGAATTTCGAAAAGCACGACCCGGAGAAGATCTACGGCACGACCATCGTCACCGTCAGGAAGGGCGGCAAGGCGGTGATCGCCGGCGACGGCCAGGTCTCGCTCGGCAACACGATGATCAAGGGCAACGCCAAGAAGGTGCGGCGGATCGGCAAGAACGGTCAGGTGATCGCCGGCTTCGCCGGAGCGACGGCCGATGCCTTCACGCTCCTGGAGCGGCTCGAGGCCAAGCTCGAGCAATATCCCGAGCAGTTGATGCGCGCCTGCGTGGAACTCGCCAAGGACTGGCGCACCGACCGTTACCTGCGCCGGCTCGAGGCGATGATGATCGTCGCCGACCGCCAGGTGACGCTGACGTTGACCGGCAATGGCGACGTGCTCGAGCCGGAGCACGGGCTGATGGCGATCGGCTCGGGCGGCAACTACGCGCTCGCCGCGGCAAGGGCGCTGGCGGACACCGATCTCGATGCCGAGGCGATCGCCCGCAAGGCGATGAAGATCGCCGCGGAGATCTGCATCTACACCAACGACAACGTGGTGGTCGAAACCCTCGACGGGGCGGAGTGACGCGCAACCAGGCAGGCCGGCGGGCAAACGGCGGTCGCCGCCCGCCTCAGGCGGCCTCGGAACCCGCTTCCAGCCGCGCCAGCGCGGTCCGCAATGCGGCGACGCAGTCGCCGTCGACGGCGCTGCCGGTTTCGCTGTCGAGGATGGCGAGGGCCTTCGAGATCGGCATCGCGGGCCTGTAGGGCCGGTCGGCCGTGAGGGCGTCGAAGATGTCGGCGACGGTGACGATGCGGGTGTCGAGGTCGATCATCTCGCCGGCAAGCCCCGAGGGATACCCCTTACCGTCGAGACGCTCGTGGTGGCGCCCGCCGATGATGGCGAGATCGCTGAATGCCGCGATCTGCGACAGGATCGCCTCCGAATGGACGGGATGGCGCCGGATCTCGGCGAACTCGCCGTCGGTCAGCTTGCCGGGCTTGTCGAGGATCGCGTTGGAGATGCCGAGCTTGCCGACGTCGTGGAGCAGCGCCGCGCGCTTCAGCCGGCGGCGATGGTCGGGCGTATGTCCCATCGCCTCGGCGATCATGTCGGTGAACAGCGCCACCCGTTCGGAGTGGCCGCTGGTATAGGGGCTCTTGGAATCGACCACCTCGGCGAAGGCTTCGGCGATGTCGTCGAGATAGTCCTCGTCGGCGGCCCGCATGACCTGGGCCGGTTCGAGGGCGAGGACCGTCTGCGACAGGTCGTCTTCGGACAACGCCGCCACGAAGGCCGGATCCGCCACGAGGCCCTCGAAGGTCCTCACCAGCTGCGGGTCGAACCAGCTGCCGGAGCGGGCCTTGACCTCGGCCAGCGCCGACGCGATCCCGCCGACCCTGAAGAACACGTCGACGACCTGGGCGAGAAGCGCGATCCGCGAGTATAGGGGGATCGCCTCGCCCTTCAGACCCTGCGGTCGCCCGCCCCCGTCGAAATGCTCGTCGAGGCTGCGGATGCCCTGGGCGACATTCTCGCCGAATCGCATCTTGCGGGCGATCGCGGCGCCGCGCTGGCAGCGCGTCTCGATCAGCTCCTGGGCGATCTCGCCGCCATTGCGGACGATGTTGGCGAGGGCGCGGAAGCGTTCGGCGAGGCCCGCCTTCAGCCCGGTCTGCTGCAACACGAAGCGCAGGACCTTGGCGAGGCCGTCGTCGATCTCCTTGAAGCTCTTCTTGAAGCCGATGTCGTCGGTCAGATAGAGCTGGCAGATCCGCGCCGCATTGGACGAGCAGCCGAGATCCTTCAGGAGCAGCGTGTAGTAGAGCTCGCCCGTCGCCTCCGCGTCGAGGCCGATCCTGCGGGCGATGTGAACGCCGACATAGCAGCAGCGGATGCAGTGGCCGGGCGGCTGGCCTTCGGTGAGGTCCAGCGCCTTGGAGAGGGCCGCGAGGATCTCGGCGAGCCGGAGCGAGCCGACCGAGCCGTGAAGATCCGGCCGCATCGGATGCTCTTCCTGCATGAGAAACTCCGTTGGCTCGCCCGCGATCTAAGCGGTCGCGCCATAAGAATTCGTGAAGCTCCGCGGGAGAACGGTCTGCACCCGGCCGGTTCTGCGTGGGCGGACCGGTGCGCCGGCGAATTCGCCGCGAGGAAACTTCCCACAGAGGCGGACGGCCCGCGATCCGCTCCTATGTGAAGGGAGCGCGCAAGACGGCGGATCGTCCGGAGAGGGGAGAACGAAATGCTCAGGAATCGGCTGAAGCAACATTGGGAGGCGGGCAAGCCATCCCTGAACGGCTGGCTGTCCATCGCCAGCCCCTTCGTCGCCGAGATCATGGCGGGCCAGGGCTATGACAGCCTCACCATCGATCTCCAGCACGGCGCCCTCGACTATGCCGGCATGCTGCCGATGCTCCAGGCGATGCGCGCCCTCCCAGTCACCCCGATCGTGCGCGTTCCCTGGCGCGAGCCGGGCATCGTGATGAAGGCGCTCGATGCGGGCGCCGAGGTCATCATCTGCCCGATGATCAATACCGCCGCGGAGGCGGCGGAGTTCGCCAGCTTCATGCGCTATCCGCCGCGCGGAACCCGCAGCTACGGACCGACCCGAGCCGGCTTCGCCCATCCCGGATACGGCGTCGGCGCCAATGACGAGGTCATGGCCTTCGCGATGATCGAGACCCGCGAGGGGCTGGAAAACGTCGAGGCGATCGCGGCGACGCCCGGCATCGACGGGCTCTATGTCGGCCCGTCCGACCTCGCGCTCGGCACCACCGACGGCCGGCTCGCCCCCGGCTTCGACCCGACGGACGAGACGCTCGTCGCCTCGATCCGGCGCATCGCCTCGGTCGCCAAAGCGAGCGGCATCCGGGCGGGGCTCCACTGCGGCGCGCCGGACTATGCCGCCGAAGCGATCCAATGGGGCTTCGACATGACCACCGTCTCCGGCGACACGCGGCTTCTGGCGATGGCCGCCGCCGCCTCGGTGACGCGCTGGCGCGAGCTGACGCTGGGCGCGGCGCCGAAGGCGGCCGACGCCGGCGGCTGACGACGGCTGGCGCCATGCCCGGCCTTGCCTTGCATCCGGATGGCTCTCCCGGCACAAGGACAGGGCGGCGGGGCAGGGCCGGCGGGGCGAGGTCCGGCCTGCCGCGGGCCAGCATCCCTCGCGCGCATTCGGCCCGCAACGCGACTTGCCGGGCCGTGACGAACAAGCGCCGCCCACCGAGCGGCGGCACACTCCGATTGGAAAGGGCGGACACTGGAAACCATCGACGCCCACCATCACTTCTGGCAGCCGGCCCGCGGCGACTATGGCTGGATGCCGGCCGACGACGACGTTCTGTCGCGCCCCTATCTGCCGGCCGATCTCGCGCCGGCGCTGGAAGCTGCGGGGGTTTCCCGCACCGTCCTCGTCCAGGCCGCGCCGACGACGGCGGAGACCGAGTATCTCCTCGGCCTCGCCGATGCCACCGATCACGTCGCCGGGGTCGTGGGCTGGATCGACTTCGAGCGGCCGGAGGAGATCGAGACATTGCGGCGACTGGCCGCCCATCCGAAATTCCTGGGCGTTCGCCCGATGATCCAGGACATCGCCGACGACGGCTGGATGCTGCGGCCGGAACTCGACTGGGCGTTCCGGGCGATCTGCGACCTCGACCTCACCTTCGACGCTCTCGGCTATCCCCGGCACATCGAGTATTTCTCGAGCCTTTTCGAGCGCTATCCGGCCATGCGCGTCGTCCTCGACCACTGCCTGAAGCCGAGGATCGACGACGAGAGCCCGGAATCCTTCGACGAATGGGCGCGGGGGATCGCCCGCATCGCCAATGGCACAGGCGCCTGTTGCAAGCTCTCCGGCCTCGTCAGCGAGGCAAGGCCTGAGTGGCGGCGGGAGGACATCGCCTATTACTCCTCCCATGTCCTCGAGGTGTTCGGTCCCGAGCGCGTCATGTGGGGCTCGGACTGGCCGGTCTGCCGGCTCAGATGCGACTATGCCGACTGGCACCGCACGGCCCTGTCGCTGGTCTCGCACCTCACCGAGGCGGAGCGGGCGCGGGTCTTTTCGGGCAGCGCGCGGGAGTTCTACCGGCTCCCGTGAGCTTCGGCGCCTGCTGCGCAACGCCCTCCTGCAGCCGCCGCATGGCGGGACCCACCAGGAGCGACGCCGGACACAGTGTGGCGCAAGTCCGGGAGAATGGCCGTCCGGTGCGGAACCTGCCTCGATCCACCGTCCCCCGGACGATGCTTTGCCGTCTCGGCAAGTTGGTCGGCGAAATAGAACATTTGTGAACACCGTTGCCATGACGGCCGGCTGGGCTAGCTCTGGCCTTCCTGCCGATCGTCAGCGGCCCGAAGCGTCGGGCCCGGGCACCGATCGGATCGCGCAATCGACCTTGGAGGCTCGTCATGGCCCCGCTTTCCCGACCCCTTACCGAAGCATCCCCGGTCGCCGACCGCTACCGGCATGTCAGGGCGACCAGCCGCGACCTCGGTGCGCCGCTCTCCGACGCCGACGCGACCGTGCAGTCGATGCCCGACGCCAGCCCGGCCAAGTGGCACCTCGCCCATACCACCTGGTTCTTCGAGACCATGGTGCTGAAGCCGCATCTTCCCGACTACGAGGTGTTCGACGAGAGCTTCAACTACCTGTTCAATTCCTATTACGAGACCATCGGCGAGCGCCAGCCGCGGCCGCGCCGGGGCATGATCACCCGGCCGCATCTGGACACGGTGTTCGCCTATCGCGATCATGTCGACGCGGCGGTCGAGACGCTGCTCGACCGCGCCGCCTCGCCGGACGTGGCCGAGCTCGTCGAACTCGGCTGCCATCACGAGCAGCAGCATCAGGAACTGCTCCTCACCGACATCCTGCATCTCTTCGACCAGAGCCCGCTGAAGCCGGCTTACCGGGACCCGCAGCCGCTCGGCATCGCGGAGGATCCGGGCGAAGCGCGCTTCATCTCCTTCGACGGCGGGATCGTCGAGATCGGCCATGGCGGCGGCAGCTTCGCCTTCGATTGCGAGGGGCCGCGCCA
Source organism: Aurantimonas sp. 22II-16-19i (assembly GCF_002088275.1). Classification (GTDB taxonomy): domain Bacteria; phylum Pseudomonadota; class Alphaproteobacteria; order Rhizobiales; family Rhizobiaceae; genus Jiella. Next base: position 31,719 of record NZ_AQQS01000031.1, read on the forward strand.
CGAGGCGCTGCTCGAGCCCTACGGGCTGGCCGACCGGCTCGTCACCAATGGCGAATTCATGGCCTTCATCGAGGACGGGGCTTACGCCAACCCGCTGCTCTGGCTGTCGGCCGGCTGGGCCGACATCCTCGCCAACAAGTGGGACAAGCCCTTCTACTGGCAAAAGCGCGACGGCGAGTGGTGGACGATGACGCTGCGCGGCGCCCAGCCCGTCGATCCCAACGCGCCGGTGACGCATCTGTCCTATTTCGAGGCGGACGCCTTTGCCACCTGGGCCGGCAAGCGGTTGCCGAGCGAATTCGAATGGGAGAACGCCGCGGCGGGCCTGTCCATGGACGGCAACTTCGCCGGCTCCGGGCGGCTGCGGCCGAAGCCGGCCGCGCCGGGAGAGGGCCTTCGCCAGATGTTCGGCGACGTCTGGGAATGGACGCGCAGTCCGTTCTCGCCCTATCCGCGCTTCAAGCCGGTCGAGGGCGCCGTCGGCGAATACAATGGCAAGTTCATGTGCGGCCAGTTCGTCCTGCGCGGCGGCTCCTGCGCGACGCCCGAAGGGCACATCCGGGCCACCTATCGCAACTTCTTCCCGCCGGATGCCCGCTGGCAGTTCTCCGGGCTGCGCCTGGCGGAGGACGTCTGAGATGCTCGACAAGACCGACACCGAGGCGCTGCAGCGCGAGGCATTCCGACGGGACGTGCTTTCAGGCCTCTCCAGGCCGGTAAAGACGCTGCCCAGCCGCTGGCTCTATGACGATCGCGGCTCGGAGCTGTTCGAGGAGATCACCCAGGCGCCGGAATACTATCCGACCCGCACCGAGACCGGCATCCTCGAGGCCAATGCCAGGCGGATCGCGGACCTCTTCGGGCCGGAAGCGGTGATTCTGGAATATGGCGCCGGGGCCGGCATCAAGACGGAGATCGTGCTGGCGGCGCTCGATCGTCCCAGCCTCTACGTGCCGATCGACATCTCCGGCGATTTCCTGAAAGCTTCGGCGGAGCGCATCCGCGCGCGCTTTCCGGAACTGGCCGTCGAGCCCGTCACGGCGGACTTCACGCAGGACTTCGACCTGCCCGGCGACCTGTCCGGGACGGGACGGCGCGGCGGCTTCTTTCCCGGCTCGACCATCGGCAATCTCGACGAGCGGGAAGCGATGGCCTTCCTGAAGCGCATGCGCCGGCATGTGGGGCCGGGCGGCGTCGCGGTGATCGGCTGCGACCTGAAGAAGGACACCCCCACCCTGATCGCCGCCTATGACGACGCGGCTGGGGTGACGGCCGCCTTCAATCTCAACATCCTGACCCGGATCAATCGCGAGCTCGGCGCCGACATACCGGTGGAGAGCTTTGCCCACGAAGCCCGCTGGAACCCCGAGACGTCGGCCATCGAGATGCACCTCGTGGCCCGGCGGCCGGTAAGGTTCGCCATCGAGGGCCGCAGCTTCGCGATGGCCGAAGGCGAGACGATCCACACGGAGAACTCGCGCAAATACGACGTCGACGGGCTTGCCGTGCTGGTCGAGGCGGCCGGCTGGCGCATGGATGCCGTCTGGAGCGACGACCGTGGGCTGTTCGCAATGGTGGGGCTGGTGGCGTCCTGAGGCAGATCATCACGAGCGTTCTGCGCCGGTAGGCTCGCGCTTTCGCCCCGAGGCCTCTCATGGGCAGAACCGTGAGAGGCCTTCGCATGCCGAATTCCGGTCGCAGGACCGCAATGAGCGGACCTTCTTTGGAACTCTTCTCGCATCTGCGAGCGTTCTCCCGTCAGACATTCAGTTGGCTAACAACGGGGGACGATCATGTCCACGAAGACGACGATTTCCGGCGGCCCGAGCGCGGGTTCCGCATCCGCCTATGTCGGGGAGGGCGGCGAGCACCACCAGGTTTCCGGCGGCGACGTGCCGACGCTGACCACCCAGGGCGGCGCGCCGGTTTCCGACGACCAGAACTCCCTGAAGGCGGGGACGCGCGGACCGACGCTTCTCGAAGACCAGCATTTTCGCGAGAAGATCTTCCACTTCGACCACGAGCGCATTCCCGAGCGCGTCGTGCATGCGCGCGGCTTCGGCGCCCACGGTGTCTTCGAAACCTACGAGTCGCTGTCGGACATCACCCGCGCCGACCTCTTCCAGAGGGCCGGCGAGAAGACCGAGATGTTCGTCCGCTTCTCGACCGTCGCCGGCAACAAGGGCTCGGCGGATCTCGCCCGCGACGTGCGCGGCTTTGCCACGCGGTTTTATACGAAGGAGGGCAACTGGGACATCGTCGGCAACAACATCCCGGTCTTCTTCATCCAGGACGCGATCAAGTTTCCCGACCTCATCCACGCCGCCAAGGCCGAGCCGGACCGCGGCTTTCCCCAGGCCCAGACGGCCCACGACAATTTCTGGGACTTCATGTCGCTGACCCCGGAAGCCATGAACATGGCGCTGTGGATCATGTCCGACCGGACCATCCCGCGCTCGTTCCGCTTCATGGAGGGGTTCGGCGTCCACACCTTCCGGATGATCAATGCGCAGGGCAAGTCGACCTTTGTGAAATTCCACTGGAAGCCCAAGCAGGGGATGCAGTCGGTGGTCTGGAACGAGGCGCTGAAGCTGAACGGCGCCGATCCCGATTTCCATCGCCGTGACCTGTGGGATGCCATCAATGCCGGCGACTATCCCGAATGGGAGCTCGGCCTGCAGATCTTCGACGAAGAATTCGCCGAGCGCTTCGCCTTCGACGTCCTCGACGCCACCAAGATCATCCCAGAGGAAGAGGTCCCGGTCCGCATCGTCGGCAAGATGACCCTCGACCGCTGCGTCGAGAACTTCTTCTTCGAGACCGAGCAGGTGGCCTTCCAGACCGGCAACGTCGTTCCCGGCATCGACTTCTCGAACGACCCGCTGCTGCAGGGCCGGAACTTCTCCTATCTCGACACCCAGCTGAAGCGGCTCGGCGGCCCGAACTTCACCCACATCCCGGTAAATGCGCCGCGCTCGCCCGTGCACAACTTCCAGCAGGACGGCCACATGGCGATGCGCAACCCGAGGGGGCGCGCGAATTACGAGCCGAATTCCTGGGGCGGCGAGATGGGCGGCCCGCGCGAATCGCCCGAGGCCGGCTTCACGACCTATCCGGAGGAGATGGCGGGGCAGAAGCGGCGGGTACGCTCGGAGACCTTCGCCGACCACTACAGCCAGGCGCGGCAGTTCTACCTCTCGCAGACCGAGACCGAGCGGACCCACATCGGCAACGCCTTCACCTTCGAGCTGTCGAAGGTGGAGACGCTTGCCATCCGCTCGCGCATCGTCGCGCATCTGCGCAATGTCGACGAGGGTCTCGCCAGGACCGTCGCCGACGGCCTGCGGCTGAAGGAAATGCCGGAGGCGGCCAAGGCTGCCCGCCCGACGATCCAGGACCTCGCGATCTCGCCGAAGCTGTCGATCATCCTGAACGGCCCGGACAGCTTCAAGGGGCGCAAGATCGGCGTCCTCGTCACCGACGGCGTCGACGCGTCGCTGCTCGCCGGCCTGAAGGAGGCGATTACGGCCGAGGGTGCCATGATGGAAATCGTCGCACCGATGGTCGGCGGCGTGAAGGCGAGCGACGGCAGCTGGATCGAGGCCAAGCAGAAGATCGATGGCGGGCCGTCGATCCTCTACGACGCCGTCGCGGTCCTCGCCTCGAAGGACGGCGCGACGCTCCTTTCGAAGGAAGCCACCGCCAAGGACTTCGTCACCGACGCCTTCGCCCATTGCAAGTTCATCGCCTATTCGCCCGAGGCGATGGCGCTGTTCGAGAAGGCCGGCATCAAGGACGATCTCGACGAGGGCTGCGTCGCGATGACCGCGGCGGGTGACGCGAAGGCCTTTCTCGTCCAGTGCCGCGAGCTGCGTCACTGGGTCCGCGAGGCGAAGGTCGACGTGGTCTGATCGGAACCGGCGGCCTGCCGCCCAAGATGGCGCCCTGATGAAGGGCGCCGGATGCCGCGGTTTTGTCGCGGCGTCCGGCACCTCCGGATACTTCTTTGCCTGCTGCATCGGGCGGCGCGACGGCTTCGGCCGCTGCGCCGCCCGTCAGCGTTAGGGGGGCAGCGTTCGGGGCGGGCGTTCGCGGCCTGCGCTACTGCGCCTTGCCCATCAGCCGCAGCGCGAAGGCGTAGACATAGGCGATCTCTTCCAGTTTCGAGAAGCGCCCCGACGCTCCCGCATGGCCGGAATCCATGTTGGTGCGCAGGAGCACCGGATTGTCGTCGGTCTTCATTTCCCGCAGCCGAGCGACCCATTTCGCCGGCTCCCAATAGGTGACGCGCGGGTCGGTCAGCCCGGCGAGGACCAGCGTCGGCGGATAGGCCTGGGCCTTGACGTTGTCATAGGGGCTGTAGGAGGCGATCACCTCGTAGTCCTCCCCCGACAGCACCGGATTGCCCCATTCGGGCCATTCCGGCGGGGTGAGCGGCAGGGTGTCGTCGAGCATCGTGTTGAGGACGTCGACGAAGGGGACGACGGCGACGATGCCGCCGAACTTTTCCGGCGCCATGTTGGCGACGGCGCCCATCAGCATGCCGCCGGCCGATCCGCCCTCGGCGACGATCCGCTCATAGGAGGTGAATCGCTCGGCGACGAGGTGGTCGGCCGCGGCGATGAAGTCGGTGAAGGTGTTGGCCTTGTTGCGGCGCCGGCCGGCTTCGTACCAGCGGAACCCCTTGTCCTTGCCGCCGCGGATATGGGCGATGGCATAGACGAAGCCGCGATCGACCAGCGACAGGATGTTGGAGCTGAAGCTCGCCGGAATGGTGATGCCGTAGGAGCCGTAGCCGTAGAGGAGGCACGGCGCCGTGCCGTCGAGGGGCGTGTCCCTCGCATAGAGGAGCGTGACCGGCACCATCTCGCCGTCCTTCGCCGGAGCGAAGATCCGCCGCGTGACATAGGCGTCCGGATCGTGGCCGGAGGGCACTTCCTGGGTCTTCAGCAGCACCCGCTCGCGGCTCTCGACGTCGTATTCGAAGGTCTGGGAGGGGGTCGTCGGGGAGGAATAGGTAAACCGGATCGCCGTCGTGTCGAACTCGTAGGTGCCCGACAGGCCGAGGGAATAGGCCTCCTCCTCGAAGGCCACGGCGTGTTCCTCCCCATCCGACAGGCGCTTGACGACGATGCGCGGCAGGCCGTCCCGGCGCTCCAGCCAGACCAGGTGGTTCTTCAGAACGAAGTGGTCGAGGATCAGCCGGCCGTCCTCATGGGGGACGAAATCCGCCCATTCGCCGCGGCCGATGGCATCGACCGGGGCGGTGACGAGCTTGTAGTCGTGCGCCCCGTCGGCATTGGTGCGGATGTAGAGGATGCCGTTCGCCTCGTCGACGTCGTACTCGACGCCGGTCTCGCGCTCGGCGAGGAGCCGCGGCTCGGCCGCCGGATTGGCCGAGGGGATCAGCCAGCATTCCGACGTCTCGTGGTCGTGGATGTCGATCACCACGAACTCGTCCGACTGGGTCTTGCCGACGCCCATGAAGAAGCCGGCGTCGGTCTCCTCGTAGATCAGCGCGTCGTTCGCCGGGCCGTCGCCGAGCCGGTGAAAGAAGACGCGGCTCGGCCGATGGTTGGAATCGAGGCGGGTATAGAAGAAGCCGCCCGAGCGCGCCGACCAGACGCCGCCGCCGCCGGTGTCCTCGACGACGTCGGGAAGGTCCTCGCCGCTCTCGAGATCGCGGACCTTCAGCGTGTAGAATTCCGAGCCCTTGTCGTCATAGGCCCAGGCGAGCCAGCGATGGTCGCCGGAATGGCTGGCTCCGCCGAGGGAGAAATAGGGCCGGTCGGCCGCCTCTTTTTCTGCATCGAGAAGGGTCTGCGCCTCGCCGCCCTCGCGCGGGATGCGGACGAAGCGCGGATGCTCCGCGCCGGCCTGATAGGCGATGCCGTAGGCATAGGGGCCGTCGGGAGCCGGCACCGACGAATCATCTTCCTTGATTCGCCCGCGCATCTCCCTGACGAGCGTCTCGCGCAGCGCCTCGGTGCCGGTCATGACGGCTTTTTGATAATCGTTCTCGGCCTCGAGATGGGCCCGGATCGCCGGGTCGAGAAGGCCGGTGTCCTTGAAGACGTCCTGCCAGTTCGCCGCCCGCAACCAGGCATAGGGATCCTGCCGCTCGCGGCCGTGGCGGGTATCCCGGAGCGGTCGCTGCTCGGGAAGGGGGGGCCTCGGAAGCGCGGCGGTGGGAGCGAAGGATTTCGTCACGGGCAGGGTTCCTGGCTTGTGGTCTTCGGGCGCACCGCGGATCTTGCGGCAATTGCAGCGCAAATTCCCCGAAAAAGCCACCGTCGCTGGAGTGACGCGGCCATTGCTCAACGGTTGGTAAGGAAAACCCGGACCATTGTCGCCAATTCGGTGAAACGATTTCGACGCCGCAGTTAGGCGGTCCGGTGGCGCTTCGCAAGCCGAGGCGGGCTCGACGGGCGAAACCGTACGCTCGCCAACGATGATGGCTCCGGGCGCGCTTGCCCCCGGCTTTACCGGTTCTTATAGAACGAGGGCGTTCGGTACTGTCTTGCCGGGCGGGCAAACGGCAAGGATCACGAATGGCGGAAATCGAGGCGACGACCGGAGGAACACTGGCCCTTGCCCTGCCATTCATCGCCGCAGCGCTCGCGCCGATCCTGAAGCGGGTCATGGGGGCCCACGCGGCCTGGATCCTGGCGCTGGCGCCGGCGCTGGCTTTTGCGATACTGTTCGGCTTCGTGCCGACGGTCTCGGCCGGCGGTGTGGTGCAGTTCGGCTATGACTGGATTCCCGCCTTCGACGTCCGCTTCTCGTTCCGCATCGACGGCCTCGCCTCGACCTTCGGCCTTCTGATCACCGGCATCGGCACGCTGATCGTCCTTTATTCCGGCGGCTATCTGAAAGGGCACCGCGACCAGGGGCGGTTCTTCTCCTTCATCCTGATGTTCATGGGCTCGATGCTCGGCCTCGTCCTCGCCGACGACCTGATGACGCTGTTCGTCTATTGGGAGCTGACCTCGATCACCTCCTTCCTCCTGATCGGCTTTGACCACGAGCGCGAGAAGGCGCGGCGCGGTGCGATCCAGGCCCTGGCGATCACCGGCGGCGGCGGCCTGGCGCTCCTCGCCGGCTTCATCCTGATCCGCGAGGTCACCGGCCTCAACTCGATGACCGAGATCCTGGCGGCCGGCGACGCGCTGCGGGACAGCCCGTACTACCTGCCGATCTTCGTCCTCGTCCTCTGCGGCGCCTTCACGAAATCGGCGCAGATGCCGTTCCACGTCTGGCTTCCCAACGCCATGGAAGCGCCGACGCCGGTCTCGGCCTATCTGCATTCGGCGACCATGGTGAAGGCCGGCGTCTACCTGTTGCTGCGCACCCAGCCGGCGCTCGGCGACACGGCATTATGGACGACGGTGCTGCCGCTCTTCGGTTCCGTGACGCTGGTCCTCGGGGCGCTGCTCGCGGTGCGGGCGACCGACATCAAGATCACGCTGGCCTATACGACCGTTGCCTCGCTGGGGCTCCTGGTCATGCTGATCGGGGTCTCGACCGAATACGCGCTGATCGGCGCGGTGCTCTACCTGATCGCCCATTCGCTGTTCAAGGGCGGCCTGTTCATGGTCGCCGGCTCCGTCGACCACGGCGCCCACACCCGCGAGATCGGGCAGCTGGGCGGGCTGGCGAAAGCCATGCCGCTGACCTTCGCCGCAGCCCTTCTCTGCGCCTTGTCGATGGGCGGCATCACCCCCTTCGTCGGCTTTCTGGCGAAGGAAGAGATCTATCATGCGCTGGAATACGCCGACGCCTATCACATCGCGCTGATGGCAGCCGCGATCCTCGGCAATGCGCTGATGTTCGCCGCCGCCTTCATCGTCGCGCTGAAGCCCTTCGTCGGCAAGCTGCCGGAGACGATCGACCATCCGCACGAGGGCGGGTTCACCATCTGGTTCGGGCCGCTTCTCCTCGGTGTCCTGGGGCTTGTCGGCGCCCTGTTCTACCAGACCTACCACGCGCTGTTCTCCGTCCCGATGGCGAGCGCCGCCATCGGCAGCCCCGTCGCGATCGACATCTCCTGGGTCCCGCATCTCAACCTCGCCTTCGCCCTGTCGATGGCGACGATCGTACTGGGCATCGCGATCTATCTCGCCTCGGATGCCATCCGGGCGGCGACGAGCCGGGTACTCTCGGCGATCGGCTGGGGACCGGATCATGGCTTCGACCAGGCGATGCGCGGGCTCCTGCGGTTCTCCTTCTTCGTGACGAGCCGCCTGCAGTCCGGCCGGCTCGACTACTACATGACGGTCACCGTGGTGGTGATCGCCGCCGCGCTCTTCGTCCCGATGATCTTCGGCGGGGCGCTGCCGGCCGAGCCGCAGATGCCGCAGCTGCGCTTCCACGAGTGGATCGTCATCGCGCTGATCCTCGTCGGCATCCTCGCCGTCGTCGTCGCCAAGAACCGGCTGACGGCGATCGTTTCCCTCGGCATCCAGGGCTTCGGCGTCGCTTTGATCTTCATGGTGCTCGGCGCGCCGGACCTCTCCTTCACCCAGTTCATGGTCGAGACCCTGTCGGTGGTGATCCTGGCGCTGGTGATGACGCGGCTGAAGCTGTCCCCCGCCGATCACCGGCCCCTGCGCGAGAAGCTTCCCGACGCCCTGATCGCGGCGGTGGGTGGCGCCGGCTTCGGGCTCTTCCTCTTATCGATCGTGCAACGGCCGTTCGACCCGGTGCTGTCCGACTTCTTCGAGCGCTACAGCTACGCGATCGCCCACGGCAAGAACGTCGTGAACGTCATCCTCGTCGACTTCCGCGGCGTCGACACGATGGGTGAGATCGCCGTGGTGATGACCACGGGGCTGGCCATCCTGGCGCTGATCCGTGTCCGGGCCGGCCGCAGCAACGTCCGACCTCAACCCGATCCGACGGAGACGACGCCATGAGGACGGTCATCTTCCGGTTCACCGCGCCCTATCTCACGGCGCTGATGGTGCTGTTCTCGATCTTCGTGCTCCTGCGCGGCCACAACGAGCCGGGAGGCGGCTTCATCGGCGGCCTGATCGCAGCCTCCGCGCTGGCGATCTACGGCATCGCCTGCGGCGTCGTCGCCGTTCGCCGCTCGCTGCATTTCCATCCCTTGTCGATTTCTGCGGCGGGCCTGTTCATGGCTGTCGTCGCGGGGCTGCTGTCGCTTCTCTTGAGCAGCCAGTTCATGACGGGCCTGTGGGTGTTTCCGACGATCTTCGGGACCGAGCTCGCTTTGTCGACGCCCCTGATCTTCGACATCGGGGTCTATCTCGTCGTCGTCGGCTCGATCAGCTCGATCGCGCTCGCCCTCGAGGAAAGGGAGAGCGACTGATGGAAACCGCCCTCAGCTTCGTCGTCGGCTGCCTCTTTGCCGTGGCGCTGTATCTGCTTCTGTCGAAACACATCATCCGCATGCTGCTGGGCGTCGTCCTGCTCGGCAACGCCGTGAACATCCTGATCTTCACGGCCGGCCGGATCAGTTCCGTCGCACCGCCCCTCATTGCCGAGGGCGCCTCGGTCCCGCTGACGGACGTCGCCAACCCGCTGCCCCAGGCGCTGGTGCTGACGGCGATCGTCATCTCCTTCTCCTTCTTCGCCTTCCTCCTGGTGCTCGCCTATCGCGCCTATCAGGACCTCGGCACGGACGACACCGACCAGATGCGCGTCGCCGAACCCGAGAATGACGGCCCTCCGCCGCTGGGATATTGATCGTTCGATGGCTGGACCTTCCGAGACCGCACAATTGAAGACCGAGGCGATGGTGCAGGCCGCGCTGGCGCCGTCGGACTATCTCGTCGTCGCGCCCGTCGTCGTCTGCCTGCTGTTCGGCGCGATGCTTTTGATGATCCGCAAGCGCATCGACTGGCACCCCGTCCTTGCCATCCCCGGCTTCTTCCTCGTCCTTCTCGTCGACGTGCTGCTCTTGCTGAAGGTCGCGGCCGAGGGGCCGCAGACGATGATGATGGGCGGCTGGAAGGCGCCCTTCGGCATCGCCTTCACGGTCGACATGCTGGGAGCGCTGTTCGTCACGGCGTCGGGCTTCGTCGCCTTCGCGGCGGCGATCTATGCCAGCGTCTCGATCAACCGCACCGAGCGCCGCTACGGCTTCTTCCCCTTTCTCTTCCTGATGATGGGCGGTGTTTCGGGAGCCTTCCTCACCGGCGACGTCTTCAACCTCTATGTCTGGTTCGAGGTCCTGCTGATCGGCTCCTTCGGGCTCCTGATCCTCGGCTCGGAACACGAGCAGCTCGACGGGGCGACGAAATACTGCTTCCTCAACCTCGTCGCGACGACGCTGTTCCTGATCACCACCGGCTATCTCTACGGCCTGTTCGGCACCCTCAACATGGCCGACATCGCCGAGAAGGCCGGCGGGTTCGAGAATGACGGAGCGCTGCTCACCATCGTCGTCCTCTTCCTCGTCGCCTTCAGCGCGAAGGCCGCGGCCTTCCCGCTGAACTTCTGGCTGCCGGCCTCCTATCACACGCCGCGCTTCGTCGTGTCGGCGCTGTTTGCGGGCCTCCTCACCAAGGTCGGCGTCTATGCGCTGATCCGCATCGTTTTGATGCTGTTTCCGCCCCAGCATGCCGAGCTGGCGCCGCTGATCGCCTGGGTCGCGGCGCTGACCATGCTGGTGGGGGCCTTCGGAGCCCTCGCCCAGAGCGATCTCCGCCGGCTGCTCAACTACTTCGTCGTGGCCGGCATCGGCACGATCTTCGCCGGCCTCGCCTTGGTCGGCGGGGAGGGCGCGCCGGATGCCGGTTCCCTGGCGAACGCTGCGCGCGCCGCAACGGCGGACGGCGCGCCGGACGTCGTCGCAGGAGCCGCGGCACCGCTGCTGCCGGCCACCGGAAACCTGGTGGTGGGGCTCTCCGGCGCGGTGTTCTATGCCCTCCATTCGATCGTGGTGATGACGGCGCTGTACCTTGCCGCCGGTACGGCGGCGCGGATCGCCGGCTCGTCCTCGCTGCGCGACATGGGCGGTCTCTGGCGCGGCAAGCCGGCTCTGGCGGCGCTGATGCTGGTCTTCCTCTTTGCCGTCTCCGGCCTGCCGCCCTTCTCCGGCTTCTGGCCGAAGGTCGTCCTCGTGCGCGGCGCCTTCCAGGCGGGGCTTCCCTGGCTCGGCGCGGTGATCCTCTTCACCGGCTTCCTGATGACCGTCGCCAGCGCCCGCATCTTCGCGCTCGCCTTCTGGCGAAACGCGCCCGAGCCCGCCGTGGCGGGGGCGCGCGGCGGCAGCTTCGATCCCGAGGGCGAGGCGTCGCCTGCCCTGTCCATGACGCCGCTCCTCATCCTCGCCGTCTTCATCGTCGCCGCCGGGGTGCTGCCGCAATGGCTGGCGACACTCACCGACATCGCCGCGCGGGGCGTCGTCGATCCCGCCGCCTATCTCGGCTCGGTGTTCGGAGGCGCGTCATGACCCTCTTCCTGATCAACATCATCCTGGCGCTGGTCTGGACGGTCGTCTCCGGCTCCTTTACGCTCCTCAACCTCGGCTTCGGCTTCCTCCTCGGCGCGGCCTCGCTCTTCCTGATCCGCCGGGAGATCGGGGCGAGCGGCTACATGAGCCGCATCTTCCGGATCGCCGGTCTGTTCCTGCTCTTCCTGCGCGAACTGATCCTGTCCGCCTGGCGCGTCGCGGTGATGGTGCTGTCGCCGAAGATGCACCTGACCCCCGGCATCTTCGCCTACAGGCTGAAGGTCGACCGCGACTTCGAGATCACCCTGCTCGCCAATCTCATCACCCTGACGCCCGGAACGCTCTCCGTCGACGTCTCCGAGGATCGCTCGACCCTCTATGTCCACGCGATCGACTGCTCGGACCCGGAGGGGGCGCGAGCCGACATCGCGTCGGGCTTCGAACGCAAGATCCTCGAGGCCTTCCGATGAACCACAGCGAATTCGCCCGGACGTTCCTCGACATCTGCCTCGACCTGTCGCTGGCGATGCTGGGCGTCGCCTTCTTCCTGACGATCGCCCGGATCATCATCGGCCCGACCCTGCCGGACCGGGTGCTCGGCCTCGACATGCTGACCTCCGTCGCCATCGGCTTCATCGCCGTCATCGGCATCGACACCGGCTTCATGCTTTATGTCGACATCGCCATCGCCCTCGGTCTCGTCGGCTTCCTCGCGACGGTCGCCTTCGCCCGCTTCATCCTCGCCAGGGGCAAGACCGGAGACGACGACGAAAAGCTGAATCTGAGGAAGATCGACGGCGACGCGTTCAAAACGGTCAACAAGCCGACATCGAGGAAGCCCAGCCGATGATCGACACGGCTCTCACCATCCTTGCCGGCCTGCTGGTCGTCTGCGGAGCCGCTTTCGCCGCGATCGCGGCCTTCGGCCTGTTGCGCCTGCCCGACATCTACACGCGCATGCATGCGGCCTCGAAGGCCGGCGCGGTCGGTTCGGGCATGATCCTGCTGGCGCTGGCGCTGGTCTCCGATTCGGGGCCTGAGACGTTGCGGGCGATCGCCGCCATCGCCTTCTTCCTGTTGACCGCGCCGCTGTCGGCTCATCTTCTGGCCAAGGCCGCCTATGCCGTCGGCTACAAGCTGTGGCCGGGCTCGGTCCTCGACGAGATGCCGCAGATTTCCCCGAAGCCCCGCGGGTCCGACACGCCGGGGGAGGCGCATCCGGCCTCCAATGCCGAGGTGAAGCCGACGATCCGGCGGGGAAGCTGACATGTCGGCCGGCGGCTCGCGCATCCTCTCCGCTCTGTTCATCGTCTTCGCCGGCCTGTTCGGCGCGGCGGGCGTTGCCGGCGCGGCAATCGGCGCCCATGTCGTCTCCGACGACCGGTTCGTGGCGATCGCCGCCTCCATGGCGCTGTTCCACGGCCCGGCCCTGCTCGGTCTCGCCGCCGTTCTTGGCCGCGCGCCGCGACTTCTCGGCCTGGCGGGGATGGCCGCCATCGTCGGCGTCATCCTGTTCTCCGGCGATCTGGCGACCCGCGCGGCGACCGGCGCCTCGCTCTTTGCCAATGCGGCCCCGACCGGCGGCATGATGCTGATCGCTGCCTGGCTAATGGTGGCGGTGGCGGGCTTCCTCGCCATGGTCCGGCGGGCCGAGACGAGCCGCCAGCCCGGGGCCACCGGCAGCGTCCCGAGCGTCGCCCCAAACATCGCCCCCAGCATCGCCCCAAGCATCGATGGAGTGACACGATGAACGGCTTCGACACGGCGCTCTTTGCGGGCAAGACCATCGTCGTCACCGGTGCCGGCCGCGGCATCGGCGCGGCGGTGGCGCGCGGCTTCCTGCGGAGCGGCGGGCGGGTCATCGCCCATGCCGGACGCACGCTCGACCATGCCGAGGCCGATCTCCTGCAGGATCTCGGCGACGACGAGACGGGCCGGCTGACGCTTCTGACCGCCGATCTGGCGGCGCGGGACGGCGGCGAGAGGTTTGCCGGGCAGATCCTCGACGCGCTCGGCGGGCCGCTGGACGTGCTCGTCAACAATGCGGGCACCATGGTCGGCCGGATCCCGGCGGTGGAGGTCGATGCCAAGGCCTTCGACGCGGTCGTCGATCTCAACGTCCGCTCGGTCGTCGCGCTGACGACGGCGCTCCTTCCGGCGCTGAAGAAGGGCGGCGAGGCCGAGGGCGGCGCGGCGGTGGTCAACACCTCGTCGATCTCGGCGATCGTCGGCGGCAGCCCGGGCTCCTCGCTCTACTCCTCCTCGAAGGCCTTCATCTCGACATGGACACGGGCGCTCGCCCGGGAGCTCGCACCGGATCACGTGCGGGTCAACGCCGTCTCTCCCGGCACCATCATGACCGATTTCCACCGGCGCTACTCGTCGCAGGAAAAGCTCGACGCCACCGCGGCGTCGATCCCGATGAAGCGGCTCGGCACCGCCGAGGACTGCGCGCCGGCCTATCTGTTTCTTTCAAGCGCCCGCCTGTCCGGCTACCTGACCGGCCAGGTGATCGAGGTGAATGGCGGCCAGTTCATGGGCTGAGCGCCCGGACGAGGGGCGCTTCGCGCTCTTCGCCGTCGAATTGCCCCCGGAAACGGGGTCGCCGGGCGGCCGCTCCCCGCCGGCGGGGAGACGAACACTGCGGCTGCGGTGCTGCCGGTTCCTCGCCTGGCACTCGAAGCCTGGCACCCGAAATCGCGTTTGGGGGCGTTGCACAACGGGCACAGATGCCCGCTTCGCACGCGCCGCGGCGTTGATTTTGCTTTTCCGCGCAACCTGATCCCCTATGAGAATCCCCTTGACTCGCCTCTTCCGGGCGGGGCGATACGCGGTGTTGGGGATTCTTGCGCAAACGGATCACGTCGGCAATCGTCTTTTCTCTCGCGGCGGCGATCGGCCTGTCGCTGGCAGGGCAGCTGTGGGTTTCCAGCGAGACCGCCGATCGGCGCCGCTTCAGCCAACTCGCCGACGACGCCGTCGACCGGGTCGATGCAAAGCTCGCCTCCTACCTCTCGCTGCTCTACGCGACGCGGGCCTTTCTCGCCGCGGATGGCCCGGGCATCTCGGCCGAGACATTCGAACGCTTCATTTCCGGGCTTGATCTGGCGGAACGCCATGACGGCATCCAGGGAATCGGCTTTGCCGCGACGATCCCGGCCGCGGCCGCGCCGAGCGTCGCCGACGAACTGTCGGCCCGCTACGGCCGGACCGTCGAGATCTGGCCGCCGACGACGGACCAGCCGGTGCGCACGCCGATCATTTTGCTGGAGCCCCAGGACCAGAGGAACCAGGTGGCGCTCGGCTATGACATGTATTCCGATCCCGTGCGCCGTCAGGCAATGGATGCCGCTGCGACGACGGGACGGCCGGCAGCGTCCGGGCCGGTCCGTCTCGTCCAGGAAATCGACGAGAACCGGCAGTTCGGCTTCCTGATCTATCTGCCCGTCGCTGCCGGCGATGCCTCCGCGGCCTCCGTCGTCTCGCCCCCCGCAGAACCCGGCTTCGTCTATGCGCCGCTTCGCATCGGCGACTTTCTGGAAGCCGCGCTGTTTCAGAAGCCGCAGCCGGCGATCCATGTCGAGGTGTTCGACGGCGAAGCGAAACCGGAGAACCTGATCCTTGCGTCGCGCGAGCCGTTGCTGCCCGAGATCGCCCACTTCGCGGTCGAGCGAGAGCTCGATGTCGCCGGCCGACAGTTGCTCTTCCGCCTGTCCCCGACGGAGAATTTCGAGCGGCTCGGCTCGAACTATCCGGCGGCGCTGCTGGCGATCTTCGTCCTCGTCCTCGCCATCGTCCTGGCGCTCCTGTCGCTCGTGCAGTCCCGGCGGCTGGAGGCGGTCGCCGCGCTGAACGAGGCGAGCGAGCGCAACCTCGCGCAGAAGGACATGCTGCTGCGCGAGATGAACCATCGCATCAAGAACTCGATCGCGCGGATGCTTTCCATCGCCCGGCAGACCGCCCGGCGCGCCGAGAGCCTGGAGGATTTCACCGCGCGCTATTCCGCCCGTCTGCAGGCGATGGCGGCCGCCCAGGAGATGCTGACCCGGTCGCGATGGGGCAGCGCGCAGATCGGCGCGCTCCTGTCCGCCGAACTCACTCAGGTCTTCGGCGAGGACGAGGAGAGCTGCCGGCTGCAGGGTCCCGAAGTCGAGGTGGACGAAACCGTCAGTCAGGCGCTCGGCCTGACCTTCCACGAGCTCGCCACCAACGCCATGAAATATGGCGCCCTCTCCAGTCCCGAGGGAATGCTCGTCGTCGAATGGCGGCTGGACGGGAAAGACCTCGTCATCGACTGGCAGGAACAGGGCGGCCAGGCGCCGGATCTGTCTGTCGAAAGGGCCGGTTTCGGCACCAGGCTCATCGACATGACGATTCGCGGCGAACTCGGCGGTTCGATCGAGCGGCGGGCGGGCGAGGGCCGCCTCGCCATCCTCATCCGCTTTCCCTTCGCCGAGCGGGGGAAGCCGCAGCCCGTGCCGGGCTCGCGGCTCTGAGGCTCGGCGAGCCTCCGGCGTGCTTCAACGACTCGGCCGCGCGGCATTTCCCGATGTTCGGCATGTCGCGCCGGCGCTGTCTTCGAATCACGTTCCCGGGGTTCGCCCTCGTCCGTCCCATGCCGCGAATGCCTCGATCAGCGGGCCGTAGTCGTCGGTCGCGGGAAACTGCGGGAACGGTTTCGGCGCGCCGGTCTCGGCGAAGGCCAGCTTCTCGCTCGTGAAGGTCTCGATGAAGGGGGCGATGTCGCCGGTGTCGTCCAGCATCGGCGATCTCAGGTTGACGAAACCGGCGATGCGCCGCGGCTTCGAGAACACCCATGTGAGGCAGGAGGGGCAGAAGAAGTGCTGCACGTCGTCGCCCTTGAGGCCGCCCAGCACCGGCTCGCCGGCGGTGACGACGAAGCCCTCATCGGGCAGCATCATCGTCAGGGAATAGGCGCTGGATGCCATTTTCTGGCAGCCCCGGCAGTGGCAGGCGGCCGTCATCATCGGCGCCGCTCTCACCTCGAAGGTGAGGGCGCCGCAGCGGCAGCTTCCCTTGCGCGGCAGGTTCCAGTCGGCGGCCATTGTCACCCTCTCCATTCGTTGCGCTGAGGCGGGCACGTCCCGCCTCCAGGCGATGCCCGCCCGCGTCGCGCCGCGGGCAGCGGCCGACCGGCCTAGCGCCCGGTCATCGCCATCTGGTCGGGACGGTAGCGCGCACCGGCGACATTCGCCAGCTTCTCGCCGATCTCCGCCTGCTCGGTCTCGGTCAGCTTGATGTCGGCGGCCGCGGCGTTCTCTTCGAGGTGCTTGATCTTCCGGGCGCCCGGGATCGGCACCACGAAGTCCTTGCGCGAGAGCAGCCAGGCCAGCGCCAGCTGCGCCGCCGTCACGCCGCGGGCCTCGGCAAGGCTCTTCAGCGTCTCGACCAGCGCCGCATTGGCGGCCATGGCGTCGGCCTGGAAGCGCGGCAGGTTCTTGCGGAAGTCGCCTTCGGAGAGCTGGTCCGGGCTCGTCAGCCCGCCCGTCAGCTGGCCGCGGCCGAGGGGCGAATAGGGCACGAGCGCGATGCCGAGCTCCTCGCAGAGCGGAAGGATCGTCTCCTCCGGATCGCGGGTGAAGAGCGAGTATTCGTTCTGCAGCGCCGCGATCGGATGGGTGGCATGGGCCCGGCGGATCGTCTCCGGCCCGGCTTCCGAGAGGCCGAGGGCGCGCACCTTGCCGGCCTTCACCAGCTCGGCCATCGCCCCGACGGTCTCCTCGATCGGCACATCCGGGTCGACGCGGTGCTGGTAGAACAGGTCGATCGTCTCGATGCCGAGGCGGGCGAGGCATTCGTCGGCGACCTGGCGGACATGGTCGGGCCGCGAATCGGTGCCGCCGAGATTGGCCGCGCCGTTCTCCTCGCTGGCGATCCGGAAGCCGAACTTCGTCGCCACCGTCACCTGGTCGCGCCGACCCTTCAGCGCCTTGCCGACGAGCCGTTCATTGGTGAAGGGGCCATAGACCTCGGCCGTGTCCCAGAAGGTCACGCCGATCTCGATGGCCCGGTGGAGCGTCTTGATCGATTCGGCTTCGTCCTGGCCACCATAGGCGTGGCTCATCCCCATGCAGCCGAGGCCGATCGCCGAGACGGTGAGGTCGTTGCCGAGTTTGCGCTGATGCATTGTCGTGTCCTTTTCGCTGATGCGATGACGGGCAAGATGGACTGCGGGGAAGGGGCCGGGAAGACCGTCGCGCTTTCACGGGCTGTTCGATATGGTTCATCAATGGTCCGTTCGCTTCTGTCACCGCTGTCGCTGTTCGCCACCGTCGCGCGGCTCCGCTCCTTCCGGGCTGCTGGCCGGGAGAGCGGCCTGTCGCCCTCCGCCGTCAGCCACGCGGTCGCCTCGCTGGAGACTGCGCTGGGCGTGCGCCTGCTGCAGCGGACCACGCGGTCGGTCTCGCCGACCCCGGAGGGCGAGGCGCTGCTGGAGCGCCTGGCGCCGGCGCTGGCGGAGATTTCCGAGGCGGTCCTCGCGGCCGGCGCCGGCATCGGCGAGCCGGCGGGAACGCTGAAGGTCAACCTCTCGCGTTCGGCCTTCGAGATCGTGGTGCTGCCGAAGCTCGCCGCCTTTCGCGCTGGCTATCCCCACGTCGTGCTCGATCTCATTCTCGACGACGGCCTCGTCGACGTCGCTTCGCAGGGCTTCGACGCCGGCATCAGGCTGCGCGAATCGATCGAGCAGGACATGATCTGCGTTCCGGCGGGGCCGCCGCTGTCCCTGGCGATCGTCGCCAGCCCGGATTATCTCGCGGCGAACGGCACGCCCCTGACGCCCGGCGAGCTCGCCGGCCATGCCGGGATCGTGCGCCGTTTCGACACCGGCGAGATCTACCGCTGGGAATTTGCGGCGGCGGGCCGGCCCGTGGTGGCGCTGCCGAAACCGGCGATGGCCGTCAACGACACCAAGGCCGGCGTCGACGCGGCCCTGGCGG
This sequence comes from Aurantimonas sp. 22II-16-19i, assembly GCF_002088275.1. Lineage (GTDB taxonomy): Bacteria > Pseudomonadota > Alphaproteobacteria > Rhizobiales > Rhizobiaceae > Jiella. The sequence goes on from NZ_AQQS01000031.1 coordinate 50,097, forward strand.
GCCTCGGGATCGCCGTCGCGATGCTGCCGCAGGTCGCGACCCAGCTCGAGGAAGGGCGGCTGGTTCGGCTGCTCACGGATCATTCGCCGGAATTTGCGGGCTTCGGCATCTATTATCCGTCGCGCCGCCAGTTGCGGCCGGCGCTGCGGGCGTTCGTCGATCACTACCGGAGTTGATGCGGCCCAGGCGATTCCAGCGCAGCCGCCGGCCGGCGACTGCGCTGGCGTCGCTCAGAAGTCGAGTTCGGCGTAGTTCAGCGACGGCGGCAGGCCGCGGATGCGCTCGGTCAGGAGGATGCGGAAGGCGGGGCGCGACTTGACCCGCATGTACCAGTCCTTGGCCTGCGGCTCGGTATCCCAGGGGACTTCCCCGATATAGTCGAGGGTCGAGAGGGAGGCCGCTGCGGCCATGTCGGCATAGGAGAGGCGCGGGCCGGCGAGCCAGTCGCGCTCCTCGACAAGCCAGCCGAGATAGCGCAGGTGGTGCTTGAGATTGGCCCTTGCTGCCCGGATCGCCGAGGCGTCGGGCGCACCGCCGCCGTCCTCTGGGCGCATCTCCAGCTTGAACACCCGCTCGCGGATCAGGTAGCGGGTGACTTCGCTCTCCATCTTCTTCAGGAACCATTCGGTCAGGCGCCGCGCCTCGGCGCGCTCCAGCGGCTTTTCCGACATCAGCCGCTTGTCGCGCTGGAAGGCTCCCCGGGTCTCGTCGAGATACTCGCCGGCGACGATGCCGCCGACGATCGGCGGCCCGCCGTCCTCCACCAGCACCGGCAGGCTGGCGGCGGGATTGAGCATCAGGAAGTCGCGGCGCCGCTCCCACGGCCGCTCCTCCACCAGCTCGCAGCGTTCGCCGTATTCGGCCAGCACCAGCCGGACGAAGCGGGAGGCGGCTGACATCGGATGGTGGTGCAGTTTCAACATTTCGCCTGGGATCGGTTTGTTTGCGACGGCGGCACGAGCAGCATGCGCATCGGCCGGCTGAGGAGGCGTCTCGCAGAGCCTGTTCGCGGCGCAGTCAGGGCATTTTCGAAAGGATCACACAAATTCGTCAACAGATTGGAAAAAGGAATGTTTCCCTCGCGGCAGGCGCTGCGGGGCGGGTCGGACGACTGGTTGTCGAATGCGGCAGGCAGAGAATCGGTTCCCCCCACGCGGGCCGCCGGGTCAGCCTCGCGTCAGGGCCGCGGCCCTAAGTCCGGGCGCCGCGGGCCATTGCATCCGGATGCCGGTCGTGGAAGGAGCCGGCCAGCCTGGGCCTGCCTCGGCCAGGCGGCCGCGATGGATGCCTCGATCGACCATGATCGCGGCGATACCGGGCCAGGGAGCCATCGCCGGGCCCCCGGCGATAGCAGGTTTCGATGGCGCAAGGAGAGCGAGCTTGGATCTTGGAGCCTATTTCGACGCGGCGCTCCTCGGCATCGTCGAGGGTCTGACCGAATTCATCCCCGTCTCCTCGACGGGGCACATTCTGCTGCTCGGGCATTTCCTCGGCTTTCAATCGACGGCCCGCACCTTCGAGATCGTCATCCAGCTCGGTGCGATCCTGGCGATCCTCCTCGTCTATTTCGCGCGGCTGTGGCAACTCTTCATCACCCTGCCCAGCAGCGGGCGGAGCCGGCACTTCGTCATAGGCATCCTCGCCGCCTTCCTGCCGGCGGCCATCGTCGGGGTGATCGCCCACGACTTCATCAAGGACGTCCTGTTCGAGACGCCGATGGTGATCTGCATCGCCCTCGTCGTCGGCGGCATCCTGCTCCTCGTCATCGACAAGCTGCCGAGGCGCGTGCGCTACGACGACGTGATGGACTATCCGCTGTGGCTGTGCCTCGCCATCGGCGCCTTCCAGTGCCTCGCCATGATCCCGGGAACGTCGCGCTCGGGCGCGACCATCGCCGGCTCGCTGCTGATGGGAACGGACAAGCGTTCGGCGGCGGAATTCTCGTTCTTCCTCGCCATGCCGACCATGGTCGGCGCCGTCGCCTACGACGTCTTCAAGAATCGCGACGTGCTCTCGCTGGACGATGCCGGGCTGATCGCCGTCGGCTTCGTCTTCGCCTTCGTCTCGGCGCTGTTCGTGGTGCGCACGCTGCTCGACTTCGTCTCGCGCCACGGCTTCGCCCCCTTCGCCTGGTGGCGGATCGGCGTCGGCACGCTCGGCATGGTGCTGCTTCTGGCGACGGGGGCGGCAACGGGCGAAGGCCGGCCGGTCTCGCTCGGCGCACAGGCGGCGTCAGAGAGCTCGCTCAGCGTCGACGACATCCTGCGGGCCGAGACGCCCGCCGCCGATCATCCGGCGATCGGCAAGGGCGAGCGCGTCACGGCGGAGCCGTGAGCGCAGGGGTTTCGGCGCGGTCTTTCTCCGGCCTCTCGGCCCGGCCCCGCGACCCGTTCTGCGACCAGGCCCCTGAAATGCCTCGTCAGGCGACGCCGTCCTGATTCTTGGGGTCGAGGCCGCCGCCCTGGGGCTGCGGCTTGGTGAACTGCCCCTGCGGGCGGAAGCGGATCAGATAGGTCGGCAGGATCGCGTCGAGCGTGCGCGGCATGCGCTGGAAGGCCTCCAGCGTGCGGCCCTCGGCCTTGGCTTCGTCGGAAACGACGTTGTCGACCTTCAGGAGCGCCACCTGATCCTCAGTCAGCGGCGCGCCGGGCAGGAAGCGCATCATCCGCGCCATCGTCGAAGCCGCGCCGAAGGGGATCGTGACGAAGCGCCGCTTGCGGCCGACGACGCGCAGCATCTCTTCCATCATCTGGCGGAAGGTGAGCACCTCCGGCCCGCCGAGCTCGTAGATCCGGCCACCGGGAACCTTGCCCTCCACCGTGTCCGCCACCGCCTCGGCGACGTCGCCGACGAAGACCGGCTGGTAGCGCGTGTGACCGCCGCCGATCAGCGGCAGGAACGGCGAGACCCGCGCCATGCCGGCGAATCGGTTGAAGAACTGGTCCTCGGCGCCGAAGACGATGGAGGGCCTGAGGATGGTTGCGTCCGGAACCGTCTCGCGCACCGCCGCCTCGCCGGCGGCCTTGGACCGGGCATAGGCCGAGGCGGAGCCGGCATCGGCGCCGATCGCCGAGATCTGGGTCAGCCCGGCGCCGACGCCCCGGGTGGCTTCCGCCACGGCGCGGGCGCCGAAATGCTGGACGGTATCGAAATTCTGGCGGCCACTCTCGGCCAGGATGCCGACGAGATTGACGACGTGATCGGCGTTCTCGACGGCCCGGTCGACCGACCAGCGATAGCGCAGATTCGCCTGGATCGGCAGGATCTGGCCCATGTTGCCGGTGATCTGCAGGTGATAGGCGAGGTCCGGTCGGCGGCAGGCGACGCGAACGCGGTGGCCCCGGCGGCAGAGCGCCTGCGCCACGTAGCGCCCGAGAAAACCGGATCCGCCGAACAGAACAACCGTCTTGTTCAAACCGATCGCCATGGCATCCGCTCCTTCGCTCATCCTGCGGCTCATCCTGCGGGACCCAGCTCCGCGGGGACCACCAGGGACGACGAACCGGCGCTCCGCGCGCGTCGTCGTCGCGACCCGCTCGCGTCGGCTCATAGCCTTTTCGCCCCGCCAGGTGAAGGCGGGATTTCGCCATCGGCCGAATGGGATGGCGGGAAGCGTTTTCCGACGGGCCATGGCAAAATCCGCGTTGACAGGGAGGAGGGCAGCTTCTAATGGTCCGCCCCGAGCCCAGGTGGCGGAATTGGTAGACGCGCACGGTTCAGGTCCGTGTGCCGCGAGGCGTGAAGGTTCGAGTCCTTTCCTGGGCACCATTTCCCTATTCGTGACTGTCCGATGCGGTCCGAATAGCAGCCAAAACCCCCGCAAACGCTGGATTGTTGGTCCGGCGTGGTCCGGAGCGGGGTGTTGGTATCCGATCGAGATGTTGGTAGTTCTGTTGGTATGCGGCAGCGGGCGCGTTGCTCGCCGCGATCCGATACCAACAGACGGGTGCCCGAATGGCGCTAACCGACCTGCAGATCAAGGCTTTCCGGCCATCGGATCGACCCTTCAAACATAGCGACGGCGGCGGCCTCCATTTGTTGGTATCGCCGAAAGGGTCGAAGCTCTGGCGGGTCTCCTACCGCTTCGGTGGGAAACAGAAGCTTCTGGCGCTTGGTGCCTATCCGACCGTCTCGCTCGCCGATGCTCGCGCGCGCAGGGACGAAGCGAAGACGCTTCTGAAGCGCAATATCGATCCCTCCGAACAGTCGAAGCTCGACCGCATCGCCGCGACGGCGTCCCGCGCAACCACCTTCGACGCCATCGCCGACGAATTGCTTTCCAAGTCCGAACGCGAGGGAAAGGCCGAGGCGACGCTGACGAAAAAGCGTTGGCTGCTTAACCTCGTGCGTCCGCACATCGGCGGCCGGCCGATCACCGAAATCACCGCGTCAGAAATCCTCGTGCCGCTTCGCCGCGTGGAGGGGCAAGGAAACTACGAGACTGCTCGTCGGCTGCGTGCGGTCGTCGGACAGGTGTTCCGCTATGCGATCGCAACGGCGCGCGCTGAAAACGATCCGACATATGGTTTGCGTGGCGCATTGACGGCGCCCACCGTCACGCACCGCGCCGCCTTTACCGACTGGAAGAGCTTCGCCAATGTGATTCGGGCGATCGACGAATATGTTGGCGCGACCGATACGCGGGCAGCGCTCAAGCTGCTGGCACTTCTCTATCCGCGACCGGGCGAACTGCGGCAGGCGGAATGGCCTGAGTTGGATCTTACGAAAGGCGTCTGGACGATCCCGGCGACGCGCACGAAGATGCGGCGGGAGCATCGCAAGCCGTTGCCACAAGCGGCAGTGGCAATCCTCGAAGACGTTCGGACGCGGTCCGGCGCCGGCCGGCTCGTTTTTCCGGCGATCCATACAACCTTGCGGCCGATGAGCGAAAACACCCTCAACGCAGCGCTTCGGCGCATGGGCTTCACCAAGGACGAAATGACCTCCCACGGCTTCCGCGCGACGGCGTCTTCGCTTCTCAACGAAAGCGGCCTCTGGCATTCCGATGCAATCGAGGCTGAACTTGGCCATGTCGGTGCCGATGAGGTGCGACGTGCCTATCATCGCGCCGCCTATTGGGATGAGCGGGTCCGCATGGCAGAGTGGTGGGCAAGCAGGCTTATCTAGCGCGGTGAAAGGCACGCGGTGACTGATCCATTTTCCTCTTATCTAGGTGAATTGCCTCCGGAGGTGGAGCCGGCCGAGCTTTGGCTCTGGGCGCGGATGGAGAAATGGAACCAACGCCAAGCACTCGCCCTAGCTCTAGGCGCTGACCCAGACTCTTTAGATGGCTATCTTCATAGCGATGAAGAGCGAGATTTGGACGAAAATCTTGTTGAAGTTTACAAAGCCTTGTTTCAACTGGCGTCGATCAAGTTCTTTGATAGTGCCGTTGTCGAAAAGTACGTTAAGCCTGCAGATTTTTTTAATTGGTTATTGGCGAAGAAGCTTCCCTGTCCCGAAGGCCTTCGAGGCGCACTAGCCGAATTTGGAACACCGGTCCAAAACTGGCAACGCCGTGCTGTTGAGAGTGAAAAGGCCGTCACTTCACTGAAGGGGCGGGTTTCTCAGTTAGAAAGAGCCATTGCCGATGGGGCGGTGAGCACAAGCGGAACTGTTAGAGAGCGCGAGACGCTCTTGAAGCTTTTCATCGGCTTGGCAGCGGAACAGTATGGGTTCAAGTCTGCGCGCGTGCGGAGCCCGGCTGCAGGCCAGATTGCCAGTGATCTTGCCAACGCCGGCCTCGCTGTCGACGAGGATACGGTTCGCAAATTCCTCAAGCTGGGCGCCGAACTCCTCCCGCCGACCGAAGGCGATTAGAGGTGCGCTGAAACCGAATTCGGTTCCGACGTAACCGAATTCGGCCAATGCCCGAAACGCTTCTCCTAAGCCTTCCTCGTCCGAACAACGACGAGGTGGCACCATGCCCGACACTATCGACCTTCCCTGTACCGGCTTCCTGCGCTTGCGCTCGATCCTCGCGCCGGCCGGCCCGATCCCCGTTTCGAAATCGACCTGGTGGGCGGGCGTGAAAGACGGTCGCTTCCCGAAGCCGGTAAAGCTCGGCAGCCGGATCACCGTCTGGCGCGTCGAAGACATTCGGGCGCTTCTCGACAGGGGCGCGCTGTAGGGATGGCGCGCCATCCAAGCAGCCGGCCGATCAAGAAGCATCGCAGCTATACGGTGGACGAGGCGGCGAAGGCGCTCGGCGTCCACAAGGGCACGGTGCGGCGCTGGCAGAAGACGGGTCTGCCGTCCCTGACCGATCAGCGGCCGGCGTTGATCCTTGGCGCCGAGCTGATCGCCTTTCTCGACGAGCGCAAGCCGAAGCGGCAACACTGCGCGCTTCATCAGGCCTACTGCCTCTCGTGCCGCGCACCTCGCGATGCCGCTTTGGGCGAGGTCGATTTCATCCTTCACGCCAGCGGCGCCGGCATGATGCAGGCGCTCTGCGCAGAATGCGAAACGGTGATGAACAAGCGGGTTCCCATCGCTCGCATCCCCGAGCTTCAGGCGAAATTGGCGGTGACGATCAGACAGGCGCCCGAACCCATAAGCGAGAGCCATTCCCCCTGTTTGAATGATCAATTGAAAGAGGCGCGGTGAACCCATGCAAACCCCTCATGCGAAGAACGTCCGGATCAAGCGCCGCTATGCGCATTATCTCGAAGAAGCCGAGCGCATGGCGCCGACGAGCGTCGATCAGGCGCTGGCAGCAATTGCCGCCTTCGAAGCCTCGACCGGCGGACGCGACTTTGCGAAATTCCGGATCGAACAGGCGCGCCGATTCAAGCGGCAACTCGAAGAGCAGACCAACGAGAAAACAGGAAAGCCGCTCGCCAAGTCAACGGTCTATGCGCGGCTAATGGCGGTCAAGCGCTTCGTCCATTGGCTGGCGGGACAACCGGGCTACAAGTCCAAGATCACCTATTCCGATGCTGACTATTTCAACCCTTCTGCCAATGACGGACGCATCGCCACGGCGACGCGGGAAAGGCCCGCACCGACGATCGAGCAGATCCGCCATGTGATCGAGACGATGCCGGCGGGCTCCGACATCGAGAAGCGCGACCGGGCGGTGATCGCATTCATCCTCCTGACTGGAGCAAGAGACGACGCCGTTGCCTCGCTGCGGCTGAAGCATGTGGACCTCGACAGAAGGCGCCTCTATCAGGATGCACGCGAGGTCAGAACCAAAAACAGAAAGACCTTTTCGAGCCTGTTCTTCCCGGTTGGCGACGACATCGAGGCGATCATTGCGGACTGGATTGCCCATCTGAAAGCGACGCTTCTTTTCGGCCCGGATGATCCGCTGTTTCCGGCAACGAAGATCGGCCTGAAGGACGGGCTTTTCGCGCCGGCCGGCCTCGACCGGACGCATTGGAAGAACGCCGATTCGATCCGTCGCATCTTCAAGGAGGGCTGCACGAGCGCGGGTCTGCCGTACTTCCACCCGCATAGCGTCCGGCGCACCCTGGTGCAGCTTGGCGAACGGGTTTGCCGAACGCCGGAAGACTTCAAGGCATGGTCGCAGAACCTCGGCCATGAGCAGGTGCTCACGACCTTCGTGAGCTACGGGACCGTCGGCAGCGACCGGCAGGCGGCAATTATGGACTCGTTGAGAAGCGGGCGCGGCGCCGGCACGATGAATGACGCAGCTCTGATGGAAGACATGCGTCGGTTGCTCGAAAAGCACGTATCGATGGCAAAGGCTTGAAGCCGGTTGCTAACTGGCGGACGGATGGGGCACATGCGTTCTGAAAATTGCATGACAGAGGGCGATGCTGATCGATGACGGAGCTGAATTTCAAGGGGAAGGAATTCGTCTATAATCACCATCTGACCGTACCGTTTCGCCCGCTCGTCCCGCATGCCGAAAAAGGCATTGGTCCGATCGCGCTGGGCGGCAACCTGATCATACAGGGCGACAACCTTCACGCATTGAAGGCACTCCTACCGATGTATGCCGGCAAAGTGGACTGCATATTCATCGATCCGCCTTACAACACTGGCAACGCCGGCTGGAGCTATAACGACAACGTCAATGCGCCTATGATCAAGGAATGGATGAATGCCATTCCGATCGGAATAGAAGACGGTCTTCGCCACGACAAATGGTGCGCGATGATGTGGCCACGGCTGCGGCTGTTGTATGAACTGCTATCGGAAAATGGCAGCCTGTGGATGACGCTCGATGATAATGAGGTTCATAGAGGGCGATGCTTGCTAGACGAAATATTTGGTGAAGAATGTTCTGTCGGGCAGATTGCATGGCAAAAACGGACATCGCGCGAAAATCGAGCAACGCTTTCACCTAGTATCGATCACGTCTTAGTTTACTCTAAGCCTCTCCCGGAGACTTGGAAGCTTCGGAGAAATCTTCTTTCCCCCACGACAGACGGCTATTCAAATCCAGACAAAGATCCAAACGGTGAATGGGCATCAATCCCATTTTCAGCCCAAGGTTTTCGGAAAGATCAGGTCTATCCAATCACGACGCCAACGGGAGTTGTTCATAGGCCGCCGAAAGGACGTTGTTGGGGCGCGACCGAGCCGGAATTCGAAAAATACAAACTTAAAAATCTCGTCTATTGGCCCAAGAACGGGAACGGGAAACCCCGAATAAAGCAGTATCCCGAAACAGCTAAAGGGCTAGTTCCGTCCACTCTTTGGTTTAGCAGCGAAGTCGGGACGACGGAACTCTCGAAAAAAGAACTGATGGAGATCTTTTCCGACAAGGAGGCGTTGGATTTTCATGCACCAAAGCCACCGAAACTCATTCAGCGAGTAATCGAAATTGCGACTACGTCCGATAGCTTGGTGTTGGATTCATTTGCTGGAACAGGTTCAACGGCCCATGCAGTGCTGGCTCAAAACCAAATTGATGGCGGCAGGCGGAACTTCATAATCGCGGAAATGGAGCATTACGCCGATGAACTGACGGCGGAACGCGTTCGGCGTGTCATTGGCGGTTACACGTTCAACGGCACGCAAAAGACCGAACTCCTACGTGAGAAAGTCGGCTGGCGGACGCTCGAAAAGCCCAATCGGCTACGCGAGAAAGTAGAGGCGATCGAATCGCTTCACGGTCATGAATACGATCGCATCAAGAAGGACGTGAAGGATGATGAGCTGATCGTTACGGGCGAAAAGAGCGTCAAAGTTAAGACGGAGGGATTGGGCGGCAGCTTCACCTATTGCACGCTCGGCGATCCTGTTGAGATGGACGCGGTCCTGTCCGGTAAGAACTTGCCCGCCTACGAGGCCTTGGCATCTGTTCTGTTCAACACAGCTACTGGTCAGGCCTTCGATCCAGCCCAGTTTGACGAGGCGAAGAGCTATCTTGGCGAAGTGGCCGGCCGGCATGTCTGGCTGCTCTACAGGCCGGATATGGAATGGCTGAAGTCTCCTGACGCGGCCCTGACCTTGGCTCGAGCCAAAGCCATCGCCGATAGCGACAAGCAAGCCAGTCATCTCGTCTTTGCGCCGGCCCGCTATGTCAGTCAAAAGATGCTTTCCGACGAGAAGCTACGCGTCGAATTCGCGCCGCTTCCCTTTGCGCTCTATCGCGTTGAACGGACGTGACGATGTTGCGCCAACTGGACTATCAGGATCGCGTCCTCAAGGTTCTGGATGCCTATCTTGATGCACTGAAGGACAAGAAAACGCGCTTCGACAAGGTCGCCGCGCTGGCGGCCGAACAGCCCGACCTGGGATTGAAACTTCCCGACTTCACTGAAGACGCATGGGACGCTATTGCGGCGACGGGTGCATTGCCGGCTTCACGCGCGCCGTACCCGTTTTCGCCTCGCGCGGACGGATGCGGCCGGCCGGTACCGAACACGGTTCTGAAGGTGCCGACCGGGGGCGGCAAAACGTGGCTGGCGGTCCAGTCCCTCTCCCACATCATGGGGCGGTATCTCGGCACCAACACCGGCTTTGTGCTGTGGATCGTGCCGAACGAGGCGATCTATTCGCAGACACTGAAGCAATTGAAAGATCGCCAGCATTTCTATCGCCGCGCGCTCGATCAGGCGGCGGCCGGCCGCGTTCTCGTCCTCGAAAAAGGTGATCGGCTGAACGCGCGGGACGTCCAAGGTAGCTTTTGCGTCATGCTCTTGATGCTGCAGTCGGCCAATCGGCAGACGAAGGACACGCTGAAGATGTTCCGCGATCGCGGCGATGTCCACGGCTTCTTTCCGGACGAAGGCGATCAGGCGGCGCATAAGGCAGAAATCGAGGCGACGCCGAATCTAGATGCCTATGACGACATCTTTCCGATGGTGAAGGATTCACTCGGCAACGCACTGAGGAAGATAAGGCCGATTGTCGTTCTCGACGAAGGCCACAAGGCGATTTCCGACCTCGCCTTCGAAACCCTTTATGGTTTTAATCCAGCTTACGTCCTCGAATTGACGGCCACCCCGCTCGACATTCAGCCGCGCGGCGGCGCCAACCCGCGCGAAGGGCGGTATGCCAATCTTCTCGTCGAAGTCACCGGTATCGAACTCGACCGCGAAGGTATGATCAAGATGCCGCTCAATCTCGACACGCGGCAGGGCACGGATTGGCGTGCAACGCTTTCGTCGGCGGTGGATCGCCTCGACGACCTGAAGGGGAAAGCGGACCGGCTTCGCGCCGACACGAACCGCTATATCCGCCCGATTATGCTGATTCAGGTGGAACGAACCGGCAAGGAACAGCGCGACAGCGGCCATATCCACGCCGAAGACGTGAAGGAATGGCTTCTCGCGCATGGCTTCGACGAGGCTGAAATCGCGATCAAGACCGCCGAAACCAATGATTTGAAGCAGCCAGAAAATCTCGACCTGCTTTCGCCGACGAACCGGATTCGCGCTATCATCACCAAGCAGGCGCTTCAGGAAGGGTGGGACTGTCCCTTTGCCTACGTGCTTTGCGCGCTAGCGGCAAATTCGAACCTCAACGCGATGACGCAGCTTGTCGGGCGCATCCTTCGCCAACCGGGCGCGCGAAAGACGGGCTTCGATGACCTCGATGAGTGCCACGTTATCACCCACCACGCGGGCACTCGCGATGTGGTGAATGCAATCAAGGCGGGGCTCGAAAAGGACGGGCTCGGCGATCTGGTCTTGCGCGTCGCTTCACCCGATCCGAAGGCAACGGACAAGCAATCACGGCGCATTGATCGCCGGCCGGCTTTCGCGACGACGCAAATCTATCTGCCCCTCGTTCTAAAGGTTGACGGGGCTACGACGCGCGAACTCGATTACGAGACCGACATTCTTTCGTCGCTCGATTGGAGGGGCTTCGATCCGACCGCTATCGCTGATGCGATCCCGAAGAATGCGCAAGCGGCGGAATCGCAGCTTCAGCGGATCACCGTAACGGATGAAACGGAAAAATTGAAAAGCGCTCGCATCGATCAGCAAATTCGGGAATTGAGGGTGTTCGATCCCGCTTACACCGTGCGGCGCATATCCGACATCGTGCCCAATCCCTTCGTCGGTCGCGAGATCGTCGGCAAGCTGCTCGGTCGCTTGGAAGAACGCGGGTTCGGCGCGGAGTTGATCGGCAAGCTTTCAATCCTGATCGGCGAAGAGCTGCGGCGCGGGCTGGACGCGGCGCGGTCGGAAAAAGCCGAAGCCGTCTTTAAGGGCGCGGTGAAGGCTGGCGGCATTCAATTCCGCCTTCGCGTCGATGGCCGAAACTGGCGGGTGCCGGACGTCATGGAAACGACGATGGACGTCAGTTCTCGTCAGCTACAGCGAAGCGATGGAAGCCCGCTTCAGCTTAGCCTTTTCAGCCCGGTCTATGAGGACGAACTGAACAAGGATGAGCAAGCCGTCGCGGTCTATCTCGACGAGGCAAAGACACTGAAATGGTGGCATCGGAACGTCGCCGCTCGGCAATACGGAATTCCCGGCTGGCGTCGCGGACGGATCTATCCCGACTTCATCTTCGCCTCGCAACAATCCGGAAAAGGATCGCGGCTTGTCGTCCTCGAAACGAAGGGCGATCAGCTCGACAACCTCGATACCGCTTACAAGCGGGAACTGTTGGACGTGCTGTCCGATAACTTTGCCTGGGATACGACCACGCCGGCCGGCACGTTGGCCATGACGACAACGAACGGCGAGACGGTCGAATGCGCTCTCGTTTTAATGAGCGAATGGAAATCGAAGCTGCCAACATATTTGTGATTGGAGCGTCGAAAGCGCTCCAAGCGTTCTCATTTGTTGGTAGATTTGTTGGTATTTATCGAAATGGCTTCCGAATAAATGCAATGAATTCAATCAGCTATAGCTTCGATGTGGTGCCTTTCCTGGGCACCATTTCCGGTTTCGAGCGGTCCCCGGACCCTCCAAACGACAGCCGAGACCCCCGGACGACCTGACAATCGTGATCCGATCACGTCCGGGGCGGTCTTGATCAAACCCATCAATTTCTTATGCAGAATGTCCGGATAGTTCCGGATGGGGCCGTATCGGCAAATTCTATGTCGTATTCCACTTTTTTGCTGCAATTCTCCTGCGTTTTGTAAGCCGAGAAGCGACACGGCACAGCGTCGGCGACGCCGACGCGCCGTTTCGAGACGGTTTTATTGCAAGAGACTTCCGCGTGACACAGTCAGTCCTTCAGGACGACATGAGGCGGCCGGGATCTTAACCCTTTTCCTATCTATTTGAAATAATTCGGGATGCGACTCGCAATTTCGCGCCGTTCCTGTACTTCGATACGGGATCGTCGTGGGTTTCGGAGTTCGAGCAATGGCAACCGCCCAAACCAGTCACGCCTGGGTCAAGCCGGACCCGATGAGCAATCCGCGCAGCATCGAGCGCCAGTTCCGGACGCGGCGCTTTCGGCACGTGCGGCGGCTGATGGAAGCAGCGTTGCAGGAGCGCGACAGGATCGAGGTGCTCGATCTCGGCGGCACCGAATCCTACTGGGCGATCGCCGAGGACCTGTTCGCCGAACACCGGGACCGGATCACCGTCATCCTGGTGAACAACGAGCCGATCGACCCGCCGAAGAACCCGGCCTTTCGTGCCGTGTCGGGCGATGCCTGTTCGAAGCAGCTGTTCGCCGGCCAGCGGTTCGATCTCGTTCACTCCAACTCGGTCATCGAGCATGTCGGCGACGAGAGCCAGATGCAGGCCTTCGCGGACAATGTCCGGCGGCTGTCGGACCGCTATTTCGTGCAGACGCCGAACTACTGGTTTCCGCTGGAGCCGCATTTTCGCGTGCCCGGCTTCCAGTGGCTGCCGCTGTCGGCGCGCGCCGCGCTGACGCAGCGCTTCAATCTCGGCTTCTTTCCCCGCGCGGCGAGCCGCGAGGAAGCATTTCGCAACGTCGCGGACATCCGGCTCCTCGACGCCAAGATGATGCGGCGGCTGTTTCCGCAGGCCGAGCATCTGGAAGAGCGGGTGGCCGGCCTGACGAAATCGCTGATGGCGGTGCAGGACCGCAGCTGACGCCGGCTGCGACGCGGCCTCTTTGATTGCCGCCTTCGCCGAGCCACTCCGCCGGCCGCGTCAGGCCGCCGGATGCCGGCTCGAAGGCCCGGCGCTCACTCCTGTGCGGCGTCTTGCGACGCGGCGTCCTCCGGCGCCTTGCGCCAGACCTCGACCGGCCCCTTCAGCTTGATGGTCAGCGGCTTGCCCTTGCGGTCGAGGGCCTTGCCGGCCTGGACGCGAACCCAGCCCTCGCTGACGCAGTACTCTTCCACATTGGTCTTCTCCTCGCCCTTGAAGCGCACGCCGACACCGGCGGCGAGGGCGGCCTCGTCGTAGAAGGGGCTGTCCGGATCAATGCTGAGCCGGTCGGGGAGGTCGTCGTTGGTCATGCCTTGGATGCTCCGTTTCGATCCGGCGGGACACTAACCACATGACGACGCAGGTGGGGAGGGGCTTTCTCCGCGATTCCCGCGCCAGCCCGCAGCCGCTTCCCGCAAAAGCGCCTCTGCAGCTTCCAGTGGGAAGGATGGGCCCGCTCGTCGTCCGATGGCCCGTCGGCACGTCGCAGCTTTGGCAGCGCTCGGGTCCGTAGCGGCGAAGGCATCGGCTGGGCCAGGGCTTGGCGATGGATGCCGAATGGCGTGAAAAGGCTGGACAACAGGGCTGGCGCGGCGGCGAGCGCGGCCATCTTCATGTCCGGTTCATGGGGTAAGCTTCATGATCGGAAAAGATGTTTCCATCCCGCGGTGTGACGGAGCGTCGGCGATCTGCCACGCCGAGCCGAGGCCTGCGGCTGGACGAGTTGACGACGGCAAAGGACGATCGAGCGGATGACGAGACTGGTGCGAGCATGCCTTCCGGGCATCATTCTTCTGGGCCTTGCGGCCGGCCCGGCGGCCGCTGCGGGCGCCTCGGATGGCGAAGCGCCGGTCCTGCTGGCGCAGGGCTTTGGCGCCGGCGTGCCCGACGGCGCGGTCGAGGTCTATGTGGATCAGTACGGCCAGCGCGTCTTTCTCGATGGTCGCGGCCGGGTGGTCGGCGTCGAGCGCCCCCGCGGCGACAGGTTCGAGCGCCGGCGCGACCGGTTCCGGGAGCGACGCGGGGCGATCATCGACGGGCCGCCGCCGCCGGGGGTGACCCTGGAAGGCCGCGTCGACATGCCGCCGCAGGGCGGGTTCGGTCCGGATGGCGACTATCGCCGGCCGCAGACCATCGACCCCTATGACGATGGCGGGCAGGATTACTACGACGGCAATGACGACCGCCGCTATTACGACGAGGGTCCGGTCGAGGCCGCGCCCTTGCCTGCGCCGGGCGGCGATTCGACGCGCGAGGCCGGCCTGCCGCAGCTGGATCCCGACCAGCCGCTTCCCGGCGCCGCCGGGCCGGCACCGGGCAGCTTCGGCGCCGACCCGCTGTCGACCGACGAGGGGCAGACGATCCGCGAGACCGATCCGGCCCCGGCCGTCCAGGCGCCGGGCGGGCAGAACGACAGGACCCAGGTGGCCGCGCTGCAGATCCTGCTCGACCGCGCCGGCATGTCGCCGGGCGTCATCGACGGCCGGATGGGCGGCAACGTCAACAAGGCCGTCGCCGCCTATCGCGAGAAGTTCGGCAAGACCCTGCAGACCGGCGATCCCCAGGTGCTCGCCGAGGAGCTCGACGCCACCGGCGGCCCCCCGATCACCGAATACGAGATCACCAA
Organism: Aurantimonas sp. 22II-16-19i; assembly: GCF_002088275.1. Taxonomy (GTDB): domain Bacteria; phylum Pseudomonadota; class Alphaproteobacteria; order Rhizobiales; family Rhizobiaceae; genus Jiella. The sequence continues at coordinate 65,238 of NZ_AQQS01000031.1, forward strand.
CGAGGACGTCGCCGGCCCCTATGTCGCGTCGATCCCGAGCGACTATGGCGAGAAGGCCAAGCTGCCGGCGATGAGCTTCGAGCGGGTCTCCGAACGCCTCGCCGAGCGCTTTCATATGGACGAGGAATATCTGAAGGCGATCAATCCCGGCGCCGACTTCGACCGCGCCGGCACCCGCATCAAGGTGGCGAATACCGGCCAGAACGTCGGCGGCGAGGTGACGCGGATCGTCGCCGACAAGGGCCGCGAACAGGTCCGGGCCTATGGCGCCGACGGCACCCTGCTCGCCGCCTATCCCGCGACCATCGGCTCGACCGACACGCCGTCGCCGTCCGGCACGGTCCAGGTGAACCGGATCGCCTTCGACCCGAACTACACCTACAATCCGAAGGTGAATTTCAAGCAGGGCAGCAACGACAAGGTCCTGACGATCCCGCCCGGCCCGAACGGCCCGGTCGGAACGATCTGGATCGCCCTGTCGAAGCCGACCTACGGCATTCATGGCACGCCCGAGCCGTCCAAGATCGGCAAGACCAACAGCCATGGCTGCGTGCGCCTGACCAACTGGGACGCCACCGAGCTCGCCAAGATGGTCAAGCCCGGTGTCACGGTGGAATTCGCCGAGTAGCGGCGAAGAGGTGCCTGGCATACCGCCGAAGCCGCGGGCCTGAGGGCGCCGGCGGGGCAGCCTGGCAATCAATCTCGGGGGCTTCAGTTTCCTCGCCTGCGCCGTCCTCATGGAGCGGCGCTGGAAGCCTGACGGCGCCCGTCACCGAGCCGGGCGACCGGCCGCTCTCCGGCAACGTGGATCTTCCCGGCCACACGCATCACGGCGAGCGCAACGGGATCGTTTCTCGGGAAACCATCCTGCTTCCATCACGTTCATCTGCGAACGGCCAGCCGCCCGCAGCTCACCTGCCGGCGCCGGCCGAAGGGCAGGGTGTCATGCGCGTATCTGGTTCGAATGCCTGCAGGAGCAGGCTGTCCCGCCATCGCCGGGATGACAGTCCGCAGCATTCTCCCCGAGCCCTGTCATCATCTCGATCCTGCCATCGCGCGCATCTGGCAGCGGCAGCCAGCGCCATGCTTTCCGCAAACCTGGTGCTGGCGACGCTCGCCGTTCCGTCGGCGGGAGCGATGGCGGCCGAGCTTCCCAGCGGAGGCGAAGCCCCGCCGCCGCTGCCCCGCCCGGAGGCTGGCGATGAACCTCGTGCGCAGGCAGCCAGGGCGGGCGAGGGCGGAGAAACCGAGCAGCGCGGGCCCGGCGCGTCGGCGAGCCGCGAGGGCGAGCCAGAGGCCGGCCCGAATGGCGGATCGAGCGAATCGAACCGTCCGCGAAAAGGCGATTTCGAACCACTGGATGGCGCCGCGCCTAGGGCGCCGGAGCCGCTGCCCGAGACGGGGCCGGTTCCCGTGCTGCGGCCCGATGCGGCCACCTCACCCGGAACGCCCGAGCCGGCGACGGCATCGCCGGCCGATTCGAAAAGCAGGGACGCGGCCCCTTCCGTCGATCCCGAGACGCTGCGGTCCGACGACGTCACCGTCACGCCAGCCCTTGCGGTCGAAGCCGCGGCCGCAGTGGTGGATGCCAAGCGGTGCGAATCGGAGCTCCGGCGGCGCGGCACGGTGTTCACCGTCGGCGAGAGCATCTCCGAAGGTCGATGCGGCGTTTTGAGGCCGGTCGCCGTGACGCGGCTGTCCAGCGGGATCGCGGTCGAAGCGCAGACCGAACTCCTGTGCCAGACCGTCCTCGCCCTCGACGACTGGGCGAGGGATTCGCTGGTTCCCGCCGCAAAGGATGTCTTCGCAGACCAGCGAAAGCTCGCCGCCATCCGGGACGTGTCCACCTTCGTCTGCCGCCCGCGCGCCTCCGAGGACAAGATCTCCGAACATGCGCGCGGCAGCGCCATCGACATCGGCGCCTTCGGCCTGTCGGATGGGGCCAGTGTCGGCGTCCGGAGGATCCACCTCGAGCCGAAGACCGCGAGCGACGCGAAAGACGAAGGCGGGCCGAGGAAGCCCGGCACGAATGTCGAAGAGAACCCGGCAGAATCACCGTCCGGCGAAGCCCCCGGTAAAGCGCTGGCGAGGGCCGATGGGGCTTCGAAAGCTGGCGGTGGCGAGAACGCCCGGGAGAAACGCTTCCTCGATCGGGTGCGCGCCAGCGCCTGCGGGCCGTTCAAGACCGTGCTCGGCCCCGGCACGGATGACGATCACGCCGTCCACTTCCATCTCGACATGGCGGCGAGACGCGACGGCTTCCCATACTGCAGGTGAGCGAGGGCAGCCTCGCGCCCTTGGCGCGGCGCCCTACTGCGCCGCCAGAAGCGGCGTGTCGACATTCTCTTCCAGCAGCGCGTCGATGCGCTCGCGCTCGCGCTTGAAGGTGATCAGGTCGTCGCCCTTCAGCACCTTGCCCGGCGGGATCTTGATGCGCATCGGATCCACCGGCTTGTCGTTCACATGCACCTCGAAATGCAGGTGATTGCCGGTCGACAGACCGGTGGAGCCGACAGAGCCGATCACCTGGCCCTGGCGCACCCGCGCCCCCGGCCGGATGCCCTTGGCGATGCCGCTCTGATGGGCATAGACGGTTTCATAGCCGTTGGCGTGCTTGATCTGGGTTTCGCGGCCGTAGCCCGACGACCAGCCGGCCTTGACGACGACGCCGTCGCCGGCGGCGAGGATCGCGGTGCCGCGGGGCGCCGCCCAGTCGACGCCCCAGTGGGGCCGGACATAGCCGAGCACGGGGTGCTTGCGCCCGGTCGAGAAGCCCGAGCTGAAGCGGGCGTTCGCGACCGGCTTGCGGAGGAGGAACTGGCCGGCGCTCTGGCCGTCCTCGTCGAAATAGTCGGCGACCCCGCTGTCCGAGGGCCGGAACCGGTAGTAGCGCTCGACCACGTCGCCGACATGGATCTCGACATAGAGGAGCTCGCCCGGCTCCTCCGCCTCGCCGTCCCTGGTCATCGAATAGAACACCACCAGCCGGTCGCTCGGCGACAGCCGCGCCTGCAGGTCGACGTCCGTCGCCAGCATCTGGACGAGCTGGCGGCACATGCGCAGGTCCAGCCCGTAGGACAGGGCGGCCTGGAAGATGCCGTCGTAGACCGTCGGCATGTCGTTGCGGATCGGTGCTTCGTTCTCGTTCTCGTCGATCGCCTCGGCGACCGAATCCGACATTTCCGGCGAGATCGAAGGCTCGAACGGGCCGTCCCGCGTCGCCGCCACCGTGGCGAGGTGCTCGCCGCCGCGATAGGCGGAAAGGCGCACGACGCTGGTCTTGGCGCTCTCGTCCGGATCGCCGTGTCGCGGCTGCGTCTCGACGCCGATCCGCAGCGCGTCGCCGGGGAGAAGATCGTCGCCGTCGATGAGCTTGGCGAGGGCCTCGACGGCGGCCTTGGCCTGATCGTCGTCATGGCCGGCGCGGGCCAGCATGTCGGCGATCGTCGCCTTCTGGCGGAAGGGCAGGATCTCCTCGTGGAAGCGCGGCACGTCGTCTTCGCGGCTGTCGGCGATGGCGAAGGAGACGTTCTGGGCGACGACGCGGAAGGCGGAACCCGGCTCGTATTCGAGGCTCGGATCGGGGTTGAGGCCGAATCGGAAGGGATCGACGGTGCCGAGCGAGGCGACCTGCACCGGCTGGCTGCCGAGGCGCGAGGCGACCGAACGCACCAGCCCTTCCGCGGCATTGGCATCGAGGTCGACGCCGCGCTCATAGCCAGACGGGTCGAAATCGAAGTCCGAAACCTTCAGCCGCACCTCCGATTCGACCCGGGCGCCGTAGATCGTGGTCGAGTCCTCCTCGTCCGAGGCCTCCTCCGTGTCCCCGTCGTCGCGCGCAAAGAGCGTCAGCGGATCGAAGGAGGGATAGTCGGTGGTGGCCTGGTAGCGGGCGGCCAGCAGCATGTTGACATAGCCGAAGGGAAGCGTGCGCAGGACCTCGCGGTCGCCCAGGCGGCTCAGCGTCGACAATTCCATGATCTGCCGCGACCGAGCCACGGGCAGGGCGGTCGCCACGACGCGCTCGCCCTTCGCCATGCCTTCCTCGGCCAGGCCCGCCGCCGCCAACGCCAAGGCGGGGCGCGCCGCGCCCTGATGCCCGTCGAGCGCCGCGGACAGGGCGATTCCCATGAGGGCCGTCGAGGTCAGCCCGGTGAGCAGCGTGCCGGTCAGCCAGCGCGCCGAGACCTGCCGCTTGTCGGGCCGGCGGCGGCGATCGGCGACCAGCGCCGGTGTGTCGCCGAGGGCCGATCGCAAGCGGGGTCTGTCGTGCGGCGTTCGGTTCATTCCTCTCCCCAGAAGGCTTGCCCCCGCATGCATTCGCGCCCGGACACCGGAAGGGGGATCGTGGCCTTGCTCCAACAAGGTGGCGAAATCCCGGCCGCTTCCGCTGCCGCGCGGGGCCTTCCACGACGCGGCGACAGTCTCATCGAATAGACCAGTGGCGGGAGGGGCTCAAGCGCCGATCCCGTTCCGGCGCGATCCTGTCCCTCCACACGCGTCGCTGCCCTGTCCCAGCACAACGCCTACGCCTACGCATACGCGTGCGCGCTACGCGCGCCTGCCGCCGGCACGAGACGGATACGCGCCTGGCCCGTGTGTACGCGCCTCGCCCGTGAGCGCGTCCAGGAGATCGAGACCCGCTCGCAAGTCGCAGCGCTCATCGCCCTGCGACCCGGCCGCCCGCACGAGCCCGCCGCGAGGCACCGGCGAAACGCCCTCGACCCTGCATGCCGCCCCATGGCGACGCACACCGGAGAGATGCGCCAGCCAGAGATCGTGACGAAGCCGGGCCACGCGAGACCGGGACCGAGGGACCGGGACCGAACGCGGGATCGGGCGCGCGGCACGATCACTCGAGCATGGCGGCAGGGCAGGGCGAGTGGCCGCGCGAGCGGGTCCCCATCATCAGGGGGGGGCATCGACCTGATCCCGACCGCAGCCATCGCCCGGACGGAGCGTGCCGACCGAAGAGCTCCGGCGACGGCGCCTCGTGGCCGCCCGCCGTTGCCGTCGCCGATCACCCCAATAGCCTGGCGCGGAAGGCGCGCTTCCTGCCCTCCTGCGGCGCCACCGCGGCGCTCCGCAGGGCCGGCGCGACTTTTTTGAAGTTTTTGCGAAAGGGTCGTTGACAGGGGCCGAGAGCACGGCCTATAAGGCGTTCATCGACGACGGCGGTGGCGCCGGGCCGCTCCAGACGGAGCGGACAGCCTCCGGTTCGGGAGAGAAATCTCCAACCGGATGGTTTTCGCGCCTCCAACGTCGCTATCTTTTGAGTTTTGTCGACTGGTTCGGCCTTCACCTTGAGGGCTCGAATTCCTTCGCACTTCTCGCCGGTCCTTCATTGTGACCGTGATCTTTGACATTGTTGGTAGTTGAGAC
>NZ_AQQS01000032.1 GCF_002088275.1 Aurantimonas sp. 22II-16-19i
GCCGCCATGCCGGGTCACCGGCAGCGACTCGCCGGTCAGCGGCGCCTCGTCGAGGATCGCGGTGTCGCAGGCGGTCCCGTCCACCGGAACGACGTCGCCCAGTCGGACGAGGAGCCGGTCGCCGACGGCGATCTCGGTGATCGCCACGGTTTCCAGGGCGTTGCCCCGATACCGCAGGGCGCTGTGCGGCTGTCGGTCGAGCAGGGCCCTGGTGTCGCGGCTGGCGCGGCCGGAGGCGAAGGCCTCCAGCGCCTGCCCGCCCGCATACATCAGCGCGACCACGGCCGCCGCCAGCGTCTCGCCGACCGCCAGTGCCGAGGCCATGGCGAGCGCCGCGACGAGATCCAGTCCCCAATCGCCGCGCCGCAGGCCGCTGGCGATTTCCGCCGCGAGCACCACGAGAACCGGCACCACGCCGGCCCACCAGGCGATCGATGCGAGGTCGGGGCGCCCGGCCAGCCAGAGGATGCCGCCGGACGCAAAGCCGAGACTCGCCGCGGCGATCGGCAGAGCGTCGGCGAGGCCGAAGAGAGGTTGCCCTTTCCGTCGGCGGGAATCGGCGTGCCGAAGCGCTACCATGCAGGGTCCACCTTGCCGTTTGGAACGATCCGTCCGAAAGCGGCCGATCCGTCGCCCACCGATCGCCGGTCACGCCTGAATGCCGCCGATCGAAGCTGCGGGGAGCCTCGCGCCCCGTGCAAGGACTGCAAGCTCGTTGCTTCTGCTTGGCGCGCAGCGAGTCGAACTTTCCAGCTTCGACACGAGCGTACCGGGATTTGCGGTGTCTCGCCTTGATCCCCGTCAAGGCGAGACCATCCCGTTCGGCCGATGCTGGTGGAGAAACAGGAGGGTTCCGGACGATGAAACGCCGCATCCTGATCATCATCGGCCATCCCGATCCCGCCCCCGAACGGCTCTGCCGCGCGCTGGCGCAGGCCTATCGTGAAGGCGCGGAACTGGCGGGACATTCCGTCCGGGTGATCGACATCGCCGGGTTGGATGTGCCGGTGCTGCGAACGCAGGAGGATTTCCTCCACCAGGACGTTCCCGGCGCTCTGAAGTCCGCCGTGGACGCGATCGTCGAAGCCGATCATCTGGTCATCCTCTTCCCGCTCTGGCTGGGCACGATGCCCGCCCTCCTCAAGGCATTTTTCGAACAGATCATGCGGCCCGGCGTCGCCTTCTTCCATGCCGGAGGAAAGGCCGCCGGATTTCCGAAGGGAGCGCTCGGCGGCCGTTCGGCGCGGCTCGTCGTCACGATGGGCATGCCGGCGATGATCTACCGGTTGTGGTTCCGCGATCACGGCGTCGCATGTCTGCGCCGGAACATTCTCAACTTCGTCGGAATCCGCCCGGTGCGAGAGACCCTGTTCGGCATGGTCGACGCAGCGGACGCAGGGCAGCGGGAGACGTGGCTGAAGGACATGCGGCGGCTCGGGCAGCGTGCCGCCTGATCCTGCCCGCGCCACGTCGCCGCCCCGGGCCGGCCTTGACGCATCTGCCCGTCCTCCCGCTCGCCCGGCAGCATTTCTCGGCGCCGTCTGCGGCGGAGCCTTGCACGTCTTCCGTCCCGCCGTCGCCTTGACCCGCATCAAGGCGCCGCTGGCGCGAGCCCTGCATGTTGTGCCGATCCCGACGAGGAGGGGCCTGCGCGATCGGCGAGGTCATCCCTTCTCAGCTGGGTCTTCGAACTTGAGAGAAAGGCCGGAACGTCCATGAAATGGCAACATCGCATGATGCTCTGGGCGTTTGTCGGCCTCATGACGATCGACCCGCTGATGCGCGCGATCGACGCGGCGCCCTGGCTGGTCAGGCCGGCGACTGCCGAGTCGAGGCTGGAGACCCTGCTCGACCGGCTGCGCGGCAAGAAGCTGCCCGTCACGATCGCCAGTTCGAACGGCCGTATCGAGGCGCAGGAGGTCGACGTCGCCGCCAAATATTCCGGGCGCATTGCGGAGATGCCGGTCGAAGAGGGCGACACGGTCGAGGCCGGCCAGGTGATCGCCCGGCTCGACGACCGGGAATACCGCGCCCAGCTCCTGGGTGCGCAGGCCGAGGTGTTGCGGGCCGAAAGCGCCCTGGCCGAGGCCGAGGCACTGATCGCCCAGCGCGACAGCGAGACGGCGGTCGCCGAGGCGAGCTACAACCGCATCGTCGAACTCTTTCATTCCGGCCACACCAGCGCCCAGACCCTCGACGAGCGGCGCGGCGCGCTCAAGACGGCCCAGGCGGCGCAGCGCGCCGCGATCGCTGCCAAGGCGCAGGCCCGCTCGAGCATCGCCGCGGCCGAGGCCGAAGTCTCGCGGCTCAACGCCGTGGTCGGCGACATGGTGATCACCGCGCCGCGCCGCGGCCGTGTCCAGTACAAGCTCGCCCGCGCCGGCGAGGTGGTTGCGGCCGGCGCCCGGATCGCGACGCTGCTCGATCTCACCGACGTTTCGATGTCGCTCTATCTGCCCGCCACCGCGGCCGGCCGGGTCGCGGTCGGCGACGAGGCGCGGATCATCCTCGATCCCGCGCCCGACTACGTCATTCCCGCCCGTGTCACCTTCGTCTCGGCCGACGCCCAGTTCACGCCGAAAGCGGTCGAGACCGAGGAGGAGCGCGAGAAGCTGGTCTTCCGGGTGAAGATCCAGATCCCGCGCGAGCTGCTCGCGCGCTTCGAGCGGCAGGTGAAGGGCGGCGTGCGGGGTGTCGGCTACGTGCGCACCGATCCCGCCGCCGCCTGGCCGGAGCAGCTCCAGGTGAAGCTGCCGCAATGACGGGCGGCGTGGTCATCGAACTCTCCGGCGTGACGCATCGCTACGGGCAAAGCCTTGCGCTCGACCGTCTCGATCTCGCCATCCCGTCCGGCGTGATGGCCGGGCTGATCGGGCCGGACGGCGTCGGCAAGTCGACGCTGCTGGCGCTGGCGGGCGGCGTGCGCAGCATCCAGACCGGCCGGGTGACGACGCTCGGCGGCGACATGGCCGATGCCGGGCAGCGCCGTCTTTCGGCGCCGCGCATCGCCTACATGCCGCAAGGGCTCGGCCGCAATCTCTATCCGACCCTCAGCGTGAGGGAGAATCTCGACTTCTTCGGCCGGCTGTTCGGCCATTCCGCCGCCGAGCGGCAGCGGCGGATCACCGAGCTTCTCGCCGCCACCGGCCTGTCGCCCTTCGTCGACCGGCCGGCCGGCAAGCTCTCCGGCGGCATGAAGCAGAAGCTGGCGCTTTGCTGCGCGCTGATCCACGACCCGGACCTTCTGATCCTCGACGAGCCGACGACCGGCGTCGACCCCTTGTCGCGGCGGCAGTTCTGGGATCTGATCGACACGATCCGCGCCCGCCGTCCCGGCATGAGCGTCGTCGTCGCCACCGCCTATATGGACGAGGCCGGGCGTTTCGACTGGCTGGCGGCGATGCATGCCGGCCGGGTCATCGCCACCGGAACGCCGGCCGAGATCCGCGCCAAGGCCGGAAGAGCCTGCCTCGAAGCCGCCTTCATCTCGCTTTTGCCGGAAGACCTTCGCGCCGGCCACGTGCCGGTCGTCGTCCCGCCGCGCCCGACCGCCGGCGATGGCATCCCGGCGATCGAGGCGGACGGGCTGACCTGCCGGTTCGGCGACTTCACCGCCGTCGACCATGTCAGCTTCCGCATCGAGCGCGGCGAGATCTTCGGCTTCATCGGCTCCAACGGCTGCGGCAAGACGACGACGATGAAGATGCTGACCGGTCTGTTGCAGCCGACCGAGGGCTCGTCGCGGCTGTTCGGCCGGCCGATGGACGCCCGCGACATGGAGACCCGCCGCCATGTCGGCTACATGTCGCAGAGCTTCTCGCTCTATGAGGAGCTGACCGTTCGGCAGAATCTCGATCTCCACGCGCGGCTGTTCCATGTGCCCTCGGCCGAGGTCGGCGACCGCATCGAGGTGATGCTGGAGCGTTACGGCCTCGTCGACGATGCCGACCGCAAGCCCGACGGCCTGCCGCTCGGCATCCGCCAGCGGCTGCAGCTTGCCGTCGCGTCCATCCACCGTCCGGCCGTGCTGATCCTCGACGAGCCGACCTCCGGCGTCGATCCGATCGCCCGCGACAGCTTCTGGCGCAGCCTCGTCCAGCTGTCGCGCGAAGACGGTGTGACGATCTTCATCTCGACCCACTTCATGAACGAGGCCGAGCGCTGCGACCGCATCTCGCTGATGCATGCGGGCCGGGTGCTGGCGGTCGGCGAGCCGCAGGAGCTGGTGGCAGAGCGTCGCGCGGCGTCGCTGGAAGACGCCTTCATCGGCTATATCGCCGAGGCGACCGGCCCTGCAGCGGCGGCCGATGCCGCAGCCACGCCGGCGGCTGCCGAACCGCCCCGGCCAACGACACCGCCGCGACGCTTCTCGCCCCAGCGCCTGTGGGCCTACACGCTGCGCGAATCGCTGGAGCTGACGCGCGATCGCATCCGCCTGTTCTTCGCCCTCGCCGGGCCGATCATTCTGTTGATCACCTTCGGCTACGGCATCTCCTTCGACGTCGAGGACCTGCGCTTTGCCGCCTTCGATCAGGACCAGACCCCCGAAAGCCGCGAGGTCGTCGAGCAGTTCTCGAGTTCGCGCTACTTCGAGGAACGACCGGCGATCAGCTCCGCCGCGGAGATGGCGGCGCGGCTGAAGGCCGGCGAGCTCGGCTTCGTCGTGGAGATCCCCGATGGCTACGGACGCGATCTGGTTTCCGGGCATCGGCCGCAACTCTCCGTCACGCTCGACGGCGCCATGCCGTTTCGCGCCGAGAGCGCGCGCGGCTACGTCCTCGGCGTGGCCAACGCCTATGCCGCAACCGTTGCGGCGAGAAGCGGCGAACCGCTTGCGGAGGCCTACTCGCTGCTGCCGCGGCTGCGCTACAATCAGGCGTTTCGCAGCGTCAATGCCACAGTGCCGAGCGTCATCATGCTGATGCTGGTCCTGATCCCGGCGATCATGGCGGCCGTCGGTGTCGTGCGCGAGAAGGAGACCGGATCGATCGCCAATCTGCGGGCGACGCCGATCACCAAGGTGGAGTTTCTCCTCGGCAAGCAGCTTCCCTATGTCGCGATCAGCCTCGTCAGCGCGGCGACCCTGGTGCTGATCGCGCTTTTCCTGTTTCAGGTGCCGTTCCGGGGGTCGTTGACGCTGCTTTCGGCGGCGACCGTCCTCTACGTCGCGGCGACCACCGGCTTCGGCCAGTTCCTGTCCTGCTTCACCCGCACCCAGGTCGCCGCCATCTTCGCCACCGCCATCCTGTCGGTCATCCCGGCGGTGAACTTTTCCGGCCTGATCGTCCCGGTCTCCTCGCTCGAGGGATTCGGGCGATATGTCGGCCTCGCCTTCCCTTCGGCCTGGTATCAACCGATCACCAGCGGCGCCTTCACCAAGGGCCTCGGCTGGGCCGATCTGTGGCCCAACCTCCTGGCGCTCGCGGGCTTTGCCCTCGCCTTTCTCCTGCTGTCGCAAATTGCGCTGAAGAAGCAGGAGCGCTGACGATGCGGCACGCTATCGCCAACGTCCTCCGGCTGATCGGCAAGGAACTCCACAGCATCCGCGCCGATCCGGTGATGCTGATCCTCCTCGTCTATTCCTTCACCGTGGCGATCTACCTCGTCTCCAACGACGCATCGACCGAGGTGCGCCACGTCGCCGTCGCCATCGTCGACGAGGACCGCTCGCAGCTCTCGCGCCGTCTCGCCGACGCCATCCGACCGCCGGAATTCCAGCCGCCCGAGGCCATCACCGCGGATGCGGTCGAGGCCGCGTTGAACGCCGACCGGTTCATCTTCGTCCTGCATGTTCCGCCGCGTTTCGAAGCCGATCTCCTGGCCGGACGCAGGCCCGAACTCCTCCTCGAAATCGATGCGACGGCCATGGCCCAGGCCGGCAACGGCGCCACTGACCTGCAGAGCGTCGTCTCGGGCGAGATCGCCGACTTCTTGAGCGGCGAGGCGGCAAAGGCGCAGGGCCCGGTCGATCTCGTGGTTCGCGCCTGGTTCAACCCCAATCTGGAGACGGTCTGGTTCGGCGCAGTGATGCAGGTGATGAACAACATCACCATGCTGACGCTCATCCTCGCCGGCGCCGCGCTGATCCGCGAGCGCGAGCACGGGACGGTGGAGCATCTCCTGGTCATGCCGGTGACGCCCAGCCAGATCGTCCTGTCGAAGATCCTGGCCAACGGGCTGGTGATCGTCGTCGCTGCGGCGCTGTCCCTCGTCTTCCTGGTCCACATTGCGCTCGGCGTGCCCATCGCCGGCTCGATGTCGCTGTTTCTCGCCGGCACCGCGCTTTATACGGTGACGGTGGCCTCGCTCGGCATCCTGCTCGCCACCTTCTCCACATCCATGGGGCAGTTCGGCCTGCTGGTGATCCCGGTCATGGTGGTGCTGAACCTCCTGTCGGGCGGCATGACGCCGCTCGAGAGCATGCCGGGCTGGCTGCGCCTGACGATGCAGGTGATCGGACCCTCGCCGCATTTCGTCGCCTTCACCCAGGGCGTGCTCTATCGCGGCGCCGGCCTCGGCACCGTCTGGCCGGACCTCCTCGCCTTCATGGCACAGGGCGCGGTGTTCTACGTCCTGTCGCTGCTGCGCTTCCGGAGCGTCCTGGCGCGGATCTGATGAGGGGGATCCCGACAGGCTGCCCCTCGCCGACGTCGCGGCGATCCTGCGCCGATGGAAGCGGAACATGACCCGGGCGCCGGCCTTCATCCTGCCACCCCACTCCCGCAGGCCGGCGGCAACGCGGATCTCGCCGGCGTTGATCAGGATCAAGGATGCCGGGGCGAGGATCCGACAGTCTGGCCGCATCTGCCAACCGAGCGAGATCAAGCCATGCTGAAATTCAAGCGACCGCGCATCATGATGCGTCGCCTTGCAGGCCCGCAAGCGAGCTCGACGCCTCACCGTTGGAGTCACGGGTCCGAAAGCGAACCGCAGCTTTCAGAAGTGCTCGACGATCCGATCATCCAGGTTCTGATGAGCCGCGACCAGGTTCTGCGCGAGGACATCGAGGCGATCGCGCGGCTCCAGTCCGGCTGACGGGCATGCGGCCGACAGGCCAGCGGGCGGGTCAGCGCAGGCTGGCGATATAGGCGACGAGATCGCCGATCTCGCGCCGCGTCAGGCCGGGATCGGCCATCAGCGGATGCGGATCGGCGAGAATGGCTTCAAGCGGCTGGAGGTCGCTACCCGCCTCTTCGGCGATGGCCCTGAAGGTCAAGACGTCGGCGCTTGCCGACGTCTGTTGCGGCGAGACGACATGGCAGGCGGCGCTAAGCGATCCGCCGGTCGCTCGCCGGGTCCCCGTTCGTTTCGGCATCGGCTGCCCCGGGTACAACGAGGCCGCAAAGCAGCGTGAGAGCGACCCCTCCAGCGCCAGATGGTTCAGATGCTCGGCGAGCGCGGCCGCAAAGCCGTCTTCGGCGCTCCGGCCGGAATCCGGCTCGGCGGAACCCTGCCGGTGCCTCGCCCCCGAGCCGGGGTTCTTGGCGACGATGTCGGGGTCATCGCAGGCGACGAGGTCGACATGCGGCTCGGCGCCCCTGTTGCGGAAGAGTGTCAACGTCGCGCCACCGGCCACAGCGACGATGGTGCCATTGGGCAGAATCATGGGTAACCGGTCTTCGTTCGGCACGCTGTCATGCCGTGCGCCCGATGACGCCACACCGGCCACCACTGCGTATTGCGCAAGATGAAATCAGCAGCTCGCAGCGGCCGGATGGGCCGGCCACACGCCCTGGAGCGCCTTCCTCAAGGCGCCGCGCATCTCGCGCGTCTCGCCGGAAGCGATGTGCTCGTCGATCAGCTTGAGAACCGCCGCGACCTCCTCGTCCGGAAAATCGGGAAGATCCTCGGGGCATTCTGCCTGCACCCTGGCGAAGAAATCCTCCCGGGCCCGGTCGACCACCGGGAGCGCTGCAGGATCCCACCCTTCGAACAGGATGCCCCGGACGACGAGCGGCAACTGAGCGGAAAAGTCCGCGAGTTCGTCGGGCGACAGCCAGTCGCGAAGAGTGTGCAGCACTGCCCGCAGCAGATGGTAGCCGCGCTTGTCGTTCTCCCAGTCGAGGTCATCGCACAGCGTGTTCACCCAATGCTGCGCTTCTTCGGCATGGTGCGTGAAGGTGTGAAGGGTCCTGTGGCTCATGGCACAGCCTCGTCCGTGTGAATGCCCGCCAAGTTGCACCGCGTTTCGATGCCCCGCCTTGAGCAGGATCAATCCGCACGGCGAATGCGGGCGCGATTTCTCGGAAAGGTGACGAAATTCCGGTCGGTGTTCCGCCGAGCGAGGCATGTCGGCATCGCATCAGCCACAGCCGGAGGAGGCCGGCGTCTCATCCATCTGCGACCGGCATGTCGATCCGGCAGCGCAGCCCGGCCGGATCGAAGTCCATCGCCACGTCCGCACCCCGCAGTCTCAGCATCCGCTCGATCAGGGTGGACCCGAAGCCGCGGTGAACCGGCGGCGACACGGGCGGGCCGCCATGTTCCGACCAGTCGAGGATCACCCGCTCCTTCGCCGCCGACGAGACAGGACGCCATTTGAGCTCGATCCGGCCCTCGGGCCGGCGAAGCGCACCGTATTTCACCGCATTCGTTCCAAGCTCGTGGATCACCAGACCAAGCGCGATGCCGGCGCCGGGATCGAGCCTGATCGCCGGCCCCGAGGCCATGACTGCCGCGCAACTGGGATAACCGTAAGCGAGGAGTTCGGCGTGGACGAGTTCGGCGACGGTCGTGCCGGTCCATTTGCTGTCGACCAGCAGCCGATGCGCCTCGCAGAGCGCACCGATCCGCTCGAGGAGCGAGCGCTTGTATTCCTTGACGGAATGCTCCCGTTCGCCGCTCATCGAAACGATCGCGTTCACCAGTGCCAGGAGATTCTTCATCCGGTGGTTCAGCTCCGCCGTGATCAGTCGCGCCTGCTCCTCGGCATTTCGCCGTTCGGTCACGTCGCGAAGGACGACGGTCAAGATCGCAACGCCATCGACCAGCGAGCGCGACAACGTGGCCTCCAGCGGAAATTCCTCGCCGTTTGCGCGCCGGCCGAAGACCGGGCGCCGGTTTCCCATCAGACGCGCCTGCGTCGAGGGATTCTCAGCGAACCGCCGCACCGCTTCGGCATGCCGCGCTTCCACGCGATGCGGGACGAGCATTTCGATCGGCCGACCGAACACGTCCTGCGCCGCGACGCCGAAGATCTCTTCCGCGGCGCGATTGAATGACAGGATGCGGCCGCTCGCATCCGTCGTGATGACCCCGTCCCCGACGATCTTCAGGATGTCGTCGGCGGTGGGAACGAAGGTCGTCGCGGGACCGGCTGGCCCGCGCCCGGCGATTGGCGTGGCAGAGCCGGGATCGTCGGCTTCGTCGCGATCGGGTTTCACCATGGCGCGCCGATCTCCCCTCGAGCCATCTGCGTTTCCGCGAGGTTAGAGACACCTGCCAATGATCGCCCCGCCTTGATCCGCGTCAAAGCAGGACCGTGCGGAGCGTGTGCGATGTCCAGGATCGCGTCCGCCGCTCCGTGCCGCGGCCGTTTCAAGCGACGACGCGAGGCGACTTTGCGGGAACGCGGGGTGATGGGACGGCGTGAATGACCGCGATGGGCATCGAAGACGACGGACAACCGGCAGCCGGCGACGGGAACCGGCGGACAGGCTGCGGCGGGACGATCCCTCCCACCCTCTGGGGCCTCGTCCGGCGATGCGGCTTCGCCGAACAGCTCTGGCTGGTCGTGCTGTCGATCGTCGTCTTCGTGCTCAGCCTCGCACCGCTGGAACTGCAGCGCCGGATCGTCAACGGTGCGACAGATGGCGACAGCCTGGTGCAGATCCTTCAGCTCGCCGGCCTCTACGCCGCCACTGCCATCACGCTGGGTCTCCTGAAGCTCGCCATGAACGTCTATCGCGGACGGGTCAGCGAGAATGCCGTGCGCTGGCTGCGCGCGGCGATCCTGCGGGCCGTCGGGCATTCCGGTTCGCATCACGCCCGGCCCATCGCCGCCGGCGTCGAGGTTTCTCTCGTCCTCAACGAGGTCGAACCGATCGGCAGCTTCGTCGGCGTCAGCCTGTCCGAGCCGCTGCTCAAGGGCGGCATCCTCGTCTCCACCTTCGCCTATCTCGCCTATCTCGAGCCGATGATGGCACTTGTGGCGCTGGCGATCCTCTCGCCACAATTCGTCTTCGTCCCGATCATGCAGAAGGCGATCAACGAGCGGGTCGGCAGGCGCATTGCGACGCTTCGCATGCTCAGCGCCGAGATCGTCGATGAACCGCGGGATGTCGATGCGGCCGAAGCGATCTACGACCGGCAGATCAACGGCGTGTTCGCGCTGAACATGGGCGTCTTCAAGCTGAAATACTCGATGAATTTCCTGATGAACCTCATGCATCACCTGGGCGTCGCCTCGGTCCTGGCACTCGGCGGCTATTACGTCGTCATTGGTACCACCGAAGTCGGTACCATCCTGGCCTTCATCTCCGGTCTTTCGCAGATCAATGCCCCCTGGGGGGACGTCGTCGACTGGTACCGCGAACTCAAGGTCACCCAGACGAAATACGCGATGATCACGCTCGTCCTGTCGGTCGTGAACGATCCGTTGCCGCCAGAGCCCCCGCCCCCCTCCGCCATCGTGGCGAGCGGCTGAGGCTTGCGAGTTGCCGCCGTCTCGATACGGACCCTGGGTCCGGGATCGGGCCTGCCCGATGGGCGCGTCGTCATTCCGAGTTCGGCCTGCCATCGCCGCCATATTTCCATCCTCGGCGGGATACCGGCACGCATCCCGATGGACGGCCGGCGCCTACCAAAACCGTCACCGAACTCGATCGGGAGGACTCCGCTTCCGCCCGCCTCACTCGACGCCCGGATCGCCCGCTTCGGCCAGCTTGCGGGCGTGGTATTTCTGGAAGTGCTCGTCGCTCTCGTAGCCCTTCTCGAACACCCATTCGAACATGTGGAGAAAGGTCATCTTGCCGAAGGCTCCCGGCATGGTCGAAACGGCGGCCTGCGACGCCGTTTCGCCCTCGGGCGCGACGTCCGGCATGAACAGGATGGTCGGGGTGAAGACGACGCCCCAGCGCCGCGCGGCGGTCTTTTCCGTCAGCGTCTCGCCGTCGAGATCGACCACCTCCTCGTCGCCGAAGAGATTGTACTGGACGACCTTGAAGTGGTCGCGGACATAGTCGCGGACCGCCGGATCGGCGAGGAGTTCCTCGTGCATCTTCTTGCAGTAGATGCAGCCGCGCTGCTCGAAGACGATGGCGAGGCGCTTGCCCTCGTCCCTCGCCGTTTCGATGTCGTCGCCGACATCCTTGAAGGTGACCGCGAACCAGTCCTCCTTGTGCAGCCCGTCGTCGCCGATCTCGGCCGCGAGCGCGCCCGGCGCCGCCAGCAGCGCCAGGCCTGCGAGAAATGCCAGTCGCTTGAACATCGTCCCATTCCTCCGTTCGTCAGGGTTCAGCCGATCGTCGCAAAGATCGGAAAGGTTTCGAGCAGCCAGTAGGAGATCGTCGCCATCTGGCCGGTGACGAAGAGCAGGCCGGTGACGACCAGCGCCCCGCCCATGATCTTCTCCACCAGCGCCATGTGGCGGCGGAACTTCGCGGCGAAGTCGAGAAAGCGGGTCGCAAAGAGCGCCGCCAGGACGAAGGGCACGCCCATGCCGAGGGAATAGGTGGCGAGCAGCCCACCGCCCCTGAGCGCGGTATCCTGGGAAGCTGCCACGAAGAGGATCGCCGCCAGAACCGGACCGACGCAGGGCGTCCAGCCGAAGGCGAAGGCGAGCCCCATGAAATAGGCGCCGAGCGGCCCCGCCGGCTTCTTCGCGACGTTCACCCGAGCCTCGCGATAGAGCAGAGCCAGCCTGAAGACGCCGAGGAAATGCAGACCCATCGCGATGATAAGGACGCCGGCGACCACCGAGAGCACGTCAAACCACTGCGCGATCGCCTGGCCGACGACGCTCGCCGTCGCGCCCAGCGCGACGAAGACGGTCGAAAAGCCGAGGACGAAGGCGACCGACGCGATCAGGATGCGCCGCGCCAGCGCCGGGTCTTGCCCCTCCGCCCTGATCTGGTCGAAGCTCAACCCCGCCAGAAAGGCGAGATAGGGCGGAACGATCGGCAGGACGCAGGGCGAGACGAAGGACAGAACGCCGGCGAGCAACGCCGCGCCGAAGCCGACATCGAGCATTTCGGACGTTTCCCACGGCGAGCATGAATGTGGCCCGCATGCATCTCGCCAACGGCACTGCGGATCTTATAGATAGAAGAATGCATATGTTTTCATCTATTGGCAAGCTGCCGATCCGGCGAGGCCGGCAGACACCCCTGCCGGCCGCAATCCTCGCCCTCCTGGCCATTCTGGCGGGCTCCGCGACGACGCAGTCCGCGACAGCCGCCGAGCTGTTGATGCTCGAGCGGCCGGGTTGTCCCTGGTGCAAGCGCTTCGACGCAGAGATCGCGCCGGCCTATGCGAAGACGGACGAAGGCCGGCGCGCGCCGCTCCGACGCATCGACGTCACCCGGCCATGGCCGGCGGATCTTGCGGCGATCGCCCGGGAGCGGCTGACGCCGACCTTCGTTCTCGTCGCGGAGGGGGTGGAAGTCGGCCGCCTGCGCGGCTATCCGGGAGACGAGTTCTTCTGGGTGCTCCTCGCCGACATGCTGGCGAATCTCCCGCAGACCACCACATCCGGGGTGTCGGAAACACAAGGCCAGCCACGTTGACGTCGCAACCCGCCCCCCTCGCGCTCCCGAAATTCGACCCTTCCACCTCGCCGGAAGAGCGGGCCGCCTTCTTCGAGCAAGCCAAGAAGGCGAGCGACCTGTTGAAGGCGATGTCGCACGAGACGCGCCTCGTCATCCTGTGCCTGTTGTCGGAAGGCGAGCGCTCGGTCGGCGAGATCGAGACGATCCTCGACATGCCCCAGGCGGCGGTATCGCAACAACTGGCGCGGCTGCGATTCGACCGGCTGGTGACGACCCGCCGCGAGGGCCGGACGATCTATTACAGCCTGACCAGCGACGAGGTGACGGGCCTCATCGGCACGCTCTACGACCTGTTTTGCGCCCCGGTGCGCGGGGCCGGCAGACGCGAATGAAGCCGGTGTTGCCGGATCTCGGGTGCACGCCGCGCTTGCAGCCTCGCTAGCAGAGGCATAGCCTCACCTTCGAGCGCCTCGCCCAAGAAGGCGCCGGGAGGCACCACGTCATGATCGTCGACAGCGGTTTCGCGCCGCTGGCCGCGGGCGTTTTCGCCGGGGCCGTGCTCGGCTTCGTCGCCCGCCGCCAGCACTTCTGCACCATGGCCGCGTTCGAGCGGCACTGGTACGCCGGCGACAGTTCCGGGCTCCGGACCTGGGGGACGGCGGTCCTGTCGGCAATCGTCCTCACCGAGATCCTCGTGCGCCTCGCCCTGTTCGACCCGGCCGACAGCTTCTATACGACCGTCTCCTTCGGCTGGACCGGCGCCATCCTCGGCGGCCTTGCCTTCGGCTTCGGCATGGCGCTCGTCGGCACCTGCGGCTTCGGCGCGCTGGTCCGCCTCGGCGGCGGCTCGCTGCGCGGCCTGATCGTGGTGCTCGTCCTCGGCCTGTCGGCGCTCGCAGCGCAACGCGGCGTCATCGGCCTCGGCCGGATCGCCATCGTCGACGACGCCGCCTTCGATCTCGCCCGACTCGGCGCGCCGGATCAGACGCTGCCGGGTCTGGTTCAGGGCCTGACCGGGCTCGACCTCAGACTGCCGGTCGTCGCCGCCGTCTGCCTCGCCCTCGCGCTGTGGATCGGCCGCGACGCCGTCTTCCGCCGCGATGTCGGCCGCATCGCGACCGGCATTGTCGTCGGCGCGGTGATCGCCTTCGGCTGGGCGGCGACGTCGGCGATCGCCGAGGCGTCGTTCCAGCCGGTGCGGATCGAGAGCGCCTCCTTCGTCGTTCCGCCCGGCGAACTCATCCTCCACGCCATCACCTATACCGGTGCCCTGCCCTCCTATGGCGTCGGCGTGACGCTCGGCGTCGTCCTCGGCGCGGCCATCGCTGCCATGCTGCGCCGCGAGGTGCGCTGGGAGGCCTGCGACGACGCCCGCGAATTGTCGCGCCACCTTCTTGGCGCCGTCCTGATGGGCGTCGGCGGCGTCTTTTCCCTCGGCTGCACCATCGGCCAGGGCATTTCGGCAGCCTCGCTGCTGACGATCTCCGCTCCCGTCGTGTTCGTGTCGATCGCCATCGGGGCGCGCCTCGGCCTTGCCTACATCCTGGAAGGCTCGATCCGCCATGCCTTCACGCCGGCCGAGCGCTTCCCGGCCGAGTAGATCAGATGCCGACGGAGACGGCTCGCCGAGATGAAGACCCTCTTCATGTTGCTGACGCAACATGACGGCAGAGCAATCATTCCGCTGGAAACCGTCCGCGATGATTACTTCTGGCATCTCACGCTGGACAGGTTCGCGAGGAAGCTGGCAAGGGGCGAGATGGCGATCCCGCTTGTTCGCCTTGAGACACGCCAAAAAAGCCGCGCGAGGCGTTCACGTAGCGGATTTGGCCACGTGGATCGACCAGCCCAGAGCTGCCGGGATCAGGGAAGCGCAGCAACTGCCGGAACGGCGTGGCCGCAGGCATCTGCATGACGAAAACAGCGCCAGACGGCGCCATCACTCCCCCTGAACTGGCGCCTTCTTGCCTCTCCCCCGTCATTTCGCAATCCGAGGTCCGTGAATGGCGCGATGCAGCGGTCGGCCGAGGACAACGGCCTTGCAACGCCTCGTGTCCGTCCCATTTGATCACTCAACCGGAGGAAATTATATGCGTCCAAGAAGCCTTGGCATCGTCGCGATACTGGGGCTTGCGCCTCTCGTGATCTCGAGCTGCGTCGATGAAGGGCGTCGCTACGGGGGCGGGTATAGCCCGTCCGGCCCAGTTGTTGTCGAGCGCGACATTCGTCGGCCAGATCGGAATTTTGGCGATCGTGACTTCCGAGACCGCGGCCGCGACGACTTCCGTCGAGATCAACGCGCAGACAGAGACGGTCGTGACCATCGGCGTGACGGCAGAGGCAGACCTGATCGTCGGGATCATTCCGGCCGCGACGGCCTCGATGGCAACCAAGTGCGCGACCGAGACGATAGTCGCGATCGTGGGAGTGTTGCGGCATTCTGTCGGGAGAACCCGCGGGATGCGCGGTGTGACCGCGAGCGCAGCGGAGATGGTCGCAGATCCTGATAAGCGCAGCCACTAAGGGCAACCAGGCGGTGGGCGTCTTGACGACTGGTGCTCAGCGTTGCCGCTGAGGAGCTTCGGCATCGTCTGGACGGCAGTTCGACCTGGGCGGGAGCCGTCTGGCAGTGGCCGAGGAAGGCCAGGACGGAGCCGAGCAATTCGGGCGTCCCATTTCGCCGCACGGCCGGCAGCTCTTCGCGAGAGCCGAGGAGCAGACGCGCGAGATTCGACGCCGCATCGCGCCGGTCCCAGTTGACCTTCGCGACGACGATGACGTGTGGTCGGCGTTCGGCGACGATGGCTTTGAGCTTCGCGATCTCACCGGCGTTCGCGGCGTCGATCGACCATGCGGAGGGCGGGTGGGCAGCTCGGTAGTCTGGCGTGTCGTCCTTGCCCTCCTCCACGAAGTCGATGTGGTCGACTATCGGCGCGATCCGGCGGTTGCCGACCGCAACGCAGGTAACGAGCGGTCATGGGGCGCAATTCGATCTTGCGGTCGGATCACGAAAACCCTAGGAAACCAGTGGGGCGGTTAGCTCAGTTGGTAGAGCGCCTCGTTTACACCGAGAGTATGTTCCAACAAACCCCCGGATTTCCCGCCCTCAAACCCCTGAAAATCATGAACTTTTCGTAAGGTTCCGGAATTGGCCGTGGGCCGTCAACCGGAACGTCAACCGGATCACGCCGAGCGTTTGGTCTTCCCGGCGCCGGCCATGAAGAGATCGCCGACGAGCTTGTGCGCGTCGGGGTGGTGGTGACCGTAGACCTCGAGGAGAATTATCCTCGACATGCCGAGGAAGGAGGCGATGTCGTCGACGTTGCCGCCGGACCACATCAGCCAGGTCGCGCATCTGCGCCGCTGATCGGCGGAGACAGGGGCATGAGAAGATGCCGTTGGCCTCCTGCATCTCGCGCACATAGATGACGTTGACTCACTCGTGGCGCGTCGGACCTTGGACCGCGGCGGCGTGCTGTTCGGCGTCAAGGACGACGTCCCGGCGCTGATGAGGCCGCCGCGGTCGCAGTGAGGCAAATAACGCCTGCGATGCAGCCCTGGCGAAAGGAACTCTCTGCCCGCTCGAGCGATTCAACGAGCATGTCCATCGAGAGCCGTCCCTGCATCCTGTCCCTCGGCAGCATAAATGCCGACTTCCAGGTTCGTGCCGAAGAACCTCTCGCGGCGGGAAAAACCCCTGCGTGCGCGAGACTTTCTCGGTCTCGGCGGGGGCAAGGCCGCCAGTGTGGCGTTTCTCGCCCGCCGGTTCGGCGCTCCGGCGACGCTGATCGGTCGGGTCGGAGACGACGATCTCGCGAAACAGGCCCTTCAGCCGCTGCGCGAGAGCGGAGTGGACATATCCGAGGTGACCGCCGCGGCCGGAACGCCGACAGCCCTGTCCATGATCACCGTGCCGCCGAGCGGCGAGAAGAGCATCGTCCTTGCCGGCAACGCCAACGACGCCTGAGTGCGACGAGGCCGAGGAAAGGCTCGCTCGAACGATCAAGGACGCACCGGACGGCTCGATCCTCGTCGGGATTTCGAGATCGCTACCGCAATCGCCGAGGCGGCCTTCGCCATGGCCCGCCGCTGCGGCCTTCGGTGCGTGCTTGATCCCTCCTTCGCCGACAGGATCGATCTGAGATGTCTGCCGGGCCTTTACGCCGTCACACTCAACCCCGAGGAGGCCAGGCGTCTCGCCGGCACCGGCAGCGATGGGATCGAAGGCGCGCGAAAGGCCGCGCAGGCCTTGGCCGATCAAGGCATCGCAGTCATGTGCATAAAGCTCTCCGACGGCAGCTGTCTGCTGCGTCACGAGGGTTAGGAGATCCACATGCCCTCCCCGCCGACGAAGGTCGTCGACACCACGGGCGCGGGCGACGCCTTCACCGGCGCCTTGGCGGTGGCTATCCTCGAAGGTCGCAGCCCTCTCGATGCGGCACGCTTTGCCGCCTGACGGGTCGCGTTTGATGCGCATCAACTCCCGCGGCGAGAGAACCCCCGGCAGTCCGTTCGGCTACTCCATCACCGATGCGATGTAGGCGATGATATCGTCGATCATGCGCTGCTCCGCCTGGAAGACCGGCATTCCAGGATGTCCGGTGTCGATCGTCCCGATGAAGGTTTCCTCGAGCGCGTCGATCGGAAAGCGCTCCGACAGGGTGCGGAACGGCGGGGCTTTCAGGTTCGGGCTCCTACCCGCCGTCCCCACCGCATGGCAGCGCGAGCAGTTGGCGACCGCCAGAGCCCGCCCCCGTCGAACGGCGTCCGAGGCATAGCCGCCGTCCTGGGCCCAAGCCGCCTCAACGGCGCATGCGGCGACGACGGCCGCAAGACTTGCGGAGATAGCGGCGCGGGGATTTCGCATGTCGACCCTAGTCCTCCTGGCATCCGCTCTCGGCACGAATGGGCCGAGGCGGAGATTGGCGATGCGCGTCCTTGCGCCTTGTCAGTCGATCATCGTCCGAACATCATGCCGGGGCCGAAGCCACCACCACCCGACCCCATTCCCATGCCCATCATGGGAAGCACGACGTCATCGGCGGCCGTCTTCTGGTCGTCGCTCAATGCGGCGTAGAGCTTGTCGACTGCGGATGAGAGGTTCTCGACCTCCCGCAGGCTCGCCTCGAGGTTACGCTGCCGATAGGACAGCCTCTCCGGCAGCGACATCGTTGCCAGCGACTCGTCACTGAACTTATCCATCATCTCGTGCATCTACGCGTTGTGCGCCTGGGCGGCCGAGCGAACGGCTTCTGCGAACGCGTTCCAGGCCGGCATCTGCGCATCGGTGATCTTCAACTCCGTGCGGATGAAGGCAAGCCGTCCGTCCACCCGATGAAGCATCGTATCTTGGCCGTAGCCGGAGCCCCATGCCTCGAGCATGCGCCCCATTCCCCAGCCCGGGCTGTGCGGGCGCCCGCCGGAGTGGTCCTGCGCGGCTGCAGGCGCCGCGGCAGCCGCTGTCAGAAGCAGTCCGGCTGCGAATCGTCTGCACCATCCAAAGTCGGCCATGGGCAATTCTCCGGGAGAGACAGAAGCACTTGAAATTATGGTCTGGCGCCACCTGACTGACGTTGATCTCCATCAACCTGCGGCGACGAGCCCTCGCATCCTCACCTGCACCAGCCGTCCCCACCTCCGACACCAGCAGACGCCTCGCCCTGTTCGACATGATGGGTAGACGAGGCGGCGGTCGCAATCGGCGAACTCCTCGTCGGGGTGCCGGGCCGTCCTTGATGCGGGTCAACAGGCCAAACCGTCCGGAGCCGATGATGCGCAGGCGCCGAAGCTTTGACGCAGCGCAAGGCCGATCTGCAGAAAAGGCGGCATCTCGGTCGGTCTCGCCCCCCGTTCTCCTAAGGCCGGCCGCATGAACGAACTCGATCTCTTGAGCCGACTGGCCGTGTCGCTGTCGATCGGGCTGCTGGTCGGCCTCGAACGCGGATGGCAGACCCGCGAGGAGGAGTCGCATCTTCGCGCCGCCGGCCTTCGCACCTTCGCGTTGACGGGACTTCTGGGCGGAACCTGCGGTGCCGTCTCCGCAGCGCTGTCCGCGCCGCTGGTAATCGGCCTCGGCTTTCTCGGTTTCGCCGTCGCCTTCGGCGCCTTCCATGCTCTGGAAGCCCGAGCAACGCGCAACTTTTCCGTCACCTCGGTGGTCGCCGGGTTGTTGACCTTCCTCCTCGGGACCTACGCGATCGTCGGGGTGATCGCCGTGGCGGCGGCCGGCGCCGTCGCCATGACGCTGCTCCTGGCGCTGCGCGACCCCCTGCACCGCTGGGTGCAGGCCCTCTCCTGGACGGAGATCCGAGCCGTCCTGACGCTTCTCGCGATGACCTTCCTCCTGCTGCCGATCCTGCCCGACCGGACGATCGATCCGTGGGACGTGCTCAACCCGGCGCGGATCTGGATGCTGACAATCTTCATCGCGGCGCTCTCCTTCGGCGGCTACGTCGCGATCAGGGCGTTCGGGGCCCGTCTCGGCATCCTCATCGCGTCAATCACAGGCGCCATGGCCTCGTCCACGGCAACCACGCTGACCCTTGCCCGCCTCGGGCGCGACCGGCCGCAATCCGCCGGGCTGGTCTCCGCCGGAATTCTGATCGCCGGGGTGGTGATGGCGGTGCGGGTTGCCATCGTCGTCGGCGTCATCGATGCTGCGCTGCTGTTGTCCGTCGCGCCGGAGCTAGCGGTTCTTGCGGCGACCCTGGTCACCTTCGCGATCGTGCTCCTATTCCGGAACAGGGCGTCGGAGAAGACGGAAATCAGGCTCTCGAACCCCCTGCAGCTGGCCGCAGCCATCAAGATGGCGGCCTTCATTGCGCTGATCCTGATGGCGAGCGTCCTGATGCGCCAAGTGCTCGGCGATTCCGGCATCCTCGCTCTCGCCGCAGTATCAGGTTTGACAGATGTCGATGCGATCTCGATTTCCATGGCCGAGCTTGCGTCTCGCTCCGGGAGCCGCGACGTCGCCGGACAGGCCGTCCTCATCGCCGTCGGCGTCAATACCGCCGTCAAAGCGGCGATGGCGCTGGGGATCGGCCGGCCATCGGTCGGCATCCCCGTCGTCGTCGCCAGCGCCCTCGCGGTCGTCGCGATGGCGATCACCGCGGCCCTTCTCTGATGCCCTTCCGCCTGCGTGACTGTGCTCGGCTTCGCGCCGGTCCCGCATGATGCAGATCAAGGACGGCGCGGAGACAGGCGGCCGGACTGCCCGCTTCGACCGACCTCTCGGAGCCACCGTCTTGCTCGCAGACGCACATCCACCGGCAAACGCAGCCTGCGGATACGGAGCGAGCGAAGCGACCTGCGATGTGCCAGCCGAGCCCGGCGATGCGGTTGGCTGGCGTCTCTGCCGCCGAGTTCGACCACGTACTCGAGAAGGAACTGGCCGAGATCGAACGTCGCCGACGGGCCTATCTCGGCGGACGGTCCCGCGCCAGAGTGGGAGGCAAGACGGCAATCGTCGATGACGGGCTTGCGACGGGCGCCAGTGCCCGGGCGGCACTGCGCGCCGTCGGCCTTGGTGCGCCGAAGCGGCTGCTTCTCGCCGTGCCGGTCGCCGCAAGCGAACTCTGGAAGAGATGCGCGCCGAGGCCGACGTCATCGTCTGCCTGAAGACCCACGACCCGTACTACACGATCGGCGTCTATTACGACGACTTCCGGCAGGTGTCCGACCGGGAGGTAACGGAAATCCCGTCGCGCTTCCCGATCGGGTCCGACTCTGGACACTCGAACGGCCGCACGTGAATCGCGTAGCGGCGTACGCTGCGCGTGCTCATCACCTCGGGCCGCAAGTGGGCGCCCCACTTGCGAAAGATCAATGCGGTGAAGGGCCGCCGCGGCGATGCTTTCCAAAAGCTACGACAGCGGACTGCCAGGAGACGCTCAATGATCAATCCCCGCCTCATTCTGCACCCGACCGACGGCTCGCCAGATGCGCGGCGAGCCCTGGAGTTCGCCGCCGATCTTGCCGGGACCAAGGACGCCAGGCTCCTGATCCTGCACGTCCAGGCACACCGCGGCGGCGGCCAGATCCCTCCCGAACTCAAGGAGTACACCCGCATCGAGCACATCCGGGTCACCGAGGCCGATATCCTGCACGAAGCCGCGGAAGCGGTCGTCGAGACAGCAAAGCAGTCGGCCGAGGCGCTCGGCGCCACCCATGTCGCCACCGAGGTCCGGGAGGGCGATCCGGTGCGGGCGATCATCGAGGCGGCCGAAGAGACCGGCGCCGACCTGATCGTCCTCGGCAGCCGCGGCCTCGGCGACGCCCAGGGCCTGCTGCTCGGCAGCGTGTCCCACAAGGTCGCGCACGTGGCTCCCTGCACCTGCATCATCGTGCGCTGAGAACGGACGGTGCCCATGGATCGGCAAGATGCCGGGGGCGCCCCGCCAGCGGCATCGGCGACGGATCGGCACCATGGCCGCGGTTGCGCGGAAGACGACCCGGCAAGCGAAGGCGGCGCCGCTCGCCGAGAAGCTGCGCTTTCTCGCCAGGCCGGAGAGCTATCCGCATAATCCGCCGACGGTGGAGGTCATGGAGACCCATATGTCGGTCGCCTTTCTGGCTGGCGACCGGTCTACGAGCTGAAGAAGCCCGTCTCGTTTCCGTTTGTCGATTTCCGCACGCTTGCGACACGCGGACCTGTTCCACCCGTCGTAAGAACGAGATCGGCGCGATGCTCGTCGCACAGCGAGATCAAAAGCATCCCGCACCGGCTCGACGCCATCGGGCACAACCAATTTAAGCAGATTCTACTCTGACGTGATCGTGCGTCGAAGCCAAGCCGCGATCGCTTCGCCGCTCAGATCCGCGTACTCGCCACGACTCGCGCGGTCCGATATGGTGAGGATGCCGTTCGTAGCCGTCATCGTTAGTAACCATCGTCCTTGGCTTACCGCGGATCGGATCGGGCCGCGTCAAGCGGTACCGGCGGTGGCATGAGACTGCGGTCCAGCACGCGGAACCACGACCACCGGTCGTGCCTGGCGAAGATCCGGGTGCCGTACACCCAGCATGGGGGAAGAGATGTCGGTCTCAGCCGCCCAGAACTGACATGTGGCGAGCGAGCGCTGGCATGCCGCCGCATCCGATCAGAAAGTCGTGCCCCTTCGGTTTGCCACTTATTCCCGCATCGATCGCCGCATGCAGGTGTTCATCGGCTTCCGAGCCGCGCAGCGCGGGCTTAAGATCGGTGCGGTCCTCCTGGCCGAGGCAGGTGTAGAGAACGCCGGTCGCGCTGACTCGCACGCGGTTGCAGGTTTCGCAGAACGTGTGTGTCATCGGCGTGATGATACCAATGCGCCCGCCCGTTTCCGCGACGCGGGCGTAGCGGCCAGCTACCTACAACGCTTTCCGCCAGGTGTCGTGCTGATCCGGGAGAACGATACGGCGGATTTCCTCCACATTGTCACCGAGGGCGCGGTCGAAATGTTCGCCACCTCCGGCGGCCGCGAGACCACGATCAGCTTTGAACGACCGGCCAGCGCCTTCATTCTCGCGGCAGTCCTGAAGGACCAGGTCTATCTACAGTCGGCGCGCACGGTGGAAGCTTCGCGGATCCTCATGATCCCGGCGGCGAGCATCCGCCTCGCAATGGAGCAGGATTCGGCCTTCATGGCGGCGGTTGTCGCCGAGCTCGCGACCGCCTATCGCACGGCAGTAAAGGATCTGAAGAACCAGAAGCTGCGCACCGGCGCTGAACGGCTCGCCAACTGGCTGCTGCGGCTCGACCGCGAGCAGTCCGGGGACGGACATGTCGAACTCCAGGTGGAGAAGCGGCAGCTCGCCGCTCGCCTCGGCATGACGCCGGAGAACCTGTCGCGCGCCTTCGCGGCACTGAAGCGGCATGGTGCCAATGTGCGCGGATTGCGCGTCGAGGTCGTTGATCGCGAGGGCCTCGTGGCCTTCGCGCAACCGGATCCGCTGGTCGATGATGAGCGGTCCTGAGCGGCCCGGAACTGCCACAAGCCGCCGTGAAGGCAGAATGGCGGACTTTTGGCCGATACGCCGGAAATCCGCCGGAGATCGTCAGGCGGCGAGAAGCTCGTCCGCCGGACCAAAGAACTCGTAGTGGATGCGGTCCTGCGCCACGCCCGCGAGAGCGAGCCCATTGACGAAGGTTCGTAGGAAGCCTTTAGGGCCGCAAAGGTAGTAGTCGGCATCTGCCACCGGCGTATGCGCCTTCAGCCAATCGACCGAGATCAACCCCTCCTCGTCGAAGTCCCGGCCCTTCACGTCCTCGGGCCGCGGCTCGAGATAGAAGGTGGTCGCGTCGACGGAAGCCGTGGAGGTCGCCAACTCGCGCACCCGGTCGCGCATCGCATGCGATGCGCCGTTGAGGGCACCGTGGACGTAGTGGACCGGCACTTCCGTCCCCTTCGACGCGAGGGTTTCCAGCATGCTGATCATCGGCGTCAGGCCAACCCCGCCGCTGACGAGAACGACCGGCCGGGTGGGCTGCTCTGCCAGGTAGAACTCCCCGGCAGGCGGCGAGACCTTCACGACCGTTCCGACCTGCGCGTGATCGTGGAGCCAGTTCGACGCCGCGCCCTCCGCTTCGCGCTTCACCGAGATGCGGTAGGTCTCGACGTTCGGCGCGGCGGAGATGCTGTAGTTGCGCTTCTGCGGATGCCGGCCCGGCAGGTCGAGCCAGAAGGTCAGGTACTGGCCGGGCCTGTGGGCGACGACGCGGCCGCCGTCGACCGGCCTGAGCACGAAGGAGGTGATGACGTCGCTCTCGGGGATCTTCGCCTCGATCCGGAAGTCGCGCCAGCCGCTCCAGCCGCCGTCGGAAGCGGCGAGCGCCTGGTAGACCGCGGCTTCGCGCGCGATGAGGATGTCGGCAAGGAACCAGTAGGCTTCGCCCCAGGCGACCAGCACCTCCTCGTTCGCCGCGTCCCCGAGCACGTCCCCGATCGCGCCGAGCAGGGCTTCGGCGACATAGGGATAATGCTCGGGAAGGATCTGCAGGCCGACATGCTTCTGCGCAATGCGCTCCACTGCGGCACCAAGCACGCCGAGATTGTCGATGTTCTGGGCATAGGCGAGAACCGCGCCGGCGAGCGCCCGCGGCTGCGAACCGGAGTCGCCGTGATGCGACTGGTTGAACAGGTCCCGGACCATCGGGTTCTGGAACATGCGGGCATACATCGCCGTGGTGATCTCCAGCCCGTGCGTCTCGAGGGCGGGAACCGTAGCCTTGACGGTTGCGATGGTCTGCTCGCTGAGTTGTGACGGCATTCTCGATTCTCCTTGGATGGTCTCTGTCCGTTGGGAAGGATCAGGCCGACGGGACGGCCGGTCGCGGCTGCAGGGCAGCAAGTTCGGGCCGGAAGAACAGTCCCGCCTTCAGGCTCTCGGCGATCCGGTCGGCCTTGAACTGGAGGAGAGCCGCC
This sequence comes from Aurantimonas sp. 22II-16-19i, assembly GCF_002088275.1. Lineage (GTDB taxonomy): Bacteria > Pseudomonadota > Alphaproteobacteria > Rhizobiales > Rhizobiaceae > Jiella. The sequence continues at coordinate 24,110 of NZ_AQQS01000032.1, forward strand.
GTCTCCGGCGGGAAGCGGCTGGCGGTGGTCTCACGCCAAATCACCAGCCATCGGTCGAACATGGAGGAATCGATCGCGTCCGCATGGCGCAGATGGGCGGCAAAGGGGTTGCCCTTGTAGCGCCCAGATCCCAGCACGACCGACGACCAGAACGCCGTCAGCCGCTCCAGATGCGCCGGCCAGTCGCCGACCGCGCCGGCAAACAGCGGCCCGAGGGCCTCGTCCTCGCGGACGCGGGCGTAAAACGCCGAAACGAGGCGGAACAGCGCCTCCTCGGTGACGATTGCCGACGGCTCGATTGCTCTCTGCATGCTGCCCTCTCATTAAACATGCATTTCCAATGCATGTTATCCTGCGAGTAGCGCACCTGGACAAAAGATGCAAGAAGAATACATGTTTGGTAGCGAAACAAAGGCGCGGACCCGATGCGACTGACCCGCTACACCGATTACTCCCTCCGCGTGCTGATCTATCTCTCGGCCAGGTCCGAGGGGCTGTGCTCGATCGCCGAGATCGCCGAAGCTTACGGCATCTCGCATAACCACCTGACCAAGGTCGTGCACGAGCTCGGCAAGGCTGGCTATGTGACGACGGTGCGCGGGCGCGCGGGCGGCATAAGGCTGGGGAGACCGGCAGACGAGATCCGCATCGGCGAGATCGTCCGGGCGACGGAGGACGGATTTGACCTCGCCGATTGTCGGAACTGCGTGATCGCCCCGGCCTGCGGGATGACCGGCGTCCTCAACGAAGCAGTCGCGGCATTCCTGTCGGTGCTGGACCGCTACACCTTCGCTGACCTGCCAAAACGGGAGATCGATATCCTCTCCCTTTTCCCATTGGCCGACGCGCCCGCGACGGTCGAGAGGGTCGCGACGCAGAGAGCTGGGGCGTCGCGATGAAGTCGGTTGATCTCCGCCTCCCGGCTCGCTTCGACTGCTGCGGCCTTGCCCGAGAAAACCCCGGACATGCCTTCCATCGCCGTCCTACAGACCTCCAGGCGTTGATCATCGTAACCATCCGGCCTGGCTTGCGATTACCCATAAGTCCGGCAGTGCTGGAAATCGGCACCGATCTGGATGTCGATGAGCCGCCGCCATCCGCGCCAGAGGACGGTGTTTCCGGGCGGGGGATCGGAGTTTCTGGCAAGATAGCCACCGAGGCGGGCGGGTTTTGTCATGTAGAGTTGGAGTGTGTTCGGCGCTGCGCCGCGGTTTCCGCAGTCGGGCACGAGGCGGTCGAGGATGACGGTTTCCAATGGTGTCAGGGCCGCCGACGGATCGGCATCGGGCTCAGCGCGAGCGATCATGGTCATCCATAATACCCGCAATACCCGCCAGCTGACGATGCAGAAGAGCGCCAGAAGGTTGGCGAGTACGCATCCGGCGTGGACCGCGGGAGGCTGATTTTCTTCTTTTCGATCGATTTTCCGGCGAAACCATCCGGCCTGGACCGCGGCGGCGGGTCCTGAGTATCGGCTAGTGGTGAAGCTGAGACGGATAGTACCCGCTTGCGGTGCCGAGGGGCTGGAGAATGCGGCATTTCCGGCGGACTCATCTGTCACGGCATGACCATTAGACCCCGCGAACCCCGACATCGCCTTCGGCCTCTGCGACCTTGGCATGCAGTGCCCGGAGCTGGGCTCGGTGCGGATCTCGGAAATCGCCAGCGTGCGCGGCAGGCTCGGCCTGCCGGTGGAGCGCGAACGGCACTTGACGGCCGACAAGCCGCTGTCGGCCTACGCCGAAGCGGCGCGCCGGGCCGGTGCGATCCGAACGTGACCGGAGGCCGCGCAAGCGGCCTCAACAGGGAAATGATCCTCGAACGGCCAAGCCACCCACCTGGGCTTCCCGCCGCTTCCTCACGTCAATGCTCCGGCCCTGCCCCGAGCGGTGGTGACTGACTGCAGTCCGCTGGTTTGCCCTGCGGGCGCGGTCGGGCCACTCTGACCTGACCTAAACCGATGTCCGCTGTTTTTGACCATTGGCTGGTTGCCGCGAGAATACTTATCGGCACCTGTTCCTAGCCGGCTAAAGAAAGCGCCTTATGTAGGTGGCTGGGAGGCCGTTACGATGAAAACTTACGCTCCATCAGATCGTTCTCTCGAAGTCGGCAGGATCATGGAACTGCGGCGCGGGCCACAGTCCGGGATGATTGCCGTCATCGAGGCCATACAAGGTGACGCGGGCGACCCGTTCTATGTTGGAAAGGTCGTATCGTCTGAAAAGCAGGTCATCTGGTATTGGAAGTCCGTTATTCCTGCCACGGTCAACTGACGGTCATCTCGAACACGTCGACCGTCAGTTTCGCCTGAAAAATCACTGCCGTCGTCCTTGCTCACCGGGGGACACGATAAGCGATCGACGCGCTGCGAACATCTCGGCGTAGATCGTCATGGTCATGGCGCATCTACGACCGCGAAGCGATCCTGGGGCAGATCGATCGTGCAGCGGACCTTATCGCTTTCCAGCACATAAGTTGTTTCGGCGCCCATCGCGTGAGGCAGAGCGCGCTCGATCAGTTTCCGGCCATAGCCACCGGTCGTCGGCGACATCGCCTCCCTGGCGGAATTGACCCCTTCCTCGAGCCATTCAAGGCGCAACCGCTCGCCTGCCGCTCCTTCCTCCTTCCGCCAGGTCACGGAAAGGCGTCCCTCGGCTTCCGCGAGCGCCCCATACTTGCGGGCGTTGGTGGCGAGTTCATGGATGGCCAGGGCGAATGTCTGAACGTCCCGATTGCGCAGGAGCACTCTCGGCCCACTCAGCGACACGTTCCCCGAATAGGTGGCGACGCCGAGGGCGTCGAGCTCTGTCCGGATCAGGACCTCAAGAGTGATCGGATCTTCTTCGGCGCGGGACAGCAGCCCTTGGACACGAGACAGCGCGGCCAGCCGGTCGCCGAATCTCTCGCGAAAGGTCGCCATATCCCTTGTTGAGCCTGCGGTCTGCTGGGCGATCGAACGCACCACGCCAATGAGGTTGCGGGTGCGGTGCTGAAGCTCAGCGACCATGACCTTCTGGGTCTCCTCCAACCGGCGACGTTCGGTCATGTCGATCATCGCGCCCACCATACGGAACGGCGCGCCGTCGTTGTCATAGAAGAAGCGCCCGTGCGCCGAAAGCCAACGCACCGTTCCATCCGGGTGGAGAGACCGGAACTCGTGCACATATTCGGCGCGCATCTTGTGCGGCACGGAGGACTGCCTCGGTCTCCGCGCGATCATCAGGATGGAGGCGGGCTGCCCAGGTCTCGTAACTCGGCGCCACCTCGCTGATCTGATAGCCCTGAATGCGGAAATGCTCATCGGACCAGTAGATGTCGCCGGTCCGCAGGTCCCAATCCCAAAGACCCCATCGGGCGACCTGAGCGGCGATGCGAAGCCTCTCCTCGCTCACCTCCAGCCTTTCGTGGCGCTGCTTCATCTCCGTGATGTCGTGGCCGATGCCGCCGATTGACGTTATCTCGCCGGCGGCGTTGACGATCGGAAAATCAGTGCTCCGGATCCATGTATTTCGCCATCCACCGGCCGCCGAATGCGGTATTCGAACGTGGCTCGTTCTCCTGCGCGCACCCGCCGGATGTTGTCGTCGGCGCGCTCGCGGTCCTCCATCACCACCAGGCCGAGCCAGCTCCTGTAGTTGTCGCCGAGCAGCGCTTCATCCCGCCGCAGGCCGTAGATGGTCTCAAAGGCCGGCGTCAGGTAGGTCCATTGAAAGTTCTCGGCATCGCGAATCCACAAGACGTCGTGCGAGGCTTCACCGAATAGCCGCAGCCGTTCTTCGCCTTCGCGGATCTGCGCCTGCGCGATCTGGTCCTGAAGGCGCAATACTTCGGCCTCAGAGCGCTTGCGATCGTCGATGTCGATGTTCATCCCGACCCACTTCTCGACCTTGGCCTTGTCGCTGATCGTGGTCTTCACGGTCTTACCGCGAGCGACGCCCTTCAGGCCCATGGCTTTCATCAGCCTGGCGACCGTGCAACGAGCGACGTCGATGCCCTCGCGCTTCAATTGGCTCCAGACCTTGCGAACGCCATAGACGCCGAAGTTCGCCTCGAAGACGCGGCGGATCTCGCCGCAGAGGTCGCCATCGCGCTGTTGCCGAGCGAGCCTTCGAGACGCATCTCGCTGGCGGGCGGCATGTTCTGGTACGGAGATGGGGCGATCTGCAGAACCCGGCAGATCGGCTCTCCTGAGCGAAGTCGAAGGGGCCATAGACATCACGATGATCGTCTTCATGGCTTGAACCGGCGGTCGAGCTCCGCCGCCGCAAAATACGCCGATGCCTTTCGCAGGATCTCATTGGCCTGGCGAAGTTCTCGGTTCTCCCGTTCAAGAGGCTTGATCCGGTCGCGCTCCTCGCCCGTCTGCCAGGCGCGCATCCCGCTCGGCCTGTTGCACCCGTGTGCGCAATATCTCGCCCGACCCTTCGACTTCGCTCAGGAGCCCATATTCGCCGCAATGGAGGAAATCGCCTCCCACTGCGACGCGTGATTGGCTCGATGCTCTCGAACCATTCGGACAGCCCGCTCACGGACCTCCGGCGAGTATCTCTTCGATGTCGGTTTCGCCATGATGACCCCATTCTCTCAGGAAATGAGGTCTCCGGGAAACCCGGTGCGTGTGTGGATGCCCCCTGTTTGGCAAGCGTAATCTTCGGTCTTTCGGCGGCGGGGTCTTCGATCGGACGTGTGTCAGGCCTCTCGATGTGGCCTTGATGACGCCACGGGCCGGTATGCTGTTCGGAAAGCGGGTTCACATCGGTTCAGAAAGCTGCATAGGCCATCGCGATCGTGTCGGCCGTCGCCGGAAGCTGCCGGCCGGCGAGCATCTCGACGCCGCCGGGACTGGAGAGCCACTCGGGATCGATGCCGAGATGACGGGCAAGTCCGCATTCACCCGAATGAGCCTCGGCGCCCCGACGGAGGCCGGCGCAACGCGTGCATAGAAGCGCTCCGGCAGACGTGCGTAGGAATTGTCGAATGGAAGGCGATGGGTCAAAGCTTGAACTTGCCTCTGCAAATGGTCCGGCTCAGATCGTCTTTGATCGACACAACATCATCCGAGCCGGGTTGGTTCGCGATCGGGCTTTCGGATCGATTGTGCACGCAAACCAACACTGGGCGTCTTGATGCTCGAATATGTGGCGAGCCTGCCGCTTGTCATCGCGCCTCCTCGCTGAACGAGCTGCTCTTCCCCTTCGCTGAGTTTCGACCGGAGGTTCAGCGCTTCGGCCACTGCCAACGCGGAGCATCGACGCCCGGCGCGCCGGTTTCCCCGAAGGATTTCTCGAGGTGTATCTCGGTCGCATCGCCCTCGTTGCGGATCGCGCGGATCAGCGGTTCGCTATGGCTGACGAGAACGACCTGCCCGTGGCCGGACGCCTGGACCACGAGCCGCGCCAGAGCCGGCATCAGCGAGGGGTGGAGGCTTCCTTCCGGCTCGTTCAACACCATCAGTTCCGGCGGGCGCGGTGACAGGAGGGCTGCGACGAGCAACAGGTAGCGCAGCGTCCCGTCCGAAAGCTCGGCGGCGCCCAGCGGACGCAGCAGCCCCTTCTGGCTGAGCCGGAAGCCGCCGAGATCGTCGGCATCGGTCTGGAGCCGGGAGCCAGGGAAGGCGTGTTCGATCGCCTCGTTCAGGGCCTCCCGATCCCCGATCGCGCGGATCGTTGCGAGCGCGGCGGCGAGGTCGGCGCCATCGCCCGCCAGCACCGGCGTGTAGGTCATGACCTGTCCGCGGCGTGCCGGGGCGTCCGGATCGGTGCGCAAAGCGTCGTAGAAGCGCCAGTCGCGCATGCGTTCGCGCATCGCGAGGAGTTCGGCCCCATCCTCGGGATCGGCACAATGCGTCACCATCGAGTCGAATGGCGACAGGCCCAGCGTCGCCTCCCGCCATTCATGGGTCCGCGTCGTTCGCAACCGCACCAGCGAAGCCCGACGCTCGGCAAAGACCGAGGCCCTGCTCAGCGTCTGGCCGGTCCACATGGCCTCCGTCTTGATCGCCGGGTCGAGCGGGAACGGATTGTCCGGGCTCGGCAGTCCGAGATCGACGGCATAGCCGCACGCGGCATCGGAGAACCCAAGCTTCAAGCTGACAGGCCCCTTGCGCCGCGTCCCCTGGATGGGCTGGGCTCCGGATCGCATGTCCCGACTGATCGTCTCCGGCCCCGCCCAGAGTGTCGACTGCAGGCCGCCTTCCCGTGCCAGCGTCTGGATCAGGCGGCCCTGCGCCACCTCCGCCAGAAGCCGGAGCGACCGGTAGAGGCTGGTCTTGCCGCTGCCGTTCGCCCCGGTCACGACCGTCAGGCTCCCGAGGGGTACAACGAGGTCGCGAAGAGAGCGATAGCCGGAAACGGCGAGCGTCGTGATCATTCCCTCGTCCCACGAATGTGTCGGCGGATTCGTTCAGCACTGATCCCATGGCCGATTTGTGCGGCCGCGCTGGGATACGGCGGACGCGACGTCTACCCTACCATGCCGTCCAGCTGGAACCGGCCCCTCTGGAAACGACGGATTTCGGACCCGAGGACCAGCTTTCGCCCCTTCGCAAGGCCTAGGAAGTGGCAGTGGATCTTCGCTCCACGAGCCGCAGAATCAGCTCCGCAATGGCCTCAGGCTGATCCTCCGGCGCGAAATGGCCGCAGTCGTTCAGGATCGTAAGCTGCGAATTGGGGATCGCCTCATGCAGTCTGAGCGCCCAGTCCGGCGTCTGCCACGCATCTTCCGCGCCCCAGATCAGTTGCACGGGCAAGCGCCCCAGCACGGACAACCGATCGGCGATTTCAAGAGTATGGACAGGATCGTAATGCCGGACCTGGTGCTGGAACAGGCTGCCCTGTCCGATCGGGCCACTGATGTAGTCGAGATAGGTTTCCAGCGGCCCTTCGGCGAAATGCTTCTTGTCGTGCACGGCGCCCAGCAGCCATTGGCGGAAATGCGCACGATGGGCCGCGTCGGGCGCCTTGATCAAGGCTTCGAGACCCTGCTCCATCTGCTGCCGCGTGCGGGGCGAGGGATAGCTGTCGTAGCTCACGACATCGATCAGCGTGAGCGACTTCAGCCGGTCCGAATGGAAGACGCCAAACCTTTGCGCGATCCCGCCGCCAATGTCGTGCGCCACGAGATGGAAGCGCTCCAGTTTCCAGTGAGCCAACATCTTCTCGAGAACCGCGACCTGCGCGGAGATCGAGGTGTCCACCCCCGGGGCCTGCGGTCGCTCGGACAAGCCGAAGCCGAGCAGGTCGAAGACATGAACCCGGTAGCCAGCCTCGACGAGACGTGGCGCGACCTTCCGCCAGATCAGCGAAGATGAGGGCGTGCCGTGCAGGAGAACGACAGGCTCGCCCGCGCCATGGGCGCCGCCTGCGATGCGGCAGCCGCCGACCAGAACATTTTCAGTGATGAGGTCGTTGTGCATGTCGCTTCTCCGGTTCTGTCTCCTCCGCACCCTTTGACGGCTTCAACTGCATTCGTAAAATGCAATGAAAGACGGAAATGATCGAAAGGAGTCATACGCGGAGCGCATGAAAGCGAAGCTGGACATCGGCGCCTTGCGGGCACTCTGCGCGATCGCGGATCGCGGCGGCGTTTCCCGTGCGGCAGCCTCGCTCGCCCTGTCCCAGTCTGCGGTTTCCCACAAGATCAAACGTCTTGAAGAAAGCCTCGGCTGCGCCGTGCTCGATCGGCGCGCGGGTCATCCGCTGCTGACCCGCGAGGGAGAGAAGCTGCTACGGTTTGCCCGGCGCATCCTGGCGCTTCACGACGATGCCGTGAGCACGCTGAGCACCGAGCCGCTCAGCGGCCACATCCGGCTTGGGGTGACCGAGGACGCGACGAGCGGCGGCCTGTCGTCGGTTCTCGCCCGGTTTACCCGCCTGCAACCGGCGGTCCGGGTGCAGATCGGCGTGGCGCAGAGCCGGATCATCGGCGATCGGCTCGCTAGCGGCGAGCTCGATGTCGGCGTTCTTCAAGTTTTCGCCGAGGAACGCCGAGCGGACGATGTGACGCTGGCGAGCGATGCGCTGCACTGGGTGAAGTCGCCAGATCTCGCGATGGAGACGGGAAGGCCAATTCCGCTCCTGACGTTCGACCAGGATTGCTTCTACCGAGACTGGGCGCTGCACGCCGAACCACCGCCGCCCTCCGGCTTCCAGATCGTCATCGAATGCGCGAGCATCGCCGGGATTCTCTCCGCGGTCAAGGCCGGACTCGGCGTCACCCTCCTCAACGCACGCCACCTTCAGCCGGACATGGAGATCGTCACGGACGGCTTTCCGACACCGCCCGACATCGCCTATGTCCTACGCGCCGGCCGCAGCGCGCACACGTCCTCGGTCAAGGCGCTCGTGCGGACCTTGACGAGCGACGCCGATTGGCATCGTCCGCTGTCACCGCGTTGACGCGGCTCCCCGATCCCGCATGGCCGGGAGAGAACGAGTGCTTTTCCCGTGCTCGGCGGCACAGGCGAATGTCGCTTGCAACACGGATGCAATTGCGAGCGAATGCCCGATCTCATCCTCTTAGCCGCTCCTGAGAGTTTCTCCGTCAACCATTCCGGCCTCTCAGCCCAGCCCTCCTTTACATAATATCGCGCGCCACAAGCATCCGAAAGGCGATTTCAGGATGTATGACACGCTTTTTTAAAGGAAAATTCGTAAGTTTGGCCAGGAGATTTCCCGATGCGCATAGTTACCAAAGTCAATCTTGCCCTCGCTGGTGTCGTCGCGATCTCGGCTGCGTTGAACTTCGTCGTCTTGGCAACAACGGTCCTGCCGAGCTTCCAGGCTCTCGAGACGGAAGCCGCCGAGCGGAACCAGAGTCGCGCCCTGGAGGCGATCAAGCTCCAACAGGCGCAAGTCGCCAACTCCGCTCGCGACTACGCCTTCTGGGATGACAGCTACGAGTTCGTTCACGGCAATCGAACTGACTACGAGGCAAAGAACGTCAGCGCGGAATCTTTGGCGGCGCTAGGCGTCAACTATTTCCTCGCGATCGATGAATCGGGAGCAATCAAGCTCGACAAGGGGTTTGACTTCTCCGGAGACGAGCCGGCCACGGTTCAATTGTTTTCGACGGATGCACTGGCGGACGCCCATCCCCTCCGTCGCCCCTTCCCGGAGATCGACGCGAGATCGGGTCTCATGAAGACCGCGCAAGGTCTAGTCGCCGTCGGATACGCGCCCATCACCACCTCGGATCGGGGGGCAGCCCCTTCCGGGGTCCTGCTGTTTGGCAGGCTCATCGATGTGGAAGCGCTGCGGCAGGCGACCGAAGTGAACTTCATGGTGGAGCCTTTCGAAAAGGCATCCCCGCCCGTTGAGGGGATGGTCCAGTCGGCTGACGTGATCCGAACTCACACGGTACTGACGGGCATAGATGGTGCTCCACTCGCGGTGGTGACCAGTACGACGAAGCGGTTGATCTCCGCTGCGGGTCAGCGGGCGATCTATACGGCAATGGGGCTTCTCGCCCTCGGCGGCGTCCTGTTGATCGGGACCCTAGCCTTCGCGTTGCGGCGCATCGCCGTCAAGCGCCTGGCTGCCTTGCGAAACCACATCGTCCGCATCGCCTCGACGGGAAGCCTCGAGACGATTCCGGAAGATGGACGCGGCGACGAACTGAGCGAGACCATCTCGTCGTTCAACCTGATGGCGGCGCAACTCGCTGAGCTCCGGGACAAGCTACGGCGGCAGGATTATCGCCACGGCGCGGCCGATCAGGCAGCCGGTATCCTCCACAACGTGCGCAACGCGGTGAGCCCGCTCAGTGCCGTGACATGGGACCTAGCACGCGGCGATGACGTGCCATGGAAGCAGAACCTCGCCAAGGCGCTCGTCCAGCTCGAAGATCCGGCGCTCGCGCCTGAACGGGCCGAGAAGCTCCGCCAGTTCCTGGCCTTATCGACCCAAAAATTCCTGGACGAAGGCGAGAAGCGCAAGGCCGACTTGCAGATGCTTGCCGCAATGGTGCGGCACGTCGACGAGATCTTGAAGGGAGAGGATCTAGCCTCCCGGGGAGAGCGCGTCCGCGAGCAGATCAACTTGGCGGCGTCCCTCGCTGAGGTGTCGAAGATGATCGCCCGCAGACCGGGCATCGCTCTCATTGCGGACCTTCCACCGGATTCCTTGGTTCTGGGACACCGGATCGCGTTCGAGCAGGTCCTCGGGAACCTTCTCCTGAACGCCGCCGAAGCCATCGAGGCTTCGGGCCGATCATGCGGTACCATCTCCATTTCCCTGACCCCTACGCAGCATTCCAGTTCGCCCGCCTTCAATCTCGCGATCAGCGACGACGGTGACGGCATCGCCACGGATTGCCTGGAGCGCATCTTCGAGAAAGGCTACTCGACCCGGCGCGAGCGGTCTGGCGGCCTCGGCCTGCACTGGTCTGCCAATGCGGTGAACGCCATGAACGGGCGCATTTTCGCCGAAAGCGCCGGGAAAGGACATGGAGCCACCGTGCATGTCGTGCTTCCGGCCGCCGTCGACCAACTGAGAGAAGCCGCATGACCCCCTCCTCGAAAGCTCGCCGCCTCCTCGTGGCAGACGACGACGCCAACGTTCTCGATGCCTATCGACGCGTGCTTGGAGAATTGGTGGGACGAGATGGCTCAACTTCGTCGGACCTCGACGACCTGTCTGCGGAACTGTTCGGAGACGACCCTGCGCCATCAGACGCACCCGCCTTGCTGGAGGAGGTGATCTACTGTCGGCAAGGAGAGGACGCAGTTCGCCAGGTGGAGGATGCACGGGCGTCGAGCAAGGCCTTCGCTATCGTCTTCCTCGACATGCGCATGCCGCCGGGCATCGATGGCCTGGAGACGGCGCGGAGGATCCGGGCCATCGATCCGGACGTCAACATCGTCATCGTAACGGGCTATTCGGATCACAAGCCCTCTGAGATCGCCGCAGCCATAGGGCGGCCGGAAAGGCTGTTCTATCTTCTCAAGCCATTTGATGGCGCTGAGCTTCAGCAGCTCGCCACGGCCCTTGCGAGCCGCTGGACGCTGGACACCGGCATCGCCGATGAACTCGCCAAACGCGTCGCCCAGCTGGAACGGATGTATGCCGAGCTCAAGGCCAGCGAAGCTCGGGCGCAAGAGCTCGCGCGGCTCGACGCGCTGACGGGGCTATCCAATCGCTCCGGACTGAGCGAGCGCTTCCAGGCGGAAGTACAAGCTGCAACGGCACAAGGTCGGCAGTTGTCGGTGCTCTACCTCGATCTCGACCGCTTCAAGGACGTCAACGACTCGCTTGGTCACGCGATCGGAGACGGGGTGATCCGCGGGTTTGCAGAACGGGTCTCGCAGGCGATCGGCAAGGACGGCTTCGCGGCGCGCCTGGGCGGGGACGAATTCGCCGTCGTCTGCTTCGACCGGCCGCGCGTCGCCGAGCTCAGCGAGCGCCTCCTGCAAGCCTGCGCGCTTCCTTACGTGCTCGACGGCGATACCGTTCGGATGAGCGTCTCCATCGGCATCGCCCACTGCGATTTGGGGCAGCCGGACCTCGTCGAGGCGATGCGTCAGGCCGACATCGCTCTTTATGCGGCCAAGTCGGCGGGCAGAGGCGTGGCCATGGAGTTCGCTCCGTCCATGGAGCGGGACATTCTCGGCACGCAACGCCTCGCCCGGGATCTTGCCCGCGCCATCGCGACCGACGAACTGACCTTGCACTACCAGCCGCTGGTCTGCGCGAAGGGAAGCCCGATCTACGGCCTGGAGGCGCTGCTGCGATGGCAGCATCCGGAGCGGGGGATGATCCCACCGCTGGTCTTCATCGAGGTCGCGGAGAAGACGGACCTGATCCGAGACCTCGGCGACTGGGTCATCCGCCGCGCCTTCGCCGACTCCCGTCTGTGGCCGGATCTCGTCACCGCCATCAACCTTTCGCCCGCGCAGCTTCGCGCCCCCGGCTTTGTGGAGAGAGTGGCGACGCTGGCGCGGGAGATGAACATCGATCCGGGGATGTTCGAGCTGGAAGTGACGGAGATGGTGCTGATCGAAGACGTCGCGCAGGCGGCGGAAAAGCTGCGCCAGCTCAAGGACATCGGCTTCACCATCGCGCTCGACGACTTTGGCAGTGGCTACGCGAGCCTCGCCTATCTCAGCCAGATCCCGTTCGACAGGCTAAAGATCGACCGATCCTTCGTCGAGGATCTGCGTTCGAAATCCGGAGCAGACGGCGTGATACGGTCCATCGTTGGGCTGGGCGCCTCGATGGGCCTGTCAGTGACGGCAGAGGGCGTCGAGGACGTCCAGCAACACCGATTCCTGCAAGAGGTCGGCTGCACGCACATGCAAGGCTTCCTCTTCCACAGACCGTTGACCGTCGAGGCCGTCCTGACGCTCCGTGGTAGTCGTCCCGAAATCAGGCTGAGCGCCTAACCCGGAAGATCTACGTGTGTTTCGGCGCAATGATGGGACCCCAGTCAATGGTCAGTTTCGCTGATATTTCAGATCCATGTTTGAGGGACCACATGCCGATCGGCGCCCCCTTGCCGATTCACATCCGCGCCCACGACGCCCGCCGCTCCCTCCGCCGTCGCGCAATTGCCGAGGCCGGCCGGCTACTCCTGGAGATGCCGCCCGACCACGCCTGGCAGGCCGCCCGCGAACGAGGCGATGCGGAGCTGGCGGACAGAAAGCTGTGGGCCCCTGGTCCGCCGCGAGATCTCCCGCCAGTCGGGCTATCCTGGACCTCTCGACGGCGACCCGGTATCTTCAGGACTGACACCGAATAATCGCAAGCGACACGGTGAAAGGAACGTAATTTCATTATCGTTCGCTTTCCTGACCCCATACAATGGCTGATTTTGAAGGGTCCGATAAGCCGATGTTATCGGACCCTTGACCTATTCTCGGACCCAATCCTGCAACGCCATTGTTGATCTCGTTTGGCGACTCTCCAGCATGCTCCTTTCTTGACGCAACGAGCCCCCGACGAAGTTTCCCGCTCCCGGCAGGAGCGCGAGCAAGAAAACCTACCAGAAACTGCTCATGTCACGACCTCCAGGCCCTCGTTTCGCCAAATGTGCGATAGTAGATATGTAGATGAAGGAACCGAGCACCTTCCGGAGACTTGACCCTTGGCTTCGCTCATGACGGCCTCCAGCCGAGTAGCCGCATGGCATTGGCGGTCACGAGGACGGTCGCGCCCGTGTCGGCGAGGATCGCGGACCAAAGGCCGGTGATCCCGACGATGGTGGTGACGAGGAACACAGCTTTCAGCCCCAGCGCGATGGCGATGTTCGTCCGGATGTTCCCCATGACGCTCTTCGACAGCGCGATCATGTCCGGGATGTCCTTCACCCGCCCGCGCAGCACGGCGGCATCGGCCGTCTCCAGCGCGACATCGGTCCCGCCGCCCATGGCGATGCCGATGTCGGCTGCCGCCAGAGCCGGCGCGTCGTTGATGCCGTCGCCGATCTTGGCGACCTTGAAGCCCTCCGCCTGAAGCTCGCGGACGATGCGTTGCTTGTCCTGCGGTAGGAGTTCCGCACGCGCCTCGATCTCAAGACCCGCCGCTACGGCTTCGGCCGTGCGCTTGTTGTCGCCGGTCAGCAGGATGGTCCGGATGCCGGAGGCGCGGAGGCTCGCAAGCCCCGCCATCGCGTCGGGCCGGGCTTCGTCGCGCATGGCGAGGTAGCCCGCGATCGAACCGGCGACCACCACGATGGACACCGTTTTGCCCTCGGCGTTCAGCGTCGCGATCGCCTTCTCCTGATCGGTGGAAAGCGCCGTGCGCCGGGAGGCGGCCCGCGGAGCGCCAAGGAACACCCGTTCTCCGCCGATGCTACCCTCGACGCCCTCCCCGGGAACGGCATTCGCGTCGAACGATGGCGGCGTCGGCACCTTGTCCGTCTTCGCCCGATCGAGGATCGCCATGGCCAGCGGGTGGCTCGAGCCCTTCTCGAGGGCCGCTGCCAAGGAAAGAACCTGTTGCGCCGAGCGGCTTCCCGGGATGATGTCGGTGACGACGGGCCTGCCCGCCGTCAGGGTTCCCGTCTTGTCGAACGCAATGGCGGTGATCGTGCCGAGGCTTTCCAAGACCGCGCCGCCCTTCATCATGAGCCCGCGGCGGGCACCGGCGGAAAGGCCAGCGGCGATGGCGGCGGGCGTTGAGATCACCAGCGCACACGGGCAGCCGATCAGCAGGATGGCAAGGCCCTTGTAGATCCATTCGCCCCAGTCGCCACCGAAGGCAAGCGGCGGGACGACGGCGACGAGGGCACCGACGACAAGCACGGCCGGGGTGTAGACCTTCGAGAAGCGGTCGATGAAGCGCTCGGTCGGCGACTTGGACTCCTGGGCTTCCTCCACGAGTTGGACGACGCGGGCGATCGTGTTGTCGGACGCTGCGGCCGTCACTCGCACCCGGAGGACCGAGCCCGCGTTGACCGTGCCGGCGAAGACAGGATCTCCGACAGTTTTCCGCTTCGGGACGCTCTCGCCGGTGACAGGCGCTTCGTCGACCTCGCCGGACCCTTCCATGACGGTACCGTCTGCCGGGACACGATCGCCGGGGCGGACGAGGATGGTCGACCCGACGGCAAGGCTGTCGGCCGGAACCTCCGTCGTCTGGCCGTCCCTCTCCAGGAAAGCCGTCTTCGGCACGAGAGCGGCAAGACCCTGAATGCTCGTTCGGGCGCGCCCCGTCGCGACGCCCTCGAGCATCTCGCCGACGAGGAACAGGAGGGCGACCATCGCGGCCTCCTCCTCGGCGCCGATGAAGACGGCCCCGATCGCGGCGATGCTCATTAGCGTCTCGATCGAGAACGGCGTGCCGAAGCGGGCGGCGGTGATCGCTCGCCAGGTGACCGGTATTAGACCGATCGCGAGCGCGGCGAGGAAAGCGGGACGCTCCAGCGATGGAACGAGGTTGCCGAGGACGTAGGCCGCCAGGAGCGCGACACAGCAGGCGGCCGTCAGCCGAGCCTTCGGCGTCCGCCACCGGGACTGTCGGGAATTCCGTGTGAGGGCGGGCATAATGGGACCGAAGGAGATCACCCATGGCCCGCCGCAAAGAACCCAGCATCCCTGACGCGCTGCTCGACCAGCTTTTGTCGGGCGCCGATCCCAAGAGCGCCTTCAATCCCGGAGGCCTGCTCGACGGGCTGAAGAAGGCGCTCACCGAGCGGGCGCTGAATGCCGAGATGGACCACCATCTTTCCGGCGAGAACGGCGCTGGAAACGGCCGCAACGGCTATGGCAAGAAGACGGTGACGACGGAGAGCGGCAAGTTCGAGCTCGCCGTCCCGCGGGATCGCCAGTCGAGCTTCGATCCGCAGCTCATCGCCAAATACCAGCGCCGCTTCCCAGGCTTCGACGAGAGTGAGGAGGAAAAGAAAGCGATCCAGTGAATCGTTTTCCCGACGAACCGTCTCGATGTATGCCCGCGGCATGAGCAACCGTGAGATTGTCGGGCATCTCCATGATCTTTATGGCGTCGACGTCTCGCCCGACCTGATCTCGGCCGTGACGGATGCCGTTCTGGACGAGGTCGCCGCCTGGCAGGCCCGGCCGCTCGAGCCGGTCTATCCCATTGTCTTCTTTGACGCGATCCGCGTGAAGATCCGAGATGAGGGCTTCGTTCGCAACAAGGCTGTCCATATCGCGCTCGGCGTGCGCGCCGACGGCACCAAGGAGGTTCTCGGCCTCTGGCTGGAGCAGAACGAAGGCGCCAAGTTCTGGCTCAAGGTCATGAACGAGATGAAGAACAGGGGCGTCGAGGATGTCCTCCTGGCAATCGCCGATGGACTGAAGGGCTTTCCCGAGGCCATCACCGCGGTCTTCCCTGAGACGACGGTCCAGACCTGCATCGTCCATCTGCTGCGCCACAGCCTCGACTTCACCTCCTACAAGGACCGCAAGGCCGTCGCGGCCGCGTTGAAGGACATCTACCGAGCCACCGACACCGAGGCGGCCGAAAAGGCCCTGACGGCGTTCGAGGAGGGCGAATGGGGCCGGAAATACAAGGCAATCGGGCAAAGCTGGCGCCGGGTCTGGGCCGAGGTCATCCCGTTCTTCGCCTTCCCCGAGGACGTTCGCAAAATCGTCTACACCACGAATGCCATAGAGGCCCTGAACTCCAAGCTGCGCCGGGCGGTGCGAGCCCGCGGCCACTTTCCGTCCGACGACGCGGCGATGAAGCTGCTCTTTCTCGTCTTGAACCGGGCCGAGAAGGCGTGGAAGATGGCGCCGCGTGAGTGGGCGATGGCCAAGGCACAGTTCGCCATAATCTACGGCGAGCGCTTCACACGGGCCATGGCCTGACAATGTTCAACCGCCCGCCCCACACGGAATTCCCGACAGTCCCCCGCCACCAGGGAAGCCGGGCCTGGCTCGTATTGACCTGCTTGTGGCCCGCATGATCGTCGCTTTTGGCGTAATTGTCCTCGGCGGCCCTGTCCTCCGCCGCTTCAGCACCGTATCCAAGGTTGCGGACCTGCCGGACGACAGACGTCCCGTCGAAGCGATAGACATGGCTGACCCTCACCGTCCCCGCGGATACGGAGACGGCAACGTCCTCCACACCTGGGAGCCGACGGATGGCGGTGTCGACCTTGTTCCCGCAGGCCGCACAGTCCATCCCCGTGACCCGGAAGCGGCTCTCGTTCGTCACGGCACTCATGACGCTCTCCTTGCATCGTTGTCGACGCAGGTCTACGTCCTCTAGTGGCTAGAGGAGCAAGCGGTAAAATGACGAAGGGCGTTTCGATTGGAGAGGCATCGCGCGCGAGCGGGATCAAGGTGCCGACGATCCGGTACTACGAGCAGATCGGACTCCTGCCGACACCGCCCCGGACGGAGGGGAACCGCCGCCTCTATGACGCCGCGGACCTGCGCCGCCTGCGCTTCATCCGTCATGCTCGCGAGCTTGGCTTCGAGATCGAGCCGATCCGCGAGCTCCTCGCTCTGGCCGGGGAGCCAAACCGCCCCTGCGAGAGCGCCGACCGGATCGCGACGGCCCATCTCGCCGACATCGACCACAAGATCGCCCGGCTGACGGCACTCCGGGCGGAGGTCGCGCGGATGGCGAAATGCTCCAACCACTCGGTTGCCGATTGCCGCGTCATCGAGGTCCTCGGCGACCATGGCGAGTGCCTGCATGAAACGCACTGACGATCGCCGCGCAAGACCACTTCAAGCTGACGGTTCTCGCCCCATCGCGCTCGTCCGCATCGGCGACCATTGCTTCCTGAAGCTGGACCATACCGACAACTTTCGTTATCGGCGAACTCTCCCGTAGGCGAAATCGTCTCCGCAATCGGTATTGCGGAAGCTTCGCGCGGGCAGGATTTCAATTTTACTAAAAATTTAGCTTAA
Organism: Aurantimonas sp. 22II-16-19i; assembly: GCF_002088275.1. GTDB lineage: Bacteria > Pseudomonadota > Alphaproteobacteria > Rhizobiales > Rhizobiaceae > Jiella. The sequence goes on from NZ_AQQS01000032.1 coordinate 41,430, forward strand.
CCAAAGGGTCCGAATTCAGAGCGTTCCATCAATCAATTATTTCGGTAGATTGTTGGCTTCAGCCTCCAAGAGAATGGAACGCCGTACATGACCGTGCTTGCCATCAGTAACGCGTCTGATTCAGGTCATTCTCAGGCGCATTCGCAAGCAAATGCCCTGATGAGCGGGACCCGGATGGCCGGTCCGGATATCCTGCGCTCTTTGGCAATCCTTCTGGTGATGCTCGTTCATCTGCCGTTGAACGCGACGCCCGGCATACTGGTGGGCGTTCGCGAGTATGGCTGGCTCGGAGTCGATATTTTCTTTGTCCTTAGTGGCTATCTGATTGGAACGCAACTATTCAAAGAGATAGCGCGTAGCGGCACATTTGATTTCAAATCATTTTATCTGCGCCGCGCGTTCCGCATCTTCCCAGCCTTCTTCGTTGTGCTGGCTCTTTATGCCTTGTTCCCGGTGCTGCGCGACAACCCGACGATGCAGCCGCTCTGGAAGTTTGCGACCTTCACCGTAAATCTCGGGTTCGATCCGAGAGAGGGCAACGCCTTTTCCCAGGCGTGGACGCTTGCTGTCGAAGAGCAGTTCTATCTCGTTCTGCCTTTGCTGGTGCTCCTTCTCTATAAGCGCGTCAGTACAGGATGGATTCTAGCCCTCGCGGGAATGCTTACGCTCGGAGGGATCGTGCTGCGTTATGCGATATGGGATGTGCAGATTGGTACCCTCGTCGCAGAAGGTCAGTTCCGCCCCGCATTCGCAACATTCCTTCGCGATGTCTACTATCCAACATACACGCGCCTCGACGGCCTGCTGTTCGGTGTCGTCCTTGCGGCGGCGCGCTTTTTCAAACCCGAGTTTTGCAGACAGTATCTACCGCCGAGGGTAACACTCCCTTCTGGACTGGCTTTCGTGATCGCCGCGTTGATCTGTTTCGTCATAAGGGGGCCCCTCGCAGGACAAGGGATATTCCCGGTGTTTCAAGCACAACTCGGCGCGGTGGCCGGCTTTCCGTTGGTTTCTATCGGCATCGCCCTCTTGTTTTGCGCCATGCTTGATCTTGAGGGCATTCTGAAACGTTGGTCCGTGCCGGGTGCGGCCCTTGTAGCCGCGCTGTCTTACAGCCTCTACCTCACGCACAAGTCCGTCTTTCACGTCATGCGCCTGCTAGTCGGAGAAGAAAACCTGCAAGGTGGCGTAGGCTTTGCCGCTTACCTAGTCGCGAGCTTTGCCGTCGCGGCTGTCCTCTGGTTCTGTGTGGAGCTAACGTTCCTGCGTCTGCGTGATCGACTGTTGTCCCCAACCAAATGATTGGCCGCTTCGCCATTTTGTCGCTGAGAGTCTGATTTTCGCGACAGACCGGTCGCCCCGGAAATCCCCGGCGAACCGCGCGCAAGTCCAGTTCGCGACGGATCCATGGTTTTTCCGACGGTCGTGCCGCGACGGCGACCTTTGCTTGCCCTCGCGCCGACGAGGAGGGCGAAGAGCAACTCCTCGGATGGCCGGGAAAGATGGTGGCGGCGAGGGAGGCCATCCAGAACGTCCCGGCTAAGGCCGGAAGATCAGCCACCTGCGGTGCCGGTCGGCCATGTCGCGTGATGGTCGTCGATCACCAGCGCGTGCCGATGGCGGATCGGCTGGTGGCGATGCGGATGGCAATGTGGCTCCGGGCCTTCCCAGCCTTCGTGATCGTGCCGGTGGTGATCGTCGTGGACGTGTGGGGCGTCGTGCGCGAATGCCTGGTGGACATGCTCGACCTCGACGGGATCGTTCGCGGGCCAGAAACTCAGCGCCGCTGCGACGCCCGTGGCGGCCGCCGCAGCCATGACCAGGAAGGTCGGGCCGAGCCCGATCGTGGCCCCGAGCCACCCGGCGGCCGGATAGGTGACGAGCCAGCAGGCGTGCGAAAGGGCGAACTGCGCGGCGAAGACGGCTGGCCGGCTGTCGGCGTCGGAGGAGCGGCGGAGGAGCAGTCCCCCGGGTGTGCCGATCGCCGAAGCGGCAGCGCCGAGCAAAGCCCAGAGGGCGAGGCTGCTCGTCCATCCAAGGTCGAGGCTGGCGGCGACGAGGAGGCCCGCCATGGCGCTCGCGCCCGTTAGCATGACGGTGCGGGTGGGAACCCTGTCGAGAAGCCGCGAGAGCGCTATGGCGACGGCCATGGACCCGAGGCCGTAGGCGGCGAACAGGAATGCGACGTCGTCGTTGGTACCGCCCAGGTCGGCGCGCACCAGAACGACGGTGTTCACGATTACCATCGACCCGCCCGAAGAGGCCGCGAATGACAGCGCCAGGAGACCCCGCAGGCGCGGTGTCGCGAGGTAGACGCGGATGCCCCTGGTCAGCTTGTCGACGAACCGCCCGCCGGCTGCCGCCTTCGCGACCGGAAGCGCAACCGAGACGACCAATGCCGCGGACGCGAGGAAGCCGAAGACCGTGCCGAGAAACAGCCAGTGGAAGGAGATCACGGTGAGCAAGAGCGCCGCCAGAAGCGGACTGAAGAGCGACTCGAGGTCGTAGGCAAGCCGCGAAAGCGATAGGGCGTCCGTGTACTCGCGCTCGTCGGGCAGGATGTCCGGGATCGTGCCTTGAAAGGTCGGGGTGAACAGGGCCGACATCGACTGGAAGGCGAAGACGAGCGCGTAGACCTGCCAGATCTCGGTGACGAAGGGCAGCACGAGCACGAAGGCCGCCCGGGCGAGATTGAGGCCGACGAGGAGCGTCCGCCGCGGCAGGAAGCCCGTCAGGACCCCGGCGAACTGTGAGACGCCGACATAGGCGATCATCTTGATCGCGAGTGCCGTCCCGAGCACCGCGCCGGCATCGGCGCCGGCAAGCTCGTAGGCGAGCAGCCCAAGCGCCACGGTGGTCAGTCCGGTCCCGATCAACGAGAGGACCTGCGCCGCAAAGAGGTGGCGATAGGTACGGTGGCGCAGGACGGTCAGCATCGTTGTGTTACCTCGACCCCGGCGTTGCGGCTGCCCGGTCGGAAAAAGATGCCGACCGACGGCACGAGACCATCGGTCGGCGGGGATGGGAAGGCCTCGTCAGACCTTCCGCTCGAACGCAGTGTAGGTGCCGCTCGTGCGGACCGTCACGGCGACCGGCGCGTCGCCGCGGTTACGCCAGAACCATCCGTGGTTGCCCGTGAAGGCGGCCTGGATGGTCCCCTCGTCGGAAGAGACCGCACGGCCCTTCTCGTAGGAGACGTTCTGTCCGCCGCCGTCGCCATGCGTGTCGTAGTTGACGGCGCCGCCTTCCGAGACGACCCAGGCGAACGAGGCGATCTCGCCTTCCTGCATGGTCAGCTTGATCTCCGCGCCCTCCCCGGGGGCGAGCGTGATGGTCATTTCGTCCTGACGCATCTCCTGCGCGACAGCGGCCGAGACGAAGAGACTGCCGATCGCGCCGAAGATGCTGGACTGCCGCTCCGGAGCGGGCGGTGCCGGTGGTGCGGGAGGGGCCAGCGGGGCGACGGGCGGCGGCACCACGCCGACGGCGGCAGGCGGAAGCGGCGCCGCGTTGGCACCGGTCGCCGGGGCAGCACGGGCGGCCGCGTCCATGGCGGCGTCGGCCTCGGCTTCGGCTGCGAGCTGCATCTTGATCTCGCCCATCTCGGTGAGGTTCAGGGCCGATCCGACCCCGGTGGGGTCGATGCCGTATTCGGCGGGGAGCACAACCGCGACCAGGATCGCAGTCGCGGAGACCGCCGCGATGACGGTCGAGCGCACCAGCTTCCGCGTCGTGGGAAGCTCGGCGCGGGTGGGCATGTCGGTATTGTACATGTGTCGGTATCCTGGAATTGAGAGGCCGTCAGGCGACGAGATAGCCAGCGACCTGGTAGCCGAAGAGCACGAAGCCGGCGGCCATCATGACGACGTTGGCGGTGTAGGCGTGGCGGAAGAAGCTGGGGGTCCTGCGCCAGAAGCCCATGACGATGAGGATCGCGCCGAGGGCGAGGAGCTGGCCGATCTCGACGCCGACATTGAAGGCGAGGAGATTCGGAACCAGGCCGTCCGGCGAGATGTCGTATTCCAGGATCTTGGTTGACAGACCGAAGCCATGGAAGAAGCCGAAGATCAGGGTCGCGGCCTTCGTGTTCGGCTGGAAGCCGAACCACCGCTGGAACGCCCCCATGTAGTCGAGCGCCTTGTAGACGACCGACAGGCCGATGATCGCGTCGATGATGTAGCTGTTGATCCCGACGTTGAAATAGACGCCGAGGAGCATCGTCGTGGAGTGACCGATCGCGAAGAGGGTCACGTAGATGCCGATGTCCTTCATCCGGTAGAGGAAGAAGATCACGCCGAGCAGGAACAGGATGTGGTCGTAGCCCGTCGCCATGTGTTTGGCGCCGAGATACATGAAGGCGATGAGATTCACCCCCGTGATCTCCTGGATGTAGCCCTGGTCGCCGGCGGCGACGCCGTGCGCGAGGGCTGTCGTGCCCCATGCCATCGCCAGGAGAAGGGCGAGCAGAGGGGTGCGAAGCATCGTCCGGATCGCGTAGCGCGACCGGTGGCGACCTTCGACGGAAGGGTCCTGCATGTCTGGTTCCGATTGTCCGAAAGGTGCCATGCCGTCGCAGCGACGGCGTCTGATCACGCCGTATCGGACGGTCTCGGGGGTCGTTCCAGAGCGGAAGGCTCGCCGCCCACGCCCTGGTCCTGGCGGGACAGAGCATGCTGCGCGGCACCGGGCGGCAGGGGCGCATCGAACCGGAGCAATGTCCCGGGCTTGTCGTGGGAATGGTCGAACGGGTTGTGCCTGTGCTCGTGATCGCCGTGCCCCATCGGATCAGGCAGGGGTTCGTCGTCGTGCGAATGACCGTGATCATCGAGCGCGGCATGCTGCGCGAAGATCGGGTCGTGCGAGGTCGACGGACCCTGAGGCGACGTGAACATGGCGAAAGCGACTGCCAGGGCGATCACCAGATGTCCGAAAAGGGTTCGGCTGAGCTTCGGCATGCGGTCGGCGGTTGGTTCCCTCGTGCGGATGCCGCGATCCTGATCCCCGATCCCGGCGCGAAACTTGTCGGCGTGGAAGATGGCGCAGTCATGGTGGCGAAAGGAATCACCTTCGCATCCGAGCGGACCAACGCAGCGGCGACTTAACTTCAAGGGCCGCTCCGGCTGAACGCGTGCATAGAGATCGCGATCTCTTCACGAGGCCCCGGCCGAAGCATCGCCTCCAATGATCCACTCGTGGAAGCTCGGTGTAGCCGCCGACCCGATGAGGGGCTGCGGCCTGGTCTCCACGTCGTGCTCTTCCCTGAAGGCGTCGGTCTGCTCGCGGGTTTCCAGATGTTGATCGTCGACCCTGCAGCCCTGGGCCTCGATCAGCCAACTCGACTTGATGCCATAGGGGCAGACATGCCCGGACATCAGCATCCGGTAGAGGGCGGCGGTGCCTTGCGGCGTGGGAGCGGACTGGTTCATGCAAGCTCTCCCGGCTGTCGTCCGCCATCGCTCATCGGGGCCCGGAAGCGTCTGAGCCGCAGCGCGTTGCCGAGGACGAAGACGCTGGACATCGCCATCGCGCTGGCGGCGAGCACCGGCGACAGCAGCAGACCGAAAGCGGGATAGAGCACGCCGGCAGCGACCGGGATCAGGGCCGTGTTATAGGCGAAGGCCCAGAAGAGGTTCTGCCGGATGTTGCGGATCGTCGCCTGCGACAGCGCGACCGCATTGGGAACACCCCCTGAGGCTGCCCGACATCAGCACGACGTCTGCCGCCTCGATGGCGATGTCGGTCCCCGTTCCGATGGCGATGCCGACATCGGCTTCGGCCAGCGCCGGCGCATCGTTGATGCCGTCGCCGACGAAGGCGAGCCGGCCGTGCCGGCGCTTCAGGTCCCTGACCGCGGCCACCTTGCCGTCCGGCAGGACCTCGGCCACCACCTCGTCGATGCCCAGCCGCCGCCCGATCGCATCGGCGGTCCGGCGGTTGTCGCCGGTGATCACCACCACCGTCAGGCCGAGATCGTGCAGCGCGGCGATCGCCGTCGGCGTGGTTGCCTTGATCGGGTCGGCGACGGCGATTATCGCGGCCAGCCGCCCGTCGATAGCGGCATAAAGCGGCGACTTCCCCTCCCCGCCCAGGCGCTCGGCGACGGGGGACTGTCAGGAATTCCGTGTGAGGGCGGGCATAATGGGACCGAAGGAGATCACCCATGGCCCGCCGCAAAGAACCCAGCATCCCTGACGCGCTGCTCGACCAGCTTTTGTCGGGCGCCGATCCCAAGACCGCCTTTGATCCCGGTGGCTTGCTCGATGGGCTGAAGAAGGCGCTCGCCGAACGGGCGCTGAATGCCGAGATGGATCATCATCTTGCCGGCGAGAACGGCGCTGGAAACGGCTGCAATGGCTACGGCAAGAAGACAGTGACGAGCGACAGCGGCAAATTCGAGCTTGCCGTCCCGCGGGATCGCCAGTCGAGCTTCGACCCGCAGCTCATCGCCAAATACCAGCGCCGTTTTCCAGGCTTCGACGAGAAGGTCGTCTCGATGTACGCCCGCATGAGCAACCGTGAGATTGTCGGGCATCTCCATGATCTTTATGGCGTCGACGTCTCGCCAGACCTGATCTCGGCCGTGACGGATGCCGTTCTGGACGAGGTCACCGCCTGTCAGGCCCGGCCGCTCGAGCCGGTCTATCCCGTTGTCTTCTTTGATGCCCTCAGGGTGAAGATCCGAGACGAAGGGTTTGTCCGCAACAAGGCTGTCCACATCGCCCTCGGGGTTCGGGCCGACGGCACCAAGGAGGTTCTCGGCCTCTGGCTGGAGCAGAACGAAGGCGCTAAGTTCTGGCTCAAGGTCATGAACGAGATGAAGAACCGGGGCGTCGAGGATGTGCTGCTCGCCCCTTCGACGCCGCCTGCGGCGTCGCTCAGGACAGGCTTGTCGATGGCCTGAAGGGCTTTCCCGAGGCCATCACCGCGGTCTTTCCTGAGACGACGGTCCAGACCTGCATCGTACATCTGCTGCGCCACAGCCTCGACTTCACCTCCTACAAGGACCGCAAGGCTGTTGCGGCCGCGGTGAAGGAAATCTACCGGGCCACCGACGCCGGCGCGGCCGAGAAGGCGTTGGCAGCCTTCGAGGAGGGCGAATGGGGCCGGAAATACAAAGCCATCGGCCAGAGCTGGCGTCGGGCCTGGGCCGAGGTCGTCCCGTTCTTCGCCTTCCCCGAGGAAGTTCGCAAAATCGTCTACACGACAAACGCTATCGAAGCACTGAACTCCAAGCTTCGCCGGGCCGTCCGCGCCCGCGGCCACTTTCCGAGCGACGACGCCGCAATGAAGCTGCTCTTCCTGGTCTTGAACCGGGCCGAGAAGGAGTGGAAGATGGCGCCACGTGAGTGGGCGATGGCCAAAGCGCAGTTCGCCATTCTCTACGGCGAGCGCTTCACACGGGCCATGGCGTGACAATGTTCAAAAGCCCGCCCACACACGGAATTCCCGACAGTCCCCTCCTCCTGACTGCCGATCGGGCGTCGAACGGCTACCGCAACTATTCCGTCGAAGACGTCTACCGGCTCCGCTTCGTCCAGCGATCCCGCAGCCTCGGATTCTCGGTCAAAGAGTGCAGGCAACTGCTTTCTCTCCACACGGACCGCGGCCGCGCCAGCGCGGATGTGAAGGCGATCGCAACCGAGAAGCTCGGAGAGATAGACCGCAAGATCGCCGAACTGACCGGTCTCCGACAGATGCTCGGACACCTGGTGGGGAGCTGCCATGGCGACGTCCACCCGGATTGCCCGATCATCGACGGCCTGTCGGGATTGGCTCGCGACCATTAGGCTACGACCGAAGCGAGCGGACGAGGATGCGCGCTCGCGTCGGGGATGCCGACCTTTTCCAGCGCCCGACGAGCGTAGGACCGAGGCATATTCCATCGCGTCGTCTTGTCCCGGACTTTCGTGACCTGCGAGCCCGGAGATCGGACGCGGAGGCGGTCGATTCTCAGCCCCCCGACACCCGTCAGAACTTCAGGAAGAGCCCGAAATGGAAACGCTGCACGCTGCCCCATGGCGTGCGGTGCTCGTAGTTCACCGACTTGACCAACTGATAACCCGCGCCCAACCGCTCGGACAACAAGGCCGCATCGTAGCGAGCAACCGGCAAACCGCTGCACGATGTCGGGCCGTCCGGCGCGAACGTTCCAATGATCGCGTGTCCACCGAGTAGCAAGGCCCCATCCATGACCCGTAGATAGTCGTCTTGATCAACGGTCTCGGTCAGGAAATGAAAGGCCGCCCGATCATGCCAGATCCCGAAGCGCTGGTTCGGCTTCCAGTCGAGCACATTCTCCACGACCCAGTCGACGGGCGCTTCCCCGGGTAGCCGCGCACGAGTCCTCGCCAGCGCGGTTTCCGACAGGTCGAGCACGGTGATCCGGCGGTATCCCCGTTCCAGAAGGCAATCCACGAGCCGGGATGAACCCGCGCCCACATCGACGATAGCCGCATCCTTTTCTGCCCCTGTCGCGCCGATCAGGTCGAGCGAGACCCGTGGGCGGTCCTCGAACCAGCTCGTCTCGGCCTCTTCCTTGACCCGATAGACGCCTTCCCAGCGGTTCGGAATTTCTTCCATCGTCAGCCCCTCACAACTCGATCCGTCGCAGCCGCAAGGCGTTGGTGATGACCGAAACGGACGACAGGCTCATCGCAGCCGCTGCGATCATAGGCGAGAGCAAAAGGCCGGTAACCGGATAAAGCAGACCTGCCGCGATGGGCACGCCAAGGGCGTTGTAGGCGAAGGCGAAGAACAGGTTCTGCTTGATGTTGCGCAAGGTGGCGCGGGCGAGCTTTCGTGCCCGTACGATGCCCATCAGGTCGCCGCCCAGCAGGGTTATCCCTGCGCTCTCCATAGCCACGTCGGCTCCGGTGCCCATGGCGATCCCGACATCGGCTGCCGCCAACGCGGGCGCGTCGTTGACGCCGTCGCCCGCCATCGCGATCTTGTGGCCGTCCCGGCGCAACCGGTCGATCAGATCCTTCTTGGCCTCGGGCAAGATTCCGGCGCGCACCTCGTCGATGCCGAGCCTGCCTGCCACCGCCTGCGCCGTGCGTTCGTTGTCGCCTGTAGCCATGATGACGCGAAGCCCCTGCGCGTGCAGTTCCCTGATCGCCTGCGCCGTCGAATCCTTGATCGGGTCGGCCACGGCCACGATACCGGCCAGCGCGCCATCGACGGAAATGAACATCGCCGTCTTGCCTTCGGCGCGAAGGGCATCGGCACTGGTCTCGGCCTGCGCGGTCTCCAGCCCCATGTCACGCATCATCGCTCCATTGCCGAGCGCCACCGCACGTCCGTCGACCCAGCCGCGCACGCCTTTGCCGGTGACCGCTTCGAAGTCCGCGGCCTCCCGACGCGGGCCACGGTGCGCTTCCGCTCCCTCGACGATGGCCTCTGCCAGCGGGTGTTCCGAGCCGCGCTCGAGAGCCGCGGCCAGCGACAACAGGTCGGTATCAGTGACGTTCCCAAGTGCCACGATATCCGTAAGCTTCGGCTTTCCCATCGTCAGTGTGCCGGTCTTGTCCACGATCAGGGTGTCGACAGCCGCCATGCGCTCGAGCGCTTCGGCGTCCTTGATCAGCACGCCCGCCTGTGCCCCCCGCCCCGCCGCCGTGGTGATCGATATCGGCGTCGCCAGTCCCAGGGCACAGGGACAGGCGATGATCAGGACGGACACAGACGAGGCGATGGCGAAGACCAGCGCCGGTTCCGGGCCGACCGCAAGCCAGACGAAGAAGGCGACGATCGCGATCGCCACCACGGTCGGCACGAACACCGCCGAGACTCGGTCGGCCAAACCCTGGATCGGGGCGCGTGATCGACGGGCGTTCGACACCATCGCCACGATCTGCGCCAGTACCGTGTCGGACCCGACCTTGCCGGCCTCGATCACCAACGAGCCGTTCTTGTTGATCGTGGCCCCCGTCACATCGTCACCGGGACCTTTTTCCACCGGCATCGACTCGCCGGTCAGCATGCTCTCGTCGAGAGACGACCGGCCCTCGATCACCGTCCCGTCCACCGGCACGGCGTCGCCCGGGCGCACGCGCAGCCGGTCGCCTTCCATGATATTGTCCAGCGGCGCATCGTACTCCGATCCGTCCGGCAGGATGCGCCGTGCGGTCTTCGGCGCCAGATCAAGAAGCGCCCGGATCGCGTCGCCGGTTCTTTCGCGTGCGCGCAGCTCGAGAACCTGGCCGACGAAGACCAGCGCCACGATCACCACCGCTGCCTCGAAATAGGTACCGACGCCGTGGCCCATCCGGTACTGCTCGGGAAACACGCCCGGCATGAAGGTCGCAACCAGGGAATAGAGGTAGGCAGCCCCCACCCCCAGGCTGATCAACGTCCACATGTTCGGCGACCGGTTCGCCACCGAATCCCAGCCGCGCCGGAAGAACGGCAGTGCCGCCCAGAGGATGATCGGCGTCGCCAACACGAACTCCAGATTGCTGGCCGTCTGGTGGCCGATCCATTCGCGAACCGGCAGGGCCACCAGTTCGCCCATCGTCAGGATGATGAGCGGCACTGCCGCCGCCGCCGAGATCCACATTCGGCGAGTGAAGTCGGTCAGCTCCTCGCTCGGCTCGTCCGAGGGCAGCATCGGCTCGAGCGCCATGCCGCAGATCGGGCAGGCACCGGGCGCATCTCGCACGATCTCCGGGTGCATTGGGCAGGTGTACTGGACGTTGGCCGGAGCAGCCTTCTTCTGTCCAGTGGCGCGGCCCGAAGCATAGAACCATGGATCCGCCTTGAACTTCGTCTGGCATTTCTCCGAGCAGAAATGGAAGGTCACCCCCTGGAATTCGGCGTGACGCCCGTCCGGCTTGACCGCGACCGTCATCCCGCAGACCGGATCCGTCGCCGCCTCGGTTCCCGCCGGGATATCGGACGCCGCGTGGTGATGATCGTGGTTCATTGCCAGCCAACCTTTCACTGTGTCGCTTCAGCTTGAGGCTTCCAGCGACTGGATGCTCAAGTCTTTTTCAATGCTGTTCGTGAGCGACTTCCCTGACCGGGTTGCGTGCCAGGGAAATTCCCACGAACAGGAACACCAGCGCCATGCCGACGATGCCGGTCACGACGATCAGCGGATCGGACTGCCACTTCATCCCGGTGAAGGCGGCCAGCACCGACGCATCGAGGACGACGGCCGTCAGCAGCACCCAACCCTTCGCGCCGATGTCCTCCCTCAGATGCCGGAAAACACCGAAGTGGATGATCATGTCCATCACCAGATAGAAGAATGCCCCGAGCGAGGCGATGCGACTGAGGTCGAAGAACACCGTGAGAAATGCTGCGATCACGACGGTGTAGACGAGCGTGTGGTCCTTGATCCTGCCCGGCATCCCGAAATGGCTGTGGGGGATCATCTTCATGTCGCTCAGCATCGCCAGCATCCGCGAGACCGCGAAAACGCTGGCGACCAGGCCCGACGCCGTGGCCACCAGCGCGAGCGCCACCGTCAGGTAGAAGCCGGTCTGACCGAGAGCGGGCTGGGCTGCCTCGGCCAGCGCGTAGTCCTTCGCCGCCACGATGCGGTCGAGCGGCAGGCTGGAGCCGACCGCGAAGGCGACCAGCAGATAGACGACGACGCAGACGGCGATGGACCAGACGATGGCGCGGCCTACGTTGCGGTGCGGCTCGGTGATCTCGGCGCCGCTGTTGGTGATGGTCGTGAAGCCTTTGAAGGCGAGGATCGACAGCGCTACAGACGCCACGAAACCACCTACTCCCAACTCTCCGCCCGTGGCTTCGAACGAGATGCCGCTTGCCCAGAGACCAGCCGCCCCGAACGACGCGATGCCACCCACCTTGAGCACCGCCATGACGATGGACCAAAGCCCGACCGAACGGGTGCCAGAAGCGTTCAGGAGATACGCGAAAAAGATCAACCCGACGCCGAGAATCGGCACGAGGACGCTGTCCGGCTCGCCGCCGAACGCCTGAAGCGCGTATGTTCCGAACGTACGCGCGACGAGACTCTCGCTGATGACCATCGACAGCGCCATCAGCAGTGCGGCGCCCGCAGCGACCGTCCTCGGGCCGTAGGCCTTCTTGAGAATCATCCCAATGCCGCCCGCGGATGGAAACGCGTTCGACATCTTGACATAGGTATAGGCGCTAAAGGTCGTGACCACCGCACCCGCGATGAACGAGAGCGGAAAGAGCGGCCCCGCAAGCTCGGCGATCTGGCCCGTCAGCGCGAAGATGCCTGCGCCGATCATCACGCCGGTGCCCATGGCCACCGCGCCCGGCAAGGTGATGCTGTTCTTCACGTAATCGGTCGTCATCGGCTCTTCCTCGGGCTTTCGTCGCATCGCCGATCAGAGAAACGCCTCCCCTTCAAGCCGAGGCCAAGCACCGCCCTTCTGTTCAGGCAAGGGCTCTGCCGCCGTCTCGCCCCAAAGTGCGATGACCAAGGGGACGATGCCCGCTGACGCATCGGCCAGGCCGAGACGAGGCAGGAGACCGGACCAGCGAAGCATCATACATCTGCTTCGTCTACGGCTCGGGCTCCCAGAAGATGGCGCCGGGTCAGCCAGATCACGAGCGGCGGAATGACGAACCATTGCAGGAGCGGACTCAGCCCGGTGCCCAAGGGCGGCACGAGCGGCATCAGGTCCGAATAGGTCCAGCGCAGGCTTACATTCGTATAGTAGTACTCGAACCCTACGGTCAGGACGATACCGACAGCGAGGAAGATCGCGACTGGAAACCGAGTTGGCCGCAGGATCCAGTCCCGGCGGCGCGCCGCCAGGCAGGCAACCCAGAATGCCGTCAGCGCGAACCCGACATCGCCAAACGTTGCCGACATGCAGAGCTTGATAGCCTCCCAGTGGGGCATCTCGGCCATGCCGGCATATGTCGGAACCTGAACGAACTCCCATACGAAATGCAGGACGAACGAAAAGTAGGCGACGGGCAGTTCGGGTGCATCCCAAAGGCGAGCAGGGCGCGGGCAGTGTCCAGAAGAAGCATCGCGTGCGGCTTTCTGGCTATCGAGTCCCATCAGATCGCGTCCATCGCCTTCGCGAGGAGATTTCGGACATCTGCCGCAACGGCCGTCAGTTCGGCGTTCTCGATCCCCTGCATCGATATCACGGGATCGATGGCACTAACCTCCACTCCACCCACCACTTCACGCAGGATGACGTTGCACGGGAGCATCGCGCCAACGCGTGGCTCGATTCCGATCGCCTGATGCGCCATCTTGGGATTGCAGGCACCGAGGATGCGGTAGGCCGGCATCTCGACATCGAGCTTCTTCTTCATAGTCGCCTTGACGTCGATCTCGGTCAGAACGCCAAATCCATGTTCAGCCAAGGCCTCGCGGGTGCGGCTCTCGATGGCGTCGATATCCGCATCTGGAATCGTTCGGTTGATCGTATAGGTCATTGTCAGTGTCTCCCTTTGTTTCTGATGAATGATGTTCACGTAAGTCCCACCATCGCATCCGAGTGAACGGCGCGGCTCCAAACCGGAGAATCGCCCGTCATTGTTGTCGGGCAAGGGTCGAAGTAGTTGTCAGCTTCGCTACTGATCATCACACCTCACGCGGCCTGGATCGACATGTCCTGGATCACTCTAATCGGCGTGCCGTCGGGAACGCGCTCGTACAGATCGATGACGTCCTGGTTGAGCAGGCGAATGCAGCCCGAGGAGACAGCCTTGCCGATCGACGAGGCCTCTGGCGTGCCGTGCAGGCGATAGAGCGTGTCCCGTCCATCCTGGAAGATGTAGAGGGCCCGCGCGCCAAGAGGATTCTCGAGACCCGGTTCCATGCCGCCATTGGCGATGGAATACGGCTCTAGTTCCGGCTGCCGTGCGACCATCTCGTTCGGCGGCGTCCATCGCGGCCACTCGCGCTTGTACTGCACCTTTGCGCGGCCAGACCAGGCAAAACCCTCCCGCCCGACGCCGATGCCGTAGCGAACGGCAGATCCTCCGGGAATGGTGAAGTAAAGGTACTTGGCGGGAGTATCGACCACTAGGGTCCCGGGAGCCTCGCCCGTCGGATTGTCGACCACCGTCCTCGGCGACGGTTTCCTCGGCCTCGACCGGCTCGGCGAGATCGTTCGCGAGCGGCGGGCTACCGCATGAAACGAAAGCCCCCGGCTCATCCCCGGGGGCTTTCTATTATATGATAATTGCGGTTTCCCGAAGTATCCCATAATAGCCGCCGCCCTCACCGCCCTCCGGACTGGTCCACCCGCTGGCCGAGGATCTCGTCGAGCGCCCGTCGCTCGGCCTCGAGCTTCGCCTGTTCGATATAAGCCCGCTCCCAATCCTCGAGCTGCCTCGGCGGGATCGGCGGCGGCGTCCTCCTGGCGAGGATCTCGGCGAGAGTGACGGGCCGAAAATCCCAGCAATCGACCCCGACATCGACCGCGCCGGCGACGTGGCGATTGCCGTGGACGTGGCCATAGAGATGGATCGCATCCCGGAAATAGGCCGGCCACTCCGCGAGGGGGTAATGGCAGAGGACGACGCGCCGACCGTCCACGGCGATCTCATGGAGGTCGTGGACCGATTCCCACCCCCACTCAGCGACCGAGGCCTTGTCGTGGTTGCCGCGGATCAGGCTTTTGCGACCGTTCAGCGCGTCCCAGATCCCGCGGGCGTCCGCCACGGGCATCTTGTACGCGAAATCCCCGAGGTGCCAAATCTCGTCGCGGGGGCCGACGGCGGCGTTCCACCTGGCGATCATTTCGCGGTTCATCTCGTCGACGGTCGCGAACGGCCGGCCGCACATCCGGATGACGGACGCATGGCCGAAGTGGGTGTCGGCGGTGAAGAAGGTTCTGGTCATCGGCCGGACTCCTTGCTGTCGTCGCGCATCGCCTCGATCGTCTTCAGGAGGATGTGGACGGCGAGTTCCTGCCCGGCCGAGCGGCCGAGAGGCTCTCCACGCCGCGTCCAGTACTGAACCGTCGACACCGGCAGAGTGACCTCCACGGTCTCTTGGTCGCCGCCAGGGGCCAAGGCTTCGACGTAGACGCCGACCGCCTCTTCCGCGACTTCGACCGGCAGGCGCCGCTGCTGGACCGCAAGCCGGCAAAGGCGCCCGTAGACGCCGGCGTCGGGTTCGATCGTCAGTTCATGCTTCATGATGTGGGCCTCCTTCGCCCGGTTTCTCAGATGATTCCTCGTTCCCGTCCGAACTGCTCGAGCACACTCCTCGACAACACGCGTCTCTCGACCGCCAGCCGGGCAAGCTCGACGATGGAGCCCCGGTGCCGCACGACGAGCATCAGTGCGTCGCCGTAGATCCGGCGAATGCGGCCCTCGACGGAAACGCGATCGTGCCCGCCAGGCGTCAGATAGCCGCCGAGTCCGAACGCGGATTCGACACGCCCGAGAATCGTCGACGCATGTTCGAGGTCGGCGAACGCACCCGCCGACGGCTCGCCCAGGATGGCGTCTTCCGCCGCCCGGCCCGCGAGCATCGGGAGGACCCGCGCTTCCAGATCGCCGAGCCGGCCCTCGCCATCGCGAGACCCCAGACCGCGGACATGTCCCGACATCCCGCCGCCGGAGACGAGGGACAAGGCGTCCGGCACATGTCCGCCGACGAGAAATGCGACGACATGGCCCGCTTCGTGCACCGCCGTCCTCCACACGATCTCTCGCGACCGCGTCTCCGCCGGCAACGCCGCCGCCATGACGTCGGAACCGGTCATCGCCCTCTTCCCGCGCCGGGCCGCTCGCTTGGCTTCCCTCGTCATCCTCGCGACGTCTGCGCCAGAGATCGTGCCGGCCAGCGCGGTGGCGATCGGTTCGAGGTCAGTCGGCGACACGTCCGGGGCATGGTGGGCAAGGATGCGCAGGAGCGCCGGCTCGTCAGGCAACGAGATCTCGAATCGTCGGTCGAGCCGGCCGCTCCGGACGAGCGCCGGGTCCAGCTTGTCGGCGTGATTGCAGGCGCCGATCGTCACGATGCCCTCAATGCGGCTGATGCCGTCGAGACACTCGAGAAGGCAGGTGACGATCGCCGTCCACCAGCCATCGTCGCGCTCGTCGGTGCCGCGGCCCCGGATCGCGTCGATCTCGTCGATGAAGAGGATGCAGGGGGCGTTCTGCTCCGCGGCGGCGAAGATCGTCCGGATAGACCGCACGACGTCGCCCATGTGCCCCGTCCCGGCGGACTGCCATTGGGCATAGCTGGTGGCGATCAGCGGCAGGCCGGTCGTCGCCGCGGCGGCCCTGGCGAACAGGGTCTTGCCGGTTCCGGGCGGGCCGACGAGAAGGCAGCCTTGGTCGACGTCCTGCCAGCCAATTTCGCCGACGCGGAAGGCCGCGATATCGAGCGCGAGGTCGCTGGCCCACGATGCGGCGGCCCCGTATCCGGCCAGGTCATCGAGAACAGGAGAAGCCGGGCGCTGCACTTCGATCTGCGCGATCGCTCGCTTCATCTTCTCGTCGACGACGCGCTTCGCCGGCTCGGGCTCGGGCTTCTGCTTCTCCTTCTTCGGCTGCTCCGTCCAGTAGTTTTCGCTGGCACGGTCCAGATCGGACTTCTCCTCTCCCTCGCCCTTGGCCGGCGACTTCTCGGCCACGTCGTGCCGCCGAATGACGTCGAGAATCTCGACGATCTCGCCCGGCGTCGCGGCTTGATAGAATGCCGTCGACAGATGGTGAGACGGGATCGACACGACGTCGCGATCCGCGGACCAGCGAGCGCCGCTTCCAGGCCACCTGTCCCGGATCAGGGCGTCGACATGCTCCGCGGTGATCCGGCCGGCGTCGATCTCGACGAGTGCCAGGCGCTTGTAGACTTCAGGAATCTCGTCGTCGGGCTTCGCGGTCAGCACGACATGACAGTGCCCCAAGAAGGCGAGGACGGAGTCGAGCAATTCAGGGCTGCCATCGCGACGGACGACGCGCAGCTCTTCGCGAGATCCGAGCAGCAGACGAGTGAGATTCGACGTCGCCTCGCGCCATTCTGCAGGCGCCCGGGCGATGACGATGGCGTGGCGCTTCCGGTCCGCGACGACGGAACGAAGCTTTGCGATCTCGCCGGCGTTGGCGGCGTCGATCAGCCAGGCCGAGGGCGGGAAGGCCGAGCGGTAGTCGGGGGTGTCGTCTTCGGCGTCGTCGGCGAAATCGATGCCGTCGACGATGGGCGCGATGCGGCGGTTGCCGACGATGCGCGTGATGCGATGCGTCATGGGGGAAGCCTCCAGATTCGACGGTCAAAGGCCTCTTCGCCAAGGTTTCCGTCCGGAGAGTCCTGGATATCAGGAACGCATTACGATCGCCTTAGGGAATTCGCGAGGATCCCCGCTAAATCGTGTCGATTTCGAGATAGTCGTCGTGATTCGCGAGCCCGAGAAGGGCCGACCGGGCGACTTGGATCGCGAGGCCCTCTTCGCGAAGATCCGCGTAGACGAGGCGGACGCGGTGATCGAGTTCCGCCCGGAGTTCGAGCTGCTTCTCGAATTTCGCCAGCAACTTCGGCGGTATCCGGGAATCCCCATTCAGCCATCGGGTGACCTGTCTCATGGGGACGCCCGTCGACTGCTGGAGCAGCTCCGCGGTTGATCGCGGGAAGACAGCTTTCACCAGCGCTATCGCGGCCGCCGCATTGTAGGGCACGAAGTCGGGTTTGGGGGATGCGTCGTCGCTCATGGGTGGGGCCTCCGTTCGCCCGGAAATGGGATCGTGGTCCCAGGATACTGCCCGATCGTTTCGCCGGACTGAAGCCCTCGCCTGAAGCGAACAAACACCGATCGCGTCAACCGGCGTCAACCGAAACGCCGGGAATCACCGGGAACATACGGGAAACCGGGCTTGACGCCGATAGCCGGAAACCCCTAGAGCACAGGCAAGGGCGGTTAGCTCAGTTGGTAGAGCGCCTCGTTTACACCGAGGATGTCGGCGGTTCGAGCCCGTCACTGCCCACCACGCCCCTCCCCTGTCTTGTCAGCCGGCAGTCTTGTCAGCCGAGAGAAGACCAGGGCTTCGACGGGTGCACGGATCGGGCGTCTGCCGGAGGCAGGCTCCTGCCGCTTCTCTCACGGCTCTCACAGCGACCCTTCTCGTCGCCGCTGCCACGACGGGTGCAATCGAATTCGTGTCCCGCCGCCGCGAGCACGGGTGACATGGCGCGTCGCCGGCCTATCATTCGCCGGACATTGCAGGAAAAGGAAAGCCGATGACCGCCCGAAGCGACACGACCCGCCGTCTGGCGGTGCTGATCGATGCCGACAACGCCTCCTCGAAGATCGCCGACGGTCTGTTCGAGGAGATCGCCAAGATCGGCGAAGCGAGTGTCAGGCGCGTCTATGGCGATTTTTCCACGACGCGCTCGAAGGGCTGGGTCGAGACCCTGGCGCGCCACGCCATCGTGCCGCAGCAGCAGTTCCCCTACACGATCGGCAAGAATGCCTCCGACATCACCCTCGTGATCGACGCCATGGATCTCCTTCACAGCGGCCGCTTCGACGGCTTCTGCCTGGTCTCGTCGGACAGCGACTTCACCCGCCTCGCCTCGCGTATCCGCGAGCAGGGTGTCGATGTCTTCGGCTTCGGCGAGCAGAAGACGCCGGAGAGCTTCCGCCAGGCCTGCCGCCGCTTCATCTACACCGAGAACCTCCTGCCGGAGCGGGCCGACCCGGACCGGGCCACCGACGCGCCCACCACGAAGCCGCTGGCCCGCAAGGAGGAGGCGACGCGGCTGCTTCTCCGAGTGATCGCGCAGATGGACAGCGAGGACGGCTGGATCAATCTCGGCGGCTTCGGCAAGCAGATCCTCAACCTGGCGCCGGACTTCGACCCGCGGACCTACGGCTTCAAGAAGCTCAGCGATCTCGTCCGCTCGACCAAGGAATTCGAGGTTCGCACCCCGCCCGGCGGCAGCGTTGAAATCCGCGAGGCGCCGAAGGCGCCGGCCCAGCCCACGGCGAAGCGTCCGGCGAGACGGCGAACCGCCGCCAAGCCTGACTGAAACCGGGTCGGGCCGAACCGGGCCCAACTCATGACAGGATGATCGTGGCAGGCAGATCCTGGCAGACGGATCCTGGCAGAGAATCCCAGCGAAGGTGGCTAGGGCCTGTTGATCCTGCGCAAGGCCGCCCGAGACCTCAGGGCGTCGGCTGACTCATGCGACGCGGAATCCGGCTCCAGACACACAAAGGCCCTGGCCATGATGTATTCATGCGCCGGGCCAAAGCTTCGCTATCGTCATTTGCAATAGGGTAAATGCGTCAGCTCTCCCAGAGCCGGACGCCCGAAACATTGCAGGAGGCGGCGAAAAGTCGAGCCTGTTCCACGACTTCGGCAGCTCGTAGGCCGCCTCCCGAAATCCGACAGTCGAGTGCCGCTGGTCGAAGCCCCGTAGGTCAAGCTTCGACGTCTATGCGGCAGCCTGCTGGGGTGGCTCCATCTTAACCTCCCGGATTGACGACTATGACAATTGGAAGACTACGCTCTTCAGCACGAACGTCAAGCAACTTTCGCATCTACTTCGTGGCTGACTGTCAATCACCGTGATCGCCGCTGCCCGGTCGGACCGGCGCGGCGGCTGTAAGGTTGCGGACGAGCGCACCTCGGCGACCGACGCCGGCGGACCGCGCCTGCGCCGGCCGCCATTGCCTCTGCATGATCTGCGGAGCGGCGGTCCTGCCGACGGCGGCGGCGGATCAGTCCGCCGGCAGCACCGCCCGGACCTCGCCCGTCAGCGTGCCGCGCCAGTTCCGCAGGTCCTTGCGGGCCATGGCGGCGAAGGTCTCAGCCAGCGCTGCGTCCTCCTTCTGCAGTGCCGCGGCGATGACGGCAGCGACGAGCGGCTCGCTGGCGCGGGTGGCGCCATCATCGATCTTGAGAGCGAAGCCGAGGCCGAGTTCCGGCAGAGCGCCGCAGAAGACCCCTTCCGCGCCGGTCTTGGCGAAGACCTTGCCCGGCGCGGCCTGCATGAGCTCGCGGCAGGCCCGCCCGGTGCCGGACATCTCGAAGGGCTCGGCCATGCAGGCCCGCATCAGCGCCTGGCCCGCCTCCGCCCGTTGCGGCTCGACGCCCCGCCCCGAGGCGATCCTGGCGAATGCGCCGGCGAAGTCCTTGAGCGGCGCCGCATAGGTCGGGATCGAGCAGCCGTCGGTGCCGCAGACGTCGACATTGAGGCTGTGGCCGATGAGATCCTCGATCACCGCCTTGCATCTGAGCTGCACCGCGTGGTTGGGCCCGACATAGCCGGCGAGATCCTCGCCCCGATGGACGGCCGTGAGGAGGAAGCCGGCATGCTTGCCCGAACAGTTGTTGTGCAGCGGGCACGGCGCCTCCCCGCGCCGGACCATGTCGCGGGAGACCTCCGGTTCGCTCGGCCAATGAACGCCGCATTCCAGTGCCGCCTGGTCGAGCCCGCCCTTCTCCAGCATCGCCGCGACGCGGCGCAGGTGCTCCGGCTCGCCCGAATGGGATGCGCAGGCCAGTGACAGGTCCTTCTCGTCGAGGCCGTAGCGCGCCGCCGCCCCCGTCTCGATCAGCGGGATCGCCTGCAGGAGCTTCACCGCCGAACGGGGAAAGACCGGTCGGTCGATGTCGCCGACCCCGGCGACCACCTTGCCCTCGCCATCCACGAGCGCGAAGGCTCCTCGGTGGAAGCTTTCGACCAGTTCGCCGCGGGTGACTTCCACGAGGACGGGATTTTCCATAATTTCGACCTGTCTGCCGGGTTGATGCTCGAACGACGATCTAGGGCCTCTGGCCAGGATTTTCTCGGATCGTCCGCTCCGAACGGCGAAAAAAGAGGCTCGATGCGCATTCTGAAGTTCCTGATGCTGGCGATCGTCCTGGTCTACCTCCTGCCGGCGGCAGCTTCGGCTGCCCTCTGGTATGTCGGTGAACATGCGACGTCCTGGCGCACGGCCGACTGGTCATCCTCCGGCCTATTCGAACCGGCAGGGAAGGTTCCGGAAGCGCGGGTCTACGTCCTGTCGGCGCGCACCGGCGGCCTCAAGGGGGCTCTGTCGGAGCATTCCTGGATCGTGGTGAAGGAGAGCGGGGCGACCAGCTACGAGCGCTGGGACAAGGTCGGCTGGGGCTCGCCGGTGCGCCACAATGGCTATCCGGCGGACGGGCGCTGGTATTCCAACCAGCCGCGGGTGGTCTTTGCGGCGACCGGAGGGGCAGCCGAGCGGCTGATCCCGAAGATCCGCGCCGCCATCGCGACCTATCCCTTCGCGATGCGGGGCGGCTATCACATCTTCCCGGGGCCCAATTCCAATTCCTTCGTCGCCCATGTGATGCGGCAGGTGCCGGAGATCGACGTCGCCCTGCCACCGGTCTCGGTCGGCCGGGACTATCCGACCGGCGGGCGCCTCGCCTATCTCGACCCGGACGGGCGCGACCTGCATCTGTCGCTGTTCGGCTATGCCGGGCTTTCGGCGGGATGGAAGAACGGGCTGGAGATCAATCTCCTCGGCCTCGTCGCCGGCGTCGACATCCGGCGGATCGGAATCAAGGTCCCGGCCTTCGGGACCTTCGCGCTACTGGGAGAGTAAACTGGCAGCAGGAAAACTACCGCGTGTCCCACGGCGCGACGCCTATGAGCCGCCGCCCGCATACGCTGTCGATCGACCATATCGGATGGATATCGGGCCCGTGCGCCGAGTGATCGGATCCGGAGTCCCACATTCCGAGGGAATGGATCGGATGTCGGACGATAATGATCGCACTGCGCCATCCGATCAAAATGTCCGCGACGGAGGCGCCTGACCTGCACCTTCCCGAAATCCGCCAATCAACGCCTCCACCTCGGGAAGCCGCCATATCCGCGGTATGCCGTGAACATCGACACGATCAACGACATTCGGCTGCCACTCAACCACGAAACCGAACGCAAGCAGCAGGCGATCCAGATCGACCTGGTTGACACTGTGAAAGCCGAAATGATCGCGGATGTAAAGGGAACCGCCGGGCTTCAGCATTCGACGGAAAGCCGTCAGTGCATGGACCAGCATTGGCTTCGAGAGTTCGCGCAGGACTTGGACGGCGCAAATCAAGTCCACGCTTTGGTCAGCGATCATGTCGAGCCGCCATGACGGCAGATGATGGACCGTACCCGGACGCGGCAATACCTTCCACTGTTCGCCTCGTACGAGATAATCTTCGACTTCGAGACCGAGCAGCCGATAATAGAGAATTTGCGTGAGATAAGGTGCCGGCGTGGCATCGATTGCGATGAAGGCGTCGAGGGAATTTGGCAGGGCGAACCAGAGATTGGCTTGCCTCCCATGTCCTGCTCCAAAATCCACAAATGTGCGGATCCGCTGGCGTTCCGGAACCGGAAGGAACGTCTGGAAGCGATAGTCCTGCGCGTTGTAAAGTGCCACGTTTGCGATGTTGCGGCCTGCCGGATCAAGACCAGCGGCGATCAGTGCGTTTCTGTCACGTTCCGCCGCGAGCGCTATACTATCGTCGAAAGCCCGGTCCTGAACGAAATTTGGAAAGTGTGAATTTTCGATCCAGCCGAACATCCGCGCGAGATGCTCGGCGCCGATGAAGTCCTCGAACATCATGTCCTTCAGTGCGCCCTGCGCAAGCCGATTGCGCAGGTGTCGCCAGCTGTCCGCCCAGTCGAACGCGTTGCGATGCGCTGCGTCCCGTTCGTACACAGCTTTGAAATGCGCGTAGGCCGGAGCCGGGTCGAAGCCGATATTCTCGAAGATGTCTTCCGTCGCGATTCCGGGCACCAGATACCTCTCCTGTCCGAACATCGAAGATTCGCGTGTCGGTCGAGGCTATCAGAGTGGGCGCCTGGCGTCATGGAGGACAAAGAGCTCTGGCACCGTCATCCGGTCCGCCTTCGACGGCCATCTCGACCTTGCGGCACCGCGAGAGCTTCATCCGGGTGACATCGCGCAACTGAGCCCCACCGGCGGCCGGCCGGATGAGCGATGACGGGAGTCGATCTCCCCGGGCCGCAGATCTCAGCAGCCGATCCGGGTGCGGATCGCATCGACTTCCTGCGTCGTGGTGCAGACGTTCTCGCAGGGGATGCCGTCATTGTCGCCGTCGGCGCGCCGATAGCCGCCGCACCACATCCGCACCGCCTCCTCGCAAGACGAGACCGCCTTGCAGCTGCGCCGCTGGGCGAAGAGGAGGCCGCGCAGGTCGCTTGCGGCGGCCTTCGTGACGGGCACCTCCGAGGGCTGTGCATTCGCTGCACGGGCGGGGATGCCGACGAGGGTGAGAAATCCCGCAAGAGCCAGCCTGACCGCAATGCGGCGATCGGGCCGTGCGATTCGCATGTCCGGAAATGCCATGCGCCCCGCATATCGCAGGTTGCGCATGGGTCAAGGGTGCTTTCTACCTGTCCGCGTAATCCCGGACCGGCGGGGCGCCCCGCCCGGCCCC